>NZ_JBYTEI010000001.1:1532110-1628488 GCF_058792415.1 Niabella sp. CPT15-335-S11
CAAATACGGGGGATTAGCTCAGTTGGCCAGAGCATCTGCCTTGCACGCAGAGGGTCATCGGTTCGACTCCGATATCCTCCACATTTTTGAATTAGTTCTTTACATGATGATAATGGCTTAGGGCCTGCTGGTTCATAATCAGATTATCAACAAAATCCTGAGGATTTGCGCGAGCAGATTTTAGGATCAAGTTCTTTGACATATTGGAAAAATATTGTTAGGAGAGTACCTAACATAACTGATCACAATTTTTGAACATCACACCATTTTTTGGTTGGTCTGAAGAAATGTGGTCGGGTAACAAACTACAATAAACTAATTTTTTAGATCTAGTTTCTAATTTTTTTAAAGCAATTAAGGGCGTACGGTGGATGCCTTGGGTCTGAGAGGCGAAGAAGGACGTGGTAAGCTGCGATAAGCCAGGGGGAACTGCACACGAGTATTACATCCCTGGATTTCCGAATGGGACAACCCGTCATGCTGAAGGCATGACATCCTGCTGTAAGGCAGGAAGCCAACCCGGAGAACTGAAACATCTAAGTACCCGGAGGAAAAGAAAATAACAATGATTCCCTAAGTAGTGGCGAGCGAACAGGGAAGAGCCTAAACCTATGGAGCGTGCTCCATAGGGGTTGTAGGACTGCATTTAGAAATCATCATCAAGTTGAATTTTTTGGAAAATTAAGCCATAGAGGGTGAAAGCCCCGTAAACAGAAATTGATGAGGACGAGCAGTATCCTGAGTAGGGCGGGACCGGAGAAATCCTGCTTGAATCTGCCAGCACCATCTGGTAAGGCTAAATACTCCTCAGACACCGATAGTGAACCAGTACCGTAAGGGAAAGGTGAAAAGAACCCTAAATAAGGGAGTGAAATAGTACCTGAAACCATACGCCTACAAGCGGTCGGAGTCTCGCAGCAATGCGGGATGACGGCGTGCCTTTTGCATAATGAGCCTACGAGTTACTCCTCACTGGCGAGGTTAAGTTTTAAATAACGGAGCCGCAGCGAAAGCGAGTCCAAATAGGGCGAATAGTCAGTGGGGGTAGACGCGAAACTTTGTGATCTATCCATGGGCAGGTTGAAGTTCTGGTAACACAGAATGGAGGACCGAACGCGTTGACGTTGAAAAGTCTTGCGATGACCTGTGGATAGGGGTGAAAGGCCAATCAAACTGAGAGATAGCTCGTTCTCCCCGAAATGTTTTTAGGAACAGCCTCGGATTATGAAGTGTACTAGAGGTAGAGCTACTGATTGGGCTAGGGGGCTTCACCGCCTACCAAACCCTGACAAACTCCGAATGCTAGTACATATCTCCGGGAGTGAGGCTGCGGGCGCTAAGGTCCGTGGCCGAGAGGGAAATAACCCAGAATAGCAGCTAAGGTCCCCAATACATGGTTAAGTTAGTCAAACGATGTGGAGTTTCTATAACAGCCAGGATGTTTGCTTGGAAGCAGCAATTCATTTAAAGAGTGCGTAACAGCTCACTGGTCGAGAGACTCTGCGCGGAAAATAATCGGGTATCAAACCATGAACCGAAGCTCTATGTTTTTCCACTTCGGTGGAAAAGCGGTAGGGGAGCATTGAAACCAGCATCGAAGGTGTGCGGCGACGCATGCTGGAGCGGTTTCAAAAGAAAATGTAGGCATAAGTAACGATAAATAAGGTGAAAAACCTTATCGCCGAAAGTCTAAGGGTTCCTGATCAACGTTAATCGGATCAGGGTTAGCCCGGTCCTTAGTCAAACCCGAAAGGGGTAGACGATGGAGAGCAGGTTAATATTCCTGCGCCTGCTATGCATTAAAAGTGACGAAGAATGCTAGCCACCTAAGCTGACGGATTAGCTGAGCGGATCCTTCGGGTGAGGCGGAGTGGTGAAAGTTCTTCCAAGAAAAGCGAGCATAGCAGCCGGTACCGCAAACCGACACAGGTAGACGGGATGAGTATTCTAAGGCGCTCGGGTGAGCCGTGGAGAAGGAACTAGGCAAATTGACGCTGTAACTTCGGGATAAAGCGTACCCCACTTCGGTGGGGTCTCAGTAAAATGGTTCAACCAACTGTTTAACAAAAACATAGGGCCCTGCAAAATCGAAAGATGACGTATAGAGCCTGACACCTGCCCGGTGCTGGAAGGTTAAGGAAGGATGTTCGAGCCGATTTATCGGCTCAAAGCTTCTGACTGAAGCCCCAGTAAACGGCGGCCGTAACTATAACGGTCCTAAGGTAGCGAAATTCCTTGTCGGGTAAGTTCCGACCTGCACGAATGGTATAATGAGTTGAACGCTGTCTCCTCCACGAGCCCGGTGAAATTGTAGTATCGGTGAAGATGCCGGTTACCCGCCACGGGACGGAAAGACCCCGTGAACCTTCACTACAACTTTGCATTGATTTTGAATTACGGATGTGTAGTATAGTTGGGACGCTACGAAGCCTTGCCGCCAGGTAGGGTGGAGCGGTCGTTGAAATACCAACCTTCTTTGATTTAGAATCTAATCCCTGACGGGAAACAGTGCATGGTGGGTAGTTTGACTGGGGTGGTCGCCTCCTAAAGCGTAACGGAGGCTTGCAAAGGTTCCCTCAGTACGGTTGGTAATCGTACGCAGAGCGCATTAGTATAAGGGAGCTTGACTGTGAGGCATACAGGCCGAGCAGGGACGAAAGTCGGCTAAAGTGATCCGGCGGTTCTGAATGGAAGGGCCGTCGCTCAAAGGATAAAAGGTACTCCGGGGATAACAGGCTGATCTCCCCCAAGAGCTCATATCGACGGGGAGGTTTGGCACCTCGATGTCGGTTCGTCACATCCTGGGGCTGGAGAAGGTCCCAAGGGTTCGGCTGTTCGCCGATTAAAGTGGCACGTGAACTGGGTTCAGAACGTCGCAAGACAGTTCGGTCCCTATCTGTGGTGGGCGTTAGTAAATTGAGAGGACATGACCTTAGTACGAGAGGACCGGGTCGTACATACCGCTGGTGTATCTGTTGTGCCGCCAGGTGCAGTGCAGAGTAGCTAAGTATGGCAAGGATAAACGCTGAAAGCATCTAAGCGTGAAACCTTCCTCAAGATGAGTTTACTTTTAAGGGCCGTCAGAGACTATGACGTTGATAGGCTACAGGTGTAAAGGTGGTAACATCAAAGCCGAGTAGTACTAATTGCCCGTAAGCTTTAATTTTTTTTTAGTTAGGTACTTTTCTAACTTTTCCAATATGTTAAGTTATTAAATGCGGTTAGCCGCATCATCTATTTGTGGTGGTTATACCAAGGGTGTTCACCTCTTCCCATTCCGAACAGAGAAGTTAAGCCCCTTAAGGCCGATGGTACTGCACCAAAATGCGGGAGAGTAGGTAGCTGCCTCATTCTTATTAAGACCCTTCAGTTTTATGCTGAGGGGTTTTTTGTTTTTAGCCGAACAGAGAAGTTGATCCGCCTTTGGCGGACGATGGTGTATAGCTACCTAGTTTTTAAAATCCTGGCAAAAAAAACCTTTAATTACTTATTCTCAGTAACAGGGCTATAACGATTTCGTAGATAATGCAAAGGCATACAGCAAAATGATTTAGGTTTGCCCGGGCGCGTTGGACGCCAGAAGACGATCGCCGCTCTGCAGAAGAATCTTCAAGATCTTAAAAAATTAATGTACTTTTCGCTCATTAATTCAAAAACTAAACGATAAAATGTCCATAAAAATTTTCGAGCAGATTTATTCTAACCGCAACGAACCGCGAAGCGCTCATAGGCGCTAAAATAAATATCAAATAATGCGAGTAAAATTTTCTATGGTAAATTCCCTGCCCCCGCGCGAATCGGACGCATCGTCCGGGCGGGCGTACCGATCTGTACCTGCAGGCAGACATGGCTGCCTCCCGAAGGCAGGTTAATCTCCCGTAGGGAGGTGACCATTAAAAACATAAAAATAAAGAAATGAAAACTAAACTGATCTTACTGCTTCTGCTTATTGCACATGCAGGGTTCTCCCAAAAAAACGACAATACGCTTACCAAACAGGAGCAAAAAAAAGGCTGGATATTATTATTTGATGGTAAAACCTTCGACGGATGGACGACCACCGGAGGCAAGCCGGTTTCAAAGGGTTGGGCAGTTGAGAACGGCAGCCTGTCGACCACCAAGAGCGAGCGTGGAGGCGATATCGTAACCGAACACGAATATGGGAACTTTATTTTTACGGTAGATTATAAGATCGAACCCGGATGCAACAGCGGTATCAAGTACTTCTTCACAAAGTATCAGCAGGGCGGCAACCTGGGACTTGAGTACCAGATCCTGGATGATAAGCTGGCCGAGGATAACCAAAAAGCCAATCATCTTTGTGGTTCCCTATACGATATCTTACCTCCCAATGAGAAAATCAAAAAAGTAAATGCTCCGGGTCAATGGAACACGATCAAAATTGTCTCCAAAAACAATCAGGTGGAACATTGGCTGAATGGTAAACTGATCCTGAAGTTTACCCGTGGCAACAAAGAATTTACCGATGCCGTTGCTCTGAGTAAATTTAACAAAGTGGTGCCAGCGTTCGGAACCGTGGAAAAAGGAAAATTACTTTTGCAGGAACACGGCGGACTCGTTGCATTCAAAAATATCAAAGTGTTGCCTTTATAAATCATCAAAAAATATTTGACAATGAACAAAAGAAGGGAGTTTATTAAAAATGTTGGCCTCGGCGTCGTGGGGCTGGGTCTGAGCGATTCCTTGCTGGGAATGAGCGCCAAAAGCTACCGAAATATCATCGGTGCAAACGACCGGATGAATGTTGCTTGCATTGGACTGAACGGCAGGGGCAACGGAATGGCAAAGACCTTTGCAAATCAACCTAACACAAAAGTATCAGTGCTTTGTGATGTCGATAGCAGGGTTTTCAGCAAAGTAATCAAAACATTAAGTACGTCTCAGCAAAAAGACGAGCCTGCTATTGAAAAAGATTGCAGGAAAGTGATGCAAAACAAAGATGTCGATGCGATCTATATTGCCACACCTGACCACTGGCATGCACCACTTACCATCATGGGATGCAAAGCGGGGAAACACGTGTATGTTGAAAAGCCACTGAGCCACAACCCCCGCGAAGGAGAACTGGCCATCGCTGCTGCCCGGAAATATAAAAAGGTTGTGCAAATGGGCGCTCAACGGCGCTCGGCTCCGGTATTAACACAGGGGATACACGAGTTACACAATGGTGTCATTGGCAGGGTCTATCTCGCTAAGACCTGGTACACCAACACCCGTAAATCAAACTTTCTTAAACCCGGCACTGTGCCCTCCTGGCTGGATTACGACCTGTGGCAGGGACCGGCACCGCGCGTGCCGTTCAAAGATGGCCTCATACATTACAACTGGCACTGGTTCTGGCATTGGGGTACCGGCGAAGCGCTGAACAATGGCACCCACGAAGTGGATGTGGCAAGGTGGGGACTTGGTGTAAATTTCCCAACACGAGTATCCGCTATTGGTGGCCGCTACCATTACAAAGACGACTGGGAAACACCGGATACTGAAATAGTAACCCTGGAATATCCCGGCAGAGTCGCACTAACTTGGGAATGCCGCAGTTCAAACGGCAGAAAGGTTGAAGGTGCCGACAGGGGAATCATCTTCTACGGTGAAAAGGGAAGCCTTGATACCGGTGGCGATAACTATAAAGTGTATGATAACGACGGCAAACTGATCAGGGAAGTCAAATCAAAATCTGATGCAGGTGAGATGGAAGGCAGAAATACTGCAAGCCCCAGCCTCAGCCTGGATAATCTTCATGTGGCCAATTTCATTGATTCCATTCGGAACAATAAATTACCTAATTGCGATGTGGAAGACGGGCACAAAAGCACGGCTGCCATGCTCATCAGCAATATTGCCTGGAGAGTAGGCCGGGATCTTAAGCTCAACCCTGCAAATGGACATATCCTGAATGACCCTGAAGCGCAGAAATTATGGTCGCGCGCTTACCAGAAAGGATGGGAGCCAGTGGTCTGACTGGTTGAATCCAAAGCGATCGTCTTCATCGTGTAAATTAATAAATATACGGACGGTAATAACTTATCTATTACCGCCCGTTTTGTTTTGTTGTAATCCCTGAACAGTAAAAAATAGATTCGAAACCGGCGGAGTCCTGCGTACATCAACAGAAACGTGGTCCCGCATATCATCTGCTGGATTTTGAAATACAGGTGTGGTAACTGGAAGGTCGACCGGGGTTTGGTGCCCATCACATTGTTTAGTAGTTTTACATCAGATCTCATTTAAAAATTTTTAATAGCGGTAAGATGTCATTTCAAAAAATACTGATCGCGGTTGATAACAGCCAGCACGCCATGGAGGCGGCGTTGAAAGGATTTGAGCTCGCAGACCAGGTCAGGGGTTCGGTTGTTGTGGTTTCCGTGGCTGATCCTGCCCGGGAAATCATTCCGGAACTGGCGCTTCCTCTGGAATCCAATCATGAAAAAGCCATGAAAGAAGCAAATGTGATCCTGGACGATTATGCCAGCCGGTTTAAAAACGTGCAAAGTGTACAACGCCTGGATCCCATGGGTCCGCCAAAAGAAGAAATTCTGAAGGTTGCCGAAGATGTCGGAGCAGATCTTATAGTGATGGGCACTCACGGCAGGACGGGCCTGCTAAATTTGCTGCTGGGCAGCGTTGCAGAATACGTCATCAAACACAGTAAAATCCCCGTAATGGTGGTATCACTGCAAACAGGGAGCATATAGCTTGGAGAATAACAAACTGACACCCGGGACCCACAGAAGCCGCCATTACTCCTGGCTCCATTCCGCTGTTGAGATACTGGAGAGTTACAAGGGCGGACAGCCATTTTCCTATTTTCTGAAATCTTATTTCGCAGGGCATAAAAAATTTGGAAGCTCCGACCGCCGACAGGTCAGCCGTTTGTGTTACGCTTATTTCAGACTGGGGAAGTCTTACAAGGGCGAAGAAACGGGCAATCGGATCCTGAGGGGACTCAGAGATTGCTATCCGGATTTGGAAGCAGGATGGCTCCCTTTGTTGGAAGAAGCAGGTCTGAACAAAGCCGGCAGCCCGCAACATATTTTTCCCTGGCGATCTGAATTGAGCGATGGGATAAGGTTTGAAGATTTTGAACGGTCGTTTCTCGTTCAGCCCGATCTTTTCCTGCGGGCAAGGCCGCAATGCGAAGACCTGGTAGAAAGCCGCTTAAGTCAGGCTGGAATAGCGTTTGAGCGGGAGCAATCTTCATTCAGGTTGGGTAACAGCCAGAAGATCGATACGCTATTAACCCTCGATAAAGAGGCCGTGGTACAGGATATTAGTTCACAGAAGACGGGGAAAATATTGGCAGAACTTAAAAATAGGTTCCCGTCGGACAAAGAAATTTCCGTCTTTGATGCCTGTGCCGCCAGCGGTGGTAAGTCCATCCTGGCCTGCGATATCCTGGAAAAAGTGAAACTCACCGTGTCAGATATCAGACCGGCGATTCTCAACAACCTGCGTAAAAGATTTAAACGGGCAGGTATAGAATACTACGATGCCTTTGTTGCTGATCTCACAGCTTGCCGCCCACCAGTTCAGGAGGCATTTGATCTGGTTATCGCAGATGTTCCCTGCACAGGCAGCGGGACATGGTCAAGAACGCCGGAGCAATTATATTATTTTAACCCCGCATCGATCGCTGATTACGCATCCAGGCAGAGAAAAATCATTGAGAATATTATCGGGGTCATCAGGCCGGGAGGATACCTGCTGTACATCACGTGTTCTGTATTTAGAAAAGAAAACGAAGAACAGCTTGCTTATTTTTCGGAGCTCGGATTAACAGTCGAAAAGAAAGTTCTGATTGAAGGCTATGATCAAAAGGCGGACACCCTTTTTGCCGCACTGATGAAGAAGAGCTAAACGATCTGCGCGAATCTGTGCTTTACGTGTGGAGTTTCGTGCGTGCGCCGTTTTGAATAAACGCAAAACTAAAGTCACCGTACGGAGATTATTTTCTCCCAGACTGGATAATTCCCCCGCCTATAACATCATCTCCTTCATAAAACACCGCACTTTGACCAGGTGCAATACCTTTGGCATTCTGATAAAATGATACCCGGATCCGGCCGTCTTCTGGGTGTAAACTTGAAAAAGTCCCGCCATCCCTGTAGCGAATCTTGGTGATCGCTTCCATCCCCGGGGTAACCGTGTCATATTTGATCAGGTTTAATTTCCCCACCGTCATGTCATTCATTTCCAGATCTTCTTCATCACCCAGCGTCACCGTATTGGTTCCGGGATTGATTGCTGTGACAAACACTGGTCTGCCGAGTGCTATATCCAGTCCTTTTCTCTGACCTATCGTATAGAAAGGATAGCCTTTATGCTGACCCAGTACATTGCCTTGTTTATCAATAAAGTTCCCGCCATTTACCCTTTCTTCGAGGCCTTCTACCTTGCGCTTCAGAAAGCCCCGGTAGTCATTGTCCGGCACGAAACAAATCTCGTAGCTTTCGCTCTTTTTTGCCAGTTCAGGATAACCGTAATCCAGCGCCATTTGCCTGACCTGGGACTTTTGGTAACCACCCAGGGGCAGTATCGTTCGTTGCAGAAGATCCTGTTGCAGACCCCATAATACATAACTCTGATCCTTGGTTGGGTCGTCAGCCTTGCTGATCACGTACCTGCCGTTTTCCTGCTGACGGATCTTAGCGTAATGTCCGGTAGCGATGAATTCGCAGTCCAGCGCATCGGCGCGCTTTAACAAAGCCCGCCATTTAATATGCGTGTTGCAGAGTACACACGGGTTTGGAGTCCTGCCGGCCAGGTATTCATCTATAAAATCATTGACCACAAAATCTCCGAATTCTTCCCGGATATCCAGTATATAATGCGGAAAACCGTGTTGCACCGCTGCCATTCGGGCATCGTTGAAACTATCTATATTGCAGCAGCCTGTCTCCTTCCTGCTCCCGCCACTGGCTGCGTAATCCCAGGTCTTCATCGTGATACCCACTACGTCATACCCCTGATCATTCAGCATCAGGGAGACAACGGTGCTGTCGATGCCACCGCTCATGGCTACTAAAACTTTTCCTTTTTTGCTCATTGTGTAATTATAATAGAACGGTTCAACAGGTTAATCTGCAAAGATACGAATTTATTTAACAGACGTTTGGCGACCGGGCTTCCCGCGTTAGGTAGACCTGAGACTCTCCACCCGCGGTGGAGACAGGTATCGGATTGATAATCTTTTGCTTATAACTAAATTTCCCGGATTTCGCAATTATTTTTATATTGCCAATTATTATATTAATATTACAGTATTATTACTTTAAAACTTGAGCACTATGTTAAAAATGCAAATTATCGGAAATCTAGGAAAGGATTGTATTGTCAATACAGTTAACGGAAAGAACGTGATCAATTTCACGGTCGCACATACTGAACGATTCCGGGACAGTCAGGGGAATAATCAGGAAAAGACCACCTGGGTCGATTGTGCGTGGTGGACAGACAGAACAGGTATTTCTCAGTACCTCACCCGTGGAAAGCAAATCTACGCTGAAGGAACGCCTGAGGTCAGGACATTCACCCGCAACGATGGATCAGCAGGTGCTACGCTGTCACTGCGCGTAAGGGAAGTGCAGTTATTAGGTGGCAGGGGCGATGCTGCTCCGGGTACCACTGGCTATAATGCACCGGCTTCGGGGACGGCGTCCGAGCCACCGCACTCCGCTCATGGGGCCGACGAGCCTGCCGCAGCCGACGATCTGCCATTCTAGAGAATGCTTTATTTTTGCCCCGCCCAAATGGTTTGGGGCTTTTTTTTACAAATATTCAGGAGTTAGACAGATGGCACTGGATGCCGTGTTCCCCAACCGGGCTTTACCTTCGGGTAGCAATTTTGAAACTCTTACTGATCACAATCCAGGCCATCCCTGTTATTCATGATTATGAACGAAAAGATTTTTTCCTACGATCAATTATTCGATTTTGCGAAGCGGGTGTTCCGGGCAATAGATTGCCCTCCGGACCAGGCCGCTACGGCTGCTAAAGTATTACTGTCGGCTGATCTCCGGGGAATTGACTCCCATGGAGTTGCCCGTCTGGGCGGTTATGTGCGTCTTTGGGATGTAAAACGGGTGAACGCAAAACCATCCATCCGGGTTATTCATGAGACCATGTCCACCGCAGTGGTGGATGGTGATAGCGGTCTGGGCCTGGTCGTTGCGCCAGATGCCATGCGCATCGCGATAGACAAAGCCAGGGTGGCCGGCACCGGTTGGGTAAGCGTGCAAAACAGCAACCATTATGGCATAGCGGCGGCACACGCGATGCTGGCACTGGAAGAAGATATGATCGGCATTTCGATGACCAATGCCAGTGCCCTGGTTGCACCAACTTTTTCCAACCAGCGGATGCTGGGTACTAATCCAATTTGCGTAGCTGTTCCTGCGGGTGGCCAGCCGCCATTTGTAGCAGACCTGGCTACGACGACCGCGGCCAATGGAAAACTGGAGATCCTGCAACGGAAGAACCAGGACGCACCGATAGGATGGGTGCAGGATGCAGAAGGAAAGGCATCCACTGATTCATCAATTTTAAAAAAGGGCGGCGCACTGCTACCCCTTGGCGGAGACAGGGAACACGGAAGTCACAAAGGTTACGCCCTGGGCGCGATTGCCGATATTTTTTCCGGATTGCTTAGTGGCGCCAATTATGCCCCCTGGGTTCCTCCGTTTCCGGCATATGTACCTCTGCCCGAAAAACAGCCGGGAAAGGGGATCGGGCATTTTTTTGGTGCTATGCGGATTGATGCGTTCCGGTCCGCGGATGCATTTAAGCGGGATATGGATGATTGGATCAGCGGTTTCAGAAATGCCAGCGCATTGCCGGGGCATGAGCGAGTGCTGATACCTGGCGATCCCGAAAGGGAGATGGAGGCGGAGAGACTAAAGAATGGCATTCCGCTGGTGGAGAAGGTGGTTGAGGATCTCGAAAATCTGGCGCAAAGATTTGAACTGGAATTTTGATTTAACGCGGAATGCTTCCGGTTAATCCCATTTCTTTTTCTCTGATTTTTTTCCGAGCGTAAATACCCTGGAGAGGTTGAAGCCAAACCTGATCTCACCCTTGCCCCAACTGTCGGTGGTATTGGTAATAAAAGCCTTTTCATTCATGCCGGCGGAGTTGGAAAAATGTAACTGAAACACATGTCCTCCGGTTTCAATATCAAAACCAAGAGAAAGCGGATTCCGGTAAATATTTCTGTCAATACCTGAGATTACATAATGGTAGTCGCCCACAAATGCCACCCGTTTGGAAAGCTTAAGTCTCGATCCGATTCCCAGGGCATACGTGTCGTTGTAATCAGTAGGCGACTGCACCCTGTTCCGGTGCACGTAAATTGGAGAGAGCTGAAAGCTGAAGCCCTCGCTGAATTTCCGGCCTACTATGAGTTCACTAAAATAACCCATCCGGTAGGTGAGTGACGTGTATTGGGCATCGGGCGGGAATTTCGCGGTGGTAATTGTTGATCCCACAACGCCCAGAAGCGAAATCGGTGAAGCGCCTTTTACGCCCGTAGCTTGTTGAATCATCCGGACTTTAAGAAAACCATCGAGCTCTTTACCAAGCGTGCTTCTACCCACGCCGATGGTGAAGTTCCTGGAAATGCCGTAATCAAACCCCAGGCGCATGCTGGCCTGATCAAGTCCGAAGAAGTTTCCGGCGCCGGTATTCAGAAGGCCAAACCTGTGAAGGATCCTTACATCCAGTACATTTTTCCCCAGCATTTCCATCGACTGACCGTTGATGACCCGACTGGATTTAAAGGAGGATGTGACAAATTCTTTTTTGGGTTTACTGGTAGAATCAAGGGAAGACAACAGGTCATCCTGAGCTGTCGATAATTCTGCGATCACCAACAGTAGTGGCAAAAGGAGGAATTTCATGAATGATTACTTTAATGGGTTATACGTACAGTTCACGGAAATTTCTGCGGTCTTTGCGATCTTATCCCGTACTATTCCCGGGATCCTGATGTTGTAGTCACTTACCGAGACACTGAAACGGGAGGTAATTTTCAGGGTCTGGCCTGAAACAGTTATAGTACCCGGGACAACGATATTTTTCTGCACACCATGAATTTCCAGTACACCGCTAGCAGTTGCCGGGTAGCTGCCATCTTTTTTAAAATTAATAGCTGCCAGATTCTGAATTTTTCCTTTGAAGGTCGCTTTGGGGAACTTGGCACTTTCCATGAAATTTTCATTGAAATGCTCCTGCATCAATGCCTTTCTGAATTCAAAACCTCGGATCAGCACTGCAAATTCTATTTGGCCTGTACCTATATCCACTACACTGGAAACAGATCGGTTCACCGGGTCGATGGTTTCCAAAGCGGTGGAGGCTACAAATGAAATAACACCCGTTCTCGTAAAAAATCGGTTTTGTGAAACAGCCTGCCCGCAAAATAGCAGGACAAGTAAACTAATCGTAACGAGTTGTTTCATTCAATAAGGTTTAATTTCCAATGCTGCATTTGTTCAGCACAACATCGATAAGCTTGCCGGTGCACACTCCCTTGATTTTAATTTGGCTGCCTGGCTGAAGCGTTTTTACAGAATCTGCCTGGTCCTGATAGAAGCTGCAGGTAACCATCGACAGGGGATCGCCTGCGGATAGAACGACGGTAGGATTCCCTGAATCGTCTGTTCTGAGTTCCCCGATTGAACCGCTCACCAGGATTATCTTACCCACATATTTCCGGTTTGCCAATTCTTCATTTTTATTAAAGGCCTCTACCAGTGCAGCAGCAGTCAGTTCTACATCGGGGGTTTCCGACTTCACATCTGCCACTTTTTTGTTGAATAAATAGAAAGCAACGCCCGCCCCGGCTAAGCCGAGAATCAATAAGCCAATGAGTATTTTCTTCCAGTTTGCCAAGCTGAAGCTGTTGAAATCAATTATTTGGAGCGCCCGAACCAACCCAGCATTTTATAATCAGCTTTTCTGTAGCGGTGAGAGAACCGGTCTTGGGCATTCTGCCAGCCTGTACTGCCGAATTGATGGCGGCGGCTTGCGGTGAAATTGCTGCGTAACTAGTCCAGGCAAATCCTCCCGCCATACTGGTAGAATTGTGACAACCGGAAATGGCGCATTTGGTCTGCATCAGCGGGTAAACATCTGCCGTAAATTTCGCATTCACGGAAGCACACTCAGTACCGCCGGGTGGTGGTGGCGTATTTACATAATCTTTCTTTGACGAACAGGAAGTTATGAAAAATATCAATGTCAGACTCATTAATATAATGGAAAACGACAATTTGTTTTTAGTCATAACGTAAGGTTTTTTTGAAATTGTAATGTTGATGGACCAATTTTGGGGATTGTTATGGATGGGGAGCAGTCAACAAATCTTTTACAGCCACCGGCCATATCCCCGGCTGTGGAACTGAGACTCCTTTGGTGGCTCCCATCTTCATTTGATCTTGTCCAAAATAATAAAGGGGCCAGCCTTTATAGGTCAATTGTTTACGGCCAAAAACAGTAATGACACCAAACTGGCTTTTGTCCAGAATGGAGGGAACTACAATTTTGTCCATTTCATAAATCGGCCAGATCGGATTTTTTGTAAAAGCCGCATCCGTGTACGTGTTTGTATTGAATTTGTCGGGTTTGAAAATATACAGCGAGACGCCCATTCCATCAGTGAAATAGGTCGATTTGCCCATACCTTCAGCATAAACCGGAGTTGGTGTACCGCTGGTAAAAATATAGTTCTTCCCATTTGCACCTACAAGCTGAGCCTGGGTCAGCATGATCGTATAATCGGGTTTTGCAACAAACCAGATGCCGTTAACCCCTTCACCCTGTGTGGAGCCTGGCGGTTCGGGTACATAATTGCCGCCATAGAGTGGGGCATAATAGTAAAGCGGGCGGCCCTTGTAGGCCAATTGTTCTCCACCGGTTGACGTGTTCAATTTGGAAAAATCTGACAGGGTCAGTCCGGCGCCGAGGTTCGTTTGGCTAAGGTCTTCAGCATAAAAAGGCGGCCAGACTTTAGCACAGTTTCCCGTACATGTGTTTACGGTGACTGAGTCCTTGGCAAAATAATAAAGTGTTCGACCGTCTTTATCAACCAGGTAAGTTCCCAGGGTGGCACTTGTCTGAAGCTTCACAAGCTGGGTCATTCCGGGAGAATACGCGTTGGATTTCGTACAGGAATAGAAAATCGGAAATGTTAGCAGAAGAATAAGGACCGTAAATTCCCACACGCTGAACCCAATACTGCCAACAGGCAGAAGCCCAGGTGAGTTGTACTTTTTCATGACATGGTGAATTTTTTTTTGTTAACGGATTGTAAAAATCAATGTTTGAACATCGAAATGAGCAACAACAAATTACTTCTTGTTAAATATCTCTTAGCATGCTTATTCAATCACTTCCTGTGTGTAAACTACTTCGGGTTTTGAGACTGAGCGGGCGGGTACCCGGGCGCATGGGTGACTAAGAAAACCACTACTTTCTTTTTACTTTGCCAGCAACTTTTTATTAACCCGCAAAAATGTTGCGGCGCATTTCAACAGCTAATTTACGATTCTAAACAGGGGTTTACCAGTGACCAAAGTCACTTCTCAGGAAATAGTTCAATGCTGTCATGGTGTTGCTTTACCCGGTCAAGTTTCTCAAGTTTTTTAAGTACGCGGCTGACAACCTCGCGGGCAGTGCCGATTTCGTTTGCAATTTCTTTATGGGAGATCTTCACGGGGTTTTTACCCGTAATTTCTACTTTTTTGGTTAGATAGTCCACCACCCGTTTATCAAGCTTATCGTATAAAAGGTGCCGCACTGTTTCAACCAGTTCTGAATAGCGAAGGTCAAACTGTTGATAGAAAAGCTGGTTTAGTTTTGGATATTTTTGAAGCCACAGTTTAAGTTGATCAGCGGAAATAGTCAGAGAAACGGTATCTTCAAGCGTTGAAGCAAACACTTTACTTTTGTCACTGTTTATACACGCTGTGAAAGACATCACACAGCTCTCACCCGGTTGTACATAATATAACAGGACTTCTTTGTCATCTCTTTTTGTGTAAACTTTTACAATCCCTTTTACTACAATGGGCACCATTTTTACATATTGACCATGTCTCAGTATTTCTGTTTTTGCAGGGATCTCTCTGATCTGGCAATGATCAATGATTTCCTGAACCAGATCTTTACCCAGGAACTGCAACTGAGTTTCCACTAAAGATATAAGATCGCTCATTTCGAATTATTTTTAGAAAGACTTCTTTTTGCCAGCCACTCACGTTTCCACTCCTAAAATTAATCAATAATTATAAGTTCGCTGGTGCTTGGCTTGTAAGTTTTGCGGAGACATTAATGATCAAACGGCACACCCAGAGGCGCTCAGAACAAACGCGGAAAAATGGGGAGTTTACCCCTTATCCGAATAATGCCCCCTTTTGTTATTTTGGGTATTAAAAATGTTGCTTAACTTCAACTTAAGAAACGGTACTTAACCCGGATGGGTCGGAGTTGGCAACTAAGGCTCGATTTTTGATAAACAAAAATTGGACCGGTATATGTATCGATATTGTGCTGACACGATTAAATATTAAAAAATCATAATTTATGAATCCTATTTACCCGGCAATCCTGATCGGAGCGTTGGCGATAACTATTGCACCTGCGTTCGGGCAGGGTGGAGACAAATCGAAACGGCCCAGCCCCCCCGAAACGGTTACCCAAAAACTAGAGACCGGGCCTACGGTCACTATTTCATACAGCAGCCCTTCCCTGAAGGGACGGACAATTGGAAAGGACGTGGAGCCCAATGACGGGAAGATCTGGCGTGCAGGAGCTAACGAAGCCACTGTGTTTGAAACAGATAAAGAACTGAAGATTGACGGTAAGAGCCTGCCCGCAGGCAAATACGCCTTGTTTGTTCTGAAAGAAGGTAGTGACTGGACATTCATTTTTAATAAAGTCTGGCAGACCTGGGGTGCATTTCAGTACGAGAAAAACAAGGGTCAGGATGCACTCAAGGTAAAAGTAAAAGAAGAGAAGGCACCAACTTCGGCCGAACACCTCAGTTATGCCATTTCCAAAGCGGGTAAAGTATCCCTCGCGTGGGGGCCCTATATTGCTTCATTCACTGCCAAGTAACGGGGCAAAAACAGTTTTAGTTAGATCGGGTCTGGTTACTGATTGCGCGTAAGTGTTTTGCAAGTAAGCCAACAGGCGGACGACTATAATCAGTTCAGGATCGGATGCATATGGAATTCTCTTGTCCGGTCGAACAGGTACCTGTAGGTGGTAAGTTTCCTGCTGCGGTGTGTGCCCAGAGATTCAGCTACATTGATCATCTTCGGATTGAATTCGCCGATCCACTGCATTTCATAATCCTGGTAAATCTTTTTACCCGATAAAATATAATTACCGTCCTCTATTTTCAGGCCCTGGATAATACGGGCTCCTTCAACAATCATATAGGCGTCAATACCCTTACCCTGGTATGCCGGAGCCACGCCAAATACAAGTCCGATGAACTTTGTACAGGGTTTGGTTTTTTTATACCAGAGAAATTTGAGCTTGTCCAGTAAACCAAAACGCCCGTTAAGATGCTTAAACCATTGATTAATATCCGGGAGATTCAGCCAAACGCTTACCGGTTCGTTTTTATGATATACGATCCAACTGATCCTGTCATCCATTATCGCCTTCATGGACTGAAACATTTTAATCGCTACCCGCTCTTCCATTTGCTTCAGACCGCCATGACCAGCCCAGGCCTTGTTATAAACGCTGGTGAAATCCCGGGCAAACTTCGAGAGATTTTTTTTCGTAATGGGACTTGCTGAATATTCTGGGTTGTTAGCGAAAGCAGCGTGGCGATGATAAAATTTCTCCTGAAGCCTGTCCGCGACTCTTAACGCGAAACAGATTTGGTTGAAAAAAGGCTTGAATCCATAATTTTCAAAAAGTTCGCGGTAATAGGGTTGATTATAGTTCATGGAATAAAGCGGGGGTTCAAAACCCTCCACCAGGAGGCCCCACCACCGGTCGCGTTCCCCAAAATTTATCGGTCCGTCCATGGCGGTCATTCCATTTCCGCGCAACCATTCTTTTGCGGTATCAAACAGTAAATTGGCTGCGTCCTGATCATCGATACAGTCGAAAAAACCAACACCGCCAACCGGACCTTCATCACCTTTAGTTTTATATTTTTTGTTGACGAAGGCAGCTACTCGTCCAATATACTGTCCCTTCCCGTCCTTCAGCAGCCAGCGTACCGCCTTGCCGAAACGAAAGGATTTGTTGTGTGAAGGGTCAAAAACGTCGTTGATATCTTTATCAAGCGGCCGGATATAGTTTGGGTCACCCGCGTTGATATGAACATTCACTAAAATGAATTCCCTGGCCAGTGCAGCATTGGTAACTTCAATAACTTCCATGAAGCGAAAATAATTATTGTGCGATCAATTTCAGCAATTTAGAAACGCCTGTCCTTTTTCACAGGTAAACCAGCGATCTTGACGGGTGATTTAGGTGGCCGATGATCTTTCCGCTGTGTTTCAATATTTTTCAACAGACGGGTAGTGTCCTTTTTGGGTTTGGGAGCAACCTGCGGAGGTCTGACCCTGGTGGTTTTCAGGGCATTCAGGAACATTTTAGTCGCCATTACCCCGTCGTGTCCGTAAATATCCTCCCTGAAATTCAGCACCGAGGAATCATTTACCCATGCAGTAAAATAAGTGATGAGCACCGGTAACGATTTTCTAATACGAATATATTTTTGCTCACCGCTGTGCATCATTGAGTCAATCTTTTCCGAACTCCACCTCACAGTGTCCTGCAATAAATACCCCGCCAGCTTCGCGGGTTCCTTCAGGCGGATACATCCGTGACTAAAACTTCTTTTGTCGCGATTGAAAAGGCTTTTTACCGGTGAGTCATGAAAATAAATATCGTAACTGTTGGGGAAAATAAATTTTACCAGGCCCAGCGCGTTCCAGGGGCCAGGTTTCTGGCGAACGCGACCATTGTCAAAAAACTCGTAATGGTTTCGGACCATATAGGCCCAGCCTTTCGGCAGGATCTCTTTTTTTGCGATGCTTGAAGGGACGTTCCAGTAAGGGCTGAAGACAATGGTACTTAAGCGACCTGTAAAAACGGTCGTTTTGTTTCCTTCCTTGCCTACCACCACATCCATATCCCAGGCGGGTCTCCCTCCTTCGTACACGTGCAGTTTATACTCAGGGATATTGACCAATATCGCCCTGCCGGTGTCACGGGTCTCGGTCGGGATCCAACGCATTCTTTCCATATTGATCAATATTTGCTGGATCCGCTCATCCACTGGTATGTTTACCTCCCGCAGGAAAGTTTTACCCGCAGTCCCGTCCTGTTTGTATCCATAGCTGGCTTTCAGTGCGTTGACTGCACTTGCAAGCTCCGCATTGTAAGTGTTGGTAAAACTGCTGTCTTCCCCTTCCATGAATCCTTCTGCTTTCAGACGCAATTTTAATTCTCTGACGGCCGGATCCCGGTATCCCATTTTCATCACTTCCACTTTGCTATGCACGGTAGGCCAGCCGCCCTGGTTTCGGATCTCTTTATATTTCTGAAGCGTTTCACGCAGTTTCGTGAACTGGGGATTAGTGGGGGCGTTCGAGGGCGCGTATTGCCCCTTTCCCGCAAGCACTGAGTCCACCATAGACTCCAGGGTCATTTTTTTTCTGGGAATATACCATTCCAGGCTCTTCATGTCAAAATTCGGGTCAGTCGCATAGGCATGGTCAGCATACAGATAAAAAGTTCGCGTGAGCTTCAGTTCCAGTCTCCGGAACGCTGAATCATTGCGGATAACCAGGGAGTCGGAATGGATAAGGTCTTCCATTTTTCGGGCAAGACTTTTGTCGTACACCGATGAGTCCCTGGAATAATTCAGATAATTTTTAAGCAGGTTCCAGAAGGAAATCGTGTATTCGGGAATCCCCTCGGGTGAAAACCAGGCAAACTGGAAATTCCGGCTGTTATAAAAACTCCTGATCCGGTTCGTCATCGTATCACCAAGGTTTGCTAAGCTAAGGAATCTGTTGACGGCCGAGCTGTCAAGGAACATCCGGTTGAAGGCATTCGCAGTGTCGATGGTAACATCCACCCTGGTCACAGGTTTCTCAACTCTGATCACTTTATTGTTTTCCTCGTTTTTCCGGTCCAGCAATCCACAGGAGAGGGCACCGGACAACAAAAAGATACAGAGGGTTAGCATTACTTTGTTCCTGTCCATGTTAATTTGGTATCTGTCTGTAAAAATTGTGGTAATAATGTTTTTTACGAATATCATACAAAATTATGCCATAAAAATCAGCTCAACCGAATACCCCGGGAGATGTGTAATAAATATTTGAATTTAGCCGGTTATTATCTCCGGATATCTTAATTTTGCCACCTCTGTAAAAGCATATTGCATACTATATTATGGCAAACGTTGGAAAAATCAAGCAAGTAATTGGAGCAGTGATCGATGTGCAGTTCGACGGCACACTTCCCGAGATTTATAACGCCCTGGAATTGAAAAGGGAAAATGGAGACACACTCGTACTGGAGGTGCAGCAGCACCTGGGCGAGGACAGTGTCAGAACCATCGCTATGGATGGAACCGAGGGTCTCGTAAGAGGAACTGAAGTGAAAGATACCGGAAAAGCGATTTCCATGCCCACTGGTGAACGGATCAAAGGGCGGTTGTTTAATGTTACCGGGGATCCGATCGACGGATTACCACCGGTTTCCAAGGAGAACGGCCGACCGATTCACGCGATGCCGCCTGCGTTTGAGAACCTAAGTACCGCCACAGAAGTGCTGTACACCGGAATTAAGGTCGTTGATCTGATTGAACCCTACGCGAAAGGTGGTAAGATCGGACTTTTTGGTGGCGCCGGGGTGGGGAAAACCGTGTTAATCCAGGAACTGATTAATAATATTGCGAAGGCATATTCGGGGCTTTCTGTATTTGCGGGAGTAGGTGAAAGGACCCGTGAAGGAAACGACCTCATGCGGGAAATGATCGAAGCTGATATCATGAAATATGGGTCAGCATTCAAAAAAAGCATGGAAGAAGGAGGATGGGATTTGAGTAAAGTGAATCCTGAAGAACTTGCAGAATCAAAAGCAACCTTTGTATTTGGTCAGATGAATGAGCCACCGGGAGCCCGCGCCAGGGTTGCGCTGAGCGGACTTACCGTTGCTGAGTACTTCCGCGATGGCGATGGCCAGGGTCAGGGAAAAGATATTCTGTTTTTTGTGGATAATATATTCAGGTTTACCCAGGCCGGCTCCGAAGTCTCCGCCCTGCTGGGTCGTATGCCCTCAGCAGTGGGTTACCAGCCAACGCTGGCTACCGAAATGGGACTGATGCAGGAACGGATCACCTCCACCAAAAACGGGTCAATTACTTCGGTCCAGGCGGTATATGTTCCGGCAGATGATCTCACGGATCCGGCACCGGCAACCACATTTGCTCACCTGGATGCGACTACCGTATTGAGTCGTAAAATTGCCGACCTTGGCATTTACCCGGCTGTGGATCCGCTGGACTCTACGTCAAGAATCCTGATGCCACAGGTAGTTGGTGATGCCCACTACGAGTGCGCCAACAAAGTAAAACGGATTTTGCAGCGCTACAAGGAATTACAGGATATTATCGCAATCCTGGGGATGGATGAGTTGAGCGATGAAGATAAGCAAACCGTGTTCAGGGCCAGAAAAGTACAGAGATTCCTGTCACAGCCCTTCCATGTGGCTGAAGCCTTTACGGGACTCAAGGGCGTGCTTGTACCGATCGACGAGACGATCCGCGGTTTTAATATGATCATGGACGGGGAAGTGGACGAATACCCTGAGGCTGCATTTAATCTCGTGGGAACAATTGATGAAGCAATAGAGAAAGGGAAAAAACTGATGGAACAAGCCGCGTCCTGATAATGTTGCTCGATAACCCCGCGTTTAATTCGTTATAAAAAATAAATTTTTATGCTGGCATTGGATCTGCTGACTCCCGAGGGTAAAATATTTAGTGGAAATGTATTTGGTGTGCAGATGCCCGGCGTTACCGGATCCATAGAAGTGTTGGAAAAACATGCTCCACTTATCGCTGCATTGCAGGAGGGACGGCTGAAAATCCTCCAGGATAAATTGCAGGGCGCTGCAAATTTTTTCGATATCCAGGCTGGATTCGTGGAAGTGCTGAACAATAAGGTAACCGTACTGGTAGAAGGAGCAAAAGAAGTTGCTGCCTGATCATAATCAGTCTAAAGAAATAAAAAGAGCCGGTTTTTAAGCCGGCTTTTCTGTTGAATAGATATTTAGATAATTCGTGGTCAGTAAACGCCTGCCCCTTTATTCTTCAATTGCAGATCGGCATAGCCAAAAACTCTTTTCAACAGATCGGTTTTCCGGTATTCTACTTTCTGCCTGATATTTTCTTCTTCATTAGCCACATAAAGGAACATGGCATCAATGGCCCTGGCCGCGATGAAATTGTTCAGGTTGGGGTCCAGCTTTTTATCCAGGAACGGGATCGCATTATAAGCCGTCGCGATGGACTCATATTCCGTGGCGGCGCCCGATACACGGACAGTGCTGTCCACAATGGGCCTGAATGCAGTCATCAATTGCGGACTCATTGCCATTTTAAAATATTCAGTGGCTGCGTGCTGGTCATTCGATAACAAGATCTTAGACGCATCCCGGATGGTCATTCGTTTTACCGAATTCAAAAATACCGGACGCGCCGCGCGAACGGCCTGTGACATCGCATTAGTAAATTTAGCCGTCACCTGGTTTACAGCCGTAGTAAGGCCCAGTGTTCTCAGGGTAGATTCAATTTTCGCAGCCTCACCCGGAAATGCAAATCTCACTAAGGGGTTACCTTGTTGCGGATTGGCAAAGGCGTCAAAGCCCCGGAACAAGCCTTGCGTAAGGGCATCTCTGAGACCGGCCGCCATTTCATATTCTGATAAAATTCCGGGCAAACCCTTCATGGTGCTGCAACCGGAGAAGCTGAGGGTAATGCCGAGCAATGCTGCCAGGACACCAACGGCTAAAAGGTTTTTGATGTTCATGTGTTAAGGATAAAGTAAAGGTTTAGGTAGAAATTAATGATCAATCGGAGTTTTTAATACGGCGGCACATTCACGGAACAGTCATTTTTACGTAACAACGCTACCCTAAGACGAGTTAACCCCCCAAAACGTTGCAGCCTCAATTGAGTCTGGGGTCAATCGGCGCGTTTAAAATCAATTCAAATTCCCCGCCGAGATGTTTCAACACTGCCTTCCAGAGGCCCGCCTCATCATAATCAAACAAAAAACTCTTAAGAGCAGAGGTTACGATCCAGGTTTTCTCTTCCATCTCGCTGTCAAGCTGGCCTTCACCCCAACCGCTGTAACCCAGGAAAAACCTGATCTTTTCTGTATCAATGGTCCTGGAATTGATCAGACTGATCAATTCGTCAAAATCACCACCCCAATACACGCCTTCAATGACTTCCCGCCCGCCCGATATTTGTTCGGGAAATTGGTGAAGGAAATGCAGGGTGTTCAATTCTACCGGACCGCCTTCGTAAACAGGTAGCTTAAAATCACCTAGTTCCGGTACCAGTTCATCCACTGTAACGGTCAGCTTCCTGTTCAGTACAAATCCAAAACTACCTTCCGGGTCATGCTGGCAAAGAAAGACAACAGTCCTCAGGAAATTGGGGTCGTCCAAATGAGGGTTGGCTATAAGTAAGGTGCCGCTTGCAGGTTCATTCATGATTTCAAATATACCAAAATTTGAAACGCATTCCTAGTGCGCGGGTATTTTATCAAAATGAAGTTAAATGTAAAGCCGCTCACCGGTGACAAAATGTTTTGCCCGACGGGATTGCTATATTTGCCTGAATTTTAACATGTGAAGAAACTGTTTTCACTTATTTCCGCACTGATCACGCTTTCGCTGGTCGGCATCATCTGGCTGCAGGTTTCCTGGATCAAGAACATGATTGCGCTCCGGGAAGACCAGGTAAAGCAGAAGATCGACGGGGTATGGAATACCGTGGGAACAGAGCTGACTCAGCTGAAGTCGCAGTTTACGAGCATTCCGGACGTAGATCCCCTGGGTTTATTGCCAAACATTGGATACAGGGGGGGAGGTGCGTTTGGAATAAACCATTACAATACCATCGGATCCCGGCTCTCTGCCTCAGAAATTCACGACCGGATCAGAAAAGCTTTTAACAGGGCCGGTCTGCCCGACATCGACTTTGAGTATGCCCTAATGGTCGGTTTCCTGTCACCCTTTCCACAGATTGAAAAACAGTCGGTAAACTTCGACCGGGCCCGGATGGACTCGGCGGCCAATTACCTGACGACCGGATATGCCATTGTTTCACAAAGTGGTTCGCCGGGGGAAAATATGAGTTCTGATGAAGCGCTATTCCTGGTTGCGCTGGACTGGAAGTCAGTCGTGTTGCGGTCCCTGGGCTGGAGTATTGTTTTGGGTGTGCTGTTCACGGCGGTTATTGTGGCTGCCTTTTACCTGACTGTTTATACGATGCTGCGGCAAAAGAAACTAGGCGATATCAAGAATGACTTTATCAACAACATGACCCACGAGTTTAAAACGCCGATCGCCACCATTTCGCTGGCGGTTGATGCGCTCAAAAATGACCGAGTCACTTCAGATAAGGACAAGATGAATTATTTCAGCGGTATTATCAAAGAGGAAAATCAACGGATGAACAAACAGGTCGAGGCTATTCTCAAGGCCTCACAGTTTGAGAAACAGGAGACTGAAATTGAGATGAAACCTATCGCTGTACACAAGATTATAAATCATGTCGTAGACAATTTTCAGCTTCAGTTGCGGGAAAAGAAAGGGTTCGCCGAATTCGAGCTTGCGGCCGAGGACGACAGGATTTTGGGTGATGAAGTTCATTTTACCAACCTGATCAGCAACCTGGTTGATAATGCCGTAAAATACTCAAAATTCAATGCGCCGGTTCATCTGGTCATTTCTTCCGGGAATCATGACAACAAGTTGAGCCTGAGGTTTTCAGATAATGGCATTGGTATGAGCAAAGAAACCCAGCGAAGGGTATTTGAAAAATTTTACCGTGCCCACACCGGCAATCTGCATAACGTTAAGGGCTTCGGGCTGGGGTTAAGCTATGTAAAATCAGTAACCGAATCGCACCACGGCCGGATCAGGCTTGAAAGTGTCCTGGGCAAGGGGACGACCTTTTACCTGGACTTTCCACTTAATGGGAAACATGCGTAGCGGGCGGGTGACGCCCGGGTGACAGCGCAAAGTTGCAAACTCAGACTTCGGATTCATTCCATAACAGACTGCCATCTCCATAACTTAAAAACCGGAAATCATTTTTTAACGCGTGGTTATAGATTTTTTTCCATTGCTCTCCGACGAGAGCGGCCACAAGTAACAACAGCGTGGACCGCGGCTGATGGAAATTTGTGACTAGTCCCTTTACGATTTTAAACGCGTATCCGGGTGCAATAATAATTTCCGTTTTTGCAATGAGCCGGTTTAGTTTTTTTTCCTGCATATAAAGCATAATGCGGTCCAGGCTTTCAGCGGCCGTCCACTTTCCTTGGTCGTAGTCGTAAGTCTCCCATTGCAGGACACCAGGAAGCGACTGCTCAAAGGCGGCGGGATTCTCCAGGAGCTTAAATCCCAGCCAGTACAGGGATTCGAGCGTCCTGAGTGACGTGGTGCCTACTGCTACTACGGGCGAGTCAATGTGTTTGCGGAGGGCTCTTATGAACTGCAGATCCATTTCCATGAATTCTGCGTGCATATCATGGTCGGCCATTCGCTCTGCTTTTACGGGTTTAAAAGTACCCGCGCCCACGTGCAGCGTGATGTAGCCGGTATAAACCCCTTTGTTCCTTAGTTTGGTTAATACGGTTTCGGTAAAATGGAGTCCCGCTGTTGGGGCAGCAACGGATCCTTCGAACCTGGCGTAGATAGTTTGATAACGTTCTACATCTTCAGGTTCATCTTTCCGTTTAATATAAGGAGGAAGTGGCACGTGACCCGCGAGGTGGAGAAGCTCTGCGAAACTGAGGTGGTCATCGTCCCAGGTCAGCTCAATCAGGAAGGCCTCATTTCTTTTTTCCAGGTATTTCGCCGCCAGGTGAATTGTTTTATCTCCGTTTCTGAGGGTCTGCGAAAGGATCAGGCCGTTTTTCCATTTTGAAGCGCCTCCTATCAGGCAAAGCCATCTTACTGATCGGACCTGGCTCATCGCATCAGACACACCGGCATACACTGAATCGGGCTCCAGGCAGAATACTTCTATCGCGCCGCCGGTGTCTTTTTTAAACAGCAAGCGGGCCTCAACCACGCGGGTGTTATTAAAAACCATGAAAGTGCCTGCGGGGATATGATCGCTCAAGTTCCGGTAGACGTCGTCGCGGATCAGGCCATCCTTATAAATCAGCAATTTTGACTGATCTCTTTCGGGCAGGGGATGGTAGGCTATCCGGTCTTCCGGAAGCAGGTAATCGAACGGTTCGATGGACAATGCTCCCGGGTGCACACTATACTGTATTTTTTCGTTCATTTTAAAGAAATTGTCTTACGTCGTTCAACCAATTCCTGACCCTTTTTGCCGGTAACTCACAGCTTATCCACCTTAATGCACATATTATTCACAGTCAATTCGTGCAAATCAGGGTATGAATTGGCTGTAATGCTTACCCAGACTGAGTTTCAGCCAGTTTTCCGGCTGTGGATAAAACAAAGAGGGGTAAATTTGGTATTTAAGTGGGAAAAAGTGTTATTTTGTGGTAACAATTGTAATAATTAATTAATGAACCGGATATGACAGGTCTTCTGGGCGAATTCGAGGTAACCATAGACGCAAAAGGTCGCTTTCTGTTGCCGGCAGGCTTCAAAAAGCAACTGTCTGATGGTGATACTGTCCGTTTTGTCATAAACCGGGGATTTGAAAAATGTTTGAGCCTTTATCCGCTAAGCTCCTGGACTCCATTGGCCGAGAAGATAAACGCCCTGAATGATTTTAACCCAAAGGTACGGGAGTTTAAACGCTATTTTCTGAACGGTGCCACATTCGTGGAGCCTGATGTAGCGGGTCGCATCCTGATCCCGCAGAACCTGCGGGAGTACGCCTCGCTCCAGAAAGATGTTGTTATGATGGGTAATAACGACAAGATGGAAATATGGGATAAAAGCAATTACAGAAAGTTCTTTGATTCAATCACAGCGGATTCCTTCAGCGATTTGGCCAACCAGGTGATGGGAGGTTTTTGATAACAGCCGGAAAACACATGACACCGAAAAAGAAAATACCTAAAGCCTCTCAGGAACCTGAAGGAGGGGAAACCTCGTACCATCAGCCGGTCCTTTTAAAAGAAGCCATTGAAGGGTTGCAGGTCCGGCCCGACGGTCTCTATGTAGATTGTACTTTCGGAGGCGGTGGTCATTCAAAAGCGATCCTCGGACTACTGGGCGAAAAAGGCAGACTGCTGGCATTCGATCAGGATGAAGACGCCCGTTTCAACCTTCCGGATCACCCAGGCGTAACATTTATTCCGCATAATTTCAGGCATATCGCCCGCTTTCTCCGGTTAGAGGGATTTGAAAAAGTTGATGGGATCCTGGCCGACCTGGGTGTAAGCAGTCATCAGTTTGACAAAGCGGA
The DNA here is from genome assembly GCF_058792415.1 of Niabella sp. CPT15-335-S11. Taxonomy (NCBI): domain Bacteria; kingdom Pseudomonadati; phylum Bacteroidota; class Chitinophagia; order Chitinophagales; family Chitinophagaceae; genus Niabella; species Niabella sp. CPT15-335-S11. The sequence goes on from NZ_JBYTEI010000001.1 coordinate 1,558,809, forward strand.
ACGCGGATTCAGCACAAGATTCAATGCTGACCTGGATATGAGGATGGACCGGCGTCAGCCAAAAACGGCCTTCGATGTAGTGCAACAGTACAGTGAGCCGGAGCTACACCGGATCTTTGAACAGTACGGGGAAGTGACCAATTCGAAAACACTCGCTAAAACCATTATTGAGATCCGGAACCAGGTGTCCCTCCGTACCGTTGATGGATTTAAACACGCACTGAGGGCAATTGTAAAGGGGAATCCCCATAAGTATTTTGCCCAGGTATTTCAAGCGTTGCGCATCGAAGTCAATGATGAAATGGGTGCGCTGAAAGCGCTGCTTGAACAGGCCCCGGGTTTATTAAATACAGGTGGAAGGCTGGCGATCATCACGTTTCATTCCGTTGAGGACAGGCTGGTAAAGAATTATTTCAGGAAAGGTACGGATGAAGAAAAAGTAGTCAATCCTTTCTTAAACGTGGAGCCTGAAACACCCTGGAAGCTGGTAAACAAAAAGCCCATCGTGCCGGGCGATGAAGAAGTAAAATCAAACCCCAGATCCAGAAGTGCGAAACTACGGATCGCGGAAAGAAAAGCAGCGTGACCACAATCAAATTGAAAGCAAGTTATTGACGCATTCAAAAAAAAAGAGATGGCAGTGTTTAAAGAAAAAGAGGTCCGGTTTAACTGGAAAAAATGGCTGAATTATCAGTCGATCGTGAAGCAGATCCCGTTCCTGATCTTCCTGGCTTTTCTGGCTGTCCTCTACATTTATAACGGGCATACTGCCGACAAGACAATAAGAAGAATAAATACGCTGGCTAAAGAAGTTAAAGAGTTGCAATGGGAATACAAGGATCTGAAAAGTGATGTGATGTTCCGGAGTAAGCCCAGTGAAATGGTGAGGGTGCTGGAACCTGCAGGACTCACGGAATTACAGGAATCACCTTATGTATTAAGAGATTCATTACTGGGATATTAAAAATCAGACAGTTCAATTGGAAATAAAGAGGGACATATTATGGCGGGTCTATCTCTGTTTTATAGGGATGATCTTCTTGTCGGTAGTGATTATCGGCAAAGCCGCCTTTATACAAAGAGTGCAGGGCGATCACTGGCGCGGCATGGCAGACAGCATGTACCAGAAAATTCAGGAGATCGGCGCCGATAGGGGAACCATTTTCAGCGAAGATGGTCAGATGCTCAGCACTTCCCTGCCACAGTTTAATCTTTATATGGATTTTATGGCTGATGGGTTACGGGAAAAGAACGGCCGTATATATAAAACATATATAGATTCTTTTGCAACGGCCATGGCAGATTATTTCAAAGACAAGACCGCTAAACAATACCGGACAGAGTTTGATCAGGCTTATAAAAAAGGACAGCGTTATTACTCATTGAAAAAGAAGATTGCTTTCGAAGACTATAAAGTATTCAGGAATTTTCCACTGGTAAGACTCGGGAAAAATAAAAGTGGCATTATCGTGGAAGAAACCAGCCGGCGGGTAACGCCGTTTGGTCTGCTCGCCAACCGGACCATCGGCCTCAGCCGCGAATACACCAGCAGTGACGGGAAATTGAAGAAAATGAATGTGGGCCTGGAAATGAGCTATGACAGCCTGCTGAATGGCCAGAACGGTCAGCGGGTAGTGAGGTATATCGCCGGTGGGGTTGTGCCTGTGGAAGGTTCACAGGTGGAGCCTGAAAACGGAAAAGATATTTACACGACCCTGGATGTAAATATTCAGGATATTACGGAAATGGCTCTTATGCGGATGATGAATTATATCCACGCGCAATACGGCACCTGCGTCGTTATGGAAACGAAAACAGGCAAGATAAAAGCCATTGCCAACCTGGGGCGGGTAAATGGTGATACCACCTATTGGGAAGATGACAACTATGCACTCCATGTGACTGAACCCGGATCCACCTTCAAACTGGTTACATTTATGTCGGTTCTCGATAAAGGATCCTTCAAGCCTGACGGTCTGTTGGAAGTAGGAAGCACCGGCAGGATGCAGGTGGGACCCAGGATGATCACTGATGCAGAACGTTCTCCAAAGTCAGTCATTACGCTCACAGAAGCCCTGGCCCATAGTTCCAACGTGGGAATGGGTATCGCAGCCTATAAAACTTTTCAAAGCAACCCCGCTGAATTCGGTGAGTACATCCGGAAATATCACATGAACACCAAATCCCCCATTGATCTCACGCATATTCCTTCACCCAGGTTTGCTCCGTTCTCAAGAGGAGAAGGCGGATTGATGAACATGATCACCATGAGCTTCGGTTATGCAGTCCAGGTAAGTCCTCTTCAGACTCTTACACTGTACAACGCAGTGGCGAATGGCGGAAAGATGATGAAGCCTTACCTCGTCAGTGCCATCAGAAGCAATGGGGTTCCGGTTAAGCGGATTGAACCGGAAGTGATTGATCCCATGATCTGCAAGGAATCTACGCTGAAAGCTGTTAGAGCAGGTCTTGAAATGGCCGTAAAGGAAGGAACTGGCAAATATGCCTTTAAAGACATGCCATTTTCGGTGGCGGGTAAAACAGGCACAGCACACGTTGCGGATGGTGATATCAAATACCGGAATAATGTTTACCAGGGATCTTTTGTGGGATACTTTCCGGCAGAAAATCCTCAGTATACCTGCATTGTGGCCGTAAGGACCAAACCCGGGGGCGGGCTCCATTATGGAGGCCAGATCGCAGCGCCTGTGTTCAGGGAAATAGCGACAAAGGTTTACGCCATGTTTGTGGACAGGAAGACTCCCAAGAGCTACGAAGGCAGTGTGGACAGCAGCACCTATTTCTATGCAGGGAATGCGGTGTCCGTGAAACAAGTGCTCCAGAGTCTGAATATAAGTTATGTGGATTCAATGAGCAATAGCAAGTGGGTGACCATGTATGCAGGCAATTTCAAACCAGTAGTGAAGACCAACCTCGTGCGGAATAAGATCATGCCCAATGTTAAAGGCATGGGACTGAGAGACGCCGTCCGGCTACTGGAAAACATGGGTCTGAAAATTCAGATTCAGGGAAGCGGAAAGGTAGACGGCCAGTCGATCGCACCGGGGACATCATTTGCAGCCGGGGAGCAGGTGCATCTCAGGCTGGGATAAGCTATAAAATAAATTATTAATATCAATATCAGTGACGCTTCAGGAATTAATATACGGGACCAGCATCAAACAGGTAATCGGCGACTTATCGCGGGATATCACCTCGGTCTGTATTGATTCGCGGAAAGCTAAGCCAGGGTCCCTTTTCGTGGCGATCAAAGGCTATGCTTCCGATGGTCACCTGTTCATTGAATCTGCCATTAAAAACGGCGCCGTAGCGGTTGTTGCTGAAACTATTCCCGCCACCACGAATCCTGAAGTCGTTTATATCCAGGTGGAGAACAGTGCTGCGGCAGCCGGAATCATTTCAAATCAGTTTTTCGGAAATCCATCCCGGAGGCTTAGGGTGGTAGGCGTGACCGGTACGAACGGGAAGACAACCGTAGCTACCTTATTATATAAATTGTTTACGGCACTAGGCTATGATTGCGGGTTGATAAGTACCGTACAGAACATCGTGGGGAACACGGTCATTGAAGCTACACATACCACACCCGACCCGGTGAACCTGAGTGAACTTTTTGACAGAATGGTCCGGGAGGGTTGTACCCATGCGTTTATGGAAGTGAGTTCGCATGCAATCCATCAGCATCGCATTGAAGGACTCCATTTCGCGGGCGGTATTTTTACCAATATCACACACGATCACCTGGATTACCACAAAGATTTCAACGAGTATATCCGGGTCAAGAAATCATTTTTTGATGGGTTGGATAAAAACGCTTTTGCACTGACCAACCTGGACGACAAGCGGGGAGAGGTCATGCTCCAGAACACCCGGGCAAGTAAAAAAACATACAGCCTCAGGTCCATGAGTGACTTCAAGGGAAAGGTCCTCGACGATAGCCTGCTGGGGCTGCATATGTCGATTGATGAGCAGGACGTGCATTTCAGGCTGATCGGCGAATTTAATGCGTATAATCTGCTGGCGGTCTATGGTGCGGCAATCTTACTGGGTGAGGATAAGCACGAAGTGCTGCGGGCGCAGAGCCTGCTGACAGGCGCCGCAGGGCGGTTTGACTGGATGGTTTCACCGCACGAAAAGATCTCTGCCGTGATAGATTACGCGCATACGCCCGATGCCGTCCGGAATGTGCTGGCAACGATCAACAAACTTCGGAAAGGAACGGAACAGGTCATAACGGTGATTGGATGCGGAGGGGACAGGGACAAAACCAAGAGACCGGTGATGGCCGAAGTGGCCTGCACGCTCAGCGATCGGGTGATCTTTACCAGTGACAATCCAAGGTTTGAAGAGCCTGAGGCTATCATCCGGGAAATGGAAGCCGGGGTGCCGCCGGCTTACAGGAGGAAGTTCATTTCCATAACAGACCGGCGGGAAGCAATAAAAACGGCAGTCCACATGGCTGGCTCGGGCGACATTCTGTTGATCGCCGGAAAGGGCCATGAACATTATCAGGAGATAAGGGGCGTCAGAAAGCATTTTGATGACAAGGAAGTAGTCAGCGAATTTTTTGAGTTATTGAATAAGTAGAATTATTGTGTAACCTTTTGCCGGGAGCAGAAGCAATTAAAGCGAGTATATGTTATATCATCTATTTGAATGGTTCAAACTTCAGGGTATCAATTTCCCGGGAAGGAATTTGATGGATTTCATCACATTCCGGGTAATGATGTCTGTGTTGCTGGCTTTAATCATCACCCTGGTTTATGGGAAAAAACTGATCCGGATGCTCCGCAGGCGACTAGTGGGCGAAAGCGTCAGGGACCTTGGTCTCGCCGGCGAGCAGGCAAAAAAAGGTACACCCACGATGGGAGGGATCATTATTATTATGGGTATCCTGATCCCCACCTTGCTTTTTGCGAAGCTGGACACGGTGTATCTGAATGTAATGGTGATTGCAACAATCTGGCTGGGCACTATTGGTTTCCTGGATGATTACCTGAAGTTGCGTGCAAAGCGGCTGGCAAAACAACAAGGTATACCCTATAAAAAAGGTGATAAAGACGGACTGGCTGCCTGGTTCAAGATCCTGGGTCAGGTGGGTTTGGGCATCACCGTGGGCGCAGTGCTTTATTTCAACGGCCATGTAACGATCTGGCGGGAATACATCGGCACGCCCAAGGAAGGCGACACCACGGTTATTGCCAGAACAGTGAACAACCGGACCAAGTACTTTGTGGCTACCAAAGAACCGGTTACAACCATTCCATTCGTGAAGGGTCATGAATTCAATTACTCCAAACTTTTGCCGGCATCTCTTAGGGAATATACCTGGGTACTTTATATCCTGGTGGTGATATTTATTATTACAGCCGTTTCAAATGGCGCCAATATCACCGATGGACTAGACGGACTCGTCACGGGAACCTCGGCGCTTATCGGGGTGCTGCTGGGCATATTCGCGTATGCCAGCGGGAATTTCCTGTTTGCTGATTATCTCAATATCATGTATATCCCCAACCTTGGGGAGTTGTCTATTTTCATTGCAGCCATGATCGGCGCCTGCGTAGGATTCCTATGGTATAATACGTACCCCGCCCAGGTATTTATGGGCGACACAGGGAGTCTTACTCTGGGTGGACTGATCGCTGCCATTGCAATCATTGTACACAAGGAGCTGCTGATACCCATTTTCTGTGGCGTGTTTCTGGTTGAGAATGTGAGCGTCATGCTCCAGGTGGGATACTTCAAGTACACGAAAAGAAAATACGGAGAAGGAAGAAGGATCTTTTTAATGAGTCCCCTGCACCATCATTTCCAGAAACGGGGATATCATGAAGCAAAAATAGTCACGAGGTTTTGGATCATTACCGTATTACTGGTGGTCATCAGCGTGGTGACGCTCAAGCTGAGGTAGATTTTGATGACCAACAGGCACGAGAGGTGGAATTGTAATAAAATGTCGTATTTAATTCAGGAATTGACAGAGAATAACAACATATCGCAACAACCAGGTTCCAAAACCGGCAGGAAATGGAAACTGATCATTCTCGGAGGCGGCGAAAGTGGCGTGGGAGCTGCTCTCCTGGGGAAAAAGGTGGGGTATGATGTGTTTGTTTCCGATGCGGGCGCTATGAAAGAAGTTTACCGGACCGGTTTACGAGAAGCCGGCATCGAATGGGAAGAAGCTCGGCATACCGAGGAAAGAATCCTGATGGCAGATGAGATCATGAAGAGTCCGGGGATTCCGGAAAAAAACGAATTGGTTAAGAAGATCAGGAAGGCAGGCATTCCTGTTATCAGCGAGATCGAACTGGCTTACCGTTTTGCCGGCGACAGCAGGATTATAGCCATTACGGGAAGCAACGGTAAAACAACCACCACTGCGCTGATCCATCACATCTGCAAGACTGGTGGACTGAATGCTGCCCTGGTGGGTAATATCGGCGATTCATTTGCAAAGAGAGTAGCTACAGATCCCTGTCCGGTGTATGTCATAGAAGTCAGCAGTTTTCAGCTCGATGATATCGATCAGTTCAGGCCCTATATCGCAGTTCTTACCAATATTACCGAAGATCACCTGGACAGATACGAGTATGATTTTGAAAAATATATAAAAAGTAAATTTAATGTAATAAAAAATCAACAAAGTGGTGACTTTTTTATCTATAATCAAGATGATGAGGTAACCTCAAAATATCTGAAACAATATAATATTAACTCAACTCAATTACCGATCAGCATGGCAAATGAAAACAGCGCGGCATTTATCAAAGACGGCGATATGTACGTTAGAACAGGAGAAGACTTTATGAAAATGAGTGTTTATGATTTTACCCTGAAGGGCAAGCACAATCAATACAATACGATGGCGGCATGTGTAGCCGGAACAACGATGGACATCCGAAAGGAAAAGATCCGGGACGCAGTGATAACTTTCCAGAATCTGGAGCACCGCATGGAATTTGTGGCCAGTATCCGCGGGGTGGAATTTATTAACGACAGCAAGGCTACCAACATCAATTCTACCTGGTATGCCCTCGAGAGTATGGAGAAGCCTACCATATTAATACTCGGCGGTGTGGACAAAGGCAATGATTACAGCCTGTTAAATGATTTGGTCAAGGAGAAAGTAAAAGCCATCATTTGTCTCGGTATCGACAATAAAAAAATTCACGAGGCTTTTGAGGGCATGGTTCCCGTTATCCAGGACGTGCAAAGTGCTGAAGAAGCGGTCGGTGCCGCGTTTGCACAGGCAAGTAAGGGAGATGTAGTTCTGTTGAGCCCGGCCTGTGCGAGTTTCGACCTGTTCAAAAATTATGAGGATCGCGGAACCCGCTTCAAAAAGGCAGTTATTGAATTATAATTAAATACGGATGTCTCTGATTTCTGACATATCGAGTAAAAATCAATTACCTCAGGTAAACTGGCGGAATAGCCTGAACCGGCACGTCAGGGGCGATAAAGTGATCTGGGCGCTAGCCGTACTCTTGACGCTTTTTTCCCTCCTCGCCATTTATAGCGCCACGGGATCCCTGGCCTATAAGAATTACAAGGGTAACACGGAGATTTATCTTTTTAAACAGGTGGTCCTGATCCTGGTGGGCTTTGGTATCCTGTACTTCGCGCATCAGGTCAATTATACCGTTTATTCCAAGCTGGCAACTATCTTGTTTGCCATCAGTATTCCGTTGCTGGCATACACGCTTTTTTTCGGCGTAAAAATGAATGAGGGTAGCAGGTGGATCAAGCTGCCACTGATCAATATGACGATGCAGACTTCAGACCTGGCAAAGCTGGCCCTGTTCATGTACCTGGCCAGGCTCCTGAGCCGGCGGCAGGCAGTGATCAAGACTTTTAAAAAAGGATTTCTGCCTTTGATCATCCCTATTCTGCTTACCTGCATATTCATAGCACCTGCCAATCTTTCAACAGCCCTGCTATTGGGTGGAAGCTGCATGATATTGCTGTTTATCGGAAGGGTCAATACAAAATACCTGTTGGGCGTAGTAGGTGCGGCCATGATTCCCATCATAGCCCTGATTATTTCGGCAGTAGTGATGCACAATAAATCCGGTTCCGCAAGCAGCCTGGATACGCTCCCGGAAAGGGCAAGATCATCCGGCGGTCTCTTTACCAGGGTGGATACCTGGATAGGCAGGGTGGAAAATTTTATCTATGGCGGCAAAGAGGCTGATAACGATGAAATGTACCAGGTGAACCAGTCGAAGATCGCGATTGCGAAGGGTGGTTTTGTGGGCGTTGGTCCCGGCAACAGCACTACCCGGGATTACCTGCCACAGGCATACAATGATTTCATTTTCGCCATTATTATTGAGGAGTATGGTTTAGCCGGCGGTGCATTTATTTTATTTGTATATATCGTTTTTTTATATAGGTGCATACGGATCTTCAAGAAATGTCCCTATGCTTTCGGAGCTTTTCTAGCTCTGGGATTGAGTTTCACCCTGGTCATACAAGCCCTGGCTAATATGGCCGTTACGGTGAACCTCTTCCCGGTGACAGGCGTCACCCTGCCCCTTGTAAGTATGGGGGGCTCAAGTTTTTTATTTACCTGCCTGACGATCGGTATCATACTGAGTGTTTCAAGGCAGGTGGAAGGTGTGGAAACAAAAAACAATAACCAGCCGGAACTGAGCGCGGTAAATAGTTAAATGGTGGGTAAAAAGATGATCATAGCAGGCGGAGGTACGGGAGGACATATTTTCCCGGCTATCGCAATTGCCAACGCGCTGAAGCAGGAACGGCCCGATATGGAGTTCCTGTTTGTTGGCGCAAGGGGAAAGATGGAAATGGAGCGGGTCCCGCAGGCAGGATACAAGATTCGCGGGATCGATATCGCCGGATTCAACCGGAGTTCACTGCTCAAAAACATCGGGCTTCCTTTCAAGCTGGCTAAAAGCTTTTTGCAGGTCAGGTCGATTTTTAAAGAATTCAGTCCTGATGCAGTTTTGGGTGTGGGCGGGTATTCAACTTTTCCCGTACTGAAATACGCGCAGTCGAAAGGAATCCCCACTTTCATTCATGAGTCAAATTCCCATGCGGGCAGATCGAATATACTGCTGGGAAAACAGGCGGTCAGGATATTTACAGGTACATCAGGTATGGAAAAATTTTTCCCTGCGAAAAAAATAATGGTTACAGGTAATCCTGTCAGAAAAGATATTATTGACTCGACCGTTTCTAAAAGCGATGCGCTGAAGTTCTTTTCACTCGACGAAGGTAAACTCACGCTGCTGGTTCTGGGAGGCAGTCTGGGTGCCAGATCCATCAATGAAGCGGTAGCGACGCATATCGACAAACTGATTCATGCGGGGTTGCAGGTGATCTGGCAAACAGGGAAGACCTACAACCGTGAGGCTATCGATATATCTGTGGAACATAAAGAAGTGTGGGCAAATGAGTTTATCACAAATATGGAATACGCGTATGCGGCTGCAGATATCATCATGGCCAGGGCAGGCGCGATGACCGTGGCAGAAATATGTATCGTGAAGAAACCGGCTGTACTGGTGCCATTCCCTTACGCTGCCGAAGACCATCAGACGGCCAACGCTATGCAATTGGTAAATAATCATGCGGCCCTGATCGTTAAGGACAGCGATGCCAGGAACGAGGCCATCGACCGGGTGCTGGATCTGGCGGGTAATGAAACCCTTCGGGCGACGATGAGCGCCAACCTGGGGAAACTGGCGATCACCGATGCGGGAAAAAGAGTGGCAGATGAAATTTTAAGAATACTGGGTTAATACGGATTATCGAATGTGTATATATGATGGAGAACAATAAAAATATCAACACGATTAAAACGATCTATTTCATCGGAATCGGCGGAATAGGGATGAGCGCAATCGCAAGGTATTTTTATGCGAAGGGTAAAAAAGTGAGCGGTTACGATAAAGCACCTTCGGATCTGACCCTGAGCCTGGAGCAAATCGGTATCCCGATCCATTACCAGGAAGATGCAGATCTCATCCCTAAGGATGCCGACCTGGTTGTGTACACACCCGCGATCCCCGAAGATCATTCGGAACTGAGGTTCTACAGGGAGCATGGGTATTCAATGATGAAGCGAAGTGAAATGCTGGGCTGGATAACCCGGCAGTCTTTCAATATTTGTATTGCCGGCACGCATGGAAAAACGACCACAACCACGATGACTGCCCACTTGCTGAGAGATAGCAGCTATGGGTGTAATGCGTTCCTGGGGGGCATTTCAGCCAATTACGGCACTAATTACTGGGCGGATGAAAGGAACCTTTTTGTGGTGGAGGCTGATGAGTACGACAGAAGCTTTTTGAAACTGGATCCGGATATAGCTGTGATAACAGCGATGGATGCCGACCATCTGGACATTTATGGAACGGAAGAAAACGTGCACCTGGCTTACTTGGAGTTTGCATCACGGATCAAACCAGGCGGGCTCCTCATTAAAAAATTTGGACTCGATCATAAGCTGGGCGGGGATCAAACGCTGACGTATAGCCTTCAAAATGACAGCGCTGATGCGTATGCGGTGAATATCCGTATAAAGGACGGGGCATATCTTTTTGATGCTTCTGTTAAGGGCGACCTGATTGAGGGCCTTCAGTTGCGGATGGGTGGCATGCATAATATAGAGAACATGATCGCAGCCATTTCAGTTGCCGCATACCTCGGTATTGAGCATGAGAAGATCAGAGCGGCAGTGGCCTCTTTCAAAGGCGTAAAAAGACGGTTCGAGTATGTATTAAACGGTGATGCACTGACTTATATCGATGACTATGCGCATCATCCCGAAGAGCTGAAAGCGCTGATCAGGGGTGTGCAGACGCTCTTCAGTCAGAGAAGAATTACGCTGATCTTTCAGCCGCACTTGTATAGCCGCACCCGGGATTTTGCGGATGCGTTTGCGCAGGTCCTGGACATGGTCGATCGGGTGATCCTATTGCCAGTGTATCCGGCCAGGGAGTTGCCCATCGAAGGAGTTGACAGCAGCCTGATTGCTGGTAAAATGAAACGGGCTGCCCGGTGGCTAATGAATCCGGATCAATTGCTCGACTGGGTCCGGCATGAATTTGTTCCAAATCTGAATACTGAATTTGGTGAGGTGATCATTACAGCCGGCGCGGGGAATATCGACCGGCTCGTACCTCAGCTTAAATCTATACTGGAGAGTTAATGTCCAAGTTAAAAAGAATCATACGGTTACTGGTGCTTACTGCAGTCTGGCTGGCTATCGGCGCAGGGATGTTCATGCTGATTTCAGCGGCCATGAAGCATCGGGAAACGAGAACCTGCAAGGGGTACGAAATCCGGATCAAAGGATGGGGGGAAGGCCAGCTGTTCACTACCAAAGCACAGGTCATCACACTGCTTAAAACAGTCACTCGTGGGGAAGTAAAAGGTCAGCCACTTTCAGATTTCTATCTCCCACATATTGAAAACCTTCTTGAGCAGAGCTCCTGGGTTTACAATGCTGAACTATATTTCGACAATAATGATATCCTGTACGTGAATGTAGAAGAAAGAAAACCGCTCGCCAGAATTTTCACCAGTCAGGGAGAATCATTTTATATTGATGAAACCGCGAGAAGGATTCCATTATCCGGAAGAATAACGGTGGACTTACCGGTATTTACGGGATATCCGATACCGGCGGTTAGGAACGCGACTGACAGCGCACTGATCCGGAATATTATTGCTACAGCTTCTTTTATCGGCGGGGATCCGTTCTGGACATCGCAAGTGGCCCAGATCGATATCAAGAACTGCGGACCCGACTGCTGGGAAATGGAGATGATACCTGTAGTGGGCAACCACCGGGTGAACCTGGGCGATGGAAGTGATATAGCCTCAAAATTTCACCGCCTGTATCTTTTTTACGATCAGGTGTTGAAGCGCAAAGGGTTTGACAAATATCAAAAAATTGATCTGCAGTTTTCGGGTCAGGTGATTGGAGTGAAAGGGAATTATACGCATATAGATTCGCTGCAGCTCAGGAAGAATGTGGAGAACCTCCTGCAACTGTCCCGTAGCTCCAATGAACTGATAGATGAGGCTGTCGGGATGCCGCGACCTTACCAGTCCACCATCGACTCAAGTGCAGGAGCCCGGAGTATGTATGAACCCATGGAGCTGGCTTCAGATACATTGTCGCTGATGGGAACGGATTTTTCAGTGGAATCTAAAGAAGGAAAGAAGAAGGAGGCCGTTGAAGTCCCGGTTCCGGCAGCCGGCGTGGAAAAAAAGCATGTCGTGGAAGCGAAGAAAAATGTGCACGAGCCAAAGAAAACCACGCATGATCAGAAGAAGAAGAATGTTCATGAAGCTAAGAAAACGGAGCAATCCGAAAGCCGGGGCGCAAAGAAGAAAGAGGTAAAGACAGAGCATGCCACAAAAGACCACAAAGCGACGCAGAAAGGAAAGGAGCAGAAAAAGACAGGCCCCGACAAGAAAAAGACAGAAGCAGCTCATGCGGTCAATCACCCGGCAAAAAATCACGATGCTAAAAAGACGGAGGCATCGTCAAAACACAGTGACGTGAAGTCGGGCAAAAAAGTGCCGGCAAACGCGAATGATAAACAGAAGAAAGAGCATTGAAATTATACCCAAACAACTTAAATAAAACAGCAATGAATGCAGAACAACCCGTAATTGTAGGACTGGACATAGGGACCACAAAAATCGCCGTGATTGCCGGACGGAAAAATGAATTTGGCAAATTGGAGATCCTCGGTTTTGGGAAGGCCAATTCTAATGGTGTAAAACACGGACAGGTTCTGAATATCGATGAAACGATAAAAGCGATAAAGACCGCCCTTGAAAATTGCCTTACACTGAACCCCGACCTGAAGTTTAACGAGGTTTACGTGGGTATTGCAGGCCACCATATCAAGAGCCTCCAGACTAGGGGAGATATTGTCAGGGAAAATGAGGAGACAGAGATCACCCAGGAGGAAGTGGATATGCTGATCAGCAAACAGTATAAAACCTATATTCCGCCCGGCGATCAGATCATAGATGTAATTCCGCAGGAGTACACGGTGGACAATATGTCCAATATTGTACGCGCCACAGGTTATAACGGAGTGAAGCTGGGTGCAAACTTTCACATTATCACCGGTGATAAGAGCGCCATCCGGAATATCAACAAAAGCGTGGAAAAAGCAGGGCTCATCACCAAAGACCTGGTATTGCAACCGTTGGCTTCAGCCGCTGCCGTTATGGGGCAGGAAGACCTGGAAGCCGGCGTTGCGATTGTGGATGTGGGCGGTGGTACCACGGACCTGGCTGTCTTTTCCGAGGGTGTATTGAGGCATACCGCAGTGATACCTTTTGCCGGCGAGAATATTACCCACGATATCAAGACCGGACTCGGTGTGCTGAAAAGCCAGGCCGAGCAGATGAAAACACAATTCGGAAGTGCGCTGGCAAACGAAGCCCGCTCTAACGCTTATATTACTATTCCGGGACTTCGTGGCATGCCATCCAAAGAAATCAGTGTGAGGAACCTGGCAAATATTATCCAGGCCAGGATGAGCGAGATACTGGATTTTGTCACCTATCACCTAAAACAGATAGGTATGGACAACCACCAGTTGAACGGAGGTATTGTGCTTACCGGCGGTGGATCACAGCTCAAGCACCTGATTCAGTTGACGGAATATGTTACCGGACTGCCCGCCCGTATCGGACTGCCAAACGAACATCTGGCTGCCGGGCATATTGAGGAATTAGCTAAACCGACTTATTCCACCTGCCTCGGGCTGATTCTGAAAGGTTACGACGACTTTGAGCACGACCGCAAGAAATTTGAGAAGACTTTTGAGCCGATCCGTATTCCGAAAGAGCTGCGAAGCGTAGCTGGTCAGGAGTCGGTGCTGGTGGACGATGATGCGCTTTTTGAAGGCGGTAAAGATCCGAAGCTGGCGGGTAGAAGAAAGAGAGAGCCCCTCAGGGACGGCTTCTGGAAGAAATTCAAAGATGGTCTGATCGACATTTTCAAAGAAGAGGAAGACCATCAGTTATAAAATTTTTTGAATTCGAACTATACTAACCCATTTTTCAAAACAGGTATTGCACAGGCAATACTCTAAATTTAAGCAGTATGATACAATTTGATTTACCCAAAGAGCAATCATCCATCCTGAAGGTGGTTGGTGTTGGTGGTGGTGGCGGCAATGCAGTAAACCATATGTACAGCCAGACAATAGAAGGTGTGGATTTCATAATTTGCAATACGGATGCGCAGGCGCTTGCAAATAGCAAGATCCCCAATCGCATTCAGTTGGGCCCCCAGCTTACATCTGGTCTTGGCGCCGGTGCGAACCCGGAGATCGGCAGGCAGGCTACGGAAGAATCGCTCGATGAAATAAAACGCATTATTGAAGTGAACACTAAAATGGTTTTCATCACCGCGGGTATGGGTGGTGGCACAGGAACCGGGGGAGCGCCGATCATTGCGAAAACCTGTAAGGATATGGGTATGCTGACGGTCGGCATCGTGACCATGCCTTTTGCCTATGAGGGTAAGAAACGCCATCTGCAGGCTGAAGAAGGCATTAAGCACCTGAAGCAGTATGTTGACACTTTACTGGTCATCAGCAATGATAAATTGCGTCATCAGTTTGGCAATCTCAAAATGCGCGAAGCATTTGAGAAGGCTGATAATGTGCTCGCAACTGCTGCAAAATGTATCACCGATGTTATTACCACCACAGGACAGATTAATGTGGACTTTGCTGATGTCTGCACCGTGATGAAGAATGGCGGAGTAGCTATCCTCGGTAACGCGGCCGCTTCCGGCGAGAACAGGGCACAGCGTGCTATTGAAGAGGCGCTCAACTCACCTTTGCTGAATGATAATGATATCCGGGGTGCCAAATGGATTCTCATTAATATAAATTCAGCCGAAGGCGATGCAGAGTTTACGATGGATGAGGTGGAAATTATCCAGTCGCACCTTATTAGCCAGACGGGTGAAAATACGGATGTTATCCTGGGGATGGGTTATGACAGCACCCTGGGCGATAATATTGGCATCACTATCATAGCAACCGGTTTCGAAAATAAAAACCTTTTCGTGAAGCCGGTTTTGAAAAAAGAAGAGCTGACAGAAGGAAAAATTGTCATGATGCTGAATGGCGATAAAACGGTGCAACGCCTTCCCAACGGGAAGATAAAGCAGCCGAATGTTCAGGAAGTAGTAGCCTTGCCGGTATCAGTTCCTGTTGAATCACCTGCGGTCAAATTACCGGATCCGATGGCGCCCGTGTTGGTGGATGAAACGCCATTCCAGGATATCCCCATGCCTACGCTGGACGATATTACAGATCATAGGGATTCGGATGAGAGTTCCGCTATTCTTTATGATTTGTCCGGCACGCCGGTGGCTAAGCCAGAGCAGGAAGATCAACCAACCGTGGCAGCGCCGGAAGTGACCAGCGATTCGTTGTTTTATGATCCGCCGGTTCCGGGCGAACGAGTGATTCCTCAGCAGGCAAGAGAAGAGGAAGAGCAGGTCAGGAAACCGCTTCCGTCTTTTCTTTCCAAGCCATTGAACATTTATGAAGAAGAATACAGGGAGCCCGTTGTTCCTGAAATGAGAGCCCCTGAAAAAGAAGATAACGAACCCCTGGAACTGGTTGAAAAAGAGGTCCAGACCGAGTGGCAGGTTCCAAGGATTCAGACGCCTGCACAACGTTTCAGGGCAGAGCGGAGTGAACCGGATGAGATGGAAGTTCAAAAACGGAAACAAATAGACCGCCTGCAAAAATTACGCAGCTTGTCTTTCAATGTGAATACGACCGATCCTACGGATGAGTTCGAAAACATTCCGGCCTACATCAGGCGCAATATGGAATTGTATAACCAGGCCGCTCATATTGAAAGCTTTTATAGCAAGTTCGAGGTTTCTGCAGACGACAAGAACCAGGGCCAGATCAATACCATCAATACGTTTCTGGATGGTAAGAAACCTGACTAGTCCTGTGAAAATTCAATCCCGGTAATACCGGGATATGTTTGGGTGTAGTTTATAGTTGTGCCCTGGTGGATCTCGACCGGGGCATTTTTTTGCCCTTGCCTCAAACAAAAAAGTGACAGGACGCGTGGAAACTTCTATGTCCTAACCGGCTCTCCGACTTTCGACGGCGAGTTAGAAGGTCAGTACCTTGTCACTGTCCACCACCCATTTTGCCAGTTCTTCCATTGTGCTGAGTTCTGCTCCGTCAACCAACTGAACTTCTTTAAGCCCGCGGGCTTCGGCGCAACTCCCGCATATTTTAACCCGAGCATTTTTTGCAATGGACATTCTCAGCATGCGGCCGATATTATAATATCCGTTGGGTGTTGTCTGGTTGGCAATCGCGCAGTTTGCCGCATCGGCCATCAGAAATATTCTAACCTCCACTTCAGGATGGTCTTTTCCTAGCTGGTTGGCCAGTCTCAGTGCGTTATAAGCTTTCTCCGTTCCGTAGGGCCCGTCGTTGACGATGATCAAAGTCTTCATGTTAGTTTATTTAGGTTGTTTAATATTTTTCAAATTAATAATTACAAGACTTCCCTGTTGTGGCGTCAGAAGGCCTTACCTACTATTGCTCTATTACAATTTGGCCAAAAGCTTCTGCCGGCTTTTCAGGGATTCAATAAGCACTTCGCGCATCAGGCTACAGGCTTTTGCCACCTTGGGTGAAGAAAGCCTGAAATACGCATGTAGTCCGTCCCGCCGCTGCTTCAGGATCCCCTTGCTAACCATGACGGAAAGTTGTTGAGATAGGCTCGACTTGCTGACGCCGGTGATCTCTATGATCTCCGAGAAGCCAAGTTCCCCGTCCCGCAGCAGATCAATGACCTGAATGCGCAAGGGATGCCCCAGGGCCTTGCAGACCTCTGCATGCAGTTCATAAATGGACGGATCGGATAGGGTCTTTTTGTTCATTAGTTTACAAAGTTATGAACTAATGAACAATAAAACAAATTCCTACATCTTTTTGTTCCTCACCAATCCAATTCCCAGCACCAATAAAGAAAGTGCAAGTAGCAGGGCACCGACAAAAGCCAGATAAATAAAGGCATTGGGTTTTGTCATTTCTGGCTTGATAACGGAAAAGAAAAATGCCGCCGGAAGAAGAATGGCAGATATCGGTACGCTACTTCTCACCAGTAAGCGGCAGGCAAGGCCCCTACAAAGAAATGAATCGGATTTGGATGACGATCAGGGGGTTTTCAGTTTGTCTTTAAATACTTTATGAAATTTGTCCACCTTCGGGCGGATCACAATAGAGCAATAGGGGTTCTTGTTCTCATTGTTATTGAAATAACTCTGGTGGTAACCTTCAGCCGGATAAAATGCTTTAAACGGCGTGATTTCAGTTACGATGGGATGGTTATAGGCACCGCTCTTATTGAGCTCTTCTTTGTAATAGAGCGCCTTTTCTTTTTGCTGATCGTTGTGATAAAAAACGCCGCTCCGGTACTGAGTGCCCACATCATTTCCTTGTCTGTTTAGCGTAGTGGGATCATGTGTCTTCCAGAAGATTTCAAGCAGCTCATCAAAAGATATCACAGACGGATCATACACGATCTGCAGGCTTTCGGTATGTCCTGTGTTACCCGTGCATACCTCCTGGTATGTGGGATTTTGGGTGTGGCCGCCGGTGTATCCGCTGGTCACACCCAACACTCCCTTCACATCCTGAAAAATCGCCTCGGTACACCAAAAGCACCCGTTGGCAAATGTTGCCGTATCAGTTTGTACATTCATAGTCAAATGCTTAACGGGATCACCGGGCGGGGCATATTTTTTTTGCGCGCAGGCCGTGATGGCCAGCATCACCAAACACCCTAACATAAAGTTGTTTCTGATCATGTTCACCTTGCTGATTTTAAACTCTTCCGGCTCCCTATCAGACAAAACAACTTTTAAACCTGATTGTTGAAATAGATCAATATTTGAACACCTTGCCGCCTACAATCACCTCCTGCGTTTTTTCGTCAAACGTGGCTTTCATACCGGTCCTGGAAGCTGCAGTTGTCATGATATTGGCTATGGAATGGCTGTAACCTGCCTCTGCAGGCGCATTGGTCTGCTTCCGGCTGCGGACACACTCCATCCAGTTGCGCATATGGGCGCTCGTCAGCGAATCTCCTCCGGTATTTGCAGACGTGATGATCTTGGGCGCATTTTCACTCAGGGACACCTCAGGCAACAGGTTTGCCTTCATACCCATCGCCTTTGCAAAATTCTCACGCAGGCCGCCTTTGGGCGATACCTTGTTGGTGATCAGGTTCAATTCGCCGCCGTTTGAATAGTAGATTTCAGCAGGGCTTTCATCTCCATTGTGCATGCGCGACATGAAAACCACCTGGAATCCGCTGTTCTTGTCATTTTCAGGTCCGTATTCAAATACAGCCGTTGTGGTATCCCAGTTCCTCCTGCCGTCTTTCCACTTGTACACACCGCCGTTGGCTACCACGGTGCGCGGATGTTTCAGGCCGCTGAACCAATGCACGGTATCAATCTGGTGGCTCATCCATTGACCTGGCATGCCTGATGAATAGGGCCAGAAAAGCCGGTATTCCAGGTATTTCCGCGGATCCCAGGCTTCAAAGGGTCGGTTCAGCAGATAACGTTTCCAATCAGTATCCTCCTGCCGGAGTTTGGCAACGAGGTCGGGTCTGCGCCAGCGGCCGGGCTGGTTTACGTTCCAGGTGAGCTCAACCATAGTAATATCCCCGAACTTCCCGGTTTTTATAAAGTCCTCGGCTGCCATGTAATTAGGACCGCTTCTCCGCTGTGATCCGATCTGGATAATGCGTTTGGATGACTGTATTGCTTTCAATGCAGCGCGGTTGTCTTCCATTGTTTCGGCAAATGGTTTTTCCACATACGCATCACATTTGGCTTTTACCGCTTCAATAGCATGCAGGGCGTGCTGGAAATCTGCCGTGCTGATAATAACAGCATCGATATCTTTCAGGTTATACAATTCTTCGTTGTTGCGGCAGGCCTTAGGTGTATTGCCCGTCTTGGAACCGATATACTCAACACCCTGATTCCTGCGATAATTCCAGAGATCCGATACAGCGGCGATATCGAAATTGAGGTCTTTATAATGGTTTAAAAAAGAAGGGAACAGCGAGCCCCTGAAACGGTCGGAAAACCCGACGATACCGACCTTTACGCGGTCATTGGCACCCAGAATATTCCCATAGCTTTTGGCGCTAATACCTGATGTGGCAAGCCAGGCGCCTGATGTGGCAAGTGCAGTGTTCTTGATGAACTTTCTTCTTGAAGTGGACATTGTAGAAATTTTTGATGTATTAGAATATTTATTTCAATGGCATTAGTTCGCTTCCCTGATAAAAGCAGCGATCGCTTGGTTGAACTTTTCCGGTTCCTCAAGCATACCAAGGTGGCCAGAGTTCTCTAGAATATGAATATAGGAAATTGCGGGAAGTGTACTCTGTTTAATTGCACCGGCAGGAGAGACGGCCTTGTCATACTTTCCGATAAGGAATAAAACAGGTACCTGCGCGTTTTTCAACACACTGGTCCGGCTCTTTCTCCTAATCATTGCTTCATAATAGGCAATCGCGGCTTCGGCAGAGACCGCCAGTGGTTTGTTGACGATACGTTCTACCAGGTCAGGATGCTCCGAGCGGGTTTTTTCAGAAAACAAGTTAGGATTGGAAGTCCGGAAAAATGCTGCGGAACCATGTTCACGAATGGATTCAATCCCCTTTCTGCGGGTAATCTTTTTTTCTTTCGAATCGGCATAAGCCGTTGAGTGCACCAGACCGAACGCTTTCAGTCTCCCGGCGTACTTATCGGCAAAAGCCAGCGTAATATATCCGCCCATACTATGTCCGAGCATGGTGAAGGTTTCGAAACCCTCCTGGTCCGCGATAGCCAACAGCGCTGCTGCCATCGTCTCCATCGAAGTTTTCGGCAGCAACTCAGAGTTGCCTGTACCCGGGAGCTGGGGAATCACCAGGCGGCAACTGCCTTTCAGGTATTTTTCCAGATTATCCCAAATCGAATCATCCTCGCCAAAGCCATGCACAAGCATCAAGGGAGCTCCCTTGCCTGTAGCCCGGTAGTATATTTTTTTATCCTGATCGATTGCAAACTTCTTTTCCATACTGCTTCTGTCTTCCTCAGGTAAACAGAACGGAAAGTTACTCAAGAATTTTTATTAACCGAAATCAATCAGAGAAAACGTTTTCGTGAAGGTTTCACTGCGGCTTTCACCAGGAGCAACAGGAAAAAGCCTGCCGCCACGATAGAGAATATTCTGGAAAGGTAATCTCCGTGGCGACTGTAAAAAGTCGCCCCCGCATAGGCCGTAATATCCTGTTTGATCACACCCTGTTGTGCCCAGGGCAGCCGCTGGATGATATTTCCCGCCGGATCAATAAAGCAACTGATGCCGGTATTTGCACTCCGTGCCACCCATTTCCGGTTTTCGATGGCGCGCAGCCGCGCGTATTGCATATGTTGCTTGTAGCCCTGGGTATTTCCCCACCAACCGTCATTCGTGATCACGCAGATCAGGGTTGCTCCCCTGCGAGTAAAACCGGTGAGGTAGTCGCTGTAAATACTCTCATAGCAAATGGCTGGGGCTACTTGGAAACTCCGGTTGAAACTGGCGAGTGGCAGTGTGGCCGTGTCCGTGGTATATCCCCCGGTGGTGCCGCCGAATTTATCGAACAGCGGGGACATGAAACCTAAAAATGACGGCAGGACCTCTACCCCAGGGACGAGCTTTGATTTATGGTAGATCCTGAATTCATGCCCGTTGGTCAGTAAGGCACTGTTGTAACTTTCGTAATAACCGTCACCTCCGGGAACTTGTCTGGCGGTCCGGCTGTTTTTGTGATCAAACAACCTGACGCCTTCCAATCCGGTCAGCAGGTTGACCTGTGGATGTACTTTCAGGAAATTCCACACGGGCTCCAGGAGCATGTTGTCGGCAAGCCTGGCCTCATCAGCCTGAAAGGGAATGGCGGTCTCGGGCCAGACCACCAGCGCGGTGTTCGCATCAATTTGCTGTTGGGATAGTGCGATGAGTTTTTGAAGTTGGGCTTCCTGGCTGCCGGCCGCAAATTTCACTGTGTATGGATCAACATTCGGTTGCACAACCACAACATTGTATTTATTCTGTTCCACGAGGGGATTGATAGTGATCAGCCGGGAAACTAAAATGGGCAGCGCCAGTACGGCGATCCAGATCAGCAGGCTTTTGAAATATCCGGTGCTTCGTCCGCCGGCCCGATATTTTTCAAAAACCTGGAAAATCAGGATATTGCTGATCAGGATCCAAAGCGTACCGCCCGAAGCGCCGGTAAATTCATACCATTGCACCCATTCGGGATGCATGGCGAAAGCATTTCCCAGGGTCAGCCAGGGCCAGCTCAGATCCCAGTTGTGGTGTAGGAACTCATAGGCCACCCAGCATGCTGCAAGGGCCATCCCGGATATCAGCAAATTAAAATATCGCCGGAAGAAAAAATACAATAGCCAGGGAATACACATGATCAGGCTATTGACCAAAAACGCGCTGATTCCCCCCGGTATCGTGCTGTTGGCGATCCACCAGGTGGTGAGTACATTCCATAATATCACGGTAATAAAAGTGTACCCTAAAAATTTCTTCCAGTTGGTAACCTGCTCTGTCAGTCTGAACATGGGCAGCCAGGCGATGAAGATCAGGAAGGTGAGGGGTGAGGTCGGCCAGGCGGCCCAGAGAAGAAGGCCCCCCAGGAGGGCGAGCAGGAAGCCGGAGTATTTTGAGTTGATCATGTACAGGAAGTTGGATTTCAAAAATATGGAAAAACTCAATGGTTCAGGAACAAGGTTGCTTAATTGATGTGCCTAATGCCCGGGACGGCTTCTTTTTCCGGCGTATGTCTTATTTTTGCCGCCATGTCAACAGATATCAACAAATTCCAGGCGATCATTTCGCATTGTAAAGAGTACGGATTTATTTTCCCCAGCAGTGAAATCTATGATGGACTGGCTGCCGTATATGATTATGGACAATGGGGATCCGAACTGAAGAAGAACATCAAAGATAACTGGTGGAAGAATATGACCCAGTTGCGCGAAAATATCGTTGGGATTGATGCGGCCATTTTTATGCATCCAACTACCTGGAAAGCCAGCGGGCACGTGGATAATTTCAGCGACCCGATGATCGATAATAAGGACAGCAAGAAGCGCTACCGGGTGGATCACCTGATCGAGACATTTGCTGAAGAGCAGGAAGCACTCGGGAATACGGAAAAGGCAAAGGAAGTACTGGCTGCGATGGATGCACTGTTGGTAAAAGATGATTATGCCGGTCTGAAAGCATTGATCATAGACAATCACATCGTGTGCCCCGTGAGCAAGACGTCAAACTGGACCGACATCCGTCAGTTCAACCTGATGTTCAGTACCCAGCTTGGATCGGTGGCGGAAGATGCCAATGAAATTTACCTGCGTCCTGAAACGGCACAGGGGATCTTTGTCAATTTCTTAAATGTGCAAAAGAGCGGGCGGATGAAAATTCCGTTCGGGATTGCCCAGGTGGGCAAAGCGTTCCGGAATGAAATTGTAGCCCGTCAGTTCTTGTTCCGCATGCGCGAATTTGAGCAGATGGAAATGCAGTTTTTCATAAAGCCCGGTACGCAGAAGGAATGGTACGAGTACTGGAAAGAGACCAGGCTGGAATGGCATAAGAGCTTTGGCGCCGATCCTTCCAAATACCGTTTCCATGATCACGTAAAACTGGCGCACTACGCTGATGCCGCCTGTGATATTGAATTCGAGTTTCCCATTGGATTTAAAGAGGTGGAAGGTATCCACAGCCGGACTGATTTCGATCTGCGCAACCATCAGGAGTACAGCAAGAAGAAGATGCAGTATTTTGATACGGAGTTGAATCAAAATTATATTCCATATGTTATCGAGACCTCAATCGGCCTGGACCGCATGTTCCTATCGGTTGTCAGCAACGCATATACCGAAGAGGACTTGAGCACTGATGAGAAGAAGGACAGCCGGGTGGTGTTGAAGCTGCCGCCGCATGTAGCGCCGGTGAAGCTGGCTGTGTTCCCGCTTACGAAAAAAGATGGACTGCCGGAAATTGCCAGGGAGATCATGACGCAGAACAGGGCCGATTTCAGGTGTTTTTATGAAGAGAAGGATACCATTGGAAAACGCTACAGAAGGATGGACGCGATCGGAGTGCCGTTCTGTGTAACCGTTGACCATCAGACCAAAACCGATGAAACCGTTACGATCCGCCATCGCGACAGCATGGCGCAGGAGCGCATTCCCGTATCAAAGATCGGGGAGTATGTAGGGAAAGCACTTAAGTAAATTTTTTATTGAAAATTTTAAGGGAGATAAATTTAAAAGTCTTAATTTTGCGGTTTAACCATATGGTTAAACTAATTGGTTAGGATGGAATCTGTTCAGCATACTGAAGAACGAATCTTATCGGAGGCACGGAAAATATTCCAGGAAAAGGGGTACAATGGGACGCGTATGCAGGAAATCGCCGACCAATCTGGCGTCAACAAAGCCCTGGTGCATTATTATTTCAGGAACAAGGAAAGCCTGTTCCAGACAGTTTTTGAACAAACGCTGGCGGAGTTCTTACCGATAATATCCGCCTTCGAAACGGAAGAAGTGAGCTGGGAAGAAAAAGTGCAGCAGTTTATCAGAGACATCCGGAACTTTGCACAAAGCGGATCCATGCTGTTCCTGTTGCGGGAAATAAAAAGAAGCCCGGATCTGATCAGGAAAAGAAGTAACCGGCCACCTAAAAACCTGGTTGTTCAGTCCTTTCAAAAATGGATGGATGAAGGGCTGATCAGACAGACTGACCCAAATTTATTATACATATTTATAATTTCATTGAGTACTTTTCCAAGTGTCAATGAAAAAGGGTTCAGGACCACACTCCGGCTTTCGGGGAAGGAGTACGCGAACCTTATGCAGGATTATTACCATGCTGCGGCGCAGTTTTTTATACACGCCGTGCAAGTCAACAAAAATGGATGAAAAAAATATTTCTACTCGCATCCGGCCTGGGCTGTTTTTTCGGCCTGGCCGCCCAGCCAAAGACCGTGACCCTTCAGGATTTAAAAACTGAAGCCATTCAACACTATGCCGCAACCCGGCAAAAAGACCTATACCAGAAAGCTTTGGAGGTTTCTGACAAGATATTGCGCAGCACCTTGTATCCTCGGCTGAACCTGACCGGCTCAGGAACCTACCAGTCTGAAGTGACCTCGCTCAATATCCCAGGATCAAGTTTGGGCCTTCCGGAACAAAAGAAAGATCAATATAAAGCCGGATTGGAAACCCGTTACAATTTCAATGATCTGTTCAATTTTAAGACACAAAAGCAGATCGATCAAACCCAGACGGAATCCCGCCAATTGCAGGCTGATATCGATATCCAGCATCTCAAAGAACAGATAGATTACATATTTGCAAATATATTATACCTGGAGCAAAACAGAAAGATCACGTCGCTGAGGATCCAGGAAATCGGGTCCCGGATGGACAAAGTGACATCGGCGGTTAAAAACGGTGTTTCCCTGCCTTCAAACCTGCTGGCCTTGCAGTCTGATCAGCTTAGCAGTGAGCAAAAGACCGATGAGCTGAACAGCCAGATCCAATCGCTGGTGCAGTCACTGGTGATCCTGACCAACAGGCCGATTGATACCAGTTACACATTTGCATCCGGAGAAGCGCCGGTCAGGGACACCCAGTCGATCAGCCGGCCGGAGACCAGGCTCTTCGAAAAGCAACAGGGATTATATACACTTCAGCAGGAGCTGGTACGGAAGAACAACCGACCGCAGCTCTTTGTTTTTGGACAGGGATATTACGGCCGCCCCGGTTTCAATTTTCTGAATAATGATCTCCGGTTCTACGGCATCGGGGGTGTGGGCATCTCCTGGAATATTAACAGTCTCGCCATCCAGCACAAAAACCAGGAGTTGCTTGAGATCAGCAAGGCTCAGGTCAATGAACAAAAAAGTCTGTTTGATCAGCAGATCCGAATGAAGATCGTGCAGGAGGAAAATGAGATCAATCGTTATAAATCCATCATCGGGAAAGACTCCCTGATCGTTGCGGCGAGGGAAGCTATCCTGAAAGCCGCGGCCAGTCAACTGGAGAACGGTGTCATCACCTCCACAGAATACATCACGGAACTGAACGCACTGGATACGGCGAGGTTGAATGCCGTATTGCATACGGTTCAGTTATTTATTGCTAAACAAAACCTGAATACAACTTTAGGATACTAAAAAGAAATAAATGCAGGAAGGAAATCAATTGGAGCAAGCGCTCAAAAAGAAAGCCGGCAGGACCCGGACTTTATTGATCATACTGGGTAGCCTGGTCGTTGCGGGTGCGGTATTGCTCTACTACCTCAATAGCAGAAAACATGAAGTTACGGACAACGCGCAGGTGGACGGGACCATCCTGTCCGTCAGGCCTGCTGTGGGCGGGTTTGCCCTGAAAGTTTATTTTGAAGATAACCAATTCGTCAAAGAGGGTGATACCCTGGTGAAGATTGATGACCGCGATTATGTCGCGAAACTTGAGCAGGCGAAAGCAGCACTAGCCAGCGCAGTTGCCCAGGTGGATGTCATCAGGTCTGGCGCCCAGGCCGTGGCGCAGACAGCCAGCGCCGGGGCGTTAAGCGCCACCGCCCTAGAGCAAAATATTATTTCCGCACGTACCCAGCTTGAGCGTGCGCAAACCGATTATCAGCGTGCGCAGAACATGTTTAAAGACGCCGCCGTTACACAACAACAGTTGGACAATGCAAAGGCAGATGTAGTTACAGCAGGTGCCCATCTTAACAAGGCGATCGAAGATCAGAAAGTGCAGGTAAAGCAGGCGGGCAGCACCTACCAGTCGGCGGCCACGCAGGAAAAACAAATAAACCCGGCGCAGGCGCTGATAGAACAGCGCAAAGCCGAGCTCGATCTGGCACAGAGTCAGCTTGATCACACAGTGGTCACTGCACCTTTCAGCGGTGTTGTTTCAAAAAAATCCGTGGAGCCGGGGCAGTTGCTGCAAGCCGGACAGCCGGTTTGCGCTGAAGTGGATACGCGGAATATCTGGATCACCGCAAATTTTAAAGAAACCCAGTTGAAATTGATGAGGCCGGGTCAGCCGGTGAAAATCAGCGTGGACGCGTATAATACAAAGTTCACAGGAAAGGTTGAAAGTTTTGGCGGGGCAACAGGCGCGAAGTTTTCGCTGCTGCCGCCCGACAATGCCACAGGAAATTTTGTGAAAGTCACCCAGCGGGTACCAGTGAGGATCAGGATCGACAAGAACCCCGAGCAACTTGGTTTCCGGCTGGATCCCGGCATGAGTGTAAAGGTGGATGTAAAAGTTAAATAGATGGCAACAGCGTTATCCATACCGACTAAAAGAGTGTATCCGGTGGGTCTGGAGCGGATCGTGTTAATTGGAACTGCGATTACGGCATCGCTGCTTCAACTGATAGATTCCTCTATTGTCAACGTCTCCCTCCGGGAGATCGCCGGAAGTATTGGTGCAACGCCCACGGAAGTGGCCTGGATCGTGACGTCCTACGCAGTTTCCAATGTTATCATGATCCCGCTTTCGGGGATCCTGGGTGATTATTTTGGCAGGAAACCTTATTTTACTTTTTCCATTATCCTGTTTACCGTGGCATCTCTGTTTTGCGGAACCGCAAATGGTTTATGGACGATGGTATTCTGGCGATTTCTTCAGGGGTTAGGTGGCGGAGCACTGCTGACTACCGCGCAAACGATCGTCATTGAGTGTTTTCCGCCAGAGAAGCTGAGTATCGGCAACGGAATTTTTGGTGCAGGACTGGTATTGGGACCGACGATCGGGCCCAGCCTGGGTGGTTTTATTACCGACAATTATTCCTGGCACTGGATCTTTTTTATCAATGTACCGATTGGCGTTCTGGCGGCGATCCTTTCCTGGCAGTTCGTAAAAAACCGGGTCGGCGCTGTCAAACCGCGAATGGACTGGGCGGGTATAGCGTTCCTGGTCATGTTCGTGGGGGCCCTGCAATATATTTTGGAGGAAGGTCAGATAAACGACTGGTTTGAGAGCAACCTGATTTTGATTGTGGCGATGATTTCGCTATTGGGCCTTGTGGCTTTCATTTACTGGGAATGGACCTCGCCAAATCCGGCGGTGAATATCCGGTTGCTTAAATACAGGAATATGTGGGCCGGCGGTATTTTCACCGCAGTTTTAGGTATGATCCTTTTGGCTACGGTGTTTGTGTTTCCCCTGTTTGTACAAATAGGTTTGGGGTGGACCGCAACCAAGACGGGTAACTTCATGGTGACGGGTGCATTGGCCTCTGCAGTGGGAATGCTGGCAGTAGGCAGGATGTTGTCCAAGGGCATCAGTGCCAAAACCCTGATGCTGACGGGTGCGGCGATGGTGATCGTGTTTTCGGGGATTATGAGTTTCTCTTCCCCTGATTCGGATTCTGCAAACTTTTTCTGGCCGTTTATTTTGAGAGGATTAGGGATCAGCCTGATGATGTCGCCGGTGATGACGCTGACCATTCAGGGGATGAAGGGATCAGCGCTGGCGCAGTCAGCAGGTATTACAAATATGATCCGTCAGTTGGGGGGAGCAGTCGGGATTGCCGTAATGAATATTTTGCTCAATCACAGAAATGCTGTAAATTACAGTTACCTGTCACAGTACACTAACATTTACAACGACAAATTTTCGGATCGGCTGCAGATGCTTACGCAACAATTTATAGGGAAGGGCTATTACAAAGATCAGGCGGAGATGATGGCTTACCAGTTGTTGAATGGCAGCCTGATAAAGCAGGAATCCCTGGTGAGTTATAATAATATTTTCTGGATGGTGGCAGTGGCAACTTTGTGTGCGGTTCCGCTGATCCTGTTGACCAGGTCAAAGAAGGGAGGCGATTCGCATAGTGAAATGATCATGGATTAAATTTTTTGCAAATGGAAAAAATACTCGCGTGTCTGGATTTCAGTAAAAACAGTGATGAAGTTGAGAAACTTGCTGCCCGTTTCCTTACGGGATCTAATGAATACGAACTTTATTTTCTGACGGTGGTCAATACAAATATAGAATACTATCCTGTTGAGATGGGCATGTTCACAGACCCTTTTGAAGCACGGAGGGCCATTGCCAAAGAACTGCTGACTAAAGTAAAGGAAAAGTTTGGGGCAAACGGTGTACACATTATAACGAGCGCCGGCGATCCAAAAAAAGTGATCCTGGATATTGCCAACAATATCGAGGCGGATTTTATCATGATCGGTACCCATGGCCGCACGGGGTGGTCGCACCTGATGATGGGGAGTAATGCTGAATATGTGGTCCGGCATGCTACGATCCCGGTCATTTCAGTGCCGTATAACAAGCATGCACACTAAATACGTAAAATAATATTATCACTTATTAGTGATAAATAATTCAAGTAGTGATATTTTTGAATTACAAATTACGAAATACGTAAGTCAATTACGAATCACCAATCACCAATCACAAGCGACGGGCTGCGTAGGAAGTGTATTCTCTTAAACGTCTTCTTCCTGGGGCTCCAGGCGGACATAGAGCCGGTTATCCTTTACAAAATTGCACCATTCGCAGTCGGGCTTGCCGCAGCCTGTATAGAATTCTCTGTGTTGGATCTTATCCCAGGTGTCAGTGATCTGTTGTCTGACGGTCTCCAGGTCGGGCTCACTGAACCTGACTAGCGTCTTCTGATAATTACCATCTGAATCAGGCTCTATAAAATCAAATTCCGCGCTGACGGCATTCCAGTTTTTCAGCGGGTAGTTGTCCAGCAATAATTTATAAAATACTGCCTGCCGCCAATAATCGCCACCCTGATTGTTCTTATCATTGGGCGGTAATAATTTTTCTTTCGCTCTCGTCGAATCGCCGGTCTTATAATCTACGATATTGACGTCGTTCCCATGAAATTCCAGCTTGTCCATCTTTCCTTTGACGGGAACGCCTTTCACCACGGTATTGATATTTATTTCGGAGACGATCGTCTTGTTCCAGGTCGAAATATATTTATTGTAATACTCCGGAATAATAATGCTACCCTGTTCCATGCGCCTGTCAAATGCCTCTTTGGTAAAGCTCTCCCGGTTGCGGTTCATGAACCAGGAAAAGTCCGACACCACAACTTCGGCAGGAGGAAAAACGCCGTTGTCCTTCCGCATTTTCGAAAAGAGCTTTTCGAGCGCAAAATGTATGGCACTTCCGAATGTCAGGGCCTCATTCTTTCCCGAAGGTATCCGGATGAGGTTCTGATAATAGAATCGTAACGGGCATTGCAGGTAATTATTCAGTGCAGTCACGTTCATGACAAATTTTTCCAGAAGCTGACCGATGAAATCATCTTCCATCTCCGCCAATACGGGCGATTTCCCTTCCAGCATCACACGCTTGAAATCGAACATGTCCTCATCGCTCATGGAAATTTTTTCCACCGGCAAATCATAATGGTCCTGAATCTCCGCTATAAAACGGGAAGGTTCCCTTTCCCTCAGGTCATCGTGAAACCGGGAGTAAGATATGGTAAGAGATTTTTCCGCCCTGGTAATGGCCACGTAAAAAACCCTCCTCAATTCTTCCAGGTCATCGCCTCGTTGCCCCGATGTGAAAACATTTCCCGGGATAACAAATCCTCCGTTGGGTTTGCTTTTTTTCTCCCATAAATTTGAGTTGGCGCCTGCCAGGAATACGTATTCAAATTCCAAGCCCTTGCTGCCATGAGCCGTGAGGAGATTTACACCCTTATCATTTCCCGTCAGTTGTACCAGGGGTAGCGGGATCTTTTCCTTCACCATCACATCCAGCAGGTTGATCAGCTCACGCAGTGTCAGCCGCGGTTTTCGCCGGTTTTCTTCTTTCACGAAATCAAAAAATCCCGAGAGATATTGCATCAGAGCAGTCTTCTGCTCGTGCTTTAAGATATACCCCAATACACCGGCCCTGCGAATGACATTCTCGATCAGTTGCTGAATGGTTACATTTGGTACGTCTGCAATGAGTTGCTCCAGTGCCTGGCTGGTTTGCAACAAACTTTCGGGCAATCCGGGGTCAAATAAATCAACACCCGGCCGTCTTGCCCGGTCCGCCAAGGACTTCCGGATGGAAGTCGGTTCACCTTTAAAGCGTTGCCGGTTGACTTCCACCGTGATCTTCGCAATTTCTATCGGTGGGATATTAAAAAAATCATAATGCAAGATTTCAAAGAGCCTTTCATCACCACCGTAAGGTGCATCGAGTTCCTCATGAAGATAGCGAAGAATGGAAACAAATTTTCGGATAAAGGGCTGGTCCAGCAGGTTGATCTGGCGCTTGCTGTAAACCGGAATCTCCTTCACAGCAAAATAGCGTTTCAGCTCGTCGCCGTATTTGTTTTGCGCGTAGATTACCGCAATCTTTCCCGGTTCAACACCCTGTTTACAAAGTTCGGACACTTGCAGGCTAATGCCGGCCATCTCCTCTGCCATTGAGTTGTACTCTAGAATTGCTGGTTTGTTCTGTAGTTGATTGATCTTGTCGTTAGCCGCCACCAGGTCTTTGCTCAAACCCGGGATCTGGTTGACCAAACGTTCTTGGTTATTGGTGATCAGCGCCATGGAAACATCTAAGATGGGCTGCGTGCTCCGGTAATTATTGGTGAGAACAATAGTCTTCAGATCATTGACGTATTGATTGGCAAAGTTCAGCATGTTCTCTACGTTGGCGCCCTGGAACCGGTAGATGCTCTGGTCGTCGTCACCCACCACGAAAATATTGGGTTGTTCCCAGTAACGGATCAGCAGCTCTACGATCTGGTTTTGCGTACCGCTGCTATCCTGGAATTCATCGACCAGGATATACTGGAACCGTTCCTGGTAAATGGCAAGCAGGTTTTCATCTTCTTTAAAAGCTTTAATAACCCAGTTGATCATGTCGTCGAAATCGTAGCGGCCGTTCTGCTTCATCAAATCCTGGTAGTGATCAAACTCTTCTACGGCGGCCTTTAATTTTTCCATCCTTTTTACCTGGGCATAATAATCGGGCTTCAGGTCACCTGCTTTCCACCGGCCGGCCCTGGAAGTCTTGTATCTGTATTCATCGCTTGTTTCAATCTGCACCAGGTATTCTGTAATTCGTTCTTTAAGCCATGCTGGTTCCCATCCCTCGCTCTTCATGGTAGAGAACAGATTTGCCAGGTTTGGCACATCGTAATAAACATCGCCCCGGTATCTTTTTAGCGGGTGACCCTTTGGGAAGCTGTCGATGATCGATCGTTGGTATTCGATTCGTTCCAGGTCGGATACCGGATCCAGCGCAGATTTTTCAAAATAACTGAGGTTGTGCTGGATCACATCATTGCAAAAAGCGTGATAGGAATAAATGTTTACGCGAAAAGCATCGGCGCCGATGAATGACCTCAGCCTTTTGCGCATGGCGACCACGCCGGCATCGGTATAAGTCAGACAAAGAATATTCTCGGGTGAGGCCTGGGTTTCCAGGAGGATCTTCGCGATTCTTGCCGCCAGGATCTGCGTCTTTCCGGTGCCTGGTCCCGCGATTACCATCACCGGCCCTTCCAGGCTGTCAACCGCCTGGCGCTGCTGGTCGTTAAGTGCGGTATAAACCCCAGTGAAATATTCTTCAAGTTGCTTTTTTTGCAGAGACATGAGTTGTTATTTATTTTCAAGATAAGCACTTTCGTTCTGGAAACAGGGGGGCAGGTCAGAAATTGATCCTGAAACTGCCAAATACGCCAAATTTCTCGGATGCGCGCAGCGACTCATCGGTCGGCAATACCCGCCAGATAAAATCCACGCGTAAGAATTTCAGGATATTATCCAGGCCCGTGCCCACTTCCATATATGTCTTTCCATCCAGCGATTTAAAATGATAACCCTCGCGGTTGTTCAGCAGTTTGTTTTCATCAGAAAGCAGGCCCCACAGCGCTTTCACGGTATAAAACTGCCGCACTTTGAGTCGTGGAAGCAATCGGAAAATACCGTTGCCGATAATATGTTCGTAATTCAGGCCCGCGAACCGGTCGTGAACATACTCATAACGGCTCATCATATTAAACGCGTATTTATTATAATAGTACAGTTCATTGCCCGGCGCTATTTCCAGAAAAGTATAGGGCAGGGTACCGAAGGTCCGTCCCGTGTAAAGCTGGAAGGCAATGGTCCCGAATGGCGGTGTTTTGATATTGTCCGAAACACTTGCCAGCAGCCGGGTGTAGGGAAAGCGGCTGCCCAGCAGACCGCTGAATCCCTTGACCAGCGTGCCTTCTACAATGGGGTAGGGGCTGCCCAGGCTGGTGCGGTAAAACTGCGATTCCAGGAATTTTTCCTGATAGGCAAACCGGAGTTTCAAAGCTATTTCCGAACTCACTAATTGTTTGAGGCCGGTACCGAAAGAATCGGCGGGCATCAGGTTCTTCAGCGGCGTATAGCGAAGGTTCTTCAGCGATATTTTGGCAGAAAAGCCAGTACGTAGTTCATTAAAAAACTCCAGGTCGGTTGTTTCCAGGTTGATATATTTCCGGGGGATATTAGGTTTGCGGATCGCGAAGGTGAAAATATTATCCTGTGAGATCTCCCCATAATAATTTTGCCCGAAATCCAGGTCGTTCCGGTAGCCCAGGTGCCAGTACTGCCGCGGATCTTTCCGGGGGAGGTAAAATAATTCTGCTTCGCCTTTAACTTTCCGGTCGGTAAACCCATAGGCCAGGTAGGTATGCCATCGGAGGGCTTTATTGAAGTACTTGTTGCTGGCTACGTCGAACCGGGTCCTGAATCCTTCCCAGCCATTGCCCGAAAACCAGTTGTATGCCGATCCGAATTGCACATTACCCACGTCAAAATAACCGGTGGTCAGAAACACCACCTGCCGCGTGATCTTCTGATAGGAGGGTGTATTGATCAGCGTATCGATCATCCGGATGATCCCCTTTTCAGCCCGGCTCAGCGGTTCATGCCGCGTAGAGTCCCAGAAAGCCTTGCTCCTGTCGGAGGCCTTGCTCAGCACGATCACTTCTTCCTGCTGTTTATTTCGCGCCAGTCTGTTCGTGACCGAACTGTCATTGACGACAATATTCCGGTAGGTGCTTGTTTTGTGACCGACGACCCCGGGTGTCTTATTGCTCAGTGGGGAGACATCCACCACCATTTTTTCGCGGGAGACAAACCAACTGCTGTCGGCCAGTCTTTTAAACTCCTGCACAAAACTGAACCGATCCATGAAATTGATATCAGCGGTCTTGTCGAGGGAAAGATTCATTTTCCAGATCGCGAAGCTGCCCACGTGCACCCAGCAGTCGCCTTCAAAGGTGTTCATGCCTTTTCTGCGGGGAGTGAACAGAAGCCGGTAGTAGCGACTGCTCCCGATATATTGTGTATCGGTTACATAGTACTTATAATAGAAATCGCCGTTGTCGCTGATGGGGCTGACGAATTCTTTGTTGAAGACATTAATAAAATTATTATATACGTTGAATACCTGGTCCATCCCGCCCAGGAACTTCACGATGCTTTCATTCTTTACGCCGTTGGTGTTGACTGCGATGATCTCTTCCCGGCGTTTCAGCGGTTTCTTCTGATAGTAATAATTTGAGATTGTCTCTGTGAGGTAGGTCGGCAGGATACGCTGTCCTTCAAGGGTATCGATGTTTTGGTGAATCAGTTCATGGATAGGCCGGAAAGGTTTGATGTTTGAGATGCGTTCCAGGCTTTTGAAATTCTTCAGATCTACTTCCAGCTTGTTGTAGAGTTCGTAAGAAAAATTATCAAATTTATAACGATTGTTCTCCGGTTTATGCTGAACGATCTTCTTCCAAAGCCAGAGGCCTTTGTCAATTTTCACGGTCACCACCACGTTTTCATTGAATGTTCCCCGGTCCATGGGGATGGTTACGGTGAGGTCGTTTTTGGAAGGATCCACCACCAGGAAATAAGGCTGAAATCCCACTCTGGTGATGGTTAGCGTGTCTGACGGCCAGGTATTTGCGCTGAGGCCGAAGTTTCCGGAAGAGTCGGAGATGGTGCCCAGTGAAGTTCCCTGAAACTGAATGGAGGCGAACGGCACGGGTTCTTCGCTGTGGGAATCCCTGACTGTACCCCGGATGGTTTTTTGTGCAAGAGCATAGCTGCTCCCAAACAATAACAGGAAGATTATAACCGGGTACTTCTTCATTCGTTCGCAAAACTAAGGGGTTTGAGGTTAACCGCTTTTTCCTTCGGGCACCGGATCTTGAGACAGAAAGTTCGCGGAATACAATCCGCCCTCACCAGCCGCAAGAGCTAGCTTAAGTAAATATCTCTCGTCGTAGCGAAGCGGAGACCCGGCAAAACGGGACTGGTTCGGGTGGACGGGATCGTGCCATTCAGGATAATTCCTTTAAAGTATCTTTGGAGGCTAAATAGGAAGTTCATGTTACATGTCCACCGTTTCGAATTTAATCCCTTCAGGGAGAATACTTATGTGTTGTATGATGAGGCTGGCGAGTGCGCGATCATTGATCCGGGATGTTATTCGGAAGATGAGCGCGGGAAGCTGCAGGATTTTATCGTGTCGAATGCGCTGAAGCCTGTGTATCTGCTTAACACGCATTGCCACCTGGATCATGTTTTTGGGAATACGTTTGTTGCCCAAACCTGGGGATTACCACTGTACCTGCACGAGTTGGAAAAAAATGTGTTGCGACATGCGACTGAATCGGGCGATATGTACGGGGTGCCGTTTGACGGTTACAAGGGTGACATGCAACTGCTGATACCCGGGGAGGTGTTGAAAATCGGCAATGGCCAATTGAAGATATTATTCACGCCGGGTCATTCACCGGGCAGTGTTTCACTTTATAATGAGGCGGACGGATATGTGATCAGCGGCGATGTTTTGTTTAGTGGAAGTGTTGGCCGGACAGACCTCCGGGGCGGGAATTTTGACGTACTGGAGCAGTCGATCCGGACGCAGCTTTACAGTCTGCCCGATGCAACCAAAGTATACCCTGGTCATGGTGGCGGCACGTCGATCGGTTTTGAAAAAACCAATAATCCGTTTGTGCGGGAGGATTAGGTGTAGGATATTGAATTTTATTAATATTCGATTTATTGTGATTATCGCCACTCTACATTTTATCAAGCAATTCTTTTTTTACCAACTCGTATGCTGTTTGGTAATCATACACTTCATCGGGACGTATCAAGCCAACAATATCTCCCACGAAGTAATTGTCCTTTAACTTCAATTTATGCAGTGCTGTCCCCCCACGGAAAGCCAAATGCTCTGCCAGGTAATCATCGCGGAAAATTTCTACCAATGCTCGGCAAATTACCAAATCCTGTTCAATCTGTTCATTGGTCTGCCATGAAACAGTATTACTCCATTCTATTATATCACTCTGTGGTATCATTCGTCAATTTCAATTTTAGTGTTCACTATTATTTTCCATCGCTCGTCTGACGAAAAACCAACTTTCGGAGCGGAAGTCCTTAACGGAATACGAAAAAATTCCAGTTCTGCCTTTTTGCTCACTTCATAAAGATGCTTTCCTATATCTTTCTGCAGTACTACTTCCAACAAAAAGCCCAATCGTTGAATAGCTGTAACAGGGACTTCTTTCAAAAGGTGTTCAGTTATTTGTTCTGACTTTATGGCGTATGCCAGTTCATTCAAAATAGTTGCAGCTCTATCAAGTCCTCCAATTCGTTTATCAAATTGTACCAGATCCACCGCGGTTAGGGCAGGATTAGATATATTGATAAAGCCGGTTTCCGTTTTTTTCTTTTCAAGGAACAGAGTAGGAACCTCCTTTTTACTAATATAGTTTATTTTGATGCCCTTTTTGCTGGTTGGCCGCAATGTGGGGAAGTCGCTAAATACAAAAAACTCCTGTGGCTGTTGATGTGCCGCGCCATAAAAGACAGCAGCGTTTAACAGGCCCACATAATAAGGTCTTTCCAAAAATTTCATTAAACCATCTATAAATAATGGTGGTGGCAATATTCCTTTTGAAGCATATTGCGGTGTTATGATTAAATAATAACCTTTGTGTACAGATGTAATTTTACCTTTTTTGGTAAGTCTTGATAACTTCGATTTAAGGGTAACCTCTTTATCATCGATAAATGCAGTTCTCACATCGTCCAGGCTAAAAGAATTTTTTCCTTTTGATGCGAGGCTCTCAACCCAATCCGATATTGGCATATAGCTTTTCACAAGAGTAATTTTTTGCGGAAAATACCGAATTTCGACAATTTATGCAAAAAATCTCTCTTTTAACGACTGCCAATTCATACAATCGATTCACCCTTCCCTCGCCACCTTTGCGGCGACAATTTGCCCCCTCCAGTTGCTCCATCACATCGTTGAGGTTAGCATTCACGAAAGGATTGATCAGTGCCTCAATTCAAAAAAGGCCTGTTTTTGGCGAACGTGAAATGGCGCTTTAACTTTGAAAAAAGTTCCTGTGGCAAAAGTAATTATTACGGGCGGCAGCGGACTTATCGGCAGCGCGCTCGCGAAACGTTTGATTGAGAATAATCACGATGTAGTGATATTCTCGAGGAACAGGTCGCTCCCAAAACCGGTAACGAGCCTCACCTATTTACCCTGGGAGCCGGAAAAAAATGAAATCGACCGGAAGGCCGTGGCTGACGCGGATTATATCATTAACCTGGCCGGGGCCAATATATCCCAAAAAAGATGGACAAGCGGCCGTAAACAGGAACTGATCAACAGCCGCGTAAAAAGCACCTCGCTGATCTGCTCTGCCATCGCCGAAAACCCTCAACAACTGAAAGCGCTGGTCAGTGCCTCCGCTGTCGGCTGGTATGGGCCCGATCCCCAAACTCCCAATCCGCATCCCTTTACCGAAGAAGATCCGCATGCCCCCGATTTTTTCGGACAACTCTGCGACCACTGGGAACAGAGCCTTCAGCCCATTCAGGCGCTGGGCAAGCGGGTCGTGATCCTGCGCACCGGAATCGTCCTGAGCCCGGCGGGCGGCGCCCTGGCGGAATTTATCAGGCCGCTTAGGTTTGGGATAAAGACCATTTTCGGTAACGGGCAACAAGCCATAAGCTGGATCCATTTGGACGACCTGGTCAGACTGTACCTGGCCGCCATGGAACAGGAGAGTTTTTCAGGAATTTATAATGCTGTCTCCCCAAATCCGGTAACACTCAGGGATCTGATGGATGCACTGGCCCTGGCTACAAGCAGGAAGACCTTGCTGAAACTGCCAGTCCCCGCCTTCGTATTGAAATTAGCCCTGGGAGAAATCAGTACCGAGTTGCTCAAAAGCGTGACAGTCAGCAGTGAAAAGCTCAGCCAGACAGGGTTTGAATCCAACTGGCCGGAAATCAGCGGGGCGCTGGAGAATCTGGTGGGAGGAGATTTTAGACACTAGATATTACCCGCCCGAACGTACCGTTCGGTACGGGCGGGGATATTAGATATTATCTATACGAGAGTTACTGGTATTTTATTACTTGATATTTTAGCGCGCACCACATTCATTAAACCAGTCTTCCGCCGTTACGAATTATTCGTAATTCGTAATTGAAAATTCGTAATTCTCCCAACCTAAACCTATGCCTCACCCTGAAAATCAAACCCCAAACACCTTATTCAGCCATTCTAACCTACATTTGTACAGTCAGTCTAAAAAATTTACGAATGAAATATTTACCACTGAACCCGAAGATCTTTATCAACAACCGCAAACGGTTTGTTGCCAACATGCAGAAAAATTCTATCGCCATCTTCGTCGCCAATGACGAAGTACCCGAAAACGGCGATGCCCTTTACAAATACAAACCCAATAGCGACCTGTTCTGGCTCACCGGCATCAGGCAGGAAGATAGCATGCTGATCCTGTTCCCCGATAACCCCGACCCAAAATATAAAGAAGTCCTGGTCCTCGTCAGGCCCAACGAAATGAAAGAAAAATGGGACGGGAAACGACTCCGCAAGGAAGAAGCAACCGCCATCAGCGGAATCAGCACCATCGTCTGGCTCGACGCGCTGAACGGCCTGCTGCAGTCCTGGATCCACGCGGCAGAAAACATCTACCTGGACACCAACGAAAACGACCGCAAAGGCTCCTGGCTCGAAACCCGCCAGTACCGCTACATCCGCGAAATGCAGACCCGCTACCCCCTTCACCATTACTTTAGGGCCGCACCCCTGCTGCTGGAGTTGAGGGCCATCAAGACACCGGAAGAAGTGGAAGTCACCAAAAAAGCCATCGATATTACCGCGAATGCCTTTAACCGGCTACTCTCATTTATCAGGCCCGGCGTCTGGGAATTTGAGATCGAAGCTGAAGTGATCCACTCATTCCTGAGCCAGCGTGCTACCCGCGAAGCCTATGGCAGCATCATCGCCAGTGGTGACCGCGCACGCATCCTCCACTATGTAAGCAACAACGGCCAATGCCTGGCAGGCGAGCTGGTGCTGATGGATTTTGGCGCTGAATACGGCGGATACAACGCCGATCTTACCCGGACCGTACCGGTGAGCGGCAAATTTTCAAAGAGACAAAAAGAAGTCTATAACGCCTGCCTGCACTTGCATCGCTACGCAGCCTCCATCCTGAAACCCGGCATTACCATCATGGATTATACGGATCTGGTGGGTGATGAGGCGACTAAAGAATTTATTAAACTGGGACTACTTACCCGCGCAGATGTGAAAAATCAGGATCCGGAAAATAAGGCCTACCGGAAATATCTCTACCACGGTATCTCGCACCACCTGGGCGTGGATGTGCACGACCTGGGCCCCTTCAGGAAACCACTCAAAGCAGGGATGGTGCTGACCATTGAGCCGGGCATTTATATTGAAGAGGAACAAATGGGTATCCGCATTGAGAATAATTTCTGGCTGACCCGCAGCGGGAATATCGACCTGATGAAACAGATCCCCATCGAAGCCAATGATATCGAAAGACTGATGAAGAAATAAATGCTGCTTTACGTTGAAACAGATCCCCAATTTATTTACGCTGCTCAATCTTTTTTTCGGATGCCTGGCCATCGTCTTTATCCTCCAATACAGACCGGGGGACGAAGGATTTAATCTGACAGGACTATACCTCCTC
This sequence comes from Niabella sp. CPT15-335-S11, assembly GCF_058792415.1. Classification (NCBI taxonomy): domain Bacteria; kingdom Pseudomonadati; phylum Bacteroidota; class Chitinophagia; order Chitinophagales; family Chitinophagaceae; genus Niabella; species Niabella sp. CPT15-335-S11. Next base: position 1,598,000 of record NZ_JBYTEI010000001.1, read on the forward strand.
GGTGGCACCGCCTGCATCTTCCTGGCAGCCCTGATAGATTTCCTGGATGGATTTGTGGCCCGGTTGTTTAAGGCAACCTCCGCAATGGGCGCGCAACTGGATTCACTGGCGGATGTAGTAAGCTTTGGAGTCGCACCCGGCATGATCTTATACAAATTCCTGGAGTTGTCGGCAACACATTCCCCGGTGTGGCAGTCGGCGGGCATCTGGTTGCAATTACCCGCATTCATTTTTCCCTGCGCGGCCGCATGGCGACTCGCAAAATTCAACCTGGATAAAGAGCAGCAATACTATTTTAAAGGAGTGCCTACGCCCGCAGCCGGACTCACCATCGCCTCGCTGCCCATGGTAAATAGGTTTCCGCTTAACATGGAAGCGCTCAGTAGCAGTCCATTTATTATCTATGGGATTATCCTGCTCATGAGTTGGCTGATGGTGAGCAATCTTCCGTTGATCAGCTTAAAATTCAAAAGCAAGTCAGTAAAAGACAATATGGACAAGATCATTTTAGGCGTATTTGGTCTGATAGCCGTATTGTTTTTACAGTGGACTGCCGTGCCGGTCATGTTCGTTGGCTACCTTATCGTATCTTTGATTTTTAAGCCGGGCCGGAGTAAACCTACAGCCTGAAACGCAGGAGAGGTAAACTGGAGCAGGGATAGCAGTAAAAGGAGCTTCGGTCACGGGGGCGCAGGAAACAAACCGGGATGGTTAAATGACCAGAACAGGCTGCAACGCGGCAGAGAGTAATAATTTATCAAAAATAAAATCATAAAAATGGTGCATACGGTACAAGTGGTTATTATGCCGTTAAAAGAATTGTTGGACCCGCAGGGCAAGGCCGTTAAAGGCGGACTCGATAACCTGGGACTGAAAAGTATCCGGGATGTCCGCGTTGGCAAACACATCCTGCTGCAGGTAGAAGCGAACAGTCCGGAAGAAGCCAAAGCCCTGGGCGAGGAAGCTGCCAAAAAACTGCTGGCAAATGCTGTAATGGAATATTTCGAAGTATCCGTCCTGTAAGTCATACCTCCTCAAAATATTATTTCAACACTGGTCATCGTTCATAAATCTTCCGCTTAATATGTTGTACCTGGTTCCAACGCCCATTGGTAATCTGAAAGACATTACCCTCCGCGCGCTGGAAGTCCTGAAGGAAGTGGACCTGATCCTGGCGGAAGACACCAGGAATACGCTCAACCTGCTGAAGCATTTCGGGATCAGTAAACCCATATCGCCCTATCACCAGCACAACGAGCACAAGATCCTTAACCATCTGACGGATCAGCTTTTATCAGGAAAGACCATGGCACTGGTGACGGATGCGGGTACCCCGGGCATTTCGGATCCGGCCTACCTCCTGGTGCGGTCCTGTATCGAAAATAATATCCGGATTGAATCACTGCCCGGAGCAACGGCCTTCGTGCCCGCGCTGGTAAACAGTGGACTGCCGGCGCACCGTTTTTGTTTTGAGGGTTTTCTGCCTGTCAAGAAAGGCCGCCATAGCTTGCTTGAAAAGTTGAAAACAGAAGACCGGACCATGATCTTTTATGAGTCTCCGCTGAGGTTGGTCAGAACCCTGCGGGACTTCGCCGGCTATTTCGGTCCCGACAGACCCTGTTCCGTCAGCCGCGAACTCACCAAGGTTTTTGAAGAAAATCGGCGGGGAACGCTGGAAGAAGTGGCCGCCTATTTCGATGAAAAGACCGTGAAGGGAGAGATCGTCATCGTGGTTGGGGGCGCCGAATGACGCGCGTGTATTGAACTTGCTGCTGGCCCGCGACCCATCTGTCAGGAGACTTATATTATTTGATATTGTCAATAAACAAATATTTATCTTGCCATCAAAAGGCGGCTATTGATTTTTGGTTGATGGACCGCCGGAAAAATTAAGAGTAAGCTTATGAAGCAGACCATCCGTATCATAAGGCATTTGCTGCCCGCTTTGCTGCTGATCGCGCAATTCCAGCTCGCCGCGCAGATCCAATTAACCGATAAGATCCCGGTGGATCCATCCGTCAAGATCGGTAAGCTGGAAAACGGGCTGACCTATTACATTAAAGAAAATAAAAAGCCTGAGCAAAAAGTGGAACTGCGCCTGGTCGTCAATGCCGGTTCTATCCTGGAGGATGATGACCAGCAGGGACTGGCTCACATGGCCGAACACATGGCTTTTAACGGAACTAAAAATTTCAAGAAGAATGATATCATCAGCTTCCTCCAGAAGATCGGCGTAGGTTTTGGGAATGATTTAAACGCCTATACCTCTTTCGATGAAACCGTCTATATGCTGCCCATTCCTATCGATAAGCCCGAAAACCTGGAGAAGGGATTCCGGGTGCTGGAAGACTGGGCGCATAACGTGTCCTACCTGGATTCAGATATTAATGATGAGCGTAATATAATATTAGAGGAAAGTCGATTGGGTAAAGGCGCTGAAGACCGCATGTTCAGGCAGATTTACCCCTCTCTCTTCGCTGGCAGCAAATATGCCAACCGGTTGCCTATTGGTATTGATTCCATTATCAGATCGTTCAAGCCGGATGCTATCAGACGGTTTTACTACGAGTGGTACCGCCCCGATCTGATGGCGGTGATCGTGGTGGGCGATGTACCGGTCGCCAAAGCAGAGGAAATGATCATCAAACATTTCAGCAGGCTCAAGAATCCTCCAAATCAGCGCGTGAGGGAGTTGCCGAAAGTTCCGCCCTATCAAAGCAACAGCGCAAAAGTGGTGACCGATAAAGAGGCCACCAATTATGATGTGTCCGTGTCGTACAGCGCCTATCCGTTCCTTCAGGCAACGACCGTTGGCGGATATAAGGACGATATCGTCAGGAATATTTTCACCACCCTGCTGAATACCCGGCTAAGGGAACTGACCCAGCAGGAAAACCCACCATTTCTCTATGCTTACGGGTATTTTAATAGTTATGCCAGGGGTTACGATCAGTTCAATGCCTCTGCAGGTGTGGCCACCGCCGGCGTTGCAGAGAAAGGCCTTGCCACGCTGATCGAAGAAATTGAAAAAGCCAAACGGTTCGGGTTTGCAGCGGCTGAGCTGGACCGGGCCAAACTCAACCTAATGTCCAGCATGGAAAGGGCATACAACGAAAGGGATAAGACCGAGTCGGCACGGTATGTTGACGAATACATCCGCAATTTCCTGGAGCATGAACCTATCCCGGGGGTGACCACCGAACTGGCTTACTATAAATTCCTGTTGCCACAGATCACCCTGGAGGATGTTAAAAATGTTTCCGCGTTATTGCAAAAGACGCCCAATTTCTTTGTCTCGCTGACGGGGCCGCAGGCACCCGTTCTGCCACAGGCGGACAGTCTGGTGGCCGTGGCCGATTCAGTGACCGCGTTAAAGGATATCAGACCCTGGGAGGAAAAACAGATCAGCACCACGCTGCTTAAAAAGATCTCCACTAAGGGAAAAATTATTAAAGAGACTAAAGATCCTCTCCTTGGAACGAAGACCTGGACACTGAGCAACGGGACAACGGTGACCATCAAGAAAACCGATTTCAAGAATGATGAGATCCAGATGGGCGCCCGCAGGTTTGGTGGCACCAGCAATTACGGGGTGGCTGACAAATCGAATGCCACTTACGCGCTTAGTGTAATCAATGCCATGGGTTATGGCGATTTTTCACCAACCGACCTGCAAAAAGCCATGGCGGGCAAGACCGCCAATGCCGGCGCGTCCATGACCAATACGACCGATGGATTTAACGGCAGCAGCAGCGTGAAAGACCTGGAGACGATGCTCCAATTGCTGTATCTGAAAGCGACCTCGCCCAGGATCGATACGATGCTCTTCAACACCTATATCCAGAAGAGCAAGGCGCAACTGGCCTTTCTGCTGGCCGATCCGCAGACGGCTTTTGTGGATACCCTGATCAAGACGGTCTATCACAACGATCCCGCGACGCCGATCGCGGTGCCGAGGCCTGAGTATTTCGACAAGATCAACCTGAGCCGGGTAATGCAGATCTATCGTGAGCGGTTTGGCAATGCTTACGGGATGCATTTTGTATTTGTAGGGTCGATGGATGAGGCGGTACTCCGCCCATTGGTTGAGAAATATATTGGTGGATTGCCTGCGGTAAAAAAGAGCTTTAATTTCAAAGACAACGGGCTGCGGCCGGTGAAGGGGAAAGTAGATCTGAACGTATATAAAGGCCAGGCTGAGAAAAGCCTGATCCTGATGATGATGACGGGGCAGACGCCTTACAGTGAGGAACTGGCGCTGAAAGCAGCGGCCATCGGGGAGGTGCTGAATATCCGGGTGAATGAGGAGCTTCGCGAAAAGATCCAGGGGATTTACAGCGGCAATACCAGCGTCCGTTTAGAGAAGTATCCTTACCCCAACTATTCGGTCTTTGTGCAGCTTCCTACGGGACCAGAGAAAATCGACACCCTGCTGAAAGCCATGCAGGCCGAGATCACGCAGATCAAAACCGCCGGTCCGTCGGCCGAGAACCTGGGCAAGGTGAAGATCCAGTGGACCGAAAGCCGGCGCACCGCCATGAAGCAAAACGGCACCTGGCTGGCTTACCTGCTGAGCGCCAGCATCGATAAAAGAAACCCCGACCGGTTCCTGCATTACGAAAAATATGTGAACGCGCTGACGCCCGCCGAAGTGCAGGCCGCCGCGAAGCTATTGCTGAGCGAGCAGAATATCGTCAATGCGATATTGAGGCCGGCTACCTCCCTCCCCGTTCATCCATTTTAACGGACACCGCAGCCGGTCAGGTTAAATATTTCCCTATATTTCCGGTTTGATATTGAACAGCATGAGCAGGTTTTTTATTTTACTGGCGCTAGGTTGGATGACCCTGGCATCACAGGCGCAAAACGGATACTGGCAACAGCACGTTAAATATACCATGGACGTGGATATGAATGTGGTAGCCAACCGGTTTAAAGGAACGCAAAAACTGGAATACACCAACAATTCTCCGGATACACTGAAAAAGGTTTTCTACCATTTATACTGGAATGCCTTCCAGCCCGGAAGCATGATGGATGAGCGTAGCCGCAGACAGGGCACCATTCTGATAGGAAGTGAACCCGATTGGGACGACCGTGTCCGGGACCGGATCCAGCACCTGAAGCCGGACGAGATCGGATATCAGAAAGTGCTGTCGTTGAAAATGAACGGGACGCCCCAAACCTTTGACGAGCAGGAAACCATCCTGGTCGTGACGCTCAGCAAACCCATCCTACCTAAACAGAAGGCGGTGTTTGATATGGAATTTGAGGCGCAGGTCCCTTTGCAGATCCGGCGCAGCGGCCGGGACAACCCCGAGACGGGCGTCAGGTATTCTATGAGCCAGTGGTATCCAAAAATGGCGGCCTATGATAAAGAGGGATGGCATGCTGATTCATATATCGGACGCGAGTTCTATGGGGAGTTTGGTGACTTCCAGGTGAATATTACGATCGACAAAAGCTATGTCCTGGGCGGAACGGGTTACCTCACCAATGCCAATCAGACCGGTTACGGCTACGAGCAGCCCGGCACAAAAGTGATGCGGCCGCAAGGCAGCAAACTTACCTGGAAATTCTTCGCGCCCATGGTGCATGATTTCGTGTGGGCCGCAGATCCCGGATACATCCACAAAACGGCAAAGATCCGCGATAACCTGACCCTGCACCTGCTCTACAAGCCGGGCAAGAAAGCGCCGGAGGAATGGGAAGCTATCCTCACCAATGCCGCGAAAGCCCTGCCCTATATGGAAAAACAATTCGGTCCCTATCCCTATCACCAATATTCGTTTATTTCGGGTGGCGACGGCGGCATGGAATATCCGATGGCCACGCTGTTGCAAAGCCCCGGCGCCTGGCTGCATGAGTGGCTGCACAACTGGTATTATGGGGTCATCGCCACCAATGAAACGGTGCACGCCTGGATGGATGAAGGGTTTACCGTTTTCGCCGAGAGCCTCACCCAGGCCTGGCTGAAGGGGCGGACTGATTCCATTCATACCAAAAGCTATAAGAGCTACCTCGCCGTAACGCGGGGTAATGTGGAAGAGCCGATGGATACGCCGGCGGATCTTTTCAACACCAACGCGGCTTATGGCGTCGCCAGCTACTCGAAAGGAGCGGTATTCCTGGAGCAACTGGGGTATATCCTGGGGGCGGATGTGCGTGATAAGGTGTTGCTGGATTATTATCAAACCTGGAAGTTCCGGCATCCGGACCCGAATGATTTCATCCGGGTTGCGGAGAAGACCAGCGGCGCGCAGTTGGGTTGGTACCTGTATAATTGGACCAGCAGCACCCGGAAGATCGACTATGCCATCGACAGCCTGTGGGAGGCGGGCGGCAAGACCCTGATCCGGCTGCGGAATGACGGGATGATGCCCATGCCCATTGATTTTTTGATCACGGGGAAGGACGGCTCCCGGGAAATGCATTATATCCCCCTGGATCTGATGTATCAGGCTAAACCCAATGAAGACCCTTCCATTCCCAGAAAAGTATATGCGCCCTGGCCCTGGACCAGCCCCACCTATACCATCGAGACCACCAAACGCATTATGGAGATCCGGGTTGCGGAAATTGACCCCTCACAGCGAATGGCGGATGTGGAACGGAGGAATAACCGGATTGAATTTAAAGGTTTTAATTGAATGAAGGACCTGAGGGGCCTAATTCAATTAAGCCCCGGTTTCATACATGAAAAATCTTTTTTAAGCATTATTTCATCCCAATAAAGATCACTAAATTTAGAAAAATATCCTGATTTTCGACAGTTTTGTCCCGCGATAACCTGCCTGCGTTTTCCCATTCCGGTATAACAGGAAATTAATATGCGCCCGACGATGCCTATTTCACTGACTTTGTTGCCGATAGATGGTTAAACATTGATGTATATCATGATTATGTAATATATATAATGTTAACCCCGCAACGAAAATTTTTTGATTACTACTTTTATACTACGAAGTTTTGTGAAAAATTTATATTATTTTGCGTCATTAATTGGTTGATCACAAATAAAACCGGCGGAAACGGTTCGGTTATTTGCGGTCCCCAGACAAAACAGAAAACTACTTAGCCTCTATGCCGCGACTATTTTTGGGAAAAAGCTATGATGCTGACTGGATTATTTTAAGACCTTTAAGTATGATTTACGGCTTTCTTGCGCTAAGGATATTTCGTGGCATGTCAACGGGGCTGGTAAGTGACTGCACAACCGTGACTAAGTTGTGGTGACAACGGATGAGATTTACCCAAGAAGCAGATCAAACAGTAGCCCTAAACTACCTATGATGGGACCTTCCAGGTAAAAAAGATAACTGAATATTGAGAATAGACGGATACCGCTGGCTAAATGCTCCTTCCTGTGCCTATTGCAAAGGGGCTTTGTGAACTTGTGAATTAGATAATTGACGCTATCCGGAGCAGAAGCTGATCCTGCTCCCACTAGAGCCTGACGGGGGTCCAAAAGAATTAAACTATGGGTCATCTGTGTAATGAACTGCATATGAATACTATCAAAGTAGCCATTTTAGCGAACTGTCCGCTTTTTGCTGATGCCTTGTCTGTGTCGCCAAACGGACAAGCGGGGATTGAAGTGGTCAACACATTCGACGACGGCCTGTCGGTATTAGCCTATCTCGAGAAACAACCGGTGGATGTATTGCTGGTCGATCACGAAGGCCTGCCTCCCACGCTGTGCATGGAAGTGGTGAGGTCAATCAAAAAGCGCCGCCTGAAAACAAAATGCGTCATCCTGATCGATGACGATGATGATGTAACCATCTTAACCGCCCTGCACGCCGGCGTCTCAGGATATGTGCAGAAAAAAGCAGATGTTTCCATCATGATCCTTGCCATCCGGGATGTACATGGCGGAGGGTTTCCAATGAACAGTAAGGTAGCGCGAAAGATCATTGATGAACCGTCCGCAACAGGCAAGCAGCACCTGCTGTCTGAAGAACTTTCGCAACGCGAAAATGAAATCCTGCAGTTGCTTTCAGCCGGTTACCGGTATAAAGAAATTGCCGACCTTTTATTCATCAGCGTGGAGACCGTACGGACCCATATCAGAAATATGTATGAAAAACTTCATGTAAACTGCCGGGCGGAAGCTATCAAAAAAGTGAAGGACCGGATGAACGGGATTCTCTGAAGATCAAGCTGGACAGGCATTCCAGCGAATGGGTAGAAAAATGTGAGGCAACCTGTTAAAAATTACTACTTTTCTAACATTTTATACTACCAAAACAGAGATTATCTTTGAACCGGGTTTAGAATTGAATAAGACACTGCTGTAGTGGAAATTGAATTAATATTTTTTGGATACGTTGGAGTATCCGGTCTCCGGCAAATATGAACTTTACCTGAAAGCCGGCGTTTGAAAGACCCTTTGCAACTGTGATACAGCTGACTACTGAATTGATTAAATAGAATATTGTTTTAACCCTTAAAAAACCGTTCTGGATCAAAACATTTAAACAGCGCTTTCAATTTAAACAGCCTTCCAAAGGGAAGACTGCTATGAAATAGTTTTCTAAAAATAAGAATATGTAGCTATATGACCGGCGTCGTGGCAGCGCTGAGTCTATCCTGGAATGTTGTATAGCTTACGGTCAGGGGTGTTTTACGTTTAGTAAAGCAAGGGCCTTCATATTGCCCGGACCCGGTGCTGACGGGGTACGCAGCGTCCGGGGTTAGAGCGAAGATTGGTATTGCTTAAAAGACCGGCACCAAAAAATGTTATGTAGAAAGAATCATTATTAACCGCTCACATAATCAGATGAAATGACACACATTGATCTATTATTTGTGAAAAGAATCACCAAATTCATGATTGTACTGGACGTACTCGTTCTATGCGGCTACATCCTGTTGCACATGCAATCGATAAGCGTTACGCCGCAGGTCATCATGGCCACCCTGGTGTTGCAGGGAGTTAGCTGGTGCGGTATTGCCGACTACTACGGCTATTATAATAATTTATTTTTTCGCGAATCCACCGCTGTGTTTTCAGATACATTCAAAATATTAATTTATTATTCAATCTCCTCTTACTGCTTTTACCTGTGCACATTTTTTAATGTGTTGAACCCCACCGCTACGCTCATCTTTATTATCAAATACCTTGCCTTTTTTATCACCTATGTTGGCCTGAGCCGGTTTCTGTTTTTTGCTGTGCGCAAGTATTGTCGTGAGAAAGGAGGCGTGGTTCAAAACTTTGTTTTTATTGGCGGTTCCCAATCCCTCCGCAAAGTGATGACGGAGATGAACAAGGACACCAATTTCGGATATAATTGCGTGGGTTATTATCACACTAACAGGCTGGAATACCTGCCCTTCAATTACCTGGGCGACTACCAAAAGCTGGAAACCGCCGAAAATGAACATGCCCGGTCCGTTGCGGTGATCAGCCTCTCGGCGATGGAAGTGGATGAAGTGAAACGCTTCTGCGACCGGGCCGATAATTTTCTGATCCGCACCCGCTTTCTCCCGGAATTCTTAGAGGTTGGTAAATCGGTGGTGGTGCGCAATGTGGGCAACTATCCGATGCTGAGCGTGCGCAAAGAACCGCTGGAGAAGGAAGCCAGCTCCGTGATCAAAGACATTTTTGATTTTTCTTTTTCTTTACTGGTTTGCGTCCTGGTGCTGTCCTGGCTGGTCCCCATCATCGCGCTGCTGATTAAGCTGGAGTCGAAGGGCCCTGTGTTTTTTATGCAAGACCGTTCCGGCCGCGGTGGCAACATTTTCAAATGCCTGAAGTTTCGCACCATGCGGGTTAACAGCGAGGCCGATAACCTGCAGGCCACAAAGAACGATGCCCGCATCACCAAAGTGGGCGCCTTTCTGCGCAAATCGAACCTGGATGAGCTCCCGCAATTTATCAATGTATTGAAAGGCGAGATGTCTATTGTGGGACCCCGCCCGCATATGCTGTCGCACACCAAACAATTTAAAGAGGTGATCAGCACTTTCATGGTACGCCATTACATCAAGCCCGGAATCACAGGCCTGGCGCAGGTGAGCGGCTACCGGGGTGAAACCAAAGACCTGTGGCGGCTGGAAAAACGCGTAGAGTGCGATATCACCTATGTGGAGAACTGGAGTTTCCTATTGGATCTGAAGATCATCTTTCTTACCGGCTGGAATATGATCCGGGGAGAGGTGAACGCATATTGATCAACATAAATATTATTTTGTAACAGACTATTTAAACAAAACAAATGAAACGACTGATTTTTTTGTCTTGTTCCATTTTTAGCGTAATAACAGTCCTTGCGCAGGATGGGAGGGATTTTCAATTGGGAGCGCCATCCCGTGTCACCGCTGGTGTGCATCTCGGCACACAGGGATTTGGGGTAAATGCAACCTATCAGCTTCATCAACGTTGGATGCTGAACCTGGCCACCAGTTATGCACCCTATGGTTACACCACCACACGCACCCTGGGGAAGAATGACTACGATGTGAGGATGAAGGAAAAAATGGGTAATGTGCAACTGACTGCTGGCTGGAAGCCTTTCGGTGAATCCCATACCAGCGGACTGGCAAATGCTTTGTATATCAACGGGGGGCTGGCCGCTTTCTATCAGATGGAAGCCAATGCCACCGCTACGCCTAACAACGACTACCAGTTTGGCGATATCATCATTAAGAAAGAAGACCTGGGCCAGGTGAGGGGGGATGTCTCCTGGAAAAAAGTAGCGCCCTATGGCGGGCTGGGATTGAGAGGGCTTTCCCTGGGAAAGCAGATCGTATTCAATGCCGACCTGGGAACCTACTACCTCTCCAAGCCGGAGGTGCACCTGACGGCCGACAAACTGCTGTCTGAAAACACTTCCCAGGAAGCAACAGTACAAAAGAACCTGGAAAAATACCGGTGGTTACCCGTATTACAGGTTGGCATATCCTACAAGTTTTAATGAATTATAAATAATATACGATGAAGAAAAGATATATTTTATTTGTACTGACGACGTTCCTGGCGGCTACGGGCATCATCCTGTCCTGCACCAGCCCCTTCAAAGACATGGACGTTTCCGTAAACAGCAACGTCTATAAAAACGTATTGAACCTGGAGGTTGTCAGCAGCACCGGCGCACCCATCACGGATGCCGCGGTGACGATCTCCGGTCCGGATGCGGGGAAGATCTATAACGCGGAAGGCAAGAAAGTTTTTACGGTAGCCCATGGGTTTTTATTCCTGGGCGTTGACCCCAATGTAACCGTTTCTCCGGAGATGCCGCTTAACATTAATGTCACCATCAGCTCACCCGGTCACCTGATTGCCCAGATGCCCCTGAAGCTAACGGGCACCCAAAAAGTATCCCTGCGCAGGCTGACCATGGTGAACACGGCTACCAGTACGCCGGATCTGACGGTAAAAAGCACCTCGGTACCCCTGGGCGCCGATGGCACCCCCACTGCTCATGTTACCGTAAATATTCCGCCCGCTGCGGGGCAAACGGAAGCCACCAGCGTAACCATTCCTGCAGGTACCCAGTTTAAAGATGCAGATAATAAAGTGGTTACCGGAACCAACCTCCAGGTGAGCGTTATTGTCCCTGTAACCGGTTCTGACAACCTGGCGCAAGTATTTCCCGGAGGGGCAGGTCTGACACAACCATCGGTGCAAACTTCCAACGGTGCCAGCGCGGGTGCGCTTTTGCCCGGAGGGATGTCTGAGATCAGTCTCACCCTGGACGGCACGCCGGTGACTAATTTCTCCAAACCCATCGATCTCAGTATTACCCTGGATCCGGATTATATCAACCCATCTACTGGCCAGACCGTCAAAGCAGGCGATAAGCTTAGCATCTTCAGCTTCGCCAGCGGCAACCCCATCTGGAAATTTGAAAAGGAAGCCACCGTGCTGTCGGTAGGTGGTAAGCTAACGATCAACTTTTCCAGCTCACACGCAACCTGGTTTATCGCCGGACAATTTATTCCAGCTTGTACCAACAGCCTTAAGCTAAAACTAACGGCAGACTGGCTGAAGAACGGGATTACCCATCCTGTAACCGTTAAAGTTTATTCCGGTTCCGCCAGCGATAATGACAAGCTGCTGGTACAAAGAACCGTGACCGCCGTTAACGGCACCGAACTCAGCTTCGATCATTTACCCCAGGCGGCCATCACCATCCAAACCTTCGATGCAGGTGGCAACCAGCTCTCGAATACCGCTGTGGCCAACCCCTGTACCGCTCCCTTGCAAACCATCGCTCTGAGTGCTTCACCAGCGGCCAGCAATCCAAAAGTGACCCTGCAGCTCTATGTGCGTTGTCCTAATCAGACCCAGCCCATCACGGTGCTGCCTACCTTCTACCTGTATTATAAGGAACATGGGTCGGGCGGTGCGTTCAACCTGCTGGGTGTGGTGGTAAACGGGTATATCAGCACCACCCTGCTGGATCCTGCAAAGAGATATGACTTCAAAGCCATCTGGGGCAATACGGTTAAACTGGCCAATGATGCCGCCATCAAGGTTGACAACACGGCTACCGTGGGCGATAATCCGTCGGCGGGAGAGATCATCGGCACCAAAGCGGGTGCAACCAACCTGGAGATATTGAAGCAGAAATGCAAGGAGGCCGGGTTTTAGGCGCCGGCGTTTTGAGCAAACCATTTTTTAAATATAAAAAACAAATCATTTATTCAGTATCTACGGGCCTACAGTTTGGCAGCGAGCGGGCAGTGAGATGGAGCGATGATATTCTAAAATACCTATGTTTAATTTAAGAAAGGCGAAAGTGATGTGGGTGGTTTTTGTATTCATGGGATTGGCATCCTGCAAAACTTACCAGAATGTGCCCTACTTCAGCAATATACCGGGCAGCGCGGATATTTATACCAAAGGACAGGAAAATAAAGCAACGGAATATACCGGACTGAAAGTGAAGCCGGATGACCTGCTGATGATTACGGTGAATACGCTGGATAACCGGTTGTCTGTGCTGTCCCGTGAAGAGAACACACCACAGGGAACCCGGGCCGAGCAGACTCAGCCAGTGGATGGGTTTTTGGTCAGCCCCGAGGGGACCATTGAACTGCCCCTGCTGGGAAGCCTCAATGTCGGCGGCCTCACCACCGCGGAGATCAGGAACCTGGTGAAAAAGAAAGCCGCGGTTTATTACAAGGATCCGGTGGTGAATGTGCGGATCGTCAATTTCAAAATCACCGTGCTGGGCGAGGTGAACCGGCCCGGAACCTATTATATCGCCGGGGAAAAAGCCACCATCCTGGATGCGCTGGGGCTGGCGGGCGACCTGACCATTTTTGGAAAGCGGGAAAATGTGATGTTGCTGCGGCAACTAGGCGATAAACAAAAAGCGGTGCGCTATAACCTCAACGACGGGCAGGCCCTGAACTCGCCCTACCTGTACCTTCAGCAAAATGATGTGGTGTATGTAGAGCCGAATAAGAACAAATCCGTGGCCACCGATTCGGAGAAGACCCGAACCATTACTGTTATAGGCGCCATCGCCTCAGTCGTTGCCATCATCATTTCAAGAGCATTTTAGCATTAATATGAAGAACACAATCGAGAGAGAGCCGGAATTTGATTGGGAAGGGGAGAACGAAAGTATTGACCTCCGCAAGTTGCTGAGCCGCATTAGGATCAACTGGCATTGGTCGGTCTTATTTGCTTTTCTGGCGCTGGCGCTGGCGGTTACCTGGCTGTATTTTACCGCGCCAACCTATGAAACCCGGTCCATGATCCTGATCAAGGAGGAGCAATCCAAATCGGGCAATGGCGGCCTTTTTAAAGGAAACATGGAGCTGCTGCAGGGGCTGGGTATTGTATCCGGCGTAAGCAATGTAGATAATGAGCTGGAGATCCTGAAGAGTTATTCGCTGATGAACCAGGTGGTACAGGACCTGGCGCTGAATCTTCGCTTTTATACGGAGGGTAAACCGCTGACTACCGACGAACTATACGGTTCAACCCTGCCTTTCCGGTTAACCCAGCAAATCACGGATATTTCACGCTATAACAGCCTCAACGGCAAGGCGTTTAAGGTTACCCTGCACAAGACCGGTGGCTTTCTGATGGAAGACGTTGAAGGCGGCAAAAAATACCCCGGGAAACTGGGCGTTCCGCTGGAACTGCCGGGGATCCATTTATTGCTGGAAAATAATCCCCTGGTCACTAAGTGGAATAAGCCGCTTACCCTGAAGATCTTTAATCTGGACGGCACCACCATCGCTTACTCGCGTCGTTTTGATGCGGAAATACCCACCAAACAGGTGAGTATCGTTAATCTTAAAATTAAGGATAATATTCCCGAGCGCGGGCAGCAGGTATTGTCCCAAATGGTGCGGTTTTTTATTGCCAATAGCATCGCCGACCGGAACACGGTGAGCGATAGCACCATCGCCTTTATCAATAGCCGGCTGGCTTCCGCTACCGACGATTTGAGTCAGGTGGAATCCCGGATCCAGAATTTTAAGCAAAGCAATAATATTGTGGATATTCCCACCCAGGCGCAGGCCCTGATCACCAATGCCGGGGCGATGTCCAAATCAGAAGCCGATAAAGAGGTGCAGCTGAGCATGGTTAATTCACTGATCACCTTCATGCAGCAGACCGGCAACAATCCCAAGCTGGTGCCTGCGGCGCTGATGGTGGATAATGCGGTACTAAATCCAGTTATCGACAAATACAATACCCTGTTGCTGGAGCGGGAGCGGAACCTGATGAGTGTAACGGAAGATAATCCCATCATCCGGAACATAGACCAGCAGTTGACCGGGCTCCGCGCCAATATGATGTCGGGACTGCATTCCATGCAGGTGAGCACCCAATCCGGCCTCAACTCCCTGCGGCGAAGCAGTGGGGGTATCAGTTCCAATATTGGCGCTGTACCCGCTAAGGAAAAGCAATTCCTGGAATTCAGCCGGCAGCAATCGATTAAACAGGAACTCTATGTATTCCTGCTGCAAAAGCGGGAGGAAGCCGGGCTGGCCAAGTCATCCAATATGCCCAACGCCAGGGTCATTGACGGCGCACGGACTGATCCCGGGCCTGTATCACCAAAAGCGAAGCTGATCCTGGTGGGTTCTTTATTGCTGGGGCTGTTGACGCCGTTGTTCTGGTCCTGGTTAAAGGAGATGGTCAACAACCGCATCAACATGAAAGAAGATATTGAGAAGCGGACCAAGGCGCCCATCATTGGCGAGATCAGCCATGCCAAATCAATCAAATACGGCACGCTGAAGGTGACGCTGAAAAGCCGGGATGCCGTTTCCGAGCAGTTCAGGATATTGAGATCCAACCTCAACTATGTGCTCACCGGCGCTAAGGATAAAGTGATTTTGGTCACCTCCTCTATCCCGGGTGAGGGTAAGACTTTTGTATCGCTGAACCTGGCGGCGACCCTGGCGCTCGGCAATAAGAAAGTGGTGGTGCTGGGGATGGACCTGCGGAAACCCAAACTCTCCAAACTGCTGGGCTTAAGCGATGCCAAGGGCATCAGCAATTACCTGATCGGCTCCTGTTCGCTGGAAGACATTATTTTCCATGTGGAGGATCATGAAAACCTGTTCGCCATTCCTTCGGGTCCCGTGCCGCCTAACCCATCCGAGATCCTGATGTTGCCGCAGATGCAGGACCTGATTGAAGAGTTGCGGTACCGCTTTGATTATATCATCATTGACACCGCGCCGATTGTGGTGACGGATGCCACCATCCTCTCGAAGCATGCGGATGTGACCTTGTTCATTACCAGGCCGATGCTGACCTATAAAGATAGCATTAAGAATATTGACCAACTGTTTAGAACAGGCAGGCTGCCCCGGATCAATGTGATTGTGAATGATATCAATGTGCGGAAGTCGCCGTATTACGGCTATGGTAATTATTATTACTACGGCTATTACGAGAGCGGCACCCGGGAGAAGAGAAAGAAGCAGAAAAAAGGTTCGGAGTTGGTGGTCTGACAAGGTCCGCCGGTTGAAAGAAAAACGTGCATAAAGACAGCAGGGTCTGCGCGATGAGCAGGCCGTGAAAAGCTGGATATTAAATTGACAAAGATTTTAAATACACCAGATACAGCACCTGTGAGGCTACCCGCCTGGCGGGTGATTGTCACGCGTCCCCGCTTTGAGAAGCAGGTGGCGCGCCGGCTGGCCGATTTAGGCATTGAGCATTACCTGCCGTTGCGGAAGGAGTTGCGGCAATGGCACGACCGCCGGAAATGGGTGGAAGCCCCTTTATTCAGCAGTTATTTGTTTGTGAAGATCCCCGATGCGGTGCAGAACCGGGTTTTTGATGCGCCGGGGGTGTTGCGTTATTTAAGGGATAACGACCGTCCCGCACGGTTGAGTGAGTCGGAGATTGAGCGGGTGCGGCATATTTGCCGGTTTCCTGGTAAGATCGTGGTCACTGCGCGGGAAGGTTCCATTGAAAGCCGGGAAATCACCGTGCCGAATGGTGAGTTTGCGGGATACAAAGGGGTGTTGACAGAACGGAACGGTAAACAGTATTTAAAGATCACCATGTGGGGAATTTCTCAGAACATTTTCCTGCAGGTGGATGCGGAGGATCCCGTCGAAGCCTGAGTAAGGCCGCGGGAGACATAGAATAGATGGCTTCGGTAACAGCAACTGTTACTGAGAACGGCGAAGCCGTAGGCGGGGGGGATGAAAGTGTGGCCGTTACATATACAAGAGACAATAATTTCAAAAAATTAGCTAACAGCATCGTTTAACACAGTATGGAAAAAAAAGCATTGATTACGGGGATTACAGGACAGGATGGCGCTTATCTGTCGGAATTCCTGTTAAAAAAAGGATACATCGTGCACGGCCTCAAACGGCGCAGTTCGATGTTCAATACCGACCGGATCGACCATCTTTACCAGGATCCGCATGTGGAGCATCGCAATTTTATTCTCCACTATGGTGATATGACGGATAGTACCAACCTCATCCGCCTGATTCAGGAAATTCAGCCTGATGAAATATACAACCTGGCGGCCATGAGTCATGTGCAGGTGTCGTTTGAGACGCCTGAATATACCGGCAATGCCGATGGACTGGGCACCCTGCGCATCCTGGATGCGGTTCGTCTGCTAGGGTTGGAGAAGCTAACCCGGATTTACCAGGCATCCACTTCAGAACTTTATGGCAAAGTGCAGGAGGTGCCCCAGACGGAGAAAACGCCTTTTTATCCCCGCAGCCCTTACGCGGTAGCAAAAATGTACGCATTTTGGATCACGGTCAACTACCGCGAGGCTTACGGGATGTACGCCTGCAATGGTATCCTGTTTAACCATGAGAGCCCGTTGCGGGGCGAGACCTTTGTGACCCGTAAGATTACCCGTGCAGCGGCTCGGATAGCCCTGGGTTTGCAGGATAAATTTTACCTGGGTAATTTAGATGCGCAGCGGGATTGGGGACATGCCAAAGATTATGTGCGGATGATGTGGATGATCTTGCAGGCCGATGAGCCGGAGGATTGGGTGATTGCTACGGGTAAAACCACGCCGGTGCGGGAATTTGTGCGGATGGCTTTCCGGGAGGCCGGCATTGAGCTGGAATTTTGTGGTAAAGGCGTCAACGAAAAAGCTTTTGTTGCCTCTTGTTCCAACCCTGAATATCAGTTGGAGTTGGGCAAGGAGGTGTTGAATGTAGATCCACGTTATTTCAGACCTACGGAGGTGGATTTGTTGATCGGCGACGCCTCTAAGGCTAAAAACAAATTGGGCTGGGAGCCGGAGTGCAGTCTGGAGGAACTGGTGAAGGATATGATGCAAAGTGATCTGGAGCTGATGCAGAAGGAACAGTTTTTGAAAGACGGCGGCTACCGGATACTCAATAATTTTGAATAGACAAACACATGGAGCAGACAGCTAAAATATATATTGCCGGGCACCGGGGGATGGTGGGTGGCGCCATTAAGAGAGCGCTGGAGCAAAAGGGTTTCACCAATCTGGTCTATCGGAACAGCAATGAGCTGGATCTTCGTCAGCAGCAAGCGGTGCAGGATTTTTTTGCTGCGGAGCAGCCTGAATACGTGTTCCTGGCGGCCGCCAAAGTGGGTGGCATTGTAGCCAATAACACTTACCGCGCGGAATTTTTGTATGACAACCTCATGATTGAGTCGAATATCATTCATGCCGCGCATGAGGTGGGGGTGAAGAAGCTGATGTTCCTGGGCAGTAGTTGTATTTATCCCAAGCTGGCGCCTCAGCCTTTGAAGGAGGAGTATTTACTCACCGGGCTTTTGGAGTCCACCAATGAGCCTTATGCTATTGCCAAGATAGCCGGCATTAAGTTGTGCGAGGCTTACCGCGATCAGTATGGAGATCATTTCATCAGTGTCATGCCCACCAACCTGTATGGCATTGGCGATAATTACCATCCTGAGAACAGCCATGTGTTGCCGGCCATGATCCGTCGTTTTCATGAGGCTAAAGTAAATGGGAGTCCGTCGGTAACCATTTGGGGAACGGGCACGCCTCGCCGCGAATTTTTATTTGCTGATGATCTGGCGGATGCCTGTCTTTTCCTGATGGAGCATTATGATGGCCGGGAGTTGGTGAATATAGGTACCGGTACCGATCTGAGTATTCAGGAGCTGGCCGAGCTGGTCAAATCTGTAACTGGTTATGAGGGCCGGATTGAATTAGATACTTCCCGCCCCGATGGCACGCCACGAAAGTTGATGGATGTGAGTAAGTTGCACGCGCTGGGCTGGCGGCACTGTACCGAATTGGGGGAGGGGGTGAGGTTGGCTTATCGGGATTTTTTGACACGAGACTTTGAGGTGATAGGAGTGTCAACTGGCTGATGCTAGATCAGGAGATCCTAGGATAATTTCGCTCGAATAATAAGCAACTTGTCCTTGACTCCAAGTAGTGCTGAATAGCTTTTGATCTGCTGATTTGCAAGTAAATTATTGTTGTGAATATTAATTCAATCTAACTCTACTGTTATATGAGTGAGGTGTAATTGTGGGATAGCAAAATGCTAGAGGATGAATTAAAATGGAACTTGTTGAATAACCAAAGATTCCTATACTTAAATATGTAATAGTTTATCACCCGGGGTATAATAGTTGTAAATGAAAACGATAGAGGGGTTGAAATATAGGCTATCAGCTAATAGCGCTCGTTCGCAAAATGTTCTGAAAAATGTGTTGTTGTCTTTTGTTGTAAAGGGCGGTAATATATTGGTTGGTTTTATTCTGGTGCCATTAACACTAAACTATATTAGCCCAGTTGAATATGGAATTTGGTTAACTATCAGTTCGATAGTTGGGTGGATGTATTTTTTTGATATTGGCATGGGTAATGGTCTTCGTAATAAGCTCGCGGAAGTATATGCACTTGGAAATTATGACGAGGGAAGGAGGTATGTGAGTTCGACTTATATGATGCTCGCCGGCATTTCAGTTGTATTAATAATATTGCTAGCAGTCTTAGTGCCACTGATTGACTGGAAAGTCTTCCTTAATGTGCCGAATTCAGTTAGCATAAATATTTCTATTGCATTGTTGATTGTATGTCTCACTTTTTGTGTGCAATTTATCGTTCAATTAATCAACACTGTGTTAATGGCAGTTCATGAACCAGCAAAGGCAGGATTTATCTCATTTGTGGGACAACTCAGCGTGCTGGTGGTTGTATATTTCCTAACTAGGACAACCAAGGGAAATTTTATCTTGTTGGTTTCGGTGCTAACGGTTGTTCCAGTAATTGTCATGTTGCTATTCAGTATTTATTTATATAAATCCAAGCTTAGATTCATTTCACCTTCCTTGAAGTATGTTAACTCATCTTACGCGCGAAAAGTACTTTCAGGAGGCGGTTCATTTCTTGTTATCCAAGTCGGAGCTCTGGTTTTATTTCAAACAAGTAATATTATTATCTCAAAGTTTGTTGGTCCATTGTCGGTCACTGAATTTAATATTGCCTATAAATTG
Source organism: Niabella sp. CPT15-335-S11 (assembly GCF_058792415.1). Classification (NCBI taxonomy): domain Bacteria; kingdom Pseudomonadati; phylum Bacteroidota; class Chitinophagia; order Chitinophagales; family Chitinophagaceae; genus Niabella; species Niabella sp. CPT15-335-S11. Next base: position 1,617,927 of record NZ_JBYTEI010000001.1, read on the forward strand.
TTTTCAGTATTAATTATGGCGTTTACAATAGTTATGACGCCTTATTGGAGTGCATTTACCGACGCTTACGTCAAGAAAGATGTGAAATGGATGGGTCATCAAGTAAAAACCACAAGATTTATATGGCTATTTATTTCCTTTATAGTAACTCCAATATTGCTGTTCGTTGCCCCATCTCTTTTGAAGATTTGGATTGGCGATTCTGTACAGATTTCGAAGAAGATGATGATCGCAATGGCGTTTTATACCGTCGGATATATCGGAATGAGTTTAAATAGCTACATTTTGAATGGAATTGGGAAAATTAAAATACAAAAATACCTATATATTATTGTTTGCGTAGTTAATATTCCATTTAGCATTATGATGGCTAAGCGAATAGGAGGGGTAGGTGTAGTGTTTTCAAATACTATTCTTATTGTAATTATGTTTGTGATTATGTGGAAGCAGATCGATATGATACTTAAGGGGGGCGCAGTAGGAATTTGGAACCAATGAGTATTTCTGTGATGTAAAAAAAATGGTATGATTTTCAGGTTTGTTTTTCGGGCTATTCGAAAGATTTGTAGAATGATTTCCAATGGCTTCTATCGAATAATTAGTTTAATGAAGCTTTTTGGGAATGGTGTAGTGTTTGGGAAGAATATTCAGTCCGCGGGTGTTCCAAGGATTGATGTTGCTATGACCGCAACAATGATTATTGGTGATAATTTTAGAATGAACAATGGGGGAAGGTTTAATATGATTGGACGCCAACAGCCGTGCTATTTTATTGTAAACGTCGGGGCATCGTTAATCATAGGAGATAATGTGGGTATAAGTGCTACTGCAATCGTATGCTCTGATTCAATCACGATAGGCAACAATGTGAAAATAGGGGGAAATTGCGCGATTTACGATACTGATTTCCATAGTATCGATAAAGTTTTTCGAAGGGATAGTGCAACAGATGGAGCGAACACCCGAGCTAAGCCTGTACAGATCGGAAACGATGTTTTTGTTGGAGCCCACACCACCATTTTGAAGGGGGTAAAGATTGGCAACGGTGCTGTAGTGGGATCTTGCTCCGTCGTTACCAAAGATATCCCAGATAATGAGCTATGGGCTGGAAATCCAGCTAAGTACATAAGGACTCTTTCTGACTCAGTATAAAGTTTTGGGTCAATGTTGTGGATTTGAGGTTTAGCCATCGGGATTGTAATCTAAGGTTTTCGTCATGTTTTTCTGCGCGACTTGTATGCGCCAAATTTCAACTTACACACGTAACGAAAGCTGCCTCTTACACATTTGTTTTCGAGTGTTTAGGTAATTAAGATGATTTGTAACAGTTTTTTTTTGGTGATTTTGTGGAGCACAGTTTTGAGGTGCTTTTTGTTATTTAGATATCGGCGATGAGATTCAAATTATTAAAGAAGAGCCTTCCGTACTTATGCATACTCTGCAGCAATTTGGTATTGAAAGTTTTTTTTGTTAAGTCATATACAATTATATTCATTCCTCTCGATGTATTGATTAGTGCTGTTTTATGCTTGAGGCTCTCTTTCTTTTTGAATAATCGATATAACTTGATTATTAGTCACTTTTGGCTTGCCTTCTACTTCTTAGGGGTTTTGAACATTAATAGCGCGATTATTTTCGATACAACGTGGAAAGTGAATATACATCATGCCTCGATGCTCTATTTTCTTAATTTGATTGTATTTATCATATCCTTAATATACTTTGAGCGAAAAATAGTTCAACGGCGAAGATTGCGACCCGCAAAAATAGGTTTATTGAATTTGGTCTTTTGGATCCCATTTGTTTTGTTTCCTTTCGTCTTCATATATAGTCTATACAAGAGTCTTGGATTTCTGCCAATTTTATCCGGAGGGGGTTTTGTCGACTTTATGTATAATTACAATTATGGTCCTCTCTATGGTTATAAATTTTTGTGCGTCTACAGTTTTTTAATCGGAGCATTTTGGGTAATAACCAAACGTTTCAAGTGTTTAAGCATAGTCTTTGTTACTTTAGTTTTGTTTATATTATCTGTTGACGGTAAGAGATTTCTACTGTTAGTTTCTCTTTTGGCCTTATTGCCTTTAAATGACTACTTGCGCCGGATGAAAGATCCTTCAAAGAAAGTCTCCTATTTGCCTTTTATCATGGTTTTCCTCGGGGTTGTTGTTGTATATGTTTCGATTTTAGCCATTCGAATGGGCAGCAGTGATATTGGGCAATGGGTTAATTTATTTATTAATAAAATACCTTTTGGCATTGAATTTAAGGACTATGTTTTTTCGTTTGAGAAGTTGACGACAACATCCACTGAAAGGTATGATTTTCTTTCAAGTAGCATTGGGGCATTTGTGAATTCAAATGTGTTGAGTTTTTTTGGATATAGCAAGGAGGGATTAACGCAGCTGGGAAGTGCATATATTTGGCGTGATGCATATAATATTGAGTTCGGTATCAGGACAGGGATAATTTCTGAGCTATATTTTGCGTTTGGAATTTGGGGTAGTCTGTTCATGATATTACTAGCTTTTTTTGTGAATAAAACTTCAAACCGAATTAACCAGCCAAATTCCGTTTTTGGACTATTTCAACATTCAATTTTGTTTGCACTTTATATACTCTTAATTACTGGGCAGGCGACCGTTTTTTTCGGGTGCTTATCGATAATGGTTTACGTTTTTCTTTACAACACCTTATCCAATTTTGTGTTACAGGGGAGGCTCAGGAAGTAATGGAGTTTTCATGACGCCGTTAACGAAGGTAATTGAAGGATGCGGTCGGTTTTTGCAGTCGAATGAACAAGTTTGGGAAGGTTGCTGAATCCTTCTGTATGGATTATTCGTTGTATTTGAGTTTGGAGGGATATCCATCTTCAGAAATTATTGTGTAATTTGAATTATTTCGTTAGATGAGAAAAGTCGCCGTATTAATTACGTGTTATAATCGCAAGGAGACCACTTTAAGATGTTTGCGGGATATTTACTCCCAGCGTCTGTCAGAGGGATTTGCGCTTGATTTGTATGTTGTTGACGGTGGCTCGTGTGACGATACTCCTGCTGCTGTACGACTAAAGTACCCGTTAGTTTATACTTTTGTGTTTCCTGGTCTATATTGGGCCGGCGGTATGCGAGCAGCATGGAGTAAGGCAGTTCAAACACAGGAATATGATTACTATTGGCTGGTCAACGATGATACAAATATATATCCTGAATGCTTACTTGAACTGCTCAAGGCAGACGGATATGCTCAAAAGACTTTTAACAACGGGGGGATTTACATTGGAACAACTAAGGATCCTGTTGAGGATGTCGTCACTTATGGGGGCCGACGGCTTAGGTGGCAGGGGGATAATAAAGGGGAGTTAATTATTCCTGATGGGACTAATTATCAGTCTTGTGAATTGGGGAATGCTAACATTATGTTAGTTAGTAGAGAAGTATTCGATCGAATTGGTGGTTTTTGTGAGCGATATACCCATGGGATTGCGGATTATGATTATACACTTCGGGCAGCGAGAGCGGGCTTTCCGGTAATAATTTGCCCCACTTATTGCGGCGAGTGTGTTAATGATAGTGGAAATAGACGGCTATCACAATCCTCGCCGCTTAAAGCACGTATCCAGTATTTGTACAGCCCCAAGGGTTTGGCTTACAATGAATACCTTTATTATATTCGGGAATTTTTTCCTAGAAAGTATTATTCAGCCATTTTAAAATTGTGGCTAAAAACGATGTTTCCGTTTTTATGGGCTTACCTGAAAAGGGGGGACGCATAAGATTTGAGTTGATAGTTTTTGAAATTGGAAGAAGCTAAATATTTTGAAAGATTCTTTTAAAATGACCGTCTGGAACTGATTATTTTATGGGGTAATTAATGCTGCACTTATTTTTGAAGTTTGCCTGTTCAATTTTGGATTTTACATTGAACTGAGTTTATAAAACGTCTTTGTTGAAACAAGCGAAATATCATGAAGGGGTGGATGAGTATTTGTGCTATCGAACGATGTTGAGAGTTCTAATCTCGTACCGACAGCGAACAATAGTCGGATGCTACAAGTTCTGGACAACGCTTTACTCTGAACTTTAGGTTTAATTTGTGGAGAATTGGATCCATAATAGCCACGTATATCGAAGTCTTAGTTCGAAACTAAGTTTTATTATTTGAAATGACGTTGATTAGAACCATTGAAAAGACTATCAGTTAAACAGCATTGTCTCGAGTGGTGTTCATATCGCGACGCGATATGTTTTTTGACGTAAATTTTAATCGAAAGAGTAATATAATTAAACGTATGAAGGTGTTTTTTATAGTTCCCTCCGTAATGCATTATAGGGAGACCTTTTTCGAAAAGTTGGTCGATGCAAATAGTGATTTGGAGTGGCTGATTATCGATGGGGAGAAGAAGGTGGATGACGGAAGGCCAAATAATTATCGGAGTTTCAACTTCCCACATATAAGATTTGAGGAGAGGTTTATGCAGGCGGGAGTTTTTTCCTTGAGAGATTATGTCGGGTTGTTCGATTTTGTTGTACGTGAGAATCCGGACCTTGTTATTGTTCCTGCGATCCCAGGGACGACCGTTTATCGTCGGATTGCTAAGTTGGCACGGAAGAAAAAGCTTGATCTTATAGTTTGGTCTTGCTTGTGGGAGCATGCCAGGGTGAGGAGAAGCGTGTTAAGATTTGCTAAGAACTTAGTGTATCGTCGATTTTTGCAAAGTGCAGCCTTTCATTTGGCATATAGTTCGTTTGCTAAGAGAAGGCTTGTAGATCTCGGTTGCGCGGAAGATAAAATTTCTGTTGCATTTAATGGAATAGAAATTGAAGGACTCGAACAGCTAAAACTGACAAAGGAAAGGCGTGTTGAGTTAATGAGTGGGCTACAAATACGGGAGAATTCGTCGATGTTTTTATACGTTGGTGGTCTTGGCGCTGATAAGAGGGTCGACCTTCTGCTGGAGGCGGTGAAGAGGTTTAAACGAAGAATTAAAGTTCCTTTTGTTGTTCTTATTGTTGGTAGTGGCCCAATGGAAAAAAGCTTGAAGCAGTACACAGTCGACAATGGGTTAGAATCTGAAGTGGTTTTTATTGGAAGAGTTGTAGAAGGTGTAGATGAATATTTCCAGCTAAGTGACTGCTTGGTAATGCCTGGGGCGGGAGGATTGGCTCTTAATCAGGCAATGTTTTGGCAAAAAGTTTGTATCGTTTCCCACGCAGATGGAACAGAGGAGGATTTGATAAGCGAGTCTGTTACTGGATTTCGATTTAGCGAGGGAAGTTCCGAATCCCTGTGTGATGCAATGTTTCGTTTTATGCATACTTCAAAAGAAATACTCGATGTGATGGGCTCTCGAGCGAAGAAACTGGTTAAGGAAAGAAGTAACGTTGACGAGATGGTGAGGACTTTTACCGAAACGATTCGGACTCTTAGATTGACAAGTGAGAGAGATGATTGCCGATTTCGAGATTGAAAATACATTTTCAAGTTTATGAGTTGGTTGAAATATTTAAAGAAAATTCGTATCGCAGTTTTGCGAATTACGGTTTGGCGCGGGTATAAGTTTGGAAGGGGGCTGCATGTTGGTCTCAGAGTTAGATTTTGGGCGAGGAGTGTGTTGCAGGTTGGCGATTATTTTTATATTGGTAGAGATTCTCAAATCGAAACAGATTGTGTTATCGGAGATTATGTAATTTTCGGTAATAAAGTTGCGATTGTTGGCAAATATGACCATAATTTCAAACAGATTGGAGTTCCTGTTCGCATGTCTTCATCGATTCGTGATTACAATTACAATTGGAAGGGAAAGGATCTCATTACTAGAATTGGAAATGACGTGTGGGTAGGTTATGGCGCTATAATCATGCAGGGAGTTAAAGTTGGGGACGGTGCTATAATTGCTGCTGGTTCTGTGGTAACTAAAGATGTCGAACCCTACAGTATTTGTGGAGGGAACCCAGCTAGGAAAATTGGAAATAGGTTCGATCAGGAATCCGAGCTGAAAAGTCATCTTGGAGGTCTGGCTGAGATGAACCCTGATGTTTTTCGTTTAAAGCTTACTTAGCAAGTGGTTAGACCTGAGGAAAAAATGGAGTACAGGAGGATTATCGGAATTAATGTCACGTGTCAGAGGTATGATGAATTTGTTAGCAAGTTAATATACTTTGCTGCAAATCGTATTTCTACTTATACTTGTGTAGCTAATGTGCACATGTGCATTGAGGGACATAAAGATAAAGATTTCGAAGGCATGGTCAATAGTTCGAGTCTTGTTACACCAGACGGTATGCCGTTAGTAGTGGCATTTAGAGTGTTATACAATATCCGGCAAGAAAGGGTTGCCGGGATGAATTTACTCCCAGATTTATTGAGGGAATCCGAGATAAACAGAATAAAGGTTTTTTTTTATGGAGGCACTCAGATTATGCTAGATAGGACGTTTAAGCATTGTGTACATCATTATTCACAGTTGGATATTGCAGGGATGATAAGTCCACCATTTCGCGAGTTGACAAGTGAAGAGGAGCAGCGGTATATTGAAGAAATCAACAATAGTGGCGCTGGCTTTGTGTTTGTAGCTTTGGGATGCCCAAAGCAGGAGAAGTGGATGGCCTCAATGAAAGGTAGGATTAACGCCTGTATGATAGGAATAGGAGGAGCCCTACCGGTGATGATTGGGATGCAAAAACGAGCCCCATTATGGATGCAGGGGATTGGTTTGGAATGGCTGTTTCGTTTGATTCAAGAGCCAAAGAGGTTGTTTAAGCGATATGCAGTTACAAATTCCTTGTTTCTTATACTGTTTTTCAAGCAATGGGCAAGGCAAGGCTTCAGGCCAGTTCGTACGGATGACTGAGAGACAGGTGGTTACCTGGAAATCATGGCGAATATTGAAATACGTTGCTTGAACTTAGGATCAACAAAGTCAAAACATTGTTTTTAAATAAATGAAAAAAATTTTACTAGTTTTTGGTACCCGCCCTGAAGCTATCAAGATGGCCCCGGTCTATCTGGAGCTGAAAAGACACGCAAACAAAGTTGAAACTGCGGTTTGTCTTACCGCCCAGCACCGTGAAATGCTGGACCAGGTGACTGATTTCTTTGGGATAGACGCCCAGTACGACCTGGATCTGATGAAGCCGAATCAAAACCTATACAGCCTTACGGCTTCTATTGTGGAAGGGATGAAGCCGGTGCTAGAAGATTTCAAGCCGGACTATGTGTTGGTACATGGCGATACCACAACATCGATGGCCGCAGCTTTGGCTGCCTTCTACGCAGGTGCGAAAGTCTGTCATGTGGAGGCCGGGTTGCGAACCCATAACAAATGGTCGCCTTTTCCGGAGGAAATGAACCGTAACATAACCGGCCGGCTGGCGGATATTCACTGGGCGCCAACGCTGGATGCCAAAGCCAACTTAATCAATGAGGGAGTGGACGAAGATCAGATCATGGTCACTGGAAATACCGTGATTGACGCTTTGCTCCACGGACTGAAGCTGATCGGAGAAAACGAATCTCCTGTTGTAACAGCACTTAAGCGTCGTTTACCTTTAAAGAAAGATATCGTACTGGTGACAGGTCACCGACGGGAGAATTTTGGGGAAGGTTTCCTGAATATCTGCCGCGCGTTAAAAGAGATCGCGGAGCGCGCCGATGTGGAAATCATTTATCCCGTGCATTTAAATCCCAATGTACAGAAGCCAGTGCATGAAATTTTGGATAATGTGCCCAACGTTCATCTGATTGAACCACAGCCTTATGAAGGGTTTATCTGGTTGATGAACCGGGCAAAGATTATCATCACGGATAGCGGAGGTGTACAGGAAGAAGCGCCCTCACTGGGAAAACCGGTGCTGGTGATGAGAAATACTACCGAGCGCCCGGAAGCTGTTGAAGCCGGAACGGTGATTTTAGTGGGGACAAACCGGGAGAAAATTGTATCGGAAGCCCTGAGCCTGTTGACAGACGATGATCGTTACCTGCGCATGTCGCAATTGCATAATCCCTACGGCGATGGACAGGCCTCCAAACGTATCGCGTCGTACCTGGCAGGAGTTGAGCTGGTGGAACCTGCATTATTATAAATGGATATTTTAAAGACTGGATAAACTGTATTATGAGAGCGTTATTTATGGGCCTTGGCTATATAGGTCTGCCCACTGCTGCAGTAGCGGCAATGCATGGAATTGATGTAGTTGGCGTGGATGTTAACCCGGAGGTCGTCAACACCGTTAACCGGGGTGAAATTCATATTGTTGAGCCGGATCTGGACAAAGTGGTAAAAGAAGTGGTTCAAAACGGCAAACTCCGGGCGAGCCTTCAGGTGGAAAAGGCGGATGCTTTTTTTGTCGTTGTGCCCACGCCTTTTAAACAGAACCACCGGGCAGACATATCCTTTGTGGAATCAGCTACCCGGGCGGTATTGCCATATTTGGAAGAAGGGAATCTTTTTGTTATTGAAAGCACTTCGCCCGTGATGACCACGGAAAAAATGGCGCGGTTGATTTTCAAAGAGAGACCGGAGCTGGAAGGCAAGATTTACATTGCCTACTGCCCGGAGCGGGTATTGCCAGGAAATGTGTTGCATGAACTGGTGCACAATGACCGGGTAATTGGCGGTATTAATGGAGCCAGTACACAGAAAGCGATCGATTTCTACGCGCAATTTGTGCGGGGCGCCCTGCATCCTACAAACGCCCGAACGGCAGAGATGTGCAAACTCACAGAGAATTCATCCAGAGATGCCCAGATCGCTTTTGCCAATGAACTATCCATGATCTGCGACCGTGTAAAAATTAATGTGTGGGAATTGATCCAATTAGCGAACAAACATCCACGCGTGAATATCCTGCAACCGGGATGTGGTGTTGGCGGGCATTGTATCGCCGTCGATCCCTGGTTTATCGTCAGTGATTTTCCAGAACAGTCGCAACTGATTAAGCGGGTCCGGGAGACCAATGACTATAAGTCGGATTGGTGCGCAAACAAAGTAATCGAAGCCTGCATTGAATTCGAAACCAAATACGAGAGAGAGCCGGTGGTAGCCTGTATGGGATTGGCTTTTAAGCCGGACATTGATGATCTCCGCGAGTCTCCGGCCAAGTACATTACTTCCAGGGTGATCAGTGAGGCACGCGCCGAGGTGCTGGTAGTCGAGCCCAACGTTACCGTACATAAATCTTTCAACCTGGTCAATCATCAGGAGGCTTATCTGCAGGCTGATATCGTGGTCTGGCTGGTGCGTCATAAAGAATTTCCTACTATCGTTAAGGAAGGAAATAAGATAGAACTTGATTTTTGCGGAGTAAGAAAATAGTTAGTAAATGGAATCACTACCTGCAGTAGAATTATTTAATTGCCCCATACACAGCATTGATATGGAGCGGACGCTCGAATATATCGGCGAGAGTATAGATACCGGTCACCCTATTCACCACGTGGTGGTCAATGCGGCCAAGTTGGTCAATATGCAAAAGGATCCTGTGTTGTATGAGTCGGTGGTAAACTGCGATATTATCAATGCGGACGGGCAGGCAGTCGTGTGGGCAGCGGGCTTTTTGGGCCGGCACTTACCGGGGCGTGTGGCAGGTATAGATCTGATGCAGAACCTGGTGAAGATGGCGTCGGTGAGGGGGTACCGGATATTTTTCTTTGGGGCCCGGGAGGAAGTTGTGAGTGCCGTTGTAGATAAATATACGAACCGCTATGGGCCGGAACTTATTGCCGGATATCGGAATGGGTATTATAGTAAGGAAGAGGAACCCGGTATCGCGCGGCAGATCGGTGAAAGCGGTGCTGATATTTTGTTTGTGGCCATTACCTCGCCAAAAAAAGAAATTTTCCTGAACACCTATAAGGAGCTCATCCGTGTGCCCTTTATTATGGGTGTGGGCGGCTCCTTCGACGTGGTATCTGGTAAAACGAAGCGCGCGCCGCTGTGGATGCAACGAGGTGGGCTGGAATGGCTTTACAGAATCTATCAGGAACCTCGCCGCATGTGGAAACGATATGCGGTCACCAATACCCTGTTTCTTGTTTTGTTCTTCAAACAATGGGCCCGGCAGGGGTTTAGGCCGGTGCGGGCCAATAGCTGATGCACTCGACGCGTAGGTCTGTTCGCTAATTTGAGAGGGTCACCTAGTGGGATGTTTTATATTCTCGGTTGCGTAGGTTAAGGACGGAGTCATGTGAGGAAGGGAGTCTTGCGACTTCCTAACGATGTTATCTTGATTTGATTGCAGGGTGCGGCGGAAGAAGTTCTATCGACCCAGATTGCTTGGATTATGAAATATCAGCTCATTTAGGAATGGGCTAATCGGACTCGTAAAGACTCGATGCCGGAGTTTTATGCAGTTTGCTCCACTTATGTCGGATCCTTTTGCCTGGATCCCACGGTTTCCCAGAATATTTTTTGTAGTACATCCATTTCAGAATTAATTTTTTGAAATATATTTTTGTATTCTCGTATTTTGATTTAAATTTATGCTGTAAGCTTCCCCTAAAACTGGGCCAGTGTCAATTAGAGTTTTTCAGCTTTTCAAATGCTTTATCCACTAAGCGGC
>NZ_JBYTEI010000002.1:0-428620 GCF_058792415.1 Niabella sp. CPT15-335-S11
GCTTCTTCATAATTGAGGTTTAAATTAATACAAATTTATTAACTAACCCTCTGGTCTGAATTTCGGGGAGTATTATATTTCATATCGAACATAACAAAAAACGTTCGGTCTTGTTTCCTAGCACCATATTTTTTTAAACTGGTCTCAATAGGAGTATAATTTCCCCCGATCATAGACGTAATATCAAAAACCTGGACCCTGAACTTGTTGTCCTTCACATTGATTTTTAATGTAAATTTCGAATTCGGCGAGTAAGTCATAATGGACTGCTTAAAGATAATATCAACATTACCTTTTGAAATAATTAGTCCCGCATCCTTATCACTTAACTCTATTGCATACTTCGCGTTTTCGAAGGTTTTAGATAGCCATTCCATCGATTTAACAAACAGAACATCTTTTTTAAATTCACTTGATGAATCGGTTTTTTCATAAACAACCAAACCATCTTTAAGGGGAATGTTGAAATCTTGTCCGAAGGAAAAAGTGATAATTAATGTGCTAAATGCCAGTAATATGAGTTTCATCGTCTGTTATTTAAATGTTACTATAATCATTGCTTCCAGTTAATTGACTGTTGAAAACCTAGTGTTTCGTCGGGTTATGTTAAGATCTCTTCTCGAAACTTCAAAAGTCGAAAATCACCTCTACGACTTTGTAAGGGAAAGAAGATAAATTTACGTTATCAAAAACGCCAGCGTCACATGTTAATTTCATTATACCTGATTTATGCCCGGGATGAATCTCCTTATCCCTTAAGGAAGTGAAAATTCTTTACAATGTTGTTTTACCTGAATAGTTCCACCCATAGAGGATATTCTTTTCTTTAAATTCTTCAATATTAGGAATAGCCCCCCAGTTGAAGTTTTTAAGATGCCAAAATTTTTTAAGTGGTCAATGCGTTTAATCATTAGCGCAGAATTGATAGGAGTTAATCGTACAAATACTTTACATATCTATTAATATAACTATTCAGGCCACTACCACTTTTAGCTAATCGCTTCATATTGTCAACATGTGAGCTTCCTGCTTTTCGGTGGCTATAAGTATATGTTCTGGGATTTCCTGCAAATTTTACCTTAATGTAATCGGTGCCGATTTCATAGGCAGACACTCCTGAATCGCCGCCTCTATTTCTATATCCTTCCATCGTTAAATAATTTAAAGTTCTGAATAAATATGTATCATACCTTTATCTCCACGTTTATATCCTTCCTTGGGGCCGTCAAAAGTTTGATCAGTAATAGTAATATTATCAGCTTTTCGCAAGTCATACATTTTCCATCCGAATTTACCAGTTGAACTGTAGCCGCCAATCTGATATGCGCGCAAGCCTTCATTGCCCGCAGTAGTTTCACCATAGCAATGTGGTTCGACCACTCTTAACTCTCCTTTATAGGAGAATTCAACTATACTTAAATTCTGAATCGCTTTAATAATGCCTGTGTTCATTTATCGTTATTTTAAAAGTTAAAAATTTTGTTTCATTAACTATCTACCAATACCCATGAACAAGGATTATGATTGGCATGGCCTTTTCGTTTTTCAAATTTCTCGGCCTGGCGTTTCCCATTGCGAACAGCATCATCCACACCCCATGCCTTTTCATTAGTGTATACATTTTATCGTTATTCTTTTCACACCGGAATACCTCCCAGCAGGGACTTTAAATACTTCTCAGAAAATCACCGTTAAGTGCATTTCTTTACAAACGTGTCTTGAATAACAGAAACGTTTAAAATTGTGACTACTGTCTGCTCGGTTTTCATGTCAGATGGCACTGCCTCATTGTATCGAATATGCCGAAACTCGACCTTAAAAAAGTCCCAATACGACTCATTGATCATGGAAAACAATCTAATTCTACCACGTATTCCCACCCTCAAATTTATAAAACAAATAAACAATAACAAGCTTCAGCCACGTGTTTTTTGTGGATACGGGAAAATTCCCGTGAGGCGACCGTGAAAAATACCCCTCACCTCTCATTCGGAAACGACCAAGACTCTGGCTTAGGTGTTGGCTAGCCCCTGCGTCTCGTAAACAAGCAATTGGTGACGGCAAGCATCAATCTCACGCTCAAAAAGCTTTATAATTGAGATCGACGAATGAGAATTTCCATTTGCGAACCATAAAATCAAGCGAAGAAATCAGGCAAGTTTACCGTAAGGATAAAAGGTATCATTCCAAGTACATTTGGAAAAGTTCAGTAAAACTAACAGTAAGGGTTAATATGCCTAACTGAAAGCCCACATCAAATTCGGGTCGCATGATCAGGGATTGTATATTTTGATGGCCACGACTAATACGACTCTTCGAGCCATCTCTCTAATACCAGCGTCGGCATGGACTTGCAAAACCTGGTTTATTTTTTTCATCGAGGTGAGCTTTTCTGCCGTACTCCAAAACTTTAAAGAGCAAATGACCTACAAAAAGCACTCACAGGTGCAGTTACAGGTGGATCAAAATGCCAGAATGGCATCATCAGCCGTCTTTCGAAGAAATAGATCAAGGTGGATCAACAAACCTGCTGGCGGTCAAGCTCGCCAAATCGACGCCTGGAAAAAACTGCAATCGATCATTGTATACCGGCTAATTGCTTATCAGTGCCGGTGGGTCAACATGAATCAACTCTGTTTCATAAATTCATATATCTGAGACCAATTAACGGTCAAATAGGCAACCATAGGCCCAAATAAAGTTGACTTATTTAAAATAATATTGCCTTCTCCGGCCGACTGTTCTGTACATCAACTTAGGCTTTCCTGGTGCCCTTCGAACCAATTGGAGACGCGCAATTGTAACCGAAACCGAGGGTGAATGCGTTTCGATTTTATATTTCTTGTCCAGGTATTTGACGATATCGCCAACGAACCTTGGTGTTTCGAAAAAATCAGTTTCTATTAGCTCGCTAATCCGCTGAGTGAGCCGGCTTTTTTCCTTTCTCCTGGCGGATAAAGCATACCTGGGTTTTATGTCAAGGTCTATATCAAGAACGTCCTTTGGATGAACACCAATCGCAAATGCAATTTCGATAAAATAACTGATACTACACTCTCTGCCATCTTCAATTTTCCGAATTGTATTTGCAGTAAACCCGGTCATTTCAGCAACATCTTCTGCTTCCAGTTTCCGTTCTTCCCGCAACTTGGCAAGTCGTGCTCCTAATTGTTTAGTGATCTTTATGTTATGATAAGCACCCACCTAACAAAAGGAGCTTATTTTTAAACAACAAAATATACCTTACAAAATTATTTTGTTGTTTAGATTGTATTCTATATATTTGACAATTGATTCTTCGAAAGCTGAAGTGTTAGAGATTTTGCCATTGAAAACAACGCTTGTTAAATATAGAAATTCTAAACACGCATTTCTGATTATTTATCAGAAAAGGTCTTCATACTCCTTCAGACCAGGACAATCTTTTGCGTGCCCTATCTGCTTTTCCTTTACAGTAAGTTATAATCTACTGTACGCTCGTAAACCCCGCCAGCCGGAGTGACCCTCGGCCGGGGTAACGGATTTGTTTCGCTAACCTACATACCCGCTATTCCGGCACCTTCCAGGGCAAAGTGTAACCCTCTAAACCAAATGGGATACCTCTGCCCTATTCTTAGCTAAATCACATTACAAAACGAATCAATTCTTTAAGTATGAAAAAATTCACGCTGTTGGGCGTAATGGCAATCTTATGCCTATATCTCAACACGGTTGTCGCACAAAACAATACTCCAATAAGCGGCACTGTCCATAATGCAGCGGGGGAGCCACTTTCCGGTGCGACAGTAACAAACACTCGCACCGGGAAAGGAACGGTAACAAGAGCATCAGGCGCCTTTATACTGCATGGCGTTCAAGAGAAAGACAAACTGCGCATAAGCTACATTGGTTATGCAACTCAGGTTAAAGCATTATTATTAAATGCGCCGATGAATATCGCGCTAAGCGAAGCTACAAACGAGCTTGACAAGGTGGTGGTACAAGCTTATGGCATCACTAGCGACCGGCTTCGGACTGGTAATATTGGTAAATTGACAGCCACAGACATTCAAAAACAACCCGTAATGAACGTATTGGATGCATTGCAAGGACAAATTCCCGGGGTTGCCGTTGCTCGAAATAATGGATATGCCAGTGGTGCTATCAAAGTAGAGATACGGGGTAGGAACACAATTAATCCGAGTATTCCATCAGACCCCCTTTACATAGTGGATGGTGTTCCTCTAACAATACAAGATCTCAAAGGTGCTGATAATTATGCAACTGGTTCCAGAGGGGTTATACAAACTGGTATTAATAGTCCGGCTCTCGGTCAAAGTCCGTTGTTTAGCCTCAACCCTAATGATATTGAAAGCATTGAAATATTAAAGGATGCTGATGCCACTTCAATCTACGGTTCGCGTGCTGCCAATGGTGTGATACTAATCACTACGAAAAGAGGTGAAACCGGGAAAATCAAGACAGAAGGCACTTTCAGCTCAGGTATTACTCAGGTTAGCCGCTTTTATCCAGTGCTAAACACCCCGCAATATGTAGAAATGCGGCTTGAAGCCTTGTCTAATGATAATTTACCCGTAAACGCACAAAACGCACCCGACTTGGTGATATGGGACAGCACGAGTTTTAGGGACTGGCAGAGACTTCTGTGGGACAGATTGGGCCATACAAATGACGCCAACGTTGGAGTTTCTGCTGGTAACTCCTCTGGGAATTACCGAATTAGTGCCGGGTATCATGCACAATCGGATATATTGGCAGTAAAAGGCTTCAATAGACGAGGGGGTGTTTCCTTTAACATTAATCACCACACTCCGGAAAACAAATTCTCTATCGGGTTGTCAGGTATGTACAATACTACCGACGTTAATACAACAGTCAATCCGCAGGCCGTTTCGCTTCCACCAACAGCCCCTCCAATTTACGATATCAATGGCAACCTCAACTATGCGGGCTGGACTCCCAGGAGTTATATGTTTGTTTTTGGTTATTTATTGCAGTCATACAACGCTAAAACGAATTTTCTGAACAGCAACCTTTCCCTCAGTTACACCCTGTTAAAAGGACTAAAGGCAAAGGCGAATTTTGGCTATGGTAATATTCAAACAGTTCAAAATAGTAGGATACCCATTGCCAGTCTGGATCCGAGTTTTAATCCGATGGGGTCTGCAGTGTTGGGTTATACTGTGGTTAAAAACATGATCGTCGAACCTCAAATTGATTATACTACATTCATTTCAAAAGGCAAATTAAGTTTGTTGTTGGGCAGCTCTTATCAGGATAATTACACTGGTGGGGCCTCCCTGACGGGAAATAACATTGCGAACGACGCATTGCTCAGCAATTTGTCTAGCGCTCAGCGGCAAAGTATTTCAAATATTAGTGCCGATTATAAGTATTTCGCAACGTTTGGCAGGATCAACTACTTATGGGACGGCAGGTATATTCTCAATTTGAATATGAGACACGATGGCTCTAGTAAATTCGGCCCGGGACGACAATTTGGGACCTTTGCTTCTGCTGGTGGGGCATGGATCTTTTCAGAAACTCGCCTTATAAAAGAACTTTTTCCCTTTGTTGATTTTGGGAAGTTAAGAGGCAGTTACGGAAGTACAGGCGGCGACCAGATTCCCAACTACCAATATCAGTCTTCCTGGTCATTTGGCGCCTTTTCCTATGATGGATCCCAAATTCTTTTTCCTGAAAGGCATTATGATTCCACCATTCACTGGCAGTCAAACAAGAAACTAGAATTAGCTCTGGCAATAAGTCTTCTGAAAGAGCGTATTTCACTAGAAGCAAGCTGGTATAGGAATCAGTGCAACAATCAACTCGTGGCCTTTCCAACGCCCACTATAACAGGATTTGCTAGCGTTTATTCCAATAGCCCAGCTAATGTTCAAAACACCGGCTTCGAGTTCAATTTAAAAGGTTTCCCTATAAAAAGCCTGAGTTTTACTTGGGCCTCTAATTTGACGCTATTTTTCAACAGGAGTAAATTACTTAGTTACCCAAACCTTTCCCAATCGCCATATGCCGGAATATTTGTAGTCGGGCGTCCCTTACTGATTACAAAAGTCCTGCATAATACAGGAGTAGATCCAGAAACAGGAAAGTACACTTTTGCCGACTTGAACGAGAACGGCAAGACTGACATTGATTTTTCTAACAAGAACCCGGACGACCGATATGTTTACGACAGAACACCAAGGTATGAGGGTGGCGTTTCGAATACGATAAGTGTCGGAAATTGGACGCTGGATTTTCTCTTTTATTTCAAAAAACAAACAGGAAATAAACCGTTTGCCAATATTGGAGGTATTCCCGGAGATATTGTTAATCAACCTGCTGAAGTAATGAACAGATGGCAAAAGCCCGGCGACATAGCTAGCATTGCTAAGTTTACTACAAGGCCTGATAATTCCTATTTCTATTTTAAAAATTATTCAGATGGAGTTTTTACAGATGCATCATTTGTACGTCTACAAAACGCAGCAGTAACATATACAATTCGAAAGTCAGCACTAAAACGTGCTGGCTTTGGAAGCTGCGGTATATATTTTAAAGGGCAGAACCTAATATTGCTAACCCGGTATAAAGGTGCCGATCCGGAGACTCAAAATGCTACCACTATTAGTATCCCCAGGATTTTGACAGCCGGAGTATCACTTAATTTTTAAGTTTTTATAATAAATAGCAATTGTAATATCCTCTTTACAAAAATTTTCTGAATCATGAAAATAGTTTATATAATAATAGTTTCGCTACTCATAGTAATCCAGAGTGGTTGCCGTAAACTAATTAAAATAGAACCGCCTAGTAATTTACTTACTACCAAAGCCGTATTTGAGACGCCTGAGCAGGCTAAATCTGCCTTAGCTGCAATTTATTACAGGATGGTGAACGGTTCTTCGGCCTTTTCATCCGGCCAACTCACTTTATATGCGGGATTGAGTGCCGATGAATTCCTGTTATTTGATCCCAATAATCAAGTTTACGGGGAATTTTATAGAAATGACATTTTACCGAATAACAATTCATTGAGAAACATATTTTGGGCTTACACTTACCAGTTAATTTTCCAAACTAATGCAGTGCTGGAAAATGTTCCCAAAGCAAATTTCTCAGACTCGATCAAAAATGAAATGCTGGGAGAGTCTTCTTTTCTTCGAGCTTTCTGCTATTTCTATTTAGTTAATATGTTTGGACCAGTACCAATCATCTCAACTACTAATTGGCAAAAGACGAATCTGCTGAGCCGAAACAGCGAAATGGAAGTGTATAATTTTATAGAAGCCGATCTTGCAAATGCTCGGGAACGGCTGTCTAAGCGCTTTTCAGCATTGGGAGGAGAACGGACTATACCGAATTACTATGCGGCTGCGGCGCTGCTAGCTAGGGTTTATATGTTCCAGAAGAAATGGGAAGAGGCAGGGAGACTTTCAAGTGAGGTCATTTCTGCAACCAACTCGTTTTCTCTTGTTACAGTTGATAAAATATACAGCCCAAATAACAATGAGGCTATCTGGCAACTAAAACAACAAAACACACAATCAAATTTGTTTTCTTCGCCAGAAGGCAGAATTTTTATACCAAGATTAAAAAACTCAGCTATTATTCCAGTTGTCTATCTCTATTCAGAGTTTCTCGATTCTTTCGAAATGGGGGATCGACGTAAAGTGGCCTGGGTCGATTCGACTAGACTTACGACAAACAAATTGACCTACTATTATCCCTATAAGTATAAAATTGGGAATGGACAGACCGGAAGTAACTATGCTGAATATCACACGGTACTGAGGCTTTCTGAACAGTTTTTAATTCGGGCAGAATCAAGAATGAACCAGGGGAAACTTCGTGAAGCCATTGATGATCTAAATGTAGTTAGATTGAGAGCAGGCCTGACAAATTTGGATTATTCATCGGATATGGAGAACGTCAAAGCCAAACTAATAAAAGAAAGATCAATAGAAATGTTTGCAGAATGGGGGTGTCGTTGGTTTGATCTAAAGCGTTGGGGGCTGACAGATAAGGCGTTGTCAAGGATACAAAATAAAAACTGGAAGGAAACCGATGGCCTATATCCAATTCCCGTAAGTGAAATAGCAACAAATCCAAATCTAACTCAAAATCCTGGTTACGAGTGAAGAGAGGAAAATTAAGTAGGGGCGACATGTCGCCCCCTTGTCCTCGTTTACCACGTACCGTCCGAAATAACGCTCTGGTTGGTGGAACCATTGTTGAAATATACGTTTCGAGGGGAACCGCCAGGGGTTGTTAGTTGCATAGTACTACCTGTCGTCGTTTGCAGATTAAGCCCGCTGATGGAAGAAGTGTTTGAGATTTGTTTAAAACCTCCTGCTCCATCTTCGACTACCAACCCCTGGTTTATGAACTTTTGGCTAGTAGCAAAAACCACAGCGGTTATTAATGAAAGGCAAACCAGTAATAGAAACAATGGGAACTTTTTCATAATTGTAAATTTTTATTTTGATGCCTACTTTTTAAAGGGTTTCGGCAATGCCCTGGTGTTGACTCATATGTTGCATTTATTTCGAAATAGTCTCTTATGTTTTTAATTATGTGGCACATATGTGATTATTTGAGTTATTAGTCTTTCGATCCAAGATCAATAACAGCATCGCTATCCAACTTACCCCAAGCGCCTCTAAAAGCTTCAGAAACCAGTTGGACTGGGACCAAAATGCCCGCCACGGCCAGAACAAATACGGCGTGGTATAAAAGACATAAATTACCCAGACAATAAAAGTTAATTGTGAGAGTATAATAACTGAAAGTATCAATGGCCTCATTTTTTTGAAAATTATTAAAACTGCAAGCAGTAACTGAAGCGCTGGTACAGCATAAGCCAATGTATTCGCCCAGGGCTTAATGATTGGTGTATGTTGCAACCAGACATGGTAACTGCTAAAGGCAAGGACCTTTTGCAGGCCCAAAAAATAATAGTATAGCAATAATAGTCCAATAAGGACCATTCGCAGACTGTCTGTTCTGTGATTGGTCAAGTTATATTTCACTGTGGCGTTCATTAGCTCTTATTTAAAATCGACTTTTAACTCTGTTCGAGCTGTTTTTCCCCGAAGAAAGAAAAGCGCACTGCGTATGCCGGTGCAATGCGCTTTATGCCTCTAATTGCACCCAATCTCGTTTGGGTTATACGTCCTTTTTCCCGCCGATACCGCAACGATTCGTTACCAGCACCCCACAGTGTTCGGATATTCCGGCAGTAAAATATTCCCAAGTAGGAACAGGGGGCGGCCGGATATCCCATCGGCGGGCCTTAAACATCCCGAATAGGATGTCGTCATTTCGGGGTGCTCCCCTTTCAATAAATTAAAAGCCTCATTAGCCGGACAAATTCACTTATCGAGCCACTACATTCAATCGTAGGTCCAGGCGGCCCGGTTACTTTACGTTCGAGGCCTTGTCGACAATAAGCTTTATAAAATTTCATATTATAATTTTTATTTTTGTGTTTAGTTAATGTGATACAAAAAGGCACTTCTCTCCCCCATCGCTTCCAGTGATTATTTTTTTCACCTGTGCGCGTCTGTGATTTAATGGAATAAAGGCGCCGGCTGCCTTTACTTTTGGGGTCTGTAAATTCCGGTTCTTTGAGTGATTAAAGGGCCCCTCACCCTGCTCTTCTTAATCGCTAATAACTTTTCCGGTCGTGGCTTATTTTCTTTTTTCGTTTTGCTAATGATGAAGTAAAGATACGTTGCCAAAAAGCCAAAGTCAATCAAAAAAAGGTCGATTTTGAGTCATTTTTACCAAAACCATTCCTTTTTTTTAACAAAACGGCCTACGCGAGACTGGGTTCAGCCTTTTTGAGCCCCAAGAAATTTGTTATAAGCATACCAAAATGTATGTCGGTTCTTATACCCAACGGCGAAAAATACCCGCTTCACTGGTAGCTTCTCCTGGGAGATTAGTCGGTGTGCATGCTTCATCCTTAGCCCGGTGGCAAATTCAGAAGGCGTACACCCAAATGCGGCTTTAAATCTTTGGAACAAAGTTTTCTTACTTATAAAAAGCTGACTGGTTAACAAAACGTGTGAAAGATCCTGTGAGGTATACTGTTCCTGTATGCTTTCAAGGGCTTTAAACGCGAGGGCATGTTGCCGGGCGAGAGCGTTTTCATAAACGTGGAGGAGATGGGCTAAGAACTGCCGGATGAATACTTCTAAAGTCGCTGAATTTGGCGGCTGGAGCTTTCTGTGTTTGTCAAGCCAGCGATACAGGTCCCTGTTAATATATATCTGCGGAACCTGGTGGCGAGCCAGGTGATCGTTGTTCAGACTCACGACTAGTTTTTCCAATAGTGGGAAGTCTTCACGATGCTGAACCATCCAGTTGTCGGGAACCACGATAAAGAAACAAAGATGTCGTCCTTTTGGATAGAAAGCTGTGTAACCACCGGGCGTGCACCGCGCCAGGTAATGAAAACGTTCTTTGGTCTGCATAAAGGACGCAACTCCTCCTGCGTCCTTTATTTCCACTTGGCCCTGAAGCATATAAAAAAGGACGGTGGCATTTTCCAGAATTTCATAATTTATGATAACAGGTTTGGCTGAATCCAGCCAGAACAGTTCCAAGTATAGGGTTTCATGGGAAAGTTGCTGCTGCACAAGTATTCCGTTTTCGAGATTGTAAAGCTTTGTTTCTTGCGCGGAATCCAGCTTGGGACATCCGCTGGGTAGAATCGCCTGCCGGTAGGCGTGGCCTGCCTGACGGTAGTCAGGGCCCGTCTGAAGATCCTCACGACCTGCTTGCTTTCCGGCAGGCCCTCCGGCGGAAAAGACCTTTTTTTCCCCGGGATGGGTAAGTTTTAGTGTATAAAAAGACTTCATACGCAAGGTAATTTGGCAGAGGCATATATATATTACACAAATCCAGAAGATTTGTTGAGGCTTTCTACGAATTATGCGTTTTTTGCATAAGAAAAGGCGGGTTTCATTGAATAAACTACATGGGGATGTTTAATGAAAGGCCGGAGCCAGGAATGTATCATTCAGGGTCCCCCCACTACACAGAACGGTACGGTTAGCAATTCACTACCCAAAAAGGCTACTTTCCCGAAATTGCCGAATAGTTGGTAAAGTACATTGGCCCATGAAAGGATCCCTATTGAATTCAATTTTCAACTGGAATAAAATTCAAGTTACCATTTATGTCCATCATCCAAGTCCAAACCTTTCCCTTTTTCGGTTGGCATATTTCTAAAGGAACACCGGTAAAATGAGAAAGTATGGATGCATATTCGTCATTATCCCAATCGTCGAAAATTGGTTTGTCACTTATGCCCTGAAGGGGTATCAACCAAGATTCGGCCATCTCGCCATTGTCTTTAATTATAAATTTCGGCGTCCGGTTCATTAATAACCTTTTATACAAAATTCTAGTGGTCATTTCTTTAAACTGAAGCGGATGCAGTTCAATATCTATGTGATGGTCAAATAAATCAACATACTGTTTTGTTGCTTCACAATCTTGTAGTGTGCTTATAATTCCAATCTCTCCCATCCTAACAGAAATAAACGGCGTATTCTGACTGTCCATAAGGTCCCATTGCTCTTCAATTCGCTTTGGCTTTTGGGTCTTGTAAAAATAAATTGATGCGGGAAAAAAATTGTTGAAGGTGTGCCGCTTTCTAATTCCCTGCAAGAATAGGAAATGAGAATAAAACGATCCTAAATAGTCAGGACCCGTAATTGTTCCTCTGTCAGGGTCCGCCCTATCTGCACTTAGAAATAACTCCCGGTACATAATTCCAAAATAAATTTTCCCTAGCCATAGAAAAAGAGTTTCTTTATCTATCTTAAGAAACTCTTCATAACCGCCTTCAAAGGCAGCTCGAATTTTATTTTCAAAAGGACTAAGGTGAAGATTATTGTACTCAAAACAACAAGGAATAGTAAGAAATCTGTAGGGCAAAAACGTCCCATTCAAAAGAGTGATTTGTTCGTCCCAAAGATTAAATTGATGCAGTACCCATTTGGGAATAACATGTTCCACCGTTTTGTTCTCTTCTGTCAGTTTACAATCACATAAAAAGCAATTGTCGGAGGTATACTTATGATGTGTAATTTGTTCGAAAATGCCTTTTTGTTCGGTCATAGTTTTGTTACGTCTAACGTTCATGTTTATTGCGCGTAGCCGATTTTGGAGCGCTCACATCACCAAGCCAAATTCCTACTCCTGGCTTTCACCACCAAATTTATGTACTAACCCATACAAATCTAGTTTTAAAGATGCTTTTTTGAAATAGGGGAAAACTCCCGTACCGCTACCGGGGAAAACACCCGGATAATTAGCAATAATGTTATGATAACTTTCGTCGGTCTATTTTGATTGTCTGTATTTGGGAATCTATTTTGATGTTTGTCCATGTCATTAAAAAATCACAGCTAGATGAGCATGGGTAAACTCTATTCGGGTTATCATTCGATAGGCCAAAAACTGAAGCTGTAGCGATGCCGCCTGATTGTAAACTACCCCGAAATATTCAAAACACATTAACTCAAAAATGTTCATATTGTCATTTCTAAACTCTTGTCACTGACTCTCTAAAAGCTTATTGCAATGAAATACTCCTTGGTTATCACATTATCCATTTTTTTGTTATCATGTACCGACAAGAAATATACCTACCGTGAAGACGGAAAAGAGCAAATAATTACGGCTCCAAATAATTCGGCGGCCTATACTGAGGCCGTGAAATTGTTTGAAATAAGCAAAATTGCTCACGAAAGTGTAGAAGCGGCGTTTGGCAACTACCATTCAACTGGACCGATTGATTTCGAATTAGTTGACCAAAATGGTAAAGAAGTGATAGAAGTGGTTAATCGCGATTCAATAAGGAAAAGAGTCGCCGAATTGGGCCAGGGGCAAAAAGAACGACTCAAAGAAGTTGTTAATGCAACCATGTTTAAGGACACGATTGGATCCAATAGTTTTCCCGTGAAGATTTTGAAGGCTGTTTTTTCCCATGAAGAATATTCCAATTATAAAAATGTCTCCCTTTCGTACAAAAATAGGTCCGGAAAGAAAATCAATGCCATTAGGTTTAAATGGTACGGGGAAAATTCGTTTGGAGAACCTGCTGATATGACTGGGCTTATTGAAGGCTGGGGAGGTGGTTTTGATGATTCAGGCTTAGGTGTCGGTAAAACGGGCTATGGAACCTGGAATGTTTATAGCAAAGATGGAAAAAAAATAATTGTTGCCTACCCAACCGAAGTCGCATTTGGCGATGGAACAAAGTGGCAGAATCCAAATTAAGTTACCGACTTTACGAAACTGTGTCGAAAAACTTAAAACCAATTCTAAATGAATAGTGTCATTAAAAGCACAGTGATATCGGCGTTTCTATTTCTATTCTTAAATGGCAACGCCCAAATAGTCTACAGAACTCCTACTGGAGAAAAGTATCATTTAGCAAGTTGTAGATATGCTAAAACCGCTTCTCAGGCGATGACCGTTTCCGAAGCTGTCGAAGCTGGATTAACCCCCTGCAAGATCTGTAAACCTCAGCACGGCTCAAATTCTTATTCCTTAGGTATTAATAATAGTGTTAATAAGAAAAATCCACCAGGTCAAAGTCAGCAATGTCACGGTATCACAAAAAAGGGGGCCAGGTGTAGAAATCTTACGAGGTATACAAACGGATATTGTTACCTTCATCAGCCATAGCCTGTAATAGGCGCAAACCATAGATGGGCACGTTTGCGCATGAGATTCGGACAACCTTGATGCGGCTTGGCCAGGTTAAGAAAAAGAACGGTGAACTGTAACGTGCCGAGTAATTATCAGATGATTTTTTGCAGATTGAATCTCGATTACTCAAAGTGCTATGAATATCTTCAGAATGATTACGATTTTATTTTACAAAGTGATGATTCCGATCGAAATTAGAAACGATCCTATTATTTACATAGGATAGACTTACAGATAGCAATAAAAAGCAGGCTCAAAACCTGGTCAACAAAACGCACAAGATGATCCGGTTTCGGTGACTGTTTATTTTTAGGTACGCCTAATTGAAAAAGATGAAATAACAGTGCTCACCTTAAATAGTCATAACTTTTGATAGATCGGCTCCCATACCTTCGAGTTCAGCAAAAGTTAGTTTATCCATTGTAGCACCATCAAAGCGGATAGTTTTAATAGCCCTATAGTATTTATTGGTTAGGGCGTATGAGGGTCGAAATGATACATTTCTGAGGATTGAGCCGTTGAAGGTAGCTTCGTTCAACGCGGCTTTATCGAACTTAACATCAATAAAGGTCTGCCCGTCAAGGTTTACCTCTCTCAGGTCAGCAAACGTAAAATCTACGCCATTGAAAGTACAGTTCTCAAAAACAGTCTTTTTAAGATCGGTTTTTGTCAGCTTTGCACTTATCAATTCTGCATTAATAAATCTTGCTCCTGCAAGTCCTGATGCGTCAAACACAGTACGCAAAAGAATGGTTTTTTTGAAACTTGCATCTGTAAGGTCATTTGCTGAGAAAGTACAATCTGTCAGGTTCGCACCGTCGAAATTGACTTCTCGCATATCACTGCCCGTAAATGAACTCCCGGATAAGTCGGCATCGGCAAAGTTGGCACCGCGTAATGCACTTCCGTTAAAATTCAGCTTATGAGCGTTAACACCTGCAAAATCAACTTTCGAGAGGTTACTTCCGCTAAAATTCGTCAATAATTGTCGCTCCTCTGTATCGTTGGCGTTCTGCATCGTTCGTTCAGCATCGTCGTCATTATTGTCGGCTTTTACGATCGCTGACTGTGCGTTACTAATTGATTGGTAGTTTTCTGAAAAGTAATTAAGATCGTGACCCAGTATTTCCGCAAGGCGGTTAATGGTAACGATATCCGGAATCGATTCGCCACGCTCCCATTTTCCAACTGCCTGAGGGCTGATAAACAGACATTGGGCAAGTTGCGCCTGAGACATCTTTTTATCTTTTCGTGCTTTGGCAATTTTGCTGCCGATTGATTTTGAATTAGTCATATAAGTATATTTTAAATCCAATTCTACAATTTTGTTCTTCTACCCTACTGCATCAATCTTTTGGTGATAGATATTAGTTAGTTCCCGAATCGCTTTTGCTACCTCAAAGAAATCCCTTTTTAGAATGGAGCCGTGGGTACTGGGTACTTTGGCACTAATCTTAATGTTGGGATTTCGTTCGACTACCGCGTTGACACCCGTTCGGATTAATTCTTGTTCATTCCCCCTACTCCCAAAGGATGTGCCAGATGCAAGTACATATCTTGTCGGCTTGGTAATTTTATCCAGCACCGGCCCCAATTCACTTTCGCTCCCCAGCCAGCCCAATTCGATATTGCTTTCAGCCATCTGTGAGGGACTCAATCGCGGTGTTAATCCTGTTGGGCGCAACACCCACAGCAATGGATTTAAACGTTTAAAAAGCTTCCTTATCCGCTTTGCCATAGTTTCTGTCATCCAGTCGTAAGGCATTGCTCCGTCAACCAAAACTGCCCCTATACACCTGTCAGGATTACGAGTTGCCCAGTGAGCCGCTAAATACGCCCCGTACGACCAACCTACCACTAAAGCTCTTTTTACGTTTCTTGCACCAAGAACTGCATCTACATCACGGAGACAAGCTTCAAAAGAATAGTCAGATGATTTTAGTGAATTTCTGCCTCTTGCCCTTTCGTCATAGGTAATATGTCTGAAGTCAGCGCCAAGCTCCGTAATTACCCTTTTCCAGTAACCTTGCGTGGCAAATTGCCCATTCAGGTAGATAATTGGGATGCCGGGGCCTCCTGTGTCTTTAGCAGCCAATGCAGTATCGTCAATTGGTATCATTCCAGTCCAGGTGGCTGGGACACCTACAATGTTGTCGACATTTTTACTTGAGCTTGAGAGCATCTTTTATTTATTTAATTGAAATCACAAAGGTACTCTCACCTCTACTCGTTTTGCTAATAAATTCACCTCCTTGTAGTTGTAAGGACGCTACTTAAGGTTGTTGTTAGCAACTCGTAGTAGTATGTCGAGCGTCATTTGAAAAGTTGAAGTGTATAATACCGGTTCTTCGGGTTAATACTCTGGTGCCGTAATTTTTCAGGTTTAACCAGATTCACCAGCGGACAGATTTCCGGACTTGCCCTTTCTTCGATCTATGGAAATTCAGGTGACCTTTAGCTACCATGGCAAAGCTTATTCAGGTGAGTTGTCCGAGATTTTCGGAGCAGGGGGACTCTCCTACCACTTGCGGATGTTTAAAAACAAGCCTGAGCCCGGAAAATATTACATCGGATCCTTACGAATAATGAAGGACGAATTTGGAATGTGTAAACTGGGTTTTAGGGAGAGCGTATTGTCACAAATAATTGAAAGATTTGTGATGGAAATTTGTAACAAATATTTTCTGTTTTTGTTATAAAATAACGTTTGCTGTAACAAAAATTTACTAAATTTGTTACAAATCGAAGGGCAATGAGTATTGAAGAATCCATATTGAAGCACATAGAAGCTCTTCCCATGGGCGAATTGTTGCTGCCTGCTGATTTCAGCGATCTGGGATCGTCAGAAGCGGTGCGGTTGTCTCTTTTCAGGTTAGAGAAACAGGGCTTAATCAGCCGGGTGGCACAGGGCATCTATGTTCGCCCTAAAGAGAGCAGTCGAATAGGAAAATTGCTACCCACAGCCGAAGAAGTGGCCGAAGCCATTGCCAAGCGGGACCGGATACGCACCGTGCCTACCGGCAGTTATGCCTTAAACGCTCTTGGGCTGAGTACCCAGGTGCCCATGAATATTGTATTGCTCACCGATGGTTCCCCCCGGGAAATACGGGTGGGCAAGCGAAAGATCAAGTTCAAGAAGACTACGCCGAAAAACTTGCTGGCCAAAGGGAGAATAAGCGGCTTGGTTATACAGGCTTTAAAAGAAATAGGCAATGGCAAGGTAACCGAAGCGGAAGAGAAAAAGGTGGTGGACCTGCTTCGCAAAGAAGACGAAAAAGACCTGCGGCACGACATTGCCCTGGCACCAGTATGGATTCAGAAAATCATGAAAAAAGCACTGCAGGATGGCTAAGCTTGATTTTTATACCATAGACAAGGGAGCTCTATGAAACCATTGTGGCTCACCGGTACAAGTTTTCGAGAGTGGGTGATGTGGACTACAACCTGCATCATCCTATGACGCTGAATCCCACCCCAATCGAAGAAAAAATGGCAGAATGGAAAGATGATTATGCGAAAATGATGGAAGAAATGATCTATGAAGAGAACAAGCCCTCTTTTGATGATCTGATAAAT
The DNA here is from genome assembly GCF_058792415.1 of Niabella sp. CPT15-335-S11. Taxonomy (NCBI): domain Bacteria; kingdom Pseudomonadati; phylum Bacteroidota; class Chitinophagia; order Chitinophagales; family Chitinophagaceae; genus Niabella; species Niabella sp. CPT15-335-S11. The sequence continues at coordinate 17,314 of NZ_JBYTEI010000002.1, forward strand.
AACCTGAGTGAACTCAAAACACAATTGCAGTCAGTAACCTGGCCGTTTGATCTTGAGTTTGCTGTTCCTATTCGAAATTGATAATTCGTAATCATTGCTGTCCGGGGAAAGATGCAATTTTTTCCCCAGACAGCAATGAAACAGAAACGTACCTTTCCACTTTATAACTTTTTATATGAAAATGAACTTGCCTGTAGTTTTATTTTTACTAGGGGCTCCTTTATATCTCATCGCACAAAAAGGAGTAGATCAAGACATAGCAAAGTGCGTTGTTTCTATTCACACTCAAGACGAAAACTTGAGGATGGAAATTAACTATACAGATGGATTGTATATTAGTAAGTTATATATAAAAGGAACAAACCGATTATCGCCATCCGGTGTCTATACGGATTTTTTAACCGACACATCCGTCTACACATCTAAGAAATTGCTAGTCACTCCAAAAATCTCCATACACAATAATGTGGTGAGAATAACCAATATTTTATATGGGGATGGAAACAATAATGTAGAAGAATCATGGTTGTTTTTACAAAATGATACATCGATTGAGTGGAAATTAACGCGGAAGTACCTAAGGGACGCAATACTCCAGGATATGGCTTTTCCAAAATGGAATTTCTCAAATTTATCAGTTTGGAAAGGAGGTATTATCGATAATGGCGGCGTAGTATGGTGCAAATATCTGAATACCGTTAATGATACATATGGCGTTCATACGGGCGGCGCCACTTATTGGAATGATAAAACCGGTGACGCGTTATCTGTACAGGCAAAAGCATCAAAGGGGAATCATATTGCTACCAAATATTCTCATAGTCCCAATGGCGAATTTACCAGTACACAAATTGTTACTTCGCAGCCGGTAAAACAGCGGCATGATCTAAGTCGGTTTGTGCATGCTAAGCAGGGCGTTTTTGCGCCAATTGCCGTAAAAAAAGGAACAATTTCCGCAGATCTTGTCATTCGTTATGTGGATTATAATAAATCATATGACAGAGGAGATTTAAAAAATATAAATGCTGCCGCAGTGAGAGAATTGTTAAATACCACTGCAAGATATGGAGTAGTGGATAATAATATAGTTGGGGGCAATGGCTGGATCACCAACTGGAAATGCCTGCACGAGCCCTTTTTTGCCCAGGTGGCGCTTGCTGTGGCAGATAGTAACTACACCAAAAATCTTGCAGCAACTTTAGACCAGGAACGGAATTTAGCGATACTGCCCGATGGTCGAGTCCTCTCCCGTTGGCATAACGCCCGGGGAGATGAGATTCCGGGAACTTTTAACGACACTACGGGCTATTACGAAGCGATGTGGGGCTACACCATTGATTCACAAACAGGATACGTGATCAATGTAAGTGATCTATTTAATATTAACGGAAATATTGCCTGGCTGAGAGGTCACCAAAACAGTTGCCGCAAAGCATTGGACTGGCTCATCCGTCGCGACAGTAATAATAATGGCATTTTCGAAATGATGAATAATAATATTAGCGAAGCAAAATGCAGCGACTGGCTGGATATTGTCTGGGCTTCTTTTGAAAATGCTTTTGTGAATGCACAAATGTACGACGCCCTAATAAAATGGGCAGTCTGCGAACGTATTTTAAAAAATGAAAATGTTGCTGTAAAATACGAAACAATAGCGAAGCGACTAAAAGAATCCTTTAACAAACCTATTGAAGACGGTGGATTTTGGTCTGCAACAAAAAAGCAGTTTGTTTATTGGAGAGATAATGATGGATCGGTACATGGAGATAATTTGGTGACGCCCGTTCAGTTTATGGCTATTGCTTCTGGATTATGTGATGACAATGAAAGAATCCAGGCGATTATCCATCAAATCGAAGAACGTACTGCAGCCGAGCATCTCTTTCATTGGCCCTTGTGTTTTGATTCTTTTAAGCAGGAAGAAGTACAAGGAGGGAACTGGCCTTTTCCGAAATATGAGAATGGCGACATCTTTCCTACCTGGGGTTATCTTGGTGTAAAATCGTATGTTCATTATAGTAAAGAGCTAGCTCTAAAGTACATCAGGAATCTTTTAGACCAATACCAAAAGGATGGGCTATCCTCGCAACGTTACGGTAGAACTACACAACAAGGATTAGGGGGAGATATCCTGTCAGGGATATGTACGGGCGTCACAGCGCTGTTTTCGGATATTTATGGTATCCGGCCCCGTTGGAATCGTCTGATGATCGCACCGAATTTAGTGCCGTCGCTTTGCGGAACAAATTTTAATTATAATTTACGAGGTTGCGATTATAAAATTAAACTGGACAAAAGTAATTACCAGGTTTCAACTCCTTTTTATTTGGTTAGTTGCGATACTTCTTTTGGGGTAGCAGGCGGTAAAGGTGTAGTGCTTTTTTTTCCGAAAGATCGGGATGATATATTTTTGTCGTTAAGCAATTCCTCACGAAAACCTATTTCGCTTACAGTTGGCTGCTTTAACGAGCAGGAAATCAGATTTGCTGTAAAAGAATCCGGTAGGTATAGTATGACGTTAAGCGGGCTCGCCCGAAACGCAACGTACGAATTATCCGCCAGTGGCTCCCGGAAGAAAATTAAATCGTCAAAAGAAGGTAGTCTCGTTATCGCACTGAATACCAAATCGAACGACCAAATCAGTTTAACGCGTTCTTAAATTCTATTTGGTATCAGTGAAGGTGCAACTACTTTGCCTGGTAACAGCTAATGGGCAACCTGCTGAAATAAAAAAGCCGACAAGTTTTTTATCCTGAGATAATATGAAATAGTTTTGAGTTAATCTGACAGTTGGGTTAAACCCGTGCCAGGAGAGGCTATCCCTTATAAAAGGAATGTGCGGGCCTACCTATTTTCTCTCCAGTCTAAAGAAATGCCCAGGCCAGGAATGCATTATTCAAGATTCCTTCACTACACCGAACGTTACGGTTAGCAGTACACTACACAAAACGGCTATTTTCCCGAAATCGCCAAACAGTTGGTTAAGTTAATGCTTACAACACCTCAATACTACCGGATTTCTTGATACAGTTTCTGATGTAATTCATTCAAAACTGCTTCAGGGATCTTGGCTACTTTCCTGTCATACGAAAGCAATCCGTTCGTTTCTATTTCCACATCGGTTATTTGTGTATATATTGCGGCCGAAAGCCCAAGAGGTATCAGCTTTCCCAGCTTTTGCATCAACTCTTTGTAGCGGGCGGTCAGTTCCTCGCTGTTTTTAAAACTCTGGCATCCCCAGTTCCCCTTTTCAATCCAGGTATGATTCTCAACAGGCAGTCCAAGACCGCCAAATTCACCCAACACTAATGCCTGCCTGCTGCCAAAAACCAATGGCGCCGGCATCGCAGGATCAGGATAATTATGCAGATCAGCGATATGACCAACTGGAAAATAATTACCACCGCTGGCACTGTTCACCAGTCGTGTGGAATCATTGTTCATGGTCCAGCGTGTGATATCCTCTGTTTTAAATTGTCCCCATGACTCATTAAAGGGGACCCATACCACAATACTTGGAAAGGGGCGCAACGCGTTCATAATATTTCGCCATTCGTCTCTAAAGGTTTGCTCCGAAAAAGCAGACCGTTCCTTATCGAGCCGCATTCCCGAAGTTTCTCCCAGCCGCTGTTCCCATTCAAAAGGGTAAATATCCCCGCTAGGCATGTCCTGCCATACCAACATCCCCAACCGGTCGCAATGATAGTACCAACGGGCCGGTTCCACTTTTACATGTTTGCGGATCATATTAAAGCCCATCTCCTTTGTTTTCTTAATATCAAACGCCAGCGCTTCATCTGAGGGCGCTGTGTACAAACCGTCTGGCCACCAGCCCTGATCCAGTGTGCCATACTGAAACAGGAACTTATTGTTCAGCATGATTCGTTGTATACCCTTGTTATCTGCTGCTATACTTATTTTACGCATAGCAAAATAAGAGCGCACCTGGTCCACCACTTTTCCGTTTCTGACGAGTGCTACTTCCACATCATAAAGAAACGGACTGTACGGGCTCCAATATTTGGGATCCGGTACCTGCAATGCTGCAATTGATGCAATGGCCGCACTTGTCTCCGCGATGGCCTTGCCCTCACGTAATACGCTTACCCGGAACCGGTCGCCTGGTTGCACTTCATTAACTGCTGCACTCATTCTCACAAGGCCATTATCAATATCCGGTGTGATGGTAAGCCCGGCAAAATACGTTTGGGGAACGGCTTCCAGCCAAACCGTTTGCCAGATACCAGTGACAGGAGTATACCAAATGCCCTCCGGTTTCTTTTTTTGTTTACCAATAGGCTGGGGTCCTTCATCCGTGGGATCATACACGCCAATGTCCAGCATAACCTTTTTGCTTTTACCCACATAGCTGCTGATATCTATTGTAAACGGATCATACCCGCCCCGATGGCTGCCTGCCTTTTGACCATTAATATACACCTCACACTCCCAATCTACCGCACCAAAATGCAGCAGCAGTCGTTTACCCGAAAATCCGTTGGGTACAACAATGCTGCGGTGGTACCAAAGGCGCTTTTCTTTACCCAATGTTTCTCCTACACCAGACAATGCAGATTCTATAGGGAAAGGCACCAGTATTTTCTTCCTGGTTGCAACAGGTATTGTTTGCACTTCCCTAGCGGTAACCGTATAATCCCAAAGCCCGTTCAGGTTAATCCAGTTATTATCGCGCACCAATTGCGGCCGCGGATATTCCTGAAGCACAGATCCCGGGTTTACCTGCTGCCCCCATTCACTTACCAGATGACCTTTAACTGGTTGCCAACCTGGCTGGGCAGCCAGGTAATTCACGAAATGAAAGCAGACCAGCAATAAGCAAAAATGATATTTCATAAATATGCTATTCTAATTTTCCAGTGCTTCTAAAAGATCACGACGCGCGCTACGAAAATCTTTTAGATCCTGATTATAATTATTAAATCCTGCTACCATTCTCGACGCTATTGAAAATGCCTGCCATGGGTTCTTGCGCTCCAGCATTTTAAGCAATTCATAATCGTAGATGCCATCACGCATGGTTTGCAGTCGAATAGATGGATAAAGTTTATTCAGTGCCGGATAGGCGATCCAGGCATCCCCAGCAGGAAGATAAGAGGCGGAAGTCTCATCCAACAAGGATTCTGGCGTTCCTTTTTTTGAGATATGATCCCAGGCAGCCAGCCCCCAATGTAAAAAGCCCGGCATAACATATTTAAAATTCAACCAATGCGTTAGGCGCGTCAATATTAACTGTTGCTCAATATACCGGTTGGCATAAGGCCCTACCGGATCATTACAGGTATAAAACCACAACTCCTTTTGCGGACCGGAAGCCTGTTGTAACAAGTACGGATAATTCTTTTGTAAATTATCCAATTTGGGCACCCACACATCAACATAGCCCGCAATATCATTGTCCATAACAGCTTCGATAATCTTCATGTCTGGCACAAACTTCCGTACCAGTGCCGCAATCTGCCTGTATGAGTCTACGTTCTCCGGAATCGGTTCATCGGCCACGTGGAGCATAAACCGGTCGCTCCAACCCTTGCTCTTCAAATGTTTCCAGAATTCAGGGAGGAATTGCCGGAGAAAATCAGTTGCTTTCGGATCGCCGGCCGGCAACAGTTCTTTACGCATGCCATCAACGGAACTATTACCAATGGGTACATAGATGCCAAACTCGCTTTTCCAGTCGCCTTTACTCCTGGTGGCGATCGGGTTACCTTCTATCCGCTTACTAACACCTGCTTGCTGATAAATTTCAACCATACGGTCAAACCTGCTGAAATCAAATCGATACTTGCCATTTCTTTTTTCAAATTGCAAAAGATCGATCGGCGAAATCAAAGCCACATTTTGATTATACGCAGCCACAAAAGAAGCCACCACCTTCATCAATTCCCAATAGCGTGCTGAAAATGCCTGGGGGGTAATGCCATTATTCAAAAAACGCAATTGCCCAGGTGCCGCCCAAAACCAGTTAGAAATCAACAGGCTCGTTTTTTCCACTTTTGATCGGTACACTTTTATATAGAATGGGTGACGGATCCGCTGGGTGCGGCCATTCATATTCAATAACAACTCTACAGATCCTGTGTATAAACCCGCATCGGCTGTTAGCGGAATATGAACTGACAAACGAACCATCTCTGGAATCCTGGGGTGCAACTGGAAGGAAGATACAGGAAAAACCGGGTCGGGATACCGGTTTGCGACCGACCGGATACCTTCCGGCTGCAGCCTGGAAGCAACCGGATGACCAATTGAAACATAACCTACCTTTCCAACAGACACCTCAGTCAGGGCCGTGGCACCCTTTACCGGCGCCTGCACTTTTATGGCCGTTACATCCGCTGCTTCTTTTGTATAAATCAAAAACTGCACCGTTGCATACTCCCCTCTTGCTACCAGTGCGGTATCACAAGCAGCGTAAACGGGAGCTTCGGAGTGCGGATCTCCCACTACCTTAACTAGCGGATCTATCGTTTTAAACAAAACCTCTGAGTTGGTTTGTGCATTTCCAACATTTGGGAATAATGAGGTAATGAATACACCGAGGCCGATAACAATTTCTGATAATTTCATTAGCAATAAATATTAATAATTGGGATCTTGTTTTAATAATCCACCACTCCGATCTATTTGATCCTGGGGAATTGGATAATATCTCTTTTTGGGGTTAAAGGAGATTCCGGCATATAAAGGATTAATTCTGCCCTCAAATGCAGAGTAGCTGGCGATCACGTCCTGTGCGATCCCCCATCGTACCAGATCGAAAAACCGGTGTCCTTCCATCGCAAGTTCAAGCCGCCTTTCAAACCTCAATGCATTCAGTGCTTGCTCTTTACTAGAAAAACTTTTATACAGGCCTACCTGGTAGTTTGCTGCGGGCTGCCCATTGACTGACCCGTCGATTGTCTTTGGCTGTAGCTTGGCAGCCCGCTGGCGGATCAGATTGATCAGCCGCAATCCTTCAGCCAAATTACCCCCTTCAATTTCACACTCTGCCGCCATCAGGTACACATCTGCCAAGCGTATCAGGCTTACATTCTGGGCAGTCAAAAAGGGTTGCCCCGGAACTGTTTCCACGCCGAATTTGCTTTTTGGCACCATTGTTTTCATTGCGGTAAAAGGGCCGCCAAAAACAGGATCCAGTATCCAGGCATCGCCTGGCATTACGCCATAATCCAGGAAAGACACCCCTCTTCTGCCTACAGTATAATCGAGGCGGGGATCAAAATGCAGGGAAGTATTTAAGGTATATTTTGTCTTTTCCGTTGTAGAAAGTCCGAAATCAGATTTATACGGATCATTACGGTACCCATTATCCAGGTACGGCAACCCGTCTGCATCAGTTTTAAAGGCATTCACCAAATCAAAAGTAGGTTGGAAAAAACCGCAGCAGATAGTGGGGGCATTGCCCGACATCCCGCTGAGCATATCTCCTACATTTGCATTATCCCCAGTGCCATCCGGATTTACTGAATGCTGCACGACAAATACAGACTCCGGTCCATTCTTTTTGGTTACATCAAAATTATCTGCATAATTAAGTTCCGTAATAACGGGGCGTGCCGCTATTACTTTAGTAAAGAGTGGAAGCGCTTCCGTATACTTTTTTTGATAGAGTAACAATTTTCCCAGGTAGGCAGTAGCCGCCATTTTATCAACCCTTCCCGGTTCATTGTTATATTTTGCATCGGGCAGGTTTGCCATGGCAAAACGAAAATCGCTTTCAATTTTCGGGAACACATCGCCATCGTTGGTTTGTGCCGCCGCGTCGATTACCGTCATCGTTTCATCCACGTAAGGAATCTTCTCAAACAATCTTCTCAGGAAAAAATAATAATGCCCTCTCAGCATTTTCGCCTCCGCTTCAATTTGCAGCGCACGCTCCTGTTTAAAAGCCTGCGCACCCGCCTGCACTGCCTTCAACGTGGCCAATGTATTATTGCATCTTAATATTCCCTCATAATAAGATCGCCACATAATGGCGAGATTATCATTGGCGCTGTTGGATTTGTGCTGCTCAATTAAATTCATATTGGGTTGATCTGAAGCAACGCTGCCCTTGTGGGCGTTATCAGAAGCTACTTCACCAAAAAGCCATTGACTGGGAGCTGCCGAATAGCTACCCCAGGTACCTCTAACATTTCCGTTAAGCAAACCGTAGGCTCCCGTAAGCAAAGCCTCCACTCCTGTTTGATTCTGTATCTGATCCGGCGATAACGATCCTTGCGGCTGCTTTTCCAAAAACTCCCTTTTACAACTATACAAACAGATAAAAAGTAGCACGCCGATTAAATATTTTTTCATTTTTATCAAATTGATGATTTTTTAATTTAAGGGGATTGTTAATACAACAGTACAATACCCTCCTGGTATTCATTTTTTAGAAACGGGCACTGAAACCCAACAAAAACTGGCGGCCGTTAGGATAAGATCCGTAATCTACTCCCACTGCCTGAAAGCTGCTGTTCACCTGGCTTACTTCCGGATCCGGGCCGGAATATTTGGTTATGGTAAACACATTCGTTGCCGTAGCATATAAACGAAGGCTATTAAGCCCGGTTCGTTTTTGCGTCTTTTCTCCAAGCCGAAGATCATAATCGAGTCTCACATTTTTTAGCTTCAGATAGCTCCCGTTTTGTATATAATAAGAGGAGGATGCATATTCATAATCCGAAGGGTTCCTGGTTGGGGCAGGTATGAGACTGGACTTATTTTGCAGGCTCCATGCGTTTAACATCCGCTTGCTTACTGCCCCGCCAAAAACTCCAAAGTCCGTCATGATGCGCGTGGCATCGTATATTTCATTTCCATAGCTTCCATTAAAAAACAAGGATAATGAAACGCGTTTATACGAACTGTTCGTGCCGAACGAATATATAAAATCCGGGTGCGGGGATCCAATGATCGTGCGGTCTTTCGGGTCAATGACGCCATCCCCGTTTACATCTGCATATCTAAGACCACCTACTCTGGCACCTGCATACGCCGGCCCTTTAGCGATCTCTTCTGCACTCTGATAAATTCCTGTCACCTGGTATCCATAAAACGATGAAAAAGGATATCCGGGTTTTAATATGGAGGTTGTAAGGCTTCTAAGGTCACCATAAGTTTGTTGCGTAACTGATGGGGCAAGACTAATTATCTTGTTCCGGTTGCGGCTGAAATTTATAAACACTTCTGAATTAATACCATTTTCAGACGGGTCGTTCAGGCGGTATGTAAGCCCCAGTTCGATTCCTTTATTTTCCATGTTCCCTACATTCATATAAGGTGAAGCTCCCCCGCCCACGACATGATCCGGCAACGGCATAAGGTAAAGCATATCCTTTGTCTTCCGCGTATACCAGTCCGCAATAAGAGATAATCTATTGTCCAGTAAAGTTATGTCGGCGCCAATATTCAGTGAGGAGAGCTGCTCCCACCTTACTTTGGGATTACTGTAAGCATTTTTCCAAACTCCTGTTTTCACATTGTTCCCTCCACCCAAAGCATAAGAGGAAGCACCGAGGCTGGCTTCATAAATATTCAGGTATTGAAAAGGAGGTATACGCTGATTACCCGTAATCCCATAACCCGCTCTTATTTTAAGATCGTTCAGCCAGGTATAATTTTGCATAAACGGCTCTTTCGACACCCTCCAGCCGACACCTGCAGCGGGGAAATTTCCAAACTGGTACTCATGGCCAAAGTTTGAAGAACCGTCTCTTCGCATCGTGACCGACACCAGGTATTTATCCAGGTAAGCGTAATCTGCTTTACCAAACCATGAAAAAAGTGATGCCACCGAGCCCCAGCTTCCGTTAATGATACGTGCCGTTCCTCTGTCGAGATAATAGTAGTCCGGGTTAGGTAGCAGGAAAAAGTTGAGCCTTCCACCGGTTAATATCCTGTTCCGAGAGCTGATGGCTTCGGATCCCGCTAACACAGAAAGACTATGCCCGTTGTCCGATTTGAGTTGGTATTGCAGGGTATTGGTCCATGTCCAGTTAGTATTGAATCCCTGGTTCTCATACAACGCCGTGGTACTGGCTCCGTCACTTGCTTCAAGATTTGGTGTCCACATATCCACTCCCCAGTAATTTTCGTATTCTACTCCCAGACTCGAACGTGCCATCAACCCTTTCAGTACATCCACTTCGCCATAAATGTTTCCAAAGAACCGACCACTCTTTTGAAAATTATCTTTGCTCCGGTATGCTCCAGCCATCGGGTTCTGTCCCTGCCCTACCAGTCCACCGCGAGTACCGGCAAAATTGCCCATAATATCATATACTGGCCGGATAGTCTGCGCCCGGTATGCAAACGCCATCATGGACCCCTCTCCCTGGTAGCTGCCCGGCACGTTTGCGTTAGAACCCATACCTGCATTTTCAGAGAATGCATAATAGGCGTTCTCTCCAAACCGGATATTGCCTTTTGCTGATTTGATGAGGGAATTAGCCCGGATGTTATACCGCTTAAAATAGGTATACGCCAGTATACCATTTTGTTCCAGGTAGCCGGCAGATGTCGCATAGCTGGAGTTTTCACCGCCGCCCGACGCCGTAACCTGGTAGTTTTGCATGCGTGCTTTCCGCGTTATGGCGTCAAACCAGTTCGTACCTTCTTTATTCGCCTTCGTGATCTGGTAAAACGTGGTATTATCCCTTGAATAATTATATTTTGCAGGATCTGCATCCGCAGCAGTTACATTATGCCCAACAGCCGAACCGGCAATCAGGTAGTCAGGCAACACCGGCTTCGCCCCTCCACCATATAAAACAGAGGTAGCTACTGCCGGGTCCATTCCGGCATTTCGGTAGGACTGATATACATACTCGGCGGTTTCCATGGGTGTCATCATCTTGGGAAATGCAGATTTAATTGGCGCCTGCATTCCATAATATCCGTCCAGTGCAATGACTGAGGACTGTTTCTTTCCTTTCTTTGTTGTTATAACAATTACACCATTGTTAGCCCTGGACCCATATATGGAAGCCGCAGAAGCATCTTTTAAAACCTGCATCGACTCAATATCATTAGAGTTCAGCCAGCTCAACTTACCTTCTACGGGTACCCCATCAACGACATATAACGGTTCGTTGCTGTTGATGGTGCTGTAACCCCGGATACGAATCAGCGGTGAGGCGGCCGGACTTCCGTCCACAACCACCTGCACACCCGTCACTCTTCCCTGCAGCGCTTCAATTACGCTGGCAACGGGTTGCTTGTTCAATTCCGCCATATTAGCAACTGCAACTGCACCGGTTATGGCAGACCTTCTCTGGGCAGTATATCCCGTAACCACTACCTGATCTAGTTTATTTTCAGCAGGTATCATCATTATTCCCGCAGCCGTAATATTCGCAGCCGTTACCTCCAAAGTCAAGTAGCCAACCCGGGAAAATACCAAAACAGCGTTAGGGTCTTTAACGTTAATGGAAAACGCTCCATCCTCTTTTGTTGTGGTGCCATTCGTGGTACCTTTTTCCACCACACTTACACCAGCCAGAGGCTTATTTTCTTCGTCTACCACGCGGCTGGCCACCGGCATGTTCATCTCATCCGTTTCATGACCTATGACCACGTAGAGCCCTTTATTGATTTTTTTATAGGAAAAGGAAGTATTCTGAAGCAGTTTCATCATTACATAGTCTATTGAAGCTTCCTTTGCATAAATATCTATTTTGCTTCGGTAATGTGTAACTTCGTTATCGTAAACAAAGCGGTAATCATACCGTAACTCAATATTTTTCAGTACATCAGTTATTGATGTATTCTTGAGATCAAGGCTGATACTTTTTTGCGATACCCCGTTTAATGCGATGGCATTAAAAGAATTAAAAAGAATAAAGACCGCCACAAGCTTCATAGTGAGTATAAATTTTAGCACCAAGCGTCCTGGAATTATCTTGGCAGTACAATCATATTTTTTCATATATTGCAAATGATTTAAGTTGATGGAAAATTTGCCGCACCGGCAATGGAACTGTCAATGATTACAGCGGAGAATGTTACGAGCATTTTCCGCTTTTTATTTGGTTAGTTTCGTATCATGTCACTTTCATAATTTTTTAGTTTATAGTGAGTAATTAGGTTAATAGATCGTAACAATTTGGCCTGTTATTTTATACCTGAAGTTGCCTTTTAGCTGTAATGCCGTTAACACATCTGTCAACGAATCACCCTGGAAAGTCCCGGTAAGCCTTTTCGTCGGATCAGTTTTAATGGTACAATTGATTTTGACATTATACCAGCGCTCCAGCATTGAAAAAATGGCTTCCAGGGGTTGCTGGTCAAAGACCAGTTTGTTATGCAGCCACTGCGTCTCCGGCATCTCCTCTGCAACAGGGAGCGCAGCCATCTTTCTTAAAACCACGGTTGCGCTCGCTGCCGTATCCTTGTCATTAGAGGATATGGGCATTTTTAATTTATCCTGTACCAATAGCTTGTCTCCAGGCTTCAGCAACACCCTTTCCCCGCGAGCGCCCTTATTTTTGACCCATGCTTCTACAGCTCCTGTAAGTAAAGTAGTTTCGGTCTGCCGTTCTCCATCATAAGCCCTTACATTGAAAGTGGTGCCTAATACCCTGATGTCCACCCGCTGGGTATGAACAATAAAAGGCTTGGCTGGGTTCTTCACGACCTCAAAATAACCTTCGCCCTTGAGCCAGATTTCTCTATTTCCTTTGGAAAAATTTTGCGGGTATCTCAAGCTGCTGCCAGAATTCAGCCATACATGCGTACCGTCCGGAAGGAGAATGTCCGTTTTGGCACCTTTTTCGGCTACCACCATTTTATGTGAATCTCCTGAACTGCGCATATTCAAATAAAGTGCACTGACCCCTACTGCAAGCATCATTGCTGCCGCTATTGACCACCATACCCGTTTCGAAGAGCGTCGATGCCTTTGCCTGCCTAGATGTTGTTTAAAGTGGCTGAAATAGGCTGAAGTTATTTCTCTTGTTTTCGGATCCTTTTCCTGCCATAATTGCTGTTCATTGCCGGGAACTTCCAACCGATCGTACCATTCGTTCAGCTCCTCCAGCTCTGCAGCCGTACATGTTCCCCTCCCGAACTTTTGCAATAAGTTTATCAATCTTTTTTTATCAGCCATTTTTGACGGGATCTGTTCCCTTATTGAAAACGCACCAATAATCGTTTACCCTTAGTGATTTAAAAAAAAAAATTTGAAAAAGTTTTGACAGCGTCTATATCCTCTTTTACTATTATCTTTGATTGAAACGATCGCCTTATCAGGCCACTTGAGCTATATACCGATGAACAACTGCTTAGGTTGTTTTATGCAGGCAGTGACCGTGCTTTTGAGCAGCTCTATCACCGCTACTTTCCGTTGTTGCGCAATACTGCGCTACAGAAAACCGGGAATGCGGAGGTTGCCGCTGATCTGTGCCAGGAAACCTTCCTGAGCTTTTATCATAAGCCTGGCGTTGAAACCGGCAAGTTAAAGGCGTACCTTTTGACCATTCTTAAGAATAAAGTGTTTGACCACTATCGCCGTACAATGGTGCGCGATAATTATGTGAACGTTTTACAAAGAGAAATCCGGGAACTCGAAACATCTGCCGTATCTCAGAAAGTGGAAGCAAAAGAATTAGAGCACCAAATTTATGCAGCTATCAATCAATTACCGGATCAATGCAGAAGGGTATTTAGGCTGAGCCGCGAAGTGGGGCTTTCCAACCGTCAAATTGCTCTCGAATTAAACATATCGCTAAAAACCGTAGAAGCCCATATGACCAAAGCGCTTGGGTTGCTGAAAAGTAAACTGGATCTATATATCTATCTTGGATTGTTGGTAGGCATCCTGACCCGAATAAATTAGCAGTTAGGCTCCCGGAGTCGGCGTTTTATAATCCCAGGGCACGAGCCACCACCTTTTGTCCCCTCTGAATTTCAATACAATGGGACTTAATTTGATACCAATCCCCTTCTATAAATATTCTATAGAAATGAACTTAGAATCTTTTCAGCCTCTTCCCCCAAAATGATTTGGATACCAGGAAAATAACGTTATTTTGAATTTGGTTCAAGGGAATGGAAAGTGGCCGTTTCGAGAAAAAAAAAACGACTACTGAGTTTAACCAGGTTTATGCAAATCGACTATTTAACAAACACACTCACGACCCACCTGAGTATTATTAAGGGACGAAATATCCCAGAGGTCATCAGGCCAGAAACACTTCCACAGCTATTAGCCTCCTCGTTGCGGACTTTCAGCGAAAAAACAGCCTTTATATTCAAGGACAGATCGATCACTTACAAAGAACTGGATAACTGGAGCAATGCCATTGCTGCCGATCTTCAACGAAAAGGCATCGGCGCAGGAGATTTTGTGGGCCTCTGGTATCCCCGAAGCCTCGAACTGCCGGTTGCGGTTTTAGGCATTCTTAAGGCAGGGGCCGCATACGTTCCGCTCGACAGGGAAATGCCACTCGACAGAGTTCAAAAGGTATTCACAGATATCCATGTCAAGACTTATTTCTCAGACACCGACGCTGGCATCCACTGCCCGCCCATCACTATTCCTCCCCTACCCGAAACTGAAATCGCGCTGGTCGAATCGTTGGCAACCAACAAAAACAAAGCCTATGTCCTGTTTACTTCAGGCAGCACCGGCATACCCAAGGGCATTCCGATTTCACACGCCAATATCTGCCACCTGATCAGGGCTGAACAGGAAGTGCTGGGCATTAAGCCGTCCGACCGCGTTTACCAGGGCTTTTCCGTTTCGTTTGATATGTGGTGCGAAGAGATTTGGATCAGCCTATTCGCCGGCGCGACCGTTTGGATCGCCGATACTTTCACGGTCCGTGCCATCGACGAACTCAGCACCGTACTGACGGATAACGGGATCACCATCCTGCATGCGGTTCCTTCTGTACTGGCGATTATCGACGAAGTGCCTGGGCTTCGAATCGTGAATTCAGGTGGCGAGGCCTGCACCCCGCAGGTTCTTGAGAAATGGGGAACTCCCGACCGGACTTTCATCAACAGCTACGGGCCAACCGAAACAACGGTTACCTCACACATGGCATTCCTGAAAAAAGGAGATGAGATCACCATCGGGGATCCGCTACCCAACTATAACGTGGCCGTTGTGGATGAGCAAATGAAGATCCTGCCGCGCGGCGAACGTGGCGAAATGATCATTACCGGCCCTGGTGTAAGCGGAGAGTATTTTAACCTGCCCGAATTAACCGCAAAACAATTTCTGCCAAATCCTTTTCCGGAACTACCCGGGGATCTGCTTTATAGGACAGGCGACGCCGTACTGATCAGAGAAAATGGCTTCCTGGAATTTCACGGCAGATTTGATGATCAGATCAAACTCAGAGGTTACCGTATTGAACTGGGCGAGGTTGAAAACAGGCTCCTCCAGATAGATGGCGTACTATCCGCGGCAGTGGCCGTAAAAACAGACGCGAACAACCAGGAACAACTCGTAGGGTATGTAGTCGAAAAAACCGGCTTCAGGCTTAACGAAAATGAAATGCGCAGGCAATTAGCCGCATTCCTTGCCCCTTACATGGTGCCCGTGACGATCATGGCCGTTGAGCAGATGCCCAGGATGCCCAGTGGCAAGATCAACCGGAAACAATTACCAGTACCACCATCCTTTGTAAAGAACACCGAAGATCACGAAGTACGCTGGACGGTTGACGGAGATAGTATAGATGAAAAACTGGTTAATGCGCTGAACATCGTTTTCCCCGGGAAAAACATTCAGTTGCAGGACGATTTCTTCAACGACCTGGGAGGCCATTCCCTGCTGGCTGCCACTCTGGTATCAAATCTTCGGCAAAAGGCAGGTCTGAACCAGGCATCACTTAAAGATATTTATGAACATAGACCTCTTCAAAAATTCGCCGACAGGTTAAAAGAAAAACACGAACAAAAAACAGCAACCCGCCCCGCACCCTACAAGAGCGCCTCAACACTAAGCTATTACTTGTGTAACCTGGCACAGACAGTCAGTCTAATGATCATTTTCGGATTATTAGCGATTGAAATTATTTTTCCTTATATAAGTTATTATTACCTGCTGACGGAAGGTTATGGTCACATAACTGCCCTGCTGAGCGCCGCGGCCCTGTACCTGCTGATTCCGCCGGTCATGGGCATCTTGATACTTTCGCTAAAATGGCTTATTGTCGGCAAGCTACGTGAAGGCGACTACCCGCTTTGGGGATGGTATTATTTTCGCTGGTGGCTATGGACCACGCTCAAAAGACTTCTTCCCGCCCATTATCTCACAGACACGCCTTTGTACCCCAAATACCTGAATTCGCTGGGTGCTAAGATTCACCCTTCCGCTCAACTCAGTCTGCTGAATATTGGCGCCGAGGATCTGCTGGTGATCGACGAGAATGTGAGCACCAGCTCCGGCTGCTCCATCGATAACGCGACCGTGGAAAACGGCGTGCTGAAACTTAGACGTGTGCACCTGAAAGCCAACGCCTATATGGGTTCCTCTGCAGTAGCCTGCGGAAACACCGTCATTGAAAAAAACGGTGTACTGCAGGATCTGAGCTGCCTCCACGAGGGACTGACCATCGGGGCCGACGAAATCTGGGACGGCAGTCCTGCCCAAAAAACAGGAAAAAATAATTCAGCAGGCATTAGACTTACGTCACCGAAAAGAAGAAATAAATATGCCTTGTTTTATTTTGCATCGCTCTTTGTCTTCCCGCTGGTGGTAATCCTGCCCTTGTTCCCCACGTTGTATATCCTGTACGCGATGGATTACAATGCAGGAGATTACGATTTTTCTTACCTCTGGAAAACGCCATTCCTGGCTTTGTCCTATATCCTGCTGTTTATTCTCGTGATTGCCGGCATATCCAGGCTGCTCCAACGCAGCATGAACGCTGGCTCCTACTCTATCTTCAGTCCCACCTATTATAAAAAATGGATGAAGGATCAGTTTATGACTTTGTCTCTGAATGTACTGCACCCGTTATATGCATCTGTATATATTCCTTTTTTCTATAGGATGCTTGGTGCAAAAGTTGGCAGGAACGCGGAAATATCAACGGCCAGTGATGTTAGTCATCACCTGCTTGAGATTGGCGATGGCAGCTTTATTGCCGACACCGTTATCCTGGGGGAACATGAAGTCAAAAACGAAACGCTCTTCCTGGAGCGGACAAAAATTGGCAACAATAGTTTTGTCGGTAACAGCGGACTGATTCCACAAGGGTATCATTTGAATGATAACATGCTGATCGGGGTTCTGTCGAAAACGCCTACGGCGGAGCAATTAAAAAATTCAGGTAACCAGGACTGGTTTGGTTCTCCCGCAATTGGCCTGCCAGCCAGAGAAAGATTCTCCGGTTTCGCAGATTCTCTGACCTACCACCCGTCTGCAGGACGAAAAGCCGCGCGGGCGTTGGTTGAGGGACTCCGGATCATTATCCCTCAGACATTGATCATTATTTCCTGTGTGCTTCTAATTTCCTTTGCAGATAATCTGCTCCGCGAATCCTTTATTAAGTTAGTTCTTTTTCTTCCATTGTATTATCTGGCATTTATGGGTCTGCCTCTTTTCCTGATCACTGCGATTTTAAAGTGGCTGCTGGTGGGGAAATACAAACCTGCAGCGATGCCGATGTACACCCTGCGGGTTTGGATTAGTGAGGCCCTGACTACTTTTTACGAGGCGCTCTGCGTTCCGTTCCTGCTGGATCCGCTGCGCGGTACCCTTTGGCTGCCATTTTTCCTGCGGCTGCTGGGCGTTAAAATCGGAAAAAAAACCTGGTTAAATACGACCGACATGACAGAGTTTGATATGGTCCAAATCGGTGATGAAGCCATCCTGAATGAAGATTGCGGGCCTCAGACACATTTATTTGAAGATAGGATCATGAAGATCGGTCCGGTCGACATCGGACAACAGTGTACCATTGGTACACGTACGATCATCCTTTATAACAGCCGGATTGGTAAACATGTAAATATAGATTCACTCTCCCTGGTGATGAAAGGCGAGCAATTGCCGGATGATACCGTTTGGGGTGGCAGTCCCGTCAGACCCCTTTAAAAGTCTAGAGTATGGAACTTTTCAGTATCAGAAAGATCGATCTAAACCACGACCTACAAATTGTGGATGAACTGGTTGGCGAACTTCACGAGTCTGAGTTAGCATTGAACCCAAGAACAGCGCAATGGAAAGATATCCGGGAGAAATATCTGCAGCATATTGCAGAATGCCTCAACGAATATCGCGGAAGTTTTTTCATTGCAGAACTGGACCATCGGGCCATCGGATTTATATTTGGTTACGTGGATGATCGCGACAACAGTAATTTTGAAACCGGTGATGGCGAAGACCTCTATGTCTCAGAAGGATATGTAAAAAAAGAATACAGGAAGTCCGGTATCTATACCGCACTGAATCAGGCTTTCGAAGACCACTATAAAAATATCACTATACGGCGAATTTATAGGTTCACGCTGACGAACAATACAGTGATGCAAAACTGGCTGGCTAAACAGGGTTATTCCCCGGTGAGGATACTTTATGAAAAATGGATCGATCCTGTCAACGGAAAATAATTTCCTGCGTAATCAGTTCAACATCTGGTTGTAAGGTTGCCAGATTGATGGCATAATCCGGATATAACGGGATTTCAAAACAAAAAAAATGCTCATCCTCGAACAAGACCGGTCGCGTGGTCGTATCAATACTCCTCAGATTATCACCTATTCCGGTTCCCCGCGCTTTTAACACAGCCTCCTTCTTTGTCCACGCATTGTAAAAGGCCTGGAGCGGATGAGGACTGGCTTGAATTTCCTGCTTTTCGTTTGGATGCAACCATTCCAGTAGCAAATCAATTTTCAATGGTTTAACGAGTTCCGCGTCAATCCCAATGGACTCATCCCGCTCCCTGCAAACCGCAAGCACACAGAGACCTTCGCTTTGCGCGGAACTAAAAAAATAAGGTAAGCTTTTGAAAACCGGTTTGTTTGTACTGGTCCTGACGATATCAGCAAGAACATTGACCCGGCGCGGCTCCAGCTTGGAAAAAGCTTCTTTCAGTAACAACCTGGATAATATTCTCCTTCTTCTCTCGGGCTCATCACGAACATTTTCAACGGACAGGCGATCTTCCTCTGGAAAATCGTCGGGAATAACCTGAGTAATCGATTGATTATTTTTGCCGTTCAGGTTAAAAAAGATCCAGACTTTCATACTGCAAATTTCGACCTTTTTTTCACCCCTGCAAACTATTGAATCAAAGCCAGATCATTACGCTGGCAGGTACCTGCCTACGTCAATCCGGTTTCAAAATGCCGTTCAGGAATCATCACATCCGCGAAACCTTTTTTCAGCAGCCTGTTTTTGAATGCTTGCTGGACGTCGTACTCACCATGAACCAGAAATAGTTGTTTTATCTGCTTCGGATCCTGGCAGGCGAGCCATTGGCTCAGATCTTCGTAATCGCCGTGGGCGCTCATGCTCCGGATCTCTCCAATTTCAGCGTTTACCTGGTGTTCCACACCAAAAATCCCCACTTCCTTAACGCCTGAAAGCAACCGGGCTCCCAGCGAATGCGGCTCACAATAACCGGTCATAAGAATCGTATTCCTGGAGTTTTCTATATTGTTGCTGATATGATGTTTCACCCTTCCTGCATCCGCCATTCCACTTGCTGAGATAATGACCATCGGGCCGTTTTGAAAGTTCAGTGATTTCGACTCTGCAACTGTTTTCACGTATTTTAGTCCGGGAAACGCAAAGGGGTCATCATCGTTCTTCAGGACTTGTTGAATCCTTTTATTAAAATAAGACGGAAATTGTTTTGTCATTTCCGTAGCCTCTATACTCAAGGGGCTGTCAACAAAATAAGGTATCCGAGGAAGTCGTTTTTCAAGGTCAAGCTGGTTTAGGGTATACAAAATTTCCTGGGTCCGGCCCACGCTGAAAGCAGCCATGATCAGTTTTCCTTTTTTTTCAATACAGGTTTTGGTGATCCAGTTCAGCAATTGATCGGGTGTGTCGCTGACTGCTTCGTGCAGGCTGTTCCCGTAGGTAGATTCCATGACAATATAATCGGCCTGCGGAAAGTTTTCCGGGGAGCGCAGAATGATATCGCGGTACCTGCCCACATCACCGCTGAAAGTAAATCGTATTTCTTTACCGTCTTCTTTAATTTTCAGGTGCACACACTGACTCCCAATGATATGGCCGGCATCAGTAAACATCGCCTGTACGCCATCGGTTACATCAAACCATTCACCGTATTCCTTTCCTTCAAAATGTGACAAACTTTCCTGTGCATCTTCTGTGGTATAAAGGGGCTGGCTCATTTCCAGAGGCTGATTGAGCCTTTTCTTTTCCATAAATTTCGCATCGCTTTCCTGAATTTCAGCGCTATCGAGCAGCAGAATCCTCGTCAGATCTCGGGTCGCGGGTGTACAGAATATTTTTCCCTGGAACCCCTCTGCCACCAGCCTGGGAATTAAGCCGGAGTGGTCTATGTGCGCGTGCGAAAGCAACATCACATCTACTTCACCCGAATTAAATCCGAATTCCCGGTTCAATTTTTCTGTTTGATCGCCCAGGCCCTGGAACATCCCGCAATCAAGTAATATTTTCTTTCCATTTTTTAGGGTGATAAGATGTTTGGATCCTGTTACCGTGCGCGCCGCACCATGAAATGCAATTTTCATATAGATTTTTTACTGGTTTCTGCACTTAAATCCGTTAAACGGAGTCGGGAAAAATAACCGGCAGAAAGGCGCCGCCGCAGGAATAATTTAAACCTCCCTGACCTCCTGAGCCTTTCTGAAAATTCTTCGGACCGGTTTCCCGTCATTGAAATGTATTGTATCTTTCCGGATCGAGGGCGTTTTTAGTCCAGCCGTTCAAAAAATCCAGAATCTTCTCCCGGCTATACCCTTTATCCTGCTCAAGATACGCAGAATTTTGTGTATGCAATAATTTGCCGGTGCCATCCAGTATCAGAAATACAGGAAAACCAAAACGTTGCGGGTAAGAATACTTAGCCAGTATATCCTGATTTTTGTTTTCCTTGCTGTAATTTAAATGATATACTACATAGGAGGAACGGATCAGCGAGTCAATCTGACCGTCTTCCGTTGTAATCTTATGGAATCTTGCGCACCAACTGCACCAGTTGCCGCCAATTTCGATCAGGACGTGCTTATTGCTGCGGCCGGCCATTTCGATAGCCTGCCTGATACCCTGATCTGCATTTTCAGCAGCGTTATAAATATTGAAAGGTTTTTGAGTCTGGGCGTCTGAGAAATAATAAGTTAACAAAAAGGCCAGGATAAGAGAAACACGCATGTTTAATTTTTGATGTACGAAGATAGGATTTTGACCGAAATTCTTCAGGTGCTATAGAACGAATTTCAGTCACCTGCTCCCCCTTCACACACCGAAAACCCTTTTCCCTGCCGATTACAACTTATTTAAGTCGCCATTCAAAAGGAACCAAAAGTCTTAAATTGAAGCTCCTTCCCATGTTGAACACGCCTCTTCTCCCGGTAGCAGGGTTCTCCGGGAAATATTTAAACCGGCTCAGGTGGTCCTGATAAGCCACATCGGTCAGGTTGTTCATCGTTGCCACTAAAGTCGCGCGTCTGATACCATCCAGAAAAATATCAGTCCCTACCCCGGCATGAAACAGCGTATATCCTGCGGTTGCAGTTTCCGTGTTATAACCCGCAAAATAATTTCCCTGCCTGGTGATATTATCCATTTCCACTTTGAAATACAGGTTCCTGAGGGTTTTGCCATTGTTGGCAAATTCGGCTCTGAGCTCTGTGAGCAGCCGTGCGGGTGAAATCAGCGGCAGGTTGTCTGATCCATCTACGGGCTTGGTGAATTTTCCTCTGACAAAACTAAATGTGTTTTCAAAATGCAGCCAGTCCAGCGGGTGGGGATGCACATCCAGCCGGGCTTCCAGACCCGCCAGCCTTGCTGACTGCTGACTGAACCTGAAAGCTGGAACGCCTGCGATCAGTGAGTCGCCACCTGCTCCGTTGAGGATCCTTTCATAATAGATATAATTGTTAATATGATTATAATACGGAGAAAAATTAAAATCAACGTGTTCAGTAGTGAGTTCAAAACCTGCATCAGCCGAGAATGAGGTCTCGCTCTTCAGGTCCCGATTTCCAATCTCATAACGCCCCGTTCCTTCGTGCTCGCCGTTTGCGGCCAGTTCCGGAATATTTGGTGCTCTGAAGCCCCGGCTCAGGTTGGCTTTAACCGTCACGTCTTTTGAAAGGACCTGGCTCAGACCCAGACTCGCCGAAAAATTGGAAAACTGTTTATGAAAGGCTTCAAATTTCAGGCTTTGATCTTCCATGGTTGCCTTGCTGTTCAGATTGCGTATATCATAACGCAGACCTCCGCTGACGGTCGTGTTTTTAAAAGATTTAGAGCTTACGCCAAATCCTCCTATATCAAACAAACCGTAATCGGGAATAAGCGCCTCTTTAGCCCGGTTGGTATTAGTCTGGCTCATCCCATTGATTCCGAAACTGGTTTTCCAGCCTGCAACCGTAGGCAGGTGATAGGCCCCACTATAATTAAAGGTGTTCAGATCAAAATAAGTCCCTATTTCCTGCGGGTTTTCCGGATTGGCAAATTCCCTGCGTTTGTTGTTTTGCAGTGCCGCCAAAACGGTTATCCTGCCTCCTGAATTCAGCGAAAATGAATTATCGAGGGCTATCTTACGATGCAGCACCCGTTGTTTAGGCACCAACGGATCTCTGCTGTTCCGCAGTGCATCTGTCATTGTGTAGCCGTCCAGTATAAAATTTCCCCGGTCATCGCGCTCGCCTTCTACCATGCCGGGATGCTGGTCAAAACTGGAAAGAATCAGGTGGGAATATCCCCAACTTCTGTTCAGCCCCAGGTACCCGCCAAAATTCTGTTCTTTGAAACGGCTGTTCAGGACCTGTCCGTCATATTTGTTACGGTAGTCAGCCGCTGTTTTCAAACTCCCGTACGCGTTCCAGTTGAACCCATTTACATTACCCGCGAAATTTCCATATCCGCCATACATCTGGTTATTTGAATTCATAGATCCTGAAACGTTCGCGCGGAGGGTATTATTTGGGACTGATACGTTGGTCAGGATATTGATCACACCTCCGATGGCATCGCTCCCATACATCAGCGAAGCCGGACCGCGTAATACCTCCACTTTCTGAGCGCTGTACTCATCCACTTCTATTCCGTGCTCGTCTCCCCACTGCTGCCCTTCCTGGCGGACGCCATCATTAACGGTCACCACGCGGTTATAGCCAAGGCCGCGAATAAATGGTTTTGCAACAGCGGGCCCTGTTGTTACAACGGAAACGCCCGGTTGCCTTGCTACTACGTCCATCAGGTTCGTACCGGCCGAACGTACCAGATCTTTTTTTGACAAAACAGAAATCTGCAGGGGTGATTTTTTAACATCAATTGCGGAAGCCACGCCGGTCACGGTCACGTTTTCATTTTCAATGATCGATGGAGACATCAGGAAATCCCTGACCGTATTACCCCTGATTGTGACAGACTCTACTTTAGATTTATAGCCCGAATAGGACACCTGAATTGTAAAAGTCCCGTTAGGAAGATTGTCAAATACAAAATGTCCATTCGAATCTGAAACGGTGCCCGTTTTCAAATCAGGGATTGCGATATCGGCACCTTCCAGCGGATGTCCACTGGACGCATCACGAACGATTCCCTGCAGGCTGCCGGAGAATTCTGGTGGAATAGTGGCTGTTGCTGCAACAGAATAGATAATAAACGTTAATAATATGATAGAATAGCTGATAGATCTATTTATTAGCATAAAATAAATATTAATAAATGGACTTCACGAAGCCCGGTTGAGGAATATTTTGGGGGATGTTTTTCTAAAGGTCGGTTAAGTTATGCTGCCGGAGGGCCCCGCAAAGATTTTTGAAACACAGGATCGCAGGTAACCCGCTTAATCGCGTAAGACCTATGATCAGGATTCTCTGTTTCGTAACGTCCATTATAGCAGGCAAAGGCCGGTAAAAAAGGGACAACAATGAGGATATCCACAAACCCACAGGAAAACTGATAATTTCCCAGGTTACCTGTGGCGGCGTTTGACGGGGTAAACAGCACATCCTGGTGATGGGACAGGACATCATGAAAATATTTTTTTGGGGTGACGCTGATGGTGAAAACCAACAGCAAGACCCCAGCAACGATCTTCGATATGGATCGATTAAATTTCACAACTTTGAAACAATGTTGCAAATATAAATAATTTTACACTTTACCTGAAGTTTTAATAGTTAATTGGCAATAACAAGCAGATAAATTAACTGGGCCGGGTAGCAGCAGATCCGGAGAATTTTCATCACTCCACAGAAACCGTAAATACGCTTTCATCTTCGAGGATTCCCTCCAGTACGTCTCCGGTTACAACTTCCCCCACTCCTTCGGGGGTCCCTGTGAAGACAATATCCCCGATATTGAGCGTAAAATACTTCGAAATGGAGGCGAGGATCGTATCGAAATTGTAAATCATTTTCCCCGAATTACTATGCTGTACCTGTTCTCCGTTTTTATACAATCCAAAATTGATGGTACGGCGATTTACATAATCGGCGATTGGCTTCCAGTTTCCGACAACGGCTGAGTTATCCCAGGCCTTGGCCTTTTCCCAGGGAAGTCCCTTTTGCTGTAACTCCCGCTGAATATCCCTTGCTGTAAAATCAATACCCACGGTAATGGCATCATAGTACTGACTGGCGTAGCGTTTGTTGATATACCGGCCATTCTTGGACACCCGCAGAACCAATTCACCTTCGTAGTGTAGTTCATTGGTGAATTCCGGATAATAAAATGGAAGATGCGGCCTGAGCAGGGCGCTTTTTGGTTTCATGAAAATAACGGGTTCCTCGGGGATTTCATTTCCCAGTTCTTTCGCATGAGCAGCGTAATTTCGACCGATGCAAAAAATTTTCATGGGTAAACTTTTATGTTTTCAATGGTCCCATGGAATTTACCATAGAAAATTTTCATCGCGGCTAGTATAAATTTGCTCGAAAATTTTTATGGACATTTCATGTGTAAATTAATTATGTTCAATCCTGATACCTGAAAAACAAGTCGTTCATTTTGCCAAAAACCATATCACCACAAGGCTCTATGATATTTTGGGACACCACATATAAATTTTACAATGAATACTCTTTATTATTTATCTCATTCATGGCAGCGTTGATTCCCCGGAATGCAAACATCTCAATGGTTTCCACCGCTTTTTCAATTTTCAGTTTTACCAGATCTTCTTCTTCTTTCTGCCATTTTCCTAAAACGAAATCTGTCTGCATTCCTTTTGGAAAACGATCGCCGATGCCAAATCTCAAGCGTGGAAATGCAGTAGTGGACAAGGCTTCCTGAATGCTTTTCAAACCGTTATGCCCGCTGTCGCCTCCACCGGGGTTCAAACGCAATTTAGTTAAAGGTAATGAAATTTCATCCAAAATAACCAAACTTCTTTCTGGGGTAAGCTTTTCTTTGTCGAGCCAGTATTTTACGGCTTTCCCACTCAGGTTTACGTAGGTCGTGGGGCAGATACAAACAAAGATCCTGCCTCTCAGTTTTACTTCGGCAACATAGGCCAGCCGACCGGAACTAAACTGTCCGCCATGTTTATTCACGAAAGCAGCAACCACATCGAACCCGATGTTATGCCTGGTATGTTCATACTCGGCACCGATATTGCCAAGTCCGCAAATCAGATATTTCATCCGTAACGTTTTAGGTTCACCGCCTTCGGCGGTTAGTTATTTTTGCCGGATGCCTCTTCGCATATACATCCTGCAGAGTGAGAAAAATTTGTCATCCTTCGGTTCATGTTTCATTTCATGTATCGTCAAAAATAATATATTCCCCGTTAAGTTGTGGCCAGGATCTTACATGACCTTCCGTGAAGTTTTTCCTAAACTTCAAAAGCAAAAAAAAACCTGCAGTCGTCAGATTGCAGGCTCTAAGTATGTGAAATGCTTTTAGCTTTTTGTTGCAGCGGCTTCTTCCTGCTTCAACTGCCTTGTCATTGCAACTGACGCTACCGGAATCCGCGGCGAATTCAGAATTTCAATGTTTGGCGCCTTGATGTCTTCAACCCGGATATTACCGTTGATCTCCAGATCATCAACAGGTACTTCAATCACTTCCTTGAGATCCTTGGGATAAGCTTTAATTTTCACCGCCTTGATCTTTGAAACAAAACGACCGCCATCTTTTACACCTATAGCCGAACCCGTAAACTTCAGCGGGATGGAGGCGATCACCTTTTTATTTTCCACAAGTTCCAGAAAATCGATGTGAATGAGTTCATCAGACACTTTGTCGAATTGCAGGTCTTTGAGAATACATTGGTAAGTCTTCCCATCAACCTTGATTTCTGCCAACTGAAAATTTGGTGTGTACACCAGGTTTTTAAATGCTGCTGCCGGTGCACTGAAATTCACTTCACTGGCACCCCCGTAAATTACAGCAGGCACATGACCCTGAGAGCGAACCTGGCGGGTGGCTGATTTGCCAAATGCGGTCCTCAGTTGTCCTTCGATTGTAATTGTGTTCATATTCTATTTAAATTTAAAATTTATACTTCCCGATTCTCTCTGTTCCGCCTGTTGGAATGAATGAACAGGCTTGTAATACTCTTATTCTCGAACGCATGTTTGATAGTCGTAGCGAAAAGATCTGCCACTGATATCACCTTGATTTTTGGACTGGGTCTTTTAAGGGGAATAGTATCACATACTACTAACTCTTCCATCACACTATTCTCAATATTTTCGTAAGCGTTACCACTCAAAATCGGATGAGTGATCATTGCCCTTACGCTTCTGGCTCCTTTTTGCCGGATCAATTCAGCGCACTTAGCCAGCGTACCACCAGTATCACAGATATCATCTATGATAACCACATCCTGCCCTTCCACATCGCCAATCAGGGTCATACTTGCTATTTCATTTGCACGCTTGCGATGTTTGTCGCAGATCACCATTTCCACGTTGAAATAGCTGGCAATTTCCCTGATCCGGTTCGTAGCCCCTACGTCGGGGGCCGCAAAGGTAAGATTTTCCAGGTTTAAATCCTCAATGTATGGAATAAAAACTGCATGACTATCCAGATGATCCACGGGAATATCAAAATAACCCTGGATCTGGGGTGCGTGCAGGTCCATGGTCACTATACGATCGGCGCCCGCTGCCACCAGCATGTTGGCCACCAGTTTACTGCCGATAGCTACGCGGGGACGGTCCTTGCGGTCCTGTCTCGCATAACCATAATAGGGCAGCACGGCTATCACCTTGTAGGCGGAAGCGCGCTTGGCCGCGTCTATCATCAACAACAACTCCATAAGATTCTCGGTCGGCGAGTAAGTACTTTGAATGAGAAAAATATAATCGCCACGCACACTTTCTGGGAAGTTGGTAGAAATCTCCCCATCGCTAAAACGCTGAATATTAACCTTCCCCATACCACATCCAAACTTTTCGCAGATCTTCTCGGTTAATTCAATAGAAGCCGATCCTGAAAATATTTTGGCTGCATGCGGAGTGTTGGAACTCATTTCCATATTAATTAAGTATTAAGGTATTTGCCGGCGAAGATATTAATTACGACAGCAAATCGCAAAGCGAATTTTCTGTCTCGCCTGCTTTTTTGATCAGCAAACTCCCTTTGAAAGCTGAAATTCGTCGCCACATTATGAAACAATGCAGATTGAAAATGACCAGTAATGGGTCTGGTTTCGTCGACTATTTTTATTATCTTGTGCAGATGGAGCCTCGAAAACCAATCAAGAACTGGGCTGCAGACGATCAGCCCAGGGAAAAGCTGATTGCGCTGGGTCCCGACAAGCTAAGCCACTCGGAATTGCTCGCCATCCTGATCCGAAACGGTACCAAAAATGAATCAGCGCTTGAACTTGCGAAAAAGATCCTGGATCTGAGCCACAATAACTTACAGGAACTTGGAAGACTTTCCATTAATGAACTCCTGAATGTAAAAGGAATCGGTGCAGCTAAAGCTGTGATCCTTGCTGCTGCACTTGAACTTGGACGGAGGCGACAAGCCGGAGAGGCCCTTCAGAAAGCTACGGTATTGAATACCAAAGATATTGCCGCTTTTCTTAAAGAAAAATTGCAGGACTATCACCATGAAGTATTCTGTGTTGTTTTCCTGAATCAGGCCAACAAAGTATTGGGTTTTGAAGTGGTGAGTGAAGGGGGAATCACCGGAACATTAGTGGATGCAAGGATCATCCTGCGAAAGGCTCTGGAGAAAAGAGCCGTCAAGCTCATCCTTTGCCATAATCATCCTTCCGGCAACCTCCAGCCCAGCAACGCAGATGAGTTTCTGACTCAGAAAATTTCCAGGGCTGCAGAAACCATGGACATGAAAGTGCTGGACCATATTATTGTTAGTAATAGCGGCTATTTCAGTTTTGCAGATGAAGGATTACTGTAATTTTGAGCAACCAATATTGATGATGCTCATCGAAGACCACATATTTGAAAAAGCGGATTATACCGATGCTCCTCTAACTCCGGGTGACTACGAGTACTGTACATTCATCAACTGCGACTTCCTTAAATCAACCCTCGCCGGAGTCCGGTTCCTGGATTGTCAGTTTCAACACTGCGATCTCAGCCTGGCCAGGTTGGATGGTACGGTCTTCAGAGAAATTTTATTTGAAGACTGTAAAATGCTTGGACTCAGTTTCGACACCTGCAACCCGTTTGGATTGAAGGTAAAATTCGTGAATTGCATATTGGATCACAGCTCGTTCTATAAGCAATCATTCAGAAAAACGATTTTTGAAAATTGCAGGTTACGGGAAGCCGATTTTGTGGAAGCAGATCTCACGGAAGTCGTTTTCCAAAACTGCGACCTTACCGGAGCTAAATTTGAACGGACCATACTGAAAAAGACCGATTTCCGGACCTCAGCTAATTATTCCATTCACCCCGGTTTGAATGAATTAAAGGGCGCGAAATTCTCACTGACTGGCTTACCCGGCCTCCTTCAACATACGGGTATTGACATTAGCTGACCGCAGAGAGCCTGTTGACACATGCAGAAACAGAACCCAAGTTTCATGATTGCAATTAACTATAAATTACTGATTACAATGTTCACACACATCTTATATAATCAATTACTTTACTAAAGTATACCTGAAGCCGGATTATTTGAAACCAAAAAGCGTTGCGGTAAAACTACCTCGCTCCCTCGATTTTGTAATGATATGCCAGTTACCGTTATACCGGAGCGTGGTCGGCACCAGCAGGTTCCCGAATTTGCTGAGCTGCGCTTCAATTTGAACATCAAAGTCGTAGGCGCCGGTATTGTAACTCAGGTTATAAGTGCGACCAAGAATTTCAAAGGTTTTATCTGCAAACCAGGTGGTCATATTATTATAAACGATCCTGTTGCGTTCCGAGCTGGTAAGTCCCGGTTTGGCAACAATATCAAACCTGTAAGCACCGCGCCCGTTATATTCAACAAAATCTATATGGAAGTCGTACAAACCTGCCACAGCCGGATCAAAAATATTACTCTTCTCTCCCATCAGCGGAATTCCCGGGATTTTTTTACCGGGGTTGAAGAACAACATTTTTAGCTGATCTTTTCTTTTTTCAATCCCTGATTTCCCTTTAGGGTCAATCACTTCCAATTGCCTGCTTTCATTACAGATTTTTCCCTGGGTGAAAAACAGGCTGGCATATAATCCGGCCGTGTAATAATTGTAGTCTCCGTTCTTGTCAAGCATGTCCCCGGTGACTTTTTCATAGTCTTTTTTCATGGTCCTGCAGCCACCCTGATAGGTTTGTTCCGTTTTGCTGTTCAATGTTGCGGCGAGTCGGCCTTTCTTGTCTCTCATCTCAATATTATTGAGCGATGAGAAACTCAGAAACCTCAGGTTCTTAAATGCCTGATAGAACGTTTTATCTTTTTTAACGCGGTCTATAAAATCCGGCACGTTCAGATCATTGCGTACGACGACTTCAGAGAGTGTGATCATCTTCGCCAGCGCTTCGTTTTCGAGTGAGTCCTGGCTTACCTGAGCGCGGGTCTGCAACTGGATGAACACCAGCAAAAATAAGAAGATAAAATAGGTTTTCTGAGTCAAGGTGCCTGTACTGAAGTTGCATTAAAGTGAGGAGTACCGCTGTGCAGAACCGGTTTAGACAATACTACCCGTTGAAGGACATGCGGTAGTCAACCTTGACTTTCCCGTTGGTAATATCATTCAGTTTACCCCGCAACAATTTTTTCTTAAGGGGAGGCAGGTAATCTATAAATAGTTTTCCTTCGATATGGTCGTACTCATGGAGAATAACCCTGGCAGTTACCCCGCCAAATGTATCAGTATGCCATTCGAATTGCTCGTCCTGGTATTCAATGGTGACTTCCTCCTGGCGTTTTATATCTTCCCGGATCTTGGGAATACTCAGGCAACCCTCATTATAGATCCAGGGCTCGCCGTTCAGTTCCTTGATATACGCATTGATGAATACTTTTTTTATACCCTCATCTCCGGGGAACTCGGCCTTTTCTTCTTCATCCATTCCCTCAAACATCTGCAGCGTATCTACGATAAAAAGCCGGATGCTTTTGTTAACCTGTGGCGCAGCCAGACCAACTCCTTTACTGGAATACATCGACTCCCACATATTGATAATAAGTTGTTGCAGACCCGGATAGTCCGGATCTATTTCTTCGGCCATTTTTCTTAAAACAGGGCTGCCATATGCGACAATTGGAAGGATCATATTTTCTTTTTACAGGTTGCAAAGGTAAGATTTTTTTTACCCTAGCCGTTGCAGATACTCCTGCAGCATGATCGTGGCAGCAATTTCATCCACCAGTTTCTTATCGCGCCTCTGCGATTTTCGAAGGCCCATTTCAAGCATGGCGTCTTTGGCCATTTTGGAAGTAAAACGCTCATCGACGGTTTCAATGGGTATGGTAGCGAAATTTTTTTTAAGCACCTCCAGTGCTTTTCTAACCAATGGTGTGGCGTGAGTGTCGGTATCGTCCCAGTTTTTTGGCTCACCAATCAAAATCCTTTCTACCTGCTCGCGGGAAAAGTAATCTTTCAGAAACGGAATCAACTTGCCGGATTCAATCGTGGTCAGTCCGGTAGCGATGATCTGCAACGGGTCGGTCACGGCAATTCCAGTTCGTTTAAGTCCATAATCAATACATAAGATCCGGGCCATATTATTGAATACTATTGAATATTGTGATACCACCTATTAATTAACATGATATAGAAGTTTCATCAGATTTAGTCACCGCATGATGTAAAGATCGGCAATTACAAAGACAGCGAAAACGACGGATGCAATACCGTTTGCCGTCATAAATGCAATATTTACGCGACGCAGATCATCTGCTTTCACAATGCTGTGCTGATAGACGAGCATCCCAACGAAAATGGCTACCCCGGCCCAATAAATCCATCCAAATCCGCCAAGTATTCCAGCGGCGATAACAGTCAATGCGCTCAGCAGGTGTAACAATTCCGAAACCCGGAGCGCCTGTTTCTTTCCCAGCCATGCCGGTATGGAATAGAGTTGATTGGACTGATCAAATTCCTCATCCTGCAGGGAATAGATAATATCAAATCCACTGACCCAAAATAACACCGTAAAAGAAAAAAGAATGGGCAGCCAGTCAAAGCGACCGGTCACCGCCAGATAAGCGCCAATCGGTGCGAGTGACAAACCCAGCCCCAGCACAAGGTGGCAAAGAGGCGTGAATCGCTTGGTATAGCTGTATCCCAATACAACCGCCAGAGCAACAGGCGATAAATAAAAACAAATGGGGTTGATGAAATAAGTACACACAATAAACAACACGCAATTCAGCACAGTGAAAAGGAGCACTTCTTTGGCCTTTAAAATTCCCGCAGGAATTTCACGAATGGCCGTCCGCGGATTGCGGGCATCAAAACTACGGTCGAGATAACGATTGAAGGCCATTGCTGCGCTTCTGGCAAATACCATACACAGAATGACCAGGACAAAAACAAACCATTTATCAGAAAAAAAAGATCCGGGTGATACCCCGTTAGGAAACGAACCAATCAGAAGCGGACCTTTTTTAAGTTTCTCGAAAAAAAAGATCCCTAAGAACAATCCAATCATAGCGAAAGGCATCGCGAAGATGGTATGGGAAAATTTAATAAGTGAGAGATATTTTCGGGTAACGGACATTTTGCAAAGGTAAAACAGAAATCATTCATAACCCGCGTTCAGCGGACCAATCCTGAAGTTGTGAATAGATTGGCTTTCAAGTAACATGAATGAGATCGGGCAGACTGACCTCTAAAAACAGGCGATGGGCTGGCCTGCAAGCCAGTACAACACCCGGAGTCTTAAGTCGAGGCTACCAGGGTGCACCGCACGATTTCCCAGAGCACCACACCTACCGCTGTGGCTATATTCAAAGAATGTTTCATGCCTAACTGAGGAATTTCAACACAACCGTCGCAGGCGGAAATTGTTTCCTGTTCAACGCCGGTAACTTCATTCCCGAAGACGAGGGCAATCTTTGTGCCCGGTGTCCATTCCAGAAGTTGCAGCGGCACACTATTCTCTACTTGTTCCACAGCCAGTACGCGGTATCCATCGCTTTTTAGTGTCTCGATGGCATTCAGTGCGTTTGGAAAATGTTTCCAGCTTACGGTTTCGTCGGCTCCAAGCGCTGTTTTTTTGACTTCTTTGTGTGGCGGCCTTGCGGAGTAGCCGGTTATATAGATAGCTTCAGCCAGAAAGGCATCGCAGGTTCTGAAAACACTTCCCACATTATAGGCGCTACGTATATTTTCAAGCACCAGGACCACAGGTATTTTTTCCGATTGTCTGAACTCTTCCACCGTTTTCCGGCCTAATTCCTCCATGCTTAGTTTTCGCATGCCGCAAATGTACCGCCGCCTTTTTCATTAGCCAAATGGGGGGTTTAAAGCTGCGTTTCGTTTATGAGAATCCGGGTAGAAACCACGACGCTTTTTGATTACATTTGCTACCAATGGCTAAATCCAGGCAAAATCCCGACGACACTCCGTTGATGCAGCAACACCGGGCCATCAAACAAAAATACCCGGATGCCGTGCTGCTGTTTCGCGTTGGTGACTTTTATGAAACCTTTGGGCAGGATGCGATCATCGCCTCGCAGGTACTTGGCATCACACTGACCAAAAGAAACAATGGCGCCGCAGCATCCCTGGATCTGGCAGGTTTTCCCCATCATGCGTTGGATACCTATTTACACAAACTGGTAAAAGCAGGATACCGGGTAGCAATTTGCGACCAATTGGAAGATCCCAAACTGGCGAAGGGTATCGTAAAAAGAGGTGTTACCGAAATGATAACGCCGGGAACAACGATCAACGACAAGCTTCTTGATCACGATAGTAATAATTTCCTGGCGGGTATTCATTTCGCGGGGGATGATAAATTTGGACTTGCATTCCTGGATCTCTCCACCGGTGAATTTTTTATAGCAGAAGGAGATCGCGAATACACTGATAAAATGCTGCAGAGCTTCCGTCCTGCCGAAGTGATTTTTCAGCGGCATCAGCAAAAGAAATTCAAAGAATACTTTGGCGGGAAGATGTATATCTACACGCTTGATGAGTGGATCTTTGATCTAAAATACGCGCAGGAGCTGCTGCTCAAACAATTCCAGACTCATTCACTCAAAGGGTTTGGCATAGAATCTGAGAACCAGGGACTAGTTGCCGCAGGTGCGATTATTCACTATCTAAAAGACACGGAACATCCACACCTGCAGCATATCACTTCATTGCAGATCATCCATCGGAACGATTTTCTGTGGATGGACCGCTTTACAATCCGGAACCTGGAGTTGCTCAACAGCCAGACTGAAGGCAATCAAACGCTGTTGAATGTACTGGACAATACGGTTTCTCCAATGGGCGCGAGGCTTCTCCGACGCTGGCTTATTTTTCCTTTGGTAGATATCAAGAAAATCAATGAGCGCCTCGATGTTGTTGAAACCATGATCCGGGAGCCTGACCTCCGGCATAACCTGGTACAGAGCATCAAGCAATGCGGTGATATTGAAAGACTGGTCTCCAAGATTCCTTCCAAAAAAATTAATCCAAGAGAAGTCTTACAATTAGCGCGGGGCCTGAAGCAGGTAGAGCAGATCCGGCTTTTGTGCCTTGGTCATCAGAACCCCTACCTGCTGCAAATTGGCGATACGCTAAATCCTTGCCCGCTGATCGCCGAAAAAATTTTTAAAGAAATTTCAGAGAACCCGCCCGCCCTCGCGATCAAAGGGGGCGTTATTCAAAATGGCGTACATGGTGAGCTGGATGAACTGCGCCTGATTGCGCATAGCGGCAAGAGCTACCTCACCCAACTCAAGTCGCTGGAAGCCGAACGAACTGGTATATCTTCTTTGAAGATTGGATTCAACAATGTATTTGGCTATTATCTGGAAGTGACACACGCACACAAAAACAAAGTTCCTGAAACCTGGATCCGCAAACAGACCCTGACCAATGCTGAAAGATATATCACGCCCGAACTGAAAGAATATGAAGAAAAAATCACCGGTGCGGAAGAAAAGATATTGAATATAGAATTGGCTTTATATGATCAGTTGCTGAACGAGTTGTTTGATTACCTGCAGCCAATGCAGACAAATGGCGGACTATTGGCGGTACTGGACTGCCTCTGTTGTTTTGCGCAAAATGCTATTCAATACCAGTACAAGCGACCACAGTTGCACGAAGGTGACGACTGGGAGGTAAAAGAAGGAAGGCACCCTGTGATTGAACGGCATCTCCCTATTGGTGAAGCTTATATCAGCAACGATCTTGAACTGGACAGCAGCAGTCAGCAAATCATCATCCTTACCGGGCCCAATATGAGTGGGAAGTCTGCTTTACTCAGACAAACAGCCCTCATCACGCTAATGGCTCACACCGGAAGTTTTGTACCTGCCGCACAGGCACGCATTCCGCTGACCGATAAAATATTTACCCGTGTCGGCGCCTCGGATAATCTGAGCGGAGGCGAGAGTACTTTCATGGTAGAGATGAATGAGACAGCATCTATCATTAATAACTTCACGGGAAGAAGCATGATCCTTCTGGACGAGATAGGGCGCGGCACCAGTACTTACGATGGTATTTCTATAGCCTGGAGTATTGCTGAATATCTGCACAACAGTCCCCATCGGCCTAAAACGCTTTTTGCAACGCACTATCACGAGCTGAATGAACTGGAACAAAGACTGGCACGGGTTAAGAACTATCATATCACGATCAAAGAGGCGGGCAACAAGATTATTTTTTTACGAAAGCTCGCACCTGGTGGCAGCACCCACAGCTTTGGTATCCACGTGGCTAAAATGGCCGGTATGCCACCTTCCCTGATTCAGCGCTCAAACGAGATCCTTTCACAGTTGGAAAATCATCATGCCGATGGTGATCATCGCCTGGGATCAGAAACGCTGACCCCGGAACATAAAAAATCAATAAAAGAAAAAGTAAAACACCTGGATAGTCCGGGATTTCAACTATCTATTTTCGATGCCCACAGCGAGACCTTTGAAGAGATCCGGCAGCTCTTACAGGATATCGATATTAACAGGCTCACACCTGTCGAAGCCCTCCTCAAACTTCAGGAAATAAAAGGCATGGTAAAATAAAAAATATAACAGGCACAAAAAAACCTCCAGGCAGCAACCTGAAGGTTTAATACTTTAAAGGAATATGCATTAAGCAACTTCCACTTCAGCGCCCACTTCTTTCAGTTTAGCGGCTACATCTTCAGCTTCAGCCTTTGCTACACCTTCCTTAACGGGCTTGGGTGCACCGTCAACCAATTCTTTAGCTTCTTTCAGTCCAAGACCAGTGATATCTTTAACCACTTTCACTACGTTCAGTTTGTTGGGACCAGCAGCTTTCAGAATCACGTCAAATGCTGTTTTTTCTTCAGCAGCAGGAGCAGCAGCGCCAGCGGGACCTGCAGCCACAGCCACAGCCGCAGCAGCGGGTTCAATGCCGTACTCATCTTTCAGAATCTGAGCTAATTCGTTTACTTCTTTTACAGTCAGGTTTACCAACTGTTCTGCAAATGCTTTTAAATCTGCCATTTTTTACATTTTTAAAAAACCGCCTTCATCGTTTCCGGATCTTTTCCGGACCACTCCGGCGGATCGTATATAATTTTGCCTTCACTTATTCCCGAAGGCTTAGGAAACCCGGTTCTTTTTAAAAAGTGGCCGGGAGTATTTTTGTTGGATTGAAATCAGCAACCCGCTAATTTCGCATCCTTAATTTGCTCTCTCTTCGAGTGCCTTGATCAGGCCGGCCAGTTTGCTGCCTGCATTCAGGCCGCTGATAACATTCTTGGCCGGAGACTGCAGTAATCCGATGATCTCGCCGATAAGATCCTGTTTGCTTTTCAGTGTTGACAGGGTTTCCAGCTGATCATCGCCGGTGTAAACACTTCCGTCAATGAACGCAGCCTTCAGTACAGGTTTTTCCTGTTTGTTGTCTTTACGGAAAGAAGTGAGGATTACAGCCGGTTCTTTGGCGTTTTCTGAAAACATCAGGGCAGTCACCTGGTTCAGTGAACTGTACACTTCTGAATATCTTTCAGCATCCAGTGCTTCCAGTGCTTTTCTGATCAGTGTATTCTTTGCAACGCGCATCTCTACATTCTTATCGAAACAGGCGCGACGCAATTTCCCAATCTGCGCAACCGTCAGTGACTGCGTATCGGTCACATAGAAATTTGTATATTGTGAGAATTTGCCTTTCAGCACTTCTATCACTTCATTTTTTTGCTCTTTAGTCATTTTATTTTGGGTTTGACTGTTTTAAATTCGGTTGATACGTCGCGATTAATGCGTGAAGGATTTTGTATCCAGGGCAATACCAGGGCTCATGGAACTAGCCATGCTGATCCCTTTCAGGTACGTACCCTTAGCTGTTGATGGTTTAGCTTTCACGATCGCGTTGATAAATTCCTGCCCGTTGGCAGCAATTTTATCGGGCGTAAAACTTACCCTGCCGATGGAAGCATGGATAATACCGGCTTTATCGACTTTAAATGCAATCTTACCACCTTTTACCTCA
The DNA here is from genome assembly GCF_058792415.1 of Niabella sp. CPT15-335-S11. Classification (NCBI taxonomy): domain Bacteria; kingdom Pseudomonadati; phylum Bacteroidota; class Chitinophagia; order Chitinophagales; family Chitinophagaceae; genus Niabella; species Niabella sp. CPT15-335-S11. The sequence continues at coordinate 54,489 of NZ_JBYTEI010000002.1, forward strand.
TTCACAGCAGCGGCCACATCATTTGTAACAGTACCGGTTTTGGGGTTGGGCATCAGGTTGCGCGGGCCAAGTATCTTACCCAGCTTACCGATCTTCGGCATCACCTGCGGCGTGGCGATGACTACGTCTATATCAGTCCAGCCACCTTCAATTTTCTGAATAAATTCGTCCAGTCCAACATGATCTGCACCTGCTTCAATTGCAGCAGCTTCTTTATCGGGTGTGCAAAGTACCAGCACACGTTTTGTTTTACCGGTTCCGTGAGGAAGCGTTACCGTTCCGCGGATAGCCTGGTCAGCTTTTTTGGGGTCAACACCCAGGCGCACGTGGAGGTCAACGGAAGCATCAAATTTTGCTACATTGATTTCTTTAACCAATGCGGATGCCTCCAGTAATGTATATGATTTAGTAGCGTCTACTCTAGTATTCGCAGCTTTTCTTTTTTTACCAATGAATGCCATCTTTAAATTCTTTTAAGTTTTTTGTAATTGCTTTCCGGGATTCAGTTGCCTGTTGACCGGAAATCAGAAAGCGAGGGCTAATTGTCCCAGGGAGCTTTACCTTCCACCGTGATGCCCATGCTGCGGGCGGTTCCTGCCACCATTTTCATGGCATTTTCAACGGTAAAACAGTTAAGGTCGGGCATCTTGTCCTTAGCGATAGCCTCTACCTGTTCCCAGGAAACCTTACCCACTTTGTCGCGGTTACTTTCTTTGGAACCTTTTTGAATTTTAGCGGCTTCCATCAGTTGAATAGCTGCGGGGGGAGTCTTGATAATAAATTCAAAACTCTTGTCGCTGTAAACAGTAATTAATACGGGAAGTACTTTTCCCATCTTGTCCTGTGTTCTCGCATTGAACTGCTTGCAGAATTCCATGATATTAATACCCTTGGAACCGAGCGCCGGACCGATGGGGGGTGCAGGATTTGCCTGGCCACCCTTGCATTGTAGCTTTACAAAGCCGGAGATTTCTTTTGCCATTTTTACTTGATTTATTGGTTCTGACGTCCCGGCACTTACCGGAACTCCCAAATTCCTCAACATCCCGCCGGGGCGGGACTACAAAACCCGGTGATCGGAAATCGCCGGATCTTACTGAAAAGAACTAATTGGGGCCGCAAAGTTACAGAAACTTTTACAGTATTCCATGGAAATGTTCGTAATTTTTTCGCCTGACTATTTTTTCGTATCTTCTACAGTTGGTATACCGCAAAAATAGCTGCAGCCTCTTAAGATCAGTAAATTACGAAAATTTCGGCACTCCCACCCTATTGTTCAATCAGAACCGGCCCTTTCAAGCCCGCGGGTAACAAAGGTTTTATTTCCCTGCGCTGACCTCGTCAACTACGTCCTTCGGTTTATGATACAAATCGCCATTGAGCCGGCATTCACCCATCGGCAGATTCACCTGTTTGTAATGGAGCGGGCTGTCAGTAAACATTGTAGGTGCAATGTTTTCGGCACCGAAACGACAACCTTTCTTATGAGCCGCCGTTTTGAGCGTGGTATAAAACACATCACGCATCAAATCCTGGATGGTTTCCCGCACATCGCGCAGAACCCGCTCCGACATCGCCGCACTCTCAACAGCCACGCCCGTCATCACCAGCAGATAAGGCTGCAGATCGTATCCTCTTTTCTTTTTGAACGCGGCTGTGAAATCCTTGCTCCAGTTCTGGCTGCCGCATTCCCAACTGTCTACATGAAATATTTTGAACAGCCCCCTCACGAGCCGATGGTCCGTATTTTCAAAGGCTTTCGCGAACCAGTTATTAAACTGGATCTTTACCGCGTGTGCATTAAATTTATCGCATTCCAATCCCCCGACCGCTCCGTCCGCTGTGTTGGCATGCCCCGTTGGAGTATGACCGATTCTCGCAATCACCCAGTTGCCTGCAGGTGGCGTCCAATCGAGGTTTCCCTCATGATCCATTTTTCCCGTCAGGTTAATGATTTCACGAAGCGGCACCGCATCATTGATTCCGATCATCGTCTCGTTGGTATTCGCGGCAACACGCCAAACGCTCCCGTTCTTTGCTTCGATCTGGTTGATCACCGGTTCATCGCTCATATAAATGCCAGCAACCTTCAGGGAGGGTTTTCGTTTTGCCGTATCCAGATCTTCGGATCCGGATTCGGAACTTTCCTTGTCGTAAACAAACCTGTAATACTGTGCAGAGACTTCCGGAATTGAATAAGTATAGTCTTGGTCTGTGTCCTGCCAGCCGTGGCGCGGGGGTTCCAGCCGGAAATGCCGCGTGAATGATACACCATCGTCGCTGACTTCAAGAATAAGCCGCAGCGCCTGATAATTATTGCCTGAAGTTTTTAGCCGGAGTGACCGGCATGTGAACGGCTTGGCATATTTATACTGAATCCAAACGCTCGAATCAGTTTTGAAACTTTGTGTATTACGCTCATCCTGGAAACAAAGAAACTGTGCACGGACCCCATTACTGGTGGTGACGGTCGGTATCATAACAATTTCCTCAAAAGCATTTTTGGATCGTGCGGGGTAGGCATAGACAGCTACATCCTGATAATAGTTCTCATTTGTTTCGGGTTGCTCCAGTTGCATTTTTCCTGAATGATCACTTTTAACATAGGTCTTCGTCCAGACCAACTTTTGCATCGACAATTCCGGGGTGATCCAGGGACCGTCGGCCAGGGCAAAACCATCACACAAATGCATGGCCAACTGAATGCCCAGTCTTTTACTTTCCTTCATTGCGTGATTGACCATCCCCCACCATTCGGGACTTAACGGGCTAGCGGGCCGGACGTAAGGAAGTCTCGAACTGGTATCCTGAATTGGCCTCAGGTAAACACTCCCAATTCCCACGGACTTCATCGCTTCCAGATCAGCGGTAATTCCTTCTTTTGAAACGGCAGCATGCGTCCAGTACCAGGATACACAGGGTTTTGCGTCGGTTGGCGAACTTTTAAAAATCGTTTCTACTGGAAGAGATTTCTGTCCGAAACTGGTCGAAACCACACTCATCGTTAATGCCAGGCAAACAAGGTATGTTAAAAAACGTGTCATTATCTACTTTTGATCTGATCCCGCGTTTCAGGCTATGAAGATTGTCTCACTAATTCAATTTTAAACCGTTTTTTACTGCTGGTTCGTTTCAATTCGTTGCCGTATTTATTCTTTTCGTAGCGGCGAATATACAGCAGAAAGTTATATATTGATTTTTCCGGTCTCTTTCGGATTTCAAGGTACAAATAATTTCATGCAATCGATTCCGTATCAGACCCCTCTTCAGGCATTTCGCGTAATATCTTTGGAAGCAAACCTTCCGGTGTTCTTCGTCTTTTCGGGCGTTTTTAACCGATTATTCCGAGAAACCGGCATTGAAGTAGTTGCCGTCCACAATCACATGGTGCACGAACAACCCCGTATCTTCTTCCTCCACTATTGGGGTGTTGGAAAAGCTGCAGGCCTGGCAGGAACCCTCAGAAAAGCATTGGATCTGGCGCCCGGTAGAACGACTGAAAAGATGAAAATGTAATTCAATAACTTCCGTTAACAGGGTTCAGGTGGCAGTCGGGTTCTCCGGAAAATTTAGTTAATCCGTTTATATTAAAGCTTTCTCACCATCCGATCCCGTAATCTTCCCCATAATTACTACTTCCGCCCCATAGCGTCTTATGGTTTCGGTCTAAGTAAATTGCATTCACCGGTCCACTCGTACGATCTTCAAACTTCATAATATAACCCATTTTCTTAAGCTGTTCTCGGACAGTAGCAGGCGTATCAGTTCTTAAAAGAATATGTCCCGGCCTTGGCGCCCGGTCCTGGGTTCTGGTTCCGCCGAGTGATAACCACAACTGGTTTGTATTAATATTTGGTGCCTCACTTGCTTGCTGGACATTCATTCCAAACTCAACAACGTTCAGAAAAAACTGCAGCAGGTTTTGATCCTGTGTATCGCCTCCCTGTACAGCAAACGAGAGAAATGGATTCCCGTCCTTCAGCGCTAAGGATGGCGTCAGGGTTACCCGGGGCCTTTTGCCTGGTGCAACCACATTGAAAGGATTGATCGCAGCATCGAGAACAAAACTTTGCATCCGCTGGCTCATACCGACACCGGTATTCCCCGCAATACAGGCTGGCACCCATCCTCCAGAGGGCGTAATAGACACGACCCAACCCTCTGCATCCGCTGCTTCCACTGAAGTTGTTCCCCGCCACAATCGATCCTGGTATGCTTCCTCGTCAGCTTTGGTAATGCGGGCATCATGAGCCGGAACAAACCCGGGCCCTCGTTCAGATGAATCCGGATTAAAATCCCGTCTCTTCAGCAGGTCTAAATAAGGATTGGTTCTGCCTTCAAACGGATATGGATCGCCGGGTCCAATGTCCGGATCGTTCCTGTTCCAATTTATCAGAGCCGCACGCTGGCGAGCGTAATCCTTGGAGAGTAAACCGGCGACTGGTTCTTCAGGCGGATAATAAGGATCGCCATAGTAGAAGTCGCGGTCTGCAAACGCAAGGTTCATCGTTTGGTATAATGTATGAATGTACTTCGGGCTGTTATAACCCATCGCCTTCAGATCAAAATTTTCAAGTATGTTCAGGCATTGAAGCATCACAGGTCCCTGTGTCCAGGCCTTCAGTTTATACACATCAATACCCCGGTAATTGGTATGGAGCGGTTGTTCCTCGATAGGCTTCCATTTTGCCAGATCTTCCATGGTGATCAATCCGCCCTGTTCACGACAACCCCTGACGAACTCGCGGGCTATATCACCTTTGTAAAACCGGTCGTTTGCCTGCTGAATGGCCTGCTTCCTGTTATTTCCTTTTTTTAGTGCCAGTTGTTCCGCTTCCACCATCTTTTCAAGGGTCCTCAATAAATCGCGTTGAACGAAAATCTCGCCCGCCACGGGCGTTTCGGTTTCCTGACCCGGGCGGGTGATAAACAATTTCTTTGAATAGGGCCATTCTTTCAGTCGCTGCTTATTCCTGGCAACACTGTTTGCGAGGTAAATATCTGCGGGAAAACCGGAGGCGAGGTCCATCGATGGCGCCAGGACCTCCTTCAAACTCATGGTACCATAGTTTGCGAGCATATAACATAGCCCTCCGACAGTGCCGGGGGTTACGGCCGCTAAGGGCCCGTACTCCGGCGGAAAGTTCAGTCCACGGCTCTTGAAAAATTCCGGAGTTGCGCCGGTTGGTGCTACGCCCAGTGCGTTGATGGCGATTACTTTTTTTAGTTTCGGATTGTAGATCAGCGACTGAGTCTCGCCTCCCCAACTTAAAACATCCCACATGGTGCAGGTTGCCGCCAACATCGCGCAGGCCGCATCCACAGCATTGCCGCCTTGCTGAAAGATCATGGAACCTGCAGTCACCGCAAGGCTTTTACCAGTTACTGCCATCCATTTTTTTCCATGCAGGACTGGCTTTTGCGTTCGCTGAGCCTGCGTAGTGCAGACCATGGCAACCAGAAAACCAGATATTAATAGTTTTCTCATCAAGCCAGATTCATATCCCTGATAATATGTTCAATTTTATCTTCAAGTTGTTTATCTACTACGTCAAACTGATCCGCCCTTTCCAGAGGTTCTTTAACACTGAAATAAAACTTGATCTTTGGCTCGGTGCCGCTCGGCCGTGCAGAAATGAGTGAACCATCCTCTGTTACAAATTGCAGTACATTGGATTTAGGAAGTTCAATTACCCACTCCTCTCCTGTGTGCAGATTAATGCCTTTACTGCTTTCATAATCGAGCAACTTCACAACCTTTGAGCCGTTGATCACTTTTGGCGGGTTCTTCCGGTATGCCTCCATCATGGCAGCAATCTGCTGTTGACCGTCCATTCCTTGCCGGGTGATAGATATAAGTTTTTCTTTATAAAATCCATATTGTATATAAAGCTCAACTAACTTCTCAAACAGCGTTTTGCCGTTTTCTTTTTCGTAAGCGGCCATTTCGCACAGGAGCGCTACGGCGCTTACCGCATCCTTATCCCGGATTTTGTCGCCGATCATCAATCCAAAACTTTCCTCTCCACCGATGATATAATTTTCTTTACCCTCTTTCAGTCTGATCAATTCAGCGATCCATTTAAATCCCGTCAGCACTCTGTAGCAGGCCACTTTATTTCCAGCGGCCAGTCCGTCGGCCATACCGGTCGTTACAATGGTTGTAATGATCATATCATTTGGCTGGGCAATTCCCTTGGTCCTCCTGGCTTCCAGGACGTAATTAAACGCAAGTACAGCAGTCTGGTTGCCATTCATGAGCACCCAGTTGCCATGATTGTCTTTAATGCCGATTCCTACCCGGTCCCCATCGGGGTCTGTTCCAAGTAATATATCTGCGTTGAGCTCTTCAGCGTACTCGAGCGCCAGACTCATGGTTTCTTTTTCTTCTGGATTGGGGTAGATCACGGTCGGGAAATTACCGTCGGGTTTTTCCTGTTCCTTAACGATATGTACATTTTTAAATCCGAACCTTTCCAGTACGGCAGGCACCAGTGTAATACCTGTCCCATGAATGGGCGTGTACACTATTTTCAGGTCTTTCTGTTTTTCGATGACTTCGGGGTAGACACTCAGCCCTTTTACCATTTCAATGTACTGCCGGTCCATTTCTTCACCGATCAGTGAAATATTTTCTTCGTTCCCTTTCCATTTGACATCGTCGACTGTTGCAATTTTTTCCACCTCGCTGATCACATTTTTGTCGTGTGGCGGGATCAGTTGGGCGCCATCGTCCCAATAAGCCTTATAGCCATTGTATTCTTTGGGATTGTGCGACGCCGTACATACGACGCCTCCCTTGCAAGCCAGCGTGCGAATGGCAAATGAAAGTTCAGGTGTAGGGCGCAGACTTTCAAACAAAAACACGCGTATACCGTTCGCTGCGAACACATTTGCCGTGGTCTCTGCAAAAAACCGGCTATTATTCCGGCTGTCATGTGCTATGGCTACTTTTATTTCTTCGCCAGGAAAACTCAATTTCAAATAATTAGCATATCCCTGTGTGGCTATTCCCACCGTGTACTTATTCATCCGGTTGGTACCCACCCCCATAATACCGCGCAGCCCGCCGGTTCCAAATTCCAGATTCTGGTAGAACGCATCCGCCAGTTGGGCGCTGTCTTCGCGCTGCAGGCGTAAAATCTCGTCTTTGGTTTCCTGGTCGTAATTTCCCTGGAGCCACTGATCTACTTTTTGTTGAATCGCATTTTCCATATACTATGTTTTGACATTGAGTTACAATAATAATTCCTGTTTGTCCTGGTTTTCTTCCTCCGGTAAGAGTCATTGCATTCCGAATCTTCGGAACGTCAGGCTGTTAATGCCTTATGCCCTTCCCAAAAATACGGTGATTCCTTTGAATTCTGGCAATGGGATCAGGCTAGAGAAAAAAAGAAACCACAACAAAAGATCTGATCTGCTGTTATATTGCATTTAGAACAATTAAAGTCATTTTCATGAATTTAGATTTCAAACATTTATTAGACCCCGGATTTTCACCCAATTCAAAAGTCTGGATTTATCAGGCAGCCAGATTGCTGACCATACCGGAAGCGATAGAAGCCGGCGAACAAATCAAAAAATTTACCAATGTCTGGCTCAGTCATGGCGACGCCGTTAAAGCAGAAGGACATTTGTTTTTCGGGAGATTTTTGGTGCTGATCGCAGACGAAAGCCAAACCCATGTCGGGGGATGCAGCACAGACAGTTCACAGAGATTCATCAGGGAGCTCGGACAGCAGTTGGGTGTGGACTTTTTTGACAGAAACGCCCTGGCATTCGTCGTGAAGGACGATTTACAGGTCATCCCTTACAGCCAGGTGTCCTATGCGCTGGAAAATAATTTCATCTCACCGGACACACTTTATTTCAATAACCTGGTGGACACCAAAACGAAACTGGAACAAGAATGGATCATTCCAGTCAAGCAAAGCTGGCTGGCCGGAAAACTGAGTCTTCAATAGCCGTTCCTGCACAAATTTCACTGAAAGTACTCCCAATTTGATTTTGTTGAACAATACCTATATTTGTACATCACCACTTAAAAAGCTAAAAAAATATGGCAGACGAAATAGAAGATTTCGCTGTGGATTTAAGCGGAGAACAAATGAGTGAAAACAATTCAAGTTGGTTCAGGCGAATTCAGAAGGGAATTCTGACCAAAACTTCAGATAAGAAAGAGACGCAGGAAGGATTGTGGAGTAAGTGCCCGAAATGCAACTATATTTCCACCATTTCGGAGTTAAAGGAGTTAAATTTCGTTTGCCCCAAATGCGGGCATCACCACCGGATAAACAGTCTTCAATACTTTGAGATCCTATTTGATAACAACGATTTTACGGAGCTTTTTGGTAATATCAGGAGTCAGGATTTCCTCGGTTTTACAGATTTGAAGCCCTACAAAAAAAGACTGGAAGATATCTGGAGCAAAACAAATCTATCAGATTCAATGCGGGTTGGCGTTGGTAAACTCGAAGGGGCCGGGATCGTGATCGGCTGTATGGACTTCGAATTTATTGGCGGGTCACTGGGCAGTGTGATGGGCGAAAAATTTGCCCGGGCTGTGGATTATTGTATTGAACACCGCCTCCCCTTTCTGGTGATTAGCAAAAGTGGGGGTGCCAGGATGATGGAAAGTGCTTTTTCCCTGATGCAACTGGCAAAAACGAGCGGAAAACTAGTACAGCTCAGTGAAGCCAGGTTGCCGTATATATCGTTGCTCACAGACCCATCTTTTGGGGGAATTTCCGCGTCTTTTGGCATGCTGGGCGATCTGAACATCGCAGAGCCGGGCGCCCTGATAGGATTTGCGGGGCCCAGGGTGATTCGGGAGACCATCAAAAAAGATCTTCCGGAGGGATTTCAACGCTCTGAATTTCTGCTGGAGCACGGTTTTCTCGATTTCATCGTTGACCGGAAAGAGCTTAAATCTAAACTGGCAACCGTATTAAGATTATTCAAAAACTAACTATCGATTCAGGGGCCTGGAACTTCCGCGGGATATTCCCATAGCGGGCAGATCTCCGGCTATCGTTTCCCTTATAATTTTTGACATGGCCGGCAACCAAATTTCCATAAAAAACAAGTCCGCATATCACGAGTACTTTATTGACGATAAGTACCAGACCGGATTAGTGCTGGCCGGCACTGAAGTGAAAGCTATCCGGCAGGGACGTGCCAGCTTCAACGATGCTTATTGCCTGGTTGACAAGGGCGAAATATGGGTGAGGAACCTCCATATTTCACCGTATTCACATGGAACCGTCAATAACCATGACCCAGACCGCGATAGAAAATTACTTCTCAGAAAACAGGAAATCAGAAAAATTCACGGCAAGCTCAAAGAGAAAGGCTATACACTTGTCCCGCTGGGCATCTATGAAAACGACAAAGGTCTTTTGAAAATGGAGATCGGTCTTGCCCGTGGGAAAAAACTTTACGACAAAAGGGAAACCCTGAAACGAAAAGATCAGGAACGGGAAATGAAACGGTTCGTGAAATAATCAGATCCCGCGCTGTACCTTGCCGAAACAGGGCTCCGATAGTTGTATCAAAGTTGTACGCAAAAAAAAGAGAGTGACCTTCATCACTCCCTTCCTATAATCAACTTTAATTAATTCTATTCTTCCTCGTCAAAGGACTGAACTTCCTTGGTGATTTGCAGCAGCTCATATTCCTCCTTGCTTCCCACGATCATGTTCTCGAACTCACGCAGCCCTGTGCCTGCAGGAATATGGTGTCCGGTGATCACGTTCTCTTTCAAACCGAGCATATCATCCGCTTTACCGTGAATGGCGGCTGAAGACAATACTTTCGTCGTCTCCTGGAACGACGCTGCGGAGATCCAGCTCTGAACACCCAACGAAGCTTTGGTGATCCCGAGAAGCGTTGGTGCTGAAGTTGCGGGTTGTGCATCCCTGGATTCAACAGGCTTTTTATCTGCTCTACGAAGTGCAGAGTTCTCTTCTCTTAGATCCCTCAGGCTCACGATCTGACCAGCGCGGAGTTTTTGTGAATCGCCCGGTTCGGTAACCACTTTCTTTTCATAAACTGAGTCGTTCTCATCTACGAATTCGAATTTATCAACCAGGTCATCTTCCAGGAACCTGGTATCGCCCGGATCTACGATGCTGACTTTACGCATCATTTGTCGCACGATCACTTCGATATGTTTATCGTTGATCCGCACGCCCTGTAAGCGGTACACTTCCTGGATTTCATTTACAACATATTGTTGTACGGCGAAAGGCCCCTGAATAGCGAGAATATCCTGCGGAGAAATCTGACCATCGCTCAATGCGGTACCTGCCTTAACGAAGTCGCCATCCTGAGCAAGGATCTGGCGGGTCAAAGGAACCAGGTATTTTCTGGTCACGCCGTCTTTGGCTTCAATGATAATCTCCCGGTTACCCCTCTTGATAGAACCCATCGTTACGACACCATCTATTTCGCTCACGACGGCCGGATTACTTGGATTTCTTGCTTCAAAAAGTTCCGTTACGCGCGGCAGACCACCCGTAATATCCTTCAGTTTACCCATGATCCTGGGTATCTTAACCAGAACGCTACCGGCTTTCACATCATCGCCTTCGTCCAGGATAATATGGCTACCCGTAGGCAAGTTATAAGATTTAGTGTCAACACCCTCTACAACAATGGAAGGGATCTTTGTTTTGTCGCGGGTCTCAATAACCACTTTTTCCCTGTGACCTGTTTGCTCATCTGCTTCCTCCCGGTAAGTAACACCCTCAATGACGTGTTCATACTTCATCACCCCATCGGTCTCAGCAACAATCACATTATTGTAAGGATCCCAGGAACAGATAGCCTCACCCTTAACGACCTTCTGTCCGTCTTTAACCAACAGCGTTGATCCATAAGGAATATTATTTGTACTGAGCAGCCGGTCATTCTTGGTATCGATAATACGAACCTCGCCGGTACGTCCAATCACGACCCTGATTTCGTCACCTTCGTTATTTGTGGTCACTACGGAGCGAACACCATCAAATTGCACATTCCCTTCAAACTTGGCAATAAGCGTTGAATCAACTGAGGCTGAACCTGCCACACCACCCACGTGGAATGTACGCAGGGTAAGCTGCGTACCCGGTTCACCAATGGACTGGGCAGCGATAATACCTACGGCGTCTCCTTGCTGCGCCAGTATTCCTGAGGCAAGGTTCTTTCCATAGCATTTCACGCAACAACCTCTTTTACTTTCGCAGGTCAACACAGATCTGATCTCAATCGATTCAATACCTGCTTCCTCAATTTTTTTGGCAATGTCCGCTGAGATCTCTGTACCTGCCTCAATGATCATTTCATCTGATTGCGGGTCGTACACATCGTGAAGCGAAGTACGGCCTTCAATCCTGTCAGCCAGGTTCTCGATAATGTCTTCGTTATCTTTCAGCGCTGAAATATTAATCCCGCGCAACGTTCCACAGTCTTCTTCCGTGATTACCACATCCTGTGCCACATCGACCAACCGGCGGGTCAGATAACCTGCATCAGCCGTTTTAAGTGCTGTATCTGCAAGACCCTTCCTGGCACCGTGCGTGGAGATAAAGTAATCCAACACGTTCAATCCGCCCTTGAAATTGGAAAGAATCGGGTTTTCAATAATTTCAGAACCCGTGGATCCTGATTTTCGCGGTTTGGCCATCAGACCCCTGATACCTGCCAACTGTTTGATCTGTTGTTTACTTCCTCTTGCACCTGAGTCAAGCATCATGTAAACGGAATTGAAACCTTGTTTATCGGCACTCAGCTCGCGGATCAGTGTTTCCGTCAGCCTGGTATCCACACGGCTCCAGATATCTACAATCTGGTTATAACGCTCGTTGTTGGTGATCAATCCCATGTTATAGTTGTCCCAAACCTCATCGACTTCGTTCTTAGCATTTTCCAACAACTCTTCTTTGATTGCGGGAATGATCAGATCATTGATACTGAACGAGAGTCCGCCCTGAAAAGCGGTACGGAATCCCAGTTGCTTGATATCATCCAGGAATTTCGCGGTTTTTGGAACATTAGTAATTTCAATAATATCACCAATGATCTCCCTGAGGTTCTTCTTAGTCAGCAGTGCATTCACAAATCCCACCTCTACCGGAACAAACTGATTGAAAATCACGCGCCCGACTGTTGTTTCTAATAACTTATAAACCATCTCTCCTTGATCAGTCCTCACGTGAGTCCGTACCTTAATCCAGGCATGTAAATCAATCTGCTTCTCATTGTAAGCGATGATCACTTCTTCGGCGGAATAGAAGGCCTTACCCTCCCCTTTCATCGTTTCTTCGGGCGTTGATTTTTTTCCTTTGGTAATATAGTAAAGTCCAAGCACCATGTCCTGAGAAGGCAGCGTGATGGGTGTACCGTTCTGCGGGTTGAGAATATTGTGCGAAGCCAGCATCAGTAACTGGGCCTCCAGGATAGCAGCGTTGCTCAGTGGTACGTGAACGGCCATTTGGTCACCGTCAAAGTCGGCGTTGAAAGCTGCAGTAACCAATGGGTGAAGCTGGATAGCTTTGCCTTCGATCAGCTTAGGTTGAAACGCCTGGATAGACAACCGGTGCAGTGTTGGGGCACGGTTGAGCATCACAGGGTGACCCTTCAGAATATTTTCGAGGATATCCCAAACCACGGCTTCTTTCTTATCCACCAGTTTCCTGGCAGATTTCACCGTTTTTACAATACCTCTTTCAATAAGTTTGCGAATAATAAATGGTTTGAATAATTCGGCTGCCATGTCTTTGGGCAATCCGCATTCGTGAAGCTTCAGCTCGGGACCAACCACAATTACAGAACGACCAGAATAGTCAACACGCTTACCTAATAAGTTCTGACGGAAACGTCCTTGTTTACCTTTCAGCACATCGCTCAGCGATTTGAGCGCGCGTCCGCCTTCAGCCTTCACTGCATTGGATTTCCTGGAATTATCAAACAGCGAATCAATGGCTTCCTGCAGCATCCTTTTTTCATTACGAAGGATGACTTCGGGAGCTTTGATCTCCATCAATCTTTTAAGACGATTGTTACGGATGATAACCCTGCGGTATAGGTCGTTAAGATCAGAAGAAGCAAAACGGCCGCCGTCCAGTGGAACAAGCGGGCGCAGTTCCGGCGGAATAACCGGGATATACTGCATCACCATCCATTCCGGACGATTCGTGATACGGGTATTGGCATCGCGGAATGCTTCTACCACACTAAGTCTTTTCAATGCATCTGCCTTCCGCTGTTGAGAAGTTTCGGTTGCGGCAGAATTTCGCAGGTCGGCAGACAACTGATCCAGGTCAATCCTGGCCAGCAGGTCATGAACCGCTTCTGCTCCCATCTTTGCGATAAACTTATTCGGATCGTCATCCGGCAGGTACTGGTTTTCTTTTGGAAGCGCATCCAGGATGTCCAGATACTCTTCTTCGGACAGCATATCGCCGTATTTCAGTCCTTTGTCTTCCCGCACACCAGCCTGTATTACGACATACTTTTCGTAATAAATAATGGTTTCGAGTTTCTTTGAACTCATTCCCAGCAGGTATCCAATTTTATTGGGAAGGGATTTGAAATACCAGATATGTACAACCGGAACAACCAGTTTAATATGTCCCATCCTTTCTCTCCGCACTTTCTTTTCGGTCACCTCTACCCCACAGCGGTCGCAGACAATACCTTTATAACGAATACGTTTGTACTTTCCGCAGGCACACTCATAATCCTTTACGGGGCCAAATATTCTTTCGCAGAATAAGCCATCGCGCTCAGGTTTATAAGTCCGGTAGTTAATGGTTTCGGGCTTCAGCACCTCACCGAAACTTTTTTCCAGGATGGAGTCGGGGGATGCCAGACCAATAGTTATCTTTGAAAATGCAGCTTTAGGACGATTATCTTTTTTAGTAGCCATAAACTAATTTGAGATTTATGATTTCTTTTTTGAGATTTTTTCCGGGCTCAGACCTCGTTTCTGAGACTGAGCTTTTCAGGAGTTCAGTTTCCTGCCGGGTTAATCAAAATTCAGGTCCAGACCCAGACCTCTTAACTCATGCACCAGCACATTGAATGATTCGGGAACACCGGCTCTTGGAATATTATCCCCCTTCACGATGCTTTCATAAGTTTTTGCACGACCTATGATATCATCGGATTTGATGGTCAATAATTCCTGAAGGATGTTGGATGCACCGTATGCTTCCAGTGCCCAAACTTCCATTTCACCAAAACGTTGTCCGCCGAACTGCGCTTTACCGCCAAGAGGCTGCTGGGTGATCAGACTGTACGGCCCGATGGAACGAGCGTGCATCTTATCATCTACCATGTGGTGAAGTTTGATCATATAGATCACGCCCACAGTTGCCTTTTGGTGGAACTGCTCGCCGGTCTCACCGTCATACAGGTGTGTATGTCCAAATCTTGGAATATCGGCATCTTCGCAGAACTTCTGAATTTCGAAAGGTTCCGCACCGTCGAAAATTGGCGTCGCAAAACTCACGCCGAGTTCTTTACCTGCCCAGCCTAGTACTGTTTCGTAGATCTGACCGAGGTTCATCCGGCTTGGTACACCAAGCGGATTGAGGACGATATCTACCGGTGACCCGTCTTCCAGGAAAGGCATATCTTCCTGACGCACGATCTTGGCAACGATGCCTTTGTTACCGTGCCGGCCTGCCATCTTATCACCCACTTTCAGTTTCCTTTTAACTGCCAGGTAAACTTTAGCAAGTTTCAGAACACCTGCGGGCAATTCATCTCCAATGGAAATATTAAATTTCTCGCGCTTGTACCTACCAAGTTCTTCGTTGAACTTGATATTATAGTTGTGCAGGAGTGTATTTATTTGTGCATTAATACCTTCATTCTGCGTCCAGTTCAGCGGATTGACATTGGCATAATCCAATTGCGACAGATTTCTGGAATTGAACTTGGCTCCTTTGCCAATCACCACTTCTTCAAAACTGTTCATCACTCCCGCAGAAACCTGATTCTCGAGAAGCGTTTCCAGTTTGCCCTGCAAAACAGCCAGCAGGTCCTGTTCGTTTTTCTCGTGGATCTTGTCCAGTTTTTCTATCGCTGTTTTCTCACGCACTTTGGCGTTTTTATCTTTCTTGGCACGCTGGAACAATTTTTTACCAATGACCACACCTTCCACGCCATTCGGCGCTTTCAGAGAGGCGTCTTTGGCATCACCTGCTTTATCTCCGAAGATCGCTCTCAGGAGCTTTTCTTCCGGAGTAGGATCACTTTCTCCCTTCGGAGTGATTTTTCCGATCAGGATATCGCCTTCCTTAATCTGTGCGCCGATACGGATGATACCGTTCTCGTCCAGGTCCTTGGTAGCCTCTTCAGATACGTTTGGAATATCGGAAGTGAGTTCTTCTTCTCCCAGTTTAGTATCTCTCACTTCCAGTTCATATTCTGAAATATGTATCGAAGTAAAGAGGTCTTCCTTCACAACCCTTTCGCTGATCACGATGGCATCCTCGAAATTGTATCCCTTCCAGGGCATAAATGCCACCTTCAGGTTTTTACCGAGTGAAAGCTCACCGCTCTTGGTTGCATATCCTTCTGTGAGAAAATCGCCCGTTTTTACTTTTTGTCCCTTTTTAACGGCTGGTTTCAGGTTGATGCAGGTTTCCTGGTTCGTTTTCATGAATTTAGTGAGCTTGTACACCCTCAGGTCTTCCTCAAAGCTTACGAGTTTTTCATTCACGTCACGGTCATAGCGAACATGAATTTCGTTTGCATCCACAAACTCAACCACGCCGTTTCCATCAGCATGGATCTGGATTCTGGCGTCTCTCGCTGCTTTACCTTCGAGGCCGGTACCAACAATAGGCACATCGGGTCTCAACAAAGGAACAGCCTGACGTTGCATGTTGGAACCCATCAGTGCGCGGTTGGCATCATCGTGTTCCAGGAACGGGATCAGTGAGGCGCTAAGTCCAACGATCTGGTTAGGCGCCACATCCATATACTCCACTTCTTCTTTATCGAGTATTGGGAAATCGCCGGTTTCGCGGCTCGCCACTTTATCATTTATAAATCTTCCTTCATCGTCCAGAGGCGCATTTGCCTGCGCGATCTTTGCATCGTCCTCTTCTTCTGCACTCAGTAATTCCAGTTGCTTCATGTTCACCTTTCCGTTTTCCACTTTGCGGTATGGAGTTTCTATGAAGCCCATCTCATTAATCTTGGCGTGTACGCAGAGGGTTGAAATCAGACCGATATTCGGTCCTTCAGGCGTTTCAATGGTACACAGCCTGCCATAGTGTGAATAGTGAACGTCACGCACTTCAAATCCAGCTCTTTCCCTGCTAAGACCACCTGGCCCGAGTGCTGAAATACGACGCTTGTGTGTGATCTCTGAAAGCGGGTTGGTCTGATCGAGGAATTGTGACAACTGGGAAGTTCCAAAGAACGAATTGATGACAGACGAGAGGGTCCTAGCGTTGATCAGATCAACCGGTGTGAACACTTCATTATCCCTCACGTTCATACGCTCGCGGATGGTACGTGCCATCCTGGCCAGACCGACACCGAACTGAGCGTACAATTGCTCACCCACGGTTCTTACTCGACGGTTGCTGAGGTGATCAATATCGTCAATCTCGGCCTTTCCGTTGGTGAGTCTCACCAGGTATTTAATAATTTCAATAATATCTTCCTTGCTCAGCGTTTTTTGTGTCAGGGGAGCTTCCATATTCAGTTTGCGGTTGATCTTGTATCGACCAACTTCCCCGAGATCATACCGTTTATCGCTGAAAAACAATTTGTCGATGATACCGCGGGCTGTTTCGTTATCCGGTGCGTCCGCTCCTCTCAGTTGTTTATAAATAAGCTGAACTGCTTCAAGCTCAGTGTTGGAGGTATCTTTATTCAGTGTGTTATAGATGATCGCGTAATCTCCGCCTACGTCCTCACGCTGCACAAATATACTTTTCACTTCCAGGTCGGCAATCTGCTCAATCGCCAGATCATCCAGCACGGTATCCCTTTCCAGCACGATCTCCGTTCTTTCGATGGACGAAACTTCACCTGTATCTTCATCTACAAAGTCTTCAACCCAGGTACGCAGAACGCGGGCTGCTAGTTTCTGACCGAGGTGCTGCTCCATAGATTTCTTGTCGGCAGGCACTTCATCGGCCATTCCAAAAAGTTCAAGGATATCTTTATCGGTTTCGTAGCCGATAGAGCGTAGCAATGTTGTCACCGGGAATTTTTTCTTCCGGTCGATGTATGCGTACATCACGTTGTTGATATCGGTAGCAAACTCCATCCAGGCGCCCTTGAAAGGAATAACGCGGGCTGAATAGATTTTTGTACCGTTCGGGTGAATCGACTGCCCGAAGAACACGCCGGGTGAGCGGTGTAACTGTGAAACCACCACCCGCTCGGCACCGTTGATTACGAATGTACCGCGCGGCGTCATGTAAGGTATGTTTCCAAGGAACACATCCTGAACGATCGTTTGGAAATCAACGTGCTCTTCGTCATTACAGCTCAGGCGCAGCTTTGCTTTCAGCGGAACTGCATAGGTCAGACCCCGTTCCATACACTCGTCAATGGAGTAACGTGGCGGATCAATAAAATAATCCAGAAATTCAAGAACAAAAATATTTCGGGTATCGGTGATGGGAAAATTATCCTTAAACACGCGGAAAAGCCCTTCAATATTTCGTTTATCAGGCGTCGTTTCGAGTTGGAAGAATTCTTTAAAGGATTGGATTTGTACTTCAAGAAGGTCAGGTGTTTCAGCTAAATGCTTGATCTTTCCGAAGTCAATTCTTGCGTTCACTTTTGTAGCAGACATATTTCTTATACCGTTTTAATGATTGACTATGCACAAAACAGGACTAGGGCTTCTTCTTATTTAAAAAAGAAACCCATTGAAATTCAATCACTTGAACATGTTCTGTAAAGTCAAAATTTTATTGGCCAAAATAAAAGGACTGCAAAGTTACGAAAAATAAGGCAAAAAAAATAAATTCACCACTATAATCTTGCCAAAAAATATTTTGTTGCCTAAATTCAATCCTAACCGATTGATTATCAGTGACAAACTTTCCCGAAAATATCCCAATAATCGGTTAGGAAAATGTTAAACTTTTCTTTATATTTATCCTTTGCCTCTGCCATGAATAAGCTCAGACATTTCCTGACCGATTACCTGTCATTCTCTAAAAAGGAACGGGTCGCGATGGTCCTGCTGACCCTGGTGATCCTGGTACTGACTCTTTTGCCTTTTCTGAACCGGCAACAAATCAGGGAAATCACGCCCGTCGAAAGCGGGCTTGCCAAAGCCGCCGACGACCTCAATAAAAGAAGAACAGAGCCGAATCCTGATGGTCAGGATGATAACGCCGATCAGTTCCGGTTCGACCGGACAGAAAATTCGTATACTCCCGACCGTCCTTCAGGTAAGTTATTCAAATTTGATCCTAATACCTTACCAGAATCCGGTTTCAGGGAACTCGGGCTGCGTGACCGGACTATCAGCACCCTGATCAATTACCGAAACAAGGGCGGAAAGTTTAGAAATCCTGAAGACCTTGAGAAAATATACGGATTACGCCGGGCTGAGTACCTGAGATTACTCCCCTACATAACTATTACAACCGTCAACCGAACAAAGTTCACAACCAGGAATAACGGAGGCTACGAACAAAACCATCAGCGTACAACTTATAAACCGAATCCAGCGCCCAAAGTCATCGACATAAACAGAGCAGACACCACTGAGTTCAAGACCTTGTACGGCATTGGCAGCCGGTTAGCAGCACGTATTGTTAATTTCCGGAATAAACTGGGGGGATTTTACGCAATTGAACAGGTTGGTGAGACTTATGGAGTCCCCGATTCAACTTTTCAGAATATCCGGAGATACCTGATCATCAATGACCCGGTACTTACGAAGTTGAATTTGAATACAGCGGGTTATGAACAATTGAATGCCCATCCCTACATTAGCGCAAAACTGGCCTATCTTATCATCAGGTATCGTCGCGAAAAAGGAAATTTTTCCACCATAGAGGAAATCAGCGCGCTGGTTGCACAGACCAATGATTCCTTTCATAAGCTGAAAAACTATCTTGAACTGTAATCTGCGTTCCCCTGTTACAAGTAAATCGGTTGATCAGCAGGTATTTTTAGGCGTACCGGGAATGTGGTGTAGTGCCCTTGCCAGTTGAAACAGCTATTTTACGCTTGTGACTTTCCTATGCGGTTGAGAACTTTCACCAGACTTTTCCTCCAGTCGGGTATATCGATCTGGTATACTTCCTGTATTTTTCGTTTGTCCAGCACGGACCAGGCAGGTCTTTTAGCTGGTGTCGGATAGTCTGCTGTTCCGATGGCAATGACTTCGCAGTCCGAATGCGTTATATCCCGGATAGCAACCGCAAAATCATACCAACTGATCTGACCTGCGTTAGTGAAATGATAAATACCCGGCACCCATCGTTCCCCGGATATGATGTTCATGATAACGGATGCCAGATCCGCGGCGCTTGTGGGCGAACCGTGCTGGTCGCCGACCACGCTGATCTGTTTTTTTTCTGACATCAGTTTCAACATGGTCTTCACAAAGTTTTTTCCATAGGAAGAGTAAACCCATGCGGTACGAATGACAACCGTGTTATCATACTGCATAGCAATTTTTTCACCAAGCAGTTTCGTTTTCCCATAAACAGAGACCGGTGCGGGCTGATCGTTTTCGTTGTAGGGTTTATTCCCTTGCCCGTCAAATACATAATCCGTTGAAATATGCACAAACCGCGTCCCGAATTCTCTGCATTGTTCTACCAGGTAACCAACGGCGTTAGCATTTAAATCTTCTGCCTTTGGTCTCTCAGCCGGGTCTTCCGCCTTGTCAACAGCGGTGTATGCGGCACAGTTGATACAATAATCCGGCCGATAGCCCTCAAAGAAATTCTTTACCGCTTCTCTGTCCGTAATAGAAAGTTCCTGATAATCGGTAAAAAGAAAATCAAATGCCGGATATTTCCCTGCCAGATCCCTGAGTTCAGATCCCAGTTGCCCGTTGGCCCCGGTAACCAGGATCTTGCGCATTTTTGTTTCCATCAGAAATTAAAATTATTGTTACAATCCCTGAACAAAGGAAGCAACCGATCCTTGTCGGAAACCAGCTCTTCGCCAGGGGGTATTTTCCAGTCTAAAGTTAGTTCCGGATCGTTATAAACGATTCCTGCTTCGCTTTCCTTAAAGTAAAACTCATCACATTTGTAGCAGACCATCGCTTCTTTGCTCAGCACAGAAAATCCGTGGGCAAATCCTTTCGGGATCAGCAATTGCTTTTTATTCTGTGCGGACAATTCCAGAGAAAAAGCCTGCCCATAACTTGGTGAACCCCGCCTGAGATCTACTGCTACATCCAATATAGTACCATCCACCACACGAACCAGCTTGCACTGCGCATGCGGATTAAGCTGGTAGTGCAGTCCGCGGATAACTCCATAATAGGAAAAGGATTGATTATCCTGCACGAAAGAGCAGTTTATACCGGCATCGGCAAACCACTTTTCAGAAAAAGTTTCAAAAAAATAACCCCTTTGATCCTCAAAAACAACGGGTTCGAAAATTAACAATCCTTCAATGGGCGTAGATGTAATGGTCATATTAACTGAATAAAAGTGAGGGTTACCGAATCATTTCAGCACCCATGAATTCGTTCATCAGCACTCTCTCACAAACTAAAATAGTGCCTGTTGTTGATTTTATCTCTATAAATTCCTTTCAGGTCGGCTATCAGAGCCCCATTTTTTGTTATTGAGCTAAAATAGCCATCATCCAGTTCCAGGTATTCCTTATGCGGAACGGCAATCACCACCGCATCATAATTGTCGGCGATTTTGTCAACCAGGTCAATGCCATACTCCTTTTTCATTTCCCTGGAATCCGCGTATGGATCCTCCACATCAACTTTCAGTGAATATTCCTGCAGCTCTTTTACCAGATCTGCTACTTTACTGTTGCGAATATCAGTCACATTTTCCTTAAAAGTAGCTCCTTTCACCAGCACTTTCGCTTCTGAGATCTGAGTGCCATTACTGAGGATGTGCCTGGCGACTTTTTCAGCAATATGGCGTCCCATACGGTCGTTGATATTTCTTCCCGCGAGGATCACTTCCGGGCGGTATCCCATCTTGGTGGATTTATGAGTGAGATAATAAGGGTCGACACCAGTACAATGTCCACCCACAAGGCCGGGCTGAAAATTCAGGAAATTCCATTTGGTACCGGCGGCTTCCAGCACTTCAAAGGTATTGATATCCATAATTGAAAAGATGAGCGATAATTCGTTCATGAGCGCGATATTCAGATCGCGCTGCGTGTTTTCAATAATTTTTGCTGCCTCAGCCACTTTAATGGATGAAGCCTTATGGATACCCGCGCTCACCACCAATTCGTAAACCCTGCTGATCTCCTCCAACGATTCAGTATCACATCCCGACACGACTTTCACAATCTTTGACAGGGTATGCGTTTTATCGCCGGGATTAATTCTCTCCGGCGAATATCCCAGCTTAAATTCTTCGACCGCTTTAAGACCCGAACCTTTTTCTATCACAGGCAGGCAGTCTTCTTCGGTGCAACCCGGATAAACGGTGGATTCAAATACGACGTAGTCGCCTTTCTTGAGTACCTTTCCGATGGTCTCTGAGGCTTTCAATACAAGGCGCAGGTCAGGTGTTTTCCGGTCATCTACAGGAGTTGGAACGGCCACTATGTAAAACTTCGCCTCCCTTAAATCATCCAGAGAGTCCGTAAATTTTATGTCACACCCTTCAAACTCCTCCCGCGAAAGTTCGTTACTCGGGTCTATTCCCTGCTTTAGCAAGCCGAGGCGCTGCGGATTAATATCAAACCCGATCACAGATATTTTTTTGGCAAAGGCTAGCGCTATTGGGAGTCCAACATAACCCAGTCCGAGTACTGCCAGTCTGGTTTCCTTCCTCACAAGTTCATCAAACAAATTCATTTTATTTATCTGTGTATTCCAGAACAGCCTGGGCAATATAATTCAATTGTTCTGCATCCATTTCTGTATGAATGGGCAATGAAACCACCCGTTCACATAGCCAGTCGGTTACCTGCAGATCTGGCAACTTAAGCAAGGAACCAGAAAACATTTTTTGTTTATGAGCGGGGACCGGATAGTAAATCATGGCAGGAATTTGTTTACCGGCAAGGTATCCGATCAATCCATCCCTGTCCACACCATTCAAGGCCACCGTGTACTGATGATATACGTGGCTCGAATAATCCGCTTTTGCCGGCGTCAGGATCTTGTCGCTCTCCGAAAAGGCTTTGTCGTAAAACATCCCAACTTCCTGTCTGGCCCGGCCATATTCATCAAGGTGTTTTAGCTTGATATTCAGTATGGCAGCCTGAATACTGTCGAGCCGGCTATTACAGCCAACCCGATCATGGTAGTAGCGTTTTGACTGCCCGTGATTCGCGATCATCCGGATTTTCAACGCCAGGTCATCATCATTGGTGCACAGTGCTCCGCCGTCGCCAAACGCTCCGAGGTTCTTACTGGGATAAAACGAAGTACAACCTATGTGTCCGATGGTGCCAGACTTTTTTACCGTACCGTTGCCAAAGCGGATTTCGCATCCGATCGCTTGTGCATTATCCTCAACTACGTAAAGATGATGCCGGTCCGCAATTTCCATGATCCTTTCCATATCGGCCGCCTGACCAAAAAGGTGTACAGGAACTATTGCCCTGGTCCTGGCCGTGATGGCTTTTTCAACCGCATCCGGGTCCAGGCAGAAAGTCTTTTTATCTACTTCCACAAATACCGGTACGAGGTTCAGCAGGGCAATTACTTCTGTGGTCGCGATATACGTGAAAGATGGCGTGATCACTTCGTCGCCGGGCTTCAGCCCAAGCGCCATCAGCGCAATTTGAAGTGCATCGGTACCATTGGCACAAGGGATGACGTGTCTTGCGCCCAGATAGTCAGCCAGATTTGTAGCAAACTCTCCGACAATTTTACCATTAATGAATGCCGTACTTTCCATTACCGATAAAACTGCAGCGTCAATTTCTTCTTTGATCTTGTGGTACTGTCGCCGAGTATCCACCATTTGAATTGGGATCATATAATGTGTTAGGATCGAACAAAATAATAGGCCGCAAAAGTAATAAATAAAGGCTAGTTTCCGGATTGCTTTTATATTTGTCCAAACTGACGACTTGAAAATATTATATTCGGTTTTTCTCAGGCTTTTTCAGTCCGGCGTATTTGTAGCTTCCTTATTCAATGAGAAGGCAAAAATGTGGCGAAACGGGAGAAAGGGGCAATTTGAAAAATTCGCGGAAGCATTCACAGGCTCGGGAAACGTAATATGGATGCACTGTGCATCGTTGGGCGAATTTGAACAGGGTCGGCCGGTGCTTGAAAAAATCAGGTCTGATTATCCCCATATCAAAATCCTGTTAACTTTTTTCTCGCCTTCGGGTTACGAAGTCCGCAAGCACTATGCCGGTGCCGATTGGGTGTTTTACCTGCCGTTGGACACAAAGGGTAATGTGTCCAGGTTTCTGAATATTGTGAAACCCCAACTTGCCATTTTTGTAAAATATGAATACTGGTACAACTACCTGGAACAACTCAGGGTACTGGATATTCCGGTAATTCTGATATCGGCTTTATTCCGGAAGCAATCCATATTCTTTAAATGGTATGGTGGCTTGCACCGTCGCATGCTGTCATTCTTCACACATATTTATGTACAGGACGAAGAAAGTCTGGATAATCTGAAACCCCTGCTTGACAACTCTAAAATCACCAAAGCGGGAGACACCAGGTTCGACAGGGTCATTGCGATCGCAGGAGATTTTCAACCGATTGAATTGATAGAGAAATTTGCGACAGGCCGGAAGCTCCTGGTTGCCGGAAGCACCTGGCCGGAGGATGAAAAAAATCTTCAGCTTATGTGGCAACAGAACAGGGAGCTTTCACTGATCATCGCCCCCCACGAAATCCACGGGGAACATATACGGTACCTGCTCGGACTTTTTCCGGACGCTGCCCTGTATTCGGCGCTGAAAGTAAATCAGGAGGCAGACCTTTCCAAAAAACATATTTTAATTATTGATAATATTGGTATGTTGTCCAGGCTGTACCGGTACGGGCACATGGCTTATATCGGGGGTGGCTTCAACCGGTCGGGTATCCATAACACGCTTGAGGCTGCTGTTTACGGCAAACCGGTTATTTTCGGTCCCAACTACCAAAAATTCAATGAAGCGAAGGGCCTTCTCAGTACCGGCGGGGCATTTACCTATAACGAACCGGCTGAACTCATTTCGCTGATCCATAGATTCCTGATCGATCCCCCTAATGCAGAAGCGGCTGGAAAAGCTGCCGGAAATTTTGTAAGGGAGAACCAGGGTGCTACCCAATGCATTATGACCGGTATCAGCCAAATCGTTTCCGGACGATCAGGTCAAACCGGATGACAGCCGGATCATCCACCGCCCAGCCAAGTTTGGTTTTAAGTTCCCGTCTGATCCAATATTCGGCTTCCGCATAAGCATGAAAATTATTGATGGTCCGGATACTCCTTTCATACATTGCCACATCTCCCATAAATAATTCACGTATAAACAATTCTTTTTCATCGTCATTAATACCTTTTTTCAAATCCTTCACCCTTGCGGAATCCGCTTCCTGCGCGGTGTCTGAATCCTGATCTGTTTTTCCCGGTTTCTGTTTTCCAGGCCGAAAGTATTGGGCAAGGGTCGGAATCTCCCTGAGACGATCTATATCAGCTTCTTCGTTACCGAATTTGATCGTTCCCCGCTCTGCCATTCCCTGCTGGGTGGGCTTTGCCTTACGCCTGTCTTTAAGCTCTGGCATCACTTTTTGCCATTCGTCGATTTTTGGAATATCAAGACCACCTGGGTGCGATTCATCCTCGTCAGGCTCCAAAGGTTCCGTGAAAGCTAATTCAAAATATTCCTTTTCCTCCGGATGTGCCGGTTCGGGTGCGGGCTCCACAAGGTGCGGCAATGAGGGTCCGTGTGGTATCCAGACAGAAATCCGGCTGGAACCTAATAACTCTACTTCTTTCAGGCTGCCCGTAAGCTCTTTCTCAAGCTGCTGAACAGTAAACAGCAGGTCGGCTTGTCCCGACTTAGCTGCGTATTGATGCTTTAATTTTTCAATAAGAACTTCAATTCGATCCATTATCCTACTTTTGATGACTGTGTACGGCTAAATTACTACCTGCTTTTCACAATTATCTGTAATTTTAGTAACATTTCAATAAGTTTAACCATGTTTATAGAACCGGATTTGCGGGGAGATGGACGGAGGGGTTGGATTGAAGTTATTTGCGGATCCATGTTCAGCGGTAAGACAGAAGAACTGATCAGGAGGCTGAAAAGAGTCAAAATAGCCAATCTTAAGGCCGAAATTTTCAAACCTGCGAAAGATACGCGGTATGACCAGTCAGACATCGTTTCCCATGACACCAATGCAATCCTGTCTACTCCGGTCGCCAATTCTCAGAACATCCTGTTGTTAGCCCAGGGCGCTGATGTGATAGGTATAGATGAGGCCCAGTTTTTTGATCCGGAACTTCCTGATGTTTGCGATCTCCTTGCACTCAAAGGGTTGCGGGTAATTGTAGCTGGTTTGGATATGGATTTTACCGGCAAACCCTTTGGCCCGATGCCTTTCATATTGGCAAAAGCAGATTATGTGACCAAACTCCATGCAATTTGCCAGAAATGTGGGAATATTGCCAATTATTCCTACCGGAAAATTCCGGATGATGATCAGGTAATGCTAGGGGCGCTGGACGTTTATGAGCCCAGATGCCGCAAGTGTTACGCTGAAAACAGGTAACGGCAATTGATATCATTAAAATCTTCGAGAATTAGAAACGGTTCCAAAATATTAACCCTCTTTAAAAAAGATCTCCTGCTTGAAGTACGCCAGCAGTATAGTTTTTACGGCATCCTGTTGTATATTTTCGCGACTATTTTCGTGCTTTTCCTGGCCATTGAAGAACCAGAGGCAGAAATCTGGAACGGCTTATTTTGGGTGATCCAGTTGTTTATTTGTATCAACGCTGTTGCGAAAAGTTTTCTGCAGGAAAGCAAGGGCAGGATGTTATATTTTTACTCCATTGCTTCACCTGTACATTTTGTCACCGCTAAGTTGATCTTCAGCGGTTTGCTGATGCTGGTGATGACCCTGATCAGCCTGGTTTTATTTTTTGCATTTATTGGCAATCCGGTACAAAGAGTGCTGCCTTTCACCGGCCTGGTGATGCTGGGAGGAATAAGCCTGAGCATGGTCTTCACCTTCCTGGCCGCTATTGCAGCCAGAGCCCACCAGAATGCCGCTATTATTGCCGTATTGGGTTTCCCGCTGATTGTGCCGCAGTTAATGCTGTTGATGAAACTCTCCGGGGCCGCGTTCGAAAAAGCCGCGAATTTCCCCTGGGTTGATATCCTGCTGCTGATCGCGTTGGATTTACTAGTGGGTCTGCTGGCGGTGATCCTTTTCCCTTTTTTATGGCGTGATTAATCATGAAGAAAAATGTATGGAGCGAATATTGATGAATAATTAATAATTTAAGCAGCACAATTTGAAAATTTCAAAAACCCAGGCTCAAAATGATGTGTAATTTCAAAATTTTTAATTTCAATCAACATTCACATTACATTTGTGTTTTAATATCGATTTGCCTGGAAGGCGTGCCTGAAACTTGATTATGAAACAAAGCATCAAAAATTATTCTCACACGGAGGGTGTGTTCGCGGAGTTCCCCGCCCCTCCCGAATCGTCCGCCGCGGCGGACGGGCGGGCGTACCGAAGGAGGGTAAACCGACAGGCAGGCCTGTCTGCCGAACAGGCAGGCATCCGGCAAAAGCACTAACCGCCAAATGCGGTGAACTAAAAAATATGTAGATGAAAAAATGGTGGTGGAAAATCCTGTGCGTTGTGTTACTGGTATATACTGTTGCGGGAGGTTTCCTTGTTAAGATTCCCGATTTACCGGTTTTGGGCGAAACAATCCGCAATCTTTTCTTTCATGTCGGAATGTGGGTGGCAATGATGGTCTTGTTTACCTGTTCGGTGGTAAACTCAGTTTTATATCTTAGGAAAATGGAACTGAAATATGATATCTATGCCAGACATTTCGCTACAACCGGAATCTTTTTTGGATTGCTGGGTTATGCAACGGGTGCGATGTGGATGAGTTATACCTGGGCCGATCCGAATAATCCTGCATTTAAGTCGTTCAGCGCCATTGCCCGTGAGCCAAAACTGATAGGTACGGCCATAGGTCTGTTGATCTATTTTGCCTATCTCATCCTTCGGGATTCCATACAGGACCTGGACAAACGAGCGAGGATCAGTGCAGTCTATAACATATTTGCATTCGCCATGTTATTCCCTACCCTGTTTATCATTCCAAGGCTACTACCGAGCCTTCATCCGGGAAGTGAGGGTAACCCCGCTTTGAATTTTAAAGATGTGGATGCCACTATGCGCCTGGTTGAGTATCCGGCTTTTATTGCGTGGGCATTGTTGGGCGTTTGGGTGGCTAGTTTGCGAATACGCGTTGGTTTATTAAAGGAAAAACAAATTTCAAATGAAAAATAGAATCCAGACTTTACTACTTGCGGTGATGCTTTCCGTTCCTTTTTTGTCGTCGGCACAGTCTGTCGACAATGTGTTGCGCAGTGAAGGCCGGATCTACGTTGTCGTTGCTGTTTTATTGATTATTTTACTGGGCCTGTTCCTCTATTTGTTCAGGCTTGAACGGAAGATCAGGAAATTGGAAAAAGATTGATCGATACTTATATATAATCAAGCTTATTTGTCATTTTGAAAAACAATGCTATGTCAGACAATCACTACAGTTTTTTTGGAGCCGTAGAAAAAAATTTTGATAAGGCGGCTCGGTACACCCATTGGGACAAAGGTCTCCTGGAACAAATTAAGGCCTGTAATGCCGTTTTCACCATGCGATTCCCTTTAAAAAGGGAGGATGGCTCTATCGAAGTTATCGATGCCTACCGGGTACAGCACTCCCATCACAAATCACCTTGCAAAGGCGGTATCAGGTTTTCGATGGAAGTTAACCAGGACGAAGTTATGGCCCTGGCAGCTTTGATGACCTATAAATGTGCTATTGTGGATGTTCCATTTGGCGGTGCCAAAGGGGGCATAAAAATTAACCGGAAAAAATACTCCTCGTACGAGCTGGAGAAAATTACACGACGGTACACCTCTGAACTGATCAGGAAGAGTTTTATTGGTCCGGCTACGGATGTGCCTGCGCCTGATTTTGGTACAGGAGAGCGCGAAATGGCCT
This sequence comes from Niabella sp. CPT15-335-S11, assembly GCF_058792415.1. NCBI lineage: Bacteria > Pseudomonadati > Bacteroidota > Chitinophagia > Chitinophagales > Chitinophagaceae > Niabella > Niabella sp. CPT15-335-S11. Next base: position 82,865 of record NZ_JBYTEI010000002.1, read on the forward strand.
GGATTGTGGATACTTTTACAGCCATGCACCCGGAAAATATTGATGCGGCAGGATGCGTAACCGGCAAACCCGTATCGCAGGGTGGCGTGAATGGAAGGAAGGAAGCTACCGGATTAGGCGTATTTTTTGGCCTTAGGGAAATCTGCAATAATCCTGAAATAATGGGGAAAATAGGACTTTCTACCGGCGTAGAAAACAAGGCCATTGTGGTACAAGGACTCGGTAATGTAGGCTACCACACCGCCAAGTTCTTTCAGGATGCGGGTTCCAGAGTTGTAGGACTGGTTGAATACGAAGGCTCCATTTCCAACCCGGATGGAATGGATGTGGAAGCAGTGCTGGCTCACAAGAAAGCAACCGGTTCCATTATGAATTTTCCCGGAGCAAAAAATCTGGCAGTCCGTGAAGAAGGACTGGAGCTCGAATGTGATATCCTGATACCCGCTGCGCTGGAAAGTGTCATTCACAAAGGAAATGCTGATAGGATCAAAGCAAAAATTATTGGTGAAGCAGCGAACGGGCCAATTACACCGGAAGGTGATGAAATCCTGGCTTCTAAAAATATATTCGTGGTTCCCGATATTTTTCTGAATGCAGGCGGCGTGACCGTTTCCTATTTTGAATGGCTCAAGAATCTTAGTCACGTGAGGTACGGAAGGATGGAAAAAAGATTTACGGAAAACCTGAACGGTCGCATTCTGAAAGAGCTGGAAGACCTGACGGGAAAAAGGGTTGATGAGAAGAGCCGGAAACTGATACGCCACGGAGCTGATGAAGTCGACCTGGTGTACAGCGGGCTTGAAGAAACCATGATCAGTGCTACCCGACAAATTCTCAGGGAGTGGAACAATAACCCAGGTATTCCTGATATGCGCACGGCTGCCTTTGTGGTGGCCATTAACAAGGTCGCGAATACATACAATGAACTTGGCATATTCCCCTAAGACAAAAATATTATCTAAAGGCTGCCTGCAGGCAGCCTTTTTTAGTTTTTGGCCTACCTTTAAACCTTACACGTTCAGATGCTGAAATCGATTAGCCGAAATGTATGGATACTATCGCTGGTAAGTCTGTTCACAGATGCGGCCAGTGAGATGCTTTATCCTATCATGCCTATTTATCTCAAAACCATTGGTTTTTCAGTCATCCTGATCGGGTTACTTGAAGGCCTGGCAGAAGCCACGGCAGGTTTGAGCAAAGGTTATTTTGGAAACCTTTCGGATGCGTCTTCAAAACGGCTGCCGTTTGTGCAGCTCGGATATGCTTTCAGCGCAATTTCCAAGCCAATGCTCGCCATCTTCACCTACCCCTGGTGGGTCTTCCTGGCCAGGACGACGGATCGCCTGGGAAAAGGAATCCGGACGGGCGCCCGGGATGCCTTGCTTAGCGAAGAATCCACGCCGGGAACAAAAGGAAAGATCTTTGGTTTTCACCGATCAATGGATACCCTGGGAGCTGTGATTGGGCCGGCTTTTGCGCTGTTTTTTCTATATAAGTTCCCGGGAAACTACAAAATGCTTTTTCTAATTGCCTTTCTCCCGGGGTTGATGGCCATCTTCGCCACTCTTTTATTAAGGGAAAAACGGCAAACCAAAGAAAAGACCCGCGAGAAAGTTTCCTTCTTTACTTTTTTAAGATACTGGAACAAAAGCCCTGGCAATTACAGGAGACTGGTCGCGGGCCTGCTCATTTTTGCCTTATTCAACAGTTCGGATGTTTTTATCCTGCTAAAAGCCAAGGCTTCGGGGTTAAATGACACCCAAATAATCGGTACCTATATTTTCTATAACCTGATCTTCGCCCTGGCTGCTTTTCCACTTGGTAGCCTTGCTGATAAAATTGGACTAAAAAAAATGTTCCTGACCGGTTTGGTATTATTCAGCCTGGTTTATTTTGGCATGGGCTTCAACGTCAGTGAGGGATGGTTTATCGTTTTACTTTTTTTATATGGGATGTATGCCGCAGCTACGGAAGGAATATCCAAAGCCTGGATCACCAACATCTGCAGGCGAGAAGATGTTGCCACAGCTATCGGTACTTATTCTGCTTTCCAAAGTATTTGCGCCTTAATTGCCAGCAGTTTTGCGGGATTGATCTGGTATAATTTTGGCGCTGCCGTAACCTTTTGGATAACTTCAGGGTTTACGGTCCTCATTGTTATATATTTTTTCTTATATACATCTAATCCAAATCCCGAGCCGGTCGCCCAGACAAGTCAACCCCAAAACTGATTTCTTTATGAGCCAAAAAAACCGCACTTTTCAGGGTGCGGTCTTAAAACAGTGTTGCTGGTTCTATTTTACTGAAAATTTATAAACAGAAACCGTGTGGTAAGTCTGGCCGGGCTTCAAAACGGTTGATGGAAAGGCCGGCTGATTAGGTGAATCTGGAAAATGCTGGGTTTCCAGGCAGAATGCCGTGCGGTAATCATCTTTTGCCCCGCTTTTCAGGATATTTTTTCCGGCCATGAAATTACCGCTGTAGAACTGTACACCAGGCTCCCGGGTGTACACATCCAGCACAATACCTGATTTATCTCCCGTGGCAGTAGCTGCATGAACGAGTCCGTTGATACCTTTTGTACCGTTCAGTACATAATTATGATCATAACCTCTCCCAAATTTCAGTTGTTCGTTTTGTTCATTGATCCTGGCGCCAATGGTCGTGGGTTTTGTAAAATCAAAAGGTGTTCCGGCCACAGCTTCAATCTTACCGGTTGGAATTAATGTCGAATCAACCGGTGTGTATTTATCTGCGTAAACCTGGAGGGTGTGACCAAGAATTTCGCCACTTCCCTCACCGTTGAGGTTGAAGAACGCATGGTTCGTTAGATTCAAAACGGTAGGCTTATTTGTTGTTGCTGTGTAATCCATATAGATTTCATTATTAGCGTTGAGGCTATAAACCACTTTTACTTTCAATTCGCCCGGATAACCTTCTTCCATATCAGGACTCACATAGCTCAGTTCCAGCGTGGAATCATTGGGCTGAACCGCATCCCAAACCACCGCCTGAAAACCCTTCTTCCCGCCATGCAGGGTGTTCGGATAATTATTGATGGCCAGTTTATAAGTCTTACCATCCAGACTGAATGCCCCCTTAGCGATCCTGTTGCCATAACGACCGATGGTTGCACCAAAATAGGCTTCTGTCGCATTCTTGAATCCGGCTGCACTGTTCATGCCGATGACAACATCTGTCAGCTTCCCGGACTTGTCTGGCACAAATAACCCCGCGAATCTTCCTCCGTAATTAGTAATGAACAACTCTACGCCGTTCTTGTTCTTCAGGGTATAAAGGGCCACTTTCTTCCCATCGATAGAATCATTAAATAAAGCCGGATCTACCTGAGCAGCCAGGTCTTTGGACACTGCGGTTGAATCACCTGTCGCGTCATCGGTTTTCTTACTGCTCCCGTCGTTGCAGGCAATAATCGTTATAGCCAGCGTGGCAAGCATAGTAATCTTGAATACTTTCATTGTGATATTTTTAAGTTTAAAATTAAGTCAGATTGACCAATTGATGACCAAAAACAACCCAAATTTAATGGCGTGCAGCAGATTTAAAAGCGAACGATCTGAGTATCCGGTTCACTTATCTACCCGCAACCGGAAATTGTGAGATCCGCAAGCGGGTCTATTCACAAGGGACACGCCCGATATTGTTTCCCGCAGCCAGCTAAATTAGTCAGTTATTTCCTGATTCTCTTTTCTGAGGGTAGCTTCGATCTCCGACCGGAGCAGACTCTTTTCATATTAGTCGGTTATTTCCTGGCTAGTTCCTTGATAAAATCGACTTCCCGCTGCAGGTATGGCGTACCATTTGTCCGGAAAATGTCGTGAAACCATAATGGTGGCTCGGACGTGTATGTTTTTGTCCAGCTATCCCATGGATAGATGGTCTGTGATTTTCCCTGGACAAATCCCCAATTGATGGCTGCCACTTTTTCCTTTTTAGCGATTGGCAAAAAGCCTTCAAAGGTACTGCCGTTGGGTCTTGCCATATACTCTGTGCAGAAGATGGGTTTGTGGTAACGTTTGAGGCCATCGATCTTTCGCTCAAAATCTGCAGGTTTATCATAACAATGAAATGAAATGATATCAGACTCCTCTAATTGAATCCGTTCGATGGGCTTCAGCAAGCTGTCGGCCGACCATTCTCCGGCCCATACGCCTGAGGTGAGCGGCTGTGAAGGGTTTGCGCTGCGAGCCCATTCAAAAGTTTTTATTAACAAGGGCTGTACCAGGTCTACTTTATTAGGAATCTCAACTTTTTCATAGGACGCGCCGGTCATATTATCCGGCTCATTCCAAACGTCCCAGACTGCAACCCGTTTATCATTAGCGTACCTGCCGATGACTGCCTTTACATAATTCTCCATCATGGGATACTTCGTTGAATCCTTCAGCACCAATTGGCCCGGGCTCTGTACCCACCCTGAATTATGAACATGCGGCTTCGGATCACGTTGTTTACCTGCCTTTGGAAAAGGATCCCAGACTGAATCGAACAAAACAAACATGATTTTAATCTTATGCCGGGCGGCTATATCTAAAAAGGTATCTATCCGGTGAAAAAAGCCAGCATCATCCTGCTGCCAGGGCAGGTCGTGGAGATACACGCGCATCATATTCATGCCCAATGAAGATGCCCAACCCATCTCCCTGGCAATCGTTGTCGTATCAAAAGTATCGGCCTGCCACATTTCCAACTGATTGATGGCCGTGCTGGGCAGGAAATTTGACCCAAGGTACCAGGACTTCCCTGAATACCAGGTCATGGCCTGTTCCGGGCTCCAGATCTCCCTGACCGTATTGGAGCTATCAGAAAGCTGATTGCCCTGCTCTCTTTTTTTGCCAATTCCGGAGCATGACAGCATCGGCAGCGTCATGGATAAAAAAACTCCGGCAATGAATAAATTTTTCAACACAAGCTATTTTCTTAGTTTAACAAATTATACAATAATACTCTTTCTATGCAAGTTCGTATTCATCCTGTAAAGAACAAGGTACTCTCTCCCTGCGCGGGACAGAGTACCCTCTCCTGAATCGCAATTATTTTACCGGGACCTGGTATAAAGACTCGTGCAGGGATTTGAGCGTTGTTTCCGGGATTTTTATCACTTTCCGGTCGTAGGTAAGTATCCCGTTAGTCTCAATTTCCACATCGGTTGTTTGTGTATAAACACCGGCAGAAAGGCCGAGTGGTATCAGATTCCTGAGATCAGTCATTAACCGTGTGTATCTCTGCAGGAGTTCGTCTTTGTCTTTAAAGCTTTGGTATCCCCAGTTATTCTTGTCCTGCCAGGTATGTCCTTCTACCGGCAATCCCAGTCCGCCAAATTCTCCCAGGACCAGGGCCTGTCCCTTATTTCCAAAAATTTGCGGATCAGGCATGGCAGGGTCAGGATAATTATGAATATCCAGTATGTGACCCGTGAAACTGAAGTTTCCACCACTAGCGCTATTCACCAGCCTCGACGGATCATACTTCATCGTCCAGTCAGTGATTTCTTTGGTCTTGAACTGCCCCCATGCTTCATTGAAGGGTATCCATACTACAATCGAGGGGAAATTATAGAGCGCGTCCATAATGGTTTTCCATTCTTTTTTGTAGTACCCCTCTGACTCTGCAGACCTTTCTTTGTCGTGATTTAAACCAGAAATCTTCCCTGGCTGCATATCCCAATGGTTTCCTCCCAAATCTCCGCTTGGCATATCCTGCCAAACCAAAACACCCACGCTGTCACAGAACCTGTACCAGCGGGCCGGCTCAACTTTAATATGTTTTCTGATCATATTAAACCCCATTTCTTTTGTTTTCACGACGTCAAACAATAAAGCGTCGTCAGTAGGTGCAGTATACAGACCATCAGGCCACCAACCCTGGTCAAGCGGACCGTACTGAAAAAAGATTTTATCATTCAGCGCCAGCCGCTCTATACCCTTCGCGTCTTTTTTCAGGGAAATCTTCCGCATAGCAAAATAGCTCTCTGCATAGTCGATCTGTTTACCGTTTCTCAGCAGGGCAATTTTCAGGTCATATAATTTCGGGGAGTGCGGCGACCAGAGTCCGGCGTTCTTCATTTCTATACTACCCTCGGTTCCGGCGGGAAGAGTGGCTTCGGACAACTTGTTTTTCCCGTCAAACACTACAAATCGCACAAGGTCGCCGGCCCTTGCATTTTCAACTGCTGCGGAAACTTTTAACTCGCCTTCATCAACCTGGGGCGTGTGACGCGTTGATGCAATGTATGTGGCGCCAACGGTTTCTGTCCAAACGGTTTGCCAAATACCGGTTACCGGTGTGTACCATATCCCATGGGGATTGTTGATTTGTTTCCCTCTGGGCTGAGGTCCGTCATCGGTGGGATCCCATACCCTCACGATTAGCTCCTGGCTTTTACCTTTTTTCAATTGCGGGGTGATATCAAAACTGAAAGGTTCGTAGCCGCCTTCATGCCGTCCTACCCTGGTACCATTTACAAATACGTCACACTGCCAATCCACCGCGCCAAAATGCAGCAACACGCGCTGATCGCCTGAAGGCTTTAACAGAGAAATACTCTTCTTATACCAGAGAAGTTTGTCTTTGCCAACACGTTTTCCAACACTCGAAAGTGCCGACTCAACGGGGTATGGCACTAAGATCTGGCCATCGAATGAAGCAGGAGCGCTCTCCTGGGTTTTAGGAGTGATGGCATATTGCCAGCTTCCGTTCAGGTTCTGCCAGTTGCCCCTTACGAGTTGCGGCCGCGGATATTCCGGAAGCGGTTTGGCAGGATTGACCTTCTCGGCCCAGGGAGTGAGTATCTTACCACCAACGGGCTCCCAGCGTTGGGCACTTAGCACTCCAGTCAATAGCACAAATAACGCAAGGGCGTAGGATCGTCGAATCATGATTAACGGTTTTAATTTTTATTTTAGTTTTTAGTATGTTTCAATTATAAATTCACTCAGTAGTGATTATTCATATTTTTCTGCTGAACGGAATCTGACCCTGGATTTGGTCAAAGTGAAAGAAATTAATCCTTCATCGAAAACTTAGCGTATGAGGCTCTAAGTTGACAGTGATAATTGGCAAATGTTCGATAAATCCCCATAAAGTTATCTATCAACAAAGATAATGTATTAAAATTCAGGTTTGTCATTGCTTTTTGACGAAGGATAGCCATCATTAATCAACGGCCATCCGTCGGTACTCCAGTTGACTTTATCCAGCATCAACGCACGCTGATTAACTGACCCAATCTTTGCATTGTTGACATCCATTGCATGGTAAAGTATCCAATCGGTGCCCTTTTTATCTGTAATCAACCGCGAGGTGTGCCCGGGTCCCGCAAATACTGAATTTCGCTGCAGGACCAACGTCCCGCTACCGGGATTTTTCAGATCATTTCCATTCTTATCAAGATAAGGACCCCGAAGGCTCGTGGCGCGTCCTACCCTAACCTGATAAATACTAGCCGCGCCATCGCAACAATTGTTCTTGGATCCCATAAAATAGTAATAGTTATTCCGCTTAAAAACAACCGTCCCTTCGAAATCTCCCGCAGCGATCTTAAACTTCCGGCTGGCGTCGGGGACGCTTTTGCCATCTGAAGAAAGTTCCAGTCCATATATCCCCGCGTTTGGCTGAGAACTGTAACTGCCGGCGAATAAATATTTCACCCCATCCTCCTCAAAATAAAAAGGATCGATTGCATTAGGCATATTGACTTCAGACGAAAAAAACAACTTACCCTGATCCTGAAAAGGGCCGGCGGGGTTATCGGCTATTGCCAGCCCTACGCCGGGATTTGGATCTGCCCAGATAGAATACGAATAATACAAATAATACTTCCCATTTATATGGACAACTTCGGGGGCCCAGATCCCACCGTTATTTTTCCATGACGGCTTTACAGAAAACGCGTCTCCCACATAGGTCCAGTTTACCAGGTCCTTTGATCTGACTATTGCTACCAAATGATTCTTATTATCGGTATTCCAATAATCTTCCGTTCCGTAGGCATAAAAATCACCCGATGCACTATCCCTTACCACGGTTGGATCAGCCAAAATAGGCTTGAATACCGGATTACGGAACGATGTAAGATCCGGCGGAGGAGGAGGCGGCGGCTGCCCGGGATACGATTTATTACCACAGGATATCAACCCTGCAAGGCACATCAACATTAAAAATACTCTCATCATTGCTGTTTTAGTTTTCCTCTGATCATCCAAATAGCTGAATAATTGTTAAAAGCATTTGTGCTGGTCAATGCGGCGATGGTATTCTCATCCAGCACACATAAAGCATTCCATAAAGCCGACTTGTCCCGGGGGATATCGAACGGCCTTGTGGTCAAACGGAGTTTGCCGGGTTCTGAGCCGATGGCGACATCCATCGTAGAAAGTCGCCAGTCGCTTCCCCGGTTCAATGTACTTTGAAACGACAGTACTAAGGTTCCGTTCATAAATTCCTTAATATATGGAGCCCCGGCATACACCCTGTTCGAAATCTCCTGATTCAGCAAACGGGTCCTCGCGATGCTGTTTGCATCAGCAACTCGGCCATCTCTCTGAAGAGGAAGTGTTATTATTGATGGATTAAACTCGCCCTCTGCACTGTTATCCTCAATGGCCAATAGTATTTTATGTTGCTGCTTGTCGTAAACCGGCACCGGCATACCATCCCTGAATCCCCTGGCGAAACTCACGATTTCGGGCTCTTTGGTCCAGGTAACCCCGTTATCAACCGAACTCAACATGGAAATATTCTGCTCATCTGACTGCAGGTAAATCCCCTCATTAGCAAAGTACGACCGTATCTCCCCCGATGGTAATTGCAGCATTGAAGGTTCCCAGCACCCATTTTTAAAATCGGAGCCGGCTTCATAGAGCAACTGCTCATCTTGCCAGGTATTACCCTTGTCCCTGCTCCTTTTTATACAAATAGAGAACTTTTTTGACGGGTCATAGAAGCCGTCCGCGCCTGGTCTTGGCCTTAAGTTATAAGCCAGGATGAGACTACCATCTGCCAGTTCAAGTATTTCAGGATTGGCGATATTTATGTTATTGTGCGAGGTGGTGATCAGCTTTTCATCCGACCAGGATATTCCATCGTCAATACTTGTAATCATAGCGACGCTCCCATTGTGCTCATAAACAAGGAAATATTCGCCACTGGTCAGTTTAATCATACGGGGATATGAAAAATGGTGCGTACCGTTATTTGAGGCAGGCTTCGCAAGTTGTATTAAAGAAGTTCTGTCCCATTCGACGTCCAGACGCTTTAGGGGATTAGGCAGTGTGCCCTGGGTGCCCGGAACCCTGCAGCTTTGAACTGCGAGGACGAACAAAAATCCAATTACAAAATATTGAAGCTTTTTTTTCAATATCCTTGATTTTGCTTAAGATTTGGATTATTAAGCACTTCACTTTGCGGTATAGGAAGTCTTATACTCTTGCCAACCACAAAATTCTTGAAATCCGGATCACGCTGTGCAACGACATCCACCTTTGCCTGTGACTCCAGGTCGCCCCAGCGTTTCAGGTCTGCCCAACGAACACTCTCCCCACAAAGTTCCAAAGCTCTTTCAACTTTGAGCCGCTCTCTGAAAAGGTCTTTATTATTACCTATTCCAGGATATGCAGTTGCCAGCGGCGCCAGCTTGGAGCGTTCTCTAACCCGGTTTACGTATTGATAGGCATCTGCTGTCTGGCCGATTTCATTCAGCGATTCAGCATAGAGCAATAGTATGTCTGCATAGCGTATTAACCGATTGTTCACTTCGGAATAGTAATCTTCATTTGTTCTGTAATAATCTCTGGAGTACTTTTTGAACCAGGCTTCATTCTGGTTCCATTGCCAGCTCCTTCCGTAAATCTTATCACCAAAATCCGCTTCCAGTCCGGGATAGAACAATGAATATCTTAAGCGCGGGTCAATTCCATTATCAACAGTCTTCTCTTTTTTAAACTCGTCTACCAACCAATAGCGGGCCTGTCCGTCGGACCAGCCAATGCCTCTTGGTGCAAAAAACTGAGGTCGGTTGCAACCCATGTTATTATTGACGAAATCCCCATCGCCTCCAGTGTTTGCATTCGAAAATTGGATTTCAAAAATGGATTCTTTGTTGTTCTCCTGCGTCGCCCTAAAGTTTTCTTTAAAATCAACCAAATCGTATAAGTCTTTTCCTGATCCGGAAAAGAAATAATCTAACGCAGTTTTTGCTTCAGCCCATTTATGTTGTTGCATAAGTGTTCTCGCAAGCATGGCATAAGCGGCACCTTTTGTGGGCCTTCCCACGTTGGCATTATCCCACTGAACCGGCAGGTCCGTTACAGACTCTTTTAAATCTTTCTCAACCTGCGCCCATACTTCTGCGAGCGTATTCTGTTTGGGTTGAACTCCCGGATCTACCGGAGGTTCCAGCACGATTGGAATATTTTCCCAAAGCAAAGCTCCGTAATAATAGTAAAAAGCTCTGAAAAATTTGGCCTGAGCCAGCATCTGACTCTTTTTTGTCGCATCGGAAAAATTAATATCAGGAACATGTTTGAGGACCTGGTTACATCTGAAAATTGCTTTATAGGTATCTCTCCAGGTCCAGCTATTCCCTTCCCAGAAATTATAGTTGACGTAATTGAATCTTGTCCAGTCTGCAAGTTCCACCCACGGACTGATGCTGTAGCCCTCGTCTGACGTAAGGTCCAGCCGAAAATAGATCCATCGGCTCCAGGTTCCATCCTGGTAAAACATAGCGTATATGGCGTTTGTGCCTTTCTGGGCATCGGTTTCACTCTTCCAAAACTCCTGCACTGTCAGGGTATTTGGGTTGGTTTGGTCGAGCAGAGCCTTTTTGCAAGAGGCAAAAAGGACCAGAACTGTCATCAAAAGATATATATATTTTTTCATTTTATCGAATTTTAAAGTCCTAATTGAATTCCCAGAGAGATTACTTTAACATTGGGATAAGCACCATAATCGTATCCTTTTTCAAAAATGCTTCCATTACTGAATTCAGGGTCCAGGCCAGTATACCTGGTAAACGTCACGATATTTTGTCCCGTGAGTGAAATCTGGGCATTTGAGAACCCAACATGTTTCAGTAAATTCTGAGGAAGATTATAGGCCAGGCTAAGGAGCTTCAATCTGAAAAAGCTGCCATTCTCCAGCCATCTTTCGGTATCACCCCTTGAGTTCAGTGTGGATGCGTAGTATGCCCTGGGCACGTCTGTATTTGGATTTTCCGGGGTCCAGGGCCTTATGCCCTTCCTGTAATTTGAGTTATCGTCGAAACGATCCATTACACTCTTAGGACCGTTGAATACAGTTGCGCCAAACGAACCGAACCAATCCATGGTGAATTCAAAGTTTTTGTAGGTGGCACCCGTGTTCAGACCAGTTTCAAATTTGGGCCATGGGCTTGCAACCACCACTTTGTCAGCATTGGTAATCTGTCCATCACCATTATTGTCTACAAACCTAATATCTCCGGGCTTGGCATTCGGTTGAATGACTTTACCATTGGCATTCTTGTAATTGTTCACTTCATCCTGCGTCTGGAACAGACCTTTTGTTTGCAGTACGTACCACATTCCAATAGGCTCGCCCAGTTTCGTTACCGTGTTTCCAACATATAGCTCATTTCTTCCATACCCAAGTTCCAGGACTTTGTTTCTAAGTGTGGTGAAATTAAGGGTTGCGAAATAGTCAACCAGGTTTTCATTATTCCTGTAAGTAGCAGTGAATTCAAATCCGCTATTGTGCAATGTAAGCGCGTTTGCTCTCGGGGCCGATCCATCATGTCCGGTCGTCATCAGGATAGGCGATTGATACAAAACGTCCACGGTCTTTGCATCAAAATAGTCACCAGAAAGAGATAATTTGTTATCTAACACAGCCAGGTCAAATCCGTAGTTTTGTTGCCTTAGGGTCTCCCAGCTTAATCCGGGGTTTGCAAGCTGAACCTGGGTCGCTGCCGGTTCCGCATGTTGGTCCCTGCCCAGCGTGATTGTGGTCAGCGTATTGATAAATGCCATCGATTCATAATATCCGATATTTGAACTACCCAATGTACCGAAGCTGGCACGCAATTTCAGGTCATTGACCCAAGGTACATTGAAAAACGACTCCCGACTCAGGCGCCATGCAGCTGAAACTGAGGGGAAATTTCCCCATTTCAATCCAGCGCCCAACCTGGAGGAACCATCCCTGCGGATGACAGCATTGAACAAATACTTGTCATCAAAAGAATATTCCGCCCGACCGAAATAAGAAAGCAGTACGGCTCTTTGCCTAAATCCACCTAATTGGGCATCCGTTCCCTGATCTAAGACATCATAGTAATTACCCGTGGAATTACTGAGCACATTACGTTTTTGACCCCAAATCTGAGCGTAGTCGTCCTGTTGAAAAGATTGTCCGCCGATCAGGGTAAAATCATGCTTTGAAAATTTCTTTTTGAATGTTAGAGTATTTTCTAGAAGTCTGCTTACAAACTCAGCCCGGTTCTCGTTGGCTATAGCCGGTTCATATGCCTGGTTTAAGGTCCAGTTACCTGGCTTTCTGAAAAATTTATAATGATCCCGGCTGGTTTCGTATCCAAGGTTCAGACGATATTTCAGAAAATCAAAGAATTTTAATTCTGACCAAAGATTTCCCCGCAGCCGGAGATTTTCATTTGTCTGACTGATTAAATTGGCTATAGCAACGGGGTTGGTTCCAAAAGTCCTGGCCTTGCGTTCATCGCCATAACCAAAGCCGCCGGGATGGGTTGAGTCATAAACCGGGATGGTTGGGAGCAATCGGATTACATCGATGATCGGGTTGCCTTTCATTTCATCAGTTTTTGAATTGCTGATGGCGAGGTTTTCCCCTATACTGAAAATTCCTTTGGATCCCTGGGAGTTTACCCTGAAGCTGTATCTGTCAAAAGCGGTGCCGATGACCGTTCCCTGGTTGCCCAAATATCCTAAGGAGGTCAAAAAAGAACTATTCTTTCCTCCACCAGAAAATGACAGGTTGAGATCGTTCATCTTTCCAGTTCTGAAAGCCTCCTTCTGCCAGTCGGTGTTCACCGTGGTATCCAGTTTTTGGCGGGCCGCGCCTGCATTATCGTAGGCCATGTAGTTCAGGCGCGTGAACTCTTTGGTATCGGCAACTGAATACCGGGGCATGATTTGAAGCCCCGACTTAGCGGAAAAGTCAATTTTCATAGGACCGTCCTTACCTTTTCGCGTGGTGATAATGATGACCCCATTTGCCGCTCGGGAACCATAAATCGCCGCCGCGGATGCATCCTTTAGAATTTGTATCGATTCGATATCAGCCGGATTGAAATCCCGGTTTGCGCTGGTAATCAATCCATCGATAACGTATAATGGATTGGTCCCCGAAACATTTTTCAAACCGCGAATCTGGATCTGAGCCTCCGAACCAGGCCGCCCCCCACTTCTTACTTTAATACCTGTAGAAAGGCCCTGCAAAGCTTCCGCCACAGTTGTAGCCTGCCGTTTTTTGATGTCGCTTGGCTTAACCACTGATATCGCTCCGGTCAAGTCCTTGCGCTGTTGCGTACCGTAACCTACTACCACCACCTCGCTGAGATTGGAGGCTGCCTGTTGTAGAACTACGTCTATGACCGTCCTGTTATTTACAGGAACCTGGAGTTCACTATAACCGACGGAAGTAAAGACGAGCGTGGCATTGGCGGGAGCTACAATGGAATAAGCCCCACTGGTAGTGGTGGCAACGGCAGTGACGGCGCCCCTGACAGTTACGCTCGCTCCAATAACCGGCTCTCCCTTTTCATCGGTGACCCGCCCGGTGATGGTGCTCTGTGCCCAGGCACCTGTAATGGAAATCAGCAGCAATACCAGCATGAACATCATTCTGGCACTTTTGCTGTGCTTGATTTTTTTTGATTGCATGGCAAATTTGTTTAATTTATTTATAATCGCCTGAAAATCATACGACAATAAACCTTGTTTTGATTTACAGCTTATAGGGTGCAAATTACTTGCTGGCGGAATCTTACACACGCCGTTATGATTCAATTTTTCATCGATATGTCTCAAACTTTGTCTTTGCCGGACAGATCTGCTTCGTTTGGTGGGGATCAAAACCCGCTGTTTGTTTATATTTGAACAAAAAACTGCTTGAAGCTTATCATTGTCATCATATGCCTCAGCATCAGCCTTGAGTTTCTTGGCCAGGAATACTATTTCAAAAATTACCAGGTTGAACAGGGATTGTCCAATAACATGGTTCTTTGTACAACGCAGGATCGCAAAGGGTTTCTTTGGTTTGGAACAAGGGATGGCCTGAACCGTTTCGATGGATACAGTTTTAAGGTCTTCCGGAACAATCCGAATGATAGCAACAGCCTACCAACGAATTCTATCCGGTCGCTTTTCGAGGATCGGCAAGGCCGACTTTGGGTTGGAACTGAAAAAGGCCTTAGACGCTATAATGAAAGACTCGAGTTATTTGAACCAGTCCCGGGAGCGCTTGCAAAAGAAATCCGGTGCATTGATATGGATCTATCTGGGGAGCTCTGGTTCGTGTCGGATTTTCATTTATTCAGGTTTCGCCCCGGCTCATCCGCAGTCACCATCGTTCCATCTATTAATGATGTAACGGCGCTGTATATCGACAAGGGTTACCAAATATGGATCGGGACCATTCGCGGCACAATCGCGAAATTTGACCCGGTACACAAAACTTTTCAGGAATTTAATCTGTTCCAGCATTCCAGGCCCGTTGCTTCATTTGAAATCAATTGTATAACGCGCACCGCCGACGGCGCACTGCTAATTGGAACAAGCGGACAAGGTGTGAAGAGGTTTTACCCCACCACCGGCACATATGAAGATATTCTTACCTACCAGGAAAACGGCACGGAAATTTTTGCCAGAAACTTCCTGACCCGCTCACCCCGGGAGATATGGATCGCCACTGAAAGCGGTATCTATATTTATGATATCGTGGACGGGAAATTCAAAAACCTGAAAAAGAATTATTATGACCCCTATTCTATTACAGACAATGCGATTTACACCCTTTGCCAGGATATGGAAGGAGGAATATGGGTTGGTTCCTATTTTGGCGGAGTAAGTTACTTCGCAGACCGTCACTTTATTTTCAGGAAGTATTTTCCTCAACAAGCCGGACATTCCGTAAACGGAAATGCCATTCGGGAAATGGTTGAGGATCGGGATGGAAATCTGTGGATCGGCTCGGAAGACGCAGGTCTGAACAAGTTCGACCCCAGAAGCGGGATTTTTACGAGCTTCAAACCCGGCGATTCAAAGAACGGAATCTCGCATACCAATATTCACGGACTATTGATAGATAACGACAGGTTGTGGATCGGTACATTTGAACACGGTTTGGACGTAATGGATCTGAAATCCGAAAAGTTCATTAAACATTACGGCGCCGGAGACTTACCCGGGCAACTAAAAAGCAACTTCATTTACACGTTTTACAAAACCAGGGATGGAACAATCTTTGTCTGCACCTCTAACGGACTTTACCAATACGACCGCACACACGATAGTTTCCATTTGATACAATCTTTACCGTTTAACACTTTTTATTCTGCAATAACTGAAGATCATACGGGTACAATCTGGGTGGGCACCTTTACTTCGGGTGTCTATTTCTTTAACCGCAGGCAAGGAGTCGTTGGAAAATTAAACATTCATTCATCTCACTATGACCGGCTGGAGCAAAACAGGATCCTTTACATTAAAGAGGACTCAAGACAGAATATCTGGATAGCTACTGAGGCGGGATTGTTTGCGCTCTCACCAGACAGAAAAAAATGCACAACCTACACAGAAGCGAATGGGTTTCCCAGCAACCTCATTTACACTATCATTGAAGATAATGACCGGAACTTGTGGTTCAGCACCTCTAAAGGTCTGGTAAGACTTGATCATCAAAACAAAAATATTCAGATTTTTTCCAAGTCCGACGGACTCCTGAATGAGCAATTCAATTACAATTCAGCGTTCAAGTACTCAAATGGTGATTTGTATTTTGGATCGGTCAAAGGAATGATCAGTTTTACTCCGGGCAATTTCATTCGCAGTCATTATCATCCGCCCCTGTATATAACGGGATTTCAAATGTTCAATAATGAAGTGAATTTCCGGGAAAAGGGATCACCTTTTGGCCAGTCGATACTATTGACCAATGAAATCAGGCTCCGGCATACTCAATCTACCTTCAGCATCGACTTTGCCGCGCTCACTTTTACGGCTCCCGAGAATGTGAAATATGCGTACAAGCTAAAAGGCCTGGATACGGGATGGAATTCAATCAGGGCGAACCGTCGCATCTACTTTACAGACCTCGCTCCGGGAAATTATACGCTCAATGTCAAATCTACAAACAGCAGCGGAATCTGGATGGACAATGAACGAACGCTCAGGCTTACAATACTTCCACCCTGGTGGAAAACCAAGTGGGCTTATGCTATCTATGTTGTGATATTCGCCGGGTTGACCTATCTCATTATTGCATTTATTAACCGTCGACACGCTGAAAAGCAACAACGTCAGATGGAATTGTTTGAGATGAATAAGGAGAAAGAATTTCACAAAGCCAGGATCAATTTTTTTACAAGGGTGGCGCATGAAATCAGAACACCACTAACCCTGATCAAAGCGCCAATGGAAAAAATAATCAGGCAGATCGACCAGACACCCCACCTGGAAAAGTACCTGGTACTGATGAATAAAAGTACCGACAGGCTGCTGGAACTGACTGATCAACTGTTGGATTTCAGAAAAGTAGAATCAGAGAATTATGCGCTTAACCTGACCAGTACGCTCATGAGTGAAGTCATTGAAGAGACAGTCTCTAATTTCAGGCAGATGGCAGAAAATCAGGGATTCAAAATGAGACTTCTGATTACAGGACGGACAGCTTCTGCGTTGGTAGATCGGGACGCAATCACCAAACTAATTGGTAACCTGATTCAAAATGCTATAAAATACGGAAAATCGTTCATCCTGATCGAACTAATATCGCCAGATCATGAAGGCGGCAATATCATTGTAAAAGTCAGTAACGACGGTGAATTGATTCCCCCCGAACTATCTGAGAAAATATTTGATCCGTTCTACCGCGCTAAAAACACGGGTAAAATCCGGGGCACGGGAATTGGCCTCACCTTAGCGCGTTCGCTTGCCGAACTGCATAAGGGAAGCCTTTACCTGGACACTTCAGGAAAAATGAATACATTTGTACTCTTACTCCCATCGGAGCAGCAAAAAGAGATTGTGGAACCATCAACTCAAGCCCAGTTTTGAACAACGTTGACATAGTCAAGCCCGCGATCCTGATTGTAGATGACAATGAGGATATTCTAGCGTTTTTATCAGACGATCTGAGCGAGAAGTACTCAGTATTTACAGCCAGGAACGGCAACGAAGCGTTGGAACTGCTGCAGGACCAGCCGGTTCAATTGATTATCAGCGACGTGATGATGCCGGGTATGGATGGATTCGAACTCTGTGAGAGACTCAGGTCAGACTTTAATTTCAGTCACATACCTATCATTCTCCTGACCGTTAAGAATACGGTGCAGTCGAAAATTGCCGGTTTGAATTCAGGAGCCGATGTTTACGTGGAAAAACCATTTTCCCCCGAATACCTGGGCGCCCAGGTATCCAGTCTGCTTAACAACCGCAACAGGTTAAAAGATTATTTCGCAAAATCGCCCTTGGTGCACGTCAAGAGTATCGCGCATACCCGGGTAGATGAGGAGTTCCTGGAAAAGCTCAATGCGCTGATACAGGGGAACCTGGAGGACGCAACCCTCGATGTGGAAAAACTGGCGATTATGATGAATATGAGCCGGCCGACACTTTACAGAAAAATCAAATCGATTTCAAATTTATCTCCGAGCGAAATGATCAATATTACCCGGCTGAACAAAGCTGTGGAATGGATCAGCAACGGGGAAACCCATCTCAATGAAATTGTCTTCCGGGCGGGCTTTAGTTCCCTGACCCAACTGGGTAGGAGTTTCCAGCGACAGTTCAATATGTCGCCCTCTGAATATGCAAAGAAAGTCAGGTTACAAACGATGTCCAAAGTGTAAGCCAGCACCCTTGCCCCTATCCAGTTTACATAAACATTATCACTATATAGTGATAATATCCGATCGCTTTAAACTGCATAAAGCCCTGCATTAGCTTTATTTTTTGATACAGGTTCTTTTAAATGAGATCAGCGAATGGCCGTGGACACAGAAAATGGCTTATCCGCTTTCTGAATGCCCCGTCTGACTGCAGGTTGGCGATCCATCTCAAACGACAGTTTGCCACCGTTCACTATTTCGCCGTAAGTGAGATAATTCCTCGTGAAAGATTTGCCATTTAGCATTCCGGATTTGATATATATATTGGAGGCTGAATTATTTTTCCCTTCAATTACAAATTTTTTTCCATTTTCCAGCGTGATTGTCGTCTTTTTAAAGAGTGGGCTCCCGATAACGTATTGATCCGTACCGGGGCACACACTATAAAAACCCAGTGCGCTCAATACATACCAGGAAGAGGTCTGTCCCTGATCTTCATCCCCCGGGTAGCCGTTTTCTGTTGCACTATACAAGTGCTTCATCGCCTGTCTTGCCCAGTACTGCGATTTCCACGGCTGTCCTGCATAATTATACAAATACACCATATGTTGTATGGGCTGGTTTCCATGTGCATACTGCCCCATATTTGCCATCACCATCTCTGTCATCTCATGGATCATGCGTCCGTAAGTGCCAACTTTAACCGTGTTCGGAACTGAAAAGACCGAATCGAGTTTTATACAGAATTTTTCTTTCCCTCCCAGCAAATCTATCAGACCATTTACATCATGAAATACAGACCATAGATAGTGCCAGGCATTACCTTCTGTAAACGGACCTCCCCACTCTACCGGATCAAAATTCGCTTTCCATTTACCCATCGAATCTTTACCGTTCATAAATCCAACTGAAGCATCGAAAACATTCTTATAGTTGTACATTTTTGCACCAAAGTCTTTTTCATAATGCTGATTGCCGGTCATCTTTGCCAGGTTATATCCGCAAAAATCATCATAGGCATATTCCAGTGTCTTTGCAGTTGCTTCGCGATATTTCGGATATGGCACGTACCCTAATTGATTATACTCCCGGAATCCATCCCTTCCGTTTGCCGGCCCCCAGGGACCTTTGTTGTTTGCTTCATGATGATAAGCATCGAGTGCCCTTTTCGGATCAAAGGTGCGTATTCCTTTTGCCCAGGCGTCTGCCAGCAAAGAAATAGCATGATTGCCTATCATACTTCCATGTTCATTTGGAAAAGACCATGAGGGCAGCCAGCCGCATTGGTCCTTAGCGTCCAGCAGCGCCTGCATATACCTTCCGTGTTGTGTAGGACACAACAACGCATTTAACGGAAACTGCGCCCGGAATGTATCCCAAAAGCCTGTGTCGGTGAACATGTACCCGTAATGGACTTTACCATCGTAAGGACTAAAATAGTAAGCCCGCCCCGCTTTGTCCACTTCGTAAAATTTCCTGGAGAACAGGCTCGCCCTGAAAAAGCAGGAGTAAAAGGTGGCTTTCTCATCTTCGTTGTCACCTTCCACCAGAATCTTTGCCAGGTGTTCGTTCCATATTTTCCAGGCTTTTCTTTTGGTATCTTCAAGATTTTTATCACCACCCAGTTCCCGCGTTAGATTAAGCATGGCCTGCTCTGCGCTGATATAGGATGAAGCCACTTTTGCCTGCACTTTCGCACCATCAGCAAACTGAATATATGCCCCTATTCCATTTCCATCTCCTTCTGTGCTGTTTGGCTGAATAGTATTATTCCGGTTTTCCCAGGTTCCGTACGCAGCAAAAGGGCGATCGAAAACAACGACAAAATAATTTTTCCAGCCAGCCTGGAAACCCCGGCCATTGTTTACATACCCGGTGATCATTTTCCGGTCAGGATAAATTTTTACACCGCTCAACCTGGTGTAGCCATCGAGCACCAAATAGCTTTTGTGCCCTTGTGGGAAACTAAAACGCAGATGAGCTCCGCGCTCAGTGGGACTCATCTCTGTGGAAATTCCATTATTAAATTGAACTTTGTAGTAGTGCGGCTTCCCTATCTCATTTTCATGTTTGAACTCCAGCGCCCTCTCGTCTTCATTTACTTTAAGATTATCGATGGAAGGCATAAACGAAAACACAGCGTAATCGTTGGTCCATGAACTACACTGATGTGCCTGCTGAAATCCTCTGATGGAAGTTTTGGTGTACTGATACTTCCATCCATCCCCGTTTTTGCCAGTTTGAGGAGTCCAGGTATGCATGGCAAAGGGCAAAGCAGTCGTGGGATAAGTATTACCCCTTGTCAGTTCAAAGGACGAGTTGGTCCCCTGCAGCGTGTTTACATACCGGACCAGGTCCGGAGTCTGAGCCATGCTGAAAAAAGGAACAAGCAGGTTCAAAGTAATTAGTAACGTTCTCATATTATGTGTCTTGAAATATCAAAATCTTCCCGGCTTAGGCATTCGTTTTTTTTACTTTCGATTAAGACCCTGAAATTAAGAATAATTATTTCACAACTGGAAACTGACTGATTCGCAGGCGGGCAGCACCCATGGGTATCAGGGTAATTTCCTTCAATGGCTGGCTAGTTGTCACAGGGCTTTGCATCAATCTACCTGCAAGCCCGTTAGCGTCAATGGTCCATTCGGGTATTTGCTTTCCTTTTGCAACAATGTAAATGGGCGCAGCATCCGGTGTAAACGGAAAATTATCCTTGGGCCATGATTTTTTAATCACTTTAAACCCGGATAAATAGGAATGCGGTGCCAGATACAATCCGTAATTCCAAGGTGAGGCTGCCTGAATTTCATATGAGGGCCATTCCTCTTTATTCACACCTTTTTGCCATTTGGAATCACCGATCGCGGTCTTATCACTTTCCGCTTTAATATACTTTTCATCAATCTTGAGTGAAAACGTAAGCGGGCCGTAGTTTACACTCGCACTGTTCTTATTTTGTTTCCACGTAGTCAGCGCTACTTTCATCGGTAACACCAGGCGAATCTCATCGTTGTTCTTCCAAAGCCTGTTGATCTTTACAAATTTTGATGGTTCGATTTTTACTGGCTGCTTCTTTCCATTGATCCACAAGGCTGCGTTTTCGGCCCATTCAGGGATCCTTAAGTAAAGAGGAAACTGCACCTGTTCTTTAGCATTGAACTTTATGCGGATAGCTTCGTCAAACGGATAGTTTGTAATTTCTGTCAACCTAACCTGTTTGCCATTCGCCACTTTCAGATTCACTTCACTGGCAGCGTAGAGCGCCGCAGCAACACCATTATCTGGCGTGGCCATCCACAGATTTTCAGTATAATAAGGCCAGCCCTGAGAATGATTGTGCTGACAGCACCGGGAACTAAACGGGTTCATCATCAAAAAGGGCCCGGAGTTATCAATGCCTGGATGATGATTTTTCGAATCGTTCAATACCATATTGGGCGAGGTGATGTAACGAAGGGATTTGAAGTCAGGCATCACAGCCGCCGGATATGAATTAAAGGCGACATTCTCCGCATGATCAGCCCACATAATATCACCTGTCATTCGAAACATCTGTTCATCTGAATTCATCTGTTCTACGAATCCACAGGTTTCTGTTCCGTTCTGGGGATCATCATGACCGGGTCGTGCATTCTCATCTGCGCCAAACATGCCGCCCGGTACCTGCCCGAAATATTGCCTGGCGATCTCCTGAACTTCATAACTCGCCCGAAGATCTTTTTTGTCGCCTGATAATAAATAATACGTAGCAGGTTCTCTGAAACCCTGCGCGATGTTTACATTATGCCAGTTCGGCAACAACCCAAACCATCCGGGGAGGTTCTTATCATTTCGGACAGTGTTCCTGTTTTCCCAACTTGTTGAATTCCTGTGTATTTTTCTGGCAAGATCCAGCAGCCACGAGTCACCGGTGATATTGTACAGCCACAATACACTGTGCAGGTTATCCCCGGTCCGCCAGCCCTGCCAATAGTGATAGTGTTTGATAAATTTATCTTCAGGATAATTCAACTGATATCTGAAAAAGTTCTGCATAAATGGAATTACCCTGGTATCCCCGCTGTACTCGTAATAGGACTGCAGGCAGTATAGCATGATCATCTTCGGCCAAAAATCTTCCGCACCATTCTTATCTACGTAGGTTGGACCAAAATTGCCGTCGGATCGCTGACTGCTTAAAACGGCATTCAACCAAATCTTTGCTTCGGCGATCATCCCCGGATCTTTAAGAATGTAACCAATATTGGCATATCCCTTCAACCAATAAGGTACTTCTTCCCAGCCGTACTCTCCTTTTCCATCTTTGCTCAGCCAGGCGTTATTCTCCTTTTGGAGCCAGGCACTTATTTCCCCCAACTGTCCCGTTAGTCCGTTTCTTTGGCGAACCAGATACTCATGTAGCCAACCCATCGGTTTTACACTTCCCACTGGAAGTTTGATAAAAGCATTCTGCAGCAACGGAGACTTATTGTTCAGATAATTTGTATTAACTGCGGGCAGTTCCGGCATAGAAACAACCGACACCTGAGCGTTACCTTTTTCAACTTTAAAAAGGCTGCAAACCGAAAGGACAACCACGAGGATCCATGTGGATAGTTTTTCCCGAAAATGGCAATGATTCATTTTTTTATTGATGTATTTTCTTCATCGGAACTTACCAACAGATCGCTGGCTATTCCGTTCAAGTTATTCTGTGCAAATATACTCAAACTCAGATCTATCGCGATAACTGTCATCCCCAGGTTCAAATCCGTTCAATAATTTTATCCTGGATGTCTGACTTTTATTTGTTCAATTTCGCATCCAAAACTTTCATCCAATAACCGCCCAAAACGCTCCTTGCCTGAAAACCCTCTTTGTGCCCATTGGTCGTTTCATGCCAGTCACCGAACGGCCGGCGATCTGGTGTTTCCGTTGCAAATTTATAAACCGGTTTAACGAGCGCGTGGAAGTCATCTAAATTGCCGGTCAGGCATGCTGTCCACAGGATCCAGTCGCTTTTTGTATAGGTCCTGCGGCTATCCAGCGGTAACCCAAATGCATTTTGTTTGGTTCGATAATACTTCAATTCTGTTAGTGCAATTGATTTTGGGAACAGGTTAAACTTCAGCACGCGGTCCCAGACCATATTGTATTTTTGGCTCCAGGTGCCCGGCTTTCCGAACGCGAGTGAATAGTGATCGCCATCATTTGCGAGCTTCATCCATTTTGGGACCATAGCTGCGGCGGCATGGTGATATTTTTTGTAGACATCTTCCTTACCCAGCATTTTTGCCAGCGTAGCATAACTCTCTACACCCATGATTGCTTTCAGTGATAGGTTAGCATTGCGTGCCAGGTGCCCTGCAAAATCATCTGTGCATAATTGATTTGCGGGATCGAAGCCTTCCCTCGCCAGATAATCAGTCCACGTGGTCAGGGTCTGCCAGTGTCTTTCGGCGTATTTCGCATTACCTTCTCGTACCGCGATAGCTCCGGCCAGTATCACCATATTTCCAGATTCTTCAACCGGCATGTCTTCTCCATAAACCTGACCGTTTGCTAGAGGATAGGTTCCTATATCATGTGCAGCGAAGGGTTTTTTCCATCTCCCGCTCTCGCTATAATAAAAGATCCCGTTCATCATGCCTTTCGCGAGTTCGGGGTTATACACCAGAAAGAGCGGCGACGAAGGATAGGTCAGGTCGACCGTGTTTATACATCCATTACTAAAATTTTCTTTGGAAAGCCAGAGCAGTTCGCCCTGTGGACTCCGTACCAATTTATGCGCAGCCATCACCTGCCGGTAGACCATATCGCAAAGCCTGGCATACTCTTCTCCACCGGCCTTCAGGGCATCACTGTGAATGGTACGGTCTAAGGCCACGCATTTGTTTATGGTAGCATCATAGTCATTATAGGCGTTCGTCAGTTGCTTTTCGATCGTGGAATTATTGTCTTTGTTCCACCAGGGTCGCAGATTGGTACCAAAAAATTGAATGGACCAGATTTCGTCATATCCCAGCAATATCTTTGATACGTTTGAGACGGTATTTCCAAGATCAATGATGGTCCCCAATGTTAGTTGCCGGCCTTTTTGAGTACTGGTGTTCTTCTTTTGACCGCCGTTCCAGATTTCTATCGCCGAAGCTTCAGAGCCGGTGATAAACTGTGAGGCGTTCCTGCTGGCCGCAGCCACGTGAAGGTATCCCCAATCTATTCGAAGGTCATCCCCCTTTTTTCCAAGTACTGGTTGAGCAGTAGTACCTACTTTCAATACGGAAAGATTGTTCAGTTTATAAATTCCGGCCTGAACCTCCTGCGAAGGTTGATCTACAGCCAGCGCTGATGAGGCATTGAATAGTATTTCAACTTTGTGTGGCTTACCATCATTAGATTTGGTACTGAAACTAACATACGACACAGGCCTGGAAATCAAATTAAGGTCGCTGATAATAAGTGGTGAAGTAAAATTCACTTTCAGGTTAACGGGTCCGCAGGTGAAATCATACGCAGTTTGCGTTGCCTTAAGATCAAGATTATTCTGTTTTGCCATTTGCACAGATGTCAGTTCAGGAGATTTCCTCTCTTTAACCAATCCAAAATCGAGATGCTGGCCGCCGGCTGTATTTTTAATGTGTAGTGCTAGCACGTTCTTTCCTTTCTTCAGCAAATCAGGGGCGTTTTCAATGGGAACATAAATATACTTGTGGTACCACCCCTGATGTGCGTAAATCCTGGTTCCATTCAGGTATACGTCGATGTTGTCGTCATGGGAAATTTTCAGGTTCAGCCCTTGAATATTGTTGTCCGTTACATTAAATTCTCTTCTAACCCAAAGATTCCCGGAAGTCCATAAGGTCTTAGGTTTGCTTGCAGCATCACCGAAAGGTGCAAGTCCGGATTTCCAGCCTTTCGTTTTAAAATCAGGATTCATCCAGTTTTGCGACGGCTGTGTCTCGGTAAACAGGGTTGCATAACCCCCTTCATCACCCGTTGACAGAACCCTGTCGTACGCCTTACCTTCAGCTCCCAGGAAACGATAAATTTTGCCATCCACTTTTGCGTAGCCGGTCAGGGGTTGCTCCGAACCGGTCCAGTGCCGGGTAGAAGAAGCGTTCAGTTCATCTGTAACCGACCAGATGCTAAAATAAGGGTCATGCGTAATCAGGGGGTAAGCCGGAGCTTTCTGCGTCTGCGCGCCCGCATGAAACGTCATTCCAATCAACATCGAAGCTGAAAAGGCTATCGATAATTTCGTCGCTCGTCCAAATAGATTCATGGTTATCTCTTGTTATAAATAATTTACTAATATGATACTCGCCATGCGACGACAATATTTCGACTCTTGAATTTTCGAAATTCTTTTCTAATATGTATCACTGTCTATCACCACCTGCTGATCTTCGTCGGGAATCTGCGTATTTCTTTTTCGATCCAAAACCATCGACCCCGAAAATCTGTACCTCAGTGGAAAGGCCGGATTTGTAATGTCATTGTATTCATAAACTAAATTCATCGTTGTGATCGTTCTCTCAAGGTACGGCTGTACTTCATCCATTTTCTTTTCTACCGTGTAAGTACCATTACTCTGTGAAAAGTTTATTGCCGGATCTGATGAAGTAAGTGAAACACTACCATCCTCGTTGAACCGCGCAAAAATTTTATATTTTATCCTGTCGTAGGCTTCTTCTTCCACGACACCGGCATAAAAGAAAATCGTATTTTCATTCACCACCCAAGCTGTTCGTGTGGGCGTTGAAAGCGCCGGATCACCGCTATTTAGCCTCTTTACTTGTCCAGGTGACGAATATACGCCGGAATAATTATTAAAAGGTATGATCTGCATCAGGGACTTTTTGTACCATCTTCTCGGTGACACCCCGTATTTTGATGTAGAGACTACCTTAAGTGGCAAAATGTACTTGTAGTACATGTCGAGACCCTCCATTTTCAGGTTAAGATTGAAGTATCCGATGTTGGAACCTTTGGGTATTGTCGTAGTCATGGATTCGAAAGAATAATTATTTTGTGGTGACTCCACAAAATACAAATCCTGCCTGAAACGGAAACGGTCAAAATTCAAATTACTCAGGGTATCTTTATCTAATTCAATAGTGACCTGTACATCTTCTTTATTTTCAGTTGAACCGCTTAATTCAACAGGCACTTTCAACATCACAGAACCGCCAGCTGATTTATACTTTGCGTAAACAGGAACGACACCGTTCTTCACAAAAGAAACGTCTTTTACAAATAGTTCTTCTGTCCATTCCTTGTTACACGATATACTTATACAGCCTATCAGAAAAATCAAAAAATATACGTTTTTCATTTCTTTAATTTATTCATTTTAGTAAGGAGTTGTCCAACCAGGGTTTTGTGTCAGGCGTTTATTCCTTCTCAATTCCGCGTGGGATATCGGCCACAAATACATTTTCTTCACAAATACTGTAGGCAGGGAAGGAATAATTATAGGAGTATGGAATAAATCTCTTTGCGACGAAGTCATGTCCATATTGCATCCCATGACCGGGGTAGCTTCTTCCACCGGAGCGTCCTTCCACCTCCTGAGATCGAAATACCTGTGATTTTCGCCCATTAATTCAATCTGCCTCTCTCTTTTCAGTTTCTTTCTGAAAAGTTCTTTGGAAGCATAGGTAGCGTCATCGTAATCAGGAACTCCTCCCCTTATACGTAATTGACTTATGGCTTTACTCATTTCTGAGATGTTTCTGCCCACGCTTAAATTGCCTGTACCGGTATAAGCCGGAATATTGTAGGAATTACTAAGTTCATTGAGCGCTTCAGCATAGATCAACAATATCTCTGCATAACGAATGGCTGGCTCTGTTTTCGGAACAGTAAATGATCCCGCCAATGTACTCCAAGAATCAATCGGGTTCACGAATTTCTTGATCCCAATTCCTGTTCGGATATAAAACTGTGGAGCAGCTGGTTGCTTTCCATCAGGTTCGCCTCTATAATAGAATACTTGTTTGCTGCGCAGGTTCGGATCGGTGACACTGGTACGATACCAGATGCTTCCGTTGTAAGCTACCGAAGCGTAAAACCTGGGCTCCCTGTCGGCATACTGAAGTGACACACCTGACGGAAGTGGTTTATTTGAAGTATTACTCATTGTATAACCTTGAACCCTGGGATTGACTGGCACATCGCTCCCGTCGTTCATACTGTAGGCATCGCACTGCTTCTGCGTGATACCGTGAGCATTCCATCCTCCCATTGACGAAGGAGTCTGGTGAAGTGGCAGGTCGTTCACACCCCTTCCGCCAATTTCAGTTACGCGCGAGAAAATAATCTCAGGATTAGCCGTAAATGATACATCACCGTTGAAAATCTGCCGGTAGGACTCGAAAGGATCAATATCCTTCCAACCAGAAGGAAAATTTTTATCCGAATACCGCGCATCAAAAGGTGGAGTTAAGGTCGGTGGATGATCCGGACCCTGATCTTCCGGGTGTGAAGGATAAGTATAAAGTTTGTAAGTACCTAACTCAATAACTTCTTTCGCCGCCGCCGCCGCTCTGGCCCATTTCTCTTCAGTATACTGCTTCGATATTAACTGCTTACCTCTGTCATCCGTCAGTTCAGCCATCTCTGCATTGCCGTTGAAGAGCGGGCTTGCTGCATATAGGTACACTTTTGCTCTGGCTGCGAGTGCCGCACCCTTTGTACACCTGACTACATTACGATTGTCGCGGCTCAACGGGAGATCCTGAGCTGCCAGCGCGAATTCCTTTGTAATAAAATCCACACATTCATCATATGTATTTCTTGGGAGTGATAAATCATCATAGCTTAAAATGTAGTCCAACCCATGAACCGGCACAAGCGGAACCGGCCCGTATTTGCGTAGCAACAACCAGTAGTAATATGCCCTTAAGAACCTGGCTTGTGCTTTTGAATCTGTGATCTCTCCTTTGGTCATTTGCCGGTTCTTGTCGATATTATCAATAAATATAGAGGCCTTTCTGATTCCCTGGTAACACGATGTCCAGGATCCCTGCCACCAACCCTCATCATATTCACCATTTTTATATTTCCTATACGTCCGGGCGTCAAATTCGTCACCTCTGTCTCCGAAAAACATATCGTCTGAGATCAGGTTGCTGGGTGCATAGTCTTTACTGCCAACATCCATATTATCGTCCCGGAGATGGGTATACACATCAGCCAGCCACTGGTCAGAATAATCCTTTTTTGAGAAAACAGAATCAATATTCTGTCTGTCTTTGAAAAAGAACTCCATATTCATGTACTTCCTACATGATCCCAAAACGAAAAGCAGGAAAACTGAACTTACTATAATTGATAGACTTTTTTTCATTGTCAAAAGATTTATAAAGTTATATTTAAACCTGCCGTAATTGTCTTCGTAAGTGGATACACCATGCCGTTACCACTTCCTAATTCGGGGTCCCAAATCTTTAATTTATCCCATACCAGAAGGTTTTGGCCAACAATAAAGAACCTGGTTGTAGAAATATGATGTTTCAGCAAAAAACTTTTGGGAAGCGAATAACCGATCTCGAGCGTCTTCAGACGTAAATATTTTCCGTCTCGCAGCCAGAACGTAGACGCTCTGTAATTGTTGGCATTCCCCCCGTAACTAAGTCTTGGATAAATCGCGTTTGTATTCTCTGTTGTCGGATCCCCCGAAATGTCCCGGGATATCCAACGATTTTTGGGATCTGCAACTGAGCTCAGGATATTACCCCAGGCGCCTTGTACAAATGGATAGACGCTGGGGCCGTTTATGAAATAGGAAGACCGGCCCGCACCCTGGAAATGTATATTGAAATCAACACCCTTCCACATGGCCGACATACCCAGGCCGTATTCCAGTGCAGGTCTGAAGCTTGCCCCGATTGGCACTTCATCGTCACTGTTGATTACGCCATCACCGTTAACATCCTTGTACTTGATATCGCCGGGCATATAGGTACCAAAAGTCTGCTTTGGACTATTTCTGATTTCTTCATAGTCTTTGAACAAGCCTTCAGCAATCAGCCCTCTGGACTGTTCCACCCTGAATCCCTCTCTTGATAAATATGGGTAATAATTAATTTGTTCGTCTTGCGCGAGGATCTTGTTTTTATGATAAGTAATATTTCCGCGGCTGGTGAAATCGACCTCACCGATTTTCTTGTGAAAGGAAAATGTCCCGTCAAATCCTTTGTTCTCAGTTCTGCCCACATTTGCCCAGGGGCTGCTGCTAATGCCCACCATGGCTGGTAAATAAAAACGCTGGACATATATATCGTCTCTAAGCTCATGATATACATCAAAAATGAGCGAGAACATGTTCCGTAATACGTTAACCTCCAGACCAAGGTCCTTTTTCGTCGCCGTTTCCCAGGTCAATTGTTCGGATGAAACTTCTGTATAGCCAATCGAAGGATAGGTATTAGGGCTGATAGATTCACCAAAATTAAAATTACTGATACCAGAAATAGTACTGATATAGGCAAAACGGGTTCCGCCAATATCGTTGCCTACTTTACCCCATGAACCCCTAAGCTTAAACAGGTCTAACCAGCCCAGCTTATTTTTTACAAACTTCTCTTCCGAAATATTCCATGCGGCTGATACAGCGGGAAAGAAACCAAACTGATGACCTACCTTAAAATTTTCCGAGCCAGTATATCCGAAATCTAACGCGGCCAGATAGCGGTTCTTGTAACCATAACCTGTGTGCCCCGACACAGACATCCATCTGTGCGGAATTCCGTTCTTGATATCGGAACCTACATTCGCTGAACTCCGTTCTTCACGCTGAAAGGACCTCACCATGGCATCTACGTTATGTCCCGAAAAATTCCTGTTGTAAAATATTTCACCAACCAGTTCGTAGATGCGACGGCCACTGGCATCGCTGTTCTGAAACATTAGGGCTTCGGTGGATTGCCGGTGAAATATCAGATTCCCATTCCGGTCTCTTCTCCTTTCCACAATGTATTGTTCGGGCCATTTTTGCCTGTTAATATTGTTCCAGTTATCACCGTCAAATGCAAGTCGTCCAACAGCTCGTAGTCCTTTCGTAATAAAATCAAGTTTTTGCTCTAAACTCACATTTGATGTTATTGAATTTTGCCAAAACTCCCTGTAACCCGTTTGTGTGGTAAGCACCCATGGATTTGTGCGAGCTCCGGTACCGAAAGCTGGGATAAGTCCGTTAGAATAAACTACAGGTGTGGCAATCGGATTTGTTCCTACCACGGACTCCCATATAAAATACCCAAGACCGGGATAGTTTTTCTTTTCCAGGAAACCGCCAACACCAAGTCGCATAACTGTCGATTTTGTGATATCAAAATCAAAATTTGTCCGGTAGTTCCATCGTATTCTGTTGGCGTTGGTTTTATAATCTTTTAAAGAGGCATCCGTTTTGTACAAACCTCCTTCATTGAAATACGAACCCGATGCATAATATCTGGCTGTTGACCCACCTCCCGTAAAATTCATGGATGCGATGACATTATTTGTTGAAGGTCTTAACATCAGATCCATCCAGTTCACATTCGGATAAAGGTCGGGATCCAGGTTATACTTTATGACGTCGAGCTCATTGGCGGTGTATAATGGTTCAAAATTCCTGGTAACCCTCGCTTCGTTAACCATCTGCGCGTACTGGAATCCGTCTGTGAATTCCGGAGTCCTGGTTCTTGTCACATAGCCTGTCTGTACTTTTCCGTCAATGGCTATTTTTCCCGCCTTTCCTTTTTTGGTCGTGATAAGGATAACACCGTTTGCCCCCTTTGAACCGTATAACGCAGTAGCGGAGGCATCTTTCAAAACAGAAAACGATTCAATGTCTTCGATGTTAATCTCGTTCAGCGATCTTTCAAAACCATCGACCATCACGAGCGCTCCTTTATTTGCGCCGAAAGTTGACATGCCCCTTATCCAGAATTCAGACAGGTTACTGCCTGGTTCTCCTGAACGTTGCATGGCAATAATTCCCGCGACATTACCCGCGAGTGCATTGGTAAGATTAGCTGTGGGCACCTTTAATGTATTCACACTCACCGTAGTGATTGCCCCGGTTACCGTTGCTTTTTTCTGAGGCCCCATGGCTGTAACAACCACCTGATCCAGAACACTGGAATCAACTGGCTGCATAATCACATTCACGAGAGCCCGCTGACCAACTTTAATTTCCTGAGACTTATATCCAACATAAGAAAAAACAAGAATACTATAGGGATCGGTCTTGATTTTGAATTGTCCAAGTTCGTTGGATGCTGTACCAAAACCGGGATTATCCTTGATGGTTACGCTCACCCCAATCAAAGGATTACTGGTGGGATCGGTAATAGAACCCGTGACTTCTACCTCCTGGGCATTCAGTTTTCCGGCAATCAATATTAGGAAGAAAATAAATAGATTTCTCATACAATTACGTTTATTTTACTGTTGACTATATCTGACGTACCAATATCAAATACTCATTCGGGATCGTACTCAAATGGATATTTGTACCAGACGTATCAATACAGTTTTTTCGTTATTCAGTAGTTATTGTTCTGATTCGGGCGTTGTCATGATCTGCAACATAAAAAGTGCCCGCAGATCTATCGTAAACGATGCCCATTGGCCAGTTGAACTGCGCATCTCGTAGGGCGCCGTCAGTGTAACCGGCCTGATTGGGGCGGCCGGCGAATGTGGTCACAACGCCATCCGGCGTTATTTTCCTGATACAATGATTGCCCCGGTCACATATATAGAAATTATCATTTTCATCAAATGCACCCTGATGTGGCTCTCTGAACAAAGCGCTGGTTCCTACACCATCCCGATATCCCGCGGTGCTTCGCTGACCAACAAAGTGAACCGGCGACTCAAGAGTCCGTGTTTGCCTGTTATAAGTAGCTTTGAGTAAATAATGGCGGTTAACCACGCAGATGTAGGCAAAATCACCACTTGGTGCAAACTGAATATTGAATTCCCAGTCATTATCGCCAATTCTGAACAACTCCCTGGATGTTCTGGTAGCGCGATCCCACTGAAATATTTGTCCCTGTTTATAACGGTTATAGAAATAGTCACCTGTCTGCGGCTGGGCATCACCTCCGTTTGTGGTGCTATTATATATTAAGGCGTTCCACCTCGTAAATCCGCTCGCGGGCGTTAACACCACTGTACTAATACCTGTTTCGTCCCACTGATCATTGGTGAGATATAGGGTATCCCAGGTAGGATTAAAGGCCAGCGTTCTTGGTCTGCCTACTCCGTTCCCGGTTCGGAACAGCGTCTTTACATAGGTCCTTGCCGAATCAATAAACCTGAGCGCCCGGTATTCTTCGAGCAGGTAAATATTTTTATGTTGATCCAACAATAACCAGTAGGGTTGTTCAAACTGTGCAACGTTAATGGCTCCATCAATAATGGCTGTTTGATTGTTAGCATTTTTGAAACCTGCGAGAGTCCCTACAGTCGGACGAAAATAATAGGTAAACGCCTGCGGAGCAACGACTTCCTGCTGACTGGCACTGGGTCCAATCAATACTTTTACCTCGCCAGTTCCGGCCCTCGATGGCACCAGAGCAAGTATCCTGGTTCCGTCGGAGCTAATAACAGGCGCTTGTTTGCCGTTCACCAGCACCCTGATCTGCGATGTATCCGTACCAAAATTGGTTCCCCTAATCAGCATTTGTGTGGAAACCCCTCCAGATTCCGGTGAGAAGCCTTGCACCGTAACCGGTTTGGTCGCATCATAAGGGATCACAGGCCTCTGTTCGGGCGTTATATTGGAACCCTTGTAACAACTGGAAAAGGCTAAAGAGAAAGCCATTAAGAAAGCAGACAGGTAAAAAAGGATCCACTTTTTAAGTAACCATTTCATATGATCATTTTTTATGTTAAACGTAATTTGTTGGTTTACAGAGCTCATGAACAAGCCGATCTTCTCCGGGCAAAATCGTTCTTTAAGCAGATACTCTAACTCAACTAAATCATTTGCGGGAGCAAAACTATCCATATCTTAAAGAAATGTTAATACAAATCGTATCAATGTTTCATCTTTTTGTATCAATCAAGTCTAATTTGCCGTGCTTGTGTATTTTTACATGAGTAAATGCTTTGAACCATCTCAATTTTAAATACAGGATTGTTGCTATTCTCCTGCTGCTTGCAAACCGCCTTCACAGCCAGCCGGTTTATTTCAGGCAATATCAGGTAGAAGACGGGTTGTCTCATAATTCTGTTATCTGCTCTCTCCAGGATAAAATGGGCTTTTTGTGGTTTGGCACAGCTGATGGACTTAACAGGTATGATGGCAGGAACTTTAAAATATTCAGGCACAACGAAAAAGATGGTAGCAGTATTGGTAGCAATGCCATTGAATACCTGCACGAAGATGCAAAGGGATGGCTGTGGATTGGCACCGCTAAGGGAATATTCCAGTATGATGTTGCAGGAGAAAAATTTACACGTCTGCCTGGCACGCTCGGAATGTCTATCCGTGCCATAGAAGACGACTTGGATGGCGGCATATGGTTCTCTGAGGGCGGGAATCTTTATCGCTACAATACAGTTAGTAAACAAATACTTTATTACCCCTTAAGGAATGTTACCGCGATCCTGAAGGCAAAGTCAGGCAGACTGTGGTTTGGTACATCCAAAGGAGCTATCTCCGTATTTAATAAGTCAGAAAACTCATTCACTACATTTATATTAAAAAATGCCGGTAATTCCATTGAGAAAATATTTGACACCGGCGAAGGATTCCTACTCCTGGGTACATCGAAAGACGGTGTCTTCAGTTTTGATCTCAAATCCGGCCGGTTCGCTCCTTTCTTCGATGAATCGGGAAAAAGCGCAGGACTCTTTGTGAGAGATATCAATCGTTTTTCCAGGGATGATTATTTGTTTGCAACCGAAAGCGGGCTGTATAGATATAAAATATCAAAACGTATGGCCACGTGTATCCGGAAAAACACGAATAACCCCTTTGCTATCAGTGATAATGCAATTTACACTTTGTGCAGGGACAGAGAATCAGGAATGTGGGTAGGTACTTATTTCGGAGGGATTAACTATTTCTCACTTAATGGTGAGTATTTTGAAAAATTTTTTCCCCAGGCACAAAGTAACTCGATTCGGGGAAACATTATCAGAGAAATAACAAAAGACATAAATGGCAACCTGTGGATTGGAACCGAAGATGAGGGCCTGAATAAATTTGATCCGGTCAGCCAAACTTTCAGGCATTTTAAACCCGGCGGTGACGGCTGCATTTCACATACCAATATACACGGGCTCCTGGCAGACGGAAACTGGCTTTATATTGGCACATTTGAAAACGGACTTGACGTGATGGACCTGAGAACCGAAAAAGTTATTGCCCATTACATGGCAGGCGAAACCAACACGACACTGAAAAGTAATTACATCAATGCCATCTATAAAACAAATCGTGGAGATATTTATATTTGTACTTCGCGCGGCCTCTATCAATTTGAACCAACTAAAGGTCAATTCCATCTGATCAGTCAGCTCCCCCTGAACGAATTTTATTCAGCAATTTATGAAGACAGGAACAGAACTCTTTGGGTAGGTACACACAACAGTGGATTATTTTTTCTTGACAAAGGCAATTTCAAACGATTACGAGTCATGAGGAATGGATCCGACCTATTGCAGGAAAGCCGGATACTATATATTTTGAAGGATAGTGACAATTATTTATGGGTTTCTACAGAAGAAGGACTCTACAAAATCGGAAAAAATGGCGCCAGGAAAATTTCAGAAAATGATGGGCTCCCAAGCCATCTTATTTACACCCTGACTGAGGATACGCTACGGAATATCTGGGCTACCACTTCGAACGGACTGGCGAAAATAGATCACGAAACAGGCACAGTGCGCGTTTTTCAAAAAGATGACGGGCTACTTTCAGAACAATTTAATCACCAATCCCTGTTTAAGGATGACGATTTCTGGATCTACGCGGGAAGTCTTAAGGGCATGATAAGATTTAATCCATATTTACACGATGAGATCAAATTCACACCACCCATTTATTTCACAGGTTTTCAGATCCACAATAAAGATGCAACATCAAATTCTCCCGAAGCACCCTTTCTCAAATCAATTTTGTTGGCCCCTCAGATAAAACTAAACCACAATCAATCCACATTCAGTATTGATTTTGCAGGATTAAGTTATAGCGCTTCAGACAAAATTGAATTCGCTTATAAAATGGCCGGACTGGATAATTACTGGACACAACCTTCTACTAACAGGCGAGTCTATTTTACAAATCTTCATCCAGGCGAATACGTGTTCTCAATCAAATCGACTGATACTTCGGGTCAATGGGCAAACAATGAAAAACAACTATTCATTGAAATTCTTCCCCCACTATGGCGTACCAATATCGCATATTTCTTATACGTGTTAACTTTTGCAGGTCTAATATACCTGGGCTTCCGGTATTACCATAGTAGGCAAACAGAAAAAAATCAGCGAAAAATGATGCTCTTTGAAATTGCCAAAGAAAAAGAGCTGAGCGCATCGAAAATAAGTTTCTTTACACGTGTCGCCCATGAAATCAGAACACCGCTAACGCTCATTAAAGCACCGGTTGAAAAGATCCTCGAACATAAGGATTCATTGCCACAACTTGCAAATTATTTGCATTCTATAGAGCGCAATACAGACCGCCTTCTTTCACTCACTAATCAGTTACTTGATTTCAGAAAAATTGAATCTGAAAATTATCCGCTTAATTTGGAAGACACGAATATTCCTGAATTATTGCGACAGGTGTTCCTGGGTTTTAGCGCGACCGCCGAGAAAAAAGGAATTGAATTAAGTTTTTCGCTCTCAAACCAACCTACGAAGGCCAGAGTAGATAGAGAGGCTTTCACAAAAATTGTAAGTAACCTCCTGGATAACTCGATCAAATACGGATTTAGAAAAGTAGGGGTAAATATACCCACCACAGAAGATTGCCTTACCATCGAGTTTCAAAATGACGGACCGCCGATTCCGCCAGAATATCATGAAAAAATATTTGAGCCATTTTTCAGAATGCCGGATAACACAAAGGCCAAAGGATCGGGAATCGGCCTGGCCTTAGCCCGTTCACTTGCAGAACTTCACCACGGGACACTAAACCTTTTCACGCGGGACGGCTATAACAGGTTTGTACTATTCATCCCTATTGACGGAAAGGAAAAACAAAAAACAAATAATGTATAACCGAATAATCGACTATGTCAAAAACTGAAAAACCCTCATTATTGGTCATTGATGATAACGGGGAAGTTGTAGAATTCCTGGTAAATGACCTATGCGATACTTATGAAGTAATCACCAGCTACAATGCAAGCGAAGCCCTCGCGAAAATGCGGAAATGCCCCGTAAACCTGATAATCAGTGACATTATGATGCCGGGCATCGATGGCCTCGAATTATGTAGTCAGCTGAAATCCGACTTTGAATACAGTCATATTCCGATCATACTCCTGACCGCAAAAAATTCCATTCAATCGAAAATTGAGGGCCTGAATTCGGGGGCCGACGCATATATTGAAAAACCGTTTTCTCCGCAACATCTGAAAGCACAGATCGTAAGCCTGCTTAATAATCGTAATAAACTGAAAGAATATTTTGCAAAATCACCATCTGTGGATATTCAGTCAATTGCACACTCCAAATTGGATGAAGATTTTCTGGAAGTCCTTCAAAAGCATATTGAAGAGAATATTGAAAATACGCTGCTGGACGTTGACCTCCTGGCAAACCTCATGAATGTGAGCAGGCCCACTCTTTACAGAAAGATAAAGTCTATTTCTAACCTCTCACCAAATGAAATGATAAATATCTCCAGGCTGAAAAAAGCCGTAGAGTTGCTGAGTAAAGGACAGGCGAAAATATATGAAATTGCCGATAAGGTTGGCTACAATTCACTCACCCAACTGGGAAGAAATTTTCATAAGCAGTTCAACATGTCGCCCACAGAATATGCAAAAAAACTCCTCCAACAATAAGTTACCGGTTGCTTTCAGTTAAACGACCGAAACCGCAACCGGTAACACTCATAAGTTTATCGTGAAGCTTAAACCCTTGTCTTAGCTTATTCCGCGATAATCTCATCCGCAAATATCCATACCGGCTTGCCCTCACCAGGGTGACCCTTGGGAGCAGTGGGCAGTATCTTTGCAGTTACCCTGATAAACCTAACTGTCTCTCCGGGAAAATTTACGCTAAAATCCTTGATCTGCGGATTGGTTTCTTTTGGTGAAATAGTATTTTGAACGCTACCAACCTCTTTGAAATTTGTTCCGTCATTTGATATTTCAAACTTTACATCAGTCGGCAGGAATATCCAGTCCCTGTAATGTTGAAGGCAACCCAAGGTAATTTTCCCGATGCTTTTTGATGTACCCATATCTACCGTGGCTACCAGATCTTTTCCGCTGAAACCATGCCAGTACTTTCCAACAGCATAAGTCCCGCGAATACCATCCACCAACGAATTCGGACCATCAGCCTGATAATAATTGCTTACAGGATTGACGTATGTCACCTTACTTCCTACAGCTTTGTGCATCACAAAAGCCTGACTGGCGGGCTCCACAACCATGACCCTGCCGTTTTCCGTGGTGACAGCCTTCACAACTACTGATGTACTAATTTCAATAGGTGATGTGTACTTTTTGCTGTCGGCCCCTGGGAAACTTCCATCAGTCGTGTAATGTATTTCAACATCGGGCATTTCAGAACTGAGTTGCACACTGAGTTTACCATCCTGGATTAGGGGTTTGATCGCCACGGTATAGTTTCCTTTTGAGTATCGGTAACCCAACTGCCCATAGGCTGTGAAATGAGATTTGAGTCTTTGCCTGAATCCCAAAAAATCCTTTTGCTCCAGTGGTGTCCAGTCCAACTCAGCTAACGCCGCCATCCGCGGCAATACCATGTATTCTACCTGCTCACGCGTTGTAATGTATTCGGTCCATAAATTGGCCTGGGCTCCCAGTATATGTTTTGCCTGGCCCGCGTTCAGTTCTTTGGGTACCGGATTATAGTCATATACTTTCTTCAGCGGGTTAAATCCTCCAAATCCTGCCGGTTCTCCCTGCGGTCCCGCCTGGTAATGGTCAAAGTAAAGCGGGTCACCGGGCGTCATAATAACATCATGCCCCATTTTGGCAGCAGCGATGCCACCGGATTCGCCGCGCCAGCTCATGACTGTCGCTTCCGGAGCCAGCCCCCCTTCCAATATCTCATCCCAGCCAATAATCTGGCGTCCTTTAGCATTGACAAACTTCTCCATTCGTTTGATAAAATAGCTTTGCAGTTCATCCACATTTTTAAGCCCCTCTGTTTTCATACGATGCTGGCATTTTGGACATTTTTGCCAGAACGACTTGTCCAGCTCGTCTCCGCCAATATGAATATATTTGGAAGGAAACAAAGCCATTGTCTCTGTCAGCACATCTTGCAGGAACTTGAACACCTCTTCATTACCCGCGCAATAGCTCGTTTGAAAATCAGGCGGATAGATCCCGCCCGGCAGAACCGTTTGCAGTTTCTGTATGCAGGATAATTGCGGATACGCGGCAATCGCTGATTCCGCATGTGCCGGCATTTCGATCTCCGGCACTACCGTCACACCACGCTCAGCAGCATAAGCTACAATCTCCCTAACCTGTTGTTGGGTGTAGAATCCGCCATAAGTGGGCTTTTCACCGTCCTTAGCAATTTCCCGGCTACCCCAGTCTTTGTCGGTTCTGTCCACCCGCCATGCTCCAACTGACGTCAGGCGCGGATACTTTTTTATTTCCAGTCTCCAACCCTGATCATCTGCCAGGTGCCAGTGAAAGGTATTGAGTTTGTATTTGGCCAGTAAATCTATATATTCCTTTACAGTTTCAGGCGAAAAGAAATGTCTGCACACATCCAGGTGCATGCCTCTCCAACTGAAGCGCGGGTAATCCGTTACCTCCATGCATGGCACCTGCAGTGCCGCATTGGTCCGGATGGCAGGCAATGTCTGAAGTATTGTTTGAAAACCATAAAGAATCCCCTGCCTGGAATGGGCGGTAATCGTAATCCGCTGTGGAGTTACCGCCAGCAGATAACCTTCGGGTTGAGGAACTTTTGATTTGTCAATTCTTAAAACGACCTGTCTGTCCCCACCCTGATTCATTCTCAGTGTTATACCGGAAATATCTTTGATGATTGCCGCAAAAAATCTGGCTGCTGCCTGCAGATCTTTGTCAGCTGAAAACTGAAGAGATGTTCTTGCATCGATATTAAAACTTCCGTCATTTTGTACGAGAGAAACCGGTTTAGGTATGATTGGTAATGTTGTTTGTGCACTGACTGACATTGCAGCGAACAACAGAATTACCAAAAAATTTCTTTTTCTCATAGAATATTTATTTAGTAATAATTTGAATGTCCTGATGGCTCCCAAAGATAGCCTACATTATACTGAGCAGATAAAATGAAGGTCGTCCCAGAACAGAACGACCTTTCAAGTGTGAATAGTGACCTCTTATTGAGTGGCACCCAAATTAGCCTCAGTTGGCCAATAAGGATTCTGATAAATAACCGATGTTGTTGGGTCAGACGGCGTGGTTGCCGTGATCAGGAAATGTTGTATTGCGATCGGCTCAAGGTAATGTGCATAAGCCCAGCTATAGCCATTCAGGATGAGGTTGCTGGATGTCAGGTTGATCCGATAGGGCCGCAAATACAAGCTTTCAGATCTTTTTGACACGTTTGCAGTTTTTCCAGCGGTACCTGCTTCAATGAGCTGACTGCTCCCATTTGCATTTTTATACCAGTTCTGCATGGGACCCCAGAGTTTTAATCCTTCGATAATATAAGGGCTCGATTTCAACTGATCGAGTGCACGCCATCTTTTTAAATCGAAATAGCGCAATCCCTCGGCCATCAACTCACTCCTCCTTTCTCTGCGAATGTTATAGAGGGTTTTGTCGGTAAGCAGCACACCCTTTGAATAAGCGGCGAAATCATTTTTTGCTTCCTCTGCCATATTGGTAGCCGCAATAGTCTTTGTATAATCGGGATCTACCCCTGCCCTGTTACGGATGGCCTTCCAATACTGATCAGCCTTCCCATCAATCGAACCCGTTTTCAGGTATGAAGCTTCAATATAGTTCAGGTAAGCTTCCACAGCTCTGAACACAATAGAACCTGTACTACCCGCGCTACCAACGGATTGTGCGGTGAGGTAAGATAGGCCTTTCTTGACAGGATATCCCGTAACGTAACGAACTTCCGGAATTCCCAGAATGTCCGGGTTGATTTCCAGAATGTTGTTTCCATCCAGATCTTTACTGTCCGTATATCGCAGTTCGCCCGGGGCCTTCATAAACAATTGTAACCTGTTGTCCCGCCCGGTCTTTACGAGTTGCACGGAATCATCTCCCTGGTATCCGGATCCTGGTGCGTAAATTGGCAGGCCGTTTGCCATCAGAAAATTATCCACAAATCCCCTGGTGTACCCGGTATTTGCACCATTTTGATTGATGTAGTGATTCACATTATGGTTGATTCCCTTTGTTGCATCATAAGCGCGCCACAAAAGTACTTCAGGATATTTTTCCATACTAAGATCAGAGAACATGGAGAAATAAGGATTAGCTGAAGAGTTAAACCCATCGTCTTTTGTGTTATTTACCAGAGAAACAGCATCGGCTACTTTAGAAGCGGCGTCCATGGCCTGAGTCAGGAAATAGTCGATTTCCCTGTCGATGTTAATAGAAAAATTCGCCACCTTTCCCGTGCCTGGCCATCCTGGGCCTCCCGGAACAAAAGCCGTACCCTTGTGGTAAGTTAGCCAGCTTCCTTCATGCAGGCCAACCCTGGATTTCAGCAAAAGCGCGACATTCTTGGAAATACGGTTTTTACCGTTCGGAGGAGCCGTCTGCAATAATGAAATCGCTGAATCCAGGTCACTGATTACGAAACGAGCCACTTCATTACGGGGCCTCCGCTTTGAAGCATCCGTAAGGGCCAGCATTTCATCGGGGAGTGTACTTTTGACGATCGGGAAATCGCCAAATGCCTGGATCTTATTGAAATATTCATAGGCCCTCAGAAAATAAGCTTCGCCAATGTAATGGTCAATATTTGTTTTAATACCGGAAATTCCGCCAGCTTTCCATCTTGGCAGTACGGTCTCAAGGAAGTAATTGATATTCCGGATTGCACCGAAGTTCCAGTTTCCACCACTTTGCGGAACGCGCCATTCGCCGGGTGCCCAGCGGGTTGAATAATCCGTTGACGCCTGGTTATCTGTGTTGTTATCGATACTGAAGGTGCCGGCTCCCCATCCACCATGGGTGGGAAAACTATAAGCCGCCACCGTGTACGTACCCAGGTCTGCTTCAGACAAAAGAAAGTTTTGAGGAGTTACATTAGACAGTGGGGACCTGTCTAAATACTTATTACAACCCGAACTCATGAAGACAACAGCCAGCAAAAGTCCGGCCCAATACTGGCCATATTTATTATATGTATTCATTTTAATCATATTTATGCTGATTAATATACTTATTTACTTAAAAGTTTACACTCAGACCTAATGAGACAATTTTACCCAGCGGGTAAGTCTTGCCATCATTCCAGCCAGACAATCCTACTGTTTCCGGATCGAATGTTTTGATCATTTTAGTAAATGTCAAGATATTCTCAGCAGATGCGTACAACCTGATTTTAGAAAGGGTGAGTTTGGATACAATTTGCTGCGGCAGGGTATATCCTAACTGGATATTTTTCACCCGCAGATATGCTGCGTTTTGCAGATACCTGGTCTGAGTATATTGGTTTTTGCCCGTGTTGAAATAAGGCCTTGGAAAATAAGCGTCCTTATTCACATCCGCCATTCCTGCTTTCACCATGACGGAATTTTCGTCTCTGAAATAGTCCATATGAGTTTCAAAACCCGCAGATTGCCACATGCCACCTGATGCTCCCCAGAAGTACGGACCATTAGGCATCCAGTCTCTTTTCCCTACACCTTGTAAAAACACGCGGAGGTCGAATCCTTTCCAATCTGCACCCAGGTCAAGGCTGTAACGGTACCTCGGCGTACTGTTACCAATAATGGTTCTATCACCGGTATTACCCAGAACGCCTGCACCACCATCAATCTTGCCATCGCCATTGATGTCTTTGTACATGATGTCGCCGGCTTTCCAGTTACTACCCATTGCATTTTGTTTTGTTGTTGCGAGGTGGGCATCCATTTCTTCCTGAGTCTTTGCAATACCAATGGTTGTGTAGCCCCAGATCTCGCCACTTTTTCTTCCGTTGTACCAGGTGCCGATATTACCGGTAGGGTTAGGGTAATTGGTTACTTCTTGTTGATC
This sequence comes from Niabella sp. CPT15-335-S11, assembly GCF_058792415.1. NCBI lineage: Bacteria > Pseudomonadati > Bacteroidota > Chitinophagia > Chitinophagales > Chitinophagaceae > Niabella > Niabella sp. CPT15-335-S11. The sequence goes on from NZ_JBYTEI010000002.1 coordinate 125,312, forward strand.
GTCTGCCAACACTCCACGGACAGAATAACCAAAGTCGCCAATACGATCTTTCCAGCTTGCTTCTAATTCAAAACCCCAGGATTTCATATCGGTGTTATTGATATTTGGTACGCTGGTTCCAAGTATAACCGGGAGTTCGGGAGCCGGGCCTACCATATCCAGGGTTTTTCTGACAAAGTAGTCGGCATTAACAGTTAACCGGTTGCGCAAAGCGGAAACATCCAGACCGAAGTTTCTGCTGGTCACCCTTTCCCAGGTAAGCAGGGTACTGATCAATCCGGGTGCATATGCTGTATTTGTTTTATCGCCATTCAGGAGCCACCCACCGTTTGCCACATAGAAGGGTTGAGTCAGGTAGAAGGGATACCAGTTGGAAGTGTTTTGGTTACCCAATTCTCCGTAAGAAGCTCTCAATTTGAAATTCTGGATATCCCAATTCACCGGCCAGAAATTTTCTTTTGCGATGTTCCAGCCCAAAGAAACGGAAGGGAATAGATTCCATCTTTGATCTCTAAGGAATCTGGAGCTTCCGTCGTAACGGGCATTTACTTCCAGTAAATAGCGCTCCAGGTAGTTATAGTTCAGTCTGCCGAAGAAACCTGCGGTAGCCCAATGCTGATATTGACCTTCGGTAGCTTTGCTTTCATTAGTCGCTGTATTAATAGTCGGAACAAGCGGCGTAATCAGCCCGGACCTTGAGCCGCCGAGGGTGCGATATTTATTGAGTTCTGAGTTAAAACCGATCAGTGCCTTAAAATCGTGTTTGTCTCGGATCTTAAAAGCATAATCACTATAAATGTTTGAAGCAAAATAGTTTTCTTTCCTGGCGTATTCATATACGTAAGTGTATCCGGCAGAGTTCCAGCCTACAGACAGCGGCACTGGTCTTCCCAACACATCACCGGAATAAGCGGGCAATATTTCCTGGTGATTGTTGTAATTGTTTATCCGGTAGTTCGCGTCGGCAACGATATTCCAGCCCTTCTTGGGGGTGATGGTCAGTTTACCCTGCTGATAAATCCAGTCCTGCTGATCCCGGTTTACGCCACCCTGCTCTAACTGGGCAATTTCGCTGGCATCGGAATAGTATTTGCCATCAGGTGTTTTAACCGGTATGGTTGGCCACCGACGGGCAATATTATGGTAGTACAGGTCGAACATATGCGCTGCGCGCTTGTAGTCTTCACGAACGAAGCGGGACGTATAGTCGAACCTGACGTAGTTGCTGAGCTGTGAATTTATTTTCCCCGTTACGGTATACCTGTTAAAATGATCATTCCCGTGCCTGGAGAGACCGCCCTGATCGAGGTAATTGGCGGACACATAATATTGAGATTTCTCTGAACCGCCACTAACGCTGAGGTTATGATCCTGGGCGAAAGCGGCTGGCTTGTATTGTTCCTTGAACCAGTCGGTGTTAGCATTGGAACCGGTGTACATGGGCCAGTTCAGTGAGGATCCTGAGCGAGTTGTACCCGAATCGAGTGTGCCTTTTTGATAGGCAATAATTTTGTCTAATATATTCTGGCTGAATTTAGCGCCTTCCCCGTCATTTTGAGCTGCTTCATTCCAATACAAAGCAAAACGATAGGAATCCAGCATTTTTGGCAGACCAAGCGGGCTGGTCCATCTCAGGTTGTTATTATAATTAATTGTTGCTTTACCACTGCGGCCCTTTTTGGTGGTAATCAATATCACGCCAAAAGGTGCGCGCGACCCGTAAATAGCCGCGGACCCGGCATCTTTCAATACCGAGATACTTTCAATGTCCTGAATGTTAAGGGCATTCATATCACCAGCCATCCCGTCTATAAGAACCAATGGTGCGGAGTTGGAGCCAGAACCGATGGTACCCCCACCCCGGATATTGACGGAAAGATTTTGATTCAGCTCACCACCCAATCCCGCTGTACTCAAATTGAGACCCGGGATCAAACCCTGAAGCGCCTGCCCCGTGTTAGAGACCGGCCTGGATTCAAGTGATTTTGCACTGACGCTGGAGACAGCACCGGTGAGGTTCGCTTTCTTTTGGGTTCCATATGCAACCACTACGACCTCATCGATAGTTGTGGTAGAAGCGGGCTCCAGCTTAACGTTCAGTGTACCTTCAGATGCCACTTCATGAGCGGTCTTGAAACCTACAAACGAAAAAATCAGGACGCTGTTCCTGGGGGCGCTTATGGAATAATGTCCACTAGCATTTGTTGTTGTACCGGTATTGGTACCCTGAACGGATACGGATACGCTGGGCAGTGGGTTCCCCACGGTATCAGTTACTGTACCTGATACCATGACGTTTTGTGCAAAAGTGACCTGCTGCAGCAGGGAAAGGCAGATCAAGATGAAAAAGCCTTTCAAAAATAGTAGGCGCTTTGTTCTCATAAATTCTATTTAAATTTTAGTAGTTCCTTTACCGCAGAATATGGCCCTTGGAAGCTACAAGCCATATTGAGTATTTTTATTAAGTATGACATAACAAAAAGTTAACAAAAATACAGGAAAATTTGAATTACCAAAAAGTTTTACAAGTTTTATTAAATAATTGTAACTTTTTTAAAAGTTTAAAATCTTCCTAAACTTTTATTCATTTGATCCTAATCCGCTTTTAACTAACAGCCAAACCGCTCGGAAATCGAATATTTCACGAGGCAGGATTTCTGTTTATCAAAGTCTGGATAATTGATACCCAATGTTTTAGTTCAGAACGGAGTTCATGTTTGCGGGAACCGGCTATTCCTAAGGAGCAAAACTAATTTGGGCGCCTATTTTATTATCCGCAGCACTTCGGTGCGCTTCGGCCAACCTGACTCATTCTGTAGAAGCTTATAAGTACCGAAAAGCCATTTATAATTTATTTACTAACTTTTCTTTATTATTATTTATTCACAACTTGTTCATAATATTATAAACAACTCATAGTGTATAAATCTTCACTCTTTAAGTCCTCATTCAAATCTAACTACCGTTGAAACTTATATATCGCCGATCTATCCTATTACGCTCCTTTTGTCATATATCCTTATTCATCAATGTTATATATATATTAATGCACTTCCATGCACATCGCTTTTAAGTATGCTGCTTTAGACACTGGCCTGTCAAATACGGACCTTTTGACCAAACATTAAACTTGGTAAAATTTTTCTTATCTATCAGGACTAACTACATCTGTGCAAATACTTCTTAATTTATTTAAGAAAAAATTTTGATAATTAATAATTCACTTTAACTTTACTTTCTGTTAATACTCCTCAAACATGTCAAGGTATATGTTGATCAAGAAGAACAAGTTGCAAAAACTGATAATCAGAAACTTATTCTACCATAAGGATTTGTCTTGCCCTGAACTCAGCGAGTTGACTGGTAAAAGCCTTCCCCTGATAACCAAGTACGTAGACGAACTGGTCAGGGAAGGAATAGTTGTAGAAAAAGGATATGCGCAATCCAGCGGAGGCAGACGGCCCCTGATGTTCGGCCTGAAAAAGGGAACTTTTTACCTCATAGCGGTTGCCATGGATCAACTGATCACCAGAATCGCATTGATCAATGATCAGAATGAAATTGAAGGTGAAATTGGCGCGTTTGACCTGACGCTGGCTAACAACCCTGACGCGTTGCAGGAACTAACCGAGATGATCAGCTCATTTATAACTGATCATGAAATTCCGGTCAAGAAAGTTTTGGCCATTGGAATAGGAATGCCCGGTTTTGTGGATGCCGTCAAAGGCGTCAACTACAGCTTCTTGCCGGTTACCGACGGAACCATTGTTTCAAATATTGAAGCAGCATTAAGCATTCCGGTGTTCATTGACAACGATTCCAGCCTGATCGCCCTGGCAGAACTGAAATGGGGAGTTGCCAGGAAAAAGCAACAGGTCATGGTCATCAACATCGGCTGGGGAGTAGGTCTCGGCATCATTTCCGATGGAAAGCTTTTCAGGGGACACGATGGCTTCGCGGGCGAGTTTAGCCATATCCCAATTTTCGACAATCACAAACTCTGTACCTGCGGCAAGTACGGTTGTCTCGAAACAGAAACGTCACTCATCGTGGTCGCCCAGAAGGCAATAGCCAAATTGAAAGATGGCGGGCCAACACTCGTCAGTGATATTTCTGAAACAGATTATGAAGATGCTGCCAAAAGGATTATTGAGGCAGCCAGAAAAGGTGACAAATTTTCCATTGAAGTATTGTCGGAATCGGCATATAACATTGGACGGGGCGTAGCCATCCTTATACATTTGCTGAATCCTGAACTGATCGTCATCAGTGGCCGGGGATCGCTCGCGGGTAAAGTGTGGATTGCACCGATTCAACAAGCGATCAATGAACACTGTATTCCGAAAATAGCGGAACACGCGGAGATAAAAATATCCACGATTGGTCAAACTGCGGAGCTGATTGGCGCAGCCGCGTTGGCCATGGATAATTATGAAAAAATTCAAACGACTCCAGAGCGGTCCAGACAAATGACGTAAAAATCGGTTCCCTGGGCCCGGATTGGTTTTATGGTAGTAAAGTTTGCAGATCGTTTCCCGCTGCCGGGAGGCGGGATATATGTGTACCCCCGATGGTGCCGGATCCCTAAAAACAAAACAAATTCTTCCACTTTGGACAAATAATTTCCTAATTCAAAATGCACAAATATGAATCAAGTATTGCAAAAACTACTGTTTTCAGTGCTGTTTATTTGCGTTGCAACGTTAACGTATGCACAGCAAAGAACCGTTACCGGAACAGTGACTGATGAACAGGGGACACCACTGGCCGGTGTTTCGTATACGCTCGTGGGTCTGAATGCCGGAGGTACGACCAACGAAACGGGCACCTTCTCGGTAACTGTCAGAAACAACAACACGTCTGTTCAGTTCAGTTACGTAGGTTATCAGACTCAAACCGTGAATATTGGCACGCAAAGCCGCGTATCTGTCACGATGAAGAAAAGCGAAGATCAATTGGAAGGTGTGGTTGTGACCGCCTTGGGTATCCGCAGGGAACAACGGAAACTCGGTTATGCAACTACAACCCTCACCTCCAGGGATATTATCAAATCAGCACCTACAAACTTTGCATCTGCACTCTATGGTAAGGCTCCCGGGGTATAGATCAATACGAACCCGGGTGGGGCGACCAGCGCAGTTGCGATCCAGATCAGAGGGCTGTCCTCAATTACAGGGCAGTCACAGCCTCTATTAGTAGTCGATGGCGTTGTAGTCAGGAACGGAGATGCAAACAACGAAGGGTACTGGGGCGGTAACCAAAAAATAAACGGAAATGGTCTGCTGGACATCAACCCTGAAAACATCGAAAGCATCAACATTCTCAAAGGCGCCGCCGCCTCAGCGGTCTATGGCTCAGATGCCAATTTCGGCGTCATCGTGATTACCACCAAGAGTGGAAAAGGTTTGAAAAAAGGTCTGGGCGTGGATGTAAACCTAACCGGAAGCCTCGAAGAAGCTTATATCCCCAAAGGTTATCAAAATGAATTCGGGCCAGGGTACGACCGGGGGACAAACGTAAATTCTTTCGGTTCCGACGACGAGGGATTCATACATCTGACCGTTGACGGCAAACAGGTAATACGGCCCATTTTCAGAGCTTATGCCCAATTTGGTCCAAAAATGGACGGACAAAATGTGTATTGGTGGGACGGCCAGATGAGATCTTATTCTCCGCAGGGTACCATCTGGAAAAAATTCTACCGCACAGGCAATAACACCAATGCAAACATTGCCATCAGCAACTCGTCAACGAATTATAATTACCGCTTCTCCTATACAAGGAACGACTACAAAGGCATCCAGATTGGCGGCGATCAGCAAAAGAATACGTTTAACCTGAACACTTCTTACAATATTGCCAAGAACCTGACTTTTGATTTGATCTCTACCTATATCAATGAAAAAGTCCATAACAGACCCAGGCAGGTGTATTTCCTGACCAATAACTACGGTGGCTTTATAAGCCCCGCTGACCGCTGGGATGTTTACCTGAACAAATATCAGACAACGAAAGGATATAAATGGGTAAGCTATAACTCAAACCTCGATCCTGATGAAAGATTAAAGTACCATATCCGGGGATATGATTTCCTGGACTTTTTATGGAATCAACTGGCAAACAGCTACGATGAAAGCACCAACCGCTTGATCAATTCTATGACCCTGAACTATAAAATAATGCCAGGGTTGACATTACGCGGTAGATATGGAAACGATTTCACAAGTTATTTTCAGGAACAAAAACAAAGAAGTACTCAACCCCTGTCATTTGGAGCTTCCGGCTATTACGGAACAACCCAAAACAGGTATATGTTCACTTATGGTGATCTGCTCTTGTCCTACCAGGGAAAGATTACTGATAAGTTGACTGTATCTCCGTCCGTGGGTTACCAGGCCCGGGTGGAAGATTACAGGTACAATAGTGCGGGCACGAGAGATGGACTAACCACCGAAAACTGGTTTAGCCTGAATGCATCCAAAACTTCGCCGCCCTCCGGTTCTTCGTCCAGAAGAAAACTGGTAAAAGACGGTCTATTTGGTATCCTTAACTTTGACTTCAATAATTTCCTTTTCATAGAAGGTACAGTAAGACAGGAAAGATCTTCAACGCTGCATCCGGATTTCAATACCTATTATTATGGTGGCGTAAGCGGAGCATTCGAACTTAGCAACGCTGTTAAGTTGCCCACTTTCTTTACCTATAGTAAACTGAGAGCAAGCTGGGGAACTGTTGGTAATCCACCCGGCCCTTACCAGGCAAACGTTGTATTCAACGCGGGCAACGCGCAGGGAATTCCCACGCTTTATCCCCCAAACAATTACGGGAATGAAAAATTGAAAAACGAGAGAAAAGATGATATCGAACTGGGTTGGGAAAACAGGTTCCTCAATAACCGGTTGGGTTTTGATTTTACCTGGTACCGTGACAAGATAGTCAATCAGATCCTTCCTCTTTCCATTCCTGCTTCAACAGGGGCCAATTCCGTATTCGTGAATGTGGGTACCATGCAAAGTTCGGGTTTGGAATTGAGCCTTTATGGCACTCCTGTGAAAACTAACAACGTAACCTGGGACTCCAGACTAAACTTCGCGGCTAACACAAATAAAGTAACTGCGTTGATGCCAGGCCTCGGACAGAGTTATCTGACCTTATCCAATATTGACAACGGATCCCTGATTGTGAAGGCGGAGAAAGACAAAAAAGCAGGGGAAATATTTATTTATAAGAGAAAAAAAGATGCTGCCGGCAATTACCTGATTAACGGCGATGGTTATTATATCGTAGACTATGATAAGCAAGTGTATGCGGGGAATATCCAACCCAAGGCTGTAGGTGGCTTTATAAACAATATAGCCTACAAAAATCTGTCCCTCAACCTTGTTATGGATTACAGTTTTGGTAGCCAGGTTGTTTCTGCCGGATTGTTATATGGAACTGGTGCGGGTATGTATGAAAACTCACTGCCCGGAAGAGATGCTGCTCACGGGGGTCTGCCTTACTACGTAGATTCAAAAGGTAATTTTGTTGGCGTATCTACCGGAACCTCAAAAGGTCCAAATGGTGAAAAGATCTACAACGACGGTATGATTCTGAACGGCATGACAGAAGCGGGTCAGAAAAACACTAAAATCATCGATGCCCCGAATTATTATCTGAATACGTACACCTGGGGTTCATGGCCCGGTTATGCATCCGGTAGCCTTTATGAAGGTGCCGTATTTAATAATGATTACATAAAAATGAGGGAAGCTTCTCTTTCATATGTTCTGCCCGTTCGCTTGGGTGCCAGGATGAAGATGCAGAATTTAACGCTGACGGTTTTCGGAAGGAACCTGTTCTATTTCCACAAGACACTGCCTTATGTAGATGCCGAAGACGGTGCAGGAACCAATTGGGTTAGCAGAGCTACTACAACCGGTAGTGCAAATGCTGCCACAAGATCTGTTGGTGCAAGTCTGCGTTTATCTTTCTAAATCATGAAGAACTTAACAATTAATCAAATAATATGAAATATAATATGAAATCGGGCATTTTATTACTGCTTATCGCCACGGTGATTCTGGGCAGTTGTAAAAAATCTGCATTTGATACTAACTTTTACAACCCCGAGAGTGCAGTCAAAGCAGATGTTCCCAGGCTTTATGCCGGACTATTTGCCCACGAGAAAGTTATGCCCCGGTATTGGAACCTGTACACTTTTCTGGTCCCGGTAATGGGTACATACAGTCAGACGGCCGGATATACAAATACCAAGGGCGTCTATGAACAACCAACTAACTATACTGGTAACAGGTGGGATTATTTTTACACCCACGATATAGCTATATTCCGTGAACTTGAAAAAGCATATGCCGCTCTTACAACGGATGGAGACAAGGAGGGTTATAAATTGTTTATGGAGACCGCCAGAATATTCCAGTATGATCAGGCTACGCAAATGGTAGATATGTGGGGCGATATTCCTTTTACCACCGCCGGAGGTCTGAACGCGACCGGTAATATCGTGCTCCCGGTATATGATAAACAAGCCGCCCTGTATACCCAGGCATTAACAGATTTGAAAAGAATATCAGATTATCTCACCTCAGTTAAACCCAGTGCATTTTATTCAAATCAACTTAAATCATACGATTTCGTCAACGGAGGAGATCTCACCAAGTGGAGAAAATATTGCAATTCTCTGATCCTTAGGTTAGCAATGAGGATTTCTTATAAGGATGAGGCAACAGCCAAAAGCGCGATCCAAACCATTTTAGGTAACGCGACAAACTACCCGCTTCCAAATACCGCATCTGAAAGTCTCGTTATTCAGGCCAATAGCCTGACCAGTAGTCTGTTGCCGAATGACAAAAACGAAGTACGAAACGGTTTTGGCGTCAATCCTTTCGCACCCGGCAAAATGGTCAACGATATAATGGCACCAGCAAATGACCCCAGGCTGGCGGCTTATTTTACCAAAAATGCATCCGGCAACTATAAAGGCATTGCTAACACTTTGACAGAAGCTCAGGTTACTGCCGGCGTTACAGCCAATGATTTTTCCCGTTGGGACTCTACAACCTTCACTGAAAACTATATGCTGCCTGGGATGCTGATTTCTACAGCCGAAGTTCAGTTTTTGAAGGCTGAAGCTTACCAAAGATGGGGAGGAGGCGATGCTAAAGCCGCTTATGAGAATGGCATCCGACAATCCATCGCGTTCTGGTATGGCGTAAACGCCAATAGTGCTTATGCGGCGGGCAAAAAAACTGCGCCGTCTGAAGCAGATATTGAAGCCTACCTCAGCTATCCGGATGTTGCTTTCGGCACAAATAATCTCAAAAAGATCGCCACGCAGAAATGGATAGATTTTAATATTTCACAGGCCAACCAGGCCTGGGCAGAATGGAGAAGAACCAAACTACCGGATTTATCTTTCCCAAGAGACAGCCGGTCCGTTATTTCTCCGGATGTCCCTACCCGCTTGTTATATCCAGGGACTGAAAAGGACCTGAATACGACGAATTATAACGCGGTAAAGAGCGCGGATAACATAACAACAAAAATCTTCTGGGATGTTAAGTAATAAATAGAGCCTTTGCAAAACCGCCTCAAAACAGAGGCGGTTTTATTTTTGCATCAAACTCCAATATCATGAAATACAGAATCCTTTTAATAGTCCTTTTCTTTTTTGTTACCGGATTAAACGCGCAGGAGAACGTCCACCCAATGTCATCCGGTTACCAGTGGCCCACAGATCCCCTGGTCAAAGAAAAATTGGAGAAATGGCGGGACCAGAAATTCGGCATTATCATCCATTGGGGACTGTATGCCGTCCCGGGAATCATTGAATCCTGGTCGCTCTGCTCCGAAGACTGGATCACCCGGGATAGCAATTCCTATTATGGCGACTATAAAAAATGGTATTGGGGACTTGAAACAGCATTTAACCCCGTTAACTTCAACCCCGACCAATGGGCGCAGGCCGCCAAAAACGCGGGAATGCGTTACGTTGTTTTTACCACCAAACATCATGATGGATTTTGTATGTTCGACACCCGGGAAACAAATTTTAAAATCACAGCAGGACCATTTAAAACCAATGCCAAAGCGAATGTCGCCAAATTCGTTTTTGAAGCATTTCGTAAACAAGGTCTCATGACCGGAGCTTATTTCTCAAAACCGGACTGGCACAGCGAATATTACTGGTGGCCCATGTACGCCACGCCCGACAGAAATAATAATTACGATATTCGCAAGCATCCCTGGCGCTGGGAAAAGTACAAACAATACACTTTTAACCAGATCAGGGAACTTATGACGGAATACGGAGCCATGGATATATTATGGCTGGACGGTGGATGGGTCAGACCACTGGAAACCGTCAACGCTGAAGTCCGTTCCTGGGGCGCGAAAATACCCCAATGGAGCCAGGATATCGATATCCCGAAAATAGCCGCGATGGCCAGAAAGGCGCAACCCGGTATCTTGGTGGTAGACCGAACTGTTCACGGCACCTATGAAAACTATCAGACACCTGAACAACAAATTCCGGCAAAAAAACTGGAGACCCCCTGGGAAAGCTGCATCACTCTCGGAAACAATTGGGGTTATGTTCCAAATGATCAATTGAAACCGGCATCTACAGTAATCCGCAAACTCATTGAGATCGTTGCCAAAGGCGGTAACCTCCTGCTTGGAGTTGGACCTGCCGCCGACGGTACCCTGCCAAACCAGGTTGTCAGTCGGCTTTCAGAAATTGGTGACTGGATGGCTAAGAATGGTAAAGCTATTTACAATACGCGCTGTGCTGAAAATTACCAGGACGGCAACGTGTTTTTCACAAAGTCAAAAGATGGCAAAACGACCTATGCGCTCATCCCCCACTCCCTGAAAGAAAACAAGGATAATCCGGCGAGGATACAATGGTCGGGCAACACGCCAAAACAAGGAACTACAATCACCTGGCTTGAGACCGGGGAAAAGATTAAATGGCGGCTGATTGACGGAAAGGTAAATCTATTACTTCCGAAAGCAATTTTACAAGACAAGTCACCGGCTCTCGCATTTTCTTTTACACCTGCATCTCAATGAAAGAATGTAATCGAAAAAGAACTCTCGTATAATGAGTAGTTAACCGCAACAGGCACTCCATTAGAACCGGCTAATGTATAAGCATACAAAAGGTTCAATGAAAAAATATCCGGTTTTAGCCATCTTTATTAATTTTGCTTCATGTCATCATTCAAATTTCCCGGGCAATCTGCCTTTTACCAGGGTAAAGTACGCGATGTATATACTATTGAAGACAGGATCCTTGTGATGATCGCTTCTGATCGTATTTCGGCTTTTGACGTGATATTACCCCGAACCATTCCCCATAAGGGTCAGGTGCTTAATCAAATCGCGGCAGACATGCTGAAACGCACCCAGGATATTTGCCGAAACTGGTTATTAGACACTCCCACTGCCAGCAGTTCTGTCGGACTGAAGTGTACCCCGTTCAAAATCGAAATGGTGGTAAGGGGACATTTGTCGGGGCATATCTGGCGTACCTACTCCTCAGGCAAACGTGAACTTAGCGGAGTGATTATCCCTGAGGGACTAAGAGAAAACGATCCGTTTGACCACCCTTTGGTCACGCCATCCACTAAAGCAAATGAAGGTCATGATGAAGATATCAGCCGGGAGGAAATCATCAAATCCGGGTTGGCCACGGCCGAAGAATGGGAACAGCTTGAGAGTCTGGCATTGGCCCTGTTTAAACGCGGTCAGGAACTGGCTCAACAAAGAAATCTGATCCTGGCGGATACAAAATATGAATTTGGGAAGTACAGGGGCGAAATTGTTTTAATGGATGAGATCCACACACCAGACAGTTCGCGATATTTTTACGCTTCGGGATTTGAATCGCGTCAAGAGCATGGCGAAAAGCAAAAGCAATTGAGCAAGGAATTTGTAAGGGAGTGGCTCATCAGCCATGACTTCATGGGCAAGGAAGGCCAGCAATTACCTGCGATGTCTGACGAATGGGTAAACACGATATCCGGCAGGTATATCGAATTGTACGAACTGCTGACAGGCAAAAAATTTCAACCGGAAGTTATGGAACCAGGTCCGATGTTCGAGAAAATTTCACAGTCTGTTGAAAATATCCGGGAAAAGTTCTGATCCCCAGGTTAAAAAAAAATGGGCCGCTTCTCAGCGGACCCATTATATATAGGGAACGGACAAACTACTTTTATTTTACAACACCACCTCTTCTGGATCCCTGTGATTCAAGAGATAGCGGATTAACTTTTCCTGAAATTGCGTACCGGCTGGCGTAGTAATCCAGCGCCTTATAAGCTTCTGTTTGTGTCGGTACATTTTCCACTACATTGATATTGCAGTAGAAACTGGCGGTAACATTGTATACACGCCGGGTTTGCCCGACATAAAACGTGCCATCTAAAACATCCCCTTTTTCAGGCCACAACGTCGTACTTGCATCCATACTTTCAATTACTGCATAGGTCCCGTCGTAGCTATACTGGATTATAGAATACGGGGTACCATTCCGGTAATCGAGCACGGTAGCACGCTCCTGATCCGTATTTCTATAGTAGTCACTTTTAGAACAACCGGCTATCAATAATGTAACCGCTATCATCGTTATTGATAAGTACAGGACTCTTTTCATTTTGCATAATTTTTCTGGTTCATAAATTATTGCCTCACCATTGACTTTTCAAATAATAGAAGATTTAGTAGCCGATAGGATTGCATGACAATTGTTAAAAATCCGATAAAGAAGGTATTGCGGCTAGTCTACTCCGTTTTCGAAAGTCGGCGAGGCTCGTTCTATCCGTCATTTTTGACAGGTCTGTTTCGGTAACACGTTAAAATTCCTGCAGGAAATCGTACCTTTGCGCTCTCAAAAAAATCGTTTTTTCTATGGGAAGGATTTTTGAAGTTCGCAAAGCTACCATGTTTGCCAGGTTCGACCGGATGGCCAAACAATTTACCCGTATCGGTAAAGAGATTGCTATAGCCGTGAAAGCAGGTGGCCCCGACCCTCATACCAACGCAGCCCTCCGAAGGGTCATGCAAAACGCGAAAAGCGTCAATATGCCCAAGGATCGGGTTGAGGCTGCTATTAAAAGGGCGCAGGGTAAGGAAATGGAGAATTTCGACGAAATACTATACGAAGGATATGCGCCGCACGGAGTGGCGGTATTGGTAGAAACAGCCACTGATAACCATGTCAGAACAGTAGCCAATGTAAAAATGCACTTTAATAAGGGAGGCGGTGCTTTGGGTAATAGTGGTAGCGTGTCTTTCCAATTCAACAAGATGGGGGTTTTTAAGCTGACGCCCCAGGGTCTCAACCCTGAGGAGCTGGAACTCGAGCTGATCGATTATGGATTGGAGGAATTAGGGGAAAGTGTGGACGATGAGGGGAACGACATTATTGTGCTGCGTGTTGGCTTTACAGACTTCGGGAATATGCAAAAGGCTCTTGAAGAAAGAAATATTGTTCCCATCAGTGGGGAAGTGGAATGGATCCCATCCACGACTGTCCCGGTTAGCGATGAGCAGGCTGAAGAAGTCAGCAAACTGATAGAACGGCTGGAGCAGGATGAGGATGTGCAAAAAGTATTTCACAACATGGGCTGATGGGATTTGTAAACCTTTAAATTTTATAAGATTGTCCTGGAAAGATTTAAATAGTGAAGAACAGCTGGAACAGATAAAGAAAGATTCCGGGCTGTATCCGCAGGTTATCTTCAAGCATAGCGTGCGTTGCAGCATCAGCGGGCTTGTAAAGAATCGCTTATTCAAAGGTGAACTACCGGATGACCATGCTGGCTTTTATTACCTGGACCTGATCAACCACAGGTCGCTTTCGAATCAAATAGCAAAAGATTTTGGCGACCGGCATGAGTCACCTCAGGTATTGGTGGTCAAAGACGGCAAATGCGTTTACACCAGCAGCCATCACGCCATTCACTTCGACGAGCTGCTGGAGAATACCCGGCAATTTTCCGGGAACTGACACCTTTGTTGACCCGTTTTATTCGTTTTCGTCTACCTCAAAAAATCATTTCTCTTTTTGGCTGGGAATGCCTATTTTTGCGGCCCAATTGCCGCTTTTTCCCGCTGAGCTGAGCCTTTAGCAGGATGTTTTATCACTCTAAAGATTAGAGAATCCAGATTGGGCAAAGTTCTTGTTTTAAAAGTATTATTTGGCGGGGTAGCTCAGGTGGTTAGAGCGCAGGATTCATAACCCTGAGGCCACGGGTTCAACTCCCGTCTCCGCTACGAAACTCCCGCTTTGGGAGTTTTTTTTTGAAATATTCTGTTTATGTCCTCTACTCCGAAACGCACAAAAAACTTCTTTAATAATGAAATTCGGACAGGTATCAGACCCATCAGCAATGGATTTCAGTTTGCCAACAACTCCCCTGGTCACTCTTGAGCTTCTGAATAAGAACAAAACAGACAAACCTATTGAAGTTTTCGTTGGTTGTGCAAAATGGAATAAATCTGATCTTAAAGGTTTCTATCCCCGTTTTACTAAAGACGAACTGGCTTATTATTCAACACAGTTTAATTCGGTTGAGTTAACTGCAACATTCTACAACTCGCCGTCTAAAGAACAAGTGGAAACTTGGAAAAATAAGACTCCGAAGAATTTTAAATTCTTTCCTAAAATACCTCAATCTATTAGTCATTTTAAAAGATTGCTTAATGCCGAGGAAGAGGTTAAGGCCTTTGTCGATGCAACTGTGTTATTTGAAGAGAAGTTAGGAATGGCGTTCCTGCAATTAATAGATAACTTTAAGCCCAAAGACTTTGACCGTGTAGAACGTTTCTTAAAGGATTTTCCAAAAGGCTATCCATTAGCCATTGAAGTAAGAAATGAAGAATGGTTTAAATCAGAAGTAGCTGAACATTTCTACAATTTATTGGAAGAAACGAATAAGACAAATATTTTGGTTGATACTGCTGGTCGTCGTGATATGATACACATGCGTCTTACCACTCCAACAGCTTTTATTCGGTATGTGGGAGCCAACCATCCTTCTGACTACGGTAGGCTGGATGAGTGGATCAAAACAATTGTAGAATGGAAAGAAGCCGGTCTACAGCAACTTTACTTCTTTATTCATCAAAACATTGAAGTAGAATCACCTCTTTTAGCTGCTCATTTCATTAAGAAACTCAATAAAGCTATTGGTACAAATTTACATATTCCTAAAAACCCGGATGAAGGAAAACCTGAAAAAGGTCCAACCTTGTTTTAGACACTCACATATTTCCCATTAGGCAGCTTTTTGATTACAAAAGTGATAGGCCAACAGAATTTAAACCAGGTCGTTCACAGGTTTCAGTAAACTAATTCGCTCTATATCACATCAAATATAGAGATCGTGGTTTTCGAAATGTTTGGTATTCTTATCAAATATCCGTGAAGAATCCTGATCAGATAAGCCTTTCAAGAGAGGCATACTGAAAATTAATAATAAGCGATTATTTATATGAATATATAATAATATAAATCCAGTAACCTGAATAAAAGCTTATAAGTTATCGACTCCTTTCCATTTAACCATCATGTACTTACCTGCTCTTATATTTAAATAATTTTAGGGCAAATAGCCTGCACGACCTATCTTTAAAAATAAAAGCAGAGAGAAACTTGCCTTATTCTTCAGACATCATGTTTATATTTCTTATTTTCTCGGGAGTGCGCACGCAAAACTCACAAAAAGTTGAAAGGCCCAGCCACCTTATTTTTCATAAAAGGATGTCTCTGAATCTCCTCGATATTGTCGCCGCTGGATATAATACTCATTTTCACAAACATATTTCAATTATGAAAAAAAATGCCGTTCACCGAGTTTTTATTATCCTTTTAGCACTAATTTGTAACAATTTAAACCAAGGTATTGCACAAAATATTTCAATATTGCCCAAACCTAATTCTGTTAGAGATTTAGCGTTTGTAATAAGCATTGAGGGATCTGCTCCCGTTTATATATCAAAAAAGTCGGGACTTGACAAAGATTACGTAACCGTTGTTTTGAGTGAGGTGGGTATCAGACCTAAATATGTAAAGAACGAAAGAAAAGCTGTCATTATATTCAAAAACGATCAGTTAGAACGTAAAATCCAACAAGGAGGTTACTCACTTTTTGCTGGCAAACAGAATATAGAAAATAAAATTGTAATATCGGCGCGAACCAGGGAGGGCTTTCTACACGGACTTCAGACATTGCGCCAGATTACAACGAAATCTGATAACGGCTGCGCAGTAAAAGCTTGCATGGTTGATGACGCCCCAGCCTTTCCATGGCGAGCGTTCATGCTGGATGAAAGCCGTCATTTTCATGGCATGGAAACGGTAAAAAAAATACTGGACGAAGTAGCCAGGCTCAAAATGAACGTTTTTCACTGGCATTTAGTTGACGATCCCGGGTGGAGAATTGAAATAAAAAAATATCCTCTCCTAACTAAACTCGGCTCAAAACGAGATAATTCAAACGCTCACCTCACACCCGCAAAGTGGGACAGTCTCAATCCAAATAGGAAAATGTTTTACACACAGCAAGAGCTAAAAGAAGTTGTCCGTTATGCAAATGACCGGGGCATTACGGTTATACCGGAAATCGAGGTACCAGGCCATGCCTCTGCTTCAATTTTCGCCTATCCGTGGCTGGGTTCTTCAAGCACCCAACTCAATCCCGTGTATGGAGACCTCTATAACATAACCGATCCAAAAGTCAGGCAATTTATTTATGATGTTTTGGACGAAGTCCTTACCATTTTTCCTTCACGCATCATTCACATCGGTGGCGACGAAGCAAATTATAGTCACTGGGAAAATTCCAAACAAATTATTTCATTCATGAAGGAAAATAATATCCCCACTTGTTCCGATCTGCAGGTGTGGGGTATCAATCAGATTTCGCGATACCTGGCTTCTAAGGGAGCAAGGATGATCGGGTGGAACGAAATAACGGGAGATAATATTCGCGAAGAGGCCCACATAAAAGCCAGCACTTCGGAAAAACTCGCGCCCGGTACAATAGTGCAGTTTTGGGATGGGTCAGTTACGCTCGTAAATAAGGCTATTGAAAAGGGATACGATGTGGTTAACTCCAATCGTCATTTCACGTATCTCGATTATTCTTACTCCACAATCCCATTAACTAAAGCATATTCGTTCAACCCCATTCCTGATGGGCTAACTCGTGAAGATCAGTCAAAAATTCTGGGATTAGGTTGCCAAATGTGGGGGGAATTCACACCAAATACAGACCGTTTATATTTTCAAATTTTTCCCAGACTGGCCGCATATGCTGAATGCGGTTGGACTCCAGCTCAAAAAAAGGACTATAACGATTTCAGGAACAGGTTAAAACCGATTGAAGCGATATGGGGAAAAAAGGGCTATCTGAAAAATCAGCCTGCTGATGATCAGGCTAATTAAGGCTTAGGCATCATATTTTGAGAGATTGAGTCGCACCAGACGGCAGCTCTCCCTCTCTAACACGTTAATCAGTAATTCAAATCCTATTCAGGATTGTTCTTTATCTTAGCTTCTCACAAAGCTGAGCGAATGAAGCTGAAACTTTATCTACTCATAATTATTTTATCTTGCTCAGGTTCCAGCCATGAGTTGGCGGCTCAGAACAAAAAAGCACTTGACTACTATATTCGGGCCGCCGAGAATAACAGTCCACTCTTAAATGACTATAACAATCAGGTATTCTCAGCAAAGATCGACAGCTTAAAACTCAGAGCAACTTATGGCTTTATCATTTCCGGGGAAAGTTCCGCTGCTTACGCACCAGCCATTCATGGATGGGGATATGATAATGTGCTGTCTAACGGACAATCGCTTTTCGCCGGTGTGCGAGTTGTTAGGGAGTTTATTAGCCGGAACAATCTTTCAACCCGATTGACTAGTTACAATCTCACCATTTCGCAACTTTTGGCGCAAGCCGCGATATCCAGGCAAACATTAAAGAAAGGGATCACTGACCAGTTTATTGCGACTTATGCCAGTCAGCAACAACTTGAACTGGCAAGGGAGATCATCCATCTGTTACAACAAGAGGATATTGTACTTAAAAAGCTTACAGAGGCAACGGTATTCAAGCAGACGGATTATCTTAACTTTAAAGTGAACCTTCAACAAAATGAATTGGCGCTGGAACAGCACCGGGCGGAGTGGAAAAGTAATTTTACGCTGCTCAATTATTTGTGCGGACTAACTGACACAAGTTTTCAGAGTCTTCAGACACCATCATTCCCGGACTTACGCATTATTCCATTTGAATCGTCAATTTACTCGGATGCGTTTATCGCAGACAGTGCAAAGCTGGCCAATGAAGCTGCCATCATACATTACGACTACAAATTAAAAGTTTCTGGTTTTTCGGATGGAGGATTCCAATCGTCTTTTGCACTTACCCCTTACAAAAATTTTGGCACCAGTGTTGGTCTCGCAATTTCACTGCCTTTGTATGATGGGCACAGAAAGCAAATGCTGTTAAATCAAAACAAAATTCAGCTGGATACCAGAAAAAAGTATTACGACCAGGCCAGACGCCAATATGACCAGCACATGTTTCAAATTCATACACAATTGAGCCAGTTTGAACAAATGATCAGGTTGGCGAACGAACAAATCATTTACGCCAAAACGCTTACGGAAGCCAACGCCAGGCAGTTGCCGACCGGCGATGTAAAAATGGTGGATTTTATCCTCTCTGTTAGCAACCTTTTAAATCTCAGAAGTAATATCATTACCTATAACACGACGATCTACAACTTAAAAAACCAGTTACAATACCTAATTATTCAATAAAGTGCAATACAGGAAACTAATATATCTATGTATTTACGGTGGTTGGCTGGCTGCCCCGGGGTGTGGGAACAAATCTGCTACTCAACCGGATACTGTATCAGCCGTAAGCCCCAAAACACAGGTAACCATCGCCAATGTAGTAGACACCCTAACCCTTAACGATGACGTAACCTTGAATGCAACGGCTTCTTATCTCTTAAAGTCGGACGTAAAAGCCAATACTACGGGTTATATAACCAGGGTGACCATAAAACTGGGGGATCGGGTCCGAAAAGGTACTGTATTATTTGGACTGCAAACCAAGGAAGCCAGGGCTATTGGAAACACCATTAATGAATTGGATCCATCGTTCAGATTTAACGGGAGCACACAGGTGTTAAGCCCGGCGACAGGTTATGTTGCCATGGTCAATCATCAGATTGGCGATTATGTATTGGATGGTGATGTACTGTCCACTATTACCGATGCCAGTAGTTTTGGTTTCGTGATGGACGTTCCTTATGAATACTTAAATATTTTCAAAACTAAAAAGTCTGTACTTCTTTCCCTTCCTGACGGTAGGGAACTCACGGTTAAGGTTTCGAAGGTTATGCCGTCAGTTGATCCGGTGGCCCAGACTGTGAAAATCCTGCTAAAGGTCCCACCTTCAGAAAACATCCCCGAAAATCTGATCGGAAATGTTACTTTTTCCAAACAGACTGCCTATGGCCTGGTTGTGCCTAAAACAGCTGTGGTAACGGACGAAACTCAGTCTTCCTATTGGGTCATGAAGCTGTTGAATGATTCGACAGCGATAAAAACGCCTATTGGCAAAGGTTTGGAAGTGGACAGATGGGTTCAGGTCAGATCAGGGAACCTATCAACCGCGGATCGGGTAGTGACTTCAGGTAATTTTGGAATGGGAGATACCGCTGCTATCATCATCCAAAAACACAGGTAATGAAAAAGGCATTCTTTGTCAGGTACAAAGCTCCGCTATTAGTGTTGATATTACTTTCTCTTGCAGGGGGAGTTTACTCATATACAAAAATCCACTCTTCTCTATTTCCTGAGATCACTTTCCCAAAGATAAAAGTGATAGCCGATGCGGGACAACAGCCCGTCAGCCAAATGACCGTATCTGTCACAAGAGTACTGGAAGCCGCCATCAAGCAGGTGCCGGATCTCGAAGTTCTCAAAAGCACCACCAGTAGGGGCAGCTGCGAAATTTCGGCTTTTATGTCCTGGAAAGCAAATATCGATATGTCGCAGGCCCAAATTGAAGCACGCATTGGTCAGGTGCGTGATAAATTGCCGCCGGATGTGAGCATTTCCGTGGAGAAGATGAATCCCTCCATACTGCAGGTCATTGGCTATTCACTCAAATCGGGCCATCGCGATCCTATTGAATTAAAGCAATTAGCGCTCTACACTATAAAACCTTTTCTATCCCAGGTCCCCGGAGTCAGTGATATCCGGATTATCGGCGGGCAGGACAAAGAATTCTGGGTAGTTATGCACCAGGAAAAAATGGCGAGATTAGGTATTACAACGGCATCTGTGGAGCAAGTGATCAACAATACCAATTTCATAAAATCAAATGGATTTTCTTCCGACTTCAGATATTTATACCTCACACTTACTGATGTGCAGCTTGCCAATGAAGAACAGCTAAAGAATCTGGTGATCAGTAATAATGGCAATCGGATCGTTCAACTCGAGGATATTGCTGAAATCAATATTCACCCTGCCAAGCAGTATATTAAAGTAAATGCGAACGGTGAGGAAAGCACGCTCATCGCAGTCATTCAACAGCCCAAAGCAAACGTGATTGATCTTACCAAAGCGATGAATGCCAAAATAATTGAATTACAAAAAACATTACCCTCGGATGTCGAATTGAAGCCATATTATGTACAGGCGGATTTTGTGAATGATTCGATAAAGAGTGTCACAGATGCCTTGTGGATCGGACTTTTACTTGCCATTGTCGTGGCGATCATCTTCTTACGATCCTGGAAAGCGAGTAGTGTAATATTGGTCACTATTCCCGTCACCCTGGGGCTTACGATGCTTGTATTATATGCGATGGGGCAAACATTTAATATAATGACATTGGGGGCTATCGCGGCGGCCATCGGATTGATTATAGATGATGCGATTGTTGTAGTGGAACAAATACACCGGACACATGAGGAACACCCTGAAGAAAATTCAAACACCCTTGTGCAAAAGGCCATCAATTATTTGTTAAAAGCGATGGTAGGCTCGTCACTTAGTACGATTGTAATATTTGTCCCATTCATGTTGATGAGTGGCGTGGCAGGCGCCTATTTTAAAGTGATGACAAACACCATGATCATCACTTTGGTTTGCTCATTCTTTGCAACCTGGATATTATTGCCTGCCATTTATTTGTTATTTACCAATTCAAAAAAGGCTTCGGGCTTCAGACATCACGAAGTAAAAGAAAGGAAATGGGTAGGTTTCTTCGTTCGTAGGCCTTACCTAAGTTATATATTTATCGGATTATTAGTCTTGATCACCGCTTTGGTCATTCCACGTTTGAGCACGGGATTTTTACCGGAGATGGATGAAGGCAGCATTGTACTGGATTATAATTCACCACCAGGCACTTCCCTGGAAGAGACTGATCGGGAGTTAAAGGAGGTGGAGAAAATCATTACATCAACGCCTGAGGTGGACGCTTATAGCCGCCGTACGGGAACGCAAATGGGATTTTTTATAACCGAGCCTAATCGGGGCGACTATCTGATTCATTTACGAAAAAACAGAAAGAGAAGCACCAGGCAGGTTACCGATGAGCTGAGGAAAAAGATTGACATGTCCGGCCTGCCGTTAACGCTTGATTTCGGGCAGGTTATTACAGATATGCTTGGCGACCTGATGAGTAGCGTTAAGCCGGTAGAAATAAAAATTTTTGGGCCCGATCAAAAAGTTATTGAAGACTATTCAAAAAGAATCGCCCAGGTTGTTGAAAATGTGAATGGCACGGCTGATGTTTTCGATGGGATCGTCATTGCCGGTCCTTCTATCGTCGTCGAGCCGAATCTGCGAACGCTGGCACAATATAATATACCGCTAGCTGACTTTCAGAGCCAATTGCAAGCTCATCTTGATGGAAATGTAACAGGCAGTATTTTTGATAAAGTACAATACACGCCCATCAGGCTTTTGTATAATTCGAAGAGTAACCAGTCGATGGCGGAACTCAGAAATAGCAGGATTGCTTTACCAAAAGGTACGCTAAAACCCTTATCTGAATTTGCAACAGTGTCCATAGCAAGTGGTTCAGCAGAAGTGAACCGAGAGGATCTGCAAACTTTGGGGATTGTCACAGCCCGATTGGACAATGCCAACCTGGGAGGAACGATGAAAGCTATTCGGAAAGAGATCAGTCAGAAAATAAAACTTCCGGGGGGCTATGCGATCGTTTATGGGGGGGCCTATGCCGAGCAGCAGCAATCATTTAATGAATTGCTGACTATTCTGCTGATTTCGAGCTTGCTTGTATTCACGGTGATTCTCTTCCTTTTCAGAAATATCAGGGTAGCGTTAATCATACTCCTGGTGGCCGTTTTAGGAATATCAGGAAGTTGCATCTTGTTATATCTTACAAATACGCCGTTGAATGTAGGCAGTTACACGGGTCTGATTATGATGGTTGGGATCATTGGCGAAAATGCAATTTTTACATACCTGCAATTTCATGAAAGTCTTGCGAGCAAAACGAAAGAACAATCCATTATATATGCCATAAGTACCAGGTTGCGGCCAAAGCTAATGACGGCTATAGGAGCTATTTTTGCGCTGATGCCGTTAGCCGTTGGCATAGGCACCGGCGCACAAATGCACCAGCCTCTTGCCATCGCTGTGATCGGTGGATTTATTATTGCCCTTCCATTACTGTTAGTCGTGCTTCCTACTTTGCTCAATAAACTCAGGCTGAAAGACTTATTGTCGTAGTGACGGGGTGTCAATAAAATACCAATTAGCCACCAAATCATATATGATTTGGTGCTTAGTCACAACTTATTTTCCAAAAAATCAATTTTTTTTATGGAGGGTGAGGATTTGCAGCTATCAGATTGACTTATAAAAATACTTCTACTGGCAATTCTCAAATCCTGAAATAATATAAAATCAGGTATTTGACTCGTTTGTCGATTTATTGGTATTGCTTTAAAAATCCACTCTACTAGTAATAATAAACGTATATTTGCACAATAAACAGCACATGTATATTATGCATTATTACGTTTATTATGCTAATAATGAGGCAATTAACAAAATATATAGAAGATATCCTGGGTATTAATATTTTACCTATCCCCCTTAAACGTGATCGTCTGGGAAAACTGCCGGTATACCTGGCCCAGCGATATCAGTTTTATACAGCTGATTTGATGGGTAAACCAGTTTTACTCGCTAAAGTAAAGCAGGAAAATGAGTTAGGGATTTTACAGATAAGCAAACACAAAGCGCTTATAGAAAAAATTATCGGACAAAATGTTGTATTTATAATAGAGCACCTGCCAGCATTCAATCGCAAAAGATTAATTGAAAAGCATATCAGTTTTGTTGTACCCGGGAGGCAACTCTATATCCCGGAAATGATGATGGACTTGAGGGAAACATTTGTCCGCAATAAAACCCGCCAGGAAAGAGAAAAACTTCTGCCGACATCTCAATTTTTGCTATTGTACCAAATTTTACACCATGGCAACGATAACTCTATTGAAAATTTCTCTTTCAAAGCGCTGGCCGAAAGACTGGGATATACACCCATGGCCATTAGCAAAGCGGTAGAGAATCTAAAAAGCCATCAGCTCATTGAGGTCCACGGAAGCAAAGAAAAGCAAATTCATTTCTCTAAGCAACGGGGAGAGCTATGGAATACTTTGGAGCATCAGAATCTTTGGATTAATCCGGTCATAAAACAAGTATTTGTTGATCAGCTGCCAAAACAGGCAACATTAAGATCTAACACTTCTGCGTTACCAGAATATACAGATATGAATCCAAGCCGCCAAAAGTACTATGCTATAGAGAAAACAGCCTATTATGCGCTGCAGCGCAGTAACAAATTAGACAACGCCAATGAATATGAAGGAGCGTATTGCCTGGAACTATGGAAATACAACCCGCTGCAACTGACACAACAATTGGACAAAAACAAAAAGGTTGTTGATCCGTTATCTCTTTACTTGAGTCTCAAAGATGAACAAGATGAACGAATCGAAATGGCGTTAAATCAAATCATTGAAAAATATATATGGTAAAAGGGCTTGAAAAATTCAAAAAATATTTTGCTCGATACCCCTACAATTATGTCATTATTGGAGGAACAGCTTGCGACATCCATATGGAAAACGCTGCGTTCAATCCACGTGCTACCAAGGACATAGATATCATATTAGTGATAGAAGCGTTGAGTACAGATTTTGTGGCGGCTTTCTGGCAGTTTATCAACGATGGGCAGTACAAGCGACAGGAAAAAAGTACAGGTGAGCGAAAATACTACCGCTTCCTGGAGCCTAATAATGAGAAGTTCCCCTTTCAGATTGAACTATTTTCGCGGACACCAGATAATGTAGATTTACAGGAGCCGTCGCATCTTACCCCGATTCCGGTCGATGATAACCTTTCAAGTTTATCTGCTATCCTGCTGAATGACGATTACTATCACTACATGCTGGAACATAGTGTGATAGAAAACGAAATTCGTTTAGCAAACCTTGAAGCGCTCATCTGCTTGAAAGCAAAAGCATACCTCGAAATCAAACAACGTATTGAAGAGGGAGGTTCAGAAGATGCAAAGCATTTGAAAAAGCATAAGAATGATGTATTTAAGTTGGCAATAATGCTACCTGAAGATGCCAGGCTTCAACTTCCTGTAAGTATTAATGAAGATCTTTCAACTTTTCTGGAATTGGTAAAAAACGAACTGCCCGGTAAAATGATCTACAAAAACATGGGGCTGCCTGCAATCGATTCTAAAATTATTTTGGAGCAAATAAGAAAGACATTTCCCGCGCAGTAAGGATAATCATTTTAGCAATATTCTGCAACGCCACTCCTTAAATTTGCGCCCGAATTACGATGGTGGTAACTAATGGACGAAGGGATACGTTTCGCACCACACCCTTCAAACAAAAAGAGCCTAAACATTGATAATCAATTATTTAGACTCTATATATTGCGGTGAGGGCGGGATTCGAACCCGCGGTACAGTTTAACCCGTACGGCAGTTTAGCAAACTACTGATTTCAGCCACTCATCCACCTCACCGGCCGAAACTCTCCCGTTTAAGGGTCGGCAAAAATAAAGTTTTCAGGCTAATAAAACTAATGTTCAACGACATATTTGTACAAATTCCTGATGTGGCAGCAAGCTTCGCCAAGCGTCGGCAGGCTTTACATCGCAGCCAGTTGCACTCCCGGCTGTAATGCCACGATGCAATTCTGCATTAAGCTACTTTACATCGCAGCCAGTTGCACCTTCTGGTGCAACTCCAGGACATTCTCTCTGAAAATGGAATCTGTATCCATCAGGTCTTTTACAGTCTGGCAGGAATGAATGACCGTGGTGTGATCCCTACCCCCAAAATGTTCTCCAATGGTTTTCAGACTGTTCTTTGTAAACGCCTTCGCCAGGTACATCGTAATTTGCCTCGCCTGGACAATCTCGCGCTTTCTGGTCTTCTGTAGCAACTTATCGTACGGCACCGCAAAATAGTCGCAGACCATTTTCTGAATGGTGTCAATCGTGATTTCTTTGCTGGAAGATTTGATAAAGTTTCTCAACACCTTCTTAGCCAGATCGAGATCGATTTCCCGGCGGTTCAAAGATGATTGCGCCAAAAGCGAAATTAACGCCCCTTCCAGCTCCCTGACATTGTTGTTGATATTATACGCAATATACTTTACAACTTCCCTTGGCATCTCCAACCCATCGGATTTCATCTTCCTCTCCAGGATCTCTATCCGGGTTTCATAATCCGGAATCTGAAGATCAGCGCTAAGCCCCCATCGAAAACGGCTCAGGAGACGCTCCTGTACCCCGTCCAGATCTTTGGGTGACTTGTCGGAAGTCAACACCAACTGCTTCCCGGATTGATGGAGATGATTAAATATCGCAAAAAATGCTTCCTGCGTCTTCTCGGCCTTACTGAAAAATTGTACGTCGTCCACAATCAGCACATCAATTAACTGATAAAAATGTATAAAATCATTGATGGCACTATTCCGGCTGTGATCCATGAACTGATTAATGAACTTCTCCGAACTTACATACAAGACAATTTTATTAGGATGATTCTTTTTGACTTCATTTCCAATGGCCTGAACAAGATGCGTTTTTCCAAGCCCTACACCCCCATATACCACTAAAGGATTAAAAGAATTTGCTCCCGGTTTCTCCGCCACCGTTTTCCCGGCACGCCTCGCTACCCTATTACAATCACCCTCAATAAATGCGTCAAAAGTGTAATTCGCATTTAACTGCGGATCAATCTGCATTTTTTTGATGCCGGGGATTACAAAAGGATTTTTTACCGGGTTATTAATCACAAGCGGAAAGTCCATTTCATTGTTAGAAAATATTTTGTAACCCGCACCTGGCACGTCAACCGTGAGTGGCTTGTCCGTATGACTGCCACTATCCACCATTATCCTGTATTCCAAACGGGCTTCCTTACCTAATTCACGCTTCAGTGTCTTCGCAAGTAAATTTACATAATGCTCCTCAAGATACTCAAAAAAGAATTGACTGGGTACCTGAATAACCAAAACATTATTCTTTAACGAAATTGCCCTGATGGGCTCAAACCAAGTTTTATAGTGCTGCCATTCTACAATATCCTTTATTATTTTTAAGCAATTAGCCCAGATTTTATCGGCATTTTTATCCATCAGAAATAAAGAAATTTATAATGCAGTTCAAAATCAGTTTATCAAAAGTTGCCGACTTAATTTGTTAACGACAGGGTTTATTAAAATTTAGTCGGACAGCGAATATCCACATTTATTCAACATAAAAAAAATTTACCCGGACAATTTTTTTTGAGATGCCAGAATTGAAAAATTTGTGTTGAAGTTTGAAATTATTTCAAAGAATCCAATAAAAAATTCAATAAAAAAAAGCCCGGAAAAATATTCTAACCCAAAAAAAAATCGTATATCATATGACTGCCTCGATACAAAGCATATGAACACAAAAAGCAAAAATAATTTTACCACTTTGCTCTGAAACTCAGTGTCCACGGCATTTTCAGGCGTCAAGACTAAATCCGACCTTATCATCGACCCGCTTCAAAACATCAGGTAGGTTATATGAGGTGATGAGTATCACCTGATAAGAATCCTGAGAAAATTTGAAGCAATCATCACTTGTCGGCATTGATTACAATGAGAAGTCTTTCAAGCACTCAATGTCGAGTATATTCAAAATACTACTTCGCAGCTTGTTGTAACTAATATTAGTGATGGAATAAGCAGCTACTTCCCTTTCGGTCTGGACACCGCAATTCCGTAAGTCTTTAATTTTGGCTTTGCTTTGGAGGCAGGTTTCTTTTTCAAACTTGCCACAGCTTCTTCAATAGCTGCAGACAAACCGGCAAAAGTGGTCTTCCCTTTATACAACTGTCCATTTACAAAAAAAGTAGGAACCTCTTTAACACCCAGGTTAATACCTTCTTTCAGGTCGTCCTGTACCTGCCACCCATAAGTACCGTTAACCAACTCATCCAGGAAATTCTTATTCTTCACTCCGGCATCTTTAGAGTGCAATTTCAGGCTGGTCGTGCCCAGGTTCCTCCTGTTCTGAAACAGCACATTATGCATTTCCCAAAACTTTCCTTCCTGAGCGGCTGCAATGGCAGACTCCGCTGCTTTGAGGCTGCGCTGATGGATCCTGGTCTGCGGAAAATGACGAAAATTGAATTTCATTACACCGTCATATTCCGTAAGCAACTGTTTTACGATTTCGTTCGCCCGGGCACATTCTTCACTTTCATATTCACCAAATTCCATCAAAACCACAGGGGCATCTTTTTTCCCCACAAATATGTCCCGGGGTTCAATAATTTCTTCCTCTTCTTTCTTCGCATTCATAAACAAATTTCAATTTTGTGCCTGATATAAGCCAGTCTGGCAGAACTATTTATCAATCGATTATTAAAGTCAATCTTTTGATTCAGTGGTTGAAGATAATTTTTTTTTCTATCCAACAAATTTTTTCTTAAAAAATCATTTATTCGCCAGTCGGGAATCATCCCAAAAATCTTTACTGAGTTTATAATCATCTTATAATCACTCTATTACGCATAAACGGAATAAAAACGTAGATCCGAAACCCGCGCGCATTTTTTGCCAATTATTTCGTATCTTTATAGTATAACAAAGTCCGCGTTGGCAGGCTTAAACGCCATTACGAGCGTTTTTAAATTTCACTTGCTCTTTTTTCGGGTGTTTCATTCAGAAAAACCACTGTATTGTCAAATACATCCACCAACACCGGTCTCGACTTGTCGATGTCTCCCTTCAAAAGCCTCTTGCTCAGCGGGTTGATGATTTCCTTTTGGATCAGCCTCTTCAAAGGTCTAGCCCCAAACTGAGGATCAAAACCCTGATCCGTCAGAAAATCAATGGCATAATCGCTGAAATTTAACTGGATTCCGACCTCGGCCAACGTGTTTTTGAGCGCTTTCAGTTGAATTTTTACAATACCCAGTATATCCCGTTTGAGCAGAGGATGGAACATAATTATTTCATCTACCCTGTTCAGGAACTCAGGCCGTACCGTTTCTCTTAAAAGGCCCATTACTTCCGTCTTAGTCCTTTCAGTGATTTCGTCGACATTCTCTTCGTTGACACTCTCAAATGCCTCTTGAATAAGGTGACTTCCGATATTACTGGTCATAATAATAATAGTATTCTTAAAATTGACCACCCGCCCTTTATTATCCGTCAGACGGCCATCATCCAACACCTGCAGCAGAACGTTCCAGACATCAGGATGAGCTTTTTCTATTTCGTCCAAAAGCACAACACTGTAAGGTTTTCTCCTTACGGCCTCAGTCAGCTGTCCACCTTCATCATAACCCACATACCCCGGGGGCGCTCCGATCAAACGGCTTACCGTATGCTTTTCCTGGTACTCACTCATGTCTATCCGCGTCATCATACTCTCATCATCAAAAAGATAGGCTGCCAGCGCTTTAGCCAGCTCGGTTTTACCTACTCCCGTCGTGCCCAGGAAAATAAAAGAACCAATAGGCTTTTTAGGATCGGCTAACCCTGCTCGGCTCCTCCGAATAGCATCCGCAACAGCTGTAATCGCTTCATCCTGGCCAACCACCCGCTCATGCAGGTGTTCCTCCAGGTGCAATAACTTTTCACGGTCGCTTTGCAACATCTTGCTAACGGGTATGCCCGTCGATTTTGCAACGACTTCAGCAATATCCTCAGCATCAACTTCCTCTTTAAGTAACCTCTTTTCGGTATTGTCTGCCAATTGATTGGTTAACGACGTGATATTTGCCTCTTCTTCTTTGATCTTCCCGTATCGGATTTCCGCCACCTTTCCATAGTTGCCATCGCGTTCGGCCCGTTCCGCTTCCAGTTTCAAACTTTCTATCGTCGCCTTGGCGTTCTGAATCTGTTCCACCAATTCCTTTTCTTCCTTCCATTTTGCTTTCAGCGTATCTCTCTCTACGGATAAATTAGCAATGTCAGTATTCAGTTGCTTCAGCTTCTCTTCATCGTTTTCCCTTTTGATAGCTTCCCTTTCAATTTCCAATTGCCTGATCTGCCTGTCCAGCTTATCCAGCTCTTCTGGCATGGAATTCATTTCCAGCCTAAGCTTAGCTGCACTCTCATCAATAAGGTCAATCGCTTTATCAGGCAGAAACCGGTCTGAGATATACCTAGACGATAGTTCTACCGCGGCAATGATCGCCTCATCCTTGATTCTCACGTGATGGTGTGTTTCGTACCTGTCTTTCAGACCCCTCAATATCGAAATCGCATCTTCCACAGATGGCTCGTCCACCATCACCTTTTGAAACCGGCGCTCAAGCGCTTTGTCTTTCTCAAAAAATTTCTGATATTCATTTAAAGTCGTGGCGCCAACTGCCCTAAGTTCACCCCTGGACAAAGCGGGCTTAAGAATATTAGCAGCATCCATGGCTCCTTCTCCACCGCCGGCACCCACCAGGGTATGGATTTCATCGATAAACAAAATAATTTCCCCGTCGCTACCACTCACTTCTTTCACAACCCCTTTGAGCCGCTCTTCAAACTCGCCCTTATATTTCGCACCCGCGATCAGCAACCCCATATCCAGCGCATAAATGACTTTTGATTTTAAATTCTCGGGGACATCGCCATTAATAATACGATGTGCCAACCCCTCCACGATAGCCGTTTTACCAACGCCAGGTTCGCCCACCAGGATAGGATTGTTCTTGGTACGGCGACTGAGAATATGCAGGGTACGGCGGATCTCTTCGTCCCGCCCGATTACCGGATCGAGTTTGCCCTGCCTGGCAAGTTCATTCAGGTTTTTTGCATATTTGTTTAATGCGTTGTATTCCTGCGACTGGGTCTGCGATGAAACAGTCTCCCCCTTCCTCAATTCCTTAATTGCAGCGACCAAGCCTTGCGCTGACAGTCCCGCGTTTTTTAGCAGCTTACCTGTATCGTCATTTCCTTCAACAATTGCAAGCAACAGATGCTCGGGCGTTATAAACTCATCGTTGAACTGTTTAAGTGCAGCTCCTGCTCTTAAAATAACATTATTTGCCTCCCGGCTGACCATCTGCGCGGGTTCCCCGCTTGTCCGCGGGAGCTTTTGCAACAAATCCTCCAGCTTGCTCTGCACCAGGTTAACCGTAACGTTATTTTTCTTGAGCAAATACTCCACAGGAGAATCTTCCTGTTCCAGCAACGCTTTTAATATATGTTCTGTTTCGATATTTGGATTCTGTGCATTAAATGCCAACTGTTGGGCCTGCTGAAAAGCTTCAGCAGCTTTAATGGTAAAATTTCCTAGATTCATAATTCTTTTTTTTAGAAACCTTGTCCGTATCTAAGGTCGATAATTCTCCCACCACAACCAACCTTTTCCGGAACATTTTAGATGCACAAAACAAATTCCAAGCCACTGTTTCCTGAAAGCCTGGCAGAATCCCTTCATCAAATATGCCCAAAATGCAGTCTGGAAGCAGGTTTCATGCTATTTAGTCAGATTTTCGGAATACCCGGTTATCAGGTTTCTCCGCGAAAATTCCGAGGCTCACCATGTCCAAACAGGGATAAGGGTCCTAAGAACATGTCCATTCTTGCGAGATCGTATACAAAAAATACGATAATAAGTCAGCATAATGCGCAAAATTCTGCTTACGAATTAACCGTGTTCTTTAGCAAGAAGGTACCGTTAATACGCTTATTTTCTAAGAATCAAAATATCAAAATCATCCAAGCCGTAGTCAAATAGGTTGAACTGACTGCCGGGAATCATCTCTTTAATATTACTCCAGCTATCTGGTCCCATGTAGCCGGGGCGGGGTGTCCCGTAATGTGGGCCCAAAAGGTTTCGTAGGCTTCCCACTACCGTCACTTCTATTTTGTTCTGCCCATTCTTTAAAAGACCCGTCAAATCTAACGAATATGGTTCGCTGTAAATAATGCCTGCCTCTTTACCGTTGACCTTAACTCCGGCCACGGTTCCTTTAAATCCACGTAACTGCAGCAGAAACACTTTTTTAGAATCGATGATACTGATATCTTTCTGGTATGCAATACCGTTACCATATGTAGGCAAACCCTGCTCCTTCCATATACCAGGCTTCAGCAACCCGGGTTTTATGATGTTCCAGGACTTCGTCCCTGATTCGAGATTAAAATCTCCCAAAATGTAAACCGGCCCCACTTCTGCATAAACACTCATGGGATCAACAGCCAGTGTAATCTCGTTTTCTCCCGCTCTCAATAACCCTTCCAACCTGAGAATGCCAAATTTCCTGTCCATCCACCAGTCAGTCGCGAGGGGTCGAACTTTTTTTCCGTTTACTGCAATCGAACTCCAAAGATCCTTCTGCTCTATGGCAGCTCTGAAATTTCGGGAATCCACTCCTTCCCCAACATAAAATTTGTAGGTGGCAGTGTATCCCGAGCCCTTAGAAAAAGTGTCTCGTTCAACGAAGGATTGGCGAAACTGCATTTGGTGCTGCCAGGGATTGCGGCTAAAGCCATGCTCCTTGAATACAAGGTCAGAAGCCTTCCAGACATGTGTTTCAGGTAAAATCTGATCCCTTACCTTCAAATCACAGAAATCGATCATGAGTGTGTTTTCTTTAGGGCGGTTGACCGTCATTTGAGAGGCCGGTACTACTGATTTGCCTGTAAAAACAGTCTGACCCGAATGAGCGCCTTGTTGGTTGCTGAATAACAACAGGATGCTTCCGGCAGAAGGAATATCAAAATCAATTGTAACTGCGCTTCCCGATTTCCGGGCCGCATAAGGGCGAGCATTACCCGTGGCCAGATCCAATTGTAACACGCTCTGAACTCCTTTTACGGTAATTTCACCACTAGATGGGTGCTCCATGTCCGCGTTGGAAAGAAACAGCAACTGCCCGTCACCCAACATTCGCCGGTGATGGTACAGGTTACCTTTCTTGCCCTGATCAACATTCAAACGTACCCTGAAGCTATCCGATATAAATAAACGCTCCAGTTCTGAATCCTCCAGGATATCACTTTCAATAATGTTATTTCCCAATGACGAAAATGTTGAGAACGAGGGATCAGAAGCGCCATCAACCGTCTGCCATTTCTCCAAAAAAACCAGGTTGCCCCCATTTTGGGCAAATTGTTTTAATAAACTGAACACAGCTTTATTAACGTTTTCCATCCCCGGCGGGATCACGACGGTTGAATAGGCTGCGGCCCCCACTTCAAACTTTTTACCATCTACCCTGGCATGGTTCTGTATGATATTCTCCGAACCCAGGTCAAATTCAACATGGCTCTTCTGCAGCCGGGTGATGAACTGCTGAAATTTGTTTCCGATCTCATAAAAGCGGTCATCGCTTCGTTTCGCATGTGTGTAGTACATCCACGCCGAAGAGGTCGGTTCAATCACCAGGATATCATTTTTTTGTTGTCCCCGGGACAAGGCATAGGACAACCGGGTAAAATAGTCGTTCAGGGGCTTATAGTATTCCCACCAGGAATTCTGGTAAGAAAATGTAGGCGGATAATCATATTTGCGAACTCCGGCCATCGTCATCCAGGATAAATGCTGGTTCATGAAGTTCACGCCCAGCGCAAATTCCCAATCGCCCAGCCTCTTCATCTCTTTAAAAGTAAGATCCCATCCGGCACCCCCATAGGTCTCTGATAGTGTCCTTTCCCGGTTGAACTGATTGGCCACGCTGGATAATTCCTTTACGGAACGGATATTACCGAATTGAGCGTTGGGGCTTTCCTCATTGAACTGGTTAAATAGCATATCTATTCCGGGCATCTGGTGCCAGGCGTACATGGCCATATTATCTGGTCCCTCGGTAGGATCAGGCCATCCATGCTCCCAATAGTGACCCGTCCAGGCCAGTTTATTCTGTTCAGCAAAACGATGCATGGGTTTCGACCAGCGGTCAATAAACATTTCAAGCAGTACCTGCTGATAATTGTGCCGTACTTTTTTCCAGTCGCCGGTTTCTTCAAATAAAGACACCAGATTCGGTACCAGGTCATAACCCCATCGTTCACGAAAAGCCTCAAATAAGTCCGGTGTCCACTTCACTGTATATCTGCCATGAGCAGGGATACTGGGCTCATCTGAAAAAGTTCCGGCGATAGTTTTCCCAAATTCATTTCCAAAAGCCCGTTTATACTTCTCCAGGGTCACTTCAATAAATTTTTCAGTAACGCCTTTTACCATCAGGTCTACCAATGGAAAATCGGGTGGGCCCACCATACCGGCCTGTTTAGCGAAGTATTGTTTTTTGAAAAGGTAGTAGTCCCCGGTTTTCCCCACCTCACTGTTCATACGCGAAGTAATGTCTTCATATTGCTCGCCTTTTTTTTTCAGGCAAACAAATATATCAGCTTTGTTATCCGGGATCTCAGTGGCTGTTAACAGCGTCAGCATCTGTCCCTGATTATAGCTTTCGGGCATCTGAGCCGGAACAAGCCCTCCTGCAAAACCCGTGGGATAAGAGTTCTCATCATAAATCCACACGTTCATATCAAGCTCTTTGGCTTTTTTGATGGTATGTGCATACATACTCATCCACTCAGTTCCCAAATATTCCGTGATGAGCCCTGGCCGTGGGTGAATAAATGCCCCTCCGAAACCTTTCTTTTTAAAATCGGTCATCATTCTGTCAATGATTTCGGTAGTCACTTTGGTGTTCCAGACCCAGAGTGGTGCTGATCCGAAAGCTTTTCCGGGATTCTTGAATTTATTCGTGATCTGTGCCAGCGATTCACTGGCACGCGTGGCTGACAATTGCTGAGCATCACAGATACTGGTGAAAAACAAAGAAATCAGTGCTGTAAGCAGTAGAAGTTTTTTGGTCATGTCTTTTAGTTATTTTATGCTGAACCGTATTGCTGAAAAATACTACTTTTTACTTACAACAACCACCGAATAGGGCTGCAAGGTAATTTTTAAATCAGTCATTTGCCCCCCAGAGGGCGGGTTATCACGCGTGTTAATGTCCACCGTTGACAAAGATCCTCCCACTATGTCCGCAGGTAAAATAATTTCCGAGGTTTTTCCCCTGCGGTTGATCAGCAGGATTTTCCGCCCGCCCTTTGTACTAAATGCCTGGGCATTCACTCCATCCGGCACAGCCTTTTCAAACCTGGTTGAGACCAACTTATCACCTGGTCCAAAATTTTTGTGTAATAACCATAATGCCCAGTACCTGGCATTTGGGTTCCCTGTCTTCCAATTCATCATACTTACGTCAGGAAATTGTGTGGGATAGCCTACCAGTTGGGATTCCCCGGTCACATCAATTCCGATTTTTGTCATTTCAAGAAACATATAAGCAAAAAGACTTGCAGCAACATTCCAGTAATCCTCTTCAGCAGGCTCTCGCCCGAGAATGACTCCTATTTCATTGATGGTAGTAAATACTCGGGGAGCCAGCCTTTTTCGGATATTCTCGATATACTTTACCTTATCGATAAACGCATCGGCCTTTTCAAAAAAGGTGTACTGATACGCCGAAAGCGGTTGTCCGGCCCAGGAGGGTGTTGAATAATGATGGTACGAAATACCCTCAGGCACTATTCCGAAGCGATGATTCTTCGCATTTAAGAAATATTCAAAGTACTGCGGATTGCCGACATAAGCCAGAGACAAGCCAATGAATTTTGTGCCTGGCGATATTTTTTTTAATTCCCTGACAATCATATCGTAGGCTTTCGTATATAATTCGGGAGAAATATGGTGTTCCAGGTCCGGCTCATTCAAAACCTCCCAATACTTTATTTTGTAAAAATGTCCTGATTTATGAAACCTACCCAATTCGTCAGTAAACCCACCTTTTGTATACCAGCTAAACAGCCTGGTATAATAGTCGGCTAACTCTTTTCCGGTGGTATCCCTGAGTTCATTGCCTTGATTATAATCCCAAAACACTTGGTACGGGTCTTCGGGGTAAACTACCGGCTTTTCGGTTTTCCACATCCAGGCCGGTGTAGTGCTGAAGTTTATGACCGTTGAATGTCCTTCCGTAGCATCCATGATCGCTTTCATAGTACTGTCCAGATAGGTAAAATCCCAGAAAGTCTCCGTGGCCGTCGGTGGCTTTAATTCTGCTACCGCCATTTTTGGGTAGGGAAACCAGGGAACATAGCGTACATAGTCCGCTCCCAGTTCCTTTAAGGCCCGAAAAGTATTTTTATGTATCGGGGATGATGGTCTCACCATCGGATTTTCAACAACCTGAAGTGTTGGAGTGGTTTTGGAAACAAAAATCACTTTATTCCAGTCCACGCTGAGCTCCGGAACGCTGTTCTGAGCATTTGCAGGATGACAAACACCTAATATAAGCGCCGTCAGCAATGAATGAACCAACGATTTACGGATTCCATAAAATAAAATAATGGGATGCATCGTTCTAAATTTAATGTGTCAACAAATATAGTTATAGAGTCACGGTCACCATATCGGTACTGAATCAATAGAATCAACAAAGCATTTCTACCGGTAAGGTGGGAAAGTAAATTTCAACCCGGCCGTAGTCGGGTTGAAATAAAAGTGCCGCTGGTTATCCCTAATATCCCGGGTTCTGGGTTAGTTTACTGTTCACAATGATTTCATTCGCCGGGATTGGGAATAGCACCTTAAATGCTTCAAATTTATAATCCTGGTCCGACAAGGGCACACCCTGCCTCGGAACCGTTGGATTTGCCCGTTCCCTGGCTCCGTGGGCATTTAAGAAAGTCGTCATTTCCGCTGGCGTCATGGTCCGTTTCAGGTCAAACCAGCGCCAGTTTTCAAAGGCCACCTCTATCCTTCTTTCTTTGAGAACAGCATTTCTGAAACCGGCCTGACTTAACCCTACCAGATCACTTAGTCCCGCCCGGGCTCTCACCGCATTGATATAACTATATGCCTCCACGGTGGGCCCACTCTGCTCATTGATAGCTTCTGCCAACATCAACAATACATCAGCATATCTGAATACCGGCCAGTTATCATCGGTGCGGCCATAAATAGCATGAGTATGCTGATATTTTTTAATATATGGGACCACCACGTTTGTAACCGGGCTAATAAAATTCATCCCAACGGAAGCTTCAAATCTTTTGTCACTGGGTTCATAAGCAGCGATGATATCCTTGGAAGGGATATTCCATCCACTGGGATTACTCTGGGCCCAGCCTGTCACAGCTCCCTTTGAAGTTCTGGGTGCAAAACTATAAATGAAATTACTCCATTCTCCGAGGTCGTTACCTCCCTGAAACTGTACTTCAAAAACGGATTCGGAGCCATTTTTCTTTTGAGGATCAAAATTATCCGCATAATTGGGCAACAGGCTATAGCTTAAGGTTGTAACCTGTTTTAAAGTGCTCACCGCATCAGCATATCGCTTTTCCGTAAGGTACACCCGGCCTAACAAAGTCAATGCAGCACCCTTGGTGATTCTGCCTTTCTCAGCTGGTGAATAGGACTGTGGCAAGTCGTTCACAGCATCATTCAGGTCAGATTCAATCTGCAGATAAATGCTGTCCGGAGATTTGCGGGTATAACTCCAGGCATCAGCTGGCTTTTCAAGGGGCTTGGTGATCAAAATCACGTCACCAAAATAGTTCGTAAGCTGATAATAAAAATATGCCCTCAAAAATTTCAGCTGCCCTTCATTGACCTTACGAACACCATCCGTCAGTACTGCATTCTTCATTTTCGCCAGCGTATTATTGACATTATAGATCGCAGCATAATGCGCAACATACATGCTATTCACATTGACGTTGTTCGGATTCAGGGTCCAGGTCTCCAGCGCTTCGGTACGGTCTGCCTGTCCCCGGTCGGCCGGGTAAAAATCAAAAGTCGTATTATCTGAAGGGAATTCATTAAACTGCCATTGGTTTAGTATGATCCCCTGTAAAGTAGAATAAACGCCATTTACTGCCTGCTCTACCTGGGTCGAGTCTTTATAGAACAAGTTTTCTGCCAGTCTTGTCGGATCGGTCTTATCCAGGAAATCCTTATTACAGCCAATGGTAAAAACAACCAAAAACAAAAACAAGGTATGTAAAATATATTTTTTCATTTTCATTGTTTTTATAAGTTAATTTTAATCCCAACGCTAAAGGTTCTAGCAAGCGGGTAGGTACCATCATCCTGCCCGGGGAAAAGCGTATCGTTGGTCACAGAAGCCTCGGGATTGGGTCCGGGGTACTTGGTAAATAGTATAAAATTGTCAATACTAGCAGAGATCCTTGCTGACCTGAACGGAAGATTTGGCCTGGAGAAATTATAACCCACGCTCAGGTTCTTAAACCATAAATAATCTCCCCTATACACATACCTTGAATTTGATTCCCGCTCCCACTTCCACGTGTTAGTCGTTGGTACAATCCCGCCGCCCGGATTTTGTTCATCGCGGTACCGGTCCTTAGCTTCTACTGCAACATTGAAAACCCCGTCCATATTCAGGATTGATTTCAATATTTCCCGATTGATATCAAATCCAT
The DNA here is from genome assembly GCF_058792415.1 of Niabella sp. CPT15-335-S11. Taxonomy (NCBI): domain Bacteria; kingdom Pseudomonadati; phylum Bacteroidota; class Chitinophagia; order Chitinophagales; family Chitinophagaceae; genus Niabella; species Niabella sp. CPT15-335-S11. The sequence continues at coordinate 163,382 of NZ_JBYTEI010000002.1, forward strand.
AAGCGCCATTGAACAACATACTGATGTCGAAATTCTTAAAATCGCCACCCAGTGTAAAGCCATAAGTAAATTTGGGCCAGGGGTTACCGATTTCCACCATATCCTGCATGTCATAGGTGATTACGCCATCCCCGTTAGTGTCTGCATATTTATAAACGCCCGGGATTGCACCATCCTGCTTTGGCGAAGCGTCAATTTCAGCCTGATTCTTAAAGATACCAAGGTTTTTGAATCCCCAAAGCATGCCGATGGGTCTGCCGGGTTTTGAAACACTGTAAACACCATAGAAATCACCCCTTCGGATCATATCGGTCTCACCCCGCAATTCCAGTACTTTATTTCGATTAATGGAAAAATTCAGGTTAGCAAAAACGCCAAAGTCATTCTGGATGCGCGTGCGGAAAGTAGATCCCAGTTCCAGACCTTTGTTCTCCACTTTTCCAATGTTTGACATATAACTTGTGAAACCTGAAATAGCTGGTACTTGTACCGGCAACAGCATATCGCTGGTAATTCTTCTATAGTAATCTGCAGTGAATGTTAACTTATTCTGCAAAGCCGACAGGTCCAGACCCGCATTAATTTGCTTTGCCGTTTCCCAGCCCAGGATGGAGTTAGGCAGTGAGCTTACGGTGTACCCCGGGGCAAAAGCATTCCCGATAATGTAGTTATTATTGTTCATGAACGCCAACTTGGTGTAGTTACCGATATTATTGTTACCGGTCACACCCCAGCTCGCCCGTAACTTCAGATCATTCAGCCAGGTGATGGTCTTCATGAATTTTTCCTCAGAAATACGCCAACCTGCAGACAACGCAGGGAAATTCCCATATTGATTCTGCTCGCCAAACCTGGAGCTTCCTTCCCTTCTGAAAGTTGCTGATAAAAGGTACCTGTCAGCGAAAGAATAATTAATTCTGGTGAATAAAGCTGCCAGACTCCAGCCATACTCGGTATTGGATGGGGTTTTATTGGCAGCTGAATTAAAGAACGGAATGAGGTCATTGGGGAATTTACTTCCATTGCCGGAAAGGCCCCTGACCGTTTCTTCCTGCGACGTGTAACCGAGCAAAACATTCACCTGGTGCGATCCAAAATTATTATTATAGGTAAGGAGCTGATCCAAAGCCCAGTTCACCGTGTTGTATGATTCCTGGTATAAAGAAGCGTCTCTCGGCGGCGGCGCCCAAGTGCCCGCAAGTGTGGAAGGCCTGAAGGATTTCCTGTCCGAATACCTCAGCCTTGTATTTGCTGCGGATTTGAATGTGAAATGCTTTAAGAACTTTAATTCCACGAATCCGTTCGTTATCATTTCGGTTACCCTCTCCTTATTATAATAAGTCTTCAGGAATTGTACAGGATTAGGATATCCGAATACCCCATCATGGCCCCCAATAAATGTATCATAAGAACCGTCATCATTATATACGCGGTCCCTTGGGTCCATAATCCAGGTACTGCCCACCAATCCATCCCTAAATTCAGTGCCCGGCCCCAAATTGGAATTAGCATGAAAGCCATTCAGATTCAGACCTACTTTTACATAATCATTGAACCTACCTTCTACGTTGGCGTGTGCGGACACTTGTTTAAAATCAGTATTGATCAGAACACCCTTCTGATCGATATAACCTATAGATAATAACGATTGAAAATCCTGTCCTCCCTTGGCATAGGTGAGATTATAGTTCTGGAACGGTGCATTCTTATGCAGGATTTCGTCAAACCAGTTAGTAGAATACTTAGTTTGTTCGGGATACCTGAAATCCAGGGGTACCTCATTAATGTCTGGTTCCCTCTTTTGGAAATACCGGATCTTATCCATAAAAGATTCTTTTTTGAACTGAGCAAACTCGGGTCCGTTCAAAACCTTGGTCTTACTTTTCTCTGCAACGTCCTGGATTCCATAGTTTGCCGAGACTTCCATAGAACTTCTTCCGGCCTTACCCTTTTTGGTGGTAATCAGCACGACTCCGTTGGCCCCCCTTGCCCCATAAATGGCCGAGGAAACGGCATCTTTTAAGATCGAAATACTTTCAATGTCCGATGGATTGATACTATAATCAAGAGAATTTCCTATTGGCATTCCGTCAATAACGTAAAGCGGGGCACTCCCTGCACCAAGTGAACCCACTCCCCTCACGATCACTTCAAACTGCTGGCCGGGGCGTCCCGTTCTTTGCTTTACCGAAACACCGGGAATTTGTCCTACTAATAATCGGCTGGTATTTGAAGCAGGAACATCCTTAATCACGTCTAAATCCACGTTTGAAATGGCCCCCGTGATATCCCTTCGTTTCTGGGTACCGTAACCCACCACGATCACTTCATCCATCTTATTTTCAATAGGTGTCAGCACGACATCAACACTTCCTCTCCCGCTAATGGCTACTTCCAGGGTCTGAAAGCCCACATTAGAAATGACCAAAACTGCATTTCCATTTGTAACATTAATTGTATAGTATCCATTTTCATCGGTAGTAGTTCCATTTTTGGTCCCCTTTTCTATCACACTCACACCAGCTAAAGAAGCGCCGGAGACGGCATCTGTTATCCTCCCGGTAACCGGTATAAGGCTGTTGATCTCTTCCGTACCATAAATAACAGTCAGCCCTGAACTCATCCTTCGAAAAGAAAAATAGGTGTTGTGCAGGAGTTTCTGCAGGACATAATCAATAGTGGCATTCCTGGCGTAAAGATCAACTTTCCTATTACTAAGGGCCACACTGTCACTGTACACAAAACGATAAGAATACTCATTTTCGATCTTTTTCAGCACGGAATGAATCGTTTCGTCAGTCAGCTTTAAATTAATTCGTTCCTGAGAGGAACTGTTAAATGCAATTGCCTGAAATGAAGTAATCAAAATCAAAAAAACAGACAATTTCATTATTACAAGGTATTTAACAATGATCATACCCCGGTTTCTTATACCCGGACTCCAGTTTTTTTTCATAAATTTGTAAAGATTTAAGATGAGGAGAATCTTGCCGTAAGGCAATTCTAACAGTCTTGTTTGGCGGAGAATGGTCGCAACATTTTCCGCCTTTTTTGTTCAAATGGCTACGTCATATTTTTTATTTTTTGGTAAACAAATATTTTTTTGATTAATTATAGAGCGAAACAATATTATTATCAATCCTATACTGAAATCTCATCGCGAGTTTAAACGATTCGAGCACTTCTTTGAGACCTTCGTTTTCAAATCTTCCCGACAGCCTCCTATTTAAAAGTGAACTATCCTTCACCTCAATGGCCACCCCATACCATTTTTCAAGCACCGGAACAATATCAGCCAGGCGATCCTGGTCGAACGAAAGCCGGTTTTTAAGCCACTGCGTTTCCGGTGTAGTGGAATCTATTTTATCCGGAAGTACATTTACAATGGTAATTTTCGGAATATTTACCGTTTCTTTTGAAATGGTCGTCTTCTTCGAATAATCATTTCGAACAATGACTTTCTCATTGGGTTTTAAAAAAATCCGTTCCTTATGGTTTCTTTTAAAAACGATTTCAACTGAACCTTTTAACAGAACCGCTTGGGTGCTGCTCTCATCTGAATATGCCCTTACATTAAAGACCGTTCCCAGCACCCTGACATCAAGTGCATCTGTATGAACAACGAACGGGCGATTACTGTCTTTCACCACATCAAAATAGGCTTCCCCCGAGAGTCGGAGTTCCCTGGAGGTCCTGCCAAAATCCGACTTATAGGTAATCCGCGAATCTGAGTTAACCCAAACTTTGGATCCATCAGGCAGAAGAAGATTGGTTTTGGCCCCCTTCTTCACATCCACAATATTATCAGTGGGATACAGGGAAGGACGGCCAATGAACAGAATCCAGGAAATACCTGCCAATACCAGCAATAAAGCTGCAACCGAAACAATGACTGCGATCCCTCGCCGCCTCAAAAAATTAAATTCCTGCTGGTCTCTTTTTCGGAAGCCATCTGTTTCAATAGCACAATTCAGTTTCTGATGCGATTCTTTCAGGGCAGTTTCAATAGATGGAATATCCGGTACAAATCTAATCTCATAAAACTCATCCATCATCTGGCTCATCGCCGCCGCATCTCCGTCTTTTTTCAGCCACTCGTCCAACTCTATTCGATCCGCAAGTGTAATGACCCCGGTTTTTTTTTGAATTAAAAGCTGGATTATTTTCTCCTTAGTCATATGTCTCTATAATTAAGTCAGCTATCCTGACCTTTTACCCCCAAACAGGCTCCGTTTTTTTTAATCAGGCTTTTTTCCGTTCGTACTTGCGGGCGATCTCAGGAAGGCCCTCATTGAGAACTTGAAAAATTTTCTTGAAAGCAATATTCATCTGGTTTTCGACGGTTTTGACGGACAATTCCAATAACTCTGCTACCTCATCGTACTTCATCCCTTCCTCCTTAATCAACCGAAAAATCAGCCGGCAACGTGGAGGGAGGGTGTTGATAGCCTCACTTACCTTATTTAAGCTTTCCTTTGAGATGAGCCTGTTATCAGGATTCTCATTGCCCGACGCTTGTAATGTAAATTCATCACCAAACCTCTCGGTCAAAGAAAAAGCGTTATTTTTTTTTGAGGCATTGATGGAAGCATATTTTGTAGCCGTATAAATATATTGCTGAAAATTTCTAATTGTTTTAAGCATCTTTCGTTGATCCCATAACCTGACAAACACATCCACAACCACCTCCTCGGCTACCTGCCGGTTCCGTGTTATCGTGGTTGAAAATGAAACGAGGCCGGCAAAATAATCGGAAAAAAGACAACCAAAGGTTTTCCTGTCATCGCAGTCAGCAATAAGATTTAGCGTCTCGTTTGTCACTTGTTTATTTATCATATAAAGTTCTTTCAATTGTTATCAAAGATTCCTTTATAAACAAGCGTGACAAGAATGAGATCGAATTCGATCTCGGAAATTCCTAGAATAATTCATGCCTGCAAAATCATTTCGCTACTTCCTTGGCTGGGGTCTCTCAGTTTTAAATCAGGCCTCTATTTATTTTCAGCAATACTTTCGTATTCATTTTGACCGGCAATAATTTCAAAATCTACTGATCAAATATAATTAAAATTACCGTTCACAAAAATTTACCGGAATATATAAATCTCAACTTTCCCATCTCTTGTGATAGCGCCCCTATACATACCAGCGGTGTTAAAAGGCATAGCCACATTTCCATCTTTGTCCAGCGCAATCAGTCCGCCTGTACCCCCGCTCTCGCCAAGTTTCTCAATGACAGCATCTCCGGCAGCCTGAACGGAAAGATGCTTGTACTCCATCAGCGCACAAAGATCATAGGCGATCACATTTCTGATAAAGTATTCCCCCCAGCCTGTACAGGAAACTGCCGCTGTTCTGTTGTTAGCATAGGTTCCGGCTCCGATGATTGGCGTGTCACCAATCCTGCCATATTTCTTATTGGTCATACCTCCCGTGGATGTGGCTGCAGTCAGATTTCCCGATTGATCCAGCGCCACAGCTCCAACCGTACCAAATTTTTGATCAACCCCGCCCGGTTTCGACGGCACGTGATCATGATCCAGTTCAGATTTTGACGTATCTTTTTTTCTTGCTTCCAGCAGGGCCCTCCAGCGTTCCTCTGTGAAGAAATATTCGGGTTTGACAATTGTCAGACCGCATTGCCTGGCAAATTGCTCAGCGCCCTGACCAGCCATCATCACGTGTTCTGACTTTTCCATCACCGCTCTTGCGGCATCTACAGGGTTTTTGATGATCGTGACGCCAGCCACAGCACCAGCTTTCAGCGTCTTCCCATCCATGATAGCCGCATCCATTTCATTGCGGCCGTCATGCGTAAAAACGGCTCCTTTCCCAGCGTTGAAATGCGGATCATCTTCGAGAATGTTGATGGCTGCCTGCACAGCGTCCAGACTTGATCTTCCCTGATTAATCAGATCGTAACCGGCCAATAATGCCTTTTCAAGCGCCTTTCTGTAGATGGCCTCATTCTCCGCAGTCATCCGTTCCTTCAACAATGTTCCAGCGCCACCATGAATCACCAGCACATAATTGCCTTTTTTGCCTGATTGTTGTGAGAGCGTCTGTGACGTAACAGCTCCTGAAAGCATACTCATAATGAACAAAATAGAGATGATCTTTTCCGGCATGGTCTTAAATTATGAAATTTATACGGAAAGGTAACAAAGAAGCTGTTAATTTTAACCCCGCTCTATTCTTTCCGGACAGTTTAAGAATACGATATCAGCAAACATTTCTAAAAATGAAAAACAGTCATCATCGTCAACTGGTAAAATCACTTGCTTCCGCTCTGGGATTCGACTATTGCGGGATTGCACGTGCCGAAAAACTGGATGAGGATGCAAGGAGACTGGAAAACTGGCTCAATCAGGGGTTTCACGGGAAGATGAAATATATGGAGAACTACTTTGACCTCCGGGTGGATCCCACCCAGCTGGTTCCCGGTGCAAAATCTGTGATAACCCTGCTTAAAAATTATTACCCTCAAGAACTTCAGCAGACCGATGGGCCCAAAATATCTAAATATGCCTACGGGAAGGATTACCACGAAGTAATCCGCGATCAGCTCAACCAGTTTTTATCACTACTTAGAGAACAAATCGGCGAAATAAACGGGCGCGGGTTTGTAGACTCCGCCCCAGTTCTTGAGCGTTCCTGGGCGGTACGATCGGGACTTGGATGGGTGGGAAAAAATGGCAATCTGCTCACCCGTAAGAGCGGCTCTTTTTATTTTATTTCAACCCTGGTTACGGACCTTGATCTGGAACCAGACGACCCGTTTGCGGGTGATTTTTGCGGTTCATGCACCAGGTGTATCGACGCCTGCCCCACCGATGCCATCCTACCCAACCGGGTCATTGACGGCAGCAGGTGTATTTCCTATTTCACGATCGAGTTAAAAGATGAATTACTGCCTTCGGAATTGTCGGGCAGGTTTGATAACTGGATCTTTGGTTGCGATATCTGCCAGGATGTTTGTCCCTGGAACCGCTTCAGTAAACCCGCCAGTGAGCCGGCTTTTCAACCAATTCCGGAAATTCTCCACCTGAATACCCTCGAATGGGAAGAAATGACGGAGGAAGCTTTTAAAAAAATCTTTAAGCACTCACCGCTCAAGAGAACGAAGTTCACCGGGATTCAGAGAAATCTGAAATTTGTACGTTCAGGACTAAACAATACCGTTGAATAACGCCGCAAGAGAATTCCACTTTTTTAATCATTTGCTGACCAGCTATTTTTATCTTTCCTTTGCAATATGGCAATAAGGGTAGGTATCATCATGGGCAGCGAAAGTGATCTTCCAATCATGAAGGCCGCTGCCGATATTCTGGAAGAATTCGGTATAGAATACGAAATAACAATTGTATCGGCACATCGTACACCATTAAGGATGGTTGAATATGCGCAGACTGCGAGAAAAAGGGGCCTCCATGTCATCATTGCAGGCGCGGGCGGTGCAGCTCACCTCCCGGGAATGGTGGCATCCATCACTACCCTGCCTGTGATTGGCGTGCCCGTAAAATCATCCAACTCCATCGATGGATGGGATTCTGTTTTATCCATTCTGCAGATGCCTAATGGTGTGCCTGTGGCCACGGTTGCACTGAACGCCTCGAAGAACGCTGGTATTTTGGCGGCCCAGATCCTGAGTAGTTCAGACGGAAGGATGGGACGAAAAATCCAGGCGTACAAAGACAAGCTCAAAAAAGAAGTTTTGAAGAAAGCTAAATTGCTGAAAGATTCCGGTGTTGCCAATGCCTTCGACTAATCGGATTCTTTCAAGATGACAAATTCATGTTCGATGGCAAAGGAGTTTTCATAGATCCTTTCAACAAATTGATTTCCCCACCTGGCGTAACTGGGTACCAGATTTTCAATTCTTTCCTGCAGATTATGATGTGGAAAGAGTTTTTCCTTAACACTGATTATCTGACGCATCGCATCCGCATAATTTCTCTTTTCTGCCCGAAGCATCTTTTTTGCTAATTGGCGGATCTTCTTTGTTGAATCAGACTTCAAAGCTTCGACGTGACGGGAAAGCGTTGGATCCACAGCTTTGGCAATTCTGTTCAACTCCCCGTAAATTTTCTCAATCTCCGCAAGGGGCGCATCCACCTTTGTCAGCTTACTGCTGTTCCTGTCAATCCAGGCTTCCTGTAACTCCTGCAATGGCCGGAAAAAATCCTTCACTTCGAAACCCAATCTTTTGATTTTTCGTACCACTTCCTTGTCTGCAACCAAAAATGAATTTCTTAAAAAAAGAACGGGGTAAGGCACTTTGAAGTGTTCAAAAAGGCCCTTCAACTCAAACCAGTAGGCGAGTTCACCTCCACCACCGATAAAAGCAATATTCGGCAACAGTATTTCCTGGAAGAGGCCCCTCAGAATAACATTCGGGCTGAACCTGTCGGGATGATCTTTGAGTAACTGAAGTATTTCTGTTTCCCCGAAAGACTCCCTGGTGCCATTGACTTTCCAGGTATCACCTTCCCGCACGATCCTTTCGCGTTTGTCGTCTTTCAGATAAAAAAGATTAATTTCCCTGCTGTAAGCCTGCGCCTTGTAACCTGCGTTCTGAAGATCAACAGCAGTCTTTGCAACTATCGGAGCCGATACCTGGTTTAGCAATTCTTCCCGGAACATATCCGTAGTGCCGGCTTTCAGCAGCGGATTATCCGGAATAAGGACAATCAATCCATATTTACCGAAAAGTGCATTCACAAATCCAAGTGTAGCATCCTGGATGGTTGTGCCTTCACTGTAGAACTTGCGAATGAGGCCGACGATTTCTTCACCAAATGGATAAATCCCAAATTCTGATCCGATCCGATCGATCATTTTGAGAAACGGCCGGTCAACTTTCATTCTGCCCACGGCGCCCGTCTGACGGGTTTCCCAGTTCAGTCGCTCGCCATTCAGGTAAGTATGCCCCAGCTCTTCCAGATCTGCATCTTCACTACCCATAAAAAATACAGGAACAAAATCAAGCTCGGGAAATTTTTCCTTGCAATGCGCCGCCAGCCTGACCGCATGCAGGATCTTGTAAACGAAATACAGCGGCCCCGTGAAAATATTCGGTTGATGGGCAGTCGTTATTGTGAACGTCGTAGAAAGGGAAAGCAGGTTCAGATTTTGCTGTACCAATGGAGATTTTTCAACCTGCTCGTATTGTTTTTGTAATGCGCCAACTAACAGGTCCCGGTCCGTTTTAAAGTTGCGACGTTCCTGAATGGATGCTTCAAGCCCCTGGTCATCGGAAAAATGTTTATAAAAAGGGCTCAATTCCGGAGCTTTGTTCAAATAGTCGATCACCAGCCTGGAGAAAAAACCGGTCTGGTGATAGGGAATACATTCAGCCTGAACATCCATACTGACAGGGGTTAAAATCAAGAATGAAAATACAATAACATTTTTAAATACAAATAGTTCGGTGTCCCGGGGATCATTTTTTGAAACCGGTCATTAAACTTCAAACCTGTCAAATAAATAGCAGCCGGTCAATGGATTTTCACACTTGTTCAGTACTGAACTAAGTCGACTTAATCTGCCGATCTGGCTGAGTGTACACAGGACCAATCATGTAGTTCACTACTTTCCTTTTTTCCAGAAAATTTCGATTTCTTCCAGCGTCTTCCCTTTAGTTTCAGGTACCATTTTCCAAATAAAAATAGCAGAAAGCACGCCCATCACGCCGTAAATCCAATAGGCAAATCCATGATTGAATTTTGCAGTCAGCCATACGTTGTCATTGAGCATGGGAAAAGTCAGCGAAACGATCCAGTTTGCGATCCACTGCGCAGCAACAGCGATTGAAAGGGCGCCCCTGATGCTGTTTGGAAATATTTCGGCTAGCAGGACCCAGCATACCGGTCCCCAGCTCATGGCAAACGACGCGGTGTAGGTCAGCATAAAGATCAGCGCCAGCAGACCAAGCCTGTCGAGGTAAAACGCAAATCCCAGCGCCACCATACTAACGGCCATGCCAATGGAACCAATGATCATCAGCGGTTTCCGGCCAAACTTATCGACAGTCAGAATAGCTACAACCGTAAAAGCCAGATTTACCGCTCCCACAATAATAGTTTGCAATAAAGAAGAATTGGTTGAAGCACCCATATTTCTAAAAATGTTCCCCGCGTAATAGAGCACCACATTAATTCCCACAAACTGCTGAAAGACCGACAGGAGGATGCCGATTAAAATAATCCCGAACCCATAAGAAAGCCAGGGAGCATTGACTTCGTGCACCGTATCTTTTATTTCCTGCAGGATCTTCGGTGCGTCTTCCTCTCCGGCAATTTTATTCAGAACCCCAAGCGCTTTATCATGCTCGCCATTAATAGCCAGGAATCGCGGCGTTTCGGGGACGAAAAATAAAAGGATCAGAAACACCACCGCGGGAATCGCGCCTGAGAAAAACATCCATCGCCAGCCGGTGTGTGTCAGCCACTCCTCATTTCCCCGACCGGCAATAAAATAGTTCACAAAATAGATGACCAGCATCCCGAAAATAATGGCAAACTGGTTAAAAGAAACCAGCCTGCCCCTGACTTTTGCCGGAGCGATTTCTGCAATGTACATGGGCGAAATCATGGATGCAATCCCCACGCCGATGCCGCCAATGATCCGGTAGATCACAAAGGAATAGACATCCTGCGTCCCGAATATGTTAAACGCTTCAGGTTTCCACGCGCCGATTGCCGAGATCAGAAAGGCGACAGCCGCAACAATCAGACCTTTTTTGCGTCCGAGGGATTTGGAAATAAATCCGGCAGCCGCACCGCCGATAATGCACCCGATCAATGCGCTCGCAATAACAAAACCTTTGACGGCATCCGCCGTATCCTTAATGTCTGCTGCCGTTTGCGGCAAAGGTTTGCTGAGAAAATAGACCGCCCATACAGTCAGTAGTCCAATTAATGAAGCCGAAATAATCAGGCCTTTCTTCCGGCCCGTAAGTTTTAATATTTGCCCGCTGATAATCACAAATACAACGTAGAGTACACCTACGAGTAACCCGCGGTACTGACTGATCACCTGCTGGATCTGATCCACGTATCTGTTATTCTCGGGATCGCCTATGTAAAATCCGACCAGAGCCTTTTCTGCACCGTTGACTACGGCCGTATCGTAGCCAAATAATAATCCTCCCAAAGTGGCCACCAGGGTTAACATAAGCGTGTACAAGGGTTTGCCCTTGCGGTAGTTCTCTGTTGCAGTTGACGCTGCGGTATTGATAAACGCCATTTATTGGTATTTAATATAAAAAAAGTTTATATATTTAAACCCGTACTCAGATATACCGGTTGATGATATTCTCCATGTATTCCTGTCTACCGCTGATCGTTTTCGGCTCACCGTGATCGATGGCATACTGCCTGAGCTCCCCCAGCGTCAACCTGCCTTCCTCAAAAGCCTTTCCCTCGCCTGTGTCATAGCTCTCGTAACGTTTCGTCCGCAGCGACCGGTATTCAGACTTCTCCCAGATCGCTGCCGCCACCAGCAACGCCCTGGCAAAACTGTCCATCCCTCCGATGTGCGCATAGAACAAGTCTGCCGCATCGGTGCTGTTGCGCCGGATCTTTGCGTCAAAATTGATACCCCCGCCCTTCAGTCCGCCTGCTTCCACAACCACCAGCAGCGCCTCCGACAGCTCATTGATATTCGTCGGAAACTGATCCGTATCCCAGCCATTCTGATAATCGCCCCGGTTGGCATCCATGCTGCCCAGCAGTCCCGCGTCCGCAGCCACCTGCAGCTCATGCTGGAAGGTATGACCCGCCAGCGTGGCGTGATTCACTTCCACGTTCAGTTTGAAATCATCCATCAGCTTGTGCTGCTGTAAAAAACTGATCACCGTCTCGCTGTCATAGTCATACTGATGTTTGGTGGGTTCGCAGGGTTTGGGCTCGATGAAAAAATTACCTTTAAATCCTTTCCCCCTTGCATAGTCACGCGCCGTTTTTAAAAACCTTGCCAGGTGCTCTTTCTCCCGTTTCATGTTCGTGTTCAGCAGGCTCATATATCCCTCGCGGCCTCCCCAGAACACGTAGTTCTCGCCTCCCAGCGCGATAGTCGCGTCCAGCGCCGCTTTCACCTGCGCCGCTGCATGGGTCAGCACGTGAAAGTCCGGGTTGGTCGCCGCACCATTCATATACCGGCGGTGGGAAAATAAATTGGCTGTACCCCAAAGCAGTTTCACTCCGCTGTCTGCCTGTTTCTGCCCCAGGTAGTCCGTCATCGCTTGCAGCCGCCGGTCATTGTCGGCTATATCCTGCGTATAGCTTACCACATCCACGTCATGAAAACAATAATACGGCAGTCCCAGCTTGGTCATGAACTCAAAGGCTGCATCTGCCTTATCCCGCGCGCGCTGCAAAGGATCGGGATCCTGGTTCCAGGCAAAAATATGCGTCGGATCCCCAAAAGGATCTGCTCCGCTGCCGCCGAAACTGTGCCAGTACGCACAGGCAAACCGCAGCCAGTCTGACATCCTACGGCCAAGCACCTCCCGATCCGCATCGTACCAGCGGAAACTCAACGGATTATCACTCTGTGGCCCCTCATAGCCTATCCGGCCAATCCCACTGAAATATTCTGTCTTTCCCATTGTAATGCTCATATGATTCGTTTTATATGGTTATTTAAATTTATATATATGTAAAGCTTATAGTCGAATTGAATAACACTTTGCGGTGTCCAAATGCAGGGGTTCACTTAATAAAAGCGTAGCAGAAAAAAAAGTCATAAGAGCTTTTGGAGTTCAACAGTCCATTTGGCGTACAGTTCTTCGTATGCAGATGCATTTTTTCCGGGCTGGATGGTCTCAACGGGCTTACGCTTGCTACCGGCTTCCTCGGCACTAAAAAATCCAGCACCAATACCAGCGCCTATGGCAGCGCCAAAACTTCCGTCTCCCTCGTAAAACTCAAGCACCACATCATTAGTGTCGGCAAAAGCCTGACTAAAAACTTCACTCTGAAATAAATTTGCTTTGGGTGCTCTGACAACTGAAGGAGACATACCATTTTCACGCATGATATTCAGTCCATAACGGAAAGAAAATACAATACCCTCCTGGACAGCCCTGATGAGATGTGGCGTCCGGTGGAGATTGAAGTCAATGTTTCGGAAATGTGCACCCACGATCTTGTTGTCAAGCATTCTCTCCGCACCGTTGCCGAAGGGTATTGCAAATAATCCATCCGAACCTGGCGCAACACGTCCTGCCAATTGATTCAATTCCCGATAATTTATATGTGCGCCGGCAATGTTCCGGATCCAGCTGTTGAAAATACCGGTACCATTAATACATAACAATACACCTATCCTTTTTTCCTCTTCGGTATAATTGACGTGGGCAAAGCTATTGATCCTGGAAGCCCTGTCGAAAGTCAGCGCATCGCTGACTCCGTAAATTACACCGGAAGTACCAGCAGTAGCGGCTACTTCCCCTGGCCGAAGCACGTTCAGCGAGAGTGCATTGTTAGGCTGATCACCTGCTTTGTAGCTGACCGGTATGCCCGGCTTTAGTGCCAGACTTGCCGCAACTTCTTCTGTTACCCCGCCATGGGTTGAAAACAATGGGTGAACCTCAGGTAGCAGATCCCGGCTAAATCCATAGTATCGCATTACATCTTCCGAAAGGTCGTTATTTTGGAAATCCCAGAAGACACCTTCCGAAAGCGCTGAGACGGTCGTGGTAATCTGACCGGTAAACTTCATGGCCACAAAATCCCCGGGCAACATGGCTTTGTACACTCGCTCATATATGAATGGCTCATTTTCTTTGACCCAGGCCAGCTTGCTGGCCGTAAAATTCCCGGGAGAGTTTAGAAGATGTGACAAGCACTTTTCTTCTCCAATCGTTTCGAATGCCCGGTTTCCGGTTTCCACCGCCCGGCTGTCGCACCAGATAATGGAGTGCCGGATGACCCTTTGATCCTTATCGACCAGCACTAACCCGTGCATCTGGTACGCAATACCTATTGCCGCAATGTCTTTCGGCTCATACAATCCCGTTGCATGACATTTCCGAATGGCCTTTTGGATGAATGCCCACCATTGATCCGGAACTTGTTCGGCCCAACCGGGATGAGGAGTGAGAATTTCTGCTTCCGTTTCGGGAAATGAGGCAGCGGCGATGAGCTGCCTTGTAGCGGCGTCAATAACAGATGCCTTAACAGAGGAAGTACCTAGATCTATACCAAGCAAATACATAATATTCTTTAAGGTTAAATTTAAAAACCGGTAAACAATCAATACGATCCGGCTTCACGGTAAGGCCGGATTACCGGCAATATGGTAAGCCGCACCAGGAGTCCCAAAACCTGCCCGTGACGTCCGGATTTTTTCCTGAGCGAATATAAAACATAATTCATTATTTTTGCAACCGATTGCAAAAATAATCACCTATTTATCCAAAAATCCGGCAGAATGAGTAACGACCTTTTATTTTGGCAAAGTAGGGGACTGAATATGAACTCAATAATTTTGCATTATGATTTCTAAAAAAGAAATTACCATATATGATATTGCCAGGAAGCTTGCACTTTCATCTGCCACAGTAAGTCGTGCGCTGAACAACAACCCGGCGATCAATAAAAATACCCGCAAGAAAATACAGGATGTGGCCCGGGAGATGGGATACCGCCACAACACCTTTGCCAGCAACCTCCGCAATCAGAAGACTAATACAATTGGCGTGATCATGCATGAGCTGAACTCCAATTTCATGACGTCGGTACTGGCGGGGATTGAAAAAGTAACAACTGATGCCGGATATGACCTCATCATTGGACACTCATCCGAAAGCTTTCAGAAAGAAATCGCAAACGCGCAGAACTTATACCACAAACGGGTGGACGGACTGATCGCCTCAATGGCTTTTGATACCCGTGATCTGGAGCATTATCAACCCTTTCAAAAGAAAGGTATTCCGGTTATATTCTACGACCGGGTAGATGAAAGCAGCGATTACACGCATGTGATCATCGACAACGAAAAATGTGGCTACATGGCCACGCATCATCTTATTGAACAGGGATGCCGGAAAATCGTGCTGATAACGGCCAGTTTGGCGAGGAACGTCTATGCACAGCGACATCGGGGATATGAGCGGGCGCTGAAGGAAGCAGGTATTCCTTATAAAAAGGAACTCGTTATCGTCAAAGACCTAAGCGAACAGAAAGCGGTCGAGGCAGCGCAGCAGGTCCTGAAAATGAAGCCCAGACCAGACGGCGCTTTTATAACCAACGATTTCTCAGCAGCGGTATTCATGCAAACCCTGAAAAAAAATGGCGTTAAAATACCAGGGGATATTGCAATCGTGGGATTCAACAATGATGCCATCAGCAAACTCGTGGAACCGCAGCTCACTACCATCGATTATCCGGGTAATGAAATCGGGGAAGTAGCTGCACGTACGCTGGTCAACCACCTGAAAGGCGTAGCGTCCCTGAATCAGATGCGGACGATTATAGTTCGCTCCGATCTTATTATCAGAAAGTCTTCTCTCAAAAAAGGCCAGAATCCTGATTAACCAGATAAATATTTTAAACTGATCATAAATGAGAAAACTGCTTTTTACCCTGATTGCCTCCTTTTTCCTGTGCCCGTTTATCAACGCCCAGGACTACAGATCGTATCCCATGTGGAACGCAAATCTCCCACTTGAACAACGAGTGAATGACCTGATAGGGCGTCTGACACTCGAAGAGAAAGTGGCCCAAATGCTAAATACGGCGCCTGCGGTTCCAAGACTGGGCATACCCGCGTACGACTGGTGGAATGAAACCCTGCATGGCGTTGCCCGCACGCCATTCCCTACTACCTCGTTCCCGCAGGCGATCGGGATGGCAGCCACTTGGGATACGGCTTCCCTGCGCAAAATGGCTGATATTTCGGCGACTGAAGGAAGAGCGATTCACAACCGGGCCATTGAAGAAAACAAAACAGGAAATCGCTACTGGGGGCTCACCTACTGGACTCCCAATATAAATATCTTCAGAGATCCCCGGTGGGGTCGCGGTCAGGAAACTTATGGCGAAGACCCATACCTCACCGGTGCATTGGGAATAGCCTTTGTCCATGGACTGCAGGGTGATAATCCCCGTTACCTGAAAGCAGCCGCCTGTGCCAAACACTTTGCAGTACACAGCGGGCCAGAGCCCAGCCGCCATGCTGATAATTTCGATCCCACGCCTTTTGATCTCTGGGATACCTACTTACCTGCTTTTAAAGCCCTTGTCACGCAGGCGAAAGTAGCCGGCGTGATGTGCGCCTATAACGCGATCTACAAACAGCCTTGCTGCGGCAATGATCTGCTGATGACAGATATTCTGCGCAATCAATGGAAGTTTACCGGTTACGTCACCAGCGATTGCGGCGCCATTGACGATTTTTTCCGTTTCCATAAGACCCATAAAGACGCAATGTCATCAGCCGTGGACGCCGTGGTGCATGGCACAGACGTAGAATGCGGGAATACGGCCTACCGCACACTCGTTAACGCCGTGAAAAGCGGGTTGATTAAAGAAGATCAAATAAATATCTCCGTTCGGAGACTATTTGACATTCGCTACCGGCTCGGTATGTTTGACCCTCCTGAAATGGTGCCTTATGCCCGCACACCGATATCCGTGCTGGAAAGTCCGGCTCATAAAGCACATGCCCTGAAAATGGCGAGACAGTCGATCGTCCTGCTGAAGAATCAAAACCAGGTGCTCCCACTATCGAAATCCATTAAGAAAATCGCGGTTCTGGGTCCTAACGCCGACAATAAAATATCAGTCCTCGGAAACTATAATGGCATTCCCTCAAAAGTGGAGACCGTACTGGAAGGGATCAGGGAAAAACTGGGTCGCGGCGTCGAAGTGATCTATGAACAGGCCGTCAACTTTACAAACGATACTCTTTTTCAGTATTCCAATCTTTCCGACCTCTACACTTTCGAAGGCAAGAAAGGCGTTCGGGCTGAATATTTCAATAACCCAACACTAGACGGTACTCCTGCCCTCACCCGAACAGAAAAAGACATTAACATGTACTTGACAGAGGGACAATCGCCAGCCGCCGGCATCTCCCCGTTTAGATTTTCGGCCAGGTATTCCACTAGGTTCATCGCGCCTAAAGATGATCGACTTCATTTTGAGGCCCGCGGAGACGACGGATACCGGATCTTTATCAATGATTCCCTGTACGTCAACGCCTGGGAAAGGAATAATCGCGGCGTAAGGACTTTTGCATTACAGGTGAGGAAAGGGAACACGTACAAAATCCGCGTCGAGTACTTTCAGGGAGAAGGCAACGGAGAAATAAGCCTGAAAAGCGGCGAATACCTGAAGTCTGATTTTAATGCCCTCGCCCAAAAGCTGAAAGATGTGGACGCCATCATCTTCGCAGGTGGTATATCACCACAACTGGAAGGTGAAGAAATGCCGGTTAAAGTGCCTGGTTTCAAAGGGGGCGACCGGACCAGCATCCTGCTGCCCGCTGTCCAGACTGAACTGCTCAAATCACTGAAGAGCACAGGTAAGCCAATCATTTTTGTGATGATGACTGGTAGTGCATTGGCTATACCCTGGGAAGATAACAATATACCGGCCATTCTGAATGCCTGGTACGGAGGACAAAGCGCCGGCACTGCCATCGCCGATGTGCTATTCGGTGATTATAACCCCGCCGGAAGGCTTCCCGTAACTTTCTATAAAAGTGATGCAGACCTTCCGGATTTCAGCAATTACTCCATGACAGGGAGAACTTACCGTTACTTCAAAGGGCAACCACTTTACCCGTTTGGATTCGGATTAAGCTATTCGCATTTCAGGTATGATCACTTAACAGTGAGCGGCGCCTTCAAAAAAGGAAAAACGATTAAAGCCAGTGTAAAACTGACAAACACCGGCAAACGCACAGGTGAAGAAGTTGTTCAGCTTTATATCAAACACGATGGAAAAATCAGCCACGCCCCGGTGCGTGCCCTTAAAGCATTCAGGCGACTGAGCCTGGCAGCAGGCGAAACGAAGACCATTTCATTTGAAATTACCCGGGACGACTTGTCCCTGACAGACGAGAATGGCCATTCATATCAGCCAACCGGGACTGTAACCATCAGTATGGGTGGCGGGCAACCGGGAATATCCAAAGAGGCAACAAGCAACGTTGTTTCAAAATCGATTAAAATTATAAAATAAGCAGACCGAACTGATTTTATCTGATAACTGCCGGGTTGTATTCCGGCAGTTTTTTTTTCGAGGTTTCCTGCACAAGCCATCATCAACTTTCTGCAGCACTGAAAATTAGATGGAGAACCCGCACAAATTACATCCCGATCGGCAAAATTTGGGATTGAGTATTCACATTAATTTGCAAGCCCAGGAATATTTTTGTTATGGTTGCGCTCGAGCCGCCAAGTGCGTATTCTCATTAATTTGCACGCCCAGCCGTCTAAAATCATATCTTTATTAACCGATGAAAAAAGAATTAGAAAGGAATTTGGCAGAGCTTGCAACCCATTTCACAGGCGAACTGTATTTTGACGAGTCGGCGGAACACCGCGCGCAACGAATGATCTATTCAACTGATGCATCCGTTTATCAGGAACTGCCCCTTGCAGTTGCGATACCTCGTGAAAAAGATGACATCAGGGCATGTATTGATTTTGCCACCAACCACCAGATCACCGTGATCCCGCGGGCTGCGGGCACTTCACTGGCCGGACAAGTAGTGGGAAATGGAATGGTGGTGGATATTTCCAAACATTTCAGAAAAGTACTGGAGTTAAATGTAGAAGAGAAATGGGTCAGGGTTGAACCCGGGATCATCCGGGATGACCTGAATCTATACCTGAAGCCCCACGGTCTAATGTTTGCTCCGGAAACATCGACCTCAAACCGGGCTATGATTGGCGGGATGATTGGCAACAATTCCTGCGGCCTGCACTCGATCGTCTGGGGCGACGCCCGCAAACATTTACTGGAGGCAAGCGTATTCCTGAGTGATGGCTCCGAGGTGGTATTCAAAAAACTAACCGCTGAGGAAGCTGAAGAAAGAGCCAATACCGAATCCCTGGAGGGTCGCATTTATCAACAGTTATTATCATTACTGGCAGACGACCATAACCGGCAACTGATCAGTGATCATTATCCTAAAAAAAATCTGACACGCAGAAATACGGGTTACGCACTGGATATGCTCGTGCAGGGACAAATCGCCAACGATGGCGCCATCAACTTAAGCAGCTTGCTGGCGGGCAGTGAAGGAACATTGGCATTTTTGACTGAGGCAAAATTAAATCTGATTCCCTTACCTCCGCCAAAAGATGCTCTGGTTTGTGCTCACTTCCATTCACTGGCAGATGCCATGCATGCTAACAAGATCATTTTAAAGCACGCACCTATGGCTTCCGAACTCGTGGACCGGTTTATCATGAATTTTACCAAAGATCATCCCACCTATAAACACAACCGCTTTTTCATCGAAGGAGATCCGGAAGCCTTGTTGATGGTGGAATTCATGGAAAACACCGATGAGGAATTATCCCTTAAGACATCCGGGCTTATTGAAGAACTTCAGTCGAGTGGACTTGGATACGCGTTTCCGGTGATAACCGGTGAACAGACCAAACAGGTCTGGGACGTGCGGAAAGCAGGGTTAGGACTGATCCGTAATTTACCGGGGAATAAACAACCCGTGAACCTGATTGAGGATTGTGCGGTTTCGCCGGATGATCTTCCGGATTACATCGATGACCTGCAGATGGTATTGAAAAAACACGAGCTGGATGCCTCCTTCTACGCACACGCCGGCGCGGGTGAAATTCACGTGGAACCCATGATCAATCTAAAAACTTCCGAGGGTAAGCAGGTCTTCAGGGATGTTCTGAGGGAAACCGTCGAATTAGTAAAAAAATATAATGGTTCTCTTAGCGGGGAACATGGTGATGGTCGTCTGCGCGGGGAATTTATCCCGGATGTTCTTGGTAAAGAAATTTACGAACTGCTGCGTCAGGTGAAACAAATCTTTGATCCGAAAGGTGTCTTCAATGCCCGAAAAATTGTGGACACGCCTTCAATGCTGGAAAAACACCGCTATGATGCGGATTATACTCCCCCGAAAATATCTACTGTTTTTGACTTTAGCGCACAGGAAAGCATCCTGGGGCTTGCAGAAAAATGCTCTGGCTCGGGAGATTGCAGGCGTTCCCACCTGTCGGGAGGCACTATGTGTCCTTCTTATATGGCTACGCTTGACGAGAAAGACAGCACGCGCGCCAGGGCGAATATTCTGAGACAATTTCTCACCCGTCCGGCAAAACAAAACCCGTTTGACCAACAGGAGATCAAGGAGGTGATGGATCTCTGCCTGAGTTGCAAAGCCTGTAAAAGTGAATGTCCAACCAAGGTGGATGTTACAAAGATGAAAGCCGAATTCCTGCAACATTACTATGACGACAATGGGATTCCTTTCCGGGCCCGGCTGATTGCCAATTTCTCCAGGCTCCAGCAGTTGG
The DNA here is from genome assembly GCF_058792415.1 of Niabella sp. CPT15-335-S11. Taxonomy (NCBI): domain Bacteria; kingdom Pseudomonadati; phylum Bacteroidota; class Chitinophagia; order Chitinophagales; family Chitinophagaceae; genus Niabella; species Niabella sp. CPT15-335-S11. The sequence goes on from NZ_JBYTEI010000002.1 coordinate 183,894, forward strand.
CCATGGTACTACCCGGGGTTTACAATGCTGTCGTCAAAAATGAACTAACCTCAGGTCTGATCAAGAAAATGATTGGATTTGCTCCTAAACGGTCGCTGCCAACAGTTGGAAAACAAACAGTCAGAAAATGGCACTTGAAAAGAATACACCGGGGTTTACATTACCATTCTGCAAAAAAAATAAACCTGTTTTGCGACGAGTTTACCAATTATAATGATTTCGAAATAGGTCAGAAGACCATTCTGTTATTGGAGGCCCTGGGATTCGAAGTGTTTATACCTCCACATGGGGAAAGCGGAAGAACTTACCTGTCTAAAGGTTTTGTTCGGCAGGCGAAGAAAATAATCAACGAAAATATTGCGCTTCTGAGCGAGGTTGTTACACCCGACCGACCTCTGATTGGCATTGAACCGTCAGCGATAATAACATTCAGAGACGAAGCCCTTGACCTTGCAACGCCTGAACTGAAAGAAAGTGCGAGGAGTCTCGCTAACAATAGCTTTTCGATAGAAGAATTTCTGCTGGCTTCATTCCGAAAAGGCGACTTTAGTGAAAACCAGTTTCACGATGAACCCAGAACTATAAAGTTGCATGGACATTGTTATCAAAAATCTTCGGGGCTGATGCCCGTGTTGGAGGAAGTGTTGTCTATACCGCAAAATTATAAGGTCGAAACGATACCTTCGGGCTGCTGTGGAATGGCAGGCGCTTTTGGCTTTGAAAAAGAGCACTATGAAGTCTCAATGAAAGTTGGAGAGTTAGTGCTTTTACCTGCTGTGAGAACAACAGATCAGGACACCCTGATCGCTGCGCCGGGCACAAGTTGCCGTCATCAGATTAAAGATGGCGCCGGCAGAATTGCCCTGCACCCTGTGGAAATTCTTTGGAGAGCTCTCAAAAATCGCCCCCCAACTGACTGAAATTTGCAAAGGCTGACTACGCATCACCAAAATGAAATAACTTTTACCGGAAAAGGACGTACAAAGTATTTTAAACATTGACAGCATATCTACCTTATATCACCGTCGTTCTTGAAATCCTGTATTTTATCGCCATTGGTTTGGTTGCCGTGAAGATCATCATGGACACCAAGACAACGGCCAAGACATTGGCTTATCTAATGCTGATCATTTTCCTCCCAATCATTGGGGTACTGATCTATTTCATTTTTGGCGTCAATTACCGGAAAAACAAATTTTACACTTTCAAGATCCGCCACAATGAAAACGTGTTCCAGAGCATGCAGGAGTATATCTCGCAGGTTAATCAACAGGTGATTCAAAGCCATGGGCAAGCACTTTTTCAATATGAAACGCTCATAAACTTCCTGTTCAACGCCACTCATTCACCCGTAATGGGAGGAAACGAGGTGGAAGTCCTGCAAAATGGTGAAAACAAACTGAAGAAGGTGATGGAAGTGCTTGGGCGGGCCAGGCATCACATCCATTTCGAATATTATATTTTTGATATGGATGAAACCGGCTTCAGCATCGCCGATGTCCTGATCAAAAAGGCGAAAGAGGGCGTTAAGGTCAGGTTTTTGTACGATGCATTTGGCAGCAGTGGCATTCGCAAGGATTTCATCCGCCGCATGGAAGCTGCAGGCGTGGAAATCTCACCTGTGAACAGGATCCGATTCAGATTGTTGGCCAATCGAATCAATTACAGAGACCACCGGAAAATCATCATTGTTGATGGATATGAAGCTTTCACGGGAGGCATTAATATTTCAGACAGATACATCAATAACGGAAAATACAAAACTTACTGGCGTGATACGCATTTGTATCTGCGGGGTGAAGGTATATTTTACCTCCAGTACATGTTTCTGAGCAACTGGATGTTTTCGAGACATGAGCAGGTTCCTTTAGACAGGGAGTATTTCTATTCCGGACCGGCGACAGGAGAAAAGATCATCCAGACGGTAGGTAGCGGTCCCGACACCAGGCCCGCAATTATGCAGAGCACCGTATCTTCTATTTACGCTGCAAGAAACAGGTTATATATTGCAACACCTTATTTTATCCCGGGGGAATCTGTCCTGAATGCGATTAAACAATCGGCGCTGGCGGGGCTTGATGTTCGACTGATGGTTCCGGCAAAGTCTGACTCAATTTTCGTGAACGCCGCGGCCTTCTCCTATTATTACGAGCTGCTCCGGGCGGGAGTCCGGGTTTACCTCTACCAGAAAGGATTTTTGCATGCAAAAACAGTGGTTATAGATGACAACCTAAGCATGGTGGGAAGTGCCAACATGGATATCCGCAGTCATGAGGTCAACTTTGAAGTAAACGTGTTAGTTTATGACAGGGACATTAATGAACAGCTCTATCAGGCATTTATATCCGATCTTAAAGATTGTGAAGAAATTGATCCGGAGAAATGGGCCGGCAGAAATAAATGGAAAGTATTTTTTGAGCACCTGGCCAGGCTGCTCTCTCCGCTGCTTTAAAATGATTGGTTTGATGCAGAATACCTGCGAAGATCCCATTTATTAAACAGCCTTCGCTGCGAGTGAGGCTTCCCATTCCTTCCTCCCCAAGCCCGGAATTACATGTCGCTCGCTATGATAGGATGAACGCACCAGGGGACCGCTTTCCACATAGTCCAGTCCCATTTTATAGCCTTCTTCCTTGTACATGGCAAATTCATCGGGATGTACGAATCGCTGCAGGCGCAGGTGATGGGGGCTAGGTTGGAGGTACTGACCGATCGTTACTACATCGCAGCCATTATCTTTCAAATCCTGCATCGTCTGCAGAACTTCTTCCTTTTCTTCGCCCAGTCCCAGCATAATACCACTCTTTGTACGCATTCCACCCTCTTTCAATATCCGGATCACTTCCATACTGCGCCAGTATTTTGCCTGAATGCGAACCTGCCTGGAGAGTCTTTCCACGGTTTCTACATTGTGTGACACGACCTCGGGGGCGACTTCTATAATTCTGTTGATATCTGCTTTATTCCCTTTAAAATCTGGTATGAGCGTTTCCAACGTCGTTTCCGGGCAAAGAGTTTTTACAGCTCTGATGGTATTCTGCCATATAGTGGAACCACCATCCCAAAGTTCATCCCGGTCTACCGATGTAATGACGGCATGTTTTACTTTCATCAGGAAAATGGCTTCCGCCACACGCTGTGGCTCATCAAAATCCGGCGCTTCGGGTTTACCGGTAGCCACCGCGCAAAATCCACAACTACGGGTGCAAATATTCCCAAGGATCATAAAAGTGGCTGTCCCTGCACCCCAGCACTCACCCATATTAGGGCAATTTCCACTTTCACAAATCGTGTGTAACTTGTGCTGATCGACCACATTCCTTACGTTTCGGTAACTTTCTCCTATTGGTAACTTGACCCTTAGCCATTCAGGCTTCTTCAGTTTATTGGTCGTTGGTAATTCTGTCATGCTGCGAAAATAATATAAATGTACGAACCTGCCTTTCAATCGCACCCCATCCCCTGTTTACCATTCAATATCTCACGCCACCATTGTGAACCTTCTCCGCGCGAGCGTTCCGGGCGATTTGCCTGCTCCGATGCCCGTCTTTCTTTATATTTGCCGAAATTCAACAGATGACATCAGAGGTAAATTACAAAGGAGATCTGCGGACTATCTGCACACACCTGAAAAGCGGTTCAAATTTTGAAACGGATGCTCCAACAGATAACAATGGAAAAGGAGAAAGGTTTTCACCGACCGATTTATTAGCCACGAGCCTGGCAGCTTGTATGATTACCGTAATGGGAATTAAGGCAAGAACCATGGACTTTGATCTGACCGACATAAAGATTGACGTATTAAAAATCATGGCTGCAGAACCACGAAGGGTAGGCGGTATTTCTCTGAAATTTCATATTCCTGCATCGCTTTCGGCCATTGATCCTAAACATATCAGCATTTTGAAGAACACGGGACGGAACTGCCCTGTTGCTAAAAGTATTCACCCCGATCTTGAAGTAAATATCGACTGGGGAGCCTGGGCCTGAGCGCATCCCATTCTCTATTAGACGTTTTTTAGCACAAATCCGCTCGCCCGAAACTTCTCTGAATTTTCGATTGATTTGGATAATACCCCCCCTATCCCGACAAGCAATGAACGCCTTCGGACTGATTGCCGGGGAGCTGTTGTAGCCACCCGGCTTTTGAAAAAACAGGATTACCGATTGTTGTTTGAATGACTAATCATCCAATGGACCTCATACTTATCGGCCAAACTACCAAAATAATCTCCCCAGAACTGGTCGCTCATGGGCATTTCCACTTTACCGCCTTGTGAAAGACCGTCGAAAAACTTGTCTGCTTCCTCCCGGCTATTCGCATTTATTGAAATATAATTGTTATTACCGGTGTTCAGCTTATGACCCATCGAAGGGAGGATATCAGAACCCATCAATATATTTTCACCTATGGGCAGGGCAACATGCATGATTCTGTCTTTTTCATTTTCAGGCAGCTTATCATCGAGACCAGGCGCCTCAGCCATTGTCATCACACCCAAAAACTCCCCGCCAAAAACGGATTTGTAGAAGTTGAAGGCATCCAGGGCGTTCCCGTCAAAATTGAGATAAGGATTCAGCTTTGTCATTGTTTATTTGTTTTATTGATTAAGATTCTCTGACATCTTTTTGATACGTTTCAGCAACGAACCCACCTAAGTCTTCCACGGGCAACTCGCCATTGTATGCAGCGAGCAAGGTTGCTATATCCATTTTTTTCATCTTCATGAGGGCCGTGTTCAGGCGGTCCAATTTTTCCTTATCGCCCTTCATGAATATTTCTATGAACTGTTCAGGCACGATCTGCCAGCTTAAGCCGAATTTATCCTTCAGCCAGCCGCACATGCTTTCCTGCCCTCCGTCTGCCGTCAGCTCATCCCAATATCGATCCACTTCCTGCTGGTCACGGCACAATACGACCAGCGACATCCCTTCTGTGAAACCAAAAGCATGCGGGCCGGTGCTATCCATACACATCAGGGTGTATCCATTTATCCGGAACTGTGCATGCATCACATTTCCCGGCGTGTCACCGTCACCCTCAGCGTATTTCAAAATACCGGTCACATCGCTGTCAGGAAAAAGCCCCGTATAGAGATGTATTGCTTCCTCGGCCCTTCCGTTCTGCGCTCCGGTAAACATCAGGGTAGGTGTGAATTTCTGTGTGACCTTTTCTTCTTCTGCTCCATACAATTGCCAGGATACGCCAAATTTATCCTGCACCCAGCCATATTTTGGACTCCAGGGGTAGCTGCCGAGTTCCATCAGGGACTGTCCTTCGTCAATAAGAGCATGCCAAAGCCGTTCCACTTCCTCCTCTGAAACGGAAACCATCATAGAGATGGAGGGGTTTGGTTTAAATAAGTCGCCTCCGTTCAGCAGCATAAACTGCTGCCCGCCCATGTCGAGAGTGACCACCACCGGATCGTCATGGGTAATGGTTGCGCTTTGAAAACGGTCTGCATAATATTCAGCCATTTCCCTGGCATTTTGATTACACCAGATACATGGGAAAACGGGATTTTTCATATTGATTTTTTTAGAGGTTGATTTAATTTGCCGCGGCGTCAGATCCGGATGCGCCGGTTGTTTTTAGTCGGGGCTACGCAGGCATTTTTCGGCGTAGCTGGTTCAAGATAAACGGAGCAGGCGATTCCATTATTGCGTTTTTTAAATACTTTTTGATTTAGTAATATGAAGTTCGCAATTTTCTTAACAACTTAAGAGATAAATTCATTAAATGCTCGCCGGATTTTTTTTCTTTGCTCCATTTACTGGCAACCATGAACCCGCCTCCGTCCCCATTAGCTTTCTACGTCACATTCGATTTCGTTTGTTTTCTCCTGCACCATCTTGCCTCCATCTCCTTCAGCTTTCTTCGTGACCCGGATCAATGACTTTCCACATATTGCTTGAAATTATCCAGGATCATCTGCCAACCCTGTTGCTGCATTTCAGCACTGTTCGTTTCTTCTGCCTCGAAGCTTTCTATGACGCGGGTTTGATGTTCTCCAGCTTTTTCAAATCGTACTTCCACCTTCCGGCCATCACCCATTGTATACTTTATGTAGCGGCCTGGTTCAACCAGATCATAAATTCCTGAAAAATCAAAACCCTGACTGCCATCTTTTGCCTCCATGCGGATATTGAACCGGCCTCCGTCCCTCAGATCATTTTCCGCACTGGGAGATATCCAATCATCAGTAGCATGGTTCCACTGCATAATATGTTCCGGAGAAGACCAGTATTTCCATACTTTATCAGTTCCTGCTAAAATCGTGGCTGTGACAGTAATCATCGAAGTCTCAATACCCATAAACTGTGTATTTATTTACGTTAAAAATACGCGTTCACAATTACCGTTAGGTTAAATATCCAGGAAATCTCGGGCCGTGTTAACCGGTGACTGTTCAATTTCTGCGATCTAAATAAACGTTGCGAGTCACTCCCTCGATCTTCCGATCATGACGGCGTTTTTTAGATACGGCACCTCTGACAATCTTTCCATTCAGTGGTTACCGGGGAAACTAAGTCAGGCTGCTAACCGGACTGGGATCAGGCCGCGCCGCTTCAAAGTATTTCCTGAAAGCATAACGGGACAGGAAGAGTAATATCAGGAAAAAAATCGGGAAAATCGCATTAAATCCAAATCCATCGACAACAGAATGCGATACCGAGGCTGAAAAAAAATCAAATGCAAAACCCGCGTAGGCCCATTCCCTTATCCAGCCCCTGATGGCGGGGATGGCCAGCACTACTGCACCAGCCACTTTCAAGAAGGTGAGCATTACGCGAAAATAATCGGGATACCCGAGGTGGCTGATACCTTCTCTTGCCTGCTCGCTATTCAAATACATCAACGGCATCACACCGTCGAACAGGATAATGATTAAAGTGGTGATCCAAAAAAGGATCAGGTTTGATTTAGCGGGCATTACGTTTGTTTTCATTGCGACGTTCAGTAACGCATATTGTCGCAGGAGTGATGAAATTTGTTGATTGGGCTTAAGCTTTTCGTACCTCAAAAAAAGCACCAAAGACTGTTAAGGCGAAGTTAGTCTAATCCGGCCCATTCTGAAAAAAATATCTGGTTGGGAATTTGCACCTGGGATGATATCAAAAACGATTATTAACAACTACTGAAAAGTAACTATTGAATACCCTAAAACCTTCGGCGCAACATAAAATGAGATTTTCGTTTACTTCATCCAGCACACTACATTGCACTATCGGATGGTCTGATGTACCGGACGAAAGCGATCCGTCTGCCATCTGGGGCCCAACTGTGAACGTTGAGGGAACCCTGCCCACCATAGAAAATCGGTGTTATATCTTTTGCCCTGCCTGTTGTCAGATCTAAAATTCTGATTTTGACGTCCTTTCCAAAAGGATGTTGTCCCTTTTGGTCCTGAAGATAAGCGATGTAAACCAGGTAGTTCCCGTTCGGGGAAGGATGCGGAAACCAGTTGTCGTATTCGTCAGACGTTAGCTGTTCCTGTTTTGTACCGTCCGGTTTCATACGGTAAAGGTGCATCCGCCCTGTACGGTTTGAGTTAAAATAAATCCACCTCCCATCATAACTGTATTCGGGTCCGTCGTCAAGCCCTGCTGCATTTGTCAGTCTTGTTTCTTCACCTCCCCGAATACTGATCTTATAGATATCCCACTCCTGGTTGCGGTTGGCACAGTAAACCAGCCACTTTCCATCGGGACTGATCCCATGCCAGTAGCTCGGAAATTTTTTAGTGATCAGGCGAGGTGTTCCGCCGTTTGCGGAAACAACAAATATTCGGGAGCTTCCACCCTTAACGGCGGAAGAATCCTGATGACTGATGATCAAAGTTCTTCCATCCACGCTAAAGCCATGATCATTGTTACAACGGTTTGCAAAACCGGTAGGTATAACACCAATTTTTTCACCATTAAGAGAAATTTTTTCAATTTTGCCGTCTGCATTTATAGCCAGGAATTTGCCGTCTCTGGACCAGTTTGGTGCTTCAAAATGGCGCTTCTCTTTGAGAACAACATCCGTTTTCCCGGTAAACACGTCGAGTACAACCAATTCGCTTTCCACAGGATGCTGATCCTGTGCCTGGAGTGGTAAATAGGTCATAGAGCAATAAATCAACATTAGAGCAATCGTCTTCCAAAAAAAATCCTTTTTCATGTTGCAGGTTTATTTTTCATTGAAAATAACAAAAACCCGTCAAACTGGCCCTCGTTTCGCCAATAAGTTTTCCCAAACAGACGTATCTTTGTTCATATGTTCAGGCGCACTTTGGAAATTGTTGATACCGGGTTCAGGATGGCTATCCAGGAACTCTGGAAGAACAAGTTGCGTACTTTCCTGTCATTATTTGGGGTTACCATTGGCATTTTCTGCATCATCGGGGTATTGGCTACGGTGGGAAGCCTGCAGTACAATATCCAGAACGAGATCAAGGCGATGGGTAATAACACCATTTATATCGATAAATGGGTTTGGGCCGGCGGGCCAGATTACCCCTGGTGGAAATACGTGAATCGCCCGGTGCCCAAGTATTACGAAATCCGCCAGATCAAAGAGCGTTCACGGCTGACCGGAAACATAGCCATGTTTATCAATACCAGGGACAATGTGGATTTCCGGGGTTCCACGCTTAATAACGCGGTAATTTACGGCGTAAGTGAAGAATATTTCAAAATTCAGCACCTGGATTTTGCTGTTGGCCGGCAGTTATCTGACGCCGAATTCAGCTTCGGTTCCAACGTGGCTGTGATTGGCGATGAAATAGCGAGCAAGATTTTTTCCGGTGCGGAGCGGGCGCTGAACAAGCAAATCACGATTAAAGGCCGGAAGATCCTGGTAGTGGGCGTTATAAAAAAGCAGGGTAAACAAATGACGGGCGGGTGGGATTTTGACCGTTGCGTAATTTTGCCTTTTCAGTTTGCGCGCACGATTTACAATGAGCTCCGCACAGATCCGGTCATTATTGTAAAAGGCAAGGATAAAGTGCCGATACCCGCGTTGACCGATGAGCTGGAAGGGGTGATGAGGGGTATCCGGAAACTCAGTCCGCGCAGCGAGTCCAATTTTGCCCTGAATAACATGGACGATATCAGTAACCAGGTAGGTCAGATTTTTACCGGGCTAAATATCGGCGGAGCGGTGATTGGGGGAATCAGCCTGATCGTGGGATTATTCGGAGTGGCCAACATTATGTTCGTAACGGTAAAGGAACGAACTCCTCAGATAGGTATTAAAAAAGCCGTTGGAGCCAAGCGGCGCATCATCCTGACAGAGTTTCTCCTCGAGGCTGCATTTCTGTGTATCATTGGCGGGCTGATAGGTCTGATCCTTGTGTTTATTCTGTCCGTCATTTTATCGAAAGCCCTCGAGTTCCCCGTTTTCGTTTCTGTCACCAATATGATCTGGACTTTATTGATTTGTATTTTAGTTGGAATTATTGCCGGTATCCTGCCAGCTATTCAGGCTGCCAAGATGGATCCGGTTGTTGCAATCAGAAGTTAAGTGAAAGAATCCGTTTGTATATTAGCTATTGAATCCAGTTGTGATGAAACCTCAGCGTCGGTTTGTTGCGATGGAAGTGTATTGTCTAATGAAGTTGCCACGCAGCAAATTCATGCGCAATATGGCGGTGTGATCCCAGAACTGGCCTCCCGTGCTCATTTGCAGAATATTGTTCCGGTAGTGGACATCGCTTTAAAAAAAGCAGGAAAGGATCTGCATGACCTTGATGCCATCGCATTTACGCAGGCGCCGGGGCTGATTGGTTCGTTGTTGGTGGGTGGTCAGTTTGCGAAATCATTCTCTCTGGCGTTGAACATTCCGTTGATAGCGGTCAATCACATGCAGGCTCACGTGCTGGCCAACCTGATCCCGGAAAGAAAACCCTCGTTTCCCTTTTTATGTCTGACGGTGAGTGGTGGGCATACTCAGATTGTAAGATGTGACAGCCCGCTGGACATGACGGTAATTGGCGAGACGGTTGACGATGCGGCAGGTGAAGCATTTGATAAATCGGCCAAGCTCCTAGGTCTCCCCTATCCGGGCGGACCATTGATCGATAAGTACGCGCGGCAGGGTAATCCGTCCCGTTTTCAGTTTCCCGAACCAAAAATTCCGGGTTATGGTTTTAGTTTTTCGGGTCTCAAGACGGCGATATTATATTTCCTGAGAAATGCGGGTAAGAGCCAGGTCTTTAAAGAAGAATTTGTAGCCACGCCGGAAGAGCAGAAAGCTTTCATTGATGAAAACCTGGCGGATATCTGTGCTTCGATCCAGGAGCGGATCATTACGATATTGCTGAACAAACTTACCCGGGCAGCCCGGGACCTGAATATCCGGGATGTTTGCATAGCCGGTGGTGTTTCCGCAAATTCCGGTCTCAGAGCGGCATTTGTGGAAGCGGGTGTCAAAAATAATTGGAACACATTCATTCCGGATTTTCAGTATTGTACGGATAATGCCGGCATGATCGGGATCACGGGCTATTACAAATTTCTGGCTGGCCAGTTTGCTGATCTGAGTGTTCAGTCGGTTGCCAGATCAGGGTTTTAGCTGCGGTTGAAAATTTATGTCCAATTCTTATTTTCGTTTCAAGGAGTTTTTGGTGGATCAGGATGCCTGCAGTATGAAGGTGACTACAGATGCTTGTCTCTTTGGTGCCTGGGTTGCGCGGGAGACCAGGAATTTTACGGAAGCAGATACGATGCTTGACATCGGTTCAGGGACGGGGTTATTGTCACTCATGGTGGCCCAGCAAGCTCCGTCGTTCATTGATGGTATAGAATTGCAGGAACCCTGTTATAGGCAGTCATTACAGAATGTCGCTGCTAGTCCGTGGGGAGGCAGAATCCGGATCCATCATGACGATGTGAGCCGGTTTGCGTTTGATAAAAAATATGCGGTGATTTTCAGCAATCCTCCTTTTTACGAAAATGATTTGAAGAGCGATGATAGCGGAAAGAACCTGGCCCATCATGATACCGGGCTTACCCTTGACCAACTTGCCGGTATCATTTCGCACCAGCTTCTTGAAGAAGGCAGGTTTTTTATGCTTCTGCCGGCCAGGCGGGAATCAGCGTTAAAGAAGGTTATTTCAAATGCGGGGCTCTTCCTTCACAGGATTGTCCGCGTGCATCCAACAGCTCAACATGAGGCTGGTCGGATCATGGTTGAGGGCGGTTTAACTTCTACGCATATCTGGGAAGAAACCTTGTTTATCAGAGATGGCGACAATTATTCCGGGGCGTTTACCACGTTATTAGGCGACTATTATTTATATTTGCGCACCTGATTTCGGAAGTGGCGCAGCGTCATAGAAAATCAACGCGGGATGTAGCGCAGCCCGGTAGCGCGCTTCGTTCGGGACGAAGAGGCCGCTGGTTCGAATCCAGTCATCCCGACAAAAGAAAAACAAAACCCCCACCAAGGTGGGGGTTTTGTTTTGAAATGCAACAATCAGGCTTGCCTGAATCGTGGAATGAAAAAACAAAAAGCCCAACGGGCTTGTTTTTCTTTTGATCCTCCCCCACCTCCTGGATCAATGAAATTAATCCAGCACACCTACACACTTAACGGGATACTCCCTTATATTTAGATAGAAAACTCCAATTTTCTTTTAACGTGTTTTTTTTCGTTTTCAATCATCCCCCTATTATGTAATAGTTCATACACTCTTTCCTTTTCCAAAAGTTTAAACCACATCAATGCCGGGAAGTTCTTATTTGAATGTATCTCTAACCTGTATATGAGCTTATCGGTTGGTTTCCGATGTTTATTAATAACCTGGCTCAGTTCTGTGGGATCAACGTCTATCTCGGCTGCAAATTCTTTGTTTTTCTTTTCTAAACGAGAGATATACTCTTTTAGAAAATATCCGAAATAATAGTTCTTATTAAAGGAGTTCGCATCTAAGTAATCCTCAATTAAAAACTTTAATTGCAATAAGAGTGAGATAGTTTTACTTTTCTCACTTTGCTTATCAGATATGTTCTTTCTAAAGTCCCGAAATTCAGAAAGTATAGCTTCCCTTTCTTTCGTATCTTTTGTTCCGGGGAAAACTATCGATTCTGCAATTTCCTCTGGGGTGTACTTCTTTTCAATTTCTTTATACGATTTCATACTATACGATTTTTTTTTCGATTGCTAACAAAATGCATTACAACTCCCGTAATATCAATCTAAATATTTTTTTATCAATTTTCTCGAATCTTCCTCATACAATATCATTAAGGCTTCTGGCCGCAGCACGGTTCTTAGAGGCATATGATGAAAACCGTATTTTGTGGGATAATGTTTCAATAATTGGGTTTTGGGAGTAAGGAATACAAAGCCATCGTGCCCACGCTTAAATGATTCCCTACACGCAAAAGCTATAAGGCAACCCCCTATATTATCCAGTCTCTTTTCCGATCCAATGTTTTCTTCACCTACTTCCAATAGCTCAATTTCAATAGCATTGGTTGCCTCGTCCGCATGATCTATCAGGCACATCAATCCCAAAATGGTATCATCACTTTTTAATCTGAGTTTGTAAACCTCCTCACCCCGGTAATCGTCCCAGTCAAACTTATTAAACCTAAGCTTACTTTTTTTGATAACTTTAAAATCCTTGTTGGTCATTGGCTCAATAACCGCTTCTAATGCCCATCCTGTTGCTACATCTTTTACATGCATTCATCAGAATTTAATTTTGTCAAAGATACGAAATATTTACGAATATGTAAATTATTTACAAAAATTGTAAATATTATTATTGGTTGATAATCAACTTATTTATATTGAAAAATTCAAAAATTAGCCAAATTTTGGCTTCATGGGTAATTATTTGATTTTTCTTTTCTCACAATCATCCCTTCAAACCCGGCGTATCCATATTCCGTTCCTGCTAGCGTATGAACAAGAATCCGTGCAGATATTCATTCGCCACTCGTTCCGTCGACCCCTGCAAAACAAAAGCCTGCAACCATTAAAGTTGCAGACTTCGCCACGTGCAGTACACGATAATTTTTGAACGGTAACTTTGCCGGCTTAGGGTATCTGTGCGGTCATCGTCACAGATCCGGAGCCGGAGTTATTTTGTACGGCCTGTTGTCCGTCAATGTCAATAGACCCGCTCACGGCACCCCCGGTGACGCTGTTAATAGTGAGTTTCACCTCCTTACCTTTTTCCGAAGTTGTGAAACTATAGGTCCAGGATGAAGATACACTGTTTACTGTTTTGAGAACCCAGTCGGAACCGGTGTAATTCACATTCATAGCACCGGCACTTGATACGTGGTAGGTTACTGTATGTTGTGTCCCATTGTCTTTCTTGCTGCACGAAACTGCAAGAACTGCGGCGAAAATCGCCATTACAAATACTACTCTTTTCATGATTATTGGTTTAAGTTTAGTGAAAGTTTCTCACATTTGTTGTAACGTAAGTTAAGTTTAGTCACATTCTTTTTAAGGTTCAAAAAAATCTTCAATTTATAATTTCCATTCACATACTTTGATGCAGAAAACTTTTTAAGCGTTGCACAGATTCAGAAAAAAAAAGTTAAACCACATCAAGGCTATCTGAAGCCACTTTTTAGACAAATAAAACTAGTGAAGATTGAAGCAGGTATGGTGGGAGTTCCAAACGATACACGCCTATTCTTACACCTTGATTCCCAGAACTACACAAAGCATTGAACTACAACATGCTTAGATATTCAGACTACCTAAACAAATAGTTTGCCAATTTTTCCATCAACCTGAAAGTTCCCGCATGCTCAAACGCGAAAACGCCAAACCCAGCTGCAACGCTACCCAAACAGCCACTCTACATCCTCCAGTTCCAGCCCCCTGATAAAGTCCTCATTGGGGCTGATCAGATCACGCGCAAGTTTCTTTTTCCGCTCCTGCAAGGTCAATATTTTTTCTTCAATGCTGTCTTTGCAGACCATTTTATAGGCAAATACTTTTTTATCCTGCCCAATGCGGTGGGTCCGGTCAATAGCTTGCTGTTGAACTGCTTCATTCCACCAGGGATCTACCAGGAACACATAATCAGCAGCAGTCAGATTTACACCTGCATTACCAGCTTTCAGGCTGATAAGAAAGAGCCTAATCGGGTTTTCCGTTTTCTGAAATGAATTGACCATATCCATCCGTTTCGCTGGCGCAGTCTGTCCATCAAAATGATAGTATTCAATATCTTTCTCAGTACACGCCGCAGCTATCAGATGCAGCATCCCTGTAAATTGTGAGAAAACAAGCACCTTGTGACCCTCCAGGACTTGTTCGAGTTCCGTAAACAATACTTCCGTTTTTACTGATTCAGCACCCGACGGCACTCCCTCGCCGATCAACGATGGAGCATTGCAAATCTGCCTTAATCGTGTGATTCCTTCCAATACATTTAATTTGCTCTGGGCTAGTCCCCTATCCCGAATGCCCTCCAGAATCTGTCCCCTGATCCGTTGCAGTGTAGTGTTATAGAATTCCCTTTGCCCTGCGCCCATTTCACACCACAACACTGTCTCAGTTTTTTCCGGGAGATCTTTGGCCACCTGTTCTTTAGTTCTCCGCAATACAAAGGGTGCAATCAACTTCTGCAGGTTCTTTGTTTTATCCTAATCTCCAAACCGGTCGATCGGATCTGCGTACTCCCTTTTAAAAAATTCACGACTCCCCAATATCCCCGGCATGACGGTAGTCATTTGAGCGTAAAGATCAAAAGTATTATTGACCACAGGCGTACCACTCAGTACAAACCGACTGCCTGCTTTCAATTGACCTACAGCCCGAGTTATCTTAGCAGCGGGATTTTTAATATTGTGGCTCTCATCAATAATAACCACATCAAAATAATGTTCCGTGAGTTGCTCCACGTCAGACCGGTAAGTGCCGTAACTGGTGATGATAACCCGCACTTCAGGGTCGCTCAGCACTGTTGCATCTCTTTGTGAACCATGATAAACAGCCGATGTCAACATTGGCGCAAATTTCTCCAATTCCTGCTGCCAGTTGTAAATGAGTGAAGCGGGACATATGACCAGGCTCTTCATGGCCGGAACCCTTTCCATGACTGAACCCAAAAAACAGATGGCTTGAAGTGTCTTCCCCAGACCCATGTCGTCCGCCAGACAACCACCCATTCCTAATTCCGACAATAAACGCATCCATTGATATCCTTTGAACTGATAATCCCGCGGATTGATCCGGATGAGTTCCGGCAAGGGGTATAGTTTGTCATCTTCCATCCAGCGTTGATACCGTAGCCACCAGTTTCTTCTGAGATCCGGTTTATCAGGGCTCCCGGCTTGTTTTTCGCGGCTTGCAACAATGGTTAATACCAGCCCCGGCGATACTATTATTTCGTTAGGTCCCGACACTTTGCCGTGTTTAATTAAGATGCCATATTCTTCCATCCATGGGTCTGGCAATATGCCGAGGCTGCCATCTTTCAGCAGCACTGCCCTTTGTCCGGCCCAAAGTATTTTCTGCAATTCGGAAAGCGGTACTTTTTCATTGCCAAATTTGACGGTAAAATCAAAAACAACCGTGTCTCCAATTTCCTTTTTCAATAATAGTTCAGTCGCAGGCAGATCCTGGGAGTATCTGAAGTGGACCAGCATGTCCATCCCTATCAGATCGATGCCCGAAGTCAGGAGTTTGTGGTACGATTTTGCAAACCATTGCTTTTTCTGCGCGTCCGCAAATGACAGGTAGTAGAAGTCTCTTTTTTGATTTGGAAAATTGGTATGCAGGGATTTCAACATATGTCTGAGCTCATCCTCTTTTTCCCGATTGCGTAGGATATGTACCTGCCAGTCATTTTTTTCGATGATTGTTTTTTCCTGCCACTCCCCTTCAACCCTGTATCCATCGTAAAACCATTGCGGCGTCAGCATGAGAAACGATCCGCTTAGTTCTGATAAAAACACCGCAGGTAATGGATCCACGCTGATCGTCTCTGAAGACTTCAGTAATTGCCGGTCAACTTTGTATCCTTTTTTCTCCAGTGGAATAATTACATGCTTCAGTAATTTTTCCGGAGGACCTGAAAACCGGTCCAATTGATCCTGCAACCAATCGAGCGCCTCGTAATCTCTGAAATAAAGGAGAAAATATTCGTCATCCCGCTCCATAAAAAAATGGTGGCGCCGGAAATCATTGAGGTTGAAAGCGCTCCCTTTGATCTCCACAATCCCTTCCAGTTCGAATCTATGATCGTTTCTGATAACCCTGAACTTTAGCTGAGGGAATGCGGGATTCATTTTGCATCGCAGCGTTAACAGTCGTTTTGAATCACCGCGTGAAACCGAATGGTACCAGGTGACCTGATCGAAACTTGATCTGACAGCCCTGAAAAGCTTATAATAATGACTGATGAGCGACTTCCGAAAGTACGTCCCAAACTGCGGTTCCGTTTGCTGAGAATCAAACGCTCTTCTGATATCTTCAATAGAAACGTTCATGACTTCATGGCCAAAACTCCTGAAGTTGCTACCATTAACTGAAGGCAGGAATGGGAACGCCTCAAGGAGGGCTTTAGGCGAGATGTCGATACTGTTGTAAACGGGGGGACTCGATTCTTTATTGATAGCCAGAATTCTCAAAACACCGGAGCCTTCTCCTAGTTTCTGCGGGAATAACTGTATCGAGAATGCTGTTTTACTACTCATAGCCCGTCCAAAAAGCCGCAATTTAATTAATGCAGTTGCCATCAAAGGCAAATTCTTTTAACTTTTCGGCAGGATTCATACGCCAGACGGAATTTAGGATTTGTTTGTTTATTTTTGACAGGATTAACATCACGACACATACGAAATGAAAGAAATCTGGGATGAACGGTATAACCGTTCTGAATACGTTTACGGCGAAACGCCTAATTTATTTTTGAAAGATCAACTTGATCAGCTCCAACCCGGCAGGATTCTATTTCCCGCTGAAGGCGAAGGTCGGAACGCCGTGTATGCTGCTTCCTTGGGGTGGCAGGCCGATGCCTTCGACATCAGCAGCGAAGGCCGGCGCAAAGCGAATTTGCTGGCACTAAAGGCCGGAGTACAGATCAATTATTTTGTTGGGGGTTTCGACGAGCTGTCATACCGCAACGAAGCGTTTGACGCCATCGCTTATGTTTTCACACACGTCGGCCCCGACCTGCGACATAAATTTTTCGGCGGGCTTGTCCCCCTTCTCAAGCGCGGAGGTATCGTAATTTTTGAAGCATTCAGCAAGAATAACCTGGCGCTAAGGCGAAAGAATCCCGCAATTGGCGGACCTGACAAGATTGAAATGTTGTTTACCACCTTAGAAGTTGAAGAAGAATTTAAAGAATTGGAAACTGTTTTACTCGAGGAAAGAGAAGTGGAATTGCATGAAGGCGCGCTCCACAACGGCATAAGTTCAGTGGTCAGATATATCGGGAGGAAGCGGTAAGCGAAATTCGAGTCATTCCCTTCCCCAGCCAGGAGTTTGCGCGCACGACCGATCTATTAAGGTATACTTTTTTTGGGGAATTTCCAAATTTATCGGTGACCCTCCGCAGGATGGACTGAGTCCCAGATTACCTCAAAAAATCCCTTGTCCAGGTACCAGATTTTATGCCTACACAAATCGCAGGCCCCCGTTGCCGGTCAGTGATCTTTGACTTTTTAAATAAATAGCTGAAAAACTACCACTTTTTTGAATTTTGATAAATCATTGACAATTTTATTAAAAGGACCGACAATCATTTGATCATTTTATTGAATTTTCTTATTTTTGCGCCCGCAATTGAGGATCTTTATCTGGAAGCCTGTACCACAACCAGGAACACTGTTTAAAAGGTCCACCATAAAACAACCGTATAGATTAATAAAATGGACAGGGAAATTTTAAAGCGGGAACAAGCCATCACACTGGTTAAAGATACATTTTCAAACGAGCTAATCAGACAATTGAACCTGGTGAAAGTGTCATCACCGCTGATTGTGCTGGATGGTACCGGATTAAATGATGACCTCAACGGTATTGAAAGACCTGTAAAATTTCCAGTAAAATCACTCAACGAGCACAAGGCTGTAGTAGTCCACTCTCTGGCAAAATGGAAAAGGCTGCGGTTGAAGGAGTTGGATGTAGAGCCCGGCCGGGGTATCCTGACTGATATGCGCGCGCTAAGACCCGATGAGGATTACAGCCCCCTACATTCCATTTATGTAGATCAGTGGGATTGGGAGAAGCACATTACTGCTGATCAGCGCAACCTGGAACTTCTGAAAAAGACGGTGAATAAGATCTATGCGGCGCTCAAACATACAGAACAGGTCGTTCATGATCATTACAAAAAAATCCTGACCAGCCTTCCCGAAAAGATCACTTTTGTTCACACTGAAGAATTGTTACGGCAATATCCTAATCTCAGTCCGAAAGAAAGAGAAAACCGGGCTGCCAGAGAGTTTGGAGCTATTTTCCTCATTGGAATCGGCGGCAAATTATCCGATGGTGATGCGCACGACGGAAGGGCTGCAGACTATGATGATTGGAGTACACCGAATGAAGAAGGTTACAAGGGTCTGAATGGCGATATTATTCTCTGGAATTCTGTTTTGGAATGTGCTTTTGAAGTTTCATCGATGGGCATCCGCGTTGACAAAAAAGCGCTCAGGCTACAAATGAAGGAAAAAAACTGCGAGGAAAGGGCTTCACTTTTATTTCATAAATTATTGTTGGAGGATCAGCTACCGGAAAGTATTGGCGGGGGGATCGGGCAATCCAGGTTAACCATGTTTATGCTTCGGGGTCGCCATATTGGCGAGGTTCAGGTAAGCGTATGGTCGCACAACGAAAAGGAAAAGGCCGCGTCCGCAGGTATTCATCTTCTCTAACCCCCGCATTGCATAGGAATTATGGAAACCCTCAAATAAAAAAAATACCCTGATAAGGGTACTTTCACTATAGTTTATTTTATTCAGGTCAATATTCATCCTCGTTAAACAGGAAGTCCTCCTGAGTCGGGTAATCCGGCCAGATATCTTCAATAGTTTCATAAACATCGCCCTCATCGTCCAGTTCCTGCAGGTTCTCAACAACCTCGATGGGCGCACCGCTCCGGATAGCATAGTCTATCAGTTCGTCTTTAGATGCCGGCCAGGGAGCATCTTCAAGATAGGAGGCTAATTCAAGTGTCCAAAACATATCAAACTAAAATTTAAGATGATCAAAAGGCTCTTTGGAACCGGTTGCCCGTTCCAATTTTTTTGCAAAAGTAATTGTATTCGGGAATCTACCAAATTGCATTTTTAGGATTTATAACGCGGTCGGGAATGTATTTGTTTTGAATTTGGCCCTAATTCCGGATATTTGAATGATTATTACCGGAATCCATGATTTCATGCACAAATATCTTTAAAGCATACGGGCAGGTGGAGGTGTTAAAAGGGGTAAATCTACATGTCAGGAAAGGTGAAGTTGCTGCCATTGCGGGACCATCGGGTTGTGGCAAGAGTACCCTCCTGCATATATTGGGAACCCTGGACAAGGCCGATTCAGGGTCACTCACGATGAATGGCGTCGATATGGCTAGTCTCTCAGGAAATAAACTCGCTTCATTTCGAAATTTGAATATCGGCTTTGTTTTTCAGTTTCATCACCTGCTGCCGGAATTTACTGCCCTTGAAAACGTATGTATTCCCGCCTGGCTGGCAAAACGGAAGAAGAGGGAAACCGAAACTAACGCCAGGAAATTGTTGGAAATTCTTGGTGTGTCACACCGCCTCAACAACAAACCTAACGAGTTAAGTGGCGGCGAGCAGCAAAGGGTGGCCGTTGCCCGGGCGCTGATCAATAAACCCGCAATCATCCTGGCCGATGAACCTACGGGTAACCTGGATACAGCAAACGCCAGGGAACTGCATGAGCTTTTCTTTAAACTGCGGGATGAATTTCAACAAACCTTTCTCATTGTAACCCACAATGAAGAACTGGCCCGGCTGAGCAACAGGGTCCTTCATATGAAGGACGGTATTATAGCGTAGGGCAGGCTGAGGCCTGATGAATTACGAATTACGATTATATTAAGTTAGTTGTGCGTTTTTAAAACGCTGTAATCACTCTTACCAATAAGCTAACCATTATTTAAATTATATATATCATTATACCTATACAACACATCTAGAGAATTAGTCTAACGTCTAGAGTCTAATGTCTCTTCTCTAATATCTGGTATCTAATGTCTGGCATCCCCGCCCCCGTCCGAATCGTCCGCCGTGGCGGACGGGCGGGCGTACCGAACGGTACGTTCGGGCAGGTAGCGTCTAATATCTAAAATCTAGCGTCTAATATTTCGAGCTTACCTCACAAAGAGCACTACGGTTTTCCCAAGCGGATCTGTTTTAATCAGCGTCATTTTGCTAATTGTACCGCCAAGTGTTTCCTGTATTTTAAACACATCTCCCTCCAGGATCATCGTTTGAGTATCCTGAAAGCTATAAGTCCTGGCATCATACTCAATCTGATCAGCATCGTAAAAGTGTACCTTGCTGTCCGACCTGAACTCAGCATACTGAAGTCCACTAACCAATTCCTCGGTCGTCCCTATCGTTGGCGTGGCAGCCGGGTAAAAAGTTTTCGTGACAGTTTCCCATCTTCCAGTACGGACAATGTTATTGATGGTGTTTACATCCAGACCATCTCTTGTTTTTGCACACGAAGCTAAAAGAATAACCAAAAGTCCCAATGTAGTGATATTCAATAATAATCTCATTCTTACAAATCATTAAACCAGTTCTACAACGCAACAAATGTGCCGGACCCCGACACCAATAGCAAAAATTTCCAAAAAAAAAAGGAAAAGATCCGCTGCCAACCCCGGCAAGGTTATTGTCCGGATCGCGGATGCCATTTAATTTCTGTCACCCCAAGTTTGAATGCCGCATAGCGCGCCAGCACGAAAAGGTAGTCACTAAGCCTGTTCAGATATTTGATGACAATTTCATCGTCCATGGATGACTCCAAAAGACGAATACAGGCTCTTTCGGCTCTCCTGCAGACGCATCGGGCAATATGCAGATTTGATACAACCACATGGCCCCCGGGCAATACAAAGGATTTCATAACCGGCAACTGTCCATCCATCCGGTCGATCTCCCGTTCAAGTTCTACACAGTCTGCTTCAGCCAAACTCGGCAAGGCCATTTTAATTTCCTTATTGGGATCACATGCCAGCTTTGAACCCATCGTAAAAAGCCTGTCCTGTATAGTTGGCAAAATAGACTCAATTTCATGTCCGGATAACAAATCCTGGCATAGTCCCATCCAGGCATTCAGTTCATCAACCGTACCATACGCTTCGATCCTGGTATCTGATTTCGAAACCTTGGTACCGCCCAGTAAAGAGGTTTTTCCCTTGTCTCCCGTCTTTGTATAAATTTTTAAGGACATCCCGGAATGAATATTGTTAAGAAGTTACTGTATCTAAGTATGAGGCAAACCTACGGGGATCTCTGAACGGATCCGATCGCTTTCAATCATCCCATCGCGAAGCCGGATCACCCTTTTTGCATATTTCGCTATGTCCTCCTCATGCGTAACAAGTACCACGGTGTTGCCATTGTCGTGGATCTTTCCAAATATATCCATAATCTCATAGGAAGTCCGGGTATCCAGATTCCCGGTTGGCTCATCCGCCAGAATCAATGCCGGGTTGTTTACCAGGGCTCTGGCGATAGCCACCCGCTGGCACTGGCCTCCGCTTAACTCATTGGGTCGGTGGTGAGACCGGTCGGTGAGGTTCACGGTTTCCAGCATTTGCATGGCCCTTTCCTGCCGGTCATGCCGGTTCATGCCCGCGTAGATCAACGGCAACGACACATTCTCCAGCGCTGTGAGCCGGGGTAGCAAATTGAACTGCTGAAATACGAATCCGATCTGCCTGTTCCGAACCTCTGCAAGCGCGTTGTCATCCATCTTGCTGACATCCTTTTCGTTCAGGATATAAGTTCCGGAGGTGGGTGTATCCAGGCAACCCAGTATATTCATCAGGGTACTCTTCCCGCTCCCTGAAGGCCCCATGAGGGCGAGGTACGCATTCTTTTCTATTTCCAGTGAAATTCCTTTCAATACTTCCAGTTCCTGTTGTCCCAGGAAGTAGCTTTTTCGCAACTCTTTCAGGTGAATTAATGCCTGCATCTTGATTTTATTTTTTGATGACTTTGGGAACCCTAAAAAAAACGCCGTCGGTTCCCTGTGCATTTTGTAAGGCGACAGCGCGCGGAACAGATCCCCTGATCTCGTCATCCCGCAAAACATTGATCTCATCACTCATATGCAAAAGCGGCTCAGTTCCCGACAGATCCAATTCATTCAGTTTTTCCATAAACCGGATCATTTTCTGCAGGTCCTCACCGAATTCTTTTTTCTCCTCTTCCGAAAAATGAAGCCGGGATAAATTGGCCAGTTTTTCGAGGAGTTCTTCATTCACTTCCATTCTTCAAAGATAATCTGATACAGACAATTTTCCGGACTTTAGATATCTCGCATCAGCAATCGCCGCCTGGCCAGACTCTTTACAAAAAAAATTCAGAGGGTAAATTTACCGTGTCACGTTTCAGGCCTCCTGACCCATCCACAAAGCGCCGCCAATATTGTCTCTCTGTGAACCTGTCACAGAACTCAGGACATTATACTCCTGCCTCCACCTTAGGACGCCTATCAGGGCCATGATCAGCGCTTCTTTAAACTTTACCAGTCTATCATCAGGAATTTCCAATGTAACATTCAGTTCCAAAAGCTTTTCTTCCAGGCGGTCCATTAAAAATTCGTTAAAAGCACCACCACCGGTAACCATCATCCTGCCTTCACCTCCGTGGATTTTTACCTCGTTCACGGCCTGGCGAACCTGAACGGCAATATGCTCCACATAGGTCCTGAGCAAGTCCTCTACCGGTTCATTGTAGCTTTTAATAATGGGATAAACCATATCAGTTCCAAAACTATTGGCCAGCGATTTCGGCGGGGCCTGACGGTAATATTCAAGGTTGTTTAATGCATTTAGCAAAGGTTCTATCACACGTCCTGCTGCGGCCAATCTCCCACCCCTGTCAAATTCTTTTCCTGTCTCTTTCGCAAGCATGTTCAACACCCTGTTTGCCGGGCAAACATCAAACGCCTGATAGGGATCACTGTTGAGCGAAATATTGGCAATCCCGCCGATATTGAGAAAATAAGGATACCCACTAAACAACAGCCGTTCCCCGATGGGCACGATGGGAGCCCCCTGGCCTCCAAAAGCAACGTCCAGCGCCCGAAGGTCAGATACGACCGGCAGCCGGGTCTCAGCAGCCAGCGCCGCACCATCACCCAACTGGGCGGTCATTCCGCGACCCGGGACATGAAAAGTAGTGTGGCCGTGGGAAGCAACCAGCGCCACCTGATATTGCAATCCACGCTCATCGATGAAAGCATTCACTCTTTTTCCAAGATAATGCCCGTATTCAACGTGCAGCAGTTGATAATCAAAAGCGTTTAGTTCTGTTGCAGTCTGCAGGCGTTCAGTCCACATGGACGGATAAGGATCGCAGAAAGTCTCCAATATCTCAAAGTTCCAGGACCCCCTGATTTCCTGAAATGACGCAAAAACAATGTCAAGTCCGTCCAAAGAACTGCCACTCATAAGCCCGATAACCCTATAAACCATTTGTCGTTTTTTTAAGGCAGGGAAACCCCCTGCAGTCAATTTATTTTGTTTTAGATTTGTCAAAAATAAAAAAGAAACAAGCTCGTGGAAACAATTACCGCTAATTACACTAACGAAATCATCAACCTCAGCAAAAAGCACAGCCTCTTGAGCAATTGGGTCGGTGAGCTCAGGGACGTAGAGGTACAACATGACCGGATGCGCTTCAGGCGAAATCTGGAAAGGATCGGGGAAATCATTGCATATGAGATCAGCCAAAGACTGCCGCATATTTCCCGGGAAATCCAGACGCCATTGGGCGTTTCCGAATGTCTGGTACTCAAAGAGCAACCTGTCCTGGCCACTATTCTCCGGGCGGGGCTTCCTTTGCACCAGGGTCTGCTGAATTACTTCGATAAGGCTGATAATGCATTTATATCCGCCTATCGCAAACACAGTAAGGACGGTAGTTTCGAGATTTCGGTTGAATATATGAGCAGCCCGGAGGTAGAAAACCGGATCCTTATCATTTCGGATCCCATGCTGGCGACCGGTGCATCCCTCGTTAAGACTATTCAATTCCTGAAAAGTGAAGGCCGGCCCAGGGAAATCCACGTGGTGTCTGCCATTGCCTGCACTGAGGGTATTGAGTACCTGGTGCGCGAATTGCCTGAGGCAATCCTTTGGTGTGGTGCGATTGATGAAGAACTAACTGCAAAAGGATATATCGTTCCAGGGCTGGGCGACGCTGGTGATCTGGCCTATGGCCCAAAAAACCAATATTGATTTCACGAGCGTAACATTCCGGTGCCGGAGCGAAATGGTTTTTTCGCTCAAAAACTTCCGCACTTAGGGAAGTAAACGGAAGCGTCCCTGAGCGGGGGACTAACACAACCTGCCCGCCACGACCAACACAGCGAATAAACCGTCTTAAAGCCATATATTTCTTCATAATTTTTTCATATACAGTTTCTAAGTTTGTCTTGAAACCATTAAATAAATTATATGAAATTTAAAACATTGATTATTCTGGCCCTGATGGCTACGGGTACAGCATGGGGGCAGCCCTCAAAAGTCAAACCAGCGCAGGGTAAACCCGCAAAACCGTTTACAGTCACAAAGCCCGGGAGGCCAGAGACACATGGCTCAGAAGTTAGACAGGTTGCCCGAGAAAACCAGGATGGTAAGGCCGTTAGCGAAGTAGCTTCGTCAAAATCAAGGGGTCATCATTATGGCCAATTTAAGGAGAAGCGGTCAGAAGCGAAAAGCGCCGAAAGGATTAAAAATGAGAGAACCGATTGGGAAATAAAGAATGAGCGCGGAGATCGGATGCAGAACGAGCAAAGGGATCGGATAAAGAACGAACGTGGAAATCGGATGCAGAACGAGCAAGAGGATCGGATAAGGAACGAACGCGGAGACCGGGTAAGGAACGAGCAAAGGGATCGGATAAAGAGCGAACGTGGAGACCGGATAAGGAACGAGCAAGAGGATCGGATAAAGAACGAACGTGGAGACCGGATAAGGAACGAACGCGGAGACCGGATAAGGAACGAGCAAAGGGATCGGATAAAGAACGAGCGTGAAGACAGGATAAAGAATAAACGCGGGGATTGGGAAAAGAACGAGCATAATTCACAGTCTAATGAGAACAATCAATGACGCGGTTAATTCCGCATAATCGGGTTATTTAATCCATACCTTTGATTGCCTGTCCCTTCTGCGGCAGGCAATCATTTTTTTAAAGTGAATAAAATTGGCATCTTGTTTGAAATACTATTTGGTTGGAATTTGTATCTTCCTGACCCTGACTGTGACAGCGACGGCTGCGGGCGGCAAGGCGGGTGCAAGGTACGGGTTGGAGATCCCGAACGGTGCAGTCCTGACTGACACCCTTCCGAGGAACCCCGCCAGGTCAGAACCGGATGGCAAGGGACTAGAGAATGGTAAGGGACTAGAGAAAAGCTTCCAAGGGAATAGTGAAAACGTAAAAGGTAAATTAAAGGATTGGAAGATAAAGGAAGTTCCCAGGGCAAAGCCCCAGGCCGTTCCGAGGATAGTCACACCACCAGGTCTGATGAAACCCAAAATTATTAAACCAAAGATCATAACTAAAGGTATCGGCAGGTAATAAAAGCGCAAATTTAAATCGTAATATTATTTAATTTAAATCGTCATATTTTATAGTGATGCGCAAACGCACCCATTAACATTAATCGAACCAAAACCCGGATATTATTATAAAAGGCTAGCTACAACCAAAGCTACCCAACCGTCCGACTCCAACCTTTATGCAGCATTATATCCGTATAAGTGCTACTATAGTTCACATTCGCCACCACCTTTGTTACTTCAGCCCCGGCAAACGGATTACCACCATAGCTTTTACTGGCCATCCACTCACAAAGCTCCAGAATATTGCTTTTATTACTGGTAAAGTAGAAATAGGACCCCGCTCCAAGTGTATCGAGCACGTCCAGGTAATCTGAAAGACGCCAGTAATTGTTATAGGTCCCGCACTCCGTAGACAGATAGGGCGGATCAATTAGAAACACGACATGGTCCGCATCCTTATATTTGTCAAACAATACCTTGTAGTCCACCCGCACAATTTCAAGTCCATCTAGGTACCCATCTGCACTGTAACTACTCTTCCGCACTACATTGTATAATGTTTCCTTCGCCATGGCTTCATAACTGGCTGCATAGTTCATGCTGAAGAGTAAAGAACTACTTAGAGTAATATAGTCTACAAATCCAGGCTCCTCCTTTATCCGGGATAGGATCAAATGCCGCTGGGGGTCTTTTATGATCTTATCCCTATCCAGCCCATGAGTTAATACACGGATTTCTTCCAGCAGCGTATTTGTTCTGGGTACGTTGCGGATCCTAGACTCATAATTATCGTAGTCATTATATATTACCCTAGCTTGGGGATACAATCTTTTGGCAGTATGGGCCAGTAAGCCACTACCACCAAATAAATCGACATACAATCCATCACATGGATACTTCTCAAGCGCTGCCCTGAAGTCGCGCAGAAAACGCCGCTTTTGCCCCATAAAAGGGAGAGGCGCAGAGGTGTAATTCTTCATATATTTATTTATTTTTGCCATCTCTCACAACAAACTAAGGTGCATACACACCGGCAAAGGCACTAGCCTCTGTTCGTGGTGTGTATGCACCTTAACTATTGTGGAGGGGTGAGAGCCTCCCTTTAGAGTTCAGGGGCTTCTTTATGCCCCAAACTTTTTAAAAGCCCGGCTGTAGACACAGCCAGGCCCAAAACCAAAACTACCCTATGAAACTATGTGAACTTCCTGTATTTACTATATGCCTTCTGTAAGCTAATATTGTACGGCTCCCGGCCCCACTTGCGAGCCATGACAGCATAAGACGCGCCATTATAGATAGCCGCCATACGGTCATAATTACGATTCTGGACGGCATTTAACAGGTTGATATCCGTCTTGATGAACTTGGCAAGGCCATCCAGTTGGAACCTTTCGCCTTTCTTGAAGCTGTCCCACATGTCTCCCACACTCTTATAGCCTAATCTCACCCAATACAGTCCCATAATTTGGGGTAAACCGATGCTAGTGCTTTCCATCGCTGCGACCTTGTTGATTGCAAACGCTGAGTTGAATGCTATCCATTCCCTGGACTGACGCTCAACCTTATTAACACTCCACTCTCCAGAGGGTGCGAAAGGCTGTTTGCGCTTAAACCAGACAGGCTCAAATTGGATTATGAGCTTTCCCGTGGTAGGATCAAAGCCCATACCACCACTCTCTACCTCTATAAAGGCTAGAAACATGGCTTCCTCCAGCCCTGCGTTTCTCGCTACCTCTCTACCGTATTGCTCTATAACTGCTCGCATTTCATCTTATTTGAGTTCCGACATACACTCCAGCGGCACCAACCAGGAACGGCTTCAACCAGCGGTTCCAGGCCTTTGTCTTAGGCTTAAGCGTCATGCTGGTCATACCCGTGGTCACGATTAACGGATTTGAATTTGTAACCTGTACAACGGTCTCATTTGGCCGAAATAGGCCCCGACTCTTCTCAGCTACCCGTAACCGCATGGTATTGTATATGGCCAGGCTATCTATCACCACGTAACCCTTTGTTACGGTCCCTGCAATAAAGTATGCCGAGCTATCCCGGCGAAACTTCTGCGGCACAGCAATAGAGTCAAATCGATCATTGATCGAAGCCATAGGCTTAAGGTCTATACTATCATCCTGCACCACGAAGGCCTGATCTGCCTGCACGTATGTATCCACCCGCTTAATCTTCCTTTCTTCCCTTCTAGGGAGATTAAAACCAGCAGCACTGGCTTTCTTTGTTGCATCGGGGTCCACGAACACCGCCGCACTTTGCTCCGTTACAGCGGCGCCTGTGCGGCTTTTAAGCACCCTTATTGTGGACATAGCAGTATCATATCGAGCTTTCCAGTTAGCCGCCTGATACGCGTTATTTGAACAACTGCGCACGGTATAGAAGATATACGCTAGTAATGATGCTACAAGCACGATAATTAGTATCTTATTTTTCATGCGCTTCCTTTTTAAATTGATTAAATTGTTTCTGAAGATTCTCAAACTTACCCCTCCAGCTTGCGATCTCTGCCTTGTAGCTGGTAACTTGTTCAGTAAGTCGCTGGATGAGCTCCTTGTCCGTTTTATGCTGCTGGGACAGCACTGTAATCTGCCCAGTGAGCTCTCCCCGCTCCTTTATTGCTTCACGCTCTCTATTCTCCAGATCCGAGATACGCAGGTGCTGCTCCTCATACTTCTCCTTCAGATCGGCAGCGATCTTGTTATTTAGCTCTCGTATGCTGTCCAGGGCACTCGCCTCACCGGTATCATTTTCAATGCGCCGCTTCTTGAAAGCGAATGCCCAGGCGACCGCTTGTATGATATTCGTGGCCAGCATGGTGAGGAAGGCGTTATCGGCGAGAAAGTTTACAAATCCATTCATATTTCTGTTTTATCGTTGCGATATTCGTCGAGTGTCTTATCAAAGTGTCCAGGGTCTGCCAGCTCAACAATCCATACCACCCAGCGACCAGTCTCTGTAAGCATTGCCCAACCCTTGTTAACCGCAAGAACATAACTTATAGACTGGTAGAAATTACCGAACTTGACGGGAGCGTCCGTCTTTATAAGAACCGCATTAAAGAGTGTCCTAAATTCGTAGTTGGCATAATGATCTATGCTGAGCGCGGTGCTTCTAAAGAACCCGGCTAAGTCTCGACGCCTTACCCAGACAATGACTAGGTTTACAATGTAAAGTGGCACAAACAGCGCTAAAGCCAAGCCAACGAGCAGGATATTTATCACGAGACTCCTCATGGTTCAGCTATTAAGCCATCCGGCATCAGACGGTTACGGTTCTTTATCAGTGTGGCGGTGATGAGATCAAAGAATATGCTCGGGACACTCTTGGCAATATGCAGAAAGAAATCCCACTCACCTATCGATCCGGTCGGAATCGTCATATCAGGCTGCTGCGGTGTTACGTAGTCTCCAGTCCCAGGATTAACTAAAGTGGAATTATCAGCTGTGAGCATGCGAAAGTACTCGCCCATTGCTTCGCCTGTCATCTGATTACCCGACATGTCGGACTGATAACAACGTATCGCTAGACGAATCGAACCCGCCACCATGTGCAAGTCATACACCGTGCATCCGTAATGCACACCACCGTGTTTGCCAATGTAGAAATTTAGCATACTACTTATGTAACGGTTACAGGATTGAGGGTATCCAAGTAGGATATGACGGGGTTCTTAAGCCAGGTGAAGAATCGAATACCTTCCATGCAAGCCCTCAACAAATCAACCTCCGTTTCTTCGAGCTCCACCTTGCCATTACAGTTCCAAAGCTTGTCACTTAAGACATCTAGCGCCTTGGTGTCTGCGCGATCGTATATCGCTTCGGATATCATTTTCCAGGCGGGTTGATTCAATAATTTGGTAGACCCATCTCTGTTTAGGAATGTCATCTTTGTAAAGTCGATTTTCATCTTTGTAGTTTTATTTGTTTTAAAATATTATACTGTTATTGCTGGGTAAGGCACACTAATAGCACTTTCATCAAGATATAACACCCATCTGAGTACATTAGCAGCATCATATATCTGAGTCGCTTTCACACGACCCTTGACATTAGGTGTATTGTAATCTGCCCTAAATACATCATCCAGGTATATAAACCCTCGACTGACGCGTAATGCGATATCATCATCATTAAAGATCTTGCCATAGTACCCATTCGGATTTATTGTAAACGCGTGCCTTTCTGCAGCCAGCGTGAGAACCACTTTGGTACCAGAAGTACTGCGATCGTCCATGATAATGCATCCAGGGCTTCCGATCTCGGTGGTATAGTTTATGTATGCTGTTGTCCGCTGTGTAAATCCACCATACGGGTGCGATTGACTGCCATTCTCATAGAATATGAACTGGCCATCATTATATATGTTACTTACCTTATACGGGTATGTACCTCCAAGGCTCGCCATCGTAAGATTATTAGCCCCAATATCCCAGCCCCCGATCTTCGCTGAGCCGTTGGCATAGAACTGGATCTTTCCATCCGCCAGCCAACCAGAACCATCATGCTTCAATGCGATCATCTGAGATTCATTCGGTGCTCCAAAATTTGTCACACCAGCTGCGAAAGCGATGCCGTGTTGACTTGCCTTATAATCCGGATGCAGCACATCATCAATCCCATTGACGTATGCCTTTATTTCACCTACGGTGTTACGCACAGCGAAGATGTTCCCTATCGTCACACCGCCCACGGTGTCGGTGCGGAGCTTCAGTGCATCGTAAATATATTGCAGCCCTCTGAGCCCCGTGCTGACCCAATCGTTTGCCGGTGTTAGTGTCGCATATACCCAATATTTAGAATTCGATAAATCAAACCATTTATCATCCAGTCTGATATTATCAGTACCAGTTCCGGTAACCTGGATCTGAAATCCTGTTCCGGAAGAAGCTCCGCCAATGGAGTTCACAACTGATTTCTGTGCATACGATGTACCCACAGCAGTCACGGTGTATGCTCTGCCCCTGAATGTCAGCGTTGCCGCGGTGACCGCACCGGCGTTGATTGCCGTTACTGTGATTCGGGCATCTTCTCCACCTCCGGCCATTGTGATCTCGTCGCCGACGGCATAGTTCGCGCCTTGCGCATATATTGTAAATGCAGTAATATATCCGTTCGCTGGTTTCTGCGTTGTGTGGAACGTCCTGTCACGCGTCATCGCGAGCGTGTCATCCGTGTATTTGTTCTTCTTTACCCAATGCGCTGCGACAAACCCAGCCGAGGCCGTTGTGGCCTGATATTCTTCGCCAAGTTTGAACGTAACGCCGTCCACAGTGACCTCCGTCCACACCGTCCACATATCGCCGATACGGTAGTTTGACGGGGTAACGTAGTAATGCTTCACCGCTGCGTTAGCCGCTGCCGTAGCGTCCTGCACATCTGCTAGCGCCCAATCCGACGTTAGCCACGTTGCTCGCGGCGTTTTGGTCTCGTATACTTTATTTGCCGTGAATGTCACACCATCAACGGCCGTTGTATAGTTAAGTATAAGCCGATCACCCGCTTTGTAGGGTGCTTGACCGGGTGCGGTAAGCGTCTGTGCTCTGGCGTTCGCTGTGGCCTGCGCATTGCTGGCAGCCGTTTGTGCTGCCACCGCTTTACCGTCTGCTGTATTGGCCGCTGTCTGCGCCGTATCAGCCAGGCTTTTAGCCTTCGCTGTGATCGCTATCTTTAACGCCTCATATTCAGCACTGTATCCATTAAACTTACCGTCAAACTCAGACCTTATAATATCACTGATAACGGCCATATTTGCTAAAAGCGGAGTAATGTAAGTACTAAGTGCATTATAAGCCGTGTCATATGCTGTCCGTGTTACAGCAAACGCATCCGCCTGGACGATAAGTTTATTATACTGATCTATAATATCAGTCCAAGTTTGTTTTACCTGTGCTTTCTCTTTAATGTCCAGTTTTTCGTCAGAGGAGATGTCGGAAATAAGTTTGGCTGTATCTTCGGGTGCGGCTGACCATGCCGATGATGCTTTATTACCGCCTTCCACCATCGGGTAACCTGTCTTAGCGGACGTGAATGTTCCACCGATATTAAGCTGTGCCCAGTCTACTACCAACGCCTCAATTTCTTTACTCTGCAATGCAACGGAAACCGAATATCTACCTTTATAAGACTCCCCTACCACGCCGGGAAACTTGCGTCCATCGACAAACTGATTCGTAGCGTCTGTATATCTAATCTGTAATACAAATCCAATGTATGAATTCGCTGACGCATTTACATACTCTATGTCCGTTGATATTGTGAGGAACGGAATAGTCCTACCAACTAAGTAAGACGAGAGCGAAAGAAATAAATTTGTTGCCGGATAAACAAGTTCCTGTTTACTGTTAAGAACTAAGTTCCGACCGCCGATCTGTAAATTATTCACAGCCTCCCACTCAGATGAAACAATCGGCGTGGTGTAAACAATAGTCGTATCTGTATAAGTAATCTTAACTCGTGTCCAAATATATTTATTAACCTCCCATGCCGGTGGTGCGGTAAGCCACGATCCGCCAAGCTGTTCCGTCTTCGAAGTGGACAAATAATATTCTTCGATCATACTACTAACACCCACACCAGTCGCACCCATAATATTTACCGGAAGGGACGTTGATGTGGTGGTATCACTGAATATTGTCTTCGTTCTACTCCAGATATAAAATCCAGCTTCCCATGCAGGTGCCGTTGTTTGCCATCCGGTAGTAGGAGCAACAGTAGCGGAGTTTGTCTTTGAGAACTCTATGTCTACTGATGTTACAGCCTTACCCGTAGCACCTTTAAAACTAATTGCATAACTAAACTTCCGAACAAACGTCATTCCGTCTGCGATGATCGTAATATCAACTGTGCCTGATGCTACAAGCGATGTTGTTATATTAAATGTAATAGTCGATCCATTGACCGATGCTGTCATCCCAGCCGGTAACGTGCCGAATGAAACCGTACTACTGATAGCAGTATTTCCCTTGTAAACAAGCACATCACACGCCGTAGACCCAGCCAGTGCAGCCGTTTCACTTCCGGGAAACGTGTGTGATTCGTTACTTAGAATAATAGTGTATCCATTTTCCCCAGGTGCGCCACGATAAGGCACGCCGTTTGGCTCAGTCGGGAATGATGTCCCATCGTAAACATATAGTTTCCCCGTATCTACTGTCAGATAACCATCGCCCGATGCAAGCCCCGTTGTGGGTAGTGCTGAATAAGTCGCAACCGAACCTTTGGGCGTAGCAACCGCACCATCCACTCCATCCCGTGCGACTGCAACTGTGAATATATCAGCCACGATCCCATCGCTCACGCGAATGGTTAATGCTTTAAAGGTCACCGTTGCTGGATCAATCGTAACAATAAGTCCAGATCTTGTTACCCCTGTCGGTAACCCAGTTGAGAAAGTGCCGCCATCAACAGCGTACTCCCAAGTCGTTATTGTTGTATTTTGTTCAGTCGCTGTTACAGTGAATGCCGTGGCTGGCGTCCTTGCGCCAGCTTTGTCAATTTTTATTAGTTGAGTTGCACCGGAGAGTGATACCAACTTAGATATCTGAGCAATAACATCTTCGGGTGCAGCAGTCCACGTTGATGATGCTTTATTTGCAATTTCAAGTTCCGGATAACCTGTCGAGCATGTCGTGAAAGTACCGCCAATATTCAACTGCGCCCAGGTAAGAGAACTTAATACTTTATTCTGAAGTTGAATAACAACAGAATGTCTACCACTATAACTTTCACCGGCTGTTGTAAATCTGCGGCCATCGACAAATTGCGTTGTATTATCAGCATAGGCAAATTGTAACACAAAGCCCACGTATCCGCCCGCCGATGCCCCGGTGTATGAAATATCTTGCGAAATAACGATCTCGTTTACTACACCCCCAAACAACTTACTTGATAGCGTAAAGAACAAGTTCGTCGTTGGATATGTGAGCGTTTTATTACTATCTAAAATAAAATTTCTCCCGCCTATCTTCACCCCGTCAATCGCCGCCTCCAGCTGTGCCGTTGTGGCACCCCCACCGTCCACGACTACCTGCTGCGCATTTACCCGGTTCGCGTTTATCTGGCCAGTCCCTTTATCATTGATCGCACTTATAAGGTCCGCAGTGACCACTTTACTGTCTACCCAGCTGGCAAATACGGCGTTGCTTTGTAAGTATCCGCCTTCTTTAAACACTAGAGCTTGCTTGGTTACATCAATAAGGCCGTCCCGCGCTATAGGATCCAGTCCATCGATGGCAGTTTGTAAACCCGTCGTTGTAGCTGCATTGCCTCCCGTTACGATAATCTTTCCTTTCAGGAATACATTCTCCCCATATAACCCATATCCAGAAACTCCACCGTATGGCTCGAAAGCTGCGTCAACAATGCCATTCATATTACCCAGCCGCACCTTCAGCTTATCTGATAAGCTGAGATTATTTATCCCATCATACGCATCCAAATACGGAGCGCCTGTATCGTTCGATGTCAAGTACAGAAGCCCCTGGCGGGCTGCATTAGTCGCATTCCCAAACTGGAACACATGATCTCCAGCTGCAGGAACGCTGGGCCCTTCCAGAAGTGGTTTGGCAATATCAAACGTGTTAGATGTTATGGCGATGATCTTTCCCCGGTAGGCCTTGGCCCTGGTGCTATCCCAGATCTGACAACGTACCAGATCATCCACCGCGAACTGTACTGCAATGCTACCACCCTCATCCTCGATCGTGCACACATATCTGTCAGTCCCTTCTGTAACAGATTTGATCTTATTGCTATTCGTGATAGCTACACTGCCGCCCTGACTCGTGATCTGGCGGACCCTGAACTCGCTGGCGGAAATAATTCCACGCACTGCAAGATTCTGAACCTCCGCATCTCCGGATGCTGATATCTTAAACCCGGATCCAAGCGCGCCACTCACGTAAGAAGCACTGCTCATGTAACCACCTATCGTCAGATCTTTACGAACGATACCACTGTCAAACTCTCCCTTACCATCGGAGTGAAGCTTCCAGCCAGCACCCGTCAAACCTGCCGCATATCCCTGACTGGTTACGCTGCGATAAACGACATCTGTACCGCTTAAGTCAGTCACTATACTGTTCAGCACGTAAGCCTTCAGCACATCTGGCGTAACAACATAGTCGATGTTATCCGCTACCACGCCCAGTGGGATCTGCTCGGTCCCGGTAAGGGCCGCCCGCTTGGTAATTGTATTATCGTTTATTCTCTTGCCCACTTAAGCGCCAATTAAGTCCATTATAGTTCCACTACTCCAGAGCATACCCACATTGCTGCTCCACATCCATTCCCATACGTCGGGAACATACTCCAGTGATCCGCAGCCCGACAGCTGTGCATTCCATTTCGCAGGCTCTCCACCATCTCCCAGGCTCGCCGAATATCCAATCTCGCGAAGCCTTGCCCTGTGCTCCAGCTGCATAACTCGCCCTTCTTCATCGGTCAGCACGAATTTTAAACTCATTATCGCATTACTCTCCAGAGCAGCTTCCAACTCCGCGGCGGCCCAGGATCCAGCCACGTCCGTTAACAATGTGACACCCCGCAGACTGACGTCCCAACTGCGTGACCGGCTATATGCCATCTGTGCCCAGTAACCAGTACCCAGACCAACTTCTTCCACCACTTCTTTACGCTGTTGGTGTTGCATATCCTCCACGCAGGCAATCGGATAATAGAGTCCGTCCGTTTGTTTCGCCAGGATGATGGCCTCCTTGCTATATACCTGCTTTCCTGTCATACGAGTGCACCTGTTCCTTTAAGTACTACGTTCCATTTAGCTGGCTCGCCGCCATCTCCCATGCTGGCCGATATCCCAAGCTCACTAGGAAGCACCTGCCCGCTCTTCTCCATCACCGTACCAATAGTATCCGTAAATATTATCCTTATATCTAACTTATCCCAGCTGTCCATTAAGGTCCAAACATCCGAAAGCGTCCAACCGCCTGCATCGGCCAATAACGATACTCCGCGCAGGTTAACGTCCCAGCGTCGCCTACGGTCAAATTCCCATTCATCCCAGCCGCCAGTGGCCGTGCTAACTGTTTCGATCACGCCTTTGCGTTTCGCGATCGACATTTCCTCCACGCACAGAAACGGATAGTAAAGACCGTCAGACTTCTTGGCCTTTATAATCGCATCTTTACTATATACAAACTCCTTCATTATTGCGGTTCTGTTATATGCCTGGTGATCTCTTTTGCTTCTTTACCGATTACTGTGTCGTGAACTTCTTTAAACGTAGCACCACTGACCTGCGCGGCGCGCACGTCCCAGTCGTAGCCCAGCAACATAAATTTCTTATTGGCGATGCCGTCTATCGTGTACTGCGTAACGTTCGATGGACCCGCACCCGCTTTGATCGTGCCCTTAACCGTCTGCAATGCGCGGTTATGCTGGTTCCAGATCGTTCTGGCCAGAATTGCTCCGTAATTACCCAAGGCGCCATTCTTCGTATTGATCTGGGAAATCGTTGTATAACCATAGAGATTCGCTGCGTTACTGTCTGTCTGTAACAGGCAGCCGGCGAAGACCATCGGCCTGGTATTATCCAGGTCGATATCCTGTGTTTCTTTGTTGTTATACTCTCCGCTGCGCTCTGCGCGGTAATACCACCCTTGAGCGGCGCCGGTGAGAAAGCCATCGACCGACTTAACATCCAGTTTTATGTTCCGATAAAATGCAGGAGCCGCCCGGTTATATGTGCTGTTCGGTCCTATTACGCCATTCTCGTATTCAGAGATAAATGAACACAGCCGGATCTTAAGTACACCATCTGCTGGCGCTGGCTGGGATCCGATCTTCTTATTGTCGTTCGATATCGTTGCCCACTCGTGGGTACCATAGACACCGGCATCTGGGCTGGAACCATAAAGCAGATCCAGCCTGGTCTGACTGAGCACGCCTTTGATTCGCCAGAAATATTCTTTGTTATATCCACTACTCGTTACATCCTTCCAACCGTTTGGAAATACCGCTGCATTATCCGCAATCAGCGTGTACACCTTACTATCCGTTGTGAACAGTAGAACCTGCGCACATGCTACATCAAACGGATTGGTATTGATAAAACCCGGATACATCGCCTCCAGGCTGAACACAATCTTATCCCCTTTGCGGATAGGCACCTTGGCATTATTCTCCAGGATGTAATCATTCCACCCTGTATCCTTAATGTTGGCTAATGGGCTATCTGGCACTTTATAGATCTCAATGTGCCTGCTGTTCTCTGAATCCAGCACGTAGTTCCGTCGGATCTTTGCCCACGCGTTCGGTGTACCTAACACACCGGTGGTCCGGTTAACCTGCTGGAGTGTCCAGCCTTCGAGAATGTAGTGCTTAACCGTATAGTCCGGATCGCCATAAGCGGCGCCGGTAACATAGATGGATTCCAGGGCAAGGTCTCCTTTCTTCGCATCCTGATTTAAAAGTAGGTCTCCAGTATCTATCTTGTACTTCGTTGATACATATTTCACAGGTCTGTTTAAAACGCGCTCAGCGGGATCACTCAGGAACGTAGCAACACTGGCCGTCTTGGCCAATGTACCAGTACTGATTCTAACGCCATCAGCGCCGTACTTTACTAGTACGATCGCAGCGCCATCCAGATCGTCCACATCTACGATGTACCATTCACCTGCCGACTGGGTGATATAGAAACGCCCAGCGAATATCTTGCTCAGCACATCATAACAGTTTGTACTCTCCAGGCTGATAGTGTCAAATAATTTCGAATCTATAAATGCAAACTCAAAGAGTTCTTTCGCGCCGGTTGGCGAGGTGAATGTCAGGCTGCTACATACGTTAATATTGAGAGCAAGCCCGGTCCGCTTCAGGGCCATGGCTAAGATCGTAATCAATGAATAAATACCCCAGAAGGTATTGCCGTTGAAATCCTTTATTGGTACGTCTTTCAGCCTGCCTAGCTTATCGGTTGCAGTGAGCTCCACCACGTTGGTACCAACGCGCATAGGTTCTGACAGGTCGTCCAGTTGCAGGAAGCCGATAAATTCCATAATGGTATCGGGTGACCCTACGGGAATGTGTTCCACTTCAACCCGCCATTTGTTGTCCGGGCCGTCTCCGGAGAATAACTCAACGCCGGTAGTGCCTTCATCCAGGTAGTGGATCTGCACTTCTTTGGCTCGGATGGGTGTTAATGCATCTTCCGCATTATTTACTGTTTTGATTCTTAAAGGTGAAGTAGTGGCAGCTTTCAGGTTGGTAACGGTATTGCCCACGCCGGTCGTGTCGCGGATCCACACGCGCCAGAAGTCATCATAAACGTCCCGAAATTCTATTTTATAATCGACTGCCATTTCTTAGTAACTTCTACGCTGGCGGGACTCTCCCCTGCGCAGCACACCTATTAAATTATCGCCAGATACCTGGAACACTACATCTCCCTCCAGCACGGCTGTTGTCTGTCCGGATCCTATCTGCATCGGTCTGCGATCGAGCATGTTTCTAAATTCGCCGTTTATCAGACTTGCAAACTGGTCGAAGCGGGCAAATGCTTCCGGGTTATTTCGGCTCGTTCGGCTGCTTTCCCCAACCATAGCCAGCATGGGAGAGAAGGCCAGACCACCGTCCGCAAATCCGGTAACGCGCTGATCAGCCCGTTTCTCCAGTGAATTTTTAAACGCCGTTCCCATTGCAATAAGAGATATACCAGCAGCTATCGCCACAGCTGGATGCGAGGAGAAGTATTCAAGCGCCTTCTTTGCCGCCTCCATGGTAACTCCAGCCTTAATGATCGCCTGACCAAACTGGATCATGGCATTACCAAGCACCAGGCCAACCTTACCGAATATTCCACCCAGCCCATCTACACCACTCATAGCATCCCCGAGGCCCTGTCCAACTGCGCTCAAGCCGTCTACAATAGCCTGGTTAATCAACGAGTTGAATACAGCTATCTGGCTGCGCGCTTGTGAAATCGCGGCATCCATCTGCTTGGCATCCAATTCTGCATTGAAGGGGATCTTTTGTTTCTTCCAAACGAAACTCTTTATTCCCAGCTCCATGCCTTCTTGCAGTAGTTCGGCCTTATGCTTCATACCAGCAGCCTGCCGGTTCGCACCTTTACTGTTCGCATCAATGCCCGGTTCTAGATTGAGGCTCATGTTCCATGCTGTCGATCCCGCTTTCTGCATCTCCTGCACCCAGCTGGCATATTGGATCTTCGTGCGAGCGAGACTATTACTCAGGACCGCAAGCTGTCCGTCCAACTCCTTAATTATCGAACTATCAGGCGCCTGTCCGAAACTCGTTTGGAAATCCCTGCTGGCCTTAGAAATTAGTTTATACTTCTGCTCAACAAATTCAAGCTCTGTGATAAGACCCTTTGCAAGTTGATCGTTCAGGAACTGCGTTTGTATAGCCAGGTCTTTCTGCGCGGCCGCAAATTCTTTAGCAGCTTTATCCCCCTTATCAACCTTGTCTTTGTGATCCTTCAGCTTGATACCCAGGTCATCAAACTTGTCAGTAAGGTTCATTAGCGGCTTAAGGGTATCTTTCAGCTGATCTTTTGCCGCTTCGAGCCGCTTCTCATAGGTCGCATTATTACCCACATTTGCCATCAGGGCCTGGTTGGCATGTACCTGTGCGATCGTCCCATCCCGCTGAGCGGCATTATACTGCTGTAAACCCAACGTCATCCGTTGCTGATCGGTGATGACGTTTTTATCCTTATCAGATTTCGCAGCAATGGCCATCTTCCGCTTCTCTTCCGCCTCAGATAGCTTTATCATTTGTTGCGCTGTCTTCTCGACTTCCTTGGCAATCTGCTCCTGCAATCCCTTAACCACCGCCTGACGCACCATGGCATCAATCACGGTATCATATGCGTTTGCAACATTCTTAAGTGTTGCGCCCTCTTTGCCCAGGTTACCCAGGTAGCCTTCGTACTCCTGGTTGATTGCCTTTATCGCATTCTTCTTATCGTTAACTGACGCAGTGCTACTTTGGGTAATACCTACCAGCGATGCAAGCCTGGCCGCACTCTGGCTAATTTCCTCTGCGTATTGCTTTTGTGAAGCGGCGGCTGCACTTACTTCAGTCTTTGCTTTATTAGCCCGGCCCTGCCACATCTGGAACCCAATAGCCCCAAAGGTCAGCGCCGCACCCACCGCAGCTACTGCAAGACCAAGACCTCCACCACCAATAAGACTCCGTGTCATTGCGCGCATAGCACCACCAGTGCTTCCAGCTTCAGTACGCAATCGTTGGAAGCTCTCAAGCAGCGGGTTTAGGTTGTTACTAATACCCATAAAGCCGTATGGTGAGTCTTGTACAACACGGTTAAGGTTAAGCATTGCGTAGTTCGCACTATTAGCCGCCGGGGCAACCCTACCCAAGTCAGCTGCAGCTTGCTTCGCACCCCAGCCAAGATTTTTAAACTGATAAACTGCTGGAGCGGTATTCACCTTTACGTCCAGGCCGATCTCGCCAAAACGTAGCGGGCGACCAATACCCGTAATAGTCTTGCGGGCCTCGGAACTAAATTGCTTTAGTTCGTTCAGCCCGCTGGTCTTATCGACTGTGATCGGTATGATAATACTTTCGTCCATATCAACTAAGCATCCCTTTCTCTTTCCACCTGTCTATCATCTGTTGCTTCCTGTCAGCCGCTGTTACTATTATTTCTCCTGGAAGCTGTAACCATTCTGATTTACTAACTCTTTCATTCTCACTCGTGTTGGCGCAGTAGAGCGTGTAAGTAATCTCCCTGTTGCGCCGCCACTTCTCCACCTCATTTTGCTCATGCGCCTGGATCATTTCCAGCACATCTTCCAGCGCCGAGTTCCAATACTCATCTGGGTTTAAGCCAGCCTTAAGCGCATTATGTTTAAGCATATAGCGCTCAAACAGCGCTGTTAATCGCTTTTTTTTTCTTCGCCCGACTCCCCGCCCTGGTCTGTCTGTGCTCCGGCATCGAGCTGCGGAAGTGCAGCCACACGGCCGATCGCGTGAAAGATCAGTTTCTTAAAATCTTCACCCAGGATGCCATCGAATACGCTATCAATAATATCCATCACTTGCGCTCTGGTGTAACGTTCCTTGCAGCGGTCCATATCATTGAGGCCCGCATGAATCAGATCGGCGTACTCGCCGATCGACATACCAACACTGATGCGTTCCATGAGATTCATATAACTTTCAATGCCAGTTTGCCTCATAAACACGTCCATCGCGTACATGCTAAAGCGCCCCTGATATTCCGTAAACTTTGGAGGGTCATCGGTAGCTCTCAGCTTAAATCCACCTTTGGGTAATAGTTCTAGTTTGTCCATTTGTTTTGATTAATCCCAGCCCGCGTTCACGGACTGGGGATCTGTTCAATTGTTATATCGCGCTAATTGTAATCTTAGAACAGGCTCAGCGTGCCTGAGAACGTTGCGACATTATTCATGGGGATATCTAACTTCAGATCTGTCAGATATGCCTTGCCCGAGAGATTAACAACTGCCCCTGTATCTGTCGGGTGCTTTATCTTTACCATTACCGCTGTTCCATCCGTAATGATGGCGTCCAGCTGCGTATAGCTCAAATAGTTAACCTGCTCGGCCGTCAAGACGTCGTTCACCGCACCTTCAATCGGTATACTCTGCTTCAGGCTACCTTTGCCCACGATTGTACCGCATTGCGTTTCAGTTTCATTATTGCCCCTGGACTTATCAATGCCCTGTTTAATCAGGCACACAACCTTCTTGTAAGTCGTTCCGTTATCTGTAGAAATCTCAAGAAAGATATCGATGCCGTTAACCGGCGCCGTTGTTACCATTGCTACTGCCATCTTTCAAATTATTTGTTTTATTAATGCTTTTTAGTTCGCTTCTCAGGTAGCTGGTCACGCAGTGCGCATTGACAAACTTCCTATAAGCCCGTGCGGCACCAAGGTTTTCAAACACACGATCCAGGACCACATGGCAGGCCTTTGCTTTAGGGTGCCGCTTAAAGAAGTCTTGTGCGTTCTGTAACATAGCCTGATTTAACGTTTAGGTTTCGTTGGGGCCTTGGGTGCTTTAACCGGCGACTCAGGCTTAACCTTCGCCTCCGCTTCGGTCGAAACTTCGGGTTCAGTCTCTGTATCGTCCGCACCATCAGTCTCAATATCTGGCTCCGGTTCATGTTCGACTACTGTCAGCCGCATATGCTTCGAGATGCTACGGTCCTCCAGCGTTCTGGCGTGATTGTAAGCGTGATTTTCGGTAAAGAAGATCTGATCATCCGCGGTCACAAAACACTCATTCACATTTTCAAAAGCATCAAACACAACCTTTACTTCTTGATCTGTCATGGTAATTTGATTTGAGTTTTAAAATAGGAGCCCGGACACAGCCAGGCTCCATTTATATGCCTCGCCTAAAAGTTTCTTGAATAAGGCTTACGCGCCCTGGATAATGGCTACAACACCTTTATTATCCTCGCGAAGCCTGCGTCCGCCACTTCGCACGATCATGGACCAAATGTCTCCGTAGTACAATGGATTGTCTTTGTCCTGGAATGGCTTCACCTCGCCGATTGCGCGGGCTACAAAGTCAGGGTGCCAGAACAGTGATGCCAGGTTATCCGTTGCAGCAAGTGCGGATCCGTAAGCCTTCGGAGTCGTGGATGCGCTTGCATAAGCCACCGCACTACGCACGTAGAAATCAAACCCGTGCAGCTTTCCGATGATACCGCGTGCGTTGTCCGCAAATTGCTGGAACGCGTTCATTTGGGTATCGCTCAGACTTGCGTA
Source organism: Niabella sp. CPT15-335-S11 (assembly GCF_058792415.1). Taxonomy (NCBI): domain Bacteria; kingdom Pseudomonadati; phylum Bacteroidota; class Chitinophagia; order Chitinophagales; family Chitinophagaceae; genus Niabella; species Niabella sp. CPT15-335-S11. The sequence continues at coordinate 226,391 of NZ_JBYTEI010000002.1, forward strand.
GAAGCTTTCCTCCATGTAGGAATCTATTACAGCAACGCGACCATTAACAGGCACTCCCTGAGTGTTCAATATCGCCCTGGCCTTCGCTACGTCAGCCGGAGTAAGTCCTTTTCTGGTCAATGTTTGCCCGGGTGCCGGTTGGCTAAGGAACGTTGCGCCCGTGGTTGCTAACTGGTTACCAGCTTCCGTCGGAGCCCATTTTATCAGCATGTTATCGGCAATAGCTTCCACGAGTGCATTGGTATGCCCACCCACCACGGAATCAATCTTGTTATAAGATATCGTTTGAAGCTCAGCCCAGGGTATATGGGTCGGCACCGTGCGGTAGCTATCCAGCGCATAGTTGATATCGCTATCAGTACGCCGAACGGCCACACCCGGATAAGTACTTGCATTCACTTCTATCACCGGATCAGCACCCGCTTGCGGAATATATACCACCGCGCCCCCCAGTACACTGCCACTATGATCCACACTGCGAGTAAGGAATTCATTTGATTTGCGAATCTTCTCAACGATATAGTCCAGCCAGATCTTGACGTCCGTCACGACGTTAAGGGTGTCGGCATATTTCAGCCTGGCTACGGGGAGAATCAAGCCACCTGCAAGCGCAACCACAGAAGTCGCCACCACAGCTTTTGTAAATACACTAGCCTCGGGGCTAAGGGCCACGGTGACCATCAGTAAGGTCAGCAACGCAGCGGTAAAGAATTTGATAAATTTCACTTTGTCTCTTTTTATGTTAAAAATTTCTATTATCCGTCCAAGCGATACGAGAACCGAGAACTAAACCTCGGCGTCGCGGCCCGTATAATCCTTCCATTTTTTCTTAAACCCGTCGGGGCTGAGCTTTCTCAGGCGTTCGAACTTGTTTTTAACAAACAGTTCACCGCCAGGCACACGCATCAGTTCAGTCACTTCAGCTTGCTCTGCTGCGGTCAGATTTCCTTCGATCCCGTCGGTAACAAGCGGCTGTACCTGCATGGTATCCACCAGCTCTTTGAGTCCGTCGTAATCGTCCGCATACTTCGCCGCGAGCTTCACCTTCTGGTTTACGGAGATCCGGCCTTCCTTGTTAGCCTGGTCCAGCAGCGCGTTGATCTTCTCAGATTCCTGCGTCTTCTTATAAGCGGTCAGATCAGCTACGGCCTGCACGCGGGCAGCTGTTGCAGTATCCAGCGCGGTTTGCAGGGTATTCGCTTCTGCGACACGCTCCGCCAGCACTTTGAGCGCAGCGGTGATATCGGCGGCACTGGCATCAGGCTTAAGGCCAAGCTGAGCCACCATTTCGGGTGTAAATTGTACTCCTTCCATATTTGTATTGTCCTTTTGTGCAGGTTCTTTCGGGGCCGGATATGTTAGCTGTCCGGCATAATGTGCGTAAGCCTGGTGTTCATCCAGTTGCGCCGCTGGCTTCTTTACACTAGCCAGGTCGAAGAGCGTATCAACAAGTCCGTGTTCAAGGGCCTGGGTAGCGGTGAACCAGTTATCTTTACCATTCAGATAAGCAGTTTTGCATTCCTGCTCAGTCTTGCCGGTCTTCGCTGCATAAATACCCGCCATCGTAGCCTCCAGATCATCCAGCAGTTGGGCTTTGCGCTTCAGTTCTTCACTATCGCCACCGCCACCAATCGACGGTTTGTGTGTCATGATACTGGCGTTCATACTCATATGAACCTTACTACCTGCCAGAGCGATGATGCTCCCCATGCTCGCTGCCAGGCCATCTACGTACGTTTCGACAGTCGCACTGCTGGCCCGCATGGCGTTATAGATTGCAATGCCTTCAAAGACAGATCCACCGGCGCTGTTAATACGCACGTTGATCTGCTTATAATCCTTCTCGAGGGCCTTCAATTCCCTGACGAAGTATGAAGCACTAACTTCCCAGCCAATTTCTCCATAAATCAGTACTTCTACTACACTTGCAGAAACCTTATTAAGTATCCAATATTTGCGCTTTAGGTCCATAATTTAGACCCAAAATTGCAGAGGCTTCAAACCACCGCCAAATGCGCATTACAACGCATTACGCGCATTCCCTTGCCTTGGCACAAGCATTCCCCTGCCATAGATCAGCCCCAACAAAAGGCCCTTATTATGGTGTTGTTTTGCGTGTAAATAACACGCAAACACGCAATGGCAGACATAACAATCGCAGACAAGCAATATATGGCCAAGATCCTGTTCACCGTGCAGAAACTGGATCAGAAGATCGTGGCCAAGAAAGTCGGCATCAGTGCCACTACAATGAGTAAGTGGGTCGAGCAGTTTCAGTGGAAGAAGTTGCGCAACAGGTTATTGGTAAGCAAGGAAGAAGTACTAAGCAATTTGTATGAGCAGCTGGAAGAATTGAACAACGCGATAAGTGAACGTGAGGCCGGGAAACGGTTTGCTAATACCAAAGAGGCAGATGTACAGGTGAAGTACACGGCGTCGATACGCAACCTGGAAACAGAACTGGCGATCGCTGATATTGTAGATAGTGGGATCCGCTTTGTGAGGTTCATCCAGCAGCGTATCACACCCGAGGAAGTGATAGAGATCGCAAACATGTGGAACGACTTTCTGCACGAACAAATAAAGAAAGGATAGCATGAGCACAGTAAAGCTATTTACCGGCAATAAATCCAACCGGCAGGCCATGCTGGACTGGGAGGACTTCCTGCACAATACCCGCTCACGCACCGCTGCAACGCAGTTCACGAGCCAGGCAGATAAGGAAACTTTTCGAAAGAAGATTGAAAAGCCAGGCAATCAGGAACTTTGGTTTGAGTACATGTTCCCGCAATACTGCACCGCCAAACCAGCTAAATTTCAAATAGCAGCTACAAAGCGGCTGATGGGTAAGAAGCGGCACCGGCAATCCCGGCGCTGGGCGCGGGGTCTTGCTAAGTCCACCAGACGCATGATGGAACTCCTTTACAAGATGTTTGTCGAGAAGTACCGGGTGAATATGCTGCTAATCTCCAAGACTGAAGACAATGCTGCCCGACTGCTGGATCCATACCGTGCTAACCTTGAAGCAAATCAGCGAATCATCGATTTGTACGGAGAGCAGGTCAAGCCAGGCAAATGGGGTCAGTATGAGTTTGTCACCCGTCGGGGAAATAGTTTCCGGGCTGTGGGCGTTGAACAGAACCCACGGGGTGCGAGACTGGAAGAACTACGCGTAACGGCCATTGTGTTTGATGACGCCGATGACGATGAGGTCTGCCGCAACGTGGACCGACTTAATACAAGATGGGAATGGATTGAGAAGGCGGTACTGCCCACGATTGATATCGCTGGCGACTACATGATCTTCTTTGATAATAATCCGATCGCGGAAGACTGCCTGGTAAATAGGTTTGCAGAGTTTACCGAGGATGATGAGGTCGTTCCAATTATCACTGACCAGGGGGAAAGTAGCTGGCCGGAGAAGAACTCTTTAGCGGACATCGAAGCTATCCGCAGCACAATGTCTGACTATGCCTTTCAGGGCGAATACCTATGTAATCCTGTCCGGCTTGGCAAAGTCTTTGAGTTTGTCAACTGGGGCAAAGTGCCGCCAATTAGTCGTTTCAAGTTCATTGTCAACTATTCGGATCCGGCTACGAGCAACCGCGATAAACCATCAGGCAAAAGCACCGCGCCAAACAGCTGCAAGGCTACGATGTCAGTCGGTTACCTGGACGGTAAATTCTACGTACTTAACGCCCGGCTGGATCATATGAATAATGATGCCTTTGTTAATGGCATCTACGACCTGAACGACCAGCACGCGGGTCAGAGTGCAGGATCTGCGAGGGCTGTATATAATATGATTGAGAATAACACGCTCCAGGATCCGTTCTTCGAGCAGGTCCTCATGCCCGCCATCCATCGCGTTGCCAAAGAGCGCAAACGGGCAGTACTGAGCATACAAGGAGATGATCGTAAGAAGCCAGATAAGTTCTTCCGAATAGAAGCTACGCTTCAACCGCTTAACAAAAACGGTCAGATGATCCTAAACGAGGCTGAGAAATCAAACCCGCACATGAAGCGCCTGGAGTCGCAGTTCCTTTCAGTATCACCTAACTCCAAAACAATGGACGGACCCGATGCTGTAGAAGGTGCTGTCTGGCTCATTCAAAACAAATTATCCATCGCGGGTAATATTAATGATAATATTAAAGTAATCCCCCGGCCGATCAGCCGAAAACGCTTATAACATGGCATATCTAACATCAACAGATCTACAAACGCATATTTATGGCGAGAACATTACCGCCATTACGCGCAGCGATGCAACCCTGGTCACGCGCGCAATAGATGCCGCAATAGCCGAGGCAAAGAGCTACATGGGCCGCTACAATATCGCATACCTGTTCTGGGACGGTGTAACGCTTCCAAAGCCGACCGGCGCGGGAGATGTCATCCAGGATGAGAACCTAAAGAACAAAGTCAAGGACCTGGCAGCCTGGCACCTGATCAAGCTGGCTAATCCTAACATTAACCTGGACTTATTCCGTACCGGTTATGAGGACGCAATAGACTGGTTTAAGGGCATTATGCGCGGGCAGTCAGCGCCATTTGGGTGGCCGCTGCGGGTAGATGATCCTACAACGGATTATGTGGAAGGAGGCGCGTTGCAGTGGTCAGCCAACAAGAAGCGGGACAATAAACTCTAACAAATTTCTTTTATCATATGGCAGCAACTCCAGATAACAAACAAGATACCATCGTAGCAAAGAGCGGCGTGCAGGTTACTCAGGCACCGGCCAAACAAGAGCTTATCATCGCCAATATCATTCAAACCAGCGTGGACCGTAGCAAGTCCACCATCGGCGATTACAAGCGATCAGTCGAATCTGCCGAAAATGTACATTATCCGATGCGTGCATCGCTGTACGATCTTTATACTAAATGCAGCATAGACGGTACTTATATAGGTGCATGGGAGTTGAAGCGTATTGCCAAGGTGCTATCCAAGGAGTTGAAGTTTAAAGTAAATGACAAGGAGGTCGAAGAGTTGAACGACCTGATCGACAGCAAGTCATTCCGTGACTTCATTCGTATGCGAATGATGCAGAAAGCCTGGGGTAACCGTGGCCTGCAGTTTGTCATCGGTCCTAAGTTCGAATGGGAGGAAATACCGGTAAAGCACATTAACCCTCATTTAAAGAAGGTAACAAAGTATCAGATAGGTGAAGAAGGCTGGGATTATGAAGATAACCCCACCATCATGATCTTTGGTGGCAAGAGCGATTTTGGATTTCTACTGGCTATCACCCCGATGATCCTGTATAAGCAGGGGAACTGGGGAGACTGGGCCGACTTTGTTGAGAAATACGGATCTCCGTTCCAGATTTACGAGTACGACATCTATGATGAACAAACTCGCGAGAAAGCGTTCGAACTGGCCAGAGACGCCGGATCCAACCTGGCAATTGTGCTACCCAAGCAGCTAAACTTCAGGACAGAAGATGGTAAGCAGGTCAACGGCGATGGCAAGCTGCAGGGCAACTTCAGTGATGCACTGGACAAACAAATAACGCTCGCGATCCTGGGTAACCTGGAAACCACGTCGGCCAGTGGCGGATCTCTGGCCAAGGCCAAGGTCCAACACTTGGACCAGTCGGATGTCATCGCGATGGACATGAAGGACGTGTTGGATACGCTTAATTCAGACCAGTTCCTTGCTATCCTTGAATCTTACGGATATCCGGTAAAAGGCGGCGAGTTCTACTATGAAATCGTATCGGATCCGGAGGCACTTAAAGCGGAAGTCGAGATCGATAAATTTCTGGTTACGGAAGCCAAACTGCCGCTGGGGGATGATTATTTCTACAAGAAATACCGCAGGCCAAAGCCAGACAATTATGAAGAATTAAAAGCTCTGCAAGCGCAAAAGGCTGCACAGGCGCTGCCACCACCTGCAGTTCCACCGGCACCCGATCCAGCGCCGCCCGATCCAAAAGCACCCAAGAAGGCTACAAATGCTCACTTATCGTTCTGGGATCGAATTGATCTGCGGATTGCCAATTTTTTCGACCCCGCCCGCAAAGACTGAACGACTATCTGAGCGGGCTGCCAGGCCTACCATACGATGAATTGAGCGAACAACTTACCCAGCTGTACACGTCCGGGTGCTGCGACCATCACAACGAACCGGCACCGGTTGCAGAGCTGCCGATCGTACAATGGTTGAAGGATATCGTAAAGGAAATATTTGACTCCCATAACTATTCTACATCCACCGCGGCCATGGATCTCTTTGCAGATACATTACTTGACGCCGCAAGCCAGGGATATGGTGATGACTTTAATAGCGATAGCCTGTTTTGCGAAGATGAAGCGATGGTAGAGGCCCTGCGGCGTGATGTGGTGCGCTTTAGTTCAGCAAAGAACGATGCGATGCAAACGTCAATGCTCCAGGCGCTCATCGACAAAGAAGGCAAGCTCCGAAGCTGGAATGACTTTAAGAGTATTGCTTACGGCATCGGTAATGTACACAAAGACGCTTGGTTGAAAGCGGAGTATGAACTCGCAGTATCTTCTGCCCAAATGGCATCTAAATGGGTGAAGATCGTAAAGAAGGCGGAGCTGTTCCCATACCTCCAGTATGATGCCGTCTTGGATGACAGGACCACCTTCACCTGCCGTGACTTCGACGCGGTAACCCTTCCGGTAGATCACTGGTTCTGGGGTACTTACTATCCACCCAATCACTGGGGCTGTCGGAGCACCGTTCGCCAGTTGACAGATGGTACACCAACAGATCTGAACAGCGTGTCACTGCCAGATATCCCGCAAATGTTCCAGACAAACCTGGCTCAAAGCGGACTTCTTTACCCACCAAATCACCCATACTATGAAGCTAAGTAAAATCAAACGGCTATTTCGGCGCGTGCAGCTCGCGCGCATGCGATACGATCGCACCGGTCTGGTAATCGGTCATTGCCTTATTAATGGCAAGCCACACATCCGGATCCGGTTTACCAAACGGAACGGCGAAGGGCTAATAGATCGTCATGTGCCTTACACAGATGTGCTGGCCATTGTGCGATATCCAAGTCCTGCGGAGAAACTATTTCTGAGGCGCAAGCCGAAAGTATTTAAGGTCAAAATCAATCCGAATGAGCCTGGAAGATAAATTCAATGCCATTGCCGCAGGCCTTCCGCAGGTACTGGCAAACTACGCCGTTAACTGGACGCTGGACAACTTCGCTTCCCAGGGCTGGGAGAATGGCAGGCAACCATGGGCGAAGCGCAAGCGGGAGACCAGGAAGACGCGTGGCAGATCGTTACTCATCGCATCTGGTGCCTTGCGTCGCAGCATCCAGGTAATTGACGTGGATAGCAGCCTCACCGGAGATCGACTGATCGCAACATTCGGATCTCGTGGCATCGCATACGCGCGCATACATAACGAGGGCGGAACTATCACGCAGGCTGCGCGGAGTAATAACTACACGCTCGGAAGATATACCCGCGGAAAGAAGAAAGGGGCTTTCAAGAAAGGGAAACTCAAACCAACCGGACCCGGAGCAGGCGGGAGATTCAGCTTCAAGGAGCGAAATATCAACATACCCAGGCGGCAATTTATCGGTGCTTCTCCGATACTCCGGCAGTTACTGATACAAGAAGGCCAACAGTACATCAAACGCAAAATAAAATAACGCTATGAAATCTTTATACAATCGCCTACTGATCGCCCTGCAGGCCCATCTGGCGGCCAACGTACCTGAGATAAAATACGTGGAGTTAGACTTCAGCCAACTGGAGATCTACGACACACGCCCCGCTGTAGCCTTCCCATGCGCGCTGATACGCTTTACTGGAGCCTACGAGCCCCGTCAGATGAAAACGCAGATAAACAACTTCACGATGCAGGTGCGCCTTGGCTTTGACGTATATGGTAACACCAGTAGCCTGGTGCCGGAAGCAGCGAGAACGGCGGCGCTGGCGTATTTCGAGGTGGAACAAAAGCTGTATTTGTCCTTGCAGGAATTTACAGCAGCGGGGCTATTGCTTAATGGTGGGCTTACCCGTGTCGCGGATATAGATCAGATCAGCGCGGATGGATTGCGTAAGCGGGTAGTGACATTTAGGGGATCATTCGCGGATAGTACACTCGCGGTGTAACCTTACCAAACGAGCCAGCAGAATTTCTTTGCAAACTCTTTGGCTACCTGGACGTCGGTGTGATCGGAGTATTCGCGACGAATAAGCTGGAGTTGAGCGTAGTTCTCATCGATCAGATTTACGATCGTTCGGGTTTCGAGGAAGAACTCAGTGCGCAGGATTCGGAGAAGACTATTGTAACTCATGCGGACACCAGGCTCGGTCTCGCGGCGGTTGTGCCAGTAATAACGGTGTAGTAGCAGCTCGTTACGTTCGTCAATAAGGTTAGCGCTGCGGCCCTTGAGAGCGGTCATTTCGCAGTGCGGGGCGGCAACTTCGGGCGGCTGCCGGTAATCTTCAAATAACTTCAAGGATCCTCTTTGGCGCATATGTTAACAAATTTACCCATACCTCCCCGAATTATCCCGTTTTCCCGCGAAAAGAAACTCACAAAAAAAGGCCAGGTAGAAACCAGGCCCGAATCGTGATCTTGAGAAATTACCTAACCATCCTCTAATAATGCTTCGCAAAGCTGCGCAATGACGTGGAGATTTTCTCCATCAATACCATAGACCTGATTGTTCTCGCACTGTGCTCTCCAGCGCACAGCGGCTATACAAGCCTTTCTTATCCATTTTAGTCGTTCTACAGGATCGCTGTCCTGAATCGTTAGTATAAGCGAATCGTTTGTTATTATCACCATGTCGTTCCCCCCTTTCTTTTAAAATAGACTTGCGAACATTTTGTTAAAGGAGTAATCCAGGATATCAGAAATATTGTTTAAGGAACTCCGCATTGACCCGTCCTTCTTTAACATAATTTCTCGTAACTCCGTTTTGACGCCCCTTTGTGCGAGTATACCTGCATCCATCATATCAGTTAATACAATACGTTTCACAGTAACAACACATTGCCCATCAGCATATCGGATAGTCGCACCACCGTTAACGTACGCGCTTAGAATAAATAAAGATGCTTTCATGCTGGAATAACCAGCGCCTTTGTAATCCCCATTAAATGGGATTAATTGCCCAGTAATCAGCGGATCTTCTACATCCGGTTTATCCAAAATTGCTTCCGTTTTTACATTGGCAGCAATTTCTTTAAAGCTAATACTGGTGGGATAGGTCTTCCGCCAGTAGATGTCGCCATTTTCAACAATAAAATTTTGGGCTTGTTTGTTCTGCGCTCCTGCGGCCATCCCGGCAAGCAGCAAGCATGTCAAAAGAATCTGTTTCATGTTTTGTGTTATTTAAGAAATCGTTTCAAAGGCCGCTCAACCAACTTTTGTATCTACTTTCCATTTGGCTAACAAGTTTCGGAAGCTCGGCGGTTTGATAGTCATTAATTCGTTTATGAAGATAGCCATATTTCTCAATCCACGCGTAGACCTTGCTATAATCTTTTCGCTTTACCATCCCGCGAGGCCCCAGTTTTGTCACGGTTCTAATGAGTCCTATTTCGTGCGCGTAATAGAAGATCTTGCCAATCATGCGTTTACGAGCATCGGCATCATGCTCGTCGATTAATTCTCCATCGTCACCGGGTGAAATAACCGCCGATATTATCCTCAATCTACCGGCAAGTTCGTGTAGCTCGGACTCTGCGAGGTCCCGCAGGCTCGATGTGCGGCCATTTGTAAACTCTCTTACAGCCTCTTCTTTAGTAACACCAGGAAGCTTATTCAGTTCGGAAAAGAAAGCGGAGTATTTATTCATAACGTTTGGATTATAGCTTGCGCCATTCGTTTAGATATTCTTTGTTCTTCAGCCAGGCCGCGGCAATTTTGGGTTTGTACCACTCACCATTGCGCTCGCAGTACCTGCGATATTCCTTTGCACCCATCCAGGCCTTTAACTGATCGGTCTTGGTCATCTTCTTCCAAATGTCTGGTAACAGGTGAGTATTACGTTTGTTTGGATACTCTCGCACAAACTCCTCCAGGGTAACTTCGTACTCTGCCTCAATGATAGTGGTCTGTCCATCGAACTTTGAAGCGATATTGTTCACATGGCAAGCTACTTTCTGCTTAAAGTAGAACCGCTCTTCCACACTCATGTTTGTGTTCACCAGGTTCATTTCGCATAGGCGGTCTTCGCAGTCATATGTCACTGTTGCTTCTCCGTTGTAGCCTGGGTGGGTAATGATAAACTTCCGCATGGCGTTGGGTTTATGATTCGATTTTATTGGCTTCTTTGAGCGCGTTTACATTAAACAGAAGGGTGTCGAATTGCTTCTCGTACTTCTTGGATTCCGCGAGATCTCGCGGGCTTCTGGTTTTAAAGTAGGCGCGCTGCGCGAGCCGCATTTTATATCCTAGCTCAAAGAGCTGATTCATCAAATATTCTGCCTTCATAATCGTAAATTTTAAGTCCGTGAATACGAAGCTTTTCAGCCATGTAGCACCCATACGGCGTTTCTATAATTGCATTCTTATACGTAATGCTGAATCTGGCAACAACTGAAGAACTGTAATCGATCGGACTCGGACTCTTATTAATTATAATGGTGAATAAGTACGAGAGTGGCGTATTAATCTGAAATATCTCGCCTGGGAAATGCGTTACGGCATTCTCATTGTGGATGATGTTTCGGCCATCGAGTAACTTGGTTTGGTTGTAAATACTCATACGGCCACCTCCTTTCTTCTTACGAGCCTATACGTCCTGAGTTCGGCAGCGGGAACCAGGATAAAATAAACCAGTTCTTCAGGATCGTTACTTATCCGGCGGAGTTTCGCCTCGGTGTTCATCAGCGGAGTATCAAAGACAATTTGCATTTGTCTGCTCTCGATTTCATATTCACACTCGCCGTCAGTCACGGTATCGCCAGGGCGCAGGTATCGGCCATTTTGATCGAGGCATTCCGCGTCATAATGCTCCGTGAACATTGCATTAACACCTGCTTCCATAGATCGAACGGTTTGATCAAACTCATCTTCCAGTGGCTTAATCATTGCTCTCGCGGCCTCAATAGCTGTTTGTAGTTGTTTCTTTGTGTACTTCATGATATTAACTTATTTTAGTTATATATTTATACAATTTAACGATCGCCAGTATCGCGATCAGATATGTTATAACGTTCATGGTAAGCATGGATGTTATTTTCAGATTCGCTTATTTAATTCGTTCACTGCTGAATCTTATGCGCTTAACTATGCCTTTATCATCAAATGATGTAGCTAATACACCCATTATCACCACTTTACAACGCCACATAAACAATCGCAACTCAAAATCAGCTACTATTTCAAGGTCATATGGGGCAAGCCCCTCTGTTGATAACAACGATTGAATGTCTTCGAACTCAGGTTTGTACAAACTTATGCCGTTTGCATACCTTACTTTATCGTCCACGCATATCCATGTGTATTCTCGCGTTACTGTCATTTCCTTGCATTTAATTGATTAAGAAGTTTAATAAAGCCGGTCTTTCCCGGCTGTCAGGAATTCATTCCGGGGCTTCGTCAAACGTCAGGTAATACGACTTACCTGGAATAAAGAACTCACTCGCCGCGGCTTCTTTATTAGTTGCAATTTTAAGATCTCCGCTTGGGGTGTACTTTGTGAAGTCGGCATTCTCACCTTTGTCACTATACACAGCGGTAAGGTGAGCCTCTTTTACCTGGCCGAAATCAGTAATACTGTTACATTTGAATTTTGCTTTTACACTCATCGTTTTGTTTTTTATGTTAAGAATTGTTTCGTTCGATTTAATATTTTTATAGCGACCTACTTCATACAGGAGTTTATTAATCGCTATGTCCAAATACTTATCAAAATTCGGATCGGTAATCTGCAAATCGTCCAAAAGATAAACTTCCGCCACCGTGAGTTGTTGCACAAACTCGCGTACCAACAGATTTAAATTCTTAATCTTTACGGCGTTCTTTTCTCTTTGCTGTTCAGTCATTATATACGGTATTAGTAGTTTATATCCTTATCCCAAACAATTATTTGGCCTTGAAATGGCTTCGGATATTTGAACCAGGATAAGAAGTCATCAATTCGCAGTCCGTCATTGTAACATAGTGATAAGAGTGTTACAGACTCGCAATTAAAACCTTGCACATATCTGCATTTATAATCTTCTCCATCGATGGAGAAATAAGGCTCTCCTTCATATTGGAACATTTCAAAATCATAAACCCGCACAACCAGCTGGTCTGGCGCGATGACGATCTGTTTTGAGTGGTAAGGCTTCCCGCGCCATACTCTTGGACTAAAGAAGTCGCCTTCATTAAACCGATATCCCGCGCGAATGGTATGAACTTTATTTTTGACCGAACGATCCTTTTGAAACTTCATAGTACCATATAACTCCTGCGCAACACCAGTCATACCCTTATTCAATACACGCAGAGCATGGTAGTCAACCACTGATCCTAAGGGATGAAAATTAATCGCATTCCAAAATTTCTCAACAAAGCCCGTCAGTTGTCCGGCCTTCGGATGGTAGCTTGGAAATGTGCGTGAAAATGTAAGTACTTTAGGCATATAGGTGTTTTTAATCGGGATATACAATTTTTATTTTTAACAGCTCAGCCACCTTGTGTTCGATTTGGGCGCCCTCGCTAAATTTCCAACCTGGTAGCAGGTGGATTTCATCGCACTCGGCCAGTAGCTTTATACAGAAACGCATCGTGGCATTGCGGTTCTTATCGTCGTCCAGCTTGTAGCCTGGGCACCTGAACCGGTTCTCAAACTTTACCATGTCGACCGGATTTGTAACACTAAAACCTTGTACGTGCAGCTCGTTCTGTTTTTGGTGAAACGCTTCACTGACTTGCTTTTCGTCGAGGCCCCGGACAGGTCCGGCTATATAAACTCTCTTTGTACTCATTTCAAATTTTTAATCGTTTGTAATTAAGGTTTCCACCACTTTCCCTTGCCCACCACTTTCTCCGGGTGGTAATAATCCTTCTCGCTCATGCTGCTCAGGTGCCAGGCCTGACAGGTTCGGCAGTAATATGCCCGCTTCGGGCGTTTGTCTCTGGCCATTCTCTGGCGCTTCGCTTTGTTTATCATGTTCAGAGCCAGTGTGGCTTCCTGCTTCGTTAGTTGTTTCTTGCTGCATATCATCGTTGTCTTTATTTAAAGGTTCATCTTCTTTTGTTTTCGTTATCATCGGCTTCTTGCGCATAATCGCCTGCAGTACCTGCCACTCTTTAGAGGTCCTGTGCGTCCTGGCTCCGTCCTTCCAGATCATGAACGGTTTATTGCCGCCAAAACGACTCTTTGGGAACACGACCAAGCGGTCCACATGCAACTTGATGGATGCGTAATACTCAACTGCTTTAGCGACTGCTCCTTCCGGGTTCCGTCCCTCGGCCCAGCTCACATATATCACGATCTTCTTCTTGCGGCTGAGCACAAACAACCGCTTAATCTGCTCGCACTGCTCGAAGCTTAAATGGCTTGCCTGGAGGCTGTCTATCACCCAAATTTTAGCACTCTGTTTTCTGGACATTTTACGCTTCAATTCTTCGAAATTTAAGTGGTCCGTGAGCATCAGTCTATTACCCACTTCCTCCAGCATATTATGCCTGTAAATCATCGCGTCACGCATTGTTTTACCGTGCCCCTCCTCGTAGGATACGTACTCCGCGCGGCAGTCCAGCGCCTTTATTAAAGCCTTTAAAAGAACTATCGTGAAATTTGTTTTCCCGTTGCCACTTTTACCGAAAATAATGGCGTCCCAGGCATCCTCCATTTCCCCCAAACTCTGTGTAAATTCAACATCCAGCCCCTCAATAGTCCGGTACACCTTCCGGCTCAACTGCTCAAGTCCAATACTTTTACCCATTTCCGCTATAAATCAATTAGTTATACAAAATAAAATGTCAAAACCCCCTCCGATTCTCGCCAATAAGTGGCATTATTCTGCGGTATTTAGGTCGGAAATGGTATTCGTACTGACAATTTTCGGTACCATAAGGGTAACGGATCTACGTCGGTTCCGGCGTCTACGTTCCATGACAAATCCGCCAACAAGCGGACTCACGGCCAGGGATAAGATCAGAGTAATTTGTAACAACATTGGGCAATATTTAAGGTTAAGAAATAGAGCCTCCCCGGCCTAGCGGGGAGGGCTTATTGTGTTTATAGGAGCGGCACATCACTTATGCTAAGTGGTAGATCCTGCCATACTCCCGACTGTGCATCGACAAAGCGAGCACTTACAAACTGCTTACTGCGGCTGGGCCGGTATGCGTCCTGAATGATCAGAATGGCGTCAGAGAAATTCTTATCACCGATATCATCAGCCAGCTTCTTGAGCTGCAGGACCCGGCTTGCCTTCAGGTTGCCAGTCTTATCCTTCGCCAGCAGTTGCAGGACGGTCTTTACCAGCTTACGGCTATTGGCATCCTTACCCAGGCTCTGGATGTAGTCAGTTACCTTCTGGATGCCCACGTCCACTGTGTCATCCCATCCGTCATTGGTCCTGTAACCGATCGTAATAGACAGACCTTCCTCCGTGCTGAAAGTGTGACTTGCCTGGTCCTGATGTCGGTCATACACAGATCCTTTCTCGGTAATGAGATCGGCCAGTTCATCGTACACCTTCTTCTTGGCAGCGGTCAGCACATCGTTGGCTTTCTTGAGTGTTACAAACAGGGAGGGGACCTTCTTGTTAACGGCATCTTTATACTTGCGCCGGCGCTCTGTCTTCTCGCGCTCTTCCGCCGCAAGTTCTTCTTTAAGTTCACGCATCAAGGCAGCTTTCTCTTTTGCCGATAGCGTGTTAATCTTCGATTTTGACATCTGATTTTGTTTTATGTTGGGAAAATTGTTTACTGGTAGTACTGGTGGATCCCGTCTGCAATACGCCCTAGCTGGTTGCCCATATAGCTGCCGCGCTCGTTAATGCAGTCCGTGAAGAAGATTCTAAGCCCGAAGGCTTCCACCGGCGTGAGGCTTACTGTGTAGGACGGCTGCCAGGTGCCCAGCTTAGCATAGATCTTATCACGCAACTGGCTCAGGCTTGCGGCCATCAGAGCATCATCGTCATCAGCTGGCCGGTATTCCAGGTACTGATCGATCAGTCCTTTCATTCCTTCAAGCGTCTCAGCCTTTACCTTCTTTAGCTTAAACTTCTTCATTTCGGCTATTTGGCAGGTTCGAAGACGTGTGACACTGGCTCGTAATATCCCATGAACAGCGTATCCTGGGTGTGCAGGTATGTTCGACACTTATTAATACCGTGTAGCACACTGGTATGATCCAGGCCGAAATATTGTGCAATAGATACCGTCTTCAGACGGCACTCTTCCAGCAGGAATTTCATCACGATAAAGCGCATAGTAGCCAGGGCAGCCGTCTTGGTACGTAAGCGGAGTACATCTTCATTTACCTGCCAGATTCTACACATCTGTGTGACACCTTCCTGAGCGAACTCAGGAAGCGCATATTCTATACTCAGCCGGTACACATGTCCGGTCTTATTCAACAGCTCGCCTTCGGCGCGGCGGATGATCTCTTGTATCTTACTTAGCTTAGTCATGTCATTTATTATACGGTGATAAATTCAGGTTTACGGACATCATCCCATACAGCTCGCGGGATCTTATGTTCGGCCAGTGTGTTATCGGCACTATGCAGGAATATGTAGAAGCCGTGGAATCCACCATCTTCTTTATGGCTAAGCACTAGCTGTGCGAATCGATCAGTGTGCTGCTCTTCAAGCAGAAAGTAGTCTGTCGCGTACCAGATATTCTTGAACCAGGACCAGAATAGCTTACTACGTTCCATGCGGGCCTTTACCTTTGTTCTTTCAAATCCTGTAAAAAGGAGGTCAATATACTTGCAGCCGACCTCATACATGTACTTGCTCAGGTTCTCTTCCGTCCATCCAAGCCTGCGCAGGATGGCACTCTTTATGTCGGCCTGCTCGACAACAATGTCGCCAGGCTTCGGGGTATATTCTATCACTTTAGTCATAACAGTCCATTTTTGCGGCAAACCAGAGATACGATGCACGCTACCAGCGTTACTATCATGCTCCATATTTTAACCTCGTTTTTCATAATCAATTTTTAAATAAGGGAGGCGATGGGACCAAGGCCTCCGTTCCTTATCCTTAAATTATAACCAACTCGTTAAGCGGCTTTCCGCTTTAATTTGTGTACTACCCGTTCCACACGGCGCAGATCTCCTTCCTCTACACTGTTCACTACCTCGGCCTGGTCGGTCTCGCCGTCGATGCCGTTTGCTTCACAGATCTTCTTCAGTTCCGCTTTGCTCACACCGTTCAGGGTGATAAACCGGCGTCCCACCCGGGAGAATATCTCATTGTAGCCCTTGGTGTTCTTGGCCACTCCGCGCATGATCCGCTTGCGCAGGAACTCCGTTGCCATCAGGACGATGCCGCATTTACCGCGAAGCATATTGTAAAGGGAGATGAAGAAATACAGTACCTGGTCGTTAAGCTTATCGGCTTCATCCAGGATCAATAAGGGCCGGTCTTGTTTCATGAGTTGCTCAACGATATAATCCATCATCTCACCGATATTGAACCCCGTATTCTCTTTACCCATAGCCTGGAGTATCTTGGTCAGGAACATTTTCCGGTTCCAGAACTCCATACATTGAATGTGATAAACATTCTGTTTGTTGCGGGCAAACCAGCGTGCGCTCTCTGTCTTCCCACTTCCGGCTGGACCGGTAATGGCAAATACATTGCTGTAGTCCTTCGCATCAGCATAGTAAAGGATCAGCGTGCGAAAGTCAAGCGTTTCCACGAGGGACCAATTCTCGCCGGCTCCAACCTGCTTGCCCAGGTTGCGCCACATCTCATCAGAAATGGTATCCCAGCGTCCTTTCAGGACATTGATTACCGTTGCCTCGCTTATATTCACCAGCGTAGCAATGGCTTTGGCCTGGCTCTCGTAGCGGGCCACATACCCAGCCGCAGCAGCGGCTATTTGTTTCTTTGTAACCTCGTTCATCATGGTATATTGGTTTTGTTGTTTTAAAATTGAGGTCCACTTAAGACTAAGCGGGCCTTGACTATTCAACCTGACTAACTGGGGGTGCGGGCAGGATTCGAACCTGCTTGTTATGCCTAACACTTTAGTGAGGGGACTCGAACCCCCGTGCAGCCTTCTTCATATCCCTGCGCTTCGAGCGCAGTCGCTCACCAAAGGCGAATACCATTTCGCTACCGCATCTATATTTAAAGATCTACATCAGGTCCAGCGGATTCACTCCCGCGTTATCTTCTTCCGCACGTCCGCCCGTAAGGAGGATCCCTTCGGCACTATTCTTCAGCTCTTTTATCAATGCACCACCCTGGAGTAATGCTTCCGCTCCAACGTATCCGTTTGCCACTTTCTTGCGCTGTTCTTGCGCGCTGTAAGCGCCATCCCATTGCTTCGCCTTATCGCCCAGGATCGCGTTCAGGTAGGTCCGGCTGTCCGTGTAAGCGTCACGCAATGCACGCGGTGTAAACTGTGCGGTAGTGGCAACAAAGCGGATGTCATCGTTATTCGTACAAAGGATCCGGCTCATATCATAAGGGTCGAAGTATAGCTGTACCAAGGCGCCGTTCAATCGGCTGTACATCCAGCTCTCCGGTAAGTCAAAGGACCATTTCTGTCCAAGAATCTGTGGCTCCACGCCGCGGTTTGAAATGCGGATCCCGTCGGTATGTTTGGGCTGATGGAGGATACCAAATTTCTGGAGGAACACGTCATCCGTAATTGGTCGCTTATCATCTTCACTCATTTGATTCCAGCGCTCCAGCCATGCCTGTTCCTTAGATGGCGCGTTCATGTTCTGGCGTGTAAAGGCTGGCATCCGGCGAAGCAGCGTAAAGAAATTCTCGATCTGGATTTCGGCATCACGGCCCACCGTTGGAATATTGTGCAACTTGCGGCCATGCTCCAGCATATCATCAGAAACGCCCCGATACTTAGCAGTCATGTTGTTACCGGACCAGTTGTCCTGGCTGATAAGTTGCTGGCTACGCTTCCAGTGCGTGGATCCAAAGAACTGCTCAATGTACCCGCGATGCTTATTTCCGAAGCCTGGGACAATGCGGCGCGCAATACTGGCATAAAAGTCTTTATTATAGGTCGCAGCGTACTGATCACTCTTAATTTCGAAAGGCATATACCATCCACCAGTCAGGGAACGGATGTAATACATTGCATCAATGTAAGCGTGGCGGATCTGCTCTTTCATCGGATCCCGGCCGGCGATATAGCTTTTACCCAGGACCAGGTCGTTGAAACTATCCGTAACCACATAAGCCACATACTTCGCAAACTGGTACCCATCATCTTCAAAGAGAAAATCCAGGGCATTATCATCATGCTCTACGAGGAACAATGGGTTGGATGGCCGGACGCCTTTCACTTCGCGAACGAAACGCTCATTGTAAGCACTCTTGCCATACCGGCCCAGGTCCGTTTCATGCGCACACTTCTTGCGCCACACGCCAACGGTAGCCGGACTAATCTTATTGTAGCCACTCTGCTCGGCCCAGGTGTTGTATAGCATACAGATCAGCACATCATCGCGCTGGGTACCGTCTTCAATAAAGCTCTTTAACTGCTCGGCGCTCAGGTCATCGTTCACTTTAGCGGCATTGCCTTTGCCGTAATTTCCATGGATAAGGCCCTTGTAGCCGGTAGACTTATAGGTCTTCAGCGCGCTGGTCTTATGGGCCACCAGCCTAGTGTAGCTGGTCGGGAACTTACCACCCACGTTACCGCGCATCTTCTCCTGCTTCACAATCTCGATTAACTTATCCCAGAAGTCGGTCACACTCTTAAATCCAAGCTTACCCTTAACGATCCCCTTTATATCGCCATCGGCGGCTGTCACGAAATTTAGGATCCCGGCTTCATTCGTGTAGTGCTTAACCTTTTCTGTAGGTAAGCTCGCCGGCTTGCCGGTGGTGTCTGTAAACCGGTACCCCATAAAGAAGGCCTCGGCTTTATCATCCTTTACCAGCATGTTACGGATGGGTTCTACACTTGCGTAGTATACCAGGTCGCCACAGTGGCAGTGCTGTTCGTCAGCGTGTTTACAGTCCATGCGCTTGCGGAGCCGCTCAGTGATCTCCCCTTTACGCTTTGCGGACAGATCCTTATAAGGGAGTAGCTTTTTCCGCCCGTCTTCCGGGTGGGCGATAAATGGCCAGGATGGGCTGTTCACTGAAGAAGCTTTCTTGAGATAAGATTCACTATATCCAAGCCATACGAGACCAGGGAAGGTGAGGCAAAGACCTCTGTCAGTGTGATTATAGTAGTATTCTGTCATCGGTAATTTGAGTTATGCTAAGTCAGGCAATAGTTTTTTGACTTCCTGCAACAAAAGGTTCATCCCTTCATCCAGCTCCATGTAAACGGCCAGTACGCGGTTATTTCGACGGTCCATACTTAAAACCTTTTTTACAGTCTCGGGCGAAACCCCTGTGGTTTCTGCCGTCATTTTTATCAGAGCGGCTCGCTTCACACTTCTTTTCTTGACGATTCCAATACTTTTGTCCATATCTTTACAGTACCTTTAACAGGTACGAAGATAAACCAATTAAATTGGATAATCCAAAATAGTTGAAGTGAAACTTATTAACAGGTGTGGATAACGTGATCTATTTCGACAAGAATATTAAAATATTGCGCGTTCTGGCCGGTAAGACACAGGCTCAAATAGCCTCTGACATTGGGTTTAAGGCAACTACATGGAATAATTGGGAGAATGGTGTGAGTAAGCCTGGATTTGATGATCTGGTTAAGATATCCAAATATTTTGATGTATCATTAGATGATCTGGTAACAGAACGATTACTAGAAGGTAACCTAAATTCATTTTCAGATTTCAAAAAAAATGGACCAAAAGGTAACCTAAAAGGTAACCTAACAGGTAACCTAAATACCCAAAATGTATCAAATGAGCCAGAAATAGACTACCAATCCAAGCCAATCAAGGCCTGGATGAGCGATTTTGAGGCCCGTTTAAGCCTCATAGAGGGCCATTTAGGCTTAGATGGCCATAAGGGCCAGCCGAAGAAATAAAGGAAAATCTAATGCGCTGCAACGTTTTAATTTAAATTCAAAATGGCGTCAATCGGCTGTAACGCGCGACAGCAGTGCATTTTCAGCACGTTTTATATAATTCATTATTGTTACGGTTTAATTTACCCCCCTTAGTAATGCACAAAAAACTCTTTGAAAACTTAACGTTGAAATCGCTGGTCGCATCAGCGATTTCTTTATTTCTGTTCCTGTCCGTTTCCGCCCAAACACCGGAGACAGACGCTGTGTCTAAAGATTCTGCAAAGAAAAAGACAAATCTGACTGTAGGTGCTCTCTACAGCAGCAATGCGGGTTATTTTGGTCAGGTTGCAGAAGAAAAATTACCCTATGTGGCACTGGCGGCTTCTGTACGTTTCCCCAGTGGGTTCTACATCTCAGGATTAGCATACAAGCTATTGCGGGATAGCCAGTTTGTCTCCGCGACCGGTCTTGGTGCAGGCTACAGTTTTCACCTTGCCAGGAAAATATCAGCAGATCTTAGTTATGCGCATTCGTTTTTTCCTTCACGCTCCCCTTTTTTACAGGCATCCAGCCCCAACATTGCGAGCGCAACGGTTCTGGCCGAATACTTCGTTACAACGGGGCTCAGTTTTGATTACACTTTTGGTCAGCAAAATGATTATTTCCTGACCTTCAAACTCGCCAGAGCTTTCAATATACCGGCTTCGCAAAACAAGGCCGTGTTCAGCATCACGCCTGAAACTAATTTCATAGCCGGCACGCAGCGATTCTATGAAGACTACGTAGTGCAAAGGCTGAAACTCAAAAAAGGGAAAGGGAATCCAAACCCGCCGGGGGGTACGCAAATTCTGACGCAGGAAGTGAACAGATTCGGAATGCTTTCCTACAATTTCAAGCTACCGGTTTCCTACAGCCGTGCATCTTATATGGTTGAAGCTTCCGCCCAGGTTTCTGTGCTGGGACCGAACGCAGTCACCGGAACCGGTAATGCAAATACTTTTCTAAACCTTGGTGTCTATTACCAATTCTAAAACAACTGATCGTCATGAAAGTATTAATAGTAGAAGACGAAAGATCGCTGGCTCTGGAAATGGAGTCTTTCCTGATAAAGTCACATTATATTTGTGATCTGGCCTTCAACGCAAAACAAGCACTGGAAAATGGCGACTCGACCGAATACGATTTCATTTTGCTGGACCTGGGGCTGCCGGATAAGGATGGATTTTATCTCCTGAAAGAATTGAAAAAAGACCACACTGATACAGTTTTCATCATACTTACGGCCAGGGGAAATGTTGACGACCGGATAAAAGGTCTGGATATGGGCGCAGATGATTACCTGGCTAAACCGTTCTCCCTGCTTGAACTCTTAGCCAGGATGCAGGCTATTAACCGAAGGAAATTCAATATCTCGGATTCGCGGTTTTGCATCGAAGATTTTGTAATCGATTCAAAAACCCGGATGATTTACTACAAGCAGGCGGAGATCGAGCTGTCAAAGAAAGAGTTTGACCTGCTGAGCTACCTCATCTTTCATAAAAACAAGCCACTTTCCAGACTTCAGCTGAGCGAGCATTTATGGGGCGATTTTGCCTTCGACGATTATGACTCTAATTATATCGACGTGCACATTAAGAATATCCGGAAGAAACTTGGCGCCTACGGACCGGTAAACTGGCTGGAAACCGTAAGGGGCATAGGTTATAAAGTAAAAATCTGACGGTGAAACTATTAACCAAACTCACCCTTTTTTCGACCTTGTCCACCCTGGCCGTTGTTATTTTTTTTGTAATGATGTTGCCGGATCTCGTAGCACGTATATCGCTCCAGAACACCAACGCTGCACTGGGAAAAAATATGGAAAAGGCCGTAAAGGAGGTCAGGGAAAACGGTATTGACTATTACCTGAATGGCGATAGTGGCTACGCAGGATATTCCATGCTGAAAGATGAATATATCTCTATCCAGAAAATTCATGAAAAACCCACAGCAGAAGGACTCGAAACGGCACCACGGATCGTGGAAGGCGATACGATCACTTACCGGATTATTACCCGGACATTCCAATCAGGCAACCAGTCGTACCTGTTGGAGATCGGGAAGAAAATAACCGCTATAAAAAACGAAAGTCGCGACCTGCAGGAAATCGCGTTATACGTCCTGCTATCGCTGATGGTCATTACGCTCATTTTAAACCTGGTTTATACAAGATTCCTGCTGAAACCACTGGGAGAAATTATCCGTACCAGACTGGCTCACAGCAAATTTCCCTTCGGAACACAAGCTCCTCCGGTAAAAACGGGCACTTCCGATTTCAGATACCTCGACGAATCCATTACCGGTCTCATGCAACAGGTGAACCGCGCATTTGAAAAAGAAAGGGAATTCACTTCAAACGCCTCTCATGAGCTAATGACACCGGTGAGTATCATGCAAAGCAAGATTGAAAACCTGCTTTCAGATCCGGGCATCTCTGAATTGCAGTATGAGAAGCTCGAAGAACTGACCAAGACACTCAACAGACTGAAGAAAATCGTCAAAGCCCTGTTGCTGATTTCCAGAATTGAAAACGAACAATACGTGCGAAATGACCAGGTAAATCCCAAAATTCTGTTAAATGAGGTTGTTGAAGAATTAAATCACCGCCTGGAGGAAAAAAGTCTGACTCTGCACATAGACATCAAAGAAAAACTGACGCTGAAAAATTTAAACCGGGACCTGTTGTTTCAGATGTTTTATAATGTCGTTCACAATGCTATCCGGTATAATCGGCCGGGTGGCTCCATACGCATTGACGATGAGTATATTAATAATAATTCATATATCATTCGTGTAAACGATACGGGCATTGGAATACCCGAAGACCAGCTAGACGACATTTTTAACCGCTTCAAGAAATCCTCTGTTTCACAAGCCGATAGCAATGGCCTGGGTTTGTCGATTGTGAAATCTATCGTAACCTATCAGGGAATGGCTATTCGGGTCTCCTCAGAAATAGGAAAAGGAAGCACCTTTGAATTTCAATTTGGTAAAAACCATATTCTGACAGGAGCAGCCTGACACACTTCATCTTCCCTTCATGTTCTGGTACTAAGTTTGCTTGGAATTATAAGCTGTGTAAACATATTACTAATTTAATATTTAACTGAACAGAATAATTTTTTATGAAACGTAACCTCTTATCCTTAAGTGTTCTAGGCGCGATGACCCTTTTTGTTGCTGCATCCTGCTCTAAGAACAACAGTCCTACGCCGGAGAGCAGTGCCACTAGTGGCACAAAAGTCCAGTTTGTCCTGACCGATGCGCCAGCCGCATATGATGCCGTAAATATTGACCTGAAAGAAGTAAGATTCAACAACAGCACGACCGATGGGGGTTGGACGAATTACCCCACAGACGCCAAAATATACAACCTGTTGCAGTACTCCAACGGACATTCTGTGACACTTGGAAACCCACTCCCCGTACCACCCGGAAAAATTGAACAGATAAGGTTGGTACTTGGAAATAGCAATTCCGTTGTGGTAAATGGTGTCACACATCCGCTTGAAACGCCTTCTGCTCATCAGAGCGGACTTAAAATTAATTTCCATAAAGAATTACTGGCTGATGGCGTTTACAAGATCTGGTTAGATTTCGATGCTGCAAGGTCAATTGTAAAGACCGGAAACGGAAAATATATCCTGAAACCTGTAATCAGGGCATTTTCTGAAGAAACAAACGGGCAAATTACCGGTAGAGTATTACCAGACTCAGCAAGGGCCACCGTATTCCTGCTGAAAGGAACGGACACGCTGAGCAGCGCTATTCCTGCTCCGGGCGGCACATTTAAGTTTATCGGAATTGATGACAAACTGAGTCCTTTTTCCATTAAATTCCACGCAGACACCGCGACTCATTTTAAAGATGCTACCCTGACCAATGTAAACGTAACATTTGGCAGAGTAACAGATGTAGGGACAACAACCCTCGTAAAATAGTGAGTTTTTAAATCATTCAGTTTTAGCTTTGTTAATGGCAGACCCACCAAAAGGCGGGTCTGCCTCTTTTTATACGTCCAATTTCAACAGAACTGTCCGTCACCTATCCTAAAATCCGCATGACCAGGCTAGCTAATTGTCATTTTCTGGAATATTCAGTCTCTTTCTTTTCAACAGTTTCCACCCAAATTTTGCCGGAAAACCACTACTTTTTACTTCATCATTTCCGCCCATCAACAATCCCCAGGGTCTGAGATCAGCTACCCTGTCAAAGATCACTTTCAAAATAGCCAGAAAGGGTAACGCTAAAAATATACCTGGCAAACCTAATATCAACCCGCCGGTGACAACCCCGATAAAAGTGATCAGGGCATTGATTTTAACCCGGGAGCCAACTATCCGCGGCATGAGGAAATTCGCATCTATAAAATGGATCAGCTCCAGCCCAATTATGATCCAAAGCAGAACCCCCAGATTGGAGCTGGTTGTTAAAGTGACCAGACAGGTAAAAATGATGCCCGTCAATATGCCCACATAGGGTATTACATTCAATATAGCGACGAAAACCCCGAGGAAAATCGCGTATTTAACGCCCAGTGAAGACAGGAAAATCATATTCGCAATGGCAACAACACTCATTTCAATAAAGAGCCCCGCAACAAAACGCTGAATGATCGTCCGGCTTTCCCCAAGCACCGCCTCCACATCCTCTCCCTGGCTCGGTTTAAATACCGAAAACAGGAACTTTCTGATAACATTCCGGTAATACAGCATCAGGAACGAATAAATGGCAACCATTATCGTATAAAAAATGACAGAAGTGAGCGTTACAACCGTACTGCCAATCATTCCCACACTTTTTGTTTTTACATCACCTGTTGCAGATTCGATCAGTTTCTGCTGATCCCATCGGTTCAGATGAAATTTCTGTTGAATCCATCTTGTAAGGGTTATGTAGTGCTGGTTGAGGTGCTCCTTGATAGAGGGAAAATCCCTTGCGAACGATGAAACCTGCGCACTCAAAAAATAAATCAGTGCCGCAAAAATACCAGTCGCAAAAATGATGCAGGTCAGCGCGGCCATTGCTCTTGAAAAATGCAGGGTCGTTTGAAAGAACCCTGCAATAGGCAGGAGCAGAATCGACAAAAGAATGGCAAAACCCAGCGGAACAAACAGTACAGAGCCAAAACTCAGGATCAGCCCGATCAACACCACCATGAGCAGTTGAATCGTGAACTTCAGGTAAAAAGGAAACTCAAAATTATTCCGCAAATCCATTGAATACGTTTTTGGATGGATTGAATGCTTAGAATGGTAGTAGCACGGTCCGGAAACAGCCGATTATAATACCTACCACTTGAAAAACGGCATGACCAGTAACATTAAAGATAAGATAATTAATATCACAACAGTGGTCCACCCAACGATATTATTGACCAGCTTATTTGTGTAAGCACCCATGATCTTACTATTATTTACTAACACCATCATACAAACCAAAACGACCGGCAGTAAGATACCGTTGATCACCTGTGACCAGAGTGAAATGGAAATTAAAGGCGCATTAGGTATCAGGATAATTATGGCCGACAGCACGAGGATAGTTGTGTAGAGACTGTAGAATTCTTTGGCTTCATCCCATTTCTTATCAATACCTGCCTCAAAGCCGAAGGCTTCGCAAATGTAAAATGCCGTTGCGAGCGGAAGGATCGTTGCTGAAAATACCGACGCTACCAATAATCCAAAGGCAAAGACATGTTTGGCCAACTGGCCTGCCAATGGTTCCAGTGCCATGGCGGCATCTTTAGCTTCGTTGATTACCATACCGTTCTTGTGAAGGGTCGCCCCGCAGGCCACTATAATAAAGAAAGCAACGACTACGGTTGCCATACAACCGACCACAATATCGATCAGCGAGTATTTGTAATCTTTCATTTGCAGTCCCTTTTCAATAACTGATGACTGCATGTAAAACTGCATCCAGGGTGCGATGGTCGTACCTACGATCCCCATGATCATCGCCGTGCTGTCAGGGTTGATCTTTACAGTCGGATGAATCATGGCATGTCCGATCTCATTCCAATCTGGTTTGCCCATTATCGCCGCAACAATATAAATGAGCAGGGTAACGCTGAATAAGAGAAAAATCTTTTCGGCAATCTTGTAATTTCCTTTTACCACTAAAAACCAGATCAGCAATCCAGTGACAGGTACCGCAATGTATTTACTGATGCCAAAGACTTCCATACTTCCTGCAACACCTGCAAATTCTGTGGTCGTATTGCCAATATCAGCAATCAGCAAACCGATAAAAATGAAAAAAGTAATCTTAACGCCTGTCCTTTCCCTGATGAGGTCAGCCAGGCCCTTACCGGTTACAATACCCATCCTGGCATTCATCTCCTGAACCACCAACAGAACTATAAAAGAAGGAACCAGGGTCCAAAGCATATTATATCCATAAAGTGCCCCGGCTACCGAATACGTCGTGATCCCGCCGGCATCATTATCTACGCTACCCGTTATTATTCCCGGTCCCAATATTGCCAGAAAAAATAGAAATTTTCCCCAAATCGTTCTCCGCTCCCTCGCCATATCTGCTTTTTTTACTTATTTATTCGTTTTACGTTGATCGATCAGATCTTCCACTACGTCATCAATGACGACCATTCCCTGCAGGATATGATGCTCGTCTACTACTGGTATCGCCAGCAAGTTGTATTTCGATATCAGCTCTGCGATATCATCAATGGGTTGAAAATCGTGCAGGTGGGCCGGGGAGGTCTTCATGATATCCTTTACCGTAATTTCGGGCTGGCTCACCACAACGTCCCTCAAAGAAAAGGTACCGATCAGCTTTCCTTTTTCATTAACGGCAAACAAATTATACATGGCGTCTGCTTCGGGCTTCGATTTTCTAAGATCATTTAAAATTTCATCTACGGAGTTTGATGCATTGAACGACAAGATATCAGTTGACATAATACTACCGACTGAATCTTCAGGATACTCCAACAGGTCCCTCACTTCCTGTGACGACTCGTGCTCCATTTCATTCAGGAGTTTTTCAGCCTTTTCATCACTGAGTTCATCCAGAATATCGGCTACTTCGTCTGCGGGCATTTTCTCCAGTACATCGGCCATTTTTTCCACGGATAAGCTTTCGATAAGCTGAACCTGCGTTTCGGGTTCCAGTTCCTCTAGCACATCAGCGGCTTTCTCTTCATCCAGGGAAGAGAAGACCTCCGTGATGGACTTGTTACCCATGTCTTCGATAATATCCGCGATATCGGAGGGGTGCAGGGTATGCAACTTAGAGTAGGGCTTGGAAAGTTTGATGTTATGATTTGAAAAATCGACCGCCTCCACATCTTCCCAAAGTATGAACTTAGCCGGAATTTTCACGCGGAAAACAGACAAGAGATTCTTTATCTGCCTGGCAATACCGATTCGTCTCAAAAGGCCTTCCGTACCAATATCCACGGCAATTACAAAAGTCTGACCCTTAATCGATATCAAACGTACATCATTGACCCTAACTAACTTCCGCCCGTTTATGTCAACGATTTGTTTATCCAGAAAATGTTCTTTCAGACGAAAAAGCTGTTCGACAGTTTCGGGAGGAACCGGGATGCATTCGTGACATTTTACTTTTATATGGGTATTTCTTTTGAGTACCACAAACCCGCTGAAGCGATAATAGTGAGTTCGCCCTTTGTTGCGAAGTTCCAGACATTCCACTGACGGCCGGCCGCCCGGTTCCGCAGTATTTGACTCAACGAGCAGGTCCGTTACCGTGCCCACATATTGTTTGCTGGCATTGTAAACCTTTTTGCCAAGTATTCTGCTTAAGTAAAATGTCGTGAAAGTTGCCATCCGTTCTTCCTGGTTTTGGGCACAGAAGAAACGTACCGGTAAGGTGGCGTCTGCTATACCCGGTTAAATTTTAAATAGTCGCTTAAATCCGTCGTCCATGACCGTGATTGAATATTCCGCGGCAAAGGTAGAATATTGATTAGAAACTTTTTAAAAAATTACTGCCTGGCGGTCAATTGTTTCGAGGGTTTATCCTCAATGACATTACATGAAAAACAAGCTGGGGTATCGCCGCTCCTTTATTGACTGTCACCCATATCTTTCAGGTTTTTTAAACCCTGTTCCATAACGGGACCATAAGTCTTTTCCAAAAGCAGGCCGCCCAGTTTCTCCCAGGGATACCACTTAAAATCAAATTCATAATAGGATCGTAGCGTCAGAGTATCCGATACCGAATGCCGGATCAGTTGCCAATGAGTATGTACAGGCCGGTTGGCCCTCTGCATATCGACGTCTACCTGACGGTCGTTCGCGTTGGCGATGGTCAGTTTAATCCCATCCGCGTTCGCTTCAACAATTTTGCCGTTCACGCGTTCTACCCCCGAGAGGGTCGTCTGCCCAAATCCCGGATACCAGTTCTTCCATCTTGCCAGATCATCTATCTCGCGAAGAATGGAATCCCTTCCCGGTGCCAGATTGGTGGCCCTTGATATAATTACACGAGACGGGATCAATAGTGATATCCCTGTTGCAAACAGGAACAATAAGACAAGCCCGATAATAGCTAAATGTACAAATCTCATAACGCGGATTTATTGAGGCGGCGATATTAAACTGGCTGGCTCGCCACCCCGGTCAGAAATGTTATTCCCATTTAAATAGTTTAATGACCCCAATGTATATAACAATCATCCATAATCCCAAAATCGCTGTCTCCTGCCAGCAGTCGTAAATATGGAGCCCTTCAAATGAAATTTTGCGCATCGCATTGTTAAACTGGGTCAGTGGCAGTATTTCACATAAGACCCTGACCCATTTGGGAAAAACATCAATGGGAAAGAAGGTCCCCGACATCAGCAATTGCGGAAATCCAAAAACGTTGATCATCAGGGGAATCATCGTATCATTCTTTGCAATACTGCTGATGATCAATCCTACACCCATCAAAATAAAAAGCATATAAATGGAGTAAATCAGCATTTCAAAAAATGTCACCGCGCCGTTTATCAGCGTAAACTTCAGAAAAAAATGACCAAAAAGAATTAACACGATGACGTTTATCACCTGATAAAAAAGACGACTCATACCAATACCCGCGAGAATATTAATTTTTTTCACCGGTGAGGCATAAAATCTCTTCAGGACCAACTGTTCCCGCAGGTTGTAGAACAGGAAAGCGATCCCGAACAATGTGGCGAAAAGAATGGAAAATCCGATCATGCCCGGCAGTATAAAGTCAATCGATCGGTATTTCTTGCCGGCTACCCATTCCGTTACGATCTGGTATTCCCGCTTCAGGTTTGCATCTGATAATTCAAGTTTGAGGGCTTCATAATCTAGCGATTTCACGAGCTGGGAGACCCCTCCCCCGCTGGCATTACTGGATTTCAGAACAACCTGGTATCCGTTGCCCGTCGCTTTATGATTCTGAATATCGATGATTGCGGCAAGCTTTCCTTTGCGGAGGTCACTATTCCTTTCTGAAGAATCCTCATAATGGACTACTTTGAGAAAAGGGTTCTGCAACAGACTATCGTAAAAAATACCCGTGGTGTCGCTTTGGTCCGAAATAGCCACTTTCAGTGGGCTAGGGCCCTTTTCCGCGAGCGCCCCGAAAATTAATATAAAAACGATCGGAAATAACAGGCTAAAGAAAATTGAGGAAGGCTGGCTTAAAATGGCCGTGAAACTTGCTTTTGTTATCGACCATAATGCCTTTGCCTGATGATATGCCATTCGGTAAATTGAAAATATTTATTAAGTTAAAAAAGGGAATTCAAAAAGCTGTGCTGCGCTCAGGAACCGTAATAAATTTTGCAGAATTTCGATTCACAGTTGACTGAAGCGCCCATCTAACGTACTAGGATCTCGAACGGTAATCTTGCCTGGACATTGCCGGTAATTTCCCTGATCATTTTAATTTGCTGGTACACGTTATAATAGTCCTCTCCCAACTCACTTTTGATTCGGCTGGCAGCGTTGTCGGATTTGGAGAATCCCAAAATACTCTCAATCAGACTGCGACTTTCAGGAAATTCCCTGATCCTGTATTCTTTCAGGCCTGCTTTTTTCGCAGCGGCGGCGATTGCATCGTCCAATCCGCCAAACCTATCAACCAATCCTATCTCTTTCGCCTGCTGTCCGGCCCAGACCCTTCCCTGTGCGATGGTCTCGATATAGGCGGTATCCCGTTTTCTACCTTCTCCAACCCTTTCTTTAAACTGCTGATAGATTCTGTCAACGCCCGACTGAAAGATCGCTTTTTCCTGTCCGGTCATGGCATGATCCATCCCGCCCGCATTTGCAAGCGGCCCGGTACCCACACCATCGAAGGTTACGCCGAGCTTTTGTTTAAAAAATGTACTCATATCAGGCACGATTCCAAAAACGCCGATCGATCCCGTCAGCGTAGCAGGAAGCGCAAAAATGCTGTCTGCCGCACAGGACATGTAATATCCTCCTGATGCTGCCACGTCGCCAAAACTGACCATCAAGGGTTTTGCCTTTTTTGCGAGCGACATTTCGCGCCAGATATTTTCACTGGCTAGTGCACTTCCACCACCTGAATTAA
The DNA here is from genome assembly GCF_058792415.1 of Niabella sp. CPT15-335-S11. Lineage (NCBI taxonomy): Bacteria > Pseudomonadati > Bacteroidota > Chitinophagia > Chitinophagales > Chitinophagaceae > Niabella > Niabella sp. CPT15-335-S11. The sequence goes on from NZ_JBYTEI010000002.1 coordinate 257,070, forward strand.
CCCGTACTACAATGGCTTTGATCGACTCATCCATCCGGGCCTTGCGGATCAGATCGATATAGGTGGCGCTCCCAATATTTTCCGGGTCTCCTTTTCCATCCACAATATTACCTGATGCATAGATCACGGCGATTCTTTCCCCAGAGCCTTCAGGGCTTTTATGCACCAGGTAATACTTCTGTATCGGAACAAAGTTTATCTTCTGCATTTGATCCAGCTTCAATATTTTTTTTATTTCGTCCTTTACCTGATCATCGTAGCGGACCCCATCAATCAATTTCTGCGTCACCGCGTCTTCGGGCTTTTGTATCGTACCTTCATTGGCTATGCGGTGCAGGGAAGCCGTATCCAGTTTCCTTGAATCGGCTGTCTTCATCAACAGATCGGCATACAGATCACTGACCCAGGCACTCGTTTGAAGCCGGTTGGCATCGGTCATTTTCTCTGTCCGGAAGGGTTCGGTTGCACTTTTAAACTTACCTGCATAAAAAATCTGAGGATTGATCTGCAGGCGGTCAAGGGTACCTTTAATAAACGTATAATTTACACTAAATCCAAACCATTCAAAGTTCCCTTTAGGGCTGAGGTAGATTTTATCCGAGATATTGGCGATCGCATAACTTTTTTGCGACATATTTTCGCCGTAGGCGATAATAAACTTACCGGAAGACTTAAATTCCCCGAGTGCGTTCCTGATTTCATCGCCGGAGGCAAATCCGTTTGCGTTGTGGTTGGCCTGCAGCAGGATTCCCCGGATCCTGTCGTCTTTGGCCGCCTTTTTGATCAGTCGGATCACATCATATAGCCCCGGTTGCTCCTCCAGCGTTTCAGCTTGCAGGATCGACCTGAAGTCTTTATTCGACTGTTCGCCATACTTTGTAGCCAGGTCGATAACCAGAACCGACTTGTCAGCTATCTTCGGTATTCGTCCCGAAACCGCACTGGCCGCCATTCCCATAATAAAGAAAAAAGCAATCAGTCCGAAAACAAAGATGGCGAGCAGCGCCGCCAAAAAGTATTTTAGAAATGTTCTCATCCGGAAGGTGTTATTTTGCTGTTTTTGAAAGAAAGCCAAAATTAAAGATATTTGGCTGCAGTTTTAAGAATCGATGAATCGTGCGTTTTTAATATTAGGTGGGAACCTGGGCGACAGGAGTGAAAATCTGGCAAGGGCCCGTTATTTCATTGAACAGGAAGCGGGGGCTATTCAGCAAATGTCCTCCATTTATGAATCCGAACCCTGGGGCGTGCAATCGCAGCCGGACTATTATAACCAGGTCCTGGAGATAACTACTTCGTTTTCTGCTGAAGATCTTCTTACGATCCTCCTGCAGATTGAACATAAAATGGGCAGAATCCGGACAGTCAGAAATGAATCCAGGATTATAGATATCGACATTCTGTTTATGAATGATGAAATCCACCACAGCAGCCGGCTGACCATTCCCCATCCCCGCCTCCACCTGAGGCGTTTTGTATTGGAGCCTTTCAACGAAATCGCACCGGAATTCGGGCACCCAGTCCTGGGGAAGACCATCCGCGAACTGCTGGACATTTGTCCAGATAAATCTTATCTGAAAAAAATTAAGCCCACCCAGGAACTCCGGCAGTCAACCGAACCATGAAATACGAGTTCATCACGATAGAAGGAAATATTGGGGCGGGAAAAACCACGCTGGCCACAGCACTTAGCAAGCATTACAATGCCAGGTTGGTTCTGGAGGAATTCGCGGACAACCCTTTTCTTCCGAAGTTCTATGCCAGTCCGCAGCAGTATGCTTTTCCCCTGGAGTTATTTTTCATGGCCGAACGTTACAAACAGTTACAGGAATTATTGCTGCAAAAAAGTATGTTCCAGCAGTTGACCATCACAGACTACCTGTTTATCAAATCGCTGTTATTTGCAAAGGTTACACTCAGTGAAGATGAATTTAAACTGTATCAGCGCCTGTTCGAGATCATCCAGCAAAACCTGATTCAGCCCCAGATCCTCATTTACCTGCACGCGCCGGTTGCAAAGCTGCAGGAAAATATAAAAAAAAGGCAGCGTTCATACGAACAAAACATTCCTGATGATTACCTGCAAAGAATCCAGGATACTTACCTGCAATTTCTGAAACAGTACAGCGTTCCGGTCCTGTTTACTGATGCAAGCCGCGCCGATTTTCTTTCAGACACTACCCACCTTGATATTATTACACAGGCACTCGAAAAGGAATACACGACGGGTACCCATTACCTGGATCTTCCTTGAACAGATAATAGCTTGCATTTTACTGATGCCACATATCTGGAAAACCTCCTGAAAATAATTCAGAAATTAAATCAGATAAATTTGTCCGATTAAATTAAATAACTAATTTTGTTCAAAGAATTAATATGTTGTCAAAAACCTGCCAATATGCTCTGCGCGCAATGATTTACGTGGCCCGTCGGTCAAAAGATGGGGATATGGTGAATATCAGGGAGATATCAGAACAAATCGGGTCACCCGAATTATTTATCGGCAAGATCCTCCAGGGCTTGAGTAAGCAAGGATTCCTGCAGTCGTCCAAAGGAAGGAAAGGCGGTTTCTTTATTGACGACAGTAAAGCGGCCGTTTCATTGGCTGATATTATACTTGCGATAGACGGCGATAAGATTTTCACCGGCTGCGGCGTTGGGTTGGATTATTGCTCTGAAAAGAAACCATGCCCAATTCATAAAGAGTACAAAAAAGTACGCGATGGTTTTTTTGATATTTATAAAAACGCTACCCTGCTTCAGTTCAGAGATAGTAACAGTTTTGGTAGCGTTTTATTAAAAAGGCTTTAATTTTTTATCCATTAATAGGATAATTATATCTTAATATACAATTTAGTTTCATGGGATTGAATATAACACTGATCCTTTTATTACTGACCGCAGCGATTATCCTGTTGCTCATTGCCCTTTGGATGAAGAAAATTGTGCGCGATCTATCCAAAAAATACCGGCAGAGCAGTCAGCCATTCACTGAAAAGACCTTTACAGATCAACTACAGACAATGAAAAGCGATCAACTGAACGACCTCCTCCAGTATTTCCGTGAAAAGAAGAAAAATCTGCATGGCCATGTCAGTTTACTATTGTTGATGATCGCAGGGTTTGTCAGTGCGATTCCAGCGCAAGCGCAGGAAAGTACGCCCGCCCCGATAGGTCCGGCGATGCCGGGAATTGTGATTACCATTGTACTCATATTCATACCGGTTGCTTTCGCGTTAGTGTTCCTGGCATTGAAAATCCGGAAAACGGCAAAAAGATATGAAAACACCAACCGTCTCAACCAGGCCAGGAACCTGGCTGCATTCGTGAAAGATCTGCCTGCCGAGGAAAACCTCGAACAAGAAATTGAACATCGGAAAACTGCCGTGAATTTCAGGTTGACAAACACCGAACTCGGTGGCGTACAATCTCCCTCCGATGATAAAGATATACTACGTGTCAAAGGGGATCCCGGATTACCTATCGTTGGTTCCAAGCAGAAAGCCCTGCCCCGCAGTACGGTTGACCCGCGGCTGAGCTACCTCATTCTCGGGTACCTGGTCACCGCTACCTTCTGGCTTCTTTTTGGTACAACGATTGGAGAATATATAGGTATCAAGTTTGTTGCGCCAGACGCTGACCACATCAGTTGGCTGAGTTTTGGCCGGTTGCGGCCGGTGCATACAAATTCTGTGTTTTGGGGCTGGGCCTCCCTGGGCATGCTCGGGCTGGGATACTATGTTGTGCCCCGCGTCAGCAACGTGAGACTTTACAGCTTCAAACTCGGATGGTACACCCTCTACCTGATAAACGCCGCTGTCCTCCTGGGGAGCATTAGCCTGATGGCCGGTATCAACAATGGAGGCGGAGAATACCGGGAATATATTTGGCCCATCATGGCCCTGTTTGGCATCGGGCTGATCATAACCCTTTATAATTATTTGAAAACTGTTGCACTACGGAAAACCACGGAAATCTACGTCTCAAACTGGTATATCATATCTGCGGTCATGTTCGTTCTCGTCATAGCCTTCGTGGCCTATTGGCCAAGCTGGCAGATGGGCCTCGGCGAAACCATCGTGCAGGGGTATTACATGCACCAGGGCGTGGGTATGTGGTTCATGCTTTTTACACTGGGTCTTGTATATTATTACCTCCCCCAGCATCTGAACCGGCCTATCTATTCCTACAGCCTCGGCATACTGGCCTTCTGGACGCAAATCATGTTTTACACACTGATCGGTACACACCATTTTATTTTCAGTTCGATACCCTGGTGGCTGCAAACAGTAGCTATTTTCGGCAGTGTAGGGATGGTGATTCCGGTTGTGGCCGGAACTACGAATTTCTTAATGACCTTCAGGCATGGCTGGTATAAACTCACTGACAGTTATACGCTTCCGTTTTTTCTGGTGGGAACTATATTCTATTTTACCGGATCCATGCAGGGGACGGCGGAAGCTTTCCGCAGTACCAACCTGTTTTGGCATTTCACGGATTTCACAGTAGCGCACTCACACCTGACCATGTACGGCATCATCAGCTTTTACATTTGGGCGTGTGTATATACGGTAGTGCCCCGGCTCACACAAAACGAAGCGCCGCAGATCACTATCGGCGCTCATTTCTGGCTGGCTTTGATCGGACTGCTCTTCTACACAGTGCCGCTGATGTACGGCGCCACCATGAAAGGAAAATTGTGGATGGAGGGCAAACCCTTTATTGACGGCGTCGTACTGATGGCGCCCTACTGGCTTTGGCGGGCAATTGGCGGGACCCTCATGTGGACCTCCCACCTGTTTTTCGCTTACAATCTTTACAAAATGTTACCCACCGCAAAAGTTATCGATGTAAATGAAAAGGCAATCGAAATATTAAAAGAAAGCACACCGGCAGCCGGATAATGAAAATATAAAAATCAACACATGAAGCAACGCATGAAAAATTTGTTAATCTATCCAAATCCCAATTTTTTTCTGTTATGAAATGGTTCGACAACCATATTAAGCTATTCACCGCATCTTTCGTTTTTTTTGCCGGCCTGACGGTTCTCGTCGTTATTTTGCCCGCACTGAGCAATGAAAAGATTAACCAGCCACTTCCGGGTTCGGAACCGCTAAGTGCTGATGCTATTGAAGGAAAAAACATATTTATAGCTAATGGCTGTGTGGGGTGCCACACCCAGCAAGTCCGGAATGTAGATATGGATAAAGTATGGGGACAACGGCCGAGTATTGCCGCTGATTACGCCCGGATCACCCGCACAGATTTCTGGCGCAATACAGCTACGCTGATGGGAACGGAACGCACCGGACCTGACCTGACCAATGTAGGAACCCGTCAGGGAAACCTCGCGTGGAACCTGACCCACTTGTTCAACCCCCGCATACTCGTGAAAGAATCAGTGATGCCCGCCTATCCCTGGCTGTTTGCATTAAAAAAAGAACCTGCACAGGGAGATGTTGTAGTCAATGTACCGGCAGAATTCCTGCGGGATCCGCAAATGAAAGTGGTAGCCCGGCCCGAAGCCTTGAAACTGGTCGCGTACCTGCAGTCTCTTAAACAAACAACCCTTCCAGACGGAATGCCAACTCCCGAGTTTTTGTTTAAACGCAAATTAGGGGATACGGCAACCGGCGGAAAAGCGGCGTCCCTTCCCGACGGCGCAAATTTGTACAGTACCCACTGCCAGAGTTGTCACCAACCAAACGGGGAAGGCCTTGCAGGTGCGTTTCCGCCATTGAAAGGAAGCAAGATCGTATTAGCAGATTCTGTTGATCAATATGTCGATATCATTATGAACGGATATTCAGGCAGGATCAGTGAAGGATTTGGTCCCATGCCCGCGGTTGGCGCAAACGCTAAACTGACGCCCGAAGAAGTGACTGCTATCATGAACCATGAGCGGTCGAGCTGGGGCAACAGTGCCAAACCCCTCACGGCAGATGACGTTAAAAAGGTTATCGAATCCCTGACATCGACCACTGAAAAAAAACCTTGAGATGAGAAAAAAATTATTCGCTGTACTCGCGTTAGTATCCGGAACCTTACCGGCTCTCGCATGCTCGGTGTGTGAAAAGCAGCAACCGCGTATCCTGCGGGGAGTGACTCACGGCACGGGCCCGCAAAGCCAGTGGGATCTTGTGATCATCTCGATTGTTGCGGCGATCGTAGTGTTTACCCTCTATTTCTCCGTTAAATGGCTGGTGCGGCCAGGAGAGACCTCACCCAGTCATATTAAAAGGGCAATACTGAAAAACGAATAATTATGGAAACGAGCGAAGTACTGATATTTCTGGATGACAATAAAGTTCCCGTAGCGCAGCTAAAGTCGCCCGTGCAATTCGAGCTGGATACGCTTAAGCTGGTAGATGGTAAACATACGCTCAGGGTGGTAAGCAGGGACACCGCGGGCAAAGAAGGTGTCAGACTGATTCCTTTTGAAGTGAGGAATGGCCCCGCAATTTCAGTAGAAGGCATCCGGGAGAACGCTATTGTTGACGGTGTGATACCGATTATGGTAAACGCTTATAGCAAGGGAGACTCCGGCAAATTCTACATCACCGGAAGTGAAACCCCACAGAGTATTCCTTCCTGGTTCTGGGTGATGATCATCGCGTTTGTGGGATGGGGAATATTCTACCTGATCAGCTATTTGAGCATGAAAGGAGCATCATGAAGAAAGACGATTTTGAAAAAGCCCAGGGGCACTGGATATTAGCCAGGATGGGCAAGAAAGTTCTAAGGCCCGGAGGTAGGGAACTTACAGAGAAACTGATAGAAGCGCTGGAAGTTGCAGAAACGGACAGTATGGTGGAATTCGCTCCCGGTCTGGGTTTCACCGCAACAAAGGTACTGGCAAAGCACCCACAGTCTTACACCGGTATAGATGCTAGCGAAGGGGCTGTAAAAAGACTTAGGATGAAATTCAACGGAAATAAAAGGATCACCTTCATCCATGGCCAGGCAGCAGACACGAAACTGCCCGCTGAAAGTCAGGATAAAGTATATGGGGAGGCAATGCTGACTATGCATGCCGACCACCGGAAACTGGAAATAATCAGGGAGGCCCACCGTATTCTTAAACCAGGCGGATATTACGCCATCCATGAACTGGGGTTGGTACCCGGCAATCTCGGGCCAAACAAAAAAGCAATGATTCAGCGCGACCTCGCAGTGGCTATTAAGGTCAATGCCAGACCGCTGACAGAGCCGGAATGGACCGGACTGCTCGAACAGGAAGGGTTTACTATCAAGAGCGTTTATCATAGCGGCATGTACTTGTTACACGCAGGCCGCATGATCCGGGACGAAGGGTTCTTCCGCACACTAAAAATCGCTTTCAATATTTTCAGTAACCCGCCCGCGCTGAGAAGGATCCTTAAAATGTGGCGGACTTTTAAGAAACACGAAAAGTATATGAACGCCATCGCTATTCTGGCGGTTAGAACATAAGTAAAAACGAACTCATATCAATCATAAAAAATCGCCCGAAAGGGATAAAAAAACAATAATTTACTCACCAATTTAAAACCAGAGAAATGATTACAGCAGAAACACTGGATGTAACCCTGATCGAACCCAGACTAAAGCACTCAACAATCTTCAAGCACTTTGATGAGCTGGAACCGGGGGAAGCATTTACCATACACAATGACCATGATCCCCGCCCCCTCTATTACCAATTGCTGGGCGAACGGGGTAATATATTTACCTGGGACTACCTGGAAGAAGGACCCCAATGGTGGAAAGTGCAGATCGCCAAAATAGCATTGGATAAGAATGGCGAAACAGTAGGCGAAGTTGCCGCCAAAGACATTCGGAAGGCAGAGGTATTCAAGAAAATGGGCATTGACTTCTGTTGCGGCGGAAACAAGACACTAAAAGAGGCAAGCGAAGAAGTGGGTGTAAGCGAGACTGACCTGAAACAAGCCCTTGCTGAAGTAGAAAAAACGCCCGTATCCGCTTCACAGGACTTTAATAAGTGGGAGCTTGATTTTCTGACCGATTACATCATCAATACACACCATCGGTATGTGAAGGATAATGCGGAGACCATTTATGGAATGGCAGTTAAAGTGGCTCAGCACCACGGTGAAAATCACCCAGAACTGAAAAAACTGGCTCAGGGTACTCACCACTTCCTGGAAGACCTGCTGAACCACATGGCCAAAGAAGAACAAATATTGTTCCCGGCAATCAAGGAAGCAGTAGCTATAAAAAGAGGCGGCGCCAGCCAGGGTAACACCCAGACCATCTCGGTTAAACAACCTATCCAGATGATGCAGAAGGAACATGAAATATCCGGGGAGGACCTGACATATTTCCGAAAGCTCACCAACGACTACGAGCTACCTGAAGACGCGTGCAATTCTTATTCTTACCTGTTTTCAAAAATGCAGGAATTTGAAGATGATTTGCACCAACATATCCATCTTGAAAACAATATCCTTTTCCCGAAGGCTCTTGAATTGGAAAATTAACCAGCCAGGGAATCATTTTAAAATTTGAAACCATGCCTACGATAAAAACAAAAAGGGTTTACGAACCCGAGACCGCGGCAGACGGATACCGTGTGTTGGTGGACCGGCTCTGGCCGCGTGGCATTAAAAAAGAAAACCTGAAGTTTGATGAATGGCTGAAAGAAGTGGCACCATCAGCCGATTTGCGAAAATGGTTCAATCATGATGTTGCAAAATGGACAGAGTTCCAGGAGAAGTATAAGCGCGAGTTACAGCGGAATGATGCGGCAAAAGCGCTGAAAGCAGAGCTGCCCCATCACAAGACTGTAACCCTGCTTTACTCAGCCAGGGATGAAGATCATAACCAGGCTCAGGTGTTAAAATCCTTTTTATCAAATTCTAAACAATGACAACGGCAGTAGCATTGCTTTTTATTTGGGCTGGTTTTATACTTAGTATCAGTTTTTTCGAATCCTGGGTGAAGTTCAGGGCTGAGGGAGTTCCGATTCCCGCAGCCCTTTCGATCGGCAGGCTGATCTTCACCGTCCTGAACCGCATCGAATGGATATTCAGCGCCTGTCTGCTGGTTTTGTTCCTCTTTGTCAAACCTATCGGCAGCCTGGTCGTGGCAGGATTTGTGGTCGTTCTGCTGATGCTGACTGTTCAGACTTTCAGCCTGTTACCGGCGTTAGATAAGCGTGCTAAGAAACGCATTTCAGAAGAAACGCTTCCGGCATCCAATTTGCACCTCTATTTTGTAGCAGGCGAATTTGTTAAACTGACCGCACTGATCATCTGCGGAATTAATTTACTAAAACCTTTTTAATATGGCAGAGTCACCCATTAAACGACACGACAATATTGCGCCGCTTTCGCGCGAACATCATGGTGCATTGTTATTTTCCTGGAAACTGAAACAGGGCGTCAAAAACGGAACCAGTACCGAAAGGATCAAAAAATACATTAGCTGGTTTTGGAAGCACCACCTACTTCCCCACCAGCAAACAGAGGAGGAAGTACTGTTCACAGATGCTACGGACCCACTTGTCAAAAAAGCCCTGGAGGAACATACGGAAATCCGGGATCGCATTGACGCCATCCTGGTTAATGAATCCACCGCAAGAGAAGCAATCCCCGAACTGGCGGAACTGAACGACACGCATATCCGGTACGAAGAAAGAGAATTATTTCCCCATTTGGAGAAAAAATTATCCTTGGTTGAACTGGAGCGGATCGGTCAGATATTACTCCACAACGAAGAACATTCTGCGAAGGAAGATTATGATGATCCTTTCTGGGAAGGAAAGAAATGAGGCAAGGAAAAATCCTGCATTTGAATCATTAACCTATAAATATACGATTTTTATTTTACATAATAAAAAGTAAAGAGCAACCAATGGACATAACTGAACATACGAAAATTTCTGAGATCATCAAGGCTAATAAAGAAAGTGTAGACGCCATTGCTTCAGTAGCTAAGCCGCTTGAACGCCTGAAAAATCCAATACTTCGAAAAGTGATGGCTTCAAGGGTTTCACTTGGCGAAGCGGCCAGGATGGGTGGCAGTACCGTGGAGGCGATTGCTGAGGCCCTTAAGCCACTTGGATACCATCTGGTAGCTGCTGAGAAAAAAGCCGAAAAAGTCGGAGAGAGACCAGAATGGTTAATCCATGCGCCGGAGACAGATATCACGCTCTTTGATGTACGCCCGATCATTGAGCATGGTTCGGATCCGCTCAAGGAAATACTTCACCAGTTTAAAGAAACAGCTCCCGGTAAAATACTGTGCATCGTCAACAGTTTTGTCCCAACACCGTTGATACATTTACTCGAAAAAGAGAAAGCAGATGGCAGTTTTGTAGAAACGATCAGCGATAATGAATTTCATACCTTTTTTCTGAAAAAGAAAAAAGAGAGTACTTCTGCTCCTGCCGCCTCAGCTAACGACAAAGTATTAATGGATAGTGGCGAAACCTTCGCTAAAGTTTTGGAACGATTCGGTAACAGCGGTATTAAGGAAATAGATGTCCGCGCTCTGGAAATGCCCGGGCCAATGGAAGCTATCCTTGGCGAACTGGAAGTGCTGCCAGCCGACAAAGCCCTATATATAAATCACAAGCGCGTACCGGTATACCTGCTGGAAGAACTGGCCGACAAGAACTACGAGGTACACATTCATCACATCGAAGAAGGAAATGTAAAAATGCTGATATTCCGGAAATAAATTTAGAAGTTAGATATTACCCGCCCGTACCGAACGGTACGTTCGGGCGGGGACGTTAGACATTAGACAATAGACATTAGACAATAAATACTAGTATTTATATATATAATCTATTTATACTATTAAAGTTTCTTAATAAATATATTCGTAACTCGTAATTGCTCAGCTTCTCCCCCTATTCCTCGGCAACTTCATTCACTTTGGCTGCAATCAGCCCTGTATCGATGCTTGTTCCCTCAATTTGTGTGACGAGCCGGCCATCCGGACTGAAAACACTTGTGATGTTGGAATGAGAAAAATCAACCGGTGATATTTTCTTATATTTCATGGATAGCACATTCGCAAATTCCTGGGTGGCATTCAGGTCGCCCCGTAAAAAAACCCAGTAAGGCGCTTCCATGCCCCGTTCTTTTGCAAAGCTTCGCAGCCTTTCGGGCGTATCAGTTTCGGGATCGATAGAAACCAACACCAGGGAAACTTTCTCAAGATTTGACGGCTTAATTTTCTTCTCTATTTTCTTCATATTTGCCACCAGCAAAGGGCAGGCTGTCTTGCAACTAGTATAGATCATGACAACCACCAGGGTCTTGCCCCGCAGGTCGGCCAAATGCAAAGAATCCCCACGCTGGTTCTGCCAGACCGCATGTAAATTAAATATTGAATCGGATGGCAGTTCTGCGGTTTTCTTGTGCTTGGGACCGCACCCGGCCATCAATAACAAAATTCCCAAAAAGGTGATTAATTTATTCATGGTATACTCAAATTTGTATCTTTTGCACACCTGAAACCCAGGTTGCTCACCGTATAATTTGCCTTGAGACTTGTCCGGAATCCAAATCGCATAAAGGCCGCATAGTTCAAAACGTCCGTAGCGGAGGTAGCACTGGCTGCGCAAAAAAGCCCTTTGTCGTCATACTGACCCGTCCGGGAATCGGCTGTCGTTAGTACTGAATTAAAATCATCAGTCCACTCCCAAACCCGGTCAAACATATTATAAACGCCCCAATAATTGGGCTGACTCCGCTTTACGGGCAGGTATTGCTTGTCTTTCAGCATGTATTGAGTGACGATATGATCGGAATACGAAGCTTTGCTCCTGGCGTTGGCGGTTGTTTCATCCGACATGGCTACAAACTCCCACTCGTCCAGGGTTGGCAGGCGTTTGTCAACGCTTTGAGCGAAAGCTTTCGCCGCAAACCAGGAAACATAGCAGACCGGCGCCCCCGGGTCGGCACCCGTGGGCAACGACAGGTCCGAGGGCCAGTCCCGCAAATAGGTACTGTCTGTAAAGATCCTTTTAACGGCAGATTTCCTCCAGGATGGATTCAGCCTCACGAAATGCAGGAACTCCCCGTTTGTGACCGGCCTCTCATCTAATAAAAAAGGATGCACTTTCACATAGTCAGTATCGCTGCCGTAGAATGGCTTATAGCCACCTCCCGGGATCAAAACCATTTTCACGGATGCGGTTGATGACACCAACGGTAGCTGCTGAGAATCTGGATTGGAATCAGTCTGTCTTTCCGTCTGCGGGGTACAGGAAAAAAACAACAGACCGAACAACAACGAACTATATAAAATTAATCTCACCATATAGTGAAATATCAAAAAGTCTTGCCTTTACTGCACCTTGTGATAAATCTTTGGGTTTTCATCACCGGTTACTTTCAGGATTCCAATTGCACCCTTATTAAATGCCCTGAATATAGAGTGATCCACCAGGGTGTATTCACCCGGAACGTTTACCTTGAACTCAACAATCGCCGCTCCACCCGCTGGAATCAGCGTCGTTTGTACGTTGTGATTAACTAAGGTACCACCTTCCACATACACCTTGTCAAAGATCTCTCCGATCAGGTGGAAAGAGGATGCCAGGTTGGGACCGCCATTTCCAACAAAAAAACGTACGGTCTCCCCTACTTTGGCCTGCAGTTTATGCGCACCCAACAAGGATCCTTTCCTACCATTGAATAGTACATAATCAGGGTTTTCTGCGTTACCCTTATCATTATCAAATTCCTGCAACCCCTTGTCGCCGTTCTTACCTTTAGTATAAAATTCACCCTGCATGATGTAATACTCACGATCTACTTTGGGTAACCCTCCCTCCGGCTCTACCAGGATCAGTCCGTACATACCGTTTGCAATATGCAGTGGTACAGGTGGTGCAGCGCAATGATACACGTACAAACCGGGATTCAAAGCCTTGAAATGAAATACTGCTTCTTTACCGGGAGCTACAAAAGTTGCTTCAGCGCCGCCACCTGGTCCGTTAACCGCATGCAGGTCAATATTATGTGGCATAGTGCTGTTTGCAGCATTCTTTAAGTGCAATTCAATTTCGTCGCCAACCCTTACCCGGATAAAACTCCCCGGAACAGTGTTGTTAAATGTCCAGAAACGATAAGTGGCACTGTCGGCCAGTGGACCCTCAATCTCGGTTGCTTCCAGGTTAACGATTAATTTCTTCGCCGGGCGATCGCCCACCGGTTTCGGAACCAGCGGCGCTGCGGTTAGTTCAGCTGTTTCGGCCGGACCCTTTGCTTCAATGTTTACATTTTTGTCGGAAGGAGCATTTTCAGAATCAGACTGCGATCTGCATCCCGTCAATATCAAAATCACGGTCGCCGTTACCGAAAGAACCAGGGCATTTTTCAAATTCGAACTTTTGCACATTTGTTTATGGTTTTATTAAATAGAAATCAACATCATAAACGGGTTTCAAACCCGGGAGTTACATGTCAGTTCTGAAGGGTGCGCCCGGTCAGTTTCCATGATTTATTTCCGGGCGCGAAGTTATTACATAAATTAATCGCATTCAAAATTAATTCAGACTTTTTTGTCTGAATTTAACAACAATGAATTATTTTTGTACAATGGCTGATATTAATATAGGTAAAGCCCCTTCTAACAGCGCCATCCTGCCATTCTATGCGACCGGCGCACTGTCTTTTTTGATTTTGTGCATATTGATGTTGCTAAGTCCCGAAAGTCTACTGGGTAATTATTTCAGTCCACACCTGCTGGCAATTGTACACACGGCCGCACTGGGTTGGGGCACCATGATCATTTTTGGAGCGGCACACCAACTTCTGCCCGTAATTTGCGAGCAGGATCTTTTCAATGAAAAAATAGCCTCGTTTTCCTGGTACACCCTCACTTTAGGGGTAGCGCTGTTGGTATGGTCATTCTGGCACTTCCGCACAGGTACGCTAATGATCACGGGTGGATCCCTGGTCCTGCTTTCTGTTATCTTTTATTTAGTGAATGTCTGTCTGACCAGCCGGATCTGTACGCGTTATTCCATCCAAAAATTATTTCTTGTCAGTTCAGCCGTCTGGCTGCTGTTTACTGCCATCGTCGGGCTGCTCATGGCCATCAACCTGGCCCATCCTTATTTCGGAAGAAATCACCTGAACATCCTGAAACTCCATGCCCATGCTGGTTTGGCGGGATGGTTCCTGCAACTGATTACCGGCGTAAGCAGTAAGCTGGTGCCAATGTTCCTGCTAGGGAAATCAAAAAAGGAGTACCTGCTGAAATGGGCCTTTTTATTTCAGAACCTGGGGCTGCTCTTCTTTCTTACTGATGGATATTTTTTTGGTATCACCGCACGCATCCTGATCTACGCGTTCCTGGTGCTGGTCGGTGTAATTTGCTGGCTGGTTTATTTGAGAGACGCATTTATCAACAGGGTCAGAAAAAAACTGGATGTCATGATGAAGCATACGTTCTTTTCTTTCATCAGCCTTCTGGCGGCTATAGCATGTATTCCGCTGTTGTGGTTTTTCAAAGGCTATCAATGGTCTATCCTGTACGGTTCGTTGCTTTTCATGGGATGGATCACCGGAATCATTCTTGGAAAAACTTTCAAAACACTACCCTTTATCGTTTGGAATGGCCATTACAAGCACCTCTCGGGGAAAGTGAAAGTCCCCCTTCCCAAACACCTGTTTAATGAAGGATTAGTGAAATGGCAGTTCGGATTTTTTATCGCGGCTCTCTTCATATTAGCCCTGGGAATTCTTATCGGAAATATCTGGATTGTAAGGACGGCATTGGTTCTATGGCTTGGCGTCGCAGGCCTCTACGTGTTCAACGTAATGAAGACATTGTTACACAAAGCAAAGACACTGGAATGAAAAAAGATGGTTATATTCACAGTGATAGGCCCACACCTGACTCACAGATTTTTTTAGTGGATTTTTGCAAGTGCGGAGTATTGAAGTTTTGGTTTGAAAATGCCCGTAGGCAGGGTAGCTTATTAAATAGATATTAAGATGGATTTTAATCTTACAGATCCTTTTTATAATGAAAAGGTAAAAGCCCAGCAATCCCTTTACAAGGTGATCGACCCAGAATTATTTGTAAACGTCGTAGACCTGGGTCTGATTTATAATATCGAATTCGAGGAAGATGAAAAGATCAATGTGACAATGACGCTCTCCACCCCGCACTGCCCCATGGGTGAAGCGATCACTAATGGCGTTGAAAACGCACTATCAGATGAATTCCCCGGGAAGGAGGTAAAGATCGATCTGACCTTTGATCCGCCTTGGAGTTTTGACAGGCTCACGCCTGAAGGCAGGGATCAGCTCGGCGTTTGAAATCAGTATTATTTTTCTTTTGCTTTTGCCCAGCTATCCCGCAATCCAACTGTTTTGTTAAAGATCAGCTTATCTGGACGGCTGTCCGGATCAAGTGTAAAATAACCCATGCGCAGGAATTGAAAACGGTCTGTGACAACAGCCGCAGCCAATGCCGGTTCCGCGAGCGCTCTGTCATCCACACGCAGGGAATCGGGGTTGATATAATCTGTAAATTCACCCGCTTCATTCCCCGGGTCTTCAGCCAGAAATAAGCGATCGTATTCGTTAACCTGAATAGGGATACAGTTCCGGGCATTAACCCAATGCAGCGTGCCTTTCGCGTGCAGGCCGGAAGTATCTGAACCACTTTTACTTTCCGGGTAATACGTGCAATTCAGTTGCACGATCTGCCCTTTGGCATCCTTAATCACCTCATCGCAGTGTATGATATAAGCGCTCTTGAGGCGCACTATCTTACCAGGCGCCAACCTGAAATATTTTTTGGGAGGATCTTCCATGAAGTCTTCCCTTTCGATATATAGTTCCCGTCCAAAATGAAGTTCTCGTACACCCGCATTGATATCCTCCGGATTATTCTCCGAGGTCAGGGTTTCATCCTCCCCGGGATAATTGGTGACCACCACTTTCAGCGGTTCCAGCACGACCATACGTCGGAGCGCAATTTTATTCAGATCCTCCCTGGCGCAAAATTCCAGCAGCCCTACGTCCACCAGATTTTCTCTTTTCCCTACACCGATCCTGTCGCTGAAGTCGCGGATACTCGCCGGTGTATAGCCGCGCCTCCGGAGTCCTGATATGGTTGGCATTCGAGGGTCATCCCAACCGGTCACATACCCCTCGTTCACCAACTGCAATAATTTTCGTTTACTCATGATGGTATGACTCACATTACGCCGAGCAAACTCATATTGATGTGAAGGAAATATCTCAAGTTTTTCAATCAGCCAGTCGTACACTTCACGGTGTGGGACAAACTCCATCGTACACAGTGAGTGAGTAATATTTTCAATGGAATCACTTTGCCCGTGTGCAAAATCGTACATGGGATAAATGCACCATTGATCACCCGTCCGATGATGCGATACATGTTTGATCCGGTAGATGATGGGGTCGCGCATCAGCATATTCGGCGAAGCCATATCTATCCGGGCCCTGAGCACTTTTTCACCGTCCTGGTACTTACCTTCTCTCATTTCGGCGAAGAGCCGAAGATTCTCTTCCGCGCTCCGTTCCGCAAACACGTTGCGATGACCGGCAACCGTGGGACTACCTTTTTGATGCGCGATCTCTTCACTGCTGCTGTCATCTACATAAGCCAGCCCCTTCCTGATCAGACTGACAGCAAATTCATATAACTGACCAAAATAGTCCGATGCATAGCGTTCTTCAGCCCATTCAAAACCCAGCCAGCGAACATCTTCCTTTATACTTTCTACGTATTCAGTTTCTTCGGTACTGGGATTCGTGTCATCAAAACGAAGGTTCGTGCTACCTCCATATTTAAGGGTAAGTCCGAAATTGAGGCAGATGCTGCTGGCATGGCCAATATGCAGGTACCCGTTAGGTTCCGGCGGAAAGCGCGTCTTAATCGTTTTATATTTACCTAAAGCCAGATCAGTTTCAACTATTTCTTCTATGAAATTCAGGCTTCTCTCCTCTGTAGCTGCCTTGTTCTCAGTCATATGTAGATTCCTTTAAACCGACAAAACTAACATATTAAAGGGACTTTCGGACAGGAATAACGCTTAACGGGTTTGACCTTAAATTAAAATATTTTAACAAAATAAATGAGTATCTTTCCATGCAACCAAATTCAACCAATGATCGTCTACCAACCGGATTTATGGGCTGAAGTTTTCGGAATTTGTTTCCGACACGGTTTTTCAGGGGTGTTTTAATGTTAGTAAAAACAGACGGCCAAACAGGCGGGCGCATTTCGATACTTGATTAAATTGTACAGATTATGAGTAAAAATTATTTTTGGATTTCACTATTGATTTTTGGCGTTTTCTTAACCTTATCCGGCTGCGTTAGCAGTAAAAAATATCAGGGACTTCAGGCTGATTACAAAAATCTCAGCCAGCAATACCAGGTAAGCCAGATCGACCTGGCCCAAAGCAAGACTAAAATCAAAAGCCTGGAAGATTTACTGGCCCAGGAAAGAGCCAATAACGCGTCTCTGAAAAATGCACTGGCTGCGATGCAAGGAACGCTGGATAAGAGCCTGAACCAGTCGGCCCAGGGAAATGTCAACATTTCCAAGCTGGTGGATGAGATCAATGCATCCAACAAATACATCCAGCACCTGGTGAATGAAAAACACAAGAGTGATTCACTGAATCTGGTCCTTGTAAATAATCTTACACGTTCACTGACACGTGATGAGCTGCGCGACGTAGATATCAAAGTACTCAAAGGGGTCGTGTACATTTCACTGGCAGATAATATGCTGTACAAGACCGGCAGTTACGAAATTTCAGAAAGAGCAAATGAAATACTCGGGAAAATTGCAAAGATCATCACGGATTATAAAGACTACGAAGTACTGGTAGAAGGCAATACCGATACTGTACCTATCAGCCGCCCCAACATCCGGAACAACTGGGATCTGAGCACCCTGCGTGCCTCTTCAGTCGTTCAGGCATTACAAAATCAATACGGCATAGATCCGCACCGCATGACGGCCGGCGGACGGGGTGAATATAATCCGGTGGCCAGCAATGACACCGAACAGGGCAAGGCGCTAAACAGGAGGACACAGATTATCGTCACACCTAAACTTGACCAGTTCCTGGATCTGATAGGTCAGCCTCCGGCCCCATCTCACACTGGATTGCAGTAAATTGAATTGATACATTGGATTTCAGGGCGACAGCAACAAACTGTCGCCTTTTTTATTTGTGCCGGAACTCAAATTTTCCCGAATGAATCAGCGTACGTTTATCCCCGCGATTCTCAGCTTCAACATCATGCTGAAGGTTTTTGGAATAAATTGTGTATTCCTTGTACATGTTGTATCCTTCCAGCCGTTCGATTTCGCCCCGCATTTTATGGTTTGTCCGCATAATCAGGTAGCTGTCCAAAACCGTGAACCCCAGTTCGAGCGCTGAATGAATCAGATGGGTAGCGAAACGGGTGGTTTTAACAAAGATATTCTTGTTTTACGCTATCTTTACGAAAAATCGGGTATCATGTCACTGTTAAATCAGCATAAAAAGAAAGACAATAAGAACGCTGCGAAGAAATCATCAAAGCAATCGGGCTCCGCATCCAAATTCATTCAGAAACCCCAGCAAAGCGCTGGATTTGTAAGCAAACAACAAAACACCGGGTCACAGCGGGGAAGCTGACAAAGTGTTGCCCCACCCTATCTCTTTAATCAAATCGCTCCAGCTCCCGGAAATGCTTTCTTGCTTTACGAAGGTACTTATACCCTTTACGGAACGACCAGTAAGGCGCTCCTTTACTATGGTTATAACTGCTTATCCGATACAAAGCTTTCCAATGCAATAGTATGGTTGCGTAAGCTTTTCTGAGACTCATGCCGCAGTCGTAAATGTGATTTGGCTCCGCACCAGCCCCGTTAAATTCAAGGACGGAGAAATTTCTGCCTTGTTTCAAATCCTCTATGGACGAAGTTTTGATATCATACCGGCCATAAAAAAAATTACGATTATAATGGCTGAGCTTATCAAAAATCTTAACAAGATCATCATCAATCTCTGAAGCCAGATTGGTGAAATGCGCGCCACGGTTGTGGTTTCCGGCATATGAAAGGTAAAACACTTCATCATCGGGAATAATGCGTTCATAACGATGACCGTGACGATGCTCCATTTCTTCCAGCCGATACTTCGCACGCGGGTGATTACGGATCAGCTCTTTAAGCGTGCTCCTTCCATCACCCTTCACCTGAAGCAGCTCTTTGTGGATAAATCCCGTGACCCGGCCCTTGCTGCGCCAGGGGTAGCGGTAATAGAATACACTAACTTCCAACGGATAATCGATCCTGTCCTGAGCCAGGTATTCCACCGGGATCCGATCATGATATTTTCGGAGCTGTTCCTCATTTTCGATCACCCGGAACAAGATACCCTTCATGCCTACATCGGGCTTTACAATAAATGGGTACCTCAGGCCAACCATCCGGATCTTCATCAAAACACGTTCAAACTCGATATCATTTCTGATATATACGGTTTTAGGCATCAGGTGATGCGGCAACTGATCGTACATTTCCCTTTTGCCTTCGCCTTCCATCCCTCCAAAGGTGATTGTGGGGTTTGAAGCTGTAAAGAACCATAGCGATCTGCTTTTCAGGCAATACCAGAGCCAGACCGGAAAAATGGGTGCATATAGTATGTCAAAATGCCATAATTCCCAACGGAAAATGTTATCTAGAAAATTTCTTAACCGCATCAGTAATGGGCAAATATAAAAAACCTGTTAAGAAATAATTATCTATTTTTATGGTATCCCCTACCTGGGTCGATATATACCGTCCAGCCCCATGCGCTTACCCGAAGGGTGAACCGAAAGCAGGCTGCCGTTGATATTTGAAGATCCACTGAACAGTTCGAAGCCGAATACCCGGGTCGGAACCTTATCCAAATCTAAATCATACATAGTCATGAATGTACCCACTGTCTCGGAATTGTCAACAAGAGGTGAAAGCCCTGAAATCCTGTTCTGGGTTGGCTGCGCGGGGAGTCTGGATCAGCGCGCTCAAAAAATAACCCGGGCCTTTGTTGAGATCCTTGAAAAAGCGGGCGTGAATTTCGCAGTTTTGGGAAAAGAAGAGAAGTGCACAGGTGACCCGGCCAGACGAGCAGGACATGAATTTCTGTTTCAGTTGATGGCGCAACAGAACATCCAAACACTAAATGGTTACGGCATCAGAAAAATTGTGACAGCCTGCCCGCACTGTTTCAATACCCTGAAAAACGAATATCCTGAACTTGGAGGTCACTATGAAGTGATTCATCACGCCAGTTTTCTTCAGCAATTGATTGATGAAGGAAAGATCAAAATCCGGGACGATAAAAATTTGAGCGGCCAAAAAATTACTTACCACGACAGTTGCTACCTGGGGCGGGCCAACGACATTTATGAAGCCCCGAGGAAGGTACTTGAAAATTTAAAAGCCGATCTTGTGGAAATGAAAAGCTGCGGGTCACGTGGTATGTGCTGCGGAGCCGGAGGCGCGCAAGTGTTCAAAGAGGAAGAAAAGGGCGACAAAAGGGTGAACGTAAAAAGAACTGAGGAAGCTTTGGACACGGGGGCGTCTGTCGTAGCCGTAGCCTGCCCGTATTGCAATACCATGCTTACCGATGGCGTAAAAAATAAGGAGCAGGAAGATACACTGCGTATTATGGACATTGCCGAACTGTTGAACCAGGCCACCTGAAACCCCGGCCTGTAAGGGCCGCCCCTTTCGTAACGCCTTATAACCATTGATAATTTATCGATCAGGCCACTTTAGGTTTTAATTAGATTTGTGTCATGTTTAATGGCAAAAAAAGATATTGGCTCTTCCAGTTTTTAGGTTGGGGTATATTTTTTCTGATGCATCTTTTCTTTGCCTGGTTTTACGGAAAACTCGAAACCGAGCCTGCACGGGCGCTATTCGTCTCCCGGGCATTAATATTTACGATCCTGGGCCTCATCATCACCCATTTGATGCGGATGGTCATTCTCAGGGCTAATCTCCTCGAAAAAAGGTTCCAGCCACAGGTGGCTACATTTGTGGCCCTTTCGCTGAGCGTCGCATTCATTTGCGGGCTGATTGAATTGGAAACTTTCCGGGTAATGAAGCTTACAACGGCGCGTGAAGCAGCCTCGCTGGCCAAACGCGGTTTTCTGCTCGTTGCCCTGAGTAATGCAGTCTCATGGTTTGTTTACATTTTTATCTGGAATGCCATATATCTTATTTATCATTATACAATGGATTATCAGCGGCAGCAGATCGATACGCTACAACTCAAATCGCTGGTAAAAGAACTGGAACTTAAGACCATTAAATCCCATATTAATCCCCATTTTATTTTCAATTCGCTTAATAGCATAAGGGCGTTGGTGGAAGTTGATCCGCAACGCGCAAGAAATGCCATTACCGAACTCAGTAACCTCCTGCGCAGTAGCATTAATATTCACCGGACAGAAACTGTGCTGCTGAAAGAAGAAATGAACATCGTGGAAGACTACCTGGCATTGGAATACATGCGTTTTGAGGACAGGCTCAACGTCCAGTATCAGATAGAACCGGCAACACTGGAAAAACTGGTGCCACCCATGATGCTGCAAACCCTGGTTGAAAATGCTATAAAGCACGGGATCAGCCAGGAAGTGAAAGGCGGTCTGGTTAAGATCTCCTCAGGTTTAAAAAACGGAAACCTCGAGCTCAGCGTAGAAAATACGGGATATCTGGAAGCGTATACCAAAGAAGATGGATTTGGCTTGAAAGCCACCATCGAAAGGTTGAAATTGTTATATGGCGACAGGAGTAAATTTGAAATTTTTCAGCAAACCCCTCATTTAGTAAAGGCGAAACTGACTATTCCCGTTTCTTAAGAAAAGTATTAACATGGAAAGCTTACGTGCAATAATCATAGACGACGAAAGGCTGGCACGCCTGGAACTGAAAAAAATGCTTCAGGATTTTCCTGAAATTGATGTCATTGACGAGGCTACCAATGCCGAAACCGGTATTGAGAAAATTTTGCGCCTGCATCCGGACCTGATCTTCCTGGATATTCAAATGCCGGGAAAATCGGGTTTTGACATGCTTGAGGAACTGGATGCAGTGCCACTGGTCATATTCACCACAGCATATGATGAGTATGCAATCCGGGCATTTGAGGTCAGCGCCATTGACTACCTGTTGAAACCTATCGACGGCAAAAGATTACAAGATGCCATTAAAAAACTGAATATTACGGATACCCGCGATGCGATAGCCACTGAAGAACAAACTAATACGGAGGTGCTGACTGCGGAGAGCCAGGTATTCGTGAAGGATGGTGACCGTTGCTGGTTTGTGAAATTACATGAGATCAGGTTGTTTGAAAGCGTGGGAAATTACGCCAAGGTATTTTTTGGCAGCAACAAACCGCTGATCCTGAAATCACTAAATGCTTTGGAGGAAAGACTGGATCAAAAAACTTTTTTCAGGGCTAACCGGAAACACATTATCAATCTGGGGATGATAGAGAAAATTGAACCCTATTTTAATAATGGGCTTCTCATTGAACTGAAAGGAGGGGAAAAGATTGAGGTAAGCCGTCGTCAAACGGTGAAATTCAAAGAGAAACTGAGTCTGTAGGAGCAAAAGCCAATCGCGAAGGTAGCAACTGTACTATCAACCGAAAAACATGGTCCGGTTCAGGTTCTGATCTTCACTCCGTGAATAGCGTGGCTCATCTCCTGCACTAAAGAAGGATCTTTTTCAATGGCATTGCCAATTACGATCACGTCTGCTCCCGCCTGGCAGTTCAGATAGGCTTTCTCGGGATCCATAATACCACCCCCCACGAACACCGGGGTCTCCACATGCCTGGCCACCTTCCGTATCATTGTTTCACTCACAGGATTTCTTGCTCCGCTTCCAGCATCGAGGTAAATGAGCTTCATGCCCAGCATCTCCCCCGCCATAGCGGTACACATGGCTATATCATCCTTGTCGGCCGGTATGGGCGCGGCATTACTAATATAAGAGACTGAAGTAGGCGCCCCTCCATCCACTACGATATAACCCGTGGGAATTATTTCCAGCCCGCTGTTCTTTACCATCGGAGCTGATACCACATGCTGACCAATCAACAATTCCGGATTTCTGCCCGAGATCAGGGATAAGTATAACAGTGCATCAGCTTCGCGGCTGACCTGCCAGGGACTGCCCGGGAACAACATTACCGGTATGTCTGAACTACTCCTGATCTGCCTGATGAGCGCATCCAGCTGATCGGTGATAACGAGACTCCCTCCCACCAGGAAAAAATCAACTTTTGATTTTTGAGAAAGACTTACCAATTTTTCAAGCGAAGACGCGTTTACTCCGTCAGGATCAATTAATACGGCAAAGGATTTTTTGTGATCCCTTTTCTTTTCAGTAAGAAGGTTATACATATTCGTCTTCATCAGGGATTAGGCTTTGGTGCAAAAATGCGGAAAGTTTTTGTAAAATAGGCTTTTTCGTAACGCTGTTTTGCAACCGCCCTCCTGTAATGCTATTCCGGAAAGTAACCTTGTTGAAGTCACAAAACTGAAAATGACCAATCTAATAGCTGCCGCTGAAGCACCTAAATGGGTAGAGGCCATAACGCAGCAGCACGGTGTATGATGTCTGGTTGTAAAATACGCGCTCTATGAATCCGGTTCCTTCCAAACGGCCCGCGATCCTACCCCGAATTTACTTAAAATCAATAACGTACAAAATTTTTTTTAGAACAGGTTTGCTGGTTAATTTACGTTCGTCACCTCCCGGCCCGATCATTCTCTTCACAGTGGGGTCAAAAAAAGCTCTCTAAACAGAGAGCTGACTTTTATTGACCAATTATATTTTTACCATTTGTCAACTTCTTCGTGCTGGTGAGAGTTGTGGTCGTTTGACGCTTCGGTTTGGGCCGTGCTCTGATCCGTCAGGTTCTCCTGCGGCTGGTTATTTTCCTGTTCTGCTTCCGGGGCATTCGAGGGGGTTGGTGCCGCAGGTGTACTGACTGCAGACTGCCTGAGCCCGGTGTATGAATCCGGCTCGCCATCCTCATCTTCATGACTAAATGCGTCAAAATCGAAGTCCGGCATCAAATCAGTCTTTACAAAATCAATAGCTTCACTGATAGCTTTCAGGAATTTGTTGAAATCCTCTTTATACAGGAATACCTTATGCCGGTCATAACCGTTATCGTCGAATCTTTTGCGGCTTTCAGTTATTGTAAGATAATAATCGTTACCTTTTGTGGCCCTGACATCAAAAAAATAGGTTCTTCTTTTCCCGGCACGGAGTCTTTTGCTATAAATGCTCTCCATTTTTCTATCGTTATGCTCGTTCTCCACTGTAAAACTTTTTAACTGTAAATTACAATTCAACAAATATATACATGTTTTGAATAAAAAAAATAATTTTAGTTAGAAATACAATGCAGGGGTTGGAAAGCAATGCCCGTCATTCCACCGGTTCATCTCCTTCAAATCCGGATTGCTGCCGCTCATAAAGCCTGGCATACATCCCCCCCGGAATGCGCATCAGTTCTTCGTGCGTGCCTTCTTCCGCTATTTGCCCTTCACTTAGTACGATAATCCGATCAAAAGCCAGCAAAGAAAAAACGCGGTGTGTGATGATCAGCGCTGTCTTACCGGCCAGGTACTGATTCAGTCTGCCCATAATCTCTTTTTCTGTACGTGCGTCCACCGCGCTCAAACAATCATCAAAAATGATCAGACCCGGATCCCTGATCAGCGCCCTCGCAATTGAGATCCGTTGCTTCTGTCCTCCACTCAGCATGACCCCCCGCTCTCCCACCAGTGTCTCATAACCATTACTGAATTTTTCAATTTCAGCATCAATGCCTGCCAGAACGGCAGCAGCTTTGACTTGTTCCATTGTCGCGCGAGGTGATCCGAACCGAATATTATTGGCGATAGTATCGCTGAATAAAAAGATATCCTGCGGCACATAACTGATCTGATTCCTGAGAGTAGAAAGCCTGAATTCCCGGATATCGACGCCGTCAAATTCGATAGACCCCTCTTGCACATCATACATACGCAGTAATAACTGGGCGATTGTGGTTTTCCCGCTTCCGGTCTTCCCGGTAATTGCAATCTTCTCACCTTTCCGGATGGTGAGATTCAAATCTTTGAGCGCCGTTATACCAGTGTCGGGATAAATAAACGTAACATTCTTCCAGGCAACGGCTCCGCTGATTTCGGGGTCCCGTGCCGCCGGCGGATCAACAATTTCTGGCGTGATCGTCAAAAACTCGTTTAACCGTTTTTGTGAGGCCGCAGCCCGCTGGATCATGCTTGCCGTGAGTCCGATCGCACTGACGGGAAAAGTCAGTAAATTGACATAAACGATAAATTCGACAATGGTTCCCAGGGTAATATTATTGACATGATTAATATAATACAGCCCTCCAATCATAATGGTGAGCAGCGTACTCAGCCCGATCAATAACATAATGGAAGGATAGTAAACCGCTTCAACCCTGGCCAGGCCAACAGCGTTCTTCCGGTAAGATTCACTATTGTTGCTGAAAAAGCGAAGCATGGCATCTTCCTGCACAAAGGATTTAATGACCCGGATACCGGAATAAGATTCCTGTGCGTTGGTAGTCAGATCCGACAGAGCTTCCTGAATGCGCTCACTTCGCCGGTGAATATTCTGGTTAACATAGTAAATAACAATTGCAAGTACCGGAAGGGGTATCAGTACGTAAAGTGTAAGCTGGACGCTGCTTTGCAACATGAAAAACACGCTAAGCCCAATTACAGATACCAAATTTACAATATACATGATCGCCGGCCCGGTAAATATCCTGACCCGGCTGACATCCTCCGCAATCCGGTTCATCAGATCCCCGGTAGTGTTCCTCTTAAAGAAAAGGTTGTCCAGACGCTGGTACTGGTTGAATACTTCATTTTTCTGATCATATTCAATATACCGGCTCATGACGATGATCGTCTGGCGCATCAGGAACATAAAAAAACCCCGTAGCAACGCAAGCACTAGGATCAGAACGCCGGAAAGTACAACGACCTGTGCCACCTCTTTTTTCTGCATAAGCCATATGACAACTCTCCGCACCAGGAAGTCGTAAGCACCGGTATCAGCAGTAGCCGTCGCTCCGGAAGTCAAAGTCTGCTCCACATAATTAATAATAAACCGCATAAGCTGTGGAGATAGCACGTTGAAATAGTTAGACAACATCACGAAAAGGATTCCCGCCCCCAGCCTGATCCGGTACTTCCAGAAATACTTTCCCAGAACACGCAAATGCTTCATGTACGCAAGGTAAATAAAAGTTTTCGGAGATTTCAGGCCGGCTGGCTCAGCTATACATTTCATCCCTGAGGGCTTTTACCCTGTCGTCCGTCAGGTAATCATCGAAAGTGGTCAGCCTGTCGATAATACCCCGTGGCGTTAGCTCAATCACTCTGTTAGCAACAGTTTCCATAAAAGTATGGTCGTGGCTGGTAAGCAAGACAATACCCGCATAATTGGTACACTGTTCGTTAAAACTCTGAATACTTTCCAGATCCAGGTGGTTGGTAGGCTGATCAAGGATAATGCAATTTGGATTTTGCAGCATCATTTTACTGATCATGCAGCGTACTTTTTCGCCTCCGCTCAACACATTGGTTTTCTTGAGCACTTCGTCGCCGCTGAACAGCATTTTACCTAAAAATCCACGCAGGAATGGTTCATCCACTTCTTCCACATGTGGCGGAACAAACTGACGAAGCCAGTCCATCAGGTTCAGGTCTGAGTTAAAATACTCACTATTTTCCAGCGGCAGAAACGCCTTCGTGATAGTTGTTCCCCATTCAAACTTGCCGTTTTCCGCCTCTGCCTCCCCGTTAATGATTTGGAAAAATCTGGTAACAGCCATCGGGTCACGGCTTACAAAAGCGATCTTGTCCCCTTTATTAGCGCTGAAACTTACCTGGTTAAAAAGCGTCCTGCCCTCCAGTGCAGAGCTAAGCGCTTCCACATTCAGGATCTGGTTGCCTGGCTCCCTCAACGGCTGAAAGATAATTCCCGGATATTTTCGATAGCTTGGTTCAATTTCTTCAATAACCAGCTTCTCCAAAGCTTTTTTACGGCTGGTAGCCTGTTTGCTCTTAGACGCGTTAGCACTGAAACGGGCAATAAAATCAAGCAGATCCTTTCGTTTTTCTTCGGTCTTTTTGTTCCGATCCGACAGTTGGCGGGCCATCAGTTGCGAGCTCTGATACCAGAATGAATAGTTACCGGTAAATATCTTGATCTTCTGCCTGTCAACGTCTGCCACATGGGTGCAAACCGCATCCAGAAAGTGACGGTCGTGGCTCACCACCAACACTATATTTTCATAATCCGCCAGAAAGTTTTCCAGCCAACCAATCGTTTCGATGTCCAGACCGTTGGTTGGCTCATCCAGAAGCAGAATATCAGGGTTCCCAAAAAGCGCCTGGGCCAGCAGCACGCGCACTTTCATGTTGGAGGGCATATCTTTCATCATCATCTGGTGAAAGTCATCTTTGATACCGAGTCCTGCCAGAAAATTCGCCGCGTCACTTTCCGATTCATATCCGCCCATTTCACCATATTCTGCCTCCAAATGACTCGCCTCCATATAATCGTCTTCGGTCGCTTCGGGATTAGCGTAAATGGCATCTCTCTTTTGCGCCACCTCCCACATTTTCTTGTGCCCCATCAACACGGTGTTCAGTACTGTGAATTCATCAAATTCAAATTGATTCTGCTTCAGCACCGCCATTCGTTCCCCTGGCGTTATGCTGATCGTACCTTTATTAGGCTCAATTTCACCACTGAGAATCTTGAGGAACGTGGATTTTCCGGCTCCGTTGGCGCCGATTACACCATAACAATTGCCCTTCGTGAAATTCAGGTTTACGTCTTCAAACAAAACACGTTTTCCGTAGGCCAGTTTGAGGTCTCTTACACTAATCATGCTATAAAAATTTTTGCTGCCCGGTATTAATGCCGGGATGCGGGTCCGTCCGCGATGCATTCCGGTAACTTCCGCCTGGTGGTTTTGTAGCGAACGGCAAAACCCGGATTAAAAAGTGCCGCGAAGGTAAGCAATTCCTGCCTCTTGTCAAACTTAAAGGCAGGCTCCCTGCAAACCAAAACAGGATCGGAACCAGGTGATATAAAAACCCAGGATCTGCGTGACCAAAACGCAAATGCCCGCCTCTTCAAGAGAAACGGGCATTTTGCGGTATTCTGATCTGGTAAATGGTTTAATATCCCATATCTCCCATGCCACCACCCGGCATTGGAGGAGCCGGTTGTTTGGGCTCGGGTTTGTCAGCCACCACACATTCTGTGGTCAGCAGCATACCTGCGATAGATCCGGCATTTTCAAGGGCCACACGGCTAACCTTGGTCGGATCGATCACACCTGCTTTCAACAGGTTTTCGTAGGTCTCGGTGCGGGCATTGAATCCAAAATCACCTTTACCTTCTTTGATCTTGTGAACAACGATAGATCCTTCCAGACCGGCGTTGCCAACCAGGGTACGGAGGGGTTCTTCGAGTGCGCGTTTAACGATAGCCATTCCGGTTTGCTCATCTTCAAGCTGTCCCTTTACTTTCACACCCAGTGCATCGATGGCACGGATATAGGCTACACCACCACCCGGTACAATTCCTTCTTCAACAGCGGCGCGGGTTGCGTGCAGGGCATCATCCACACGGTCTTTTTTCTCCTTCATTTCCACTTCAGTTGCGGCACCAACGTATAAAACAGCAACACCACCAGCCAATTTGGCCAGACGCTCCTGCAGTTTTTCGCGGTCGTAATCAGAAGTTGTGGTTTCAATCTGTGCTTTAATCTGGTTAACACGGCCGGTTATGTCCGCTTTCTTACCTTTTCCGCCAACTATAATGGTATTGTCTTTGTCGATCGTAATAGAAGCAGCCTGTCCAAGTGAAGGCAAATCGGCGCTTTCCAGTTTGTTCCCCATATCTTCGCTAATTACTGCACCTCCGGTCAGAATGGCAATATCCTGCAGCATTTCTTTCCTCCTGTCGCCAAAGCCGGGTGCTTTAACGGCAGCAACTTTCAGGGTACCGCGCAATTTGTTTACTACCAGTGTAGCCAATGCTTCACCTTCCAGATCTTCGGCAATGATCACCAGCGGGCGTCCGCTCTGAGCTACTTTTTCCAGGATGCTCAGGATGTCTTTCATCGTACTGATTTTTTTATCATAGATCAGCACATAGGGGTTCTGAAGTTCAGCTTCCATCTTCTCACTGTTCGTAACGAAGTATGGTGAAATATAGCCGCGGTCAAATTGCATACCTTCTACTACATCTACATAGGTATCGGTGCCTTTTGCTTCTTCCACGGTGATAACGCCTTCTTTACCCACTTTTGTGAAAGCTTCGGCAATCAGGCGGCCGATATTCTCGTCGTTATTCGCAGAGATAGAGGCTACCTGCTGAATTTTGCGGCTGTCACTTCCTACTGTCTGGCTTTGGGCCTTCAGGTTTTCCACAACCAGGGAGATGGCTTTGTCGATACCGCGTTTCAAATCCATAGGATTTGATCCGGCAGCGACCATTTTAAGCCCTTCGCTGATAATGGAACTGGCCAGAATGGTTGCTGTTGTAGTACCGTCCCCGGCAATATCACCGGTTTTGCTGGCTACTTCCTTAACCATTTGCGCCCCGAGGTTCTCAATAGGATCTTCGAGGTCTATTTCCTTTGCAACCGTTACACCATCTTTGGTAATTGCGGGAGCACCAAATTTTTTCTCCAATACCACGTTGCGGCCTTTGGGACCGAGGGTTACTTTAACGGCGCTGGACAAAATGTCCACGCCTTTTTTCATTTTGTTTCTTGCATCAATATCGAAAAAAATCTGCTTTGCCATTGTTATAGACTTTTATTTGTTTTAACTTATTTTTCTTGCTATTCTGATCGGCCTAAACAATGGCCAGAATATCACTTTCCCTCATGATCAGGAGGTCTTGCCCGTCAATTTGAATTTCGGTGCCTGCGTATTTCCCATAGAGAACCGTATCACCGGGTTTTACGGTAACGGGTTCATCTTTTTTTCCAGGGCCGGCAGCCACTACTGTTCCGCGTTGAGGCTTTTCCTTAGCCGTATCGGGAATAATAATGCCTCCCGCAGTTTTTTCTTCTGCAGCAGCCGGTTTAACGATTACCCTGTCATGCAATGGGGTAACACTCGATTTTTTAGCCATAATTGTATTGTTTTAAAAATAGTTTTAGAAATAAACGCCTGTTTCCCTTCTCATGCAGGGTTGGCAAATGTACCCTAAATAATATGCCACGCTCGTCTAATGTGAAAAATTTTCAGTTATTCAAGTCCCTGACAGAGTGATGTTAATAAAAAACGAATGACAGTGTGTCAAAATTTCAGTCCCGCAGCAATTTTTCTCCCTGACTTGGTTTCTGTAGCGGTAAAATTAGCCGGCGTTGCCAGTGATCGCTGTTGCCAAAGGATTAATCCCAATCTCAATCCAAAACACTTATCTTCGCTGCCCAAAATAGTTCTTGGGTCCAATGATTAGTAGAAGAAATATCAGGGTGAAAGTGATGCAAACCCTTTACACGTACAGTAGTTCCGACGAGCAGGGCAGTACGCCGGATTATCAGAAAATACTCAGACAACAATTTTTCCAAACCAGAACACTGCTGGTCCATCTGATCGAATTTATAACCAGGATCGCCAGATATGCTGAAAAAGATGCATATACACGTGCGCACAAATATATTCCCACTGAAAAGGACCTGAACGTCAATACCAAACTTGCCGGCAGCAGCCTGCTGTGGCAGATTCTGGAAGACCATCAATTCAGGGAATTCCAGAAAAAGGAAAAACCGGAGCAGCAGATCGATGATGATCTGATCCGGAAGATTTACAATCAACTGGTAAAAACAGGGGAATACGCACACTATATTTCAATTAACCAGCAAAGCAAACAGGAAGACCGGAAGATTTTTGACTTTATCCTGGATGACCTGATGCTGGGTAACGAAGATTTCATCAGCCATATTGAAGAACTTTTCAGTAACTGGAATGATGACGGGGAGCTGGTTGTACAGCTTTTATTCGGGTACCTGAACAGACCCGGTTCCCTGAATTTGAACCAGATCATCAGCGCCGATAAAGAAAGATTCGCTTCCGACTTGCTAAGGACAGTGATAGAGAAGGAAGAGCATTTACTGGAGCTTATCAAACCCAGGCTTAAAAACTGGGATCCGGAAAGGATCGCGCTGCTGGATATGGTTTTGATGAAAATGGGCGTTGCAGAGTTCCTGTATTTTGATACGATCCCGCCAAAGGTTACCATCAATGAATATATCGACCTGGCAAAGGAATACAGCACGGCACAAAGTGGCCAGTTTGTCAACGGGATCCTGGATAATATCCATAAAGATCTCAGTCAGCAGGGGAAACTCAACAAAACGGATTTCAGAAAAAAGTAAAAGCGGTATCCTATCTGTAATATTTGATATACTTTAGCAGTCAAAACCCAGTTAAGATGAAAAATTTATTGTGTATATCCGCGTTAGCCCTCACGCTTTTCGGTTGTGGAAACGCGAACAACGAACACGGGAACCGGGTATCCGCAGTACTTAAGAACAACCCTATTCTTGATTCCGCCAGCTTTACAACAGTCGAATGGATTGGCGGCGTTGAAAAGGACCTTGGAAAACTGAAGAAGGGGCAGACTGCTGAAATTACGTACGTTTTTAAAAATACCGGCAGCAAACCCCTCGTTATCGAATCAGTATCACCCGGGTGCGGGTGCACCGTAGCGCAAAAACCCGAAAAACCTATTCTGCCCGGCGGGGAAGACAAGATTGTTGCGCAGTTCAATACCAAAGATCAATCACCGGGCACACATGAAAAAACAATTACGGTCAGGTCAAACACCCGGCCATCCACTGACTATTTACTTCATTTCAGTGCAGTGGTAGAGGAATAAATATTTAATAAAATCAAACTATGACACTATTAGTACTTTTACAGGGACAATCACAGGGACCATTTGGTTCAATGACTACGATGATCTTCATGCTGGGTATGATCCTGGTATTCTGGCTGTTTTTCATCAGGCCTCAGGCCAAAAAGGCGAAAGACCAGAAAAAATTTATTGAAAATCTGCAGAAGGGCGACAAAATCGTTACTATCGCCGGAATCCATGGAAAGATCAGCCAGCTCAATGAGGATGGCACCCTGAATATTGAAATCGCGCCGGGTTCGAATATCAAGATTGAGAAATCGGCCATCAGCATGGACTGGACCAGTCAATTGAACAAAGTTCCAAAAGCATAAAAGAAATTTCCATATATTAGCAGTACCAGAAGCCGGCGATCTCCGGCTTTTGGTTTTTTACCGGCAAGGTTACCATTGTGATCGAACGTCGACCTGCCCCCATACAGGTTCGCCGCTGGAAATGCAGCCCTGGAAATGCAGTGTGCCTAATCACCTGGCTAATCCGCGGCCTACCGCAACAAACGTCCCGCCGGTACGGTGTTCTTCGGCAATTCAGCCATGCCAGCAGGTTGGCTGTAAATGACAAATAAATAACGATCATGCTAAAAGTTGGTCTCACCGGCGGAATCGGGAGCGGCAAATCAATAGTCGCCGGAATATTTACAAGCCTGGGTGTTCCCGTTTATAATGCTGACCGGGCGGCAAAAAGAATCATGGATACCAATGATGGACTCAGAGAAAGTATTATTCGCCATTTTGGTAAGGAAGCCTATGCGGGTGGTCAGCTCGACCGTGCCTACCTGTCATCGATAGTCTTCAGCAACCGTGAAAAACTAAACATACTCAATGACATTGTACATCCGGCTACGATTCTGGACGCACAAAAATGGTTTGAAACACAGCAGGGTCCTTACGCACTTAAAGAAGCTGCGCTGATATTTGAAAGTAACAGTCAGCAATACCTCGACTATGTAATTGGTGTGACAGCCCCTGAGTCAGTCAGAATAGAAAGAGTGATGAAAAGGGATGGTATTTCCATAGAAAAAGTCATCGACCGGATGAATAAACAAATGGATGAAGCCGAAAAGATCAAGAGATGCGATTTTGTGATCGACAACGGCGGGTCCCTTTCTGTGATCTCCCAGGTTCTAACGCTGCACATCCAGTTGTCGGGCCTTTCCGTGCTTAGCCGCCACTGATTTTTCATGGATCTTCACGGTAAAAGAAATCGTTGTACCCATACCGGGGGCGGAAGTGATGGTCATGGGAGCATCAATCTGCAAGGCTCTTGATTTCAGATTTTTGAGCCCGTTGCGATTCGTGATGATTTCCGGATCGAATCCCTTTCCGTTATCCCTGACTGTAAAATGAATCGAATCGTCGCTAATCTCCGCTTTAATGCAGGCTTCTGTACAGCAGGAATATTTGACCAGATTATTGACCGATTCTTTCAGGATCAGGAAAATATTTCTCCTGTGTTCCATATCCAGAGGCAGATCGCAAATCGAGTCAGGGAACTCTATGCAAAAACGGATATCCTTGGACTCAAACAGCGGTACCGCATATTCCCGGATATGAACGCCAAGGTTACTGAACTTGTCGTTGGAAGGTTTTACCAGCCAGATGATATCATCCAGGGCTTCCAGCGTATCCCGGGCATTCGCTTCAATCTTGTCCAGCAGGTCGTTTGAATTATTACCTTGCCGGCGCAGCAGTTCGCTGAAAATATGGATACTGCTCAGGGTTGAGCCCATGTCATCATGCAGGTCGGTCGCTATCTGGGTCCGAAGTTCCAGCTCACGTTGCAGGCTCCGGTTTCGTTCCAGCAGTCTCCGCCGCAAATAATAAAGAATACCACTTAAAAATAACAATATGAAAAGTACGAGGCTGCCGGTCATTACGATTTTATCGTTCCGCCTTTTAGTCTCGAGTAAAGCGATCCGGCTTGCTTCTTTTTCACTCCTGTAGATGGCTTCCACCTGCCTTACGTGGAGGTTGTTGTTATCAATGACGATACTGTCTGCCAGGTCTTTATAAAGCGAACTATAGCGAAAAGCTTCCTCATAATTTCCAAGTCTCTCTTCAAGCAGCATCATTCCCTTATAGGCTGCCTGCGCTTCAAATTTTGATCCAATGGCCTGCGAGGTTTGCAGAGCCTGACTGTAATGGAAGGCTGCCTGTTTATCCTGATTCAGGGCGAAGTAGGCATCACCCAGCCTGTTGTGTGAGACGGCTACAAAAAGCTTATCGGCCAGTTTCTGGTTCAGTAACAAGGCCGCCTGAAAAAGTCCGATAGCTTTGCCCGGCTGGTGTTGCTTCATTAGCAGGCTCCCCAGAGAATTATAGCAAATAGCGATACCTTTTTCATTGCCCATTTTCTTGTTATACATCAGTGATTCTTCATATAACAGTTTTGCTGAATCCGTGATATGTAACAACTCATAGGCCTCGCCGATATTATTTAGGTTCATGGCTATCCCCAGATCATTTTGCGCTTTCTGTGAGATTGGCAGGGCCTGCCGGAAATAGGCAATAGCGTCCCTGTAATTTCCCAGGGCGATATGAATGTTACCGATGCTGTTCAGTGCGACGCTGGCGTTGAAGTCATCTTTCTCGGATTCGGCCAGCTTTAGCGCTTCCAGATGGTAATTCAGCGCCATGCTGTTTTCATCGAGGCGGCGATATACCACACCCAGATTATTTAACGCACTGATCTCGGTTTTAACGTCCCTGAGTCTTCGGGCCAGCAACAGGCTCCCTTTGTGGAGCTCCAGCGCTTCGGGGTACTGTGAAAAGTCTCTTTTAAAGACACCGAACGCATTGAGCAGGCGGGCCTTGCCTTCATCATAATTAAATTTACTTACCAGGCGGAAACCTTCATTGAACAGTACCTGCGCGGATGAATCTTTTCGGATACTTCCCAGCATGTACAGGATAGAATCTACTTTTGACTTCGAGTCAGGCAGCCTCAGGACCCGGCTGATCACTTCATAACTGTTAGATGGGGATTGCGCGCTTAAAAGTGATTGACCCGATATCAATAATGCGAGTGACAGGACAACCCTGAAACAGGAATAGTTATATTTGATTAGATTCATGTGAGGCACTACGGCACCTTAATCTGATCGGAGGACACGTGTATCTCAACGTTTGTTTTGACTTCTTCCGGAAAATCTCAGTAGAATTTTGAAGCACAGTGGCCCTCATCTGAAAAGACAGGTTTTCCGATCTCGCCGCTGGATCGCCCTGTCAAATTCCCGCACCTATATTAAAATTACCGACATCCTTAGATCCGGCAAAATAAATATATTCCTAACTTTAAGCAATCAAATATAACTTAGTTTTTTTTACTTCAATGATATTCATTACTTTAATTGATAAAATGAGCGATAATTTTAAAAGATCATTTTCTTAACTTAATGAATATTTAAAATGCAAGGCGAACTATTTAAGCTGGTTAAGAGTCTCACCGGTCCTGAAAAAACCTATTTCAGGAAAATGGCTAAAAGACATAGCCCGGGGAACCAGGCGCATCATCTGCAGCTATTTTCGCTGATTTCCGCAGCACCTGTTCACGACGATGATCGGTTCAGGCGTGAACTTGTACTGAACTCCCGCGCCCACTATTCCGTGGTAAAAAAATACCTCTTCAGCGAGATACTGAAGTCCGTCGCCTTTATGAAACAGGACAGCAGGAAGCCTGTCCACTCAGATTTTATTCTGAGGCAGATTCATTTCCTGCTCGAAAAAGGACTCTACCTGACTGCCGGGAAAATGATCGGCACTGAAAAGAAAATAGCCGAAAAAAATCAGTGGCTGGGCAGAAAACTTCAATTGCTTAAAGCGGAATACCTGCTTATCCGTAACCAGTTCACACCGGGGGGAAATCTGAAACTCCTGACACTGAATCAAAAAATCAGGAAAGCTACCGAGCAATATTTCCTCGTAGAAACGCTTTGGTATATTTTCCGCGAGTTACTCCTGCTGCGCGACATTTCTAATAACCGGATAACGGAAAAAGAGATGAAGGAGGCGGGCGGGCAACTGACTGAACTAGAGAGACTCCGCACTACCGCACCGGCTGCGCCTTTGCAGCAAATCCTGTATAACACAGTTCTCGCGTTGGGCGCTTATCTGTCTCGAAAGCGCAGCGTCTGCTCTGCCGCTTGTCAACTGCTGATGCAGCTTTGGCAGGAACACGCGTCGCTGGCAAAAATCTATCCCCAACTTTTCCGGGAAGGCGCCCAAATCATTTTTTACAATTCGCTGGAATCAGAAAGGACCTGGCAGACCGACGAGCTCGTTCTCAATCTGCATAAGATTTCAGAGACGATACCCACCGCTGAAGAACAGATCCGCTGGAAAATCCTTGAGTTCAATACGCGACTAAAAATTTGTCACAAGTCAGGCGAGTATGAAACAGTTAAAAGCCTGATCACTGAGCAATCTGGCAGGATCATGGAGTGGTCGGCCAGGTTCCTGACCATCCACGAGTTTCAGATTATCCTGACCTCCGTGGCCATTTCTTATTTCGTACTGGAAATGTACAACCGCGCGGATGAATTGTTATACCGGCTTAAGGAACTCGCGCGCGTTTCAGGGAAGGAAGACGTATTTTATTTTGCCCTCGTCTTCCACCTGCTGGTCCTTTTTGAAATGAAAGACTGGTACCGCCTGGCTAACGGGCTGGAAGCTGCCTACCGCCAGGTTTACATGAGAAAAGGACCAAGGCCGTTTGAAAAGGAGCTGATGGTCTATATTCGGGACCTCGCGAAAGTCCGAACCCGGAAGGAGGAACAACCAATCCTGCACACCATGTTGCAAAAACTGGACGTATATAAAGATGATGCAATTAAGAAAATGTATTTTTCCTATTTCAATTATTATGGCTGGTTGCAGAGTCGCCTTGAGGGTATCCCTTACCGGGAGTTCGTGAGGCGCCAGGCTGCAAACCAATAATCCCCTACCCTATCTTTACCGCTCAAACCCTTACATTTGTTAACTCTGTCGATCTCCTTCGAAACCCTGCCAATTGACCAGACTGGCATCAACAGACAAAATGAATGTAAATGACTAAATTGTTCAGAGACTTTTTTAACAGCGAAAAATCGGGCGGGCTGGTGTTAATTGTCTGTACAATTTTTTCGTTGATAATTGCCAACAGCTCCGTTGGAGAAAATTACCACGCATTATGGCAAACCAAACTGTCGGGCCACAGCTTTGAACACTGGATCAACGACGGACTGATGACGATTTTTTTTCTGCTCATCGGCCTGGAATTAGAAAGGGAAATCTACCAGGGGGAACTTTCCAGGATTAAGGACGCTTTGCTGCCGGTATTCGGCGCCATCGGCGGAATGATTGTCCCCGCGGGACTCTATTTGGTTTTCAATGCCGGGACGCCAACGCAGTCTGGCGCTGGCATACCTATGGCAACAGATATCGCCTTCGCCCTCGGAATCCTGTCCCTCCTGGGAAATAAAGTTCCAACCTCGCTGAAAGTATTCTTAACCGCGCTCGCGGTTATTGACGATTTAGGTGCGATTTTGGTTATCGCCATTTTCTACACACAGACGCTGCTTTGGGGAAAACTACTGATCGCCCTGGGTATATTTGGCGCGCTGCTTATTCTGAACCGGTTAAAAGTAAGAAACCTGATCCCTTATCTGATCGGCGGCATTTTCATGTGGTACTTTATGCTGCAGTCGGGTGTGCATGCCACCATCACGGGCGTTCTGCTGGCCTTTGCACTGCCGTTCGGCAAAGGAGACGAAAAATCAACCTCTTATATCCTGCAACGTTTTCTGCATAAACCCGTTGCTTTTATCATCCTTCCCATTTTCGCCCTGGCAAATACAGCGATCAGTATCAGTGGAAACCTGGGACAGGTACTCACGGAAAACTATAGCGCCGGTGTAGCGATTGGATTGATAATAGGAAAGCCTTTGGGTATTTTTTTGCTGACATATACAGCAGTAAAGAGCGGGCTCTGCAAATTGCCGGCTGACCTGAATTGGAAAAATATTTTTGGCGTGGGTGTACTTGGCGGAATAGGATTCACGATGTCTATTTTCATTACCCTGCTTGCTTTTGAAAATGAAACGATCATCAACAACACCAAGCTAACGATTTTATTAAGTTCTTTGGTGGCAGGGATCCTTGGGTTTCTCCTGTTGAAGGCAACTTTAAAAAAGACTGCTGTGGCTGAATAAGAAACCTTTTTACCTGTCACCCTTATCTTTGCGCAAAATTGATTTTCGAATGTTCCGTACACATACCTGTGGCGAGCTGCGGCTCTCCGACGCTGATAAGATAGTTACCCTGGCCGGCTGGGTGCAAACCGTGCGAAAATTTGGCAGCATCACTTTTATTGATCTGCGAGACCGCTACGGAGTGACCCAGTTACTGTTCTCCGAGGAACTGAATGTACAATTGGATGCGAATCCGCTGGGACGCGAGTTTGTGCTTCAGGCCACCGGAAAGGTGAATGAACGCAGCAACAAAAACAAGCATATCCCCACGGGCGAAATCGAAATCGCGGTGGAAAAATTTTCGATCCTGAATAAAAGCATTACACCGCCCTTTACCATCCAGGATGATACCGACGGCGGCGATGACCTCCGGATGAAATACCGGTACCTCGACCTTCGCAGGAATGCCCTGAAAAAAAATATGGAACTCCGCTATGCCGTAAACCGGGCCACGCGGGATTACCTGCATCAGCAGGGATTCATGGATATTGAAACTCCTTTTCTGATCAAATCAACACCCGAAGGCGCCCGTGACTTTGTGGTGCCCAGCAGGATGAACGAAGGCGAGTTTTACGCATTGCCTCAAAGTCCCCAGACCTTTAAGCAGTTGCTGATGGTGAGCGGATACGACCGGTATTACCAGATCGTGAAATGCTTCCGTGACGAGGATCTGCGGGCAGACCGACAGCCCGAGTTCACACAAATCGACTGCGAAATGTCTTTCGTTGAACAGGAAGATATTTTAAATATGTTTGAAGGCTTGATTAAATATATTTTCAAAACCGTCAAAGGAATTGAATATACAGATCGCGTGGAGCGGATGAGTTGGGAAGAAGCCATGTGGACGTACGGAAACGACAAACCTGATATTCGGTTTGATATGAAGCTGCTGAACCTGAAATATCCGGATCATGTGTTCTCGGGGCGTGCAGGAAACAATCACCTGATCGATGGCGCCGGCTTCGGGGTTTTTAATGACGCGGAAACGGTTGTGGCTATTTCCGTCCCCGGTTGCGCTGGTTACAGCAGAAAGCAAACTGACGAACTGACTGAGTGGGTTAAGAGACCCCAGATTGGCATGAAGGGACTGGCATTCATCAAAGCCAATGCGGACGGCAGTTTCAAGAGCAGCATGGATAAATTCTATGGTGAAGATCGTCTGAAGGCTATAGCCGACGCAGCAGGTGCAAAGACAGGCGACCTGGTACTGATTCTCGCAGGCGCCGAAGAAAGAACCCGGAAGGCCATCAGCGAACTGCGCCTGGAAATGGGTCGCCGGCTGGAGCTGCGTAAAGACAATGAATTCCGGTTGCTTTGGGTGCTCGATTTTCCGTTATTTGAATATGATGAAGAAGGTAATCGCTGGGTGGCCAGACATCACCCCTTTACTGCTCCCAGACCAGAAGATACGGAAACAATGATCCGGAATAGTCCGGTCATCGAAAATGCAAATGAATATCTCCGCCATCCGTATGCTGGCATCCGGGCAAATGCCTATGATATGGTGCTGAACGGAAATGAGATTGGCGGCGGAAGCATCCGTATTTTTCAGAGAGAACTCCAACAGAAAATGTTCGAGGCACTGGGTATGGATGAACGGGAGCAGCAACATAAGTTTGGTTTCTTACTGGGCGCATTTGAATACGGTGCCCCACCTCATGGCGGGATCGCGTTTGGATTCGACCGGCTTTGTGCTATCCTGGGCGGGAGCGAGAGCATCCGGGATTTTATCGCTTTCCCAAAAAATAACAGCGGCCGCGACGTGATGCTGGATGCACCGTCGAGCATCGATGATAAGCAGCTCGACGAATTACATATTAAACTGGATCTTAAAGCTTGATCTCTGGGATCCGTTTTTAGGAACGCAAATTTTCCGCTGCCCAAATTGATCCCCGGTCAGTGACAATATTTTCGGAGACGTAAGAGTACCGCAGCACATCGAACTATGCAAACTGATTCGACATCTGAAATAGTCGTTCCCCTTCGCGCGCGGGAACCGGCGGATGTTGAACAAAGTAATTAAGAACATGTTTTTGTTGATAGATTTACAAAATATATGATCCCACTGGCAGAACGGATACGACCCAAGACCCTCGATGAATTGGCAGGCCAGGAACACCTGGTTGGGAAAGGTAGTATTCTTCGCAACAGCCTGGAACGCGGAAAGATCAGTTCCATGATTCTCTGGGGACCGCCCGGTACCGGAAAGACTACCCTGGCCGGGATCATCGCGGGTACTTTGTCCACCCCATTCTTCACGCTGAGCGCGGTGAATGCCGGCGTAAAAGATGTGCGGGAAGTCATCGAACAAGCCCGGCACACAAGGGGAGCGATTTTGTTTATTGATGAGATTCACCGGTTTAACAAGGGCCAGCAGGACGCTTTGCTCCATGCGGTGGAAAAAGGTATCATCATATTGATTGGCGCTACGACTGAAAACCCTTCGTTTGAAGTCAATAGCGCCCTGCTCAGCCGGTGCCAGGTGTATATGCTGAAACCGCTGGAACGTAAAGACCTGGAAAAACTGCTGGAGATTGCCATCACGAAAGACACAATCCTTTCGAAAGAAAACATTGAACTGAAGGAAACCGAAGCGCTGATCAATCTTTCGGGAGGCGATGCCCGAAAGCTGCTAAATTTACTAGAGATCGTTTGCGATACGCTGGCTGAGGAAGCGGGGGGCGCTTCAACAGAAAAAGAAAAAACACCCATTGTTATTACAAATAAAACGGTAATGGCCGTCGCACAAAAAAAGATCGCTTTATATGATAAAGGCGGAGAACAGCATTATGATATCATCTCCGCTTTCATAAAATCCATCCGCGGCAGTGACCCCAATGCAGCGGTGTACTGGCTTGCCCGCATGATTGAAGGCGGGGAAGATGTAAAATTTATTGCACGCAGGCTGGTCATCCTGGCCAGTGAAGACATCGGCAATGCCAACCCAAACGCATTACTGCTGGCCAATACCTGCTTCGATGCAGTCATAAAGATCGGCTACCCGGAGGCGAGGATTATTTTATCACAATGTGTCGCCTATCTGGCATCATCCCCTAAAAGTAATTCGGCTGTAATGGCGATCGCTGCTGCGAGTGCGGCCGTGTCAAGGTTTGGCGACCTGCCCGTTCCGCTGCACCTGCGTAACGCGCCTACCTCGCTGATGAAAAATCTGGATTACGGAAAGGGCTACCAGTATTCACACGACTATGACAGTAATTTCTCACCGCAGGAATACCTGCCCCGTGAAATTTCAGGTTCCAGGTTCTATGAGCCGGGCAGGAACGCCAGAGAAAATGAATTGCGTAATTACCTGAAGAAACTCTGGAAAGACAAATACAATTATTAGAAAATGTAACCCTCAGGTGATAATTATAAATATCTCCGGCGGCACATCACGCTACAAAACAAGCCGACAGATATAAAATATAACTAATCGGTGATTAAATTATTTTAAAGCATTGAAGGATCCAGATATTCATGATACCATCCATTGGGAATGCAAACCCTTTGAACAGCTTTCCGTTGGGGAGCTGTATGCCATCCTGCAGCTCCGCGCCCAGGTTTTTGTGGTGGAGCAGCAATGTGTATACCAGGATATGGACGGCAAGGATCCCGAGGGATATCACTTCATGGCCTGGAAAGGCGGGAAACTGGTTGCCGTTACCCGAATATTGCCGCCGGGGATCTCATATCCGGAACCATCCATTGGCAGGGTGGTCGTGCACCCGGACGAAAGGCGATCCGGACTCGGTACCAAACTGATGGAACGAAGCATCGCTGAATGTTACCGGCTGTTTGGCAAGCAACCCATCGGGATCGGCGCACAGCTTTACCTCAAAAAGTTTTATGAGTCGATGGGATTCGTTCAATGCAGTGAAATATACGATGAAGACGGCATCGACCACATCAAGATGATCCTGCCCCCTACCTAATTTGAGCGATATTTGGCAAATACTGGTCTCCCGGCGCAATAAACTCCAATAACGATTCTATCTTTAAAACTCAAAAATTTCCTTATATGAGTTTAACTGAGCGCGCTAAACAGATTATCCTTTCTCCTCAAAAAGAATGGGACATTATTGCACAGGAACCTGCAGACGTTTCCAAAATAATTATGGGTTATGTGGTACCATTGGCAGCCGTCGCAGCTATCGCCGCTTTTATCGGCTGGTCATTTATTGGTGCAGGCTTCGGGATGTTCAGGATGATGGGACTGAGCTGGGGAATCTATTACGGTGTCACCGTGTTTGTCAGTGCGATCGTCTCGGTCTACATCAGCGCTTTTATCATTGATGCGCTGGCATCTAATTTCGCTTCGGAAAAAAATATGGGTCGGTCCGTGCAATTGGTGGCCTATTCATTTACTCCCGTGTGGGTTGCCGGTATTTTATCTATCCTGCCGTTTCTGTCGATAATCGCCATGATCGCAGGTCTTTATGGTCTTTACCTATTGTACCTTGGGTTTCCCAAGCTGAAAAACACGCCTGCCGACAAACATGTTCCCTATTTCGTCGTTTCCTTAATTGTGACGGTGGTTGTCTACTGGGTGCTGTTCGCGATACTAGGATACATACTTATGTCGCTGATGGGTTTATCTAGTATGGCTACTATGAAAGAGCTATACCACAGGTAGACCCGAGTGAATACCTATACTGAAACAGACTATAATTCTTGTTTCAGGAATTGAGCTGTATAGCTTTCGCCACATTTAACCAGCTCTTCCGGCGTACCTTCAAAAATAATCCGGCCACCGCCGTCGCCGCCCTCTGGACCAAGATCGACAATATGATCGGCCATCTTGATCACGTCCATATTATGCTCAATGACCAGCACGGTATTGCCACGATCAACCAGTTTGTTCAATACAGCCAGCAAGTGTTTGATATCGTCAAAATGAAGGCCTGTCGTTGGTTCATCCAGGATATAAAAGGTTTTGCCGGTATCTTTTTTTGATAGTTCGGTGCTGAGTTTCACCCTTTGCGCTTCTCCCCCGCTGAGCGTCACGGCATTCTGTCCGAGCGTGATATAACCCAGTCCCACATCCTGAAGGGTCTTGATCTTCCGGTACAATGAAGGCACCGGCTGAAAAAATTCTACGGCCTCATCAACCGTCATGTTCAGGACATCTGATATTGACTTTCCCTTATACCGGATCTCTAGTGTTTCCCGGTTATATCGCTTGCCATTGCACTTTTCGCAAGGCACGTACACATCAGGTAAAAAATTCATGGCAATCACACGCATGCCGCCCCCCTCGCAAACTTCACAGCGGCCGGTTTTCACGTTGAAGGAAAACCTGCCGGCATTATAACCGCGAATCCTGGCCTCAGGAACCATGGCAAACAGCGACCTGATATCTGTAAAAAATCCACAATATGTCGCCGGATTGCTGCGGGGTGTCCGCCCGATCGGCGACTGATCAATCTCCACCACTTTATCTATGTGCTCCAATCCTTTCACAGATTTATAGGGCATCGGTTGCATCTTGGAATGGTATGCGTGCCGCGACAGGATCGGATAAAGTGTCTCGTTGATCAGCGTGGATTTCCCGCTCCCGCTTACGCCTGTTACGACGACAAATTCCCCCAGAGGTATCCGCACAGAAATATTCTGAAGGTTGTTCCCCGAAGCTCCTTTCAACTCCAGGTACTTCCCATTGCCTTTTCGTCTTTCCGCCGGCACCTCAATTTTGAGGTGCCCGTTCAGGTAACCGGAAGTGATCGTATCCAGTTTCATCAGGCTTTCCGGACTTCCCTGTGCTACAATCTTTCCCCCATGAATTCCCGCCTTTGGCCCGATATCCACCAGGTAATCCGCTGCGAGCATGATATCGCGGTCGTGTTCCACAACCAGTACACTATTGCCGATGTCGCGCAGGTTCTGCAGAGAATGGATGAGCCTGTGGTTATCGCGCTGATGCAAACCGATGGAAGGCTCGTCCAGAATATAAGTGATCCCCTGCAGTTGCGATCCGATTTGTGTGGCAAGTCTGATCCGTTGGGACTCTCCACCACTCAGTGTCCCGGTGGGCCGGTCCATCGAGAGATAGGTAAGACCCACATCCAGCAAAAACTGTAATCGTTCCCTGATTTCTTTAAGGATGTCCTTTGCAATCATGTTCTGTTTCGCGTTTAAACGAAGCTCGATGCCGTCCATCCAGGCGGCCAGGTTATCCAAGTTCATTCGGGTGAGCTCCGAGATGTTCCGTCCATCCACTCTAAACCAAAGGCTTTCTTTTTTAAGCCTTGCCCCTCCGCAAGTATCACAGGTTTGCAATTGCATGTACTGCTCCACCCAGGTTCTCAGCGCATCGGTACTTCCCGGAGATATAAACCATCGTTTCAGCATATTGACAATCCCCTCGTAGTTACCGGTGTAATAGAGTGGGATATTCTCATCGTTCATGTCCAGTAACTGGCTTTCACCAATTCC
Source organism: Niabella sp. CPT15-335-S11 (assembly GCF_058792415.1). Classification (NCBI taxonomy): domain Bacteria; kingdom Pseudomonadati; phylum Bacteroidota; class Chitinophagia; order Chitinophagales; family Chitinophagaceae; genus Niabella; species Niabella sp. CPT15-335-S11. Next base: position 301,753 of record NZ_JBYTEI010000002.1, read on the forward strand.
GTCATCACCGTAAAGCAGAAGATCGAGCTGTTTTCCCGGCAGTTCGCCGATTGGCCTATCGAGGCTTATCTTATGCTTTTTTGCAAAATCAACTACCTGCCTGAAGACACTGGCTTCCCTTTCCTCGCCCAACGCTGCAATTCCACCATGGCGGATAGATTTGGCGGGGTCGGGTATTACCGAATTCATATCGATGGAATACACATTTCCCAAACCCTTACAGGTTGGACAATACCCGTAGGGTGAGTTAAAAGAAAACGAATTGGGAGATGGCTCTTCGTAGCTGATGCCGGTATCTTCACACATCAGCATCTTACTATACTGGTGCGGCTTGTCGTCACCCTGCACCAGCAGGAACAATAAATCCTTCCCCAGCTTCAGAGCTTGCTGCACACTCTGACTTAGTCGCGACCGGAATTCGTCAGTGACCTGCAACCTGTCCACCACCAGCTCAATATCGTGGATCTTATAACGGTCTACCTGCATTTTTGCCGTTATATCTTTGATCTCTCCGTCCACCCGCACCTTTAAAAATCCTTTTTTCCTGATATCTTCAAACAACTCGCGGTAGTGTCCTTTTCTTCCTCGGACGATGGGGGCGAGCAGGCTGATCTTTGCCCCGGCGAAACGGTGAAGGATATTTTCAACGATCTCTTCCTCACTCCATTTCACCATTTTTTTTCCCGTATTGTAGGAAAAAGCCTCTCCAATCCTGGCATAGAGCAATCTCAGAAAATCGTATAGTTCGGTCACAGTACCTACCGTGGACCTGGGATTCTTATTCGTCGTTTTTTGCTCGATGGAGATTACGGGGGAAAGTCCGGTGATCTTATCCACTTCGGGGCGTTCCATATCGCCAATAAACTGGCGGGCGTAGGCGCCAAAGGTTTCCATATAACGCCGCTGGCCTTCAGCATAAATGGTATCAAAGGCTAAAGAGGACTTGCCGCTGCCACTGATTCCAGTGATCACTACCAGCTTGTTTTTTGGAATGGCAATATCGATATTCTGTAGATTATGAACCCTGGCTCCAAATACTTCAATTTCATCCTTGTGATTATCTCCCATCCGAACCTCTTTTTGCATGAATAATTTACAAATATACCGGCCAATGGTTCAACCCAGGCCAGGTAAAATTATAAGCAAAGTTTAAAAAATTACATTCCGAACCAAAATTGCTTATTTGGCACAATAATTTCTTTAACTACAGGAAATCCAGTTTATTCAATCTACAAACTCAAATTTTATGAAGAGAAATGTTTTTTTGGGCCTTTCCCTGGCTTTGTTAGTGGCTATCGGAGCCAACGCCCAGGTATCTACGACGCCCGAGGTTCCCAGAAATTACAAACCCGAGCCTAAAGCCCTCCTGCCCATGCCCGAACCGTTGACTGAAGAAATGGTTTTCCCCGTATTAGGTAAATATGAACTGACCAATAAGAACGGCGATGTGAGTGATATCACCGTTACAGGTGACATGGAAAATAAGGGTCTTGTATGGGTGAATGGGATGAAGCAGGGTAAATTTAAAGCTTATTTGAGAGAGTCACCCGCAACTTACAAAATCCCTTCTCAGGCAACGTTGAAAAATGATGATGATGAACCCAATTCCTCAATGGATGCATCTATCGAAAATAAAACAACCGCCAGAAAATCAGGGAAATCGATCAGCGGTGGTACGATGATCTTTGACAAGGATGCCAACAAGATGTACCTCAACCTCGGCAAAAAATACAATGAGACAGCACCGGCCAAGGCTTTTCCTGAAATGGAAGAATCAGCTATGGCCAGCCAAACGGATCAGAGCGCAGAGGCAACAACTCATGCAAAAAAGAAATCCGGCAAAAAACAGGTTCATAACGGTGTAACTTATATGGGAACTAAGACCAGCTCCCCCAACCCTACTCCGCTTGCACCAGAACCAGCTTCCGGACAATAAGTAAGATAAAAAAAATGTTAAAGCAGAAAGGTTGGCCCTCTAAGTGCCAACCTTTTTTTTGCGAACAGTATCTTGATTATGAATACAAAATAAACAAATCAGCCAGTTGATCTGCTTTTATGCAGTGTCAGATTTGGCATTTAATTTGATATTCCCGAAACTGAAAATTTTTTATCTAAAACTTTAAACATGAAAAGTCTAAAATTGATCGGGTTAGGATTCGCAATGGCGGGTCTGACCCTAGCAGGATGTAAAACGATGACCAAAAGCCAAAAAGGCGCTGTTATTGGTGCAGGAGGCGGCGCCGTAGTTGGCGGAGTGGTTGGTAAAGTTGCCGGAAACACGGCAATGGGTGCTGTGATAGGCGCGACCGTCGGCGGTGTAACCGGTGCTATCATCGGCAAAAAAATGGACAAACAAGCCGAAGAAATTAAGGATCAGGTAGCCGGCGCCAAAGTGGAGAGAGTGGGCGAAGGTATCGTGGTCGAGTTTAACAACGCCGTACTGTTTGGATTTGATCAGTCAACGCTGGGAACTCAAGCCCAGGGCACGCTGAACAACCTGATCACTGTATTGAATAAATACCCCGACACCAACCTTGAGATCCAGGGACATACCGACAGCAAAGGGACCGAACAGTACAACCAGGCGCTGTCTGAAAGAAGGGCCGGAGCCGTGTACAATTACCTTGCCAGCCACCATGTGCAGAGTTCCAGGCTAAAAGCTGTAGGTTTTGGTAAACTGTATCCTAAATATACGAATGCCACCGAAGAAGGCCGTGCACAGAACCGCCGGGTGGAATTCCTGATATCCGCAAATGAAAAAATGAAAGCGGATGCGGCAAAAGAAGCAGGAAACTAATACCTGCGCTTAATAATAGATGAAGGGTTATTTTGATAACCCGCCTAAACAGATTGAATATATAAAAAAAATAAGCATGATGTATAGAAAAGTATTGATGTTCGCTCTGATAGCGGCAACGACCAGCCTTGTCTCCACCAACCTCAAAGCACAGCAGGTTGAGGTGGGAGCACGGGCAGGATTGAATTTATCCAACATTTATGTAAAAGATGAAAATGGCCGGGTACGCAGTGGCAGCCAGGCACTCCCGGGTTTTAATGCCGGCCTGACTTTCGACATTCCCATTGCTGATGAATTCTACCTGCAGCCCGGCGCACTGATCACCACTAAAGGCGCAAAAATAAAGGGAGACACTTACCAATACCTTTATAATGACACCTATTATAACGGTGATTACACAAACTATAACGCCTACTATCTGGAAGTTCCCGTGAATTTCCTGTACAAACCCCAGGCTGGACCAGGTCGGATCCTGCTCGGCGCTGGCCCCTATTTCGCGTATGGTCTGGGTGGTAACTGGAAAGATGATTTCAATGGTAAGGTGACTACCGGCAAGCTGGAGTTTATCAATGACTGGAACCAGCGGACCGGTGGTTCCAACACTTTCACCTACGGCAAAAGATTTGATATGGGTGTAAACGTGCTGGGCGGTTATGAATTTCCCAGTCGTTTTTCCGTGCAGGTCAATGGTTCAATTGGTGCAGCCAATATCGAACCAAATGACAATGGCCGCAAGCCAACTGCAATATTCCGTAACAGAGGTGTAGGTATATCTGTCGGCTACAAGTTCTGATCGTAAGAAGAACATTTTAAAAATAGCTTTCCGTGTGGAAAGCTATTTTTTTGTCATCTATTTTTTTGGAAAACGATTTCGTTACCATTTGGACTAGCAGTTGAATAAATTTAAATATTGCGCAGATTCCTTTTAGAAAATAGTTGTGGAAATATGTTATATTTGAAGGTTGTAAATTTTTCATCCAAAGAAACCAAAGTATATGAGACCCAGGAAGATAACGCTGTCGGAAAATGAGATCCCCGAAAAATGGTACAATATCGCGGCAGATATGCCCAACAAACCTTTGCCTCCCCTGCATCCTGGTACCAGGGAGCCGATTGGCCCCGATGCACTTTCACACCTGTTTCCCCAGGAATTGATCAAGCAGGAAGTATCCACAGAAAAATGGATCACTATTCCTGATGAAGTCAGGAACATCTACAGTATGTGGAGGCCCACTCCAATGTACAGGGCCTACGAACTGGAAAAAGCGCTGGACACACCCGCAAAGATCTATTACAAATACGAGGGTGTTAGTCCGGCAGGCTCTCACAAACCCAATACGGCTATCCCCCAGGCCTATTACAATAAAAAAGAAGGTATTAAACGGATCACTACGGAGACCGGTGCAGGTCAGTGGGGATGCGCCCTGAGTCTTGCCTGTAATATTTTTGAATTGGAGTGTGAAGTGTACATGGTGAAAATCTCCTACAACCACAAGCCCTACCGGAAAATAATGATGAATACCTGGGGAGCAAATGTCATCGCGTCTCCCAGCAATAAAACTGAAGCCGGCAGAAAGATCCTGGCGCAGGACCCGCACAGTCCCGGAGCTCTTGGTATCGCTATTTCAGAAGCTATCGAAAGGGCTTCCCTGCGGGAAGACACCAACTATGCGCTGGGTAGCGTGCTGAATCACGTGTTGCTGCATCAAACGGTTATCGGGCTTGAATCCCTGATTCAGTTGGAAAAGGCTGGTGATCTCCCGGATGTTGTCATCGCACCATTTGGCGGTGGATCCAATTTTGCAGGTATCAGCTTTCCGTTCCTCCGGCTGAATTTTGAGGAAGGTAAAAAAATCCGATGTATTGCCAGCGAACCCACTTCCTGTCCTAAACTAACCAGAGGAGTTTTTCGTTATGATTTTGGCGATACGATCGGCATGACGCCCTTATTACCCATGTACACGCTGGGGCACAACTTTATACCCGAACCTATTCATGCAGGAGGACTGCGTTATCACGGTGCGGGAGCCCTGGTGAGTCAACTGAAGAAAGACAACCTGATCGAGGCATCCAGCCACGACAATGTTGAAGTGTTTGAGGCCGGCCTGATCTTCGCCAAATCGGAAGGCATTATTCCGGCACCGGAAGCCACGCATGGTATCGCCACGGTGATCAAAGAAGCTGAACGCTGCAAAAGGGAAGGACGTTCAGAGACTATATTGTTCAACCTTTGCGGACACGGAAATTTTGATATGAAAGCCTACCAGGATTATTTTGAAGGAAAGATCGTGCGACATGAACTCACAGACGAAGAGATTCAAAGCTCCCTGAGTGAACTCAGTACGCCGTTGATCCCCTAAGGGGTCCGGAACTGGATTTGGCAGCGGACTATAGTATAAATTAACCTTATATGAAATTAGACATATTAGCCATTGGTGTTCATCCGGATGACGTAGAGCTGGGGTGCGCCGGTACGCTCCTGAATGAAATACGAAAGGGTAAGACCGTCGGCATAGTTGACCTGACACAAGGCGAATTAGGTACGCGAGGTACGATAGAGACCAGATACGAGGAAGCGGCTCGCGCAGCAGAAATATTGGGTATTAAAGTGCGTGAAAACCTGAAAATGAGAGATGGCTTTTTTCGGAACGATGAAACCCATCAGCTTCAGCTTATCCGGGCTATCCGTAAATACCAGCCCGATATCGTGATCGGTAATATCCTGGAGGACCGCCACCCGGATCATGGCAGGGCCGGCAAGCTGATTAATGATGCCTGCTTTTTATCCGGATTGGCTAAAATTGCCACAGAAGATGAAGACGGGCGCCCACAGGAAAGATGGCGGCCTAGCTATTTTTTCCAGTATATCCAGGATTGGTATCACGAACCAGATGTGCTGGTGGATATCAGCGATGTGATGGAGATCAAAATGAAATCCGTTCAAGCCTATTCCACTCAATTCCATCATAACGGTCCTGAAGACCAGGAACCCATCACCTATATTTCCAATCCGGACTTCCTCGAAAGCTTGTATGCACGCGCCCGGATGTTTGGGAAGCGGATCGGCGTAAAATATGCCGAAGGATTCCTCAGCGATAAACAAATCGGGCTAAATAACCTGACGGATATTATCCTGATCGAAACCTGATCCTGTTCATTGCTACTCGTCCAGTATCGAGCGGGTAAAGACATGGTACTCACCCGGCGCCAGGGTTGCTGCGTAACCAGGGCTTGCGAGTGTAGTCGCTGCATTTCCATTTATTAAATCATACCAGGTTCCCGAAGTGCCGAAGTTGACATTGGCCGCTTGGGGGTTGACATCGAAGTTGCCGACCACTACGACTGTATTGGAACCATCGGTCAGCTTAATAAATTTTACGGCTCCCGAAAAATCATAAGTAATCGTGGAAGTATTGAAAATACCATTCTTCCTGCGAAGGTTGATGAAGCGCGTGAAAGTGTTTTTAAGCGCCAGTCGGTTCGGCTGGGTATTATAAGACCATAACACAGGCTTTGCTCCTGTACGGGTATTTTGGTTAATGGAAATATCGTATCCCAGTTCACCAAATTGCCAGATCATTTTGGGTCCGGGCATCGCGAATAAGAATGCGGCAGCCATTTCCTGCCTCTTCAATGCGGTGTTCAGTTCTTTAACATTATAAGTTCCCGATACGTTTCCGTAAGTGATATTCTTAAACATCATTCTTTCCTCATCGTGGCTTTCCATATACGTTACCAGTCCGTCTGACTGCGGAAAACCATGACTGGAATAGATCCCTCTGAAAAAATTGGAGTTTGTCAGCCATCCCATCGAGGCTTCATTCATGGTCGCATTCAGATTATTCCACATCATCATGCCTTCTGCTGCCAGTACCTTCTCCTCGGTATCAACCGCAAAATGTTCCAGGATCACGTAAAAATTATTGGGATCGACGCTTTTGATAAAATTATTATAATCCTTCCAAATGGCTATCCTCCCTGCATCGTAGCCCGACCAGGCGGCAACGGATGCGTCTGAGTTGCCGTAATTTGTTTGGGTGAATCCCTTAGACAGATCAAACCGGAATCCGTCCACCCGATATTCCTGCATCCAGAATTTCAGCACATTTTTCACAAAGGCCTTGGTTGCCGGGCTCTCGTGGTTGAAATCATATCCTACATTATAGGGATGGGTGGGGACGGCGTTAAACCAGGGGCTGTTCAGCGCAGGCCTTTGAAGTGCCTGATCAAAATATAACTGCACCATCGGCGACTCCCCGAACGAATGATTCAGTACCATATCCATGATCACTGCGATTCCTTTGGAGTGGCATTCGTCGATAAAGGCTTGTAATCCGGTCTTTGTCCCGTAATACTTATCAGGTGCAAAATAGAAAATTGGGTTATATCCCCAGCTTGAATTTCCCTCAAACTCAGTAACAGGAAGCAGTTCAACAGCGTTTACGCCCAGTCGGCTCAGGTATCCGACTGTATCCTTCAGCGTTGTGTAATTATTGGCATCCATGAAGTCACGAAGCAGTAGTTCATAGATGACCAGGTCTTGTTTGGCTGGCCTGACAAAAGCTGGATTCTTCCAGCTATACAGTGGCCGGTTTGCCTTCATTGTACTGACGATGCCCGTTGTTTTACCAGTAGGATACTCGCTTATCTCCGTCGTTATGTTCGGATCGTTTGCAACGGGAATAGTCTTGTCGTAGTCCGGATCCAGGATCTTTTCGCAGTAAGGATCTGCAATTTTAAGTGTTCCATCCACAAGGTACTGGTATGCATATTCATGGTTGGGGTCGAGGTTATCGATCTGTACCCACCAGATATTTCCATCAGGTGTACGCTTCATGAATGAGGCGGCATTCGGTGCCCAGGCGTTAAAATCCCCGATAACATTCACGAAAGATTTTCCGGGCGCAAACAGTGCAAAGACTGCGGAAGTCCCGCTGTTCAGAAAGGTGACGCCCTGTTTCGCTCCTGCCGGCAGATCTGCAATCTGCACGTCTCCGCCTGCGACAAAATTGAATCCTGCCTCTGCCCCGCTGCCACTTACTTTGATATTTTGTTGTCCGGCCATCGTGATTTTTACTTTTCCTGTTATGTTGGTGGCATTGGAAGCCGTAGCGAAATTAACGCCGTTCAGCGAGAGTGAGAGGGAGGCGGCCTGAGAAGATACGGCGGAGACGGAGATCTCCTGCCCTACCATGGTCAGGTTGATTACGGGTTTAGGTATGAAGGTTGGCTCCATCTCCGGATCCGAAAAGCGTAGGTTCGTCTGGCCGCTTGGGTATAACGGCAGAAAAATATCGCTACCGTCTTTGTTGCGGGCCACTGCATTTCCGTCCAGGCTCCGAAACAGCAAGGCTATTTTTTGGATGGTCTCGCCGCTGGGAACATTGAAGTAGCTGCGGGGGTTTAGTTCGATTGTGTACAAACCACTCGGCTGCCTGGTCATTCTGGCAGCGGACGGCGGAGTGCTATTCCAGTCATATTTCAAGTATTTCCAGCCGGAAGGTGAGCCTGTCGGTCCGGTTATGACGCCTGCGTATAAGAACACATCTCCCGAATACCCATTCAGTGCTGTATTTCCCTTGGACGGATCAAAGCTCAGTGTAATATTTTCGTCTGACGAAGGGAAATTTTTGCTGGCGCTGACCAGTCCCGGAATAGCGTTCTCGCCTGGTGGCGGCGGCGGCGGCGGTGGTGTGGGCGTATCATTTTTCTTACATCCCAGGAAAACGGCCGCGAGAAAAAATAGCAGCAAAAAATGCTTCATAATGTGTACTTAGTACACAAAGCTAACAAAAAATATAAATTCCAAATTTTTTTCATTTTCGTCCAGTTTGAGGGTTTCCGGAAAATTTTTAATTTTATGGGGGTTAAAAAAAAGAAACATGACTTCTATCCTGACCTCAATGCTGTTGTTAGCAGGTTTACTGACAAGTTTTACCAGCCCGGTGATCGCGCAACCGGTGCCTGATGCGATAACCGGTGAATGGTTAAATGCTAACCAGGACCGCCGGATTCAATTCCTAAAAGCTAAGGAGGGCACCTATTATGCGCGGATATCCTGGCTAAAAAGCGCCAGGGACCCAGAGTACAAAGCCGGCCAGATCGTCATTAAAGACCTGGTATTCAAAGACGGAGTATACAAAGACGGCAAGGCTTTTTCACCGGAGAACGGTGGCTGGGTGAACTGTTCTGCGAAATTGAAAGATCATCAGACACTGGCCGTAACCGGTCACAAATATTTCCTCAGCAAAACCAGGGTTTATACGAGGTTTAAATGACCCAAAGGCTGAGGCTTGCCTCCCCGCCCGAACGTACCGTTCGGTACGGGCGGGTAATATCGAGCGTCTAAAAAAAAAGGGTGACTATTGCAGCCACCCATATTCCTTTTAATCAAAATTAATCACTTCCGTTTACCGGCTTTCTTTGTAGCTTTCTTAGCTGCCTTCGGCGCTGCCTTTTTGACCACTTTCGGCGCTGCTTTTCCGGCTACTTTCACAGCAGGTTTTTTGGCTGCCTTCTTCGCGGGTTTCCTTCCGGCTTTTGCTACAGGTTTTGCGCCAGCTTTTTCGTTTTGAGCCTCTTCAATCGCTGCGTGCGCTGCGGCCAGACGTGCAATGGGTACACGGAAAGGTGAACAGCTTACATAGTTCATGCCCATCCGGTGGCAGAATTTCACACTTTCGGGATCTCCTCCGTGCTCACCGCAAATACCCACTTTCAGGTCGCTCTTGGTCTGACGGCCTCTTTCCACACCATACTGAATCAACTGACCGATACCTTCCTGGTCTATTGTCTGGAACGGATCGTCCTTCAGTATTTTTCCTTCCAGGTAATCCGGGAGGAAACTACCTATATCATCGCGACTGAAACCGAAGCCCATCTGGGTCAGGTCATTGGTACCAAAGCTGAAGAAATCAGCCGTTTGTGCCATTTTATTTGCCAGCAATGCAGCGCGGGGTATTTCAATCATCGTACCGTACAGATGCGGGATGCTTCTTACTTTCATTTTCTTGCAAACCTCAGCATATACCCTATCCAAAATTGCCTTTTGATGGTCTAATTCCTCAACCGTACAGGTCACGGGAATCATGATCTCAGGAAGTGCCTTCACTTTCTCTTTGTTCAGTTCGGCAGCAGACTCCAGGATTGCCCTGATCTGCATTTCCGTGATCTCCGGATAAGTAATGCCCAGGCGCACTCCACGATGACCCAGCATCGGATTATTTTCATGTAATCCGTCGATGCGTTTCTTCAGTGTTTCCATATCCACTTTAAGCGCTTTGGCTAACTCTTCCAGTTTGTGTGCATCATGCGGAACAAATTCATGCAACGGCGGATCGAGCAGGCGGATAGTTACCGGCTTCCCTTTCATCACAGCCATCGTTGCCTTCATATCCTTCTTAACATATCCGAACAGTTCATCGAGCGCTACTCTCCTCTCGGCTTCCGTACTGCTCATGATCATCTTACGCAGCAGGAACAACGGACGGTCAGCACCTTCACCATAGAACATATGCTCCGTGCGGAAAAGGCCAATACCTTCGGCACCGAAACCGATTGCCTGTGCGGCATCCTTGGGTGTGTCGGCATTTGTGCGAACGCCCATGGTTCTGGTTTTGTCCACCAGTTTCATCAGTTCGGTGTAAGCCTTATTCTTGCCCAGATCGGCGTCAGTCAATGCGAGTTGTCCTTCGTACACCAGTCCTTTCGTCCCGTTCAGGCTGATCCAGTCGCCCTCACTTACCTTATGCCCACCCTTTGTAGTGAAGCTTTTAGTGCTGCCACTGATTTCGATATCGCTGCATCCTACGATACAACATTTACCCCAACCGCGGGCAACCAGCGCAGCGTGAGAGGTCATGCCCCCTTTTGAAGTCAGAATAGCCTGTGCCTTGTGCATGCCATCCACATCTTCGGGAGAAGTTTCTTCACGTACCAGGATCACCTTCTCTCCTTTCGCGGCCCATGCTACAGCATCTTCAGAAGAAAATACGACACGTCCGATAGCACCGCCTGGTCCTGCAGGCAAACCTTTTGCAATCGGTTTGCTGGCAGCTTCGGCCTTGGGATCAATCATCGGCAAAAGCAATTCCACCAACTGATTAGGATTTACCCTTTGGATCGCGGTTTGCGCATCAATCAGTTTTTCCTTGTACATATCGGCGGCCATACGCACCGCAGCCGCACCATTACGTTTACCCACGCGGCATTGCAACATGAACAGTTTACCTTTTTCCACGGTAAACTCAATATCCTGCATGTCGTGATAGTGTTTCTCCAGTCTCTTTTGAATACCAAACAACTCCTTGTAAACTTTAGGCTCCAGCTTTTCAAGGGTGATCAGATCTTTGCTATGATCGTTCTTTGAATAATCATTGATTGGCGACGGGGTCCGGATACCGGCTACCACATCTTCACCCTGGGCATTAACCAGGTACTCGCCATAAAAATGATTTTCACCATTTCCCGGGTTTCTGGTGAAGGCCACACCGGTGCAACTGTCGTCTCCCATGTTTCCGAATACCATGGCCTGCACGTTTACAGCAGTACCCCACTCATCGGGAATTTTTTCAATGCGACGATATTCCACAGCGCGCTTACCATTCCAACTGGCAAATACAGCGCCTACACCACCCATAAGCTGTCCCCAGGGATCTTCAGGGAATTCCTGTTTCAGGTGTTTTCTGATTAGCTCCTTGAATTCCTTGACCAGCCCTTTCAGGTCCTCAACCGTCAGGTCTGTATCTACGGTATACCCTTTCTTTTGTTTTACAGATTCCAGGACTTCATCCATGATCTTACGGATGCCAATTCCTTTCGCAGGCTCCAGTCCACCTGCTTTTTCCATTACCACATCGGCGTACATCATGACGAGCCTGCGGTACGCATCATAGGCAAAACGCTCATCACCGGTAACCTTAATCAATCCACCAATCGTTTTTTCGGTAAGACCAACATTCAGCACGGTATCCATCATCCCCGGCATAGAACGGCGCGCGCCGGAACGTACCGACAGCAGCAGCGGATTCTTCAGGTCTCCGAATTTCTTGCCCATGATCTTTTCAACACCTCCAAGAGCCCGCTGAATTTGTTTGTCCAGTGCCACGGGATATTTTCTCCCATTGTCATAATAATAAGTACAAACATCAGTCGTAATGGTGAATCCGGGCGGTACCGGTAATTTTAATTGCGGGTGACCGGCCATTTCCGCGAGATTGGCGCCCTTGCCACCAAGGAGGTTTTTCATGGATTCATTTCCATCGGCCTTGCCTCCTCCAAATGAGTAAACATACTTTTTGTCTTTAGCTTTCGTTGCCATTTTAATTTAATTTTGAACGTTGCAAATTTACTTAATGATTTTATTATATAAGTCGTACGTGGAATGATATAAATCAGTTTTTCACCTGAATAAGACCGCTAACCACAAAACGCTCAAATGTAGCCAATATTTCATGATGTTCAGATTATTGTCTCCACATTGAATTCAAAAACCTAGCTTCGGAAGCGTTCTAAACACTACATCAGGCAGGAAAGGACTGGCATCACCATGGTTTTTGATGATGTCTCGCACAATCGTGGAGGCCACTGAAGTGTACTTGGGCTCGCCGGTCAGGAAAATAGTTTCAATACTCCTGTCCATCGTTCGATTGGCATCCGCAATAGTCTTTTCATATTCGAAATCGCTGACGTATCGAATACCCCGCAGAATAAATTTGGCGCCGATCTCCCGGCAGAAATCGATGGTCAGACCCTCATAGATGGCGCCTTCCACCACATCATGATCCTTATAGATTGTATTGATCCAGTCCAGACGCTGCTCGGCGGTGAACATGGGGGCTTTCGTAGTGTTGATACCAATACCCACAATTATTTTGTCAAAGAGGGGTATAGCCCGGTTTATAATATCTTCATGCCCCAGGGTGATCGGATCAAAAGTCCCGGGAAACAGACAAATTCTCGGCATGTGCAAAATGAGTTTATAAATTCAAATTTATTTCGGGTCCAATGGTCGCTCGCCCGGTGCGGAACCTGTTCCATTTCCTGCTTTGCAACCTCACTGATTTTTATTCGACAATAAATATAAGACCGCCATCCTAACGGCCACACCATTTTCAACCTGCTGCAGGATGATCGACTGCCCGCTGTCCGCAACATCACTGTCAAGCTCAACACCCCGGTTTATCGGTCCGGGGTGCATGATCACAATATCTTTCTTCAGGCTTTCCAGCAACTTACGGGAGATGCCGTAAGACAAATTGTATTCCCTGAGTGAAGAAAACAGTACCTGGTTCTGCCTTTCGAGCTGAATCCGGAGCACGTTGGCAACATCACACCACTCCAGCGTTTCGCGGAGGTTATAGCTGACATTGACCCCAAATGCCTCGTGGATGTATTTGGGAATTAACGTGGGGGGACCGCAAACAGTGACCTCAGCTCCCATCTTATTGAGCAGGTAAATATTACTGAGGGCCACCCGGCTGTGCAAAATATCCCCGATAATAGCGACCCGGATACCGTCGAGCTTTCCCTTTCTTTCCCGGATTGAAAAAGCATCCAGCAACGCCTGGGTGGGATGTTCATTCACGCCATCGCCCGCGTTGACAATTGCGGCAGATATATGTTTAGCCAGAAAATGAGGCGCCCCCGATGCGCTGTGCCTCATCACGACCATATCCACTTTCATGGACAGGATATTGTTGACCGTATCCAGCAGGGTCTCCCCTTTTGACACCGAAGATCCCGAAGCTGTAAAATTAATGGTGTCCGCTGACAGTCTCTTCTCAGCCAGTTCGAATGAAATGCGTGTACGGGTTGAATTTTCGAAAAACAGATTTACGATGGTAACATCACGAAGCGACGGAACCTTCTTAACCGGCCTCTGTAAAACCTCCTTGAACTGAGTGGCTGTATCTAGAAATAGGAAGATATCCTCTTTCGTGAGGTCTTTGATACCGAGCAAATTTCTGGTGGAAAGCTTCATTAAAAATCAAAGGTAAATAAAGTTCATCAGAAAATCCAGAATTGTAAAAGGGTGTTATTAATATTCCTGCGCCAAACCTCCGCCTTATTTCCCGCTTTTCTCCTTCTTTATGTTTTTCCATAAAGGTCCCGAATTAAAAAATGTATTGCCTCTCTTCAAATCTTCGATTACCAATTCCCGAGAGTTATCGGAATATTTCTTTTAATTTGTTGGTAAATCGGGAGATTTATGCTGAAGATCATTCCACGGGATGTAAGTTGGTTATCCTTCAATGAGCGTGTACTGCAGGAAGCGGCCGATCCTGCTGTACCCCTGAAAGAACGGGTAAAATTCCTGGCTATTTATTCAAATAACCGGGATGAGTTCTTCAGGGTCAGGGTGGCTTCCCTGAAAAGGATGCTTCAGATTGAGACCAAGCTGAACATGCACCCTGAAAAAAATCCCAAAAAGATCCTGAACCAGATTCAGCATCTGATCGCCCGCCAGCAGGATGAGTTTGAAAAAGTCTGGGCGGAAGTATTGAAGGAGCTGAACAAAAAGAATATATTTCTGAAATCGGCGAACCGGCTGACATCCCAGCAAAAGAAATTCATTCAGAATTTTTATGATACTGAAATCAGTCCGAATATCATCCCCCTGATGATTGGGAATATCACCAAATTTCCAAACCTGCGGGATAAGTCAATCTTCCTGGGCGTGGTCATGAGCAAAAAAAACGACCCGTCCGACCGGAAGTATGCGGTCATTGAAATACCCGTATCCGCCGTGGGCAGATTTATCCTGTTACCTTCAAAACCGGGCCAGCACGATATCATGCTCCTGGAAGATGCAATTAAATTTAACCTGCCGGATATTTTTTCGTTTCTTGGTTATGATAGCTTTAGCGGGCATATTTTCAAATTCACCCGCGATGCAGAACTGGATATTGATAATGCCGATACTTCCTCCATTGTTCAGAAACTGGAAAAAGGATTGAAAAACCGGCGAAAGGGTAAACCTATCCGGCTGACCTATGATGAAGATATAGACAAGGACCTGCTCAATTACCTGATGAAACGTTTCGGATTGTCGAAGCAAGATAATCTGATCCCGGGAGGGAGTATTCATAATTTCAGGCATTTTATGGATTTCCCGGAGCAGGTGTTCGAAGATAAAACCAAAAGAAAAGAACCAATCGATCATCCGTTACTCGAAGACAAACGAATCTGGGATGTGATCCTACACCGGGATATACTCTTGGATTTTCCATACCATAGTTTCACTCCGGTTATTGATCTGATTCGTGAAGCCGCTTTCGACCCGGATGTTGTTTCGATCAAAATCTGCTGTTACCGGCTGGCGCCTCTATCCAAAATTATCAACGCCCTGATCAACGCGGCGCGAAATAGTAAAGATGTTACCGTGATGCTGGAACTCCGGGCCAGGTTTGATGAAGAGGCCAACCTGGAATGGAAAACCCGGCTTGAAGATGTGGGCGTGAAAGTCCTTACAGGTATTCAGAATATGAAAGTGCACGCCAAGATCTGTGTGATCAGGAAACGTCTGCACAGTAGAATCATTGAGTATGGTTTTGTAAGCACCGGCAACATGAATGAGAAAACCGCCCGGATCTATGGCGATCACTGTCTGCTGACTTCCAATCGCAAGATCATGGCCGATATCAAAAGGATCTTCAGCTTCCTGGAAAATCCGAGGACGGGCACTCATTACCTGGGCAGGTGCAAAACCATTATACCAAGTCCGCATTACGTCAGAATTATGTTAATCAACCTCCTGGACCAGGAAATTGCACAGGCCATCAAAGGCAAACGTGCCGAAGTCATTCTCAAAATGAACTCCCTGGCAGATACCATCCTGATCCAAAAGTTGCATGAAGCTGCCATTGCGGGGGTGGTAGTAAAACTGATTGTAAGGGGTATATTCTGTATGCTCACTGAAAACCCGCGATACAAACATCCTATCACTGCGGTAAGTATTGTGGATGAATACCTGGAACACGCGCGGGTCTGGGTGTTTCATAATAAAGGGAATCCAAAGGTTTATCTCTCTTCCGCAGACTGGATGGTCCGCAATCTCGAACACAGGGTAGAAGCGACCTGCCCGGTAACTAATAAAAAATTAAAACAGGAGCTGATCGATATTTTAAATATCCAGTTGAGAGACAATGTCAAAGCCCGCATACTGGATAATGAACTGAGCAATCACTACGTCAGATCCGGAACTGTGAGGATCAGATCACAGGAAGAAACGTATAATTATCTATTGAACAAATCATATAACATTGAAACTGGCAGCTATTGACATTGGAAGTAATGCGGCAAGGTTACTGATCACGGATGTAACGCTGACGAAAGGGAACAAGCCGGAATTCATTAAATCAAACCTGGTCAGGGTACCCCTCCGGCTTGGATTTGATGTGTTCGAGAACGGCGAAATATCGGAAAAAAGAGCCAGGCATCTCATCAGCACGATCAAGGCCTATAAACACCTGCTGGAAGCATATGAAGTGAAACATCTTAAGGCTTGCGCCACTTCCGCCATGCGCGAAGCATCAAATGCTAAGGTGATCCTGGATCGCGTAGAAAAAGAAACAGGTGTAAAAGTTGAGGTGATCTCCGGAGAGACCGAGGCTTCGCTGATCTATGAAAACCATATTACAGACAGCCTCGCCCGGGACAACACCTACCTTTATATAGATGTGGGGGGAGGAAGCACGGAACTGATGATCTTCAATAACGGCGAACTGACCAATAAACGGTCTTTCAATATTGGAACTATTCGTATATTGAAACAATTGGTGAATGAATCCCAATGGGGCGAAATGAAAAACTTTATTCGCACCTCCACAAAACCTTCGGGAAAAATCACCGCGATCGGGTCGGGTGGAAATATCAACAAGATTTTTTCTTTGTCTAAGAGAAAAGAAGGGAAATTGCTCACTGTTGAACTTTTGCGCGATTACTATAAAGAACTGAGCAGCCTGAATCTGCAGGAAAGGATGAGTCTTTTCAAAATGCGCGAGGATCGGGCCGATGTGATTGTTCCGGCGCTTTTAATTTATAATAATGTGATGAAGTGGGCGGGAGCTTCTGAAATTCTGGTCCCCAAGATCGGACTCGCAGACGGTCTGATCCACGCATTGTATGACGAAGTTGTAAAGAATGCATTGAGCGGGAATTAATGCTGTATTATTTACGGCGATTATGGTCCTCAAAATATTGCACGGTCAACTTTCTTTCTTCCGGTTTGTAAATATTTAAGTAATCCAAATATAAAAAACATGCCAGTCAATAAGGATATAAAGCGGGTAACCACCCACACGATACAGAAAATGAAAGAGTCGGGCGAAAAGATCGCCATGCTGACTGCCTACGATTTTTCGTTTGCCCGCATTATCGATACCTCTGGAATCGATATTATTCTGGTGGGCGACTCGGCGTCCAACGTCTTCGCGGGGCACGAAACCACCCTGCCGATCACCCTGGACCAGATGATCTACCATGCCAGCTCGGTGATCAAGGGAGCACCCCGGTGCCTGGTAGTGGTGGACCTCCCATTTGGATCCTACCAGTCGAACTCGGAAATTGCACTTGCCTCGGCCGTCCGGATCATGAAAGAAACCGGCGCTCATGGCGTCAAACTGGAAGGCGGTGAAGAAGTGCTCGATTCGGTGAAAAAAATCGTATCAGCCGGCATTCCGGTAATGGGCCACCTGGGTCTTGTGCCGCAATCGATCTATAAGTTTGGTACTTATGCCGTAAGGGCAAAAGAAGAGGAGGAAGCACAAAAACTTCGTAATGACGCCATGCTGCTCCAGCAAGCAGGATGTTTTGGCCTGGTGCTGGAAAAAATCCCGGCCGGGCTGGCAAAGGAGGTCACTGAGAGCCTGCAAATCCCCGTGATTGGTATTGGCGCCGGGAAATACTGTGATGGGCAAGTACTGGTAATGCATGATATGCTGGGTATTAACACGGAATTTCACCCGAAATTCCTTCGCCAGTATCTGAATCTCTATGAACTGTCCAGCCAGGCGGTGCAGCAATATATCAAGGACGTAAAAACGGGTGATTTTCCGAACGACCAGGAACAGTATTGAGTCGAAACGCTCGAAAAAGGCCGGCAAAAATCTTCCGGGACCTGAATGTTGTGCTAGTCCGCAAACTTTTTCAAAATCCATGTTTAAGAAATAGTTATCATCTATATGTCTAATTTTGCGAACCTTAAAAATGGTATATATATTATGAATGGAATATTGAAGAAAACAGCCGGGTTCCTGTTGCTCGTACTGTTGTCCACTGGAGCTATTGCGCAGGAAAGTCTACCGCATGGATGGCATTTGCTGGATCTGAAAAAAGATGGGTTTTACGGGATCAGCATGGACAAAGCCTATGAATTTGTTAAATCAAAGGGTCTGAAAAGTACACCGGTGACCGTCGGGATTATTGATTCGGGTATTGACACAACCCATGAGGATCTGAAGGACGTACTCTGGGTGAACACGAAGGAGATCCCGGGAAACGGCATCGACGACGACCACAACGGATATATCGATGATGTTCACGGATGGAATTTTCTGGGCAGCCGCGATGGCAAGGAAAACGTGGACAAGGACTCATTTGAGGCAGCGCGCCTCTATTGGAAATGGAAAAGCAGGTTCGATGGTAAATCTCCGTCTGAAATTCCCGCACGCGACAAAGCCGATTATACTACCTGGCTCAGGGCAAAGTCTGACGTTTTCAAGGACCATATGGACCCTTCGGAAAGTGCCGTAATGATTCGTATGGCAGATGCGCTTAAAGTGGGTGATGAAACTATCCGGAAGGATCTTAAGAAGGATGTTTACACTTGCAAGGACCTTCAGTCATATAACCCGCCTACGATTAATTCCAGATACGTAAGAGAAATTATGATCCAAACCTGCAAAGGCAACGAGAACGATGAAATTTCCAACACGCAGCTTCTGTCAGAAGTTCAGAAAGATGTGGACAAGGTCAATAATGGCAAAGAGGCACCACCCGCCTACAGGGCGATGGTCGTAAAGGATAATTACGATGATTTGAATGACCGGTTTTATGGCAACGGAAACGTATATGTAAGTAAAGACGCCGCGATGCACGGCACCCATGTGGCCGGTATCATTGGCGCGGAACGGGACAATGGCAAGGGTATGAACGGCGTGGCCGATAACGTCCGCCTGATGAGCATCCGCGCGGTTCCCGATGGTGACGAGCACGACAAAGATATTGCCCTGGCAATTCGTTACGCGGTGGACAATGGCGCCAGGGTTATTAATATGAGCTTCGGAAAAGGATTTTCACCCGAGAAAAAATGGGTGGATGATGCGGTTCGTTATGCGGTTGGCAAGAACGTATTATTGGTACATGCCGCCGGAAATGATGCTAAAGACGTGGATACTACTTTTAATTATCCCTCGGCTGAATATCTGGATGGAAGCCGGCCTGCGACGTGGATCACCGTTGGGGCCAGCGGTGATGAAAAAGCCGGCGGACTGGTTGCTTCTTTCTCAAATTACGGGAAGAAAGATGTTGACGTTTTTGCGCCGGGCGTGAAAATTTATTCCACGGTTCCGGGAGGAGATACCTATCAAAACCAACAGGGAACCAGCATGGCCTCACCGGTAGTAGCGGGTATGGCAGCTTTCATCATGAGTTATTACCCGGGATTAAGCGCCCTTCAGGTTAAGCAAATAATCATGCAGACGGTAAGCAAACCAACAAAAAAAGTAAAAATCCCCGGCGCAAATCAGGATGTTCCATTTTCAGACCTCTGTGTCAGTGGAGGCATCATCAATGCTTATGAGGCCATAAAACTGGCGGATAATTTGTCCGCATCCAAGATAAAGCCGGCAGGGAGAACGACGGTTCCAAAAAAAACCACGCCTGTCAAACGAGCTCCGCGGAAAGGCAGATAACTTGGTGTTTAGCGAAATCCGGCCGCAAAATTCGCTATTTTGAAACTTGCTCCGAATTTCGTATCTTCGATAATTAGCGCATCGGGGTGCTTCTACTTTAAGCTGAGATAATACCCGAAAACTTGATCTGGATAATGCCAGCGTAAGAAATGCAACAGTTTCGAATATATTATTAAATTATTGTTCCGTCAGGCAGTGTTTACACCGCCTGACGGTTTTTTTTTGAGATTATGGAAAAAGAATTGATCAGGCAGGAAGTCGTGAACTGGCAGAACCGGAAGGAATGGTTCTTCAACCGGGAATTCACAGATACCTATGAGCAATGGTACGAGGGCAGATACAAAAGGGCGGAAGTATGGCAAAAGAAGGTGATGGAACAGTTGGTTTCTGCCGATCAGCGAATAAAAACCCTGCTGGAATTTGGTTGCGGCACGACCCGGTTTACAAGGTGGTGGCAGCAAATTGGCATTGAAGCCACCGGGGGTGATATTTCTCCTTTTATGCTTGGGCAGGCGGTGCACCTTTTTGAGGGAGACCTGGTCATGGCAGATTCGCATCACATGCCTTTCAAAGACGGGAGCTTTGATGCCCTTGCTTTCATCACCACATTCGAGTATTACAAAGACCCCGTCCAGGTGATCCGTGAAGCCTCCCGCGTCGCGAAATATGGGATTGCCATGGGTATGATGAACCGGAACACACCGAAGTTTTTCAGAAGAAGGATCCAGCAGGCTTTTGGAAAGAATCCTTTTTACGTTACGGCCACATTTTACACACCCCACAAGCTCATCGGCATCATCGAAGAAGCGCTTAAGGGCCGGCACTATTCAATCTCCTGGACCTGCACAGGTTTACCTAAATGGTTCCCTGTGCAGCAATGGAGTCTGCCGCTGGGCGATTTCTTTGGATTGTACATCGCGTTCAACGACCGAACTCATGAAACAGGGGAAAATCAATAAACCGGCCTTTGAAAATATATTCACTGGGTTTCTTGGTGAACAATGCGACCAGGTTCTGGCCGGACCGGCATTTGGCGTGGATGTTGCCGTGATAGACCTTGTCGGCGACAAGGCTCTGGCGGTGACGAGCGACCCCCTCTCCTACATTCCATCGCTGGGACTTAGGGAATCCGCCTGGCTTTCTGTACACCTGATGGCCAACGATATGGCTACAACAGGTTTCGGACCGCAATTTGCGCAGTTTGTGCTGAATCTGCCCGCGGGTATTCCGGAAAGTGATTTTATCACTTATTGGAGATATATTCATCAATTTTGCAAAGAAACCGGCGTCAGTATCACCGGCGGTCATACCGCCTTTGTAGAGGGGCAGCAATCCACACTGGCGGGCGGCGGAACTTTTTTTACGGTAGCAGAAAAAAGCCGAATCCTTACATCCGACAAAGCCGAAGCTGGCAATCTGATTCTGATGACCAAAGAGGCCGCCATTTCTTCGATGTCCATTCTTGCGAGAAGTTTCCCGAATAAAGTCGGCCTTGAACTTGGGCCGGAGATCCTGGACGCAGGAAGAGCTTTGTTTGAGCGCACCACTGCACTGGCCGAAGGGCTTATTGCGGGCGGACTAAACCAGGTTGAACGGGTAGTGACGGCTATGCATGATGTTACGGAGGGTGGCGTCTTGGGCGCAGTGTACGAAATGGCTGAAGCATCGGGCAACGGCGTAACCCTGTACGAAAAGGAAATCACCGTAGGAAAAGCCGTCAGGGAGATTGCTGGTCTTTTTTCGCTGGACCCGCTGTACTGCATTGGAGCAGGATCTATGCTGATGGCCGTAGAAAAAGGAAAAGCAGCTCTACTGATCCGGAAGCTGGCGGAGTCGGGAATTCGGTCGGGCATTATCGGCCAACTAACCCCGGAACGGGAAGGAAAATTTATGGTAACCAAAGAGGGAAAATCAGCATCACTCAATTACCCTGAAAGGGATCCTTATTGGGAAGCTTTTTTTCGCGCTTTAAATGAACATTGGAATTAAATGAAAATAAAAGGTGGCCTATATCTGATCGTGGATGCACTGCTTGATAAAGCGCTGCTGATGCAAAAAATGAGAACGGCGCTCGGGAACGGGGTAGCCATTGTGCAGATTTACCATACAGAACAGGCGGAGCTAAGCACGATCAGCGAGATCATCAATCTTTGCCATACTTATGAGGTGCCTGTCCTGGTAACTGACCATTGGGCATTACTAAAAACACTGCCAGCGGATGGCGTACACTTCGATAGTATTCCCGATGATTTTGAAACGATCCAAATGCAAGTCAACAGGCCGTTCCTGAAGGGAGTCACCTGTTCCAATGATTTGTCGGTCATCACAAAGGCAAATGAACTGAAATTTGACTATATTTCTTTTTGTTCCATGTTCCCATCTCCTTCCGCGGGGAAATGTGAAATTGTAAAATTTGAAACAGTGAGGAAGGCCCGCGCCATGACAGATATTCCATTCTTTGTTGCAGGCGGTATCAGGCCGGAAAACTTGCCTGAGCTTTATGATATTCCATTCGATGGCGTGGCTGTCATATCAGGAATTATGACCGCAGATGACGTTGCTGCCACAACCCGGGAATATGTTTCCGGATTAATAAAAAATAAACAACCATGAGACTCGAGACAATCAATAAACTTTGTTGCCCTTTTGACAGAGAAGATCTTGAACTTCAGATTATAAGCCGTGATCTGAACGGGCAGGTCATTGAAGGAGTGTTGACCTGCACCCATTGTCACAGATACTATCCCATCATCAGTGGCATTCCCATTATGTCTCCCGACGAATACCGGCAAAAAGAACTGGAAGCGCCGGTAGTCAGCAAGTGGGATGCGGAATTAAATAATCCCGCGACTGGATTCAAACTGCTTGAATAAAAATCACTGTATGGCGACCTTTATTACTAAACAGTGAACAGAGGATTGTGTAGTCGGCTCCACAAGCGCTTTAAAAATAACCTACACCGTTTTTATTCAACACCACCCTTTCGTACCGGGTCCATTACCGGTGGCCATGAAATGATCTGACCCTGGCTGTTTTTATCGCTGAGGCGTCTCTTCTCACGGGATGCCCGATCCGGATCTTCACTGGCCATGTAGGCCAGGATCGCGGTTGCCACCACGCTTCGCCTCAGTTCATCAAACACGATCTTATCATAGGTATCCAGGTTCGTATGCCAGGTCACCGTTCCGTAATCCCAATTGTTGGTCCCCAGGTAAAAGGAGGGCACACCCGCTGCAACGAATGAAGCATTGTCCGAACCACCTCCCGAGGGCGTTCCAGGGAATGCAGTTTCAATGTCAGTAATGCCCGGTGGGATGGCGCGCAGCCATCTTCCCAGAAAATCATAGGCATTCAAAAATCCAGCTCCGTTGATAAAGTTTGTCCTGCCTGTTCCGCCGTCCTGGTTAAACACTGCCTGAATATTCTCAACCACTTCAGGATGATCTTTTACAAAAGCTCTTGAACCATTCAGGCCCTGCTCTTCGCTGCCCCAATGCCCCGCCAGTATCGTCCGTTTAGGAGAAGGATACCATTTTTTCAAAAGTCGCATGGCTTCCATGACGATCAGGGTGCCGGTACCGTTGTCCGTGGCCCCGGTGCCACCATCCCAGGAATCCAGGTGCGCAGAGAGTATCACAAATTCTCCCGGTTTTTCGCTGCCCCTTATCGTTCCGAGGGTATTGAAAGCAGGCTGCATGCCCGTTTTTTTGGATTCAGCATAAAGCTGGACTACAGGCTTTTTTCCGTTTTCTGCCAGCCTGTAAATCAATCCATAATCCTCCAGTCCCACATCAAACACAGGAATTTTTTTTGCGACAGTGCCGAAGATTTTATTCGCGCCATAGGTGCGGCTCCAGTTAGAACTGATCACTCCGGCTGCACCAGCTTTTTCAAGTGACAGAACGATATTACGAGCGCTGAAGCCTGAACGCTGGATACGATGTTGCCAGGCCGCTTCAGCCTGTTCCCTGTCGAGCTTCATTTTTTCATACGCTTCTTTGCGGGCATATTTCTCCCAATTATCATTTGGCCGGCCGGTTGGCTGGGGCATACTGACAAGAACCAGTTTGCCTTTCACCTGTGGTAGCATCCGCGCAAAGGACAGGGAGTCCGGAGCATCCGGCAGGATCACTACTTCCGCTGTCACCCCCTGTTTGGGCGTCGCGGGGCTCCACGCAAGTTGAGTTCCTGAAAGGGTTTTGACCCAGGGTTGCAGCATATCCGCATGCGATACACCTCTCTCCCAGCCCCTCCATTGCCCCCAGGTCTGGTTTTCCGAAGGAATGCCCCAGTTCCTGTAGGAATCCATAATCCAGTCCTGCGATTTTTTCATTTTCGACGAACCTACGAGCCTGGGGCCGATTCCGTCCATTAGTTCGGTCGCTAACCTTTCGAGCTGGGAATGTTCGAATGCGTCCTTTACGAGGTTTTTGACCAAAACAGAATCCTGTGCAAACAACGGCGCCAGTCCTGGCAGCAGCACCATCAACAAAATAAACTTCCTGAACATCGTTAAGCTGTTTTGCGGCTAAAATAGTTAAATGTTCGGGTTTTACCCCTTTCTCATTGATTTATAATAAATTTGTCCATTAAAAAAGTTCACATGCCGCTTCATCACTTATTCGTTATTTATTTGATCAGTTTCCTGCTTGTCTTTCTCCCATCTTACGGTTTATCGCTTTTGTTCAAGAAAGCGGGTCAGGCTTCCTGGAAAGCCTGGGTTCCATTTTACAACACCTGGGTGATGCAGGAGATTACGAAAAGGCCAAAGCACTGGGTCTTCTGGCAATTCATTCCTGTTGTTGGCTGGTTTATTACACCCGGCACTTTTATTGAATTCGCCAAAGTATTTTGCAGATTTTCCTTCGCTGATCATACTGCCGCTGCGCTATTAGCGCCATTTTATTTCCCCTGGCTGGCTCATAATAAAGACGCCCGGTTCATCGGACCCGAAGGTGTGAAAAAACACCGTAAGCCGGCCTGGCGCGAATGGGTTGACGCAGGTATTTTCGCCATTGTGGCTGCTACGCTGATCCGCACGTTTATTTTTGAAGCCTATGTAATCCCTTCAAGCTCTATGGAAAAAACCCTGCTTATCAATGACTACCTTTTTGTAAGTAAACTAAGTTACGGTCCAAGAGTACCCAACACACCGTTGTCGGTTCCCTTTATTCATAATTATATCCCGGGGCTGAATACTAAATCCTACACCACTCTGCTGGAACTGCCTTATATCCGCTGGTTTGCAAACCCGGTAAAAAGAAATGATTGTGTGGTATTCAACTTCCCTGCGGGTGATACCGTTATCCATGCGCCGGGTTTTGAATCGGCAAATCCCTACTATGATATAAAGAGAAGAGCTGCGGAAGGATCTGTTTCCGATCAGGAAGTGCTGAATAATCCAGGTCAATTCCCGGTGGTGGCGCATCCGGTTGACAAGACCGACAACTATATCAAGCGTTGCGTGGGTATTGCCGGTGATTCGCTGAAGATCGTCAATGGTAATGTGTACATCAACAATGCACCTGCGTTTCTTTCTCCAACGTCGGCAACCTATTATAATTTCCGGACCAAGAATAACGCAACGATTGATCCTGACTTCCTCCGTGAGGCCGGGATTTCACTGAACCTGGAAAGCAGCAGTTCAGATTTTAATATGTTTCATGATGGATCCTACCAGGTAAACCTGACGCCGAAGGAACTGGAAATTCTGAAAAAATTACCAGTCGTTGATGTTTCAACGATAACGAAAGATATCTTCCCGGCGGATGCGATGATATCAACCGCGTTGTTCCCATTTTATGACACCCTGCATAAATGGACGCCCGACAATTATGGTCCGGTATGGATACCAAAAAAGGGAGTAACCATTACGGTCACACCTGAAAACCTGCCCTATTACAGCCGTTGTATCAGAACTTATGAGAAAAATAGTCTGGAGGTTAAAAATGGGAAGATTTACATCAATGGCGCCGTAACGAATCAGTACACTTTTAAAATGAATTACTATTGGATGATGGGCGATAACCGGCACAAATCGCAGGACAGCCGCTTCTGGGGATTTGTACCCGAGGATCACGTGGTTGGAAAGGCTTCGTTGATCTGGTTTAGCTGGGAAAATGGCCCAAGGTGGAAACGCCTGTTCCGGATTATTAAGTAAAACGACGTAACTTTATATGCCCCTTTCTGTAGAGAGGGGCATTTTCGTCTGAATACCCTTCTGCGAAATTAGCCGGAGGTGCAGTGAATTTTTGTATAGGTTCCTCCTGGAAATAATAATTTCGCTCAATGGTGATATTTAATTGTTTTAATAACTTGACCGATGAGAGAACAAAATTTTCAATTTTCCTACCGTGTGTACAGTAACATGGATGAATTAGGAAAAGAAGATGCACGTTTGCTGAAACTGGCCCGGGAAGCCACTGCTAAAGCTTATGCCCCTTATTCCAGGTTTAATGTGGCCTGTGCGGCCAGACTGGAAAACGGAAGGACGATCATAGGAACGAACCAGGAAAACGCATCCTATCCCGTAGGTATCTGTGCTGAGCGGGCACTGCTCGCGAGCGTTGGTACTCAATATTCCGATGAACCTATTGAAACGATGGCTGTCTCCTATCACGCGTTAGATGGCAGCAGCGATCATCCCATTTCGCCCTGCGGTATGTGCAGGCAGGCATTAACTGAATACGAGAACAGAGCAGGTAAACCCATCCGTTTGATCCTCTCGGGTCTCGAAGGTGAGGTGTATCTGATCAGCAACGCCAAAGACTTGCTGCCACTGGGTTTCAGCAATCGGGATCTCGGCAGATAGCTTTCGCATCCCCTTCATTTGAGTCTTTTTGCTGACCAGTTATTTGGCCGGGGTGATGATGATATTCCTAAATTCAACCGGACCGTGATCACCCTGGAAATAGATAGGTCCAGGTTCACCCTCATTGCTATCCAGCGCCCCACCCGTTGGCCCCGGAATCTCCTGGTTGCTGATGATGGTCTTGCCGTTTGCAACGATGGTTACCATTCTTCCAATCAAAGTAATATCATAGGACTGCCATACATTAGGGCCCTTGGTTGCCATTTCGCCCGGGGTCAGGAATCCATAAATTCCCCCAAACAAAACATTAGACGGATGGGCGTCTGCCGGACTGTCTTCAATCTGCAGCTCATGCCTTCCCCTTAAATAAATACCACTGTTGCTTCCTTTCGGATAGCGAAACTCAACATGCAGCTTGAAATCTTCAAATTTCCGGTCTGAAATCAGGTTGCCTCCGGCTTTACTGTTAGCAAGAACTCCGTTCTTCACCACCCATTGATTCTGACCTCCAACCGTATGCCAGCCATTCAGGTCTTTGCCGTTGAACAACTTTACAGGAGTTCCCCATACAGGGGCCTTGGATCTTTTCATCAGGGGCGCCCGTACTCCTTTAAAAGTATATTTCTTCCCATCGCTCTGCGTAACTGTTCCGCTCACTGAGTTCCCCTGCAGAGTACCTTCAATCTGAAAATCTTTATCGCCACTTTCCCATTGCGGCGGGATGCTGAACCAAAATCGACCGTTGTCGAAAAACACTTTTGCAACCGGCCGCACGCTGCCTACAACCGCAACATAATATCCTACCAGTGTCCGGTCACCCGAAAGTTTCACTTCCATCCAGGAAGGCATGGCCTTTCCGTTTACGTCGAGCGTCAGGTCCCAGCGTCCGATCAGTTCTTTTTGATCGCCAGCTTTACTATCGTTTTGTACAGAATAATTTGCGTTTGCATTCAGCAATCCGGTCATGGTTAAACAAACCATGGAGAGAAAGAAATAGCGCATGAAAATCGTTTTAGCTTTGATAAAAAGTGAAAGGTAATGTATTATTAAAAACGGGGCAAACTGATTTGGTGCAGTAAGGGGTTTCAATTTCGTGGTGATCAGAGCATTTTAGTGCTTAGGCTATTTGCCAAAGCTGCTGCAGTTGTTTTTGCAAAAGACGAAAAAAGCCTTTATCTATAGCTCAGGTCCATTCCTTCACAAGGCTCACGCCCACCCGGCCGTTTAATCCTGGAATCGGCGCTGTGAGTTTATAGATCGTCATGCTGACACGTTCAGCTCGGGGAAACTGATCTTTTATTTTTGCAGCCATTTCCGTAAGTAGGGTCTCCAGCAATTCCCGGGGGCTCTGCATTTCGGACTTTATCAGTTCATATAGCTTTACATAATCTGCTGTTTCATCAAGCTCCCGGATAAAATCCTTGTCGTTCCGCAAGGTCAGAGCAACGTGAAATTCAAATTCGTTTCCTTGTTCTTTCTCCCTGGGATACAAACCGTGGAACCCGAAAAACTTCAGGCTCTCAAAACGAAGCGTGATTACCGGGTAGCCCATAGCCGGGATTTATATTATTTAAAAGATTAGATAATTAATCTAAGCCGTTAATAGCCAGATATTTTTCAGCATCTAACGCCGACATACATCCACTCCCTGCTGCGGTCACGGCCTGCCGGTAAACGCGGTCCTGCACGTCACCCGCGGCGAAGACGCCCGCCACATTTGTTTTTGAAGTTCCTGGCACCGTTTTAATATAACCGGTTTCATCCAGGTCCAGGTAGTCCTTAAATATTTCAGAATTGGGTTGGTGGCCAATGGCTACGAAGAACCCGTTGACGGGAATGACTTTTTTCTCACCTGTTTTATTATTGACGATCCTGACCCCTGTGACGTTCTTGTCACCCAGCACTTCTTCGGGACTACTATTGAAATGTAAGATTATATTAGGCGTTTTCAGAACCCGTTCCTGCATGATCTTGCTGGCCCTCATCTCATCACGGCGGACGAGCATATGCACATTGGCACAAAGTTTTGCCAGGTACAGGCCTTCTTCAGCGGCCGAATCACCACCACCCACGATGGCCACTTCCTTGCCCCTGAAGAAAAATCCGTCGCAAACGGCACAGGCACTTACGCCAAAACCATTGTATTTTTCCTCTCCGGGAATTCCCAGCCACTTGGCTGCAGCTCCTGTCGCGATAATCACGACGTTGGCCTCAATGAGCTTATCCTCGTCTATCCAGACTTTATGCGGATGTGACGAGAAATCTACCCGTGTAGCCAGTCCATAGCGGATATCGGCCCCCATTCTTTTAGCCTGGTTTTCAAAATCGATCATCATCTCAGGCCCCTGGATCCCAACCGGATATCCTGGGTAATTCTCAACTTCAGTCGTGGTTGTTAACTGTCCGCCCGGCTGAATTCCCTGGTATAATACAGGGCGCATGTTTGCCCGGGCAGCATAAACGGCAGCGGTATAGCCCGCGGGTCCGGAACCAATGATCAAACAATTTACTTTTTCTGTTACTTGATCTGACATATCTAATTGAATTTGAATAAAGACAAATGTAAAACTAAAATGTTTAAATCGGTAAATCTGTGATACAGGTTACAAAAGACGAAAATTCCGGCTCAATTTCGGATGTACGGCTAAACTGACAGAAGCTGCCTATCTGCCGACCTGGTACACATTGGTTTTCGCAAATCAAAACAAAAATTAAGTAAAATTTTAGATTACTATGGTATAATATTAATAATCAATTACTTTAATAGATAAATAGTCATTCAATTTCGAACTACACTTTCCAAATAATTTTAGACTGATTTTCCTAAATATTACTAAAATGATCATTTTGTAACAAAATCGTAATTAAATTTTGTTTTAGTACAATAACCTATTAACTTCACTTCCAGAATGGATACAACGAATAAAAAGTACAAGGCGCTCATGGCAGGCGCAAGAGAACTCTTCTGGAAACATGGATTCAAGCGCGTATCAATTAGCGAGATCTGTAAGAAAGCAGGAATCAGTAAAATGACCTTCTACCGTTACTTCCCCAATAAGGCGGAGTTGGCAAAAGCGATTTTTGAGCTTGAAGTTAGCAAAGGTCAAACACAATTTAAAGAGATCATCCAGAGTGAACGCTCACCTGCCGAAAAGATAAGAGATTTGCTGCTTCTTAAATTCGAGAGTACCCGTTTTATCAGTCCCGAATTTCTGAACGATTTTTATCTGGACAGCAGCTCTGACCTTAAAGAATTTGTCAAAAACAAAACCCGGGAAGCCTGGGAAGTGCTGAAGGACGATTACAAAAAGGGAATGGAACAGGGTTTATTCCGGAAAGACATCAATCTGGATCTGCTTATCAGGGTCCAGTATCACCTGGTTGATCTGACCAGCGACAAGGAGCTTTCCCGCCTGTATCCTAACCGCCAGGAATTGATCATGGACCTGGCCAACCTGTTCATTTATGGCGTTGTACCGCACGATTAATACACTCAGACTACTCAGTCAGATTGCCCTGGCTGTAATGCTAATGCAGTGTTCCCCAGTATTGGCGCAGGATTCTCTGCGTTTAAGTGGACTGGTTTCAGCTTATACGCTCCTGAATTCGGACAGCAAATTACCCTGGTGGAACGGTGCGCGGTTCATCCCTCAATTCAATTTTGCAGACACCTTCGCAAGCAAGAAATTATTTGACCTGGAAGCATCCGCGAATATTTACGGGAACGCGGGATTCAGGCCTTTTGATTCGAGCCAGTTTAATGGTACCGTAAAACCATACCGGCTGTGGGCCAGGTACAGTACCCAACAGTTCGAGCTACGTGCAGGGCTCCAAAAGATCAATTTCGGCTCCGCGACAATCCTGAGGCCCCTCATGTGGTTTGACCAGTTGGACCCGCGAGACCCTCTGAAACTTACTGATGGTGTGTGGGGTCTTCTTTCCCGCTATTACTTTCTGAATAATACCAATATATGGCTTTGGGGCCTCTACGGAAACGATAAATTAAAAGGCTGGGAAACTTTACACACTGTCAAAAGGACTCCTGAGTTCGGCGGCCGGATCCAGACTCCCGTACCGAAAGGAGAAGCCGCATTCTCTTATCACCACAGAACAGCCAACGGTGAACCGTGGTCAGATTCGATCAATCATTTCGGCAGGGTGCCTGAAAATCGTTTTGGATTTGATGCGAAATTTGATATGGCTGTTGGATGGTGGGTGGAAGCCTCCTGGTCACATTTCAAAAAGAACTCCGTGGAATCGCTCAACCAGGAGATTATTAACCTGGGAATGGATTATACCTTCGGACTTGGAAATGGACTAACAGCCACTTACGAGCATTTATTAGCGGCCTCAGGTGAAAAGGCATTTAACTTTCATAAATATCTGACTTTCTCATTGTTAAGTGCATCATACCCTGTTGATCTGCTGGACAACCTGTCGGTCATCCTGTATTATGACTGGAGTCGCAGGAGAGCCTATAGTTTCTTAAACTGGCAGAGACAGTATAACAATTTCGGCCTGAACATCATGGGATACCTGAACCCAAGGGACTACAATATTCCCACACAGCCTTCGGGGGGATTACTATATGCCGGAAAGGGAATCCAGATAATGTTCGTGTATAACTTTTAACTTGAATAGATGATCAAAAAAATTCAATGTTCAACACATGACTGACCAATTAATCATCCACACAGAACAACTTGTAAAAAGGTTCCCGATGGGTAAGAAATCGTTCGAAGCGCTTAAAGGAATTACCATCGATCTGGGAACCGGCGAGTTTACCGGACTGGTTGGCCCCAGCGGTTCGGGGAAAACCACCCTGCTGAATATTATCGGGACCCTGGATAGCCCGAGCGCCGGACTGGCCCTCGTATTGGGAAAATCCGTAGGTAGCCTTAGCGCAAAGGAAGCTGCCGCACTCCGCAAAGAAAAGATCGGTTTTATATTTCAAAGCTATAACTTACTGCAGGTGTATACGGTGTATGAAAACGTGGAGTTCCCCCTTCTGCTACTCAATTATTCTGCCCCGGAGCGGAAAAAAATGGTCCTGGATGCCCTTGAATGGGTTGGTCTCACGGACAAGATCAAACAAAAACCACCTCAGTTATCCGGTGGCGAAAGCCAGCGGGTAGCGATAGCAAGGGCCATGGTCAAGCGTCCCTCGCTGGTTCTGGCGGATGAGCCTACGGCAAATCTGGACGCAGCCAATTCACATCACATACTACGTACTATGGTTAAGCTGAATGAAGAACTGAAAACCACTTTTTTGTTTGCGACGCACGATGACAAAGTCATCGGATACCTTAAACGAAAGATCTATCTGAAAGACGGGCTTGTGGACAAGGATGAGCTGGTTCAGGGCATTCCGCCAAACATGGTCTTAAAATGATTTATCACTTAATAACTATCGCATCATGAAGTTAGCGATAAAATTAGCCGTTAGGAATCTCATCGGCGCAGGTTTGAGAACCTGGCTGAACGTCATAGTGCTCTCCTTTTCATTTGTAGTCATCATTGCTTCCAAAGGTATCCTGGTGGGCTGGGACCGCCAGGCAAAAAAAGATATGACGGAATGGGAGATCGGAGGCGGGCAATACTGGATGAGTCATTACGATCCCTACGACCCATTTTCCCTGACGGATGCCCATGCGCAGATACCAGCGCCTTTTATCCCGGAAATAGAAAAGAACGATATGGTACCCACCCTTATTTCCCAGGGTACGCTTTATCCGCAGGGCAGAATTCAGACGGCACTCATCAAAGGCATTCCGCCCCGCCAAACCTTGCTGAAGTTACCTACCCGCAAATTGGATACCGTGGCAGGTAATACGCCTGCCATTATTGGGGCCAATATGGCCAGGCAGACAAAGCTGAAACCGGGTGATGAAGTAACACTGCGATGGCGCGACGCAAACGGGACATTTGATGCAACTACATTAACCATTACAGCAGTTTTCACCACCAACGTTCCGACGGTAGATGTGGGACAGATCTGGATTCCGCTGGACAGTCTCCAGTCAATGCTTGGCATGCCCGGGCAAGCTACCATTGTCACTTACCGGGACAAAGCATTGAGAGGACAGCAGGTTAAAAACTGGAAATGGGTTCCGTATTCAGATCTGGTCAGGGAAATCGAAAGCGTTATCCGGGCCAAATCGGTTGGCCAGTCTGTTTTTTATGCCATCCTGCTAATCCTTGCCCTTCTGGCAATCTTTGACACCCAGGTACTGTCAATCTTCCGCCGGCAAAAGGAGATCGGGACCTATGTGGCACTTGGATATACCCGCCGGGAAGTGGTTGTGCTGTTTACTGTTGAGGGCGGACTCCATGCGGTTCTGGCTTCGCTTGTTGGGGCTGTTTGGGGTATTCCGGTTCTCGCCTGGCTGTCAAAACACGGAATTGCATTGGGTAACACATCGGCTCAATACGGACTGGCGATTGCCAATACAATGTATCCGGTGTACAGCGCGTCTTTAATAATAGGTACCATCCTGGTGATCTTACTGGCAACAACTATTGTGAGTTATCTGCCGGCCAGGAAAATAGCAAAAATGAACCCTACAGACGCAATCAGAGGAAAAATACAATGACAAAATTTATACTCAAAGGATTATTAAGAGATAGGGGTCGGAGTCTGATTCCCTTACTGGTAGTCGCTATCGGGGTGATGCTGACCGTTTTCATGCACGGGTACATCAATGGGATCATGGGAGAAATGATTGAAAAAACGGCAAGCTTCAATACCGGGCACGTAAAGGTGATGACCAGAGCCTACGCTGCAAACCTGGAGCAGAATCCCAACGATCTGGCGATAACCGGTGTTTCGGAACTCTCGGACAGTCTGAAGAAAATATTTCCGCGTATGCAGTGGGCGTCGCGTATTCGTTTTGGGGGATTAATAGATGTTCCGGACAAAAACGGCGTCACCAGGATACAGGCACCCGCCATGGGAATGGGTATTGATCTGCTGAATCCGGGATCGCAGGAAGCCGCGAGGCTGGAATTGCGAAAGTCGATGGTCGTCGGGCAGCTACCCTCAAAACCAGGCGAGATGCTGATTAGCGATGATTTTGCGCACAAACTTGGGGTTGGAAAGGGAAGCAAGTTAACCCTTATCAGCTCAACGATGAATGGCGAAATGGCTTTCTATAATTTTACGATATCCGGAACAGTCAGGTTTGGCAATAATGCACTTGACCGCGGAACGGTGATCGTGGATCTCAAAGATGCACAAAATGCACTGGATATGCAGGATGCAGCCGGTGAAGTATTAGGTTTTTTCCCGGAAGGTTATTACACCGATAATGTTGCAAATGTTGTGCGCGACCGTTTCAACCTGGTCTTCGGAAAACGCTCCGGTGATTTTGCGCCCGTTATGCAACGGCTGCGCGATCAGGAGGGTCTTTCTTTATATGTGGATATGTCTCAAAACATGGGTTTCATCATCATCTTTGCCTTTATCATTGCCATGTCCCTGGTCCTGTGGAATGCGGGTTTACTGGGCGCTCTTCGCCGCTATGGTGAAATGGGTGTAAGACTTGCCATCGGTGAGCGGAAGGACCATATTTATGGATCGCTGATCATTGAATCCTTAATGATTGGTATTGCGGGAACAATCCTCGGAACCGCCCTCGGACTGGGATTGTCCTGGCTCATGCAGACTTACGGGATAAACATCAGCGAGTTTACAAAGAATGCCACTGCGGGTGTGATGATGCCAAATGTAGTGCGGTCCAGGATCACACCAACAGACTTTTATATCGGTGCAGTACCGGGTGTACTTTCAACGCTGGCAGGCACCCTCCTGGCCGGACTGGGTATCTATAAAAGAAAAACGGCTGAACTGTTTAAAGAACTTGAAGCCTGAAATAAATAAATTATGAAATATATTCTTACTGCTCTATTAATGATGATAGCCGCATGGGAAGCCTCCTCCCAGCCTGCGGTCAACGAAATCCTTTCCAGAATAGACAAAAACATGTCGTCAGAAAACAGGGTGTTTGAGGCCACCATGACAATCCACGGAAGAAGGAGCAGCCGCTCGGTAACCTCCAAATCTTACACCATTGGCGACAAGAAATCATATACAGAATATCTTTCCCCCGCACGAGATAAAGGTACCAAGATGCTGAAGCTTGAAAATCAGTTGTGGATCTATTCACCATCGACTGACAGGATTATTGAAATTTCAGGCCATATGCTCAGGCAGTCGGTGATGGGATCCGATCTTTCTTATGAAGACATGATGGAGGACCGGAAACTGCAGGATGTTTACGATGGAAAAGTGACCGGCACTGAGACGATTGACGGCAGAAAAACCTGGGTTCTGGATTTAACGGCAAAGGTTCCCGATGTAGCCTATGCCAGGCGAAAACTATGGATTGATACGGAACGCTTTGTCCCGTTGAAAGAAGAAATGTATGCCAAGAGCGGGCAATTGCTCAAAAGGACAACCTTGTCTAAAGTAACCCGGATCAATAATCGCTGGTTTCCTACACAAGCGAATTATAAAGACGTGCTTAAGCAGGGAGACGGGACCGATTTTACCATCACAAATATTAAGTTTGATCAACCTATTCCCGCTTACTTGTTTAGCAAAGCTTCTCTTAAAAAATAATTATCACGACTTAGTTACCTTTTCACGACGTGGATTTCAGGAATTTACCAAACGCAACAACTGATCTTTGGGCCCGCCGCAAGCGATCCTCCTGGTCACCTAATTTTTAAACTTCATGCCCAGGTTGTACATGGTAAATGCCCAGATGTCGGCCGCTTCACTGATGACCTTTTGAGTTGGTTTACCCGCCCCGTGCCCTGCATTGGTTTCAATGCGAATAAGTACGGGATTATTCCCCTGTTGATACTCTTGCAGCCTGGTAGCGAATTTAAAGGAATGTGCCGGTACGACCCTGTCATCATGATCACCGGTTGTGATCAGCGTTGCAGGATAAGAAACATTTTTTTTCAGATTATGATATGGTGAATATTTATACAGATAGGGGAAATACTTTGCGGAGTCGGCGCTGCCGTATTCCGTCACCCATCCCCATCCTACCGTGAATTTTTGAAATCGCAACATATCCAATACGCCTACCTGCGGAATCGCCACCTTAAAAAGATCCGGGCGCTGAGTCATCACAGCACCGACCAGGAGCCCCCCGTTGCTGCCGCCGCGCATTGCCATTTTCTCTGACCTGGAAAATTTCTTGTCAATCAGATATTGCGCTGCGGCAATAAAATCGTCAAATACGTTTTGTTTTTTTAGCAGCATCCCAGCTTTGTGCCAGGGTTCTCCATATTCGCTACCACCCCTTAGGTTGACCACAGCATAAATGCCGCCCTGTTCTATGAAGAATGCGCTACTTACGCCGAATCCGGGTGTCATCGGTATATTAAATCCGCCGTACCCATACAGCAGTACAGGATTATTACTATCTTTCTTTAACCCTTTTTTATAGGTCAAAAACATGGGTACCCGGGTACCATCCTTGCTGGTGAAGAACACCTGATCTGTCACGATATCGTCGAGTCGCAGATTTACCTTGGTTTTTCTGAACAAGGTAGATTGCCCGGTTGCTATGTGATAACGATAAATAGTTGGTGGCGTTCCAAAAGAAGAATAGCTATAGAAGAGATCGCTGTCGCCCATTTCCGCATCAAAACCTGCTGCGGTCCCGACTCCCGGCAGTTTTACTTCCCGGATCAACTTTCCCTTATAATCATACTGAACAATTTTTGAAGCCGCATCTTTCAAATAGGCAGCGAAAAGATATCTTCCTCCCGTGCCCACCTGTTGCAGCGCATTCCTGTTTTCAGCTACCAGTGTTTTCCAGTTTTCGCGGGCCGGCTTACGTGGATCCACTACAACAATCCTGTAATTGGGAGCCTGAAAATTTGTCTTCAGTAGCAGGTGATCGCCATCGTTGTCAATAACCGCCGATTCGGTATCGAACCCCTTCACCAGCAACCTGAACGATGACTGGCTTTTGTCTTTCTTATCCCAATACCAGAGTTCCGATCCGCTGGTTCCCTCCGAAATATCCAGTATTAGAAATCGCTGGTTTTCCGTCAGGCCAACCCCAAAATAGCGAAGCGGATGATCTCTGTCCTGGTAAATGATCCGGTCATTTTCCTGCGAGGTCCCCAGTTGGTGATAATATACTTTCTGAAACTCATTTTTCCCACTCAGCTTCTTAGCTTCATCCGGTTTCTCATATCCGCTGTAATAAAACCCCTCTTCTCCTTGCCAGGCCGCACCACCGAATTTTGTCCATTGAATTTTGTCGGCCGTAAGCCTGCCGGTTTCCATATCCATCACAAATATCTCCGACCAGTCGCTGCCAGCTTTTGAAATAGAATAGGCCATCCATTTTCCGGATTTTGAAAAAGACAACCCTCCCAATGATACGGTACCGTCTTTGCTCAGTGTATTTGGATCAATGATTACTTCGGGAGTTGCATGCAGATCCCGTGCGCGATATAATACGCTTTGGTTTTGTAAGCCGTCATTTTTAAAAAAATAGTAGAATTTTCCTTTCTTAAACGGCGCTCCGAATTTGGGATAGTTCCATAGTTTTTCCAGGCGGTCTCTGATCTGGTTCCGGTAGGGAATTTCTGAAAGATATCTGTCCGTTAACCTGTTTTGTTCCGTCACCCAGACAGCAGTATTTGCGGCGCGATCATCTTCGAGCCACCTGTAAGGGTCGTCCACGCGGGTACCAAAATAATCATCCGAAACAACTTCTTTCGCCGTAACGGGATACTGGATTTGGGAATAAGCTTTCATTCCAACAAAAAATACAAACAGCAAGACAATTTTCTTCATACTCCGGTAGTATTATATTTGCATCGAATATATTTAGAAAATCTATTTAAATGCTAAACCACCCTGATCTGCTTTCGCCAAATCAGGAAAAGGGACTGCACCCGATGAATACAGTCCCTTTTAGAATTCAATTTTATTAAGCCACAGTTTCTGCGATCGTCAGCCATTCCTCGCTAATAGACTGTTTCGCTTTCACTGCCTCATCGAGCGGTGTAAACTTAACTTTATCGTTAATTACGCCAATCATTACATTGTGTTTTCCGTCCATCAGACACTGCACTGCATGGTATCCGAGGCGGGTCGCAAGCAGCCGGTCTGAAGCCGACGGGGAGCCTCCCCGCTGAATGTGGCCTAGAATACACATTCTGACGTCCGCGGAAGGTAAACTCAGTTTCAGATAATTTTTAATCCCTTCAGCGCCGCCATATTCGTCGCCTTCTGTAACGACGATCAGGTTGACGTGTTTATGCCGGGTTCCCTTGGAAGAGAGATCTGCCACTAATTTCAGTAAGTCGGCCTTCTTTTCTGGTATCAGGATGCTTTCTGCCCCCGTTGAAATTCCACTGTTCAGGGCAATATAGCCTGCATCCCTACCCATTACTTCTACGACGAACAAACGCTCATGCGCCTCCATAGTATCCCTGATCTTATCGATCGCACTGACTGCAGTATTCACTGCCGTGTCGAAGCCGATGGTGGAATCTGTTCCTGCCATATCTTTATCGATGGTTCCAGGAATACCTACGCATGGAATATCAAACTCGCTACTGAACGCACGCGCACCTCTGAAACTACCATCACCTCCTATGACCACCAGACCTTCAATGCCGTGTTTTTTAAGATTCTCATACGCTTTTTTCCTACCTTCAGGAGTTTGAAACTCTTTGCTCCTGGCGGTTTTCAAGATGGTCCCGCCACGCTGTATAATGTTTGACACTCCTCTGCGGTCAAACTTGTGAATCTCGTTATCGATCATGCCACTATAACCCCGGGTAATCCCAAAAGCCTCAATGTCATGGTGCCAGGCCGTTTTGACAACGGCTCTAATCGCTGCATTCATTCCCGGTGCATCTCCACCAGATGTTAAGACTCCGATCTTTGAAATTTTCTTCACTGCCATAAATAAACGTTTTTTATCTAACTTCTTTTTGTCAATTTCGATTCAATGCCGGACGAGAAACCGGCTCATTTTGAGGCCGCAAAGTTACTAATTACCCGGTTGAATTGAAAATAACATTTTGTAAAATCAAGGTCTCCGGAAGTGATTTATATCATATCTGCCCTTGTGGACTTCTGAATCATCCCCGATCATGCGTATTTTTCAGGAAGCTTTTTTGACCGGTGCAGCTTCTAAAACTGACAATGCGTTTTAGCCTATATTTGCGTAATTTTTAAAAATAACAAAACGCTATTATGAACAAAAGTATTTTAATCCTGGCCGGTGGCGGTCCCGCACCCGGAATAAATACAGTGATTAGTTCGGTTTCAAAAATTTTTTTGAGGGACGGGTACCGTGTTATTGGCCTTCACGATGGGTATAAAAACCTTTTCACGGAGAATCCTTCTTTTGTAGAGATCAACTTTGAGCTTGCCGACGGGATTCTTGGCCGTGGAGGCAGCATGTTGCGCATGAGCCGCTATAAGCCAGCGGACCTTGAATTCAAAACAGATTTTTTCGTGAAGAATAACGTAAAACTGCTCGTTACCATCGGCGGGGATGACACGGCTTCTACTGCTAACCGGATTGCAAAATATATGGTGGACAAAAAGTTCCCCATTCAGAATATTCACGTTCCTAAAACAATTGATAACGATCTGCCCCTGCCGGATGGTATGCCAACCTTTGGCTATCAAAGTGCCAAGGAAGAAGGCGTGCGTATCGGAAGGACAATATACGAGGACGCCCGCTCGTCCGGGAACTGGTTTGTCATTTCGGCAATGGGCCGGGAAGCCGGTCACCTGGCATTTGGGATCGGAGCCGCCTGTCATTTCCCCATGATCATTATTCCGGAAATGTTTAACAAGACCAAACTTACACTGGACAAGATCACAAAACTTATAATTTCCGCCATTATCAAAAGGAAGATCCTGGGGATCCCATACGGAGTAGCTATTGTCAGTGAAGGCGTGTTTCACTTTATGAGCGATGACGATATTGAATCTTCCGGTATACAATTTACGTATGACGAACACGGTCACCCGGAGCTCGGCAACGTGAGCAAGGCGCATATTTATAACCTATTACTTCAGATCAAGCTGAAGCAATTGAGTATAAATGTCAAGAGCCGCCCGGTAGAAATGGGTTATGAACTGCGTTGCCTGGTGCCCTCTGCTTATGATCTGCAATACTGCAGCTACCTTGGTATCGGCGTTAAAAAATTATTTGATCAGGGAATGACCGGCTGTGTTGTAACTGCGGATACAACGGGAGATGTGCATCCTTTATACCTGAAAGACGTGGAAGATAAGAACGGAAAGGTTCGTACCCGCCTGGTAAATATGGAAGCGCACGATGCACAAATGGTCTTTAATGACAGCATCCAGTACCTGATGTCAGAAGATGTAAAGGCTGCGGGTAAATACCTGAAAGATCCCGAAGAGTACGTCTTTAAGCATATCCTCGAATGGGATTGATTATTTAAACGTTATGAGACAACGCGCCGCCCCAAATGGCGGCGTTTTGTTTTCATCTGAAAAAAAAGTATTCAGTCTGGCCTCTCTGGCCGACCTACCTTACTTCGGCTGGCAATTCCTTTACTTAGATACTCTTTAGGCCCTGGAACACCGTCAGCAGGCTGAAATTTTAAATTATTACTAATTTCATCCGGATCTGAAATAAAAAACAGATATTGCAGCCTTCAATAAGTACATCGGAATGATTTCAAAAAACATCAAAACTGGAACGAAAACTACCCACCCCCGGGAAGAACCGGCTGAATTTAACCGCACAAAAATTGTTGCCACTGTGGGACCAGCCTGCAACACCTACGACCAATTACTGGGTCTGGTGCGGGCGGGCGTGAACGTGTTCCGTCTGAACTTTTCACACGGTGTTTACGAAGAAAAAAAGAGGGTCATTGATTATATCGGCGAGATCAACCGGAAAGAAAAAAAACATGTAGCTATTCTGGGCGACTTACAGGGTCCGAAACTCAGGGTCGGCGAAGTAGAAAGCGGGGGCGTATTGGTCAGCCCGGGTGACAAATTTGTATTTACCAACACCAGGCTTGTAGGGAATAAAGAACGTATGTATATCTCCTACCCCAATTTTCACAACGATGTAAAAGTGGGTAACAAAATAATGATCGATGACGGAAAAATTGAAGTTGAAGTCAGAAAGATCCTGCCTAATAATGACGTGTTGGTTGAGGTGTTGCTGGGTGGCGTAATCACATCCAAAAAAGGAGTGAACCTCCCGGACACCCATATATCGTTACCTGCGCTCACCGCTAAAGATCTGGCTGATCTTGACTTTATTATTGGAAACGAGTTGGGTTGGGTGGCACTATCCTTTGTGAGGCAGGTTGAGGACATAAAAAAGCTCAGGAAGATTCTTGATAAACATAACAGCAAGACCAAGATCATTGCAAAGATTGAAATGCCTGAGGCCATCCCTAATATCCGTGAAATTATCAACGCTTCGGATGGCGTCATGATCGCGAGAGGGGATCTGGGCGTGGAACTGCCAGTGGAGAAAGTACCCCTGATTCAGAAGAATATTATCAGAAAATGTATTCATCGTGCGAAGCCTGTTATT
Organism: Niabella sp. CPT15-335-S11; assembly: GCF_058792415.1. NCBI lineage: Bacteria > Pseudomonadati > Bacteroidota > Chitinophagia > Chitinophagales > Chitinophagaceae > Niabella > Niabella sp. CPT15-335-S11. The sequence continues at coordinate 342,859 of NZ_JBYTEI010000002.1, forward strand.
GTGGCCACCCAGATGATGGAAAGTATGATAGAGCGTACCAAGCCCAACCGGAGCGAGATAACAGACGTAGCGAACGCCGTGCTGGAAGGCGCAGACGCGTTAATGCTGAGCGGCGAGACAGCTACCGGCCAACACCCGCAATTGGTGGTGGAGACCATGAAAAAAATCATCCTCGAAATTGAAAATACGGAGTATCGCTATTACCTGGCCGATGAACTTCAACCGCAGCCGCACTCTCCTACGCTTGCCAGCGACGCTATTTGTTATAATGCGTGTAACCTGGCAAAAGATATTGCTGCACATGCCCTGGTTGGTATGACGCAGAGCGGCTACACCGGATTTATGCTAAGCAGCTACCGGCCAAAAGTCCCACTGTACATATTTACCAAGGAGGTCAGCCTCATCAACCAATTAAGTCTGTCCTGGGGAACGCGTAGTTTTTTTTATGATGATGATGCGGTAGATCTGGACACCATCTTTGCCGACCAGATTGAAATCCTCAAAAAAAATGGGCTGGTAAAAAAGGGTGATGTTGTGGTGAGCACCGGCAGCACACCCGTACACCTTAAATTACTCACGAATACGATCAAGGTTACAGATGTAAGCTGATAGCCTGACAGATGGAGTCCTGTCATGCTTTTTGATCAGTCACGCGTGACTAATCAAAGCCTGCGTATCTTAATATTCCGGAACCAGACGCTATTTCCATGATCCTGTAGTCCGATCCTGCCTGTATGGAAGGTCCCAAAATCCGGCATGTTTTTGAATTTACTTCCGGCAATTAACCTTTGCCAGGCATCTCCCCAGAGCTGGGTACTCAGGATATGCACTTCGTTGAGGTAGAAATCAAGTTTTCCGTTGTTAGCCCGTATCAGCACGTGATTCCACTCCAGCGGCCGGACCACGGGTTCAGGCTTCGCAGAAATCAGATCATATAAATCTCCTGCCCGGTGCTTCGGGATCTTACCATCGGAATGACTGTCATTGTCGAGCAACTGGAACTCAGGTCCAGTACTCCACATATGCGGATACTTGTTCTTATCTTCTTTCACGTAGAAGCAGATACCCGAATTTCCGCCATGATCAATCTTCCAGTCGAGCTGAAGCTCAAAATTCCCATATTCCTCATCGGTTACAATATCGCCACCGCTTTTAACTTGCCAGCCTTCTTTGTTACCCGCATCCAGGAACAGGGTACCATTAATTGGCTTCCATGCATTTCCGATAGAACGGGAGCCATATGCATGCCAGCCATCGGTTGAGCTACCGTCAAATAGTAGTTTCCAGCCGGCTGCTTTTTCGGATCGCGAAAGTGTATTAACCGTTGCCACGGTAACAGGTGACGGTGCTGGTGCTGCCGGAGCGGGAGGGTTATTATGCTTTACGGGTGGCGCCGGCGCTGGCTTTGCGGGCGCGGTAGCTGGCCGGGGCGGCGCGCAATTACTCAATGCCAGGGCTATTGCGATAACCGGCAGAATGATTTTTTTCATAACGATCAATACCAGAGGCTTAATCCAAAGGATTTATTGATTGAGCAACAAAATGTAATCTACCATTGCTTTTGCATCATCCATAGAGACATTGGGGTGTGGTGTCATGGGTACTTCTCCCCACACGCCTGCACCGCCATCAATGATCTTCTTGGCCAGACGGGCAACAGTGTCCGCGTTGGCACCGGCATATTTCTTAGCCACTTCCCGGTAAGCCGGGCCAGTCAGCTTTTCATCTATTTTGTGACAGGTCAGGCATTGATTTTTGGCAACCAACTCCATACCTTTTACATATACAGGATTCGAAGACAAATCAGCACCTGCTTTCTTAATCATACTCGCCGGAGGAGTAGCACTTGAAGACGAGGAAGATTCATTACCTCCGCAAGAGGCTAGCATTAAGGTTGCGAGAACCAGGGAAAAAACTTTCATCTTTAACATAATTAATCGTTTGGCTTAAAATGTAAATATAGGCCATTTTGCAGTTGAGCATCATTTTTTTTGACCGTTCATTACAAAACATTAACGAAAAATAAAAAAAATCGGATTCCGGGCTGATAAATTTTGGAATAAGTTAAAAAGTACTAATTTTAGGCGATTTTTTAAACTGTGCCAGTGAATGCCTGTACATGTTGTCATAGAAAACGACGATCTCCGTAATCCGGCACTCCTACCAGATCTCATTGACTTATTATATTCATTCATCAATTAAATTGAAGCCATGTCATCAAAAATTACAAGAAAAAAATTTCTACAAAACGGAACTGCAGCTGCCGCGGCTTTTACTATTGTGCCGTCGACCGTCTTCGGCAAAAAATTTGGGCATATCGCCCCCACTGACAAGTTGAATATCGCCGGTATCGGCGTAGGCGGGATGGGTTTCGGGAACCTGAAAAGGATGACCACCGAAAACATCGTCGGCCTTGCAGATGTGGATTGGGGTTACGCGGGTAAAAATGGTGTGTTTGATGCATTTCCCAACGCTAAAAAATATTATGATTACCGGAAGATGTACGATGAGATCGGAAAGTCGATTGATGCCGTCCTGATCGCAACCGCAGACCATACACACGCCATTGTGGCCGCAGAAGCCATGACGATGGGGAAACACGTGTACTGCCAAAAGCCGCTTACACACAGCGTGTATGAGTCACGGCTCCTGACCAAGCTGGCCGACAAATATAAAGTGGCCACTCAAATGGGTAACCAGGGTGCATCTGGCGCTGGAGTTCGCCAGGTCTGCGACTGGATATGGAACGGTGAAATTGGAGAAGTTAGACGAGTGGAAGCTTTTACTGACCGCCCGATCTGGCCGCAGGGACTGAACACACCGGAACAATCCGTTACACCTGCGGATACGCTGAACTGGGATCTGTTTATCGGACCAGCGAAATATCGCGAATACAATCCAATATACACACCGTGGAACTGGCGCGGCTGGTGGGATTTTGGAACAGGCGCACTAGGCGATATGGCTTGTCACATTCTACATCCTGTATTCAAAGGTCTGAATTTAATGTATCCCACTAAAGTTCAGGGAAGCTCTACCCTGCTGCTGAATGATAGCGCACCAGTAGCCCAAACAGTTAAATATGTATTCCCCGAAAGGAAAAGAATGTATAAGACTGCAATGCCGCAGGTAGAAGTGACCTGGTATGATGGAGGACTGAAACCTGAACGTCCAAAAGGAGTACCTCAGGGTAAAGACATGAACGATCAAGGCGGCGGCGTAATATTCTACGGAACCAAGGACACCCTGCTTTGCGGATGCTATGGAGTTAACCCCTGGCTCGTATCCGGGCGTAAACCCAGCGTACCAAAGCATAACAGGGAAGTGACTCTTTCCCACGAAATGGACTGGGTACGTGCATGTAAGGAAAGCGCTTCCAGCAGGGTACCGACCTCATCCCCGTTCAACGAAGCTGGTCCGTTTAATGAAATGGTAGCTATGGGCGTGCTGGCAGTTCGGCTGCAATCACTGAATCAGGTGTTGGATTGGGACGGCGCAAATATGCGTTTCACCAATATCCCCGCAGATGCTAAAATCAAGACGGTTATGAAGGACGGATTCAAGATCCATGACGGCCACCCAACCTTTAATAAAACATGGACGGAACCGACGGACGCAACGGCTTACGCATCTGAACTGATCAAACACACGTATCGTCAAGGTTGGAAACTTCCCGACATGCCCCGATAATTAATACGCATAACATAAATAAAATATATTAAAGCTATTAGCATGAAAAAAGTTTTATACCTGCTTACTACTATAACCTTAACAACGATGCTCATAACTTCCTGCAACAACGGAGCGAAAGAGAATAAAGAAGGCGAAGAAAAAGATTCCACCAAGGCCGTGGCCGCCGATACAGCAAACAAAGATCTGTCTCAGGCAGATTGGAATGCCATAGCGGCAAAGGCTGATTCAGGATGGATCACACTGTTTGATGGCACCAGCACCAAGGGCTGGCGGGGCTACGGCCGCGCAGATCTGCCCAAAGCATGGGTCATCGAAGATGGCGCCCTTAAAATTAAAGGATCGGGCGAGGGTGAAGCCGGTGCGAAAGATGGTGGCGACATAATTTTTGGAAAAAAATTCAAGAATTTTGAGCTCTCATTTGAGTACAAGGTATCTAAAGGCGGGAACAGCGGCGTTTTCTATCTCGCTCAGGAAATTCCTGGCGAACCGATATGGAAATCCTCTCCTGAATACCAGGTTCTTGACAACGCCAATCACCCCGATGCCAAACTTGGCAAAGACGGTAACCGTCAGTCTGCTTCACTCTACGATCTGATTCCGGCTAAGCCGCAGAATGCCAAACCTTTTGGCGAATGGAATACAGGCGGGATCATGGTTTATAAAGGAACTGTGGTGCATAAACAAAATGGATCTAATGTTGTGGAATATCACCTTTGGACAGATGACTGGAAGAAAATGATTGACGAAAGTAAGTTCAAGGGATGGGAGCATTTCATTAATGCCGGTGGACCAGAACATGAAGGATATATCGGGCTGCAGGATCATGGCGATGATGTGTGGTACCGGAATATCAAGATTAAAATTTTAGACTAGGATTTAATTTTTTTATTGAAAGTGTTCCGGCATTCATTGCCCGAACACTTTTTTTCTTTCAAACTAACTACAAATGAACCTCAAGTTATTATACACATGCCTGGCTTTCTTTTCTGCCAGCCTTCTTCTGGGATGTGCAGGCCCAAAGAATTCAGGATCTCAAAAACTTGCCAGAAATCAGAAGAAAATCTATCTGCAGTTATATTCAGTCAGGGATGATATCCGGAAAGATTTTTCCGGCACCATCGAACAGGTAGGCAAAATCGGGTTTACCGGTGTGGAAGCCGCCGGCTACAACGAAGGAAAATTCTACAACCTGACCCCTGGCGAGTTCAGGTCAGCCATTGAAAAGAACGGCATGATCGTGTTGTCCTCACACACTGCGAAGTCGCTCGACCGCGATATTTCGAAAACTAACTGGGAAGCCATCTGGAAATGGTGGGATCAATGTATTGCAGACCATAAAGCCGCCGGCATGAAGTACTTAGTAGTGCCTTCAATGCCTGCGCCCAAAACGCTGGCAGACCTGAAGGCTTACTGCGACTACTTTAACCAAATTGGTGAGCGGTGCAATAAACAGGGAATCAGGTTTGGATATCATAATCACCATTTTGAATTTAATGAAGTGGAGGGCCAGCGGATTTATGATTTCATGCTGAAAAACACAGACCCTTCCAAAGTGTTTTTTGAAATGGATGTCTACTGGACTATGAGAGGCGGACAAAGCCCGGTGGAGTATTTTGAAAAATACCCCGGTAGATTTGAAATACTTCATATAAAAGATCATAAAGAACTTGGGCAGAGTGGTATGGTAGGTTTTGATGCTATATTCAGGCACACCGGTGTTGGCGGAATGAAACATGCGGTCGTTGAAGTTGAAGCTTATAATTTTGCTCCCATTGAAAGTATCAGAAAAAGTTACGACTACCTGATTAATCTGAAAGAGTTCTAATTCATCCATCCGTGGCCTCTTTTTTGAGAATGTTTTTATACAAATTAAAACCCCATCAACATGTACAACAGAAAAGAATTCATTAAACTCTCGGGTGCGGCGGCGCTCGGCCTCACGCTCACCTTCAAAGATTCCCTGACCAAAGATCCTTTCAGCAAGGGAACAATTAAGAACCTGGGCATCCAGATCTATTCAGTACGGGATGACCTGCCTCGTGATCCCGCAGGTGTTTTAAAACAGCTATCATCGTTTGGGTACAAAGAAATTGAAAGCTTTGAGGGTGGACAGGGTATGTTTTGGGGAATGGGCGCAGCAGGTTTCAAGAAATATATGGATTCCCTGAATATGAAAATTGTGAGCAGCCATTGTGATTTCAGAAAGGATTTTGAAAAAAAGGCCGCGGATGCTGCTGCAATCGGTATGTCTTACCTGATCTGTCCTTACATAGGAAAACAGCCCACCCTGGACCAGTACAAAAAGATTGCGGACGATTTCAATGTAGCAAGTGAGATATGCAGGAAAAATGGAATACGTTTTGCTTATCACAACCATGACTATTCATTCAGGTTACAGGACGGACAGTATCCCCAGGATATCTTTATGAAGAATGCGACCCACCCTTCCATGGATTTTGAAATGGATATGTACTGGGTGGTTTCGGCCGGTCAGGACCCCGTTGCCTGGCTTAAAAAATATCCCGGCAAGTTCAAGTTATGTCATATCAAAGACAGGACTAAGGGTATTGCTCCGAAGCCCGGGGAAAAAAACGTCAGTTGCATTGTTGGAAAAGGATCTATCAATTACGGCGCGATATTGAAAGAGGCCAAAAAGCTGGGCATGTCCCATTATATCCTGGAACAGGAGGCATATGAAAAGGCACCTCTGGAGTGTGTGAAAGAAGGTGCGGCCTATCTGAATAACCTTAATTTTTAAAACGAGGCTGACGTCCTCGGCTAAATTGCCGGTAGGTGCCTGTAACCCCTGACACTAAAGGGGTGCAGGCAAATGCTGGTGGCCTAATGAAAAGGATATACGATTGAAGTCATTCAAGTTTCCGAGATCTTCCTACTTTAGGAAATCTTTTGCCCGTTGATATCAAATACCAGGGAGCTTCCTCAATATATTGTTGAAAATAAGGTAATAAAGGGGAATGTTTGAGTACACATTTTTACTTATCTTCGAAACTTATTATTCCCTTACTACAAAGCCATAGCAAATCAACATATGAAACAAAGCTTGAAAAATTTTTCTGACGCAGTAGAATGTAACTGCGAAGTTCGCTGTCTGCCCAACAGGCAGGCATTGGACAAAATCATTAACCGCCAAAGGCGGTGACCTAAAAAATATATTAATGAAACGACGGAAATTTATCAGGAGCAGCATAGCTACGCTTGCAGGCCTTTACATCGTACCTTCTCATGTCCTTGGTGGCAACAGGCATATTGCCCCAAGTGATCAGCTTACCAAAGCGATCATAGGCGTTGGCGCCATGGGACAGGGTCATATCAAATATCCAGGTTCGAGACTGATCGCCATTTGTGACGTGGATGAAAAACATCTGGCAACGGCACTGTCCAAATCACCACAAGGGACCAAAACATATCACGACTACCGAGAACTTTTACAGAACCCGGAAATCGATATTGTTCATATTGCCACGCCCCCTCATTGGCATGGGATCATGAGCGCGGATGCGGCACTTGCCGGAAAGGACGTTTGGTGCGAGAAGCCCATGACACGCACTATTGGCGAAGGCAAAAGAGTTCGTGAGGCCATACAGCAGTCAGGCAAAATGTTCAGATTAAATACCTGGTTCAGATTCAAAGATAGCTTTTACGGCATGAGAACCCCGGTACAGCCTATCAAGAAACTGGTCGCAAGCGGACTTCTGGGCTGGCCATTAAAAGTAACCATAAATGCCAGCACCGGGTTTGACTGGAAATTCTACTGGGTGGGAAAAACTAACCTGGATGTACAACCCGTTCCGCCTGAACTGGATTACAACATGTGGTTAGGGCCCGCTCCATTCAAACCCTATAATCCACACAGGGTACATGGCACATTCAGGGGCTATTGGGACTATGATGGCGGAGGTCTGGGAGACATGGGTCAGCATTATCTTGATCCGGTCCAATATATCCTGGATAAAGACCAGACGAGTCCGGTTCGCATTGACGTGGATGCACCACAACAAAATCCGGATGCCGCAGGTACCTGGAGAAGAATTGAACTGATCTACACAGACGGATGTAAAATAGTTCTTGATGGAGAAAACAGGGATAAAAACGCTGCTTTTATTGAAGGACCTAAGGGTAAGCTTTTCCCTGGTATGAGATCAGATATTCCGGACCTGGAAAAAAAACTGGCAGCCTTCCCCGAACCGGCACCCCAGCTCACCGATTTTTCAGAATCCGTAAAACGCAGACAAAAATTCGCCCTCAACGAGGAAAACGGATTCCGGTCAGCCACCCTGGTAAACCTGGCCATTGCAGGAGTCAGACTTGGCCGGTCTCTTGATTTTGATCCTGTAAAACTCGAATTTATTAATGACCCTGTCGCTAACAAATTAATCAGCCAACCGATGAGGACACCCTGGGCCCTTTGATGATCTCTAAATACCAAACAATGAAAAGGAATTATCTATATCTTCTCCCATTTCTACTTCTTGCCGTTCAGCTTTCCGGTCAGCCTAAAACGGACCTGAGGACCACTCAAACAAAAGTTGCCGACCTTCTGATGCAGTTTCCTGCACAGAATGGAGCCCAGCTCAACCAAGCTGTGACCGAACTCTCGGGACTGGGCGAACCAGGAATTCTCCAGATCACTTCACGAATCGTTGCTCCGGGTAACGGCGATGACGCTGCCCAGCGCGACGCGATTAGTGGGCTGATGAAATACACCGGCAAATCGAGTGACAAGAATAAAGTGAAACTGGCTTCTGTCGCAATGACCAAAGCGATTGCCAGAGCCACCAACGATGAAGTGAAGGATTTTCTCTTACAGGAATTGCAATGGGTTGCGGGAAATGAAGCCGTACCTTCGGTCAGCAAATATCTTGTTAGCCAGCGGCTAAGCGACCCCGCAGCAAGGGTATTGGTTCGGGTAAACTCACCGGTAGCAGGGCATGCATTACTTTCCGCGCTGAATAACGCTAAAAAAAGCCAGACACTCACCATTGTTAAGGCCCTTGGTGATATGCACTATTCCCCGGCGCAGAAAAAACTGGCACAACTTGCCTCCACAGCAACAGATCCGGATTTAAGAAAAGTACTATGGTATTCGCTGGCCAGGATCGGCGACCCACAATCACTACCGATTCTGGAAACCGCTGCTTCAAAGTCAGCTTTCAAATTCGGTAACGAAAATGCCACCGGATCCTATCTGTTATATTTAAGCAACCTTTTAAAGTCGGGCAGAAAAAATGAAGTGGCCGGAGCTGCAAAGCGACTGCTGACGAACCCTTCAGTACCGGAATCTTTCAGATCTCCCGCGTTATCGCTCCTGTCAGAGGCTGAAGGACCCGCATCCCTCCCACAGTTGATAGAAGCATTGAAATCATCAGACAAAAAATACCAGGGAACAGCTCTGTCCAACCTGGCAAATCTTTATTCGCCTGCGATTTCAACAGAGTTGCAACAGATTGCCAGGGACAGCAGGGATCAGGATCTGACGGCCGAAATTATCACCATGATGGGACAAAAGAAAGATGCAGCCGGCATTCCATTATTTAAAGAATACTTGCAGGATAAATCGGGTGTTGTACAGACAGCGGCTGTTCAGGCCTTAGCAAGTGCTGGTGGAGAACAGGCTATATCGCCATTGATCGAATTGATGCTGAAGAGCGATAAGAACTTAATTGAGAAAACGGCATCGGCCCTTCAGACTATTAGCGGGAATCGCGTGGCTGACGCTGCGGCTGCAGCATTGCCCCGATCCTCCGGGGAAGCCAGGATTGCGCTGATCGGGATTCTTGCCAATCGCCAGGCAACAGCCTACTCAAACCTGATTCTGGCTGAAGCGGCCAGCAAAGACCCAGGGACCAGGCTCGCGGCGGTTCAGGCACTGCACTCAGTCGTTGGAAAAGAAGATACCGAACGGGTTGCGGCATTATTGACTCGGTCAGACAATGCGGCAGAAACAGAAGCCCTTCAAATGGCATTATTTCAAGCTTTAAACCAGGGAGATAAAACCCAGCTGGTAGCATCGGTAGAAAACCTCATGAAAGCTAATCCAACCGGTTCAACGCGCTATTATGATGTATTGGCTATGAACGGCAGTAAGAAAGCACTTCAAAAAATCGTGAATGAATACGAAACCGGTAAGGAAGAGCAACAAGCACTTGCAGTAAAGGCGCTGACCAGGTGGAGCAATTCGGATGCACTGGATGCCCTGTTTAATATTGCAAAAAAAACAAATAACAGCGCGTTTCGCGACCAGGCATTGACTAGTATTATCGAAGGCATCAACAAGACCTCCTACCCTACAGATCAAAAAGTTTTATTATTCAGAAAAGCGATGGACCTGGCAGACAAGGTCAGCCAGAAGCAAAATATTATCAATGGAATTTCGCGCAACAGTACGCTGCTCTCCCTGGTATTCGTGGCGAAATATCTGGATGATCCGCAACTGATGCCTACGGCCGTTTGGGCAGTTAACAATATCATTTTGGATAACCCGGGGTTAAACGGTGAAATGGTAGAGCGCATCGCTCAAAAATCAATTGAGCTCAACAAGCAGCCGGAATCCGAGTACGCCAAACAAGCCCTGCTCAGGCATTTAGCTGGTCTGCCTAAAGGCCCCGGTTTCGTCTCTATGTTCAATGGAACCGATTTGAGTGGCTGGAAAGGTCTGGTTGAAAATCCTATTGCCAGGGCTAAGATGAGTGCGTCCGAGCTTGCTGCCAAACAGGTAAAGGCAGATGAACAAATGAGAAAAGACTGGCGCGTGGAAAATGGTGTGCTGGTATTTGAAGGAAAAGGATTTGACAACCTCGTATCCACCAAAATGTACCAGGATTTTGACCTGGTCCTGGATTGGCGTATGGAAGCCAAGGGCGATGGCGGCGTGTACCTGCGAGGATCACCGCAGGTTCAGACCTGGGACACTTCCCGTGTGGAAGTGGGTGCGCAGGTAGGGTCCGGAGGATTGTACAACAATAAAACGCATGCCAGCAATCCATTGGTGGTGGCGGATAATCCTATCAACGACTGGAATACATTCCGTATCCGAATGGTAGGCGACCGTGTTACGGTTTACCTCAATGGGCAACTGGTAACAAACCAGGTGGTTTTGGAGAATTACTGGGATAGAAAACTACCAATTTTTGATAAAGAAGCGATTGAACTTCAGGCACACGGTACCCGCCTCGAATTTCGCGATGTCTATGTGCGGGAAATCCCCCGGCCGGAACCTTACGCAGTTAGCGAACAGGAAAAGAAAGAAGGATTTGTTCCTCTATTCAATGGGAAGGATCTGGAAGGCTGGACGGGAAACAAGAACAACTACTTTGCTTCCGGCGGCATGATCGTGTGCGAGCCCGCATCAAAATCCGAGCGGGGCGAAAATCGGAATCTTTATACAGAAAAGGAATACAGTAATTTCGTCATGCGTTTTGAATTTCAATTAACACCGGGTGCGAACAATGGATTGGGTATCCGGACACCAACTGAAGGTGATGCGGCTTATGTTGGCATGGAAATTCAGATCCTGGATAATGAAGCGCCGATTTACAAAGACCTGCACGAGTACCAGTATCACGGCTCCGTATATGGCGTCATTCCTGCGTTGCGGGGTTACCTGAAACCCGTGGGTGAATGGAATGAAGAGGAAGTTACCGCTAATGGAAATCGAATCATTGTTAAACTGAATGGAAAGGTAATCCTGGATGGCGACATAGCTGTTGCCAGCAAGAATAATACACAGACCGCTGATAAGAAGCCGCATCCGGGGCTATTGAACAAAAAAGGTCATATCGGGTTCCTGGGACATGGATCGGCGCTGAAATTCAGAAACCTGAGAATAAAGGAACTGGGAGGGAAAAATTAGACGTTAGATTTTAGATATCAGATATTAATTTTTTAATATATATAAGTAACCCCTGCCACTACCCTACCTCCACGCCTCTGACGTGCGTGACAAGGTTAAAATCTTTATCCTTACAGGATTGAGAAGGATGAGCCGATTATTTAATAGTGCTTGGCTCTCGGTCGTTTGATGAAATTCTTTCTTTAGCAAGTTTGTAGGCTACCTCCAATTGTTCTTCCGGCGTATAATTGGTATTATCAATCACGATGGCATCTTCAGCCTGCCTGAGTGGACTGATGGCCCGGTTGGAGTCGATATAATCCCGCATCTGAATATTCTCAGCCACTTCCTGAACGGTAATATTCGGGTTCTTGGCATACATCTCTTTAAACCTCCTTTCCACCCGCACCATATTATCAGCGGTCATAAAGATCTTGAGTTCGGCATCAGGAAAAACAACGGTGCCAATATCCCGGCCATCCATAATAATGCCCTTATTCCTCCCCATCTTCTGTTGCTGCGCCACTGCAAACTCGCGAACTTCCCCGATGGCAGCCACGTCACTGACTTTTTCTGCCACAATGAGATCCCGGATCAGGTACTCCACATTCTCATCATTCAAAAACATGTCGGCCTGGTGGGTCAGCTCGTTATACCTAAAATCCAGCTCAATTTCTTCCAGCGCTTTTTTGATCTCTTTTGGTTTGTCTAAATCTACGCTCTTACGAAGGAAGTGCAGGGTAATCGCCCTATACATGGCCCCGCTGTCCACATAAACATAGTTCAGCTTCTTTGCGAGTTGTTTGGCAAGAGTACTCTTGCCACAACTGGACCAACCATCTATAGCAATGATAATTTTTTTCATAATCCGGGCGGAAAGATACATATTTTCCCGCCAAAACCTGGATATTGCCTATAACCAGGCAGCCGACACAGCTTCCTGGAAAGCTATGCAAACCTTTCTGACAAAGGCTTCTAGTCCAGATAAGCCCCGGTAACTCGGTCCCCCTTCACTTCCACCGTAATATGTTCCTGTAGCGTTGTCGACAGGGAAAATCCTTTATAATCAGCGCTGATGGGGAACACCGTGTGGCTTCGCTCGACCAGAACAGCCGTCTGTATTTTTTTAGGTTGATAATCCAGAAAAGGCCGCATGGCGTATAGCAATGTTCTTCCGCTGTTTGTAACATCGTCCACCACAATCACAACTTTTCCATCAAAATCCGGATGCGAGTCCAAAACCACATCTCCTGGTATTTTCTTGTCAATTTGTAATGTTATTAAAAAAGCTTTAGTACTGCAATTGGCTTCAATGAGTTGTTTAATCTTTCTTGCGAGGATCACTCCATTTGACACTATCCCCACAAGGAATATTTCCTTCTCGTCCAAGTTGTTTTCAATAATTTCCAATGCCAGCCGCTCGATCTTCTTGGAAATAACATCCTCGTTCAGAATATTTTTTTTTGTGACTACCATGTATTAGTTTTCCTTAATTTTAAGACCTGCCATGAACAAGGCCTAAATTAGCTAATGTAATTGAAACAGTATGCAAATCGTGCAACAAATTTTGTTCGGTCTTCTGACACTCTCTGCTGTTCTGATCTTTTATCGAAGAATTTCCCGGATCAGGAACAATATTAACCTTGGGAGGGAGGAAGTCATCAGCGATCAGAAATGGCGCCGTTGGAAAAATGTGCTGTTGTTCGCCTTTGGACAAAAGAAAATGTTCCGGAACCCGCTGGTAGGTGTACTTCATTTCTTCGTTTATGCCGGATTTATCATAATCAATCTCGAAGTCCTGGAGATCATTGCCGACGGACTGGCGGGCACACACCGAATATTTACGGGTGCTTTGGGGAGACTTTACCCGATCCTGATCAACGCATTCGAAGTCCTTGCCGTGATAGTCATTCTCTTCTGCGCCATATTTCTGATCAGGAGGAATGTTCTCAGGGTAAAACGGCTCGCAAGCAAAGAGCTCGATGGTTGGCCACGGAGCGACGCAAACTATATATTGATTGCTGAAATCATCCTGATGACCCTTTTCCTGACCATGAATGCATCTGATACACTGCTTTACACAAGGAATCCATCGCTTTACAATTATCACCTTTCAGAGAATTTTATTATATCACGTCATTTGCATGCTCAGCTTGCTTCACTGTCCGATGTTTCGCTGATGGGTATAGAACGCGGGAGCTGGTGGTTACATATCGCTGGTATCTTTGCTTTTTTGAACTACCTCCCCTATTCCAAGCACCTGCATATCCTGCTGGCCTTCCCGAATGCCTATTTCGCCGGACTTGAATCACCAGGGAAAATGAAGAATATAGCGGCCGTGCAGGATGAGGTGCATTATATCCTGCAACCCGACCTCACGCCAGATCCTTCAGAGCATCCCGGAAGGTTCGGCGCTAAAGACATCGGCGACCTGAGTTGGAAAAATTTACTGGATGCATTTTCCTGCACAGAATGCGGGCGCTGTACCGCGGCCTGCCCTGCAAACCAGACAGGGAAGAAACTTTCGCCGCGGAAGATTATGATGGATACCCGGGATCGCACTGAAGAAATTGGCCGCGCGATGAACGGGCATAAAGCGATGAAAGAGGATGGGAAGTCACTATTATTTGACTATATCACACCCGAAGAACTCAGGGCCTGCACTACCTGCAATGCCTGTGTACAGGAATGTCCCGTGAGCATTAACCCGCTCGACATCATCCTACAGCTCAGGCGCTATCTGGTGATGGAAGAAAGCAATGCCCCACAGGAATGGAACGCCATGTTCAGCAATATTGAAAATAATTTTGCACCGTGGAAGTTTAGTCCGGATGACCGGGATTCATGGATGCGGGAATAGCACAATCAGTATTCAATCGGACTTGCCTGACGTTGCAGTTTGTCGATATCCTGAATCTTGGCAACTACGCCCTTTTTCTTGATAAACATGCGCCAGACCTGGATCAGTGCTGTCACTGAAAATATAATCCCGATCACCAAATTCAGTCCTGCCTGGTTGTCGCTAATGATGTGTGCAACCAAACGTCCCCCGAAAATAAACACACAATTCCCAAGCAAAGTACCGATGCCTATTCCGGTAATATAAATATTGTAATAGGCCCGGTTCGGTATCAGGATATTTTTTGTAAACAACACGGTACTCCATCCGAACCAAAACGGAATCTGGACTGGGTTTATGGCACTCATGGTCAGGCCCAGCAAATAGGATGGTAAATTATTGTTCAGTATAATATTCCTATGTGCACCCGGATGCAAAGCGGCATAGTAGCCGCTTACTGCCAAGGCCAAAATGACAAGAAGGGTAATCCATTCCAGGTATCTGAAGATCTTCTGCTGCTTCCGGACCCAGTCCATCGCCACCAATGAGAGCCGGACATAGATCACTTCTGCCGACAAAGAACCCAGGGCGAACAGCATGGCATTTCTAACCGATTCAGCAATTGCGATCTGCATGGCTGCAACATTCAGGGTTCCCAAAGGAAGCGAACCCAGAAAGCTAATGAGCATCCCCATCAAAAAAACGCGCAGAATTCCGTTCCTCATCAGGCTAGAATTTTTTTCCTTTTAACATCGGAACAAATGAAAAATTTGCGAAATACTCCACTTCGATATCGCCTTCCATCCGGGTTACCCTCCTCATTTGCTGGACCCCGCCGATATCTACCGGAATCACCATCTTCCCGCCTATTTTCATTTGATCAATAAGCGCCTGAGGGATTTCAGGAGCTGCTGCTGTAATAATGATCCGGTCAAACGGCGCAAACGTGGGAAGGCCAAGAAAGCCATCGCCATAAAAAAATTTGATAAACGGGAATTGCCTGAGATAGGGGAATAATTTATTCTCCTCAAAAAGTTTTCGCTGGCGCTCAATCGTAAAAACATGTGCACCCACGGCCGCAAGTATGACGGCCTGATAAGCGCTTCCCGTGCCAATTTCGAGTACCTTCATCCCGGGTTTTACATCCAATAATTCCGTCTGGTAAGCTACTGTATAAGGTTGTGAGATGGTCTGCCCCTCTTCAATAGGAAAAGCCCTGTCGGCATACGCTACATCGTCAAAAGCAGAATCCAGGAAGAAATGCCTCGGAACACTATTCATGGCCTCCAGCACCCGCTCATCAGTTATTCCCTTCCCCCGTATAGAATCAACCAGTTTTTTGCGGAGGCCCTTATGTTTATACGTGTCCTCTGTACTCCTCTTCATAAGACCGCAAATCTAACCCAAATTTTGCAGTAAGCCGCAAATTGAATGAATATCCAACTTGTGCAGTTTCTCTGTTCTAATTAAGTATTTTTCTGGAAATATTGAGCCTCAAAAACCTATTTTAGGTATATGTCCTATTCAAATAGTATTTTTACCCATATCTTGAGTCCAAAACAATCGTAAAAAAAGGATGATGGGAAAAAGAGAAAATTATATTTCATGGGATGAATATTTCATGGGCGTGGCGCTCCTTTCGGGTAAACGAAGCAAAGACCCTTCCACACAAGTAGGCGCCTGCATTGTAAACCAGCAAAATAAGATCGTTGGTGTTGGTTATAACGGGCTCCCTATAGGATGCAGCGATGACGAGTTTCCCTGGGTAAAACAGGGCGAATTCCTGGAAACCAAATATCCCTATGTTTGTCATGCTGAACTGAACGCGATCCTGAACAATATCGGCATCAACTTACTGGGGTGCAAAATCTACACAGCTTTATTCCCTTGCAATGAATGTAGCAAGGCTATTATTCAGGCGGGTATCAAAGAAGTCATTTATTTATCTGATAAATATGCCAGCCAGGACAGTTTTGTGGCTGCGAAAAAGATGCTAGACACAGCGGGTGTGAGCTACAGGAAGGCAACCGTCAACATCCGTGAAATTCATCTTTCATTTTTGGAAGAAGATGTCTGACAGCAGTTTTGACTGAAATGGATCCAGATTCTTAGCGATCAAAGGGTAAGGATCATCGCTGCCGCCAGCCCTGCAGTTTCTGTCCGAAGCCTGGCCGTACCGAGACTAACGGGCTGAAATCCCTTGTCTACGGAAATATGAATCTCTTCCGGGGTAAAATCTCCTTCGGGCCCGATCAGTATGAGCGGGCGCGGACTGGGAGGAAATGATTTAAGGAGTGGTTTATCTCCTGGTTCACAATGTGCAATATACGTGGTCGTAGCGGTGTCGACCGAATCAGATTTCAAAAAATCAGCAAACAGCATTGGGTCGCTTAAATTAGGCAAGAACGTCTGTCTGCTTTGTAACATAGCACTGACCAGGATGCTACGAAGCCTCTCGGTCCGCACGGTAAGCCTTTCAGTTCGATGGCAGATCAAAGGAAAAATAGTATAAACGCCGATCTCGCCTGCTTTTTCCAGGAACCATTCAAAGCGGCTGTTGTTCTTTAACAGGGAGATGGCTATTGATACCTGTGGTTGGGGGCGTTCAAACACGCTTTCAGCTACCTTCCTGACCGTACTTTGTTTTTTATCAGCTTGCGTAATGACGGCGGTTAGCAGGCGACCCTGTCCGTCGGTGAGATGGATCTGATCCCCCGATTTCATTCTGAGTACCTGAACGATATGCTTTGAGGTCACTTCGTTCAATAGCATATCTTCTCCTATATTTTCGGCGGTATCGATATAGAAATAGGGCAATGGTTGCATGAACGGAAATCAGACGGGCGATTAAATTTGTTTCAGTGTATTAGAAAGGCGCATCATCCAGGTTATTCTCCAGTTCTTCATCAGTCATTTTATTCATGCGGCTTTCAGCAATGAACATCTTTGCGCCACCTTCCTGATCTTCGATCCGCTTCCAGGATCCACCCCCGGCAAGGCCGATGGCGTTATACGGATCTTCTTCCCAACCTATGAATTTCTGAATATGAAGCAGGGCTTTTAGTTTGATGACATCCAACTGACCATTTCTGTGTTTCGCGATCTTCACTTCTGTAAGTCCCCGCTGATCTTCACCATCGGCAGAAGTCGTCATGTCGTAATATTCTGGTCTGTATAGGAACATAACCAGGTCAGCATCCTGTTCAATAGCGCCCGATTCGCGCAGGTCACTCAATTGTGGTACGCGGCTTCCGTCTTTCGCACCACGTTTCTCCACTTCACGACTCAGTTGCGACAGGGCAATAATAGGTACACTCAATTCTTTTGCAAGGCCTTTCAGGTTACGGCTGATATTACTGATCTCCTGTTCACGATTAGCATTCCTGTTTTCTCCTGTGCCACTCATCAATTGCAGATAATCGATGATGATCATCCCCACGTTATGTTTATTTTTAAGTTTCCGGCATTTTGCCCGGAGCTCAAAAATGTTCAGCGCCGGCGTGTCGTCAATGAACAAGGGCGCCTGAGATAATTTCTGAATTCCCTTGGTATACAACTGTTTCATCTCATGCTCTTCCATCTTTCCGCGAGCGATTTTTTCCAGCATGATCTCACTTTCTGCTGCCAGGATACGCTGTACCAACTGGCTGGCGCTCATTTCCAGCGAAAAGAACGCGACCGGAGTAGGTTTGGAAGGATTCATAGAAGCATTTCTCGCCAGGTTTAAGGCAAAGGCTGTCTTACCTACAGCCGGGCGTGCTGCCAGAATGATGAGGTCACTGTTTTGCCAGCCGTAGGTTACTTTGTCAAGAGTTTTGAATCCGCTTGGCACGCCGGTAACATCTTCATTCCGGTGGCGGAGATCTTCGATGCGTTGAATCGTATTCACCAGCACGGAATCAATGGGTTGGATACTGCTTCTTAAATGCTGATTGGTTACTTCAAATAATTTGCCTTCAGCCTCATCCAGTAATTCAAACACATCGGTACTGTCTTCGTAGGCGTCATTGATGATCTCTCCGCTGATCCGGATCAGTTCGCGCTGTATGAATTTCTGTAAAATTATCCTGGCATGGGCTTCGATATTTGCCGCAGAAACAACTGAGTTCGTCAGTTTGGTCACGTAGTAAGCTCCCCCAACCATATCGAGTTCTTCCCGGGATCTGAGTTCTTCTACGACCGTCAGTATATCAATAGGCTGACTTTTATTACCCAGCGACTGCATCGCACGGAAAATTCGTTGATGTGCATCAACGTAAAAGCACTCGGGTTTCAAGATCTCGATAACCGAATCAAATGCGTTCTTTTCAAGCATTATAGCCCCAAGGACCGCTTCTTCCAGTTCCCGGGCCTGCGGGGGTAATTTCCCATAGACCATCGCCCCTAGATCGATAGAAGACCTTCGTTTTTGCTTTCTTTCCGTACCAGTATTTTTCAGATCCATCGTTCGCGTATGCCGATAAAAATTTAGACCATCAGTCTTTACCAATGATTCAGGGGGTAATTTCCAAACTTATACAATAATGGAATTAATTGTGATAGTTCATTCCCTCGAAATCCTGCGACGAATTTAGAGCCGATTTACTGTACAAAAAAATCTTTATTTCTATACGAGTTATTAACAGGTTTATTCACACCGGAAACAAACTGTACGATAGGACTTTACAATTGATTAATTAAACCCATCTAAAACATGATCCGCAACACGTGACGAAATCGCGGGGTTTGGGGGCAATTATTCAGCCGGTTAATGAGCCTTTTTCCAGTCGGCTTTCCAGGTCAACGCCGTGTCGGATAGCCATTTGCCTGGCGGACTCTCATCCTGTGTCGGCGTGCCTGATAATCCCCGTTGCCGGATTTTCTATTCGATGCCCTCTACGTCAAAACCCTTCAAAAACAACAGGGAGGCTTCCATATCGTCGTGCAATACGCGGTCTCTATCGTTAAATGTCACTTTTTCACGGAATCCATTCAGCATCCTTTCCACCGCCGGGGAACTATGGAGAGGTCTCCGGTATTCGATAGCCTGGCAGGCGGTCAGTAGTTCGATGGCAAGGATCTTTTCCAGGTTTCTCGCGACTTTAGAGCACTTAACGGCGGCATTGGCCCCCATGCTCACGTGATCTTCCTGTCCGTTCGAGGAAACGATGGAATCCACACTGGCGGGTGTACATAGTTGCTTGTTGTCGTTAACGATACTGGCGGCCGTGTACTGGGGGATCATCAGTCCGGAGTGCAAGCCCGGTTCTTTAACCAGGAAGAGTGGCAGGTTGCGCTGCCCCGAAAGAAGCTGATAAGTTCTCCGTTCGGAGATATTACCCAGTTCGGCCAGGGCCAGGCACATCAGGTCGAATGCCAAAGCCAGTGGTTGTCCGTGAAAGTTTCCCCCCGAAAGAATGAGATCCTCTTCCGGAAATATATTCGGATTATCAGTGACGGAATTGATTTCGGTCAGCATAGTTTTCTGAAAGAAGTTCGCCACGTCTTTTGAAGCGCCATGCACCTGAGGAATACACCGGAAGGAATAAGGATCCTGAACTTCTTTTTTTGGCTGTGCGATCATTTCACTTCCGGCCAGCAGGTTTCTGATACGGAGGGCCGTGTCAACCTGACCTTTATGGGGTCTCACCGCATGAATTTTTTCGTGAAAAGGCTGTATGCTGCAATCGAAAGCGTCGAGCGAGATGCAGGCTATCAGGTCGGATAATTTGAAGATCCGTTCAGCTTCCAGGAGGCAGTTAACAGCATAAGCCGTCATAAACTGTGTTCCATTGATCAGGGCGATCCCTTCTTTACTTTTAAGGTGAAGTGGTTGCCACCGGAATCGGTCGAGTGCCTGCATGGCAGTCATTTTCTGCCCGTTAACCCGTACTTCGCCTAATCCCAGCAGCGGAAGGCTGAGATGTGCCAGCGGCGCGAGATCACCGGAGGCGCCCAGAGATCCCTGAGTATATATGACAGGCAGTACACCCTGATTATAAAAATCGATGAGCCTCTGAATCGTATTCATGTGGATACCTGAATAACCCCTCGCCAGTGATTGAATTTTCAGAAATAGCATCCACCTCACAATTTCATCGGGCACTTCTTCACCCATTCCGCAGGCGTGTGAAGTGAGCAGGTTGTACTGCAGTTGGGTAATCTGCCCGTTGTTGATCGCTACATTCTGCATGTAACCGAAACCCGTGTTTACGCCATAGTACAGTTCACCCGAGTGCTTCAACTTCCAGTCCAGATACTCACGGCAGCGGTTCACTTTTCGAAACGTTTCAACTGACAATGCTAGATTAATTTTCTGAGCGCCCAGTGTCTGCAGCTCATCCAGGCGGATCCATTCATCTGTGATGTAATGTATGTCCATACCGGCAATCGATTTGCGTACAAATTACCTTTTTTCAGCAATATAAATAAATAGTATTTTTATCGGGCGCCCGGTCTTCTTATTTTTGTCCCGTTTATATTGTTTGTTTCGGAAAAAAAACTTTTCTAGTGGGGAAAAAACAAATATGGGTGCTGGTGGGATTGATACTTTTCGTACTGGCGGGTCTTACAGCCGTGAACTGCGCTGACCGTCAGCAAAAAAAAGAAGCGACACTTGCAGAAAATTACGTCGGCGATTCGGCTTGTATATCCTGTCATAAAACGGAGTTTGACCAATGGTCGCTCTCCGACCATTTCAGGGCTATGCAGGTTGCCAATGACACAACCGTTTTAGGAGATTTCAACAATCGAACCTACACCGCAGATGGCATCACGTCCAGGTTCTTTAAAAAGGATGGAAAATTCTTTATCAATACCCAGGGCGCGGATGGTAAATACCAGGATTTTGAGATACTCTACACGTTCGGCTATTTTCCGCTTCAGCAGTACCTGGTGGCCTTTGACAAGGGGCGTATGCAGGTAACGCGTCAAAGCTGGGACAGCCGCGACAATAAGTGGTTTCATCAATATGCAGGACAGAAAATTCCCCCGGGCGATTGGTTACACTGGACCGGCAACGCGCAAAACTGGAATACGATGTGTGCCGAATGCCATAGCACCAACCTGAAAAAGAATTATAATTTTGAAACCGATAGCTATCAGACCACATACAGTCTGCTTACTCTGGGATGTGAAAGTTGTCATGGACCGGCGGGTCAGCACATAGAATATATCAACAGTCGGGATTATAAGAAGGGCAGGAAACATCCGGGTTCCTACATGAACCTGGCTAAGTACAGCAGTCAGCAGATGGAGATCGAAACCTGTTTCCCCTGTCATTCGAGAAAAAGTAATATCAGTCCGGACCTTAAACACACGAATGAAATCCTTGATGACTATATTCCGGAGATTCCTACTACAGAGTTTTATCATGCAGACGGTCAGGTAGAAGATGAAGATTACACCTACGCATCCTTCCTCCAGAGTGTCATGTATCACCGGGGAGTAAAATGCAGCAACTGTCACAACCCGCATTCGGGGAAACTGATCATCGCGGGCAATGGTGTCTGCAACCAGTGTCATGTCAAGAAAAACTATGACAGTCCGGAGCATACTTTCCATGCGATGGGTACTGATGGGGCATTATGTAAAAACTGTCATATGCCATCCAAGTATTATATGGGGAACGATCTGCGCCACGATCATATTTTCCGTGCGCCCCGCCCCGATCTTTCTGAAAAATATGGTACGCCAAATGCGTGTAACGATTGCCATAAGGATAAACCGGCAAGCTGGGCTGCAGAAGCCGTTGTACGCTGGTACGGTCCCGAAAGAAAATATCACTTTGCGGAGGACCTGATTCCGGGAAGCAAAATGGACCTGCCGGCACAGGCACATTTGCTCAAACTACTCAAGGATACAGCTACGCCCTCTATCATCCAGGCAACCGCCGTGCACTACCTGGCGGGCATTGACAATGATGCAAGTCTACAGGAGATCCTGGTCCAACTTGGGAATAAGGACGCCCAGGTACGTTACCGTGCCCTGACCGGGCTGTCGGGATTTCCTTCGTCCCGCTGGATAGGCCTGGTGACTCCGCTGTTGCAGGACAAAGTAAGGGCGGTGCGGATCGCGGCTGCTAACCTGATCGTCGGTGGTATTGAACCTGAACGTTTATCGGGCTTTGGCGATTCATTTACGAGCGCCCAGCAGGAACTCAGCAGTTATATTATGTACCAGGTTGACTTTGCTTCGGGCAATATAATGGCCGCGGATTATT
The DNA here is from genome assembly GCF_058792415.1 of Niabella sp. CPT15-335-S11. Taxonomy (NCBI): domain Bacteria; kingdom Pseudomonadati; phylum Bacteroidota; class Chitinophagia; order Chitinophagales; family Chitinophagaceae; genus Niabella; species Niabella sp. CPT15-335-S11. The sequence continues at coordinate 365,440 of NZ_JBYTEI010000002.1, forward strand.
TTTTGAAACTTCGCCAGTATGATAAGGCTGAGCAATTTTATCTCCGGGGGTTGAAAAAGGACAGTGCTATGAACTATGCCCGCCTCAATCTTTCAACGTTATATAATATAATGGGCAGGAATGCCGATGCACTAAAGGTATTACAGGAAGCGCTTAAAACGGACCCGAAGAATGATCGGATTTATTTTAACCTGGCATTGCTTTTTAATGAGACAGGGAACCAGCACGAGGTGGAGAAGAATCTTCAGAAAGCGATCGCGCTTCATTCACGGAACCCGAGGGTGTACTACAATTATGGGGTGTTGATGCAGCAGCAACAAAACCTTTCTGCTGCGGAAGCGCAGTACAGAAAAGCGCTGGCATTGGCACCGGGTGATGCGGATATCAATTATGCCCTTTGTATTCTTTTCTTGCAGCAAAACCAACCTTCAAATGCGATGCCCTTTGCCCAGACTTTAAAAAAACGCTATCCCGGCGATCCCCGTTTTGCTGCGTTGTGGCAGCGATTGGGTTTGTAGTATTGTGACTACAAAAGGACGGCATAGGTCGACTCAGGCGGCGAATCCACCTGAAATACTGATTAAGATGATCGCTAGCACGATCGAGGTTATGACGATATAGAGTCGGTCTTTTTCCAGGATAAAACCTATCAGGGAAAATATCACGCGAATTACGGGGGTGGCAAAAAGCAACATTATTCCAAGCATGATGAAAGATCTGCCGTTGCCATTGAAGATGCCCGTAATAGCATCGCGAAATATTGTAACGACCGATTGATCAACGGCTGTATAATGACGATGGTTAAAAGTCTGACCTGAATGCCTGAACAGAAAGATAATGCCACCGGTTGCCGTGAAGGTGATGGCAGCGAGTACACCCCAGCGCATGATTTTTGAAATAACCATTTCCAGGTCGCGGTCACCGATATGTTTCCTTTCGTCTTTCATTTTAAAATTTAGCCCTGAATCCGTTGATCATCATATTCACGGCCATGAACATGATGATGACAGCGAAGAACAGTCGAAGTTTCTTTGGGTTTGACCTCACGAGAATTTTTGAGCCGGCTATCGCTCCCAGGAGCACACCGATCAGCACGGGCATCGCGATATTCGGAACGATATAGCCGCGCTGCAGGTAAATAACCGCGCTTGCGGTTGCTGTCACGCCCATCATAAAGTTGCTGGTCGTTGTAGAGACCTTAAAAGGCACTTTCATGATCGTGTCCATAGCCAGCACTTTGAGTGCTCCGCTGCCGATACCGAGCAGTGCGGAAAGGACGCCGGCTATCCCCATCATCGCGAATCCGCCTCCGACATTCTTCATGCCATATTTAACCGGTCCATCGGGGGTTGGGTAGCTGCTATCCAGCTTTAGAGCAGCAGCCAGCTTGTCGGACTTTTCAAGGTGATGTTCCGTTTTTCTTCGGAGGGTATTCAAAGCCGAATAGATCAAAACCACACCGAATAAGATCGCGATGAAATTCGGATTCACGAAGCTGGCCAGCAGGGCGCCGGCGAGGGCTCCAATGGTGGTTGCTATTTCCAGGAGCATACCCAGTCGGATATTGGTGATCCCTTCCCGCACGTAAGCTGCGGCAGAGCCGGTAGAAGTAGCTATAACAGATATTAAAGCAGTCCCTATAGCGTAATGAATATCAACACCCAATCCAATGGTAAGCAACGGAACGATAATCACCCCGCCACCTAATCCGGTCAATGAACCAACAAATCCGGCGCTAAGGGCGCCGGCGAATAAAATAGCTGTGAATGCAAGGACGCTCATGATGAATGGGAACGGCAAATATAGTCCGGTCAATTTGAATTTTTTTTTAATTTTTTTTAACGGTAATGTTGCGTTTGATAATAATCCTACGTTTTACTAAATGGAAATCAATGGGAATGAAAATAAAATTTGATGTTTGTGCCGTTGCTACCCTTCTATTCGTTCTTTTTTTGGTAGGATCCTGTCAGAAAAAGGACGCAAAACCTATTGGTGGAAGTGAGGCTTATAGCTTCATTGGTGAAAAGTTTACTTATCCCGGTTTTGTGTATGACGCGAATGGGAAGTTGCTCAGTACTTCTGCCGGGGGCGGGTCAAATCTGTCGGGAGTGGGACCTTTTCTGAGCATCATCCATGCAGCTCCACTCATTGGGACTTTGGATGTGTCTATCGACAAAAATCGCCTGGGTTTAAAGTATTTTGGGTATACAGACCGGATTGATTACTTCCGGACTTTTGCAGGTCAAAAAACTTTTTCCGTCTATGGCGCAGAGGCTCAAAATCCTCTGTTTTCAAAGGGTCTGCAGTTTGACGGAGGGAAGTATTATACGGTATTGATTGCAGATACATTAAGCAGGATGGATGCGGTTATGTTTAGGGATAGCAGTCAGGCCCCTGGTCCTGACTCGGTAAAAATTAGATTTATCAATATGAGCCCCGATGTTGGCAACCTTGATCTGTACGTAAGAGGACAGGAAATTAAGGTTGCCGAAAACATCGGATATAAAGAGGCCTCTTCATTTATCAGTATCAACGCCGGGAGAAACCTCGCCCTCGATGCCCGTCCGGCCGGAGAAAAAAGTATCTGGGCTAGTGTACCACTAATCAATCTTTTAAATGGCAATATATATACAATCTGGGCCACGGGATTTGTTAGGTTGACGACGGAAAGTGGCAGGATCAGGCTTGAGTCGATCCGGCACTGATAATCCTAGCCGAAATATCCGCCGCTGAAACCCAAAGAAGACGGATATTTGCACGGATAGGAACGGATTCATAACATTGCACAACTATTCATTTGTGGTGGGCCTTGATAATGCCAGTCTTGAAAGTATAATTGCCGGATGCCGGGAGGATTCCTGGCGACACAAGGAATTATTATACAAAGGCTATTATGGCTATATCAAAGGTGTAATTATTCGTTATGTCGATGATTTCCACGAGGTCGAAGAACTGGTAAACGACAGTTTTTTGAAAATCTTCAGCAACCTATCGCGATTCAATGGATCGGGCCAGTCTGCCGGGATCGTTCCTTCTTTTAAAAGTTGGATTGCCCGGATAGCATCCAGGACTGCAATTGATTTTCTGAGAAAAAAGAAGATAGTATTCGGACCGACTGAATTGAATGAAAATAATGTACCGCTGGGATCGGAGAAGTATGAGCTAACCGACAATGCGAAGGATATCCTGAGATTGTTGAATAAGCTGCCCCTGGTACAAAAGACAATATTCAGTTTATATGAAATTGAAGGTTTCACTCATGAGGAAATAGCCGGTTTGCTGGCCATTCCTGAAAATGTGAGCCGGGTTTATTTGTCAAGGGCCAAGAATAAGCTAAAGAGCCTTTATATAAAAAACCTGTAGTGTGATGAAAGAGCCAAAGGACGACTTTTTAGACCATATAAAGCAGACTTTATCCCATCATGATGAGGGTTATGATGAGGGTGCGTGGGAGCGGTTTGCGGCGAAACACCGGCCAGCGGTCAGGAAGCGGGTTGTCGTTCCTATTTGGGGATGGGCGGGCGCGGCGGCGGCGGCCGTTGCTGGTCTGGTTTTCCTGATACAATTTTTGAATACACCCAGGCATCCTTCAACACTTAAAGAACCGAAAATAGCGGTTTCTGTTCCTGCTCCGCAGAAAGATTCAAAAGGCGGCAATCTGGCCCCTGATCAGATCATTCCGGTGGGACCTGAAGTTTCACGGGAATACATTGCGAAGAATACAGGGCGTGTGCCCCAGTTTCCTTACCAGGAAAGGATGGCCGGTCAGGATCAGGGCGAGTTGTTTGTCCAACCGTCTGCAGAAGTTGTTCCAGGCGTTCAACCCAAGGCAGACACTGAACGCAAGCCGGCGAATATCCAGGAAAACAGACCATTTTGGGAGAATAGGATCGTGACCGGTAATGAAACACCTGCACCGAAGCAGCCAGCCAGGGAGGGTCAGGCCATGGCTGTGGCGCAGCAGACTGCAACGCCATCGTCTGGTGAGAGACATTCCAGGTGGCATTCCAGTGTATATGTAGCTCCCACTTATGGAGATCTGGGGCTGAAGATGGGTTTTGGGTATTCAGTTTTATATGCGGTGAGTGAGAAAATAAGTGTAAGTACGGGAGTCGCTCATTCCAAGATGTCCGCTTTAAAACATCTTACGGCGCCTGTGCCGGATGGCGGTTCTACTTTGGCGTCATCGTCGCCGCGGGAACCTTCTAATGCTTTGATTGCCGCGGCCAGAACGGCCAGTGTAATAACTCCTGCTCCTCATCTGGATTCGGTTGAGAATCTGGCTTCTGGAATTGAGATACCGTTGGATTTAAATTTTAAGATCAATCAGCACATGTATGTTTCGGGGGGGCTTTCAGGTTTTTATGTTGTAAGGAATACATCTAAGTACACATATATTAACAGTCAGAATGTAAGGATAAAGGTAGAAAGCAGTTCGGGTAGTTTGAAGGAAGACAAGGTGATGAACATAAGTGATTATAATATCACCAATACGCCGCTTGCTGACACCCGGAAACAACCTAATCTTATGGGATTTTACAATCTTACGTTGGGTTATAAGCAGAAAGTATCACCGAAAAACGCCGTGGCGCTGGAGCCTTTTTTGAAGTTGCCGATGAAGAGTGTGTCTGACCAGCGATTGAATTACACGGGAATGGGCGTAAGGGTGAAGTTAGATTTTTAAACCATTTCCATATAAATATAGAAAACCTGTTCCGGTATACGGACAGGTTTTTTTTATTGGCTCGTTGAAGCCGTTGGGTGTAACACGACTTTCATGGCTGTTGGTGATTCTCCAAAATCATGAATATTTTATGAGGTTTTATCTGCGCACAACTGCTAAATTATTTTGCCGCAAGACGTTGAACCCCTAATTTTGCGCCCGGAGAGATGGCAGAGCGGTTTAATGCGGCGGTCTTGAAAACCGTTGACTGTAACAGGTCCGGGGGTTCGAATCCCTCTCTCTCCGCAAGACAAATAAAGCCCCCGCCTGCGGCGGGGCATTTTTGTTTTCAGACGTCATTATCCATCGCTTGCATACACTTTATCCGTCGTGTTCACACAGTTGCTGATGAAGCATTTAACATCCATTTCCAGGCTGGCATAATTTTAATCTGTACCCCGTCTATAGTCAGTTCTTCCTCTTCCGCAAGCGTGATGATCCAGGCTACTGTAGCTTTACAATAGGCAGATGCCTTAAGTAACCCCTTTATTTCCCTGTTCCGTGTTTCTGGATCGGTGAGCGTCCAACTTACCTGTACTGGCAAAGCAATTCCCCCTTCAGGGTAGACTACAAAATCACATTCGCCGGAGGGTTCGGAATAATAGTAGATGTTTTGAGTATAAATATTGCCAAATTGCAGGTACAGCTCCTTAAATACCAGGTTTTCTAATAACAGACCGTTGTTGCCTGTATATTGTGCGGTGTTGGCATTTAACAAGCCGTTGTCGAGCCAATAAATCTTTTTATCTGATTTGACGCGTTTGCTGTCCGAATAATCAAACCGGCTAATCCTTTTGAAGAGATAGGCTTGTTCTGCCATGTCCATCGCATCGTAGATACTATTTATACCCACACTATATTGTTGTGCTTTGAGCTGATTGTATAAGCGCCGGTTACTAATTGTTTTGCCTATCGTAGCAGCTGCCTGCCGATAGAGGCTTCTTAAATAGCTGTAATTACTCAGCTTGTTGTATTCTACAATGTCGCGGAGCAACATAGCGTTGTAATATTCCTGTAAGTAGGCCAGGCCAATTTGAGGGAAAGGTAGATTAATCGTTTCGGGGTATCCTCCATTCGCCAGGTATTTATGAAATAAGGCGATGGTCTGGCTTTTACCTGAACCGTATACCGAGGGTTTAAAATTGCTGAATTCAACATATTCCTTAAAAGAAAGGGGTAATAATTCGATCGCTACGCTGCGACCTCTCAGTACCGATTTTAACTCGGTATGAAGTACAGAACTATTACTGCCGGTAAAGTATATTCTTTTGGACCATGTTTCATTGATCCGGTTTAAAAAGCGCTCCCAACCCGGTGCCGCCTGTACTTCATCGAAAAAGAACCAGGCATTTTCCAATTTAGCTTCGGGATTGAGTTCCTGCCAGGCCTGGAGAATCAGGTCGAGTTGATGCGGTTCAAGTTGTATGCGCTCATCTTCAAAGTTGAAATAGATAATTTGGGCAGGCGCGATCCCCCGGTTTGTTTTTAATTCTTCCATTGCCAATTGCATTGCCGATGTCTTACCAACACGCCGGGGGCCAATGATGGTTTGTATCTTTTCAAGATCTAACGATATTCCCGTATTGCGAAATCTAAGCCCTCTGGAAAGGTCTCGCTCCTGATTTTGGATTAAAATCTCTTTTATTATTTCTCTCATACCGCACAAATATACAAATCGTCTTTATTAAAAAGACGATTTTTCTAAAATTATCTTCATCAGGAAGACGATTATGCCTATTGATCCACCAAGTGTATCTGGATTTGTGAAGTGCGGGGCCTTTTGCTGGAAGGCTAACAACTGCTTAGCAAAAAAAGGTAAAAGAAAACAGGGACTGGCCGATGAGCCTAATTGAGAATGAATAAACAAACATTTAACCACTTCAAAATAATCAGGCTGCAGAAACTAAGCAAATCGGAAACAAATTAAGACTGCCAGACTAGCTGAAAACTAGCTTGCCTAACCGAATCTGACAAGACTATTCGGTTAGTTTCACGCTGGTTATACCCCATAAGGTATAGTACGGCATTATTTAATTCTCTTTACACCCTATCGGGTACATAAAATACGCTTAGAACCCAAAATATACCTTTCGAGTATAAATACGAACAAAAATATTATATTTGTACCTAGGAGGGTATAAAAATGACTTACCAAGTTTTGTAAAAAAGAAACGCAAATTAGTCAACCTGACTCAGCCTGCCTTCAATATCCATTTGCTGATGTAATATTCTAATAATTTCGATCTCACTTTCTTTCGTGTTAATTCTGTAAAAGACAAAGTGCGATTTTACTTTTGAACGGAAATAACCATCCCTGATATGACCATATTCTTTGCCTGAATTTGGGTTAGCAGTCAGATACTCTATTTCATTTAGAATTAAATTGTAATACCTGTCAGCCTGTTCAGCTGACCAGGTTTCAAAAGTAAAAAGCCAGATGTTTTCAAGATCATTTTGAGCCTCTTTACTAATTCTATATTTCATTATTTTGAAACATGTTTTTTATGCAAAGAGGTCAGAAAAGTATCTCTGTTAAAGTTCTTTACAAATCCAGACTTTTCGCCCTTTCTTAGCTCTCCAATCAATTCAACTTTCTTAGCTTCTTCGTGTTCAAACATCCTTAAGGCCGCCCTTATGACTTCACTCGCGGAAGAAAACTTGCCAGATTTAACTTGTTGATTGATAAAGTTTTCAAAGTAATCACCTAACAAGATCGATGTGTTCTTGGCCATAATTCCAAATTTTTAATCCAAATATACCAATAGTTGGTATCAATCCCAAATTTCGGAACCGTTTGTTTGCGGGTGTTTTCAAAGGCTGGTTGCGTATTAAAACAATATTGCCCTACCTGAGGTAATTCCTGTACCCAGCTCAAACGATCCAAAATCCTGCATCAGTAACTGTGCTTATCCAGTTTTACTTTGCCCCAAAATGTCCTATACACAAAAATGGTATAAGCCAATACTAACGGTGCCCCAATTGCAACGATCGTAAGCATGATCTTCAACGACTTTAAAGACGATGCAGCATTATAGATGGTAATATTATATTGAGGACTTATTGTGGAATATAACAATACAGGGTACAACTCCACCGCAACAAGTACAAAAGTTAAAGCAATGGTCAGTGTAGTAAACAAGAACGCGCTACGATAGCGTTGTTTGTATGCCAGCCTTGGCACGTTAGCCACACTCAACATCGTAAGCAAGGGTGGCAAAAACAATAAGGGATCAGTAAAAAAATCAGCAGACAGGTGTTTGATAAAAATCAGCATATAAGCTGACGTGGCCATAAAAAAAACGATGAATATAGCAATCGCCCTTCTGAGTAAAAGAATGAGCTTTAAATAAAGCCTGCCCTCGGTTTTAAGTAATAAGTAGATCGCCCCGTGCACCGTAAATAAAGCCACCGCCGTTAACCCGACCAGTATAGCAAAGGGGTTCAAAAAATCGAAAAAACCTTCACCATGATACTTGAAATTCTCATCTATAGCAATTCCCTGCAAAACATTCCCCAACACCACGCCTAATAAAAAACCTAGCAGAATGCTAGAAACAAAATAACTGACATCCCAGGTCTTGCGCCATAGTTTTCCTGGTTCTTTGCCGCGAAACTCGATGGATATTGCCCGGAAAATAATCAATACCAGAAACAGCATGAACGGCGTGTACATTGCAGAAAACAACGTGGCGTACATCACAGGAAATCCCGCAAATAGTGCACCCCCGCCTATGACAAGCCACACTTCATTTCCATCCCACACCGGACCAATCGCATTCAGCGCTATTCGTCTTTCTTCTTCCTTTAATAAAAAGAGATGGAGAGCCCCTGCCCCAAAATCAAACCCATCTAATATCGCGTAACCTGAGAATAGTCCACCCACGACTAAAAACCACCAGGTTGGATAATCAAGCCCTAATAATGTTTCCATGGTTAATCAGTTTCCGGTTAATACTTTAGTGATCTCTTCCGTCAGTGGCCGCTTGTCTGCTTCGCCACCGTCGTCCTCAGGACCCTGCTTGATTTTTTTGTGCAGCAGATAAATGAACAGTGCAAATAAAATCAGGTAAACAACCAGGAAAAGAATAATAGAAAATAAAATCTGATTGGCTGTCACGGATGCGGAAAAGGCATCCGAAGTTCGAAGCAACCCATATACTACCCAGGGCTGCCGTCCCATTTCGGCTGCGAACCAACCCACCTGATTCGCAATTTGGGGTAAAATGACTGCCGCAACAAAGATCCAAAGGAGCCATCTTTTATCAAATAATCTCCCTTTCCGCAAACTAAAACTGCCGTAAAGCGTAAGCACTATCAAAATAACGCCAATAGCTACCATAATATGATAGAATTGAAATACTGCATTCACCTGCCCAGGTTGATCTTTTTTGGGGAATGCATTTAAACCTGTTACCGGCGCCTTTGGGTCATAGTGCAACAACATAGATAATCCGCCGGGTATCTTTGGTCCGTAAGTTTGTTGCTTGTCTTTATTCACCCATCCAAACAAATACATATCGGCAGCAGCGCTTTTATCAAAATGACCCTCAAAAGCCGCAAGTTTTGCCGGCTGATTTACTGAAACGCCTTCCGCAGAACGATGACCAATAAGCAGTTGCGAAACTGAAGCGATGGTTGCCACGATCAATGCTATCCGAAATGCATTCTTCGAAATCTGAATATGGCGCTCCCTCAAGAGATAATAGGCATGTACACTTAATACCAAAAACGCACCTGCAATGATAGCGCCGGTCCAGACGTGCAGAACCCTGTCAATACTTGATGGATTGAATACCATTGCCCAAAAATCAGTAATCTCCGCTCTGGCATGAAGACCCTCCCCGACGATATGGAAGCCTGCAGGCGTTTGCTGCCAACTATTAGCGACTACGATCCAAATCGCTGAAAACATGGAGCCTAGAAAAACGCCGGTTGTCGAGAGCAAGTGCACCCAGGGCTTTACGCGATCCCACCCAAATAACAAGACGCCGAGGAATCCACTTTCCAGTGCAAACGCAAAAATCCCTTCTGCAGCCAGGGCGCTTCCGAATACATCACCCACATACCTGGAGTAAGTCGCCCAGTTGGTGCCGAATTCAAACTCCATGACAATGCCCGTTACCACACCAATACCAAAAATAAGCGCGAATATTTTAGTCCAGAATCGAGCCAACTGATGATACGTTTCGTTCTTTGTTCGCAGGTAGCTGCTTTCAAATATCACCATCAGCAGCCCAACTCCTATGCTTAACGGTGGATAGATATAATGAAATGCTATCGTAAAAGCAAATTGAATACGGGCGAGTATCTCAGTATCCATGGTTTTATTTAGTATAAATGGTACTATAAAAGTAAACAATATAATTCGTATTTTTTGCAGATCCTACGATGCAAAGGGGGTCCCAATAGGCCTCAAGTCCCATACCGAATAAGACTATATTTAAATTATCTTTATTTGCCATTATTAAAATGTATCCTAAGTATGCCTGAGCAACACGGTCAATTTTGTACCGCCTTTTATGATATAAGTATCCTTGCCCGGGATGATTGATTGAGCCGCTTTCTTAAGGTGCAGTTGTTCCCGCTTATCTACGATTAACTCCGCGGTGGTGCCGGCGGGTATCGCTAAGCTGAGCTTACGGCGTCCCAGTAAACCGCTGCTTTTAAAAATGATGGGCCCGGCGACAGTATTAGTGGTCATATCAACTGATTTAAGGTCTTCTAACTGCGGATAAATCTGAAAGGTTTTATAGCCTGCGGTAATCGGTCTGATCCCGGCAATCCCCTGGTGCATCATGATCAGCGGCGTTTGGGCGCAATGGCTCCACTGGGACGAGCCATCCGGGTAGCAAACCCAATCTTCTTGTAATGTATTGTTAAGCCGTACGGATGCCATACCTGCCCACATTGTCCGTAAGTCCTTCAGGACAACGTCCATCCGGCCCGCGGAAGCTAATGCCCAGGCGGGCCAAATGGCATTACAAGGATAGGATATACCCAGTTGAGGCGGACGGCTGATCAGCAGCTGCAGGCTGCGCGCTGTGTTGCCACCAGGGCACTGATCAAATAGGATAGCGGTAGACAGGGAACGGTCGCAATACCTCGGGCCGCTTTCCCGGGCTAACCAGGGTAAGTTGATCACAAAGGTCTCTTCCTGCGTACTCCAATATTTCTTTATCGTTGCCGCAAGCAACTCCCTGCCGAATTGTTCGATCTCTTCGGCTTTTTCATTTTGATTAAAAGCGCGGCAAAGCGGCGCCAGGGCATGCATGCACATGGCCGAGGTGTAAAGGTTGAACGCACATTGTTTGTGACCCTGCATCTGGTACGCCGTATGGTCCATCCAAACGGAGGGAATACCCAGGCTGTCGATGGGCAACAGGTTATCGGCGCACCGCTCTTTTTTCAGGTAGGCAAAAAACTTTAAAAGCCGTGGAAAAGACTCCTGCAACCCTACCGTATCCCCGGTATACATATAGTAATAATAACTATCGAAACAAAAACCAACGCTATGGTCTAAAATCGGCCCCCAAGTGGTTAGGTCCACCTGTCGTTCCATTATCCTCGCCAGCCGGTCAAACGCCGGCCAGCTATCCATAAAATAACCCTCTGTAGTCTGGCCCTGGCTGAAGGTTTTAATAAAGCGTGCCGGCAGCCGGCTGTCACCCAATGTCTGGTATATGGGATGTAACTGATGGCTCCCGTCGCCGCTGTATTGCTGGCGTTCCCTCGCCATGCCGTCCACGACGGTTTCCTGTGCGGAATTATAAAGTGTGTTTACTGATGCATTGATCAAGCGTTGCAGCAACGTATCCGAAAGTGTAACCTGTGGTTTTTCCAGAAAAGGGTATTGCCTGCGGCGTATGCCTATGTTACTGATTCTGACATTGCCGCGGTAATTGCGAATATGAAGTTGCAGCCAGCGCAGGCTTTCAAAATCAAACGGTTCAAAGGTATTGAGACCTGCCTTGCAGACAAACCTTGTCCAGGATTGAAAATGAGTATTGATAAGCACATCTTTGCCTGGCTGGTGCGCTTCGTGCACCAGCATTTCGACAATGGTCCCGGCCGGCGCTTCAATGGTAAAATGCGGCCAGCCAACGCATTGCTCTTTGAATTCAAAAGTTAAAACAGCTGCTTTATCTCCGTTTGACGGCACTATCCAGCTACCAGCGCTATCCTGACGGGCGATAGTTGCACGCTCTGCAGTAGAAGCGTTTTTTGTCATGACATCAAAATATTCTTCAGCGGGTCTTTTCCAGGTGATCCAAGCCGATTCAGTCAGCTGCTTTACCGGCACTTCGTTTTCAACCATTATTGGAATACTGCGCTCACGAATATCACCGTTAGAGCTATAAGCCTGCCATTGATAATCCGGAATGTCTGTGGAAATGGACGGCTTCGCCGCGGAAGTTTCGGATTCGTGTGCTGATAACCAATCAGCAGTTACAGCGAAGTTTACATTGTCCCATCCATAAGGAAATAACCGGGCGTCAAACTCCTCCTGCAACGATCTCAGGAAGAAACGCTTATAATGACCCGCAGGCCAGCTTTTGGGCAGGCAGCTTCGCCAGGTGGAATCTGATACAATGTAATGGTTTCCAATTTTAAGTTTACACAATAAACCAGCTTTGCCAATTGGCGAGGTGCCGTCTCCCGCCCCATAAAATAATACCTGACAGGCTATAACGTTTTTCCCGGCATGCAAATATCGGGATATATTAACAGGATCAGCTTCCGGCCACCTCGGGTCGAAAGGGGCAGGGCCCCATTGTACCGCTCGCCCGTTAACAAAAAGCCGATAACGGCTGTCCGCTAAGATCCACCCAGTGGCAGAATCAGGAACGCTACTTAAATTAAATTCCTTGCGAAATAAAACAAAGGTGTTTTGCAACACCCGGTCTGACGGATACCATATCCATTTTGCAGGAGCAAGGTTGAGTACACGTGTGTTCTGGCCGAAGCAGTTTACCGTACATAAAATAAATGCTAATAGCAAGCCAGTAGTTACCTCTTTAAATTTATTATTCATTAATATAAAGTTTATATATGGAGCGCGTTATTTTGGATATCATAGTGATTTTATTCCATTGAACATTAAGTGCAAGGTTTTGCGGAACAAATACGCCCGCATAAAATGAATACAATAAGGAAGGCAAATCTTCTCATAATATGGTTTAAATCTGTTTAATCAATTAACCAAATGTATCCAATCGGGCGATCGGGATAAATGTGAGATTTGACAATAAGTATGTAAATTTTGATTTTAAGAGTAAAAGGCAATAAAAAGAACCTGGCTGAAGGTGCCTCTGAATCCGAAAGTTACTCGCAGGTAAAGATAAAAGCTGATACTATTTCTTTATGCCGATCCAAATCAGAACGATTTTTTCAATCATAGTCTCTCTTTTGACTTTTTTTTGCTATTTTGGCCGAATTATAATGGACCGGAACTTCGTGAATATTTGACTGCAGTTGCGCGTTTCACTGAACTTCCTAAATCCGAATTGAAAACCAAGCATTAGAACAAGTCATTCCGCGAACAATTAATTGTTTAGCCCGCTTTTGCGCAGCCGGAGTGTATCTAAACTGCTTCAATATTTTCAAGAAGTTTAAAATCTAAAAAAGCTTACTATAATGAACAAAATGAGACTAACATTCCTTTTACTCTTAGTTCCTTTTCTCATCAATGCCCAGCCATTCAACGAACTATCCGATTCTAAACCACACGATGACGCAAAGGTTTGGAATGCGTTAAAAAGTAATTTCCAATTTTCCTGGGGCAATACAGATACCCGATACCCGAAGCTTTCCATCCCCTTAAAACCCGGCATGGAAAACAGAGACGGTTCGTCCGACCATATAAAACTTACGGCATGGCGCGGCGAGCAGGTGAACGCACAGGCTGTCTTCTTCACTAAGATGAATTTGAAAGACGTAAGCTTCTCAGTTTCGGCGCTGCGAAACGGTCGATCTATTATTTCTCCATCCGAAATTCAGTTACAACCGGTTTACTATATAATGACCGATGAACTAAATAAGGATGGCAAAGGCGGTTGCAGACATACACCTGACCCCACCAAATTCGATTCGAGTGTAGTAGCTGATATGCTGGGCCCGGTTTCCCAAGGACTGACAATCCCCGCCCGGACTACAAGACCGGTCTGGCTGACCATCAACGTCCCTGGCAATGCACAACCGGGATCATATAAAGGATCCGTTTCCGTTAATGTCCCCGGTCATAAAACCAAAACCCTGCAAATAACCCTGGAAATAAAAAACAGGCAACTCCCCCCTCCTACGCAATGGTCCTTTCACCTGGACCTCTGGCAAAACCCTTATGCAGTGGCCCGTTATCACCAGGTGCCTTTATGGAGCAAAGAACATTTTGACCTGATGCGTCCACTGATGAAACGCCTGGCGAACGCGGGGCAGAAGGTAATTACTACAACTATCATGCATCGCCCATGGAACGGCCAGACCTATGATGCATTCGGCAGCATGATCAGGAAAACAAAGACTGCAAATGGAGGTTGGCAATACGATTACGAAGTATTTGACCGATGGGTCAATTTTATGATCAACGATATCGGTATATCCCAACAAATCAACTGCTATACGATGGTCCCCTGGGCGCTGAATTTTGATTACTATGAAGCAGGAAAAGATGACCTTCAATTTATTCAAGCGAAACCCGGCTCCCGGGAATTTACCGACTACTGGCTTCCCTTTTTAACCGACTTCGCCCGCCACCTGAAGGCCAAGGGATGGTTTTCCAAAACAACCATTGCGATGGATGAGCGTTCGATGAAAGATATGCAGGAGACCATCAAAGTTATCAAACAGGCTGAGCCTGATTTCAAAGTCTCGCTGGCTGGTAATTATCACCAGGAAATCGAAAAAGATATTTACGACTATTGCATCGCCTACAAGCAAAAGTTCCCCGATGATATTAAGGCACAAAGGGAAAGGCAGCATAAGATCAGCACCGTGTATACCTGTTGTGCGGAACCGTTCCCAAACACTTTCACATTCTCTGCTCCTGCTGAAGCCACCTGGATAGGCCTGCATGCTGCAGCAGGGAACTATGACGGCTACCTGCGCTGGGCGTATAACAGTTGGCCTGAAAAACCTATGCAGGACTCCCGCTTCCGCAGTTGGGCCGCGGGAGATACGTACTTGGTCTACCCCGATGGCCTGAGCAGCATTCGCTTTCAACGGCTGGTGGAAGGGATACAGGACTATGAAAAAATTCGTATCCTGCGCAAGGAACTCAGCAACGATCCGGGTAAGCTCAAAAAGCTAAACGACGTCCTGGCCTTATTTACACCGGATGGAAAAGGAACCCAACCAACCGAAAGCACGGTACGAGAGGCACAAAATATAATAAATGGATTTTAAAGGCTCGTAGAAATACGAAGGTGCCATTTACCTTCGTATTTCTACGGATCACATCGCTAATTGCGACATAATTGCACTTAAACCCTGGGCTGCCAGCCATTCTCATAGGTGCGCCCCCACAGTTGCATTGCTTTTGGATTGTTCAGGATATGGCCGTTACGGGGGTCAGTGATCAGCATACCACCAGTCCGCTGGGCTATATTTCCCAACTGGACTAATAAGGTGCTGATATGGCCGCTTTCAATATCTGAGTGGAGTTTTTCCGAGCCTTTGATAGCGTTGAACAGGTTCTGCACGTGATAGCCATCGAGCAATCCAGCCGGATTCACCGGATCTGTGACGTCAACCTTCTTTTCGGGCTTTACTTCTTTAATCACTTTGCTATCCAACCCATACACGGTGTATCCATTACCTGCGCCTATTTGCATAGTGCCAGTTTCGCCATAAAATACAACACCCACGGAATCTCCTTCACTTTTGGTACCGTTTGCGCTCCGGCCTTCCCAGGTTATGCTTCCTTTATTTCCAAACTCAAGTCCAATCATTTGGGTATCCGGCGTTTCCCAGACATCTGAAAAAACATAGCATCCACCCGCAGACGTAACTTTTGTGGGAAAATCTACCTGCATACCCCAACGGGCAAGATCCACCATATGCGTTCCATTATTTAAAGCTTCCCCGGTTCCCCAATGCCAGAACCAATGCCAGTTATAATGAACCAGGTTGTCCTTGAACGGTCTTCTTGGCGCCGGCCCCTGCCATAAGTCATAATTAAGCCATGAAGGAACCGCTGTTAGATTACCCTTCGGAATGGGTTTACGGCTATTTGCATACCAGGTTTTTGCGTAGTACACCTTACCAATAATTCCATCGTGCAGCTCCTTTATACCCATGGCAACATTGGGGAAGGATCGCCTTTGGTTGCCCATTTGCAACGCTTTCCCATATTTTTTTTGTGCCGCTATCAAGAGCTCGCCTTCACGGGGATTGTGACTGCAGGGTTTTTCGAGATACACATTTTTCCCCGCCTGCATAGCCAGCAAGGCTGCTGGTGCATGCCAGTGATCGGGCGTTGCGATGACCATCACATCCATATCTTTCTGTTGCAGAGCCCTTCGAAAATCAGGAATATTTTTTGGCGTCGCAGATTGAATTTTCCCGATTTGGTTTACACATTTTTCGGCCGCGCGGGAGTCTACATCACTGATAAAACCCACAAGACAGTTTGACTGCTGTGCAAGTGTATTCGCCAGGGCAAGACCCCGGCTATTAACACCCATTACTCCCACGGTAAACCGGTCATTAGCGCCTGGTATCCTGCGGTAGCTCGCTGCAGTAACTCCTTGAAGCACGCCACCCACGCTGACTGCAGCAGATGCCATGAGTGCTTTCTTAACAAAGTCTCTCCTTGTATTTTTATTATTTTCCATATTTCTAATTTGTGGAAATCATCAGGACGTTTATGATGAATGGTTATTTGTTCTTTCCCGTTATTTCATTGATGGATACCGCGTTTCCCCCGCGCTGTTTGCTTTTGTCTGCTGCTTCCATGAAGGCAACTATTTCCAGCGTTTCCTCTGCAGTTACCGGGGGCCTTCCTGTTTCAAAGAATTTAATGATCTCCAATAGTAATGGGTCATAGCCCTTGAAAGGGCCCAGCGTAACATTGGATCGCTCTCCGAATATTGTTCCGCCGTAACTACCTTTACCAGATCTGGTTCCCCTGAAGGTCCCCACCCTGCCGTCATTCCAAACACCCACCACCAGATCCGTGTCAGGAGTGTATGTTCGTCTCACGGCTTTGCAACCGGTCCCCATGGCCGCAAATAAAGTCTCCACACCATGAATACCGTACCAAAACAGATCCGGATGAGTTTTCTCCAAAGTCGCGGGGCTATAAGTGTCTGCGCCGATCACTCTTCCAATCTTACCTTCTTTGACATCGCTCATGCCAGTGATATATCTAAGCGATGACGATGAAAAAACAGGCGTTTGATATTTTGCAGCGGCGTCAAAAATGGCCTTCGTATCCTTATAGGAGGCAGCGATCGGTTTATCTATAAACAATGTCTTTTTTGCCTTGATAACGGGTAATGCCTGTTGCAGGTGCAGCCTGCCATCATTGGTCTCCAGGAACACGACATCAACCAGGCTGATCAGTTCTTCAATGGAATTCACAATCTGAACGCCAAACTTTTTCACTTCTTCCGTATAACCCGGTATCCGGTCAATGCTGGATTGGATATCATTACTGCCCTTTGGGTAAGCGGCCACAACGCGGTATCCTTTGAAATCGGGGTTGGGATTCTGCGCATTCAAAGCCTGCGTGTATGCCACGGAATGCGATGTATCCAACCCGATGATCCCCGCCTTCCTGGTAACCTGACCTTTTCCCTGATCCACCAGCGGACTAAAACCACTCAGGCTAATTCCCGCGCCGGCAACTGACAACATTTTCAAAAATTGTCGTCTACCCTTTTTGCTGACTTTCATATAACTTTTATTTTATTTTAAAAAAAAATAAGAAATGTAAAATGCTAGTGCGACGAAATAGGACTGAACGTTATTTAACTGGGAACCGATTTTAAAATAGGGTATCCATATCGCATTCACCCAGGAGACCGAACCGATAATGAAAAACATCAGCCCAATAATTATCAACGGCAAAACCAAACTCTTTCTTTCAACTTGCATGTCTATCGCTAAAAAAATTGAAGTAACAATTGTTCAATCAAGGCAAAACAAGACTGACAACTTTCATTGTAAGCCTTGACAAATATAGCATTCGAAGTCCAACAAACCCCTTCCTTCTAAGGAAATTAATCGCGCCCCGCCTTGGATATGGCTTGACGTACTATCAACATGCCAGGCTGGCTTCAAGTCTCTGAAGTGCTGCCACGTTCTTCCTTAGAAGTCATAGCGACTTGTTCGATACGCTTAAATAGGGGCCGGTAGATGAGCTCAAAAGCAACACAGACACTCCGGGATTTTTTTCAATGACTTTTTCTTTCGCTGATTTTTACCTGAATGCGATAGTACCGGAATTTCCGACCTGCCTTGTCATAATCACTGTGAACCATGTTTGTTGCATAGTAATAGATCCAATAAGTATCCTTTCCCGCAGGAATCAGTCCGGGAGCAATTATGCCCCAATTAGAATTTTGCCCCTCCAGAAGATCATTGGTAATATCAAGATTTGTGATTGCAAAATTCCCTTTGTAATGGTAGGCTACACCAAATTTTATCGCATTTGACTTTTCATTAAAAAACGTAGGGAACAGGATATCGAGGTTATCGCTGACCTTACTTGCCCCCGGGTTATAAAGATGGGGAAAGCTACCTTCGAAATCAGACGTTAGTACATTCTTCTGTGGTTCCAGCGTCTTCCAGTTCCTGTCTGTTACCGTAAGGCCAATGGTTCTGTATCTTGTCCCTTTAAAGACCTCCCAATACCTGTTATAAATATAATATTTCCCGCGCCGCTGTATAACTGAAAACTGGGAATCATGTTTTTCGTTCCAGAGCACTCTTTTATTTACCCAGTTGATACCGTCCTTTGACTCTTCGATAAAGGTCTTTTCGCGCTGCTTGTCGGTCAGGTCCTTTGCCGTATATATCATCTGGTACTTGAATGGTTTACTTTCGTCAATAAACAAATCCTGTTCCACGATGCCATCTTTTTCCGGATCTCCGCTGCCCCTTAATATATTATTCTTCTTACCTGGTATCTCCTTGGTCCAATGCTTCCCATCTTTCGAGTATGCATAAACCAGGTACCCTGAATAGTCATCTTTACGCCGGTCGTCCCAGGATGAATACCACATCTGCCAGAAATCCGGCCGGATCCTCAGCACCTTCAGGTACCCCATCATTTGATTTTCCCAGGGTTTATCCTGGACCATGACCACTTCTCTCGTGTCCTTTAATACTTCGAGCGTAAATGGTAGAGCGGGTCGATCCAGAATTTTCGTCGTCGAACTGCAACTCATTAACACAAATGCGATGATCTGCAGCACCAATAAATTTCTCTTAAAAAATTGCTTCATTGCCTGTCTGTCTAGCTCATTAACATTTTACAACGCCGGTGCAGGTAAATGATTTCTCATTAAAGATCCCGATGGTCTTAAACAACAACCTGGCCATTTGCAGATGGCCTTTGCCCGAAGGATGCAAGGCGTCCGCAAACCATCCTTCTGCCAACGCCTGTGCATTATTTTCCTGCCAATATTTCCAGTTGTCCACCAGGATCACATCGTGTTTCTTCACAACTTTATAAATCGTATCCACGTACTCAGGCAGCCTCAGCCTGACATCGCCACCAGGTAATTTATATTGAATGGTATTCGGTGTGTGAATAATTGGGATCGCCGTAATTTTTCTGAAGCTGTCTATCAGCCAATTCATGTTCTCCTCATACATTGACACCGAAATATTGCGGTTGACGGCAGCGTCGTTCGTTCCGACCGTGAGTGAAACGACCCTTGGGTTGAACTGCTTGATGCGCCAGTCGAAATCATTCCGGATATCTTTTGACGTGTGTCCACTGATCGCTGTATTGACCACAAAATCGCGCCCCCGCCCCATTTCAGTCCTGATACGTTCAGTAAAGATTTCCGGATAACTCCGCAGTCCGTGCGTGTGTACAGCCCCATGCGTAATACTGTCGCCCGAAAATACCCAGATTGCCGGCTTGCTTTTGTCGGCCACCAGTTTAGTGATCTGCTCCAGGTCGCCCTGCGCAGAGCGGGAGACCACAACGGCAGTCGCAGATGATGCACATGACTGCACTAAGGATGGAAGACCGGCTACAGCTAGCCCTTTCAAAGCCTGGTTCAAGAAAGTTCGTCTTTTCATCATGAGATCTATTACTAATATTAATCTGCGTTTGCTCCCATCATTTACCTCAAAGCAATTATATTCCCAACCTCAACGCATCAATACCTAAGCACGGCGCTACAACGTTATATTTCAGCAGTGAGACCAGTATCTAAAAATAGAGAACAATTATTACAAAGGCGAATTTAATCGAAAAACATTTCCCCGCAACGAGCAACGACTCTCTTTTTCCAGACTATCGGCTCCGGGTACTCATTTTAGAACAGCGCGTTTCCGTTTCCAATGGGGAAATACAGCTTTGGATTCGAATCCCGGAACGCCGGAATCCCCAGTGATCAAATCCCTTCATAAAAAAAAGAGTACACCCGCTATGCAGGCATACTCTTATTAAAAATTCTTTCAGTATATTCTGACTACAGCACCCTCACTCTTAGTACCCCCTCAATATCGCTGATCCGTGCTATACCGGGATCCTTAATTTCATCTTCTACGTCTATCATCGTGTATGCATAGTCCCCCCGGCTCTTGTTGATCATATTCGTAATATTAATTCCGTCTTTGGCCAGGGCTGTGGAAATCTGACCCAGCATATTCGGGACGTTCTTATGTGCCACGGTGATTCTGTGCGTAGCGGCACTGATGCCCATATCGCAGGCGGGAAAATTCACTGAGTTTTTAATATTGCCGTTTTCCAGAAAATCTTTAGTCTGTCTTGCGGCCATCACCGCACAGTTATCTTCTGACTCGGGTGTAGAGGCGCCAAGGTGTGGAATAGTAACAACGCCTTTCATCGCCACCAGTTTCTGATTAGGAAAATCTGTAACATACACACCAACCTGACCGCTTTCCAGTGCGGTCTTTATTTCATCGTCATTCACCAGCTCACCGCGTGATAAATTGATTATCCGCACGCCTTTTTTCATCTGGCGGAATGCGTCTTTGTTCATCATCGTCCGGGTACCATCATTCAAGGGAACATGAAGGGTAATATAATCGCTGTTTTTAAAAACAGTCTTCAGGTCGTTGGCTTTTTTTACCATTCTCGACAAGCCCCAGGCAGCATCCACCGAGATATACGGATCATAGCCCAGAACTTCCATACCCAGGTTAGCAGCAGCATTCGCCACCATTACGCCAATCGCACCTAATCCAATTATGCCAAGTGTCTTGCCTTGCAGTTCCGGCCCTACAAAACTGGCCTTTCCTTTTTCAACCTGTTTGTCCAAATCATCACCACTTAGTGACTTTACCCAGTTGATACCCTGTACAATTTTCCTGGAAGAGATCAACATGGACGCAATTGCCAGCTCCTTCACGGCATTGGCATTTCCACCAGGTGTGTTAAATACAACGATTCCTTTTTCAGCGCATTTGCCCACCGGAATGTTATTCACCCCGGCTCCGGCCCTCGCTATGCTGAGAAGCGATTCCGGTAACTCCATTTCATGCATCGAGGCACTCCGCAGGATGATAGCGTCCGGAACAGATACATCATCGCCAATCTGATAAGAATCGCCAAATCTTTCCAACCCCACTTTAGCGATCTTATTTAAAGTTTTAATTTTGAATTTTCCCATTAAAGTCTGCTATTTTTTATTGTCCGTTTCAAATTTTTTCATAAAATCCACCAGTTTCTTCACACCTTCAACCGGCATCGCGTTGTAAATACTTGCGCGCATACCTCCTACCGTCCGGTGACCTTTCAACTGAACGAAACCGGCCGCAGTTGCTTCTTTGACAAATTTGTCATCCAGCGCAGCACTGCCAGTCACAAACGGTACGTTCATAACCGAGCGGTCTGCC
This sequence comes from Niabella sp. CPT15-335-S11, assembly GCF_058792415.1. NCBI lineage: Bacteria > Pseudomonadati > Bacteroidota > Chitinophagia > Chitinophagales > Chitinophagaceae > Niabella > Niabella sp. CPT15-335-S11. Next base: position 387,200 of record NZ_JBYTEI010000002.1, read on the forward strand.
GGGTTAGCCGTGGCACTAAACATCGATGAAGAATCCAGAAAATCGTAAAGCACTTTCGCTTTTTCTATATTGATCTGTTCAATCACTTCCACCCCACCCAGATCCTTCAGCCAATCCAGTACCAACTTACAGAGGTAAATACCATAAGTGGGGGGCGTATTGAACATGGAACCATTGTCTATATGCGTTTGATATTGCAACATCGTGGGCGTGAAGGACATAGCGTTCCCTGCCAGATCTTCCCGAATGACAACAACCGTTACACCTGCAGGACCGATATTCTTCTGCGCACCGGCATAAATCAAACCGAAACGTGATACATCATATTTTTTTGACAGAATATCAGATGACATGTCACCCACCAGCGGAATATTTCCGGTATCAGGAATATTATTGAACCGCGTACCATAAATCGTATTATTAGTCGTAATATGAACATAATCCGCTTCCGGATCAAATTTCGTCGGGTCCAGCTCCGGGATGTAGCTGAAGGTTTTATCCTCCGATGAAGCCACCACGTTAATTGTACCGTAGCGACTGGCTTCTTTCCAGGCTTTTTTAGCCCATACACCCGTTACAACGTAATCAGCTTTCTTATTTTTGTTCATCAGGTTTAGCGGAACCATAGCAAATTGCATTGAAGCGCCTCCCTGTAAAAACAGGATCTTATAATTATCCGGCACCTGCATCAGCTCCCGGAGAGATGCCTCTGCCGCATTTATAATCGCCATATAGTCTTTGGAACGGTGACTCATTTCCATCACCGACATACCGGTATTTTCATAGTTCAGCATTTCACTTTGCGCTCTCCGCAATACGGGCTCAGGGATGGCAGAAGGGCCAGCCGAGAAATTAAATACTCTTTCCATAGTAAATATTTGATAGATTATGCAGCAAAAGTACCATTCAACCGGCTAAAATCCATATTATTCGATGATTTTTAGGCCGTTCTGCATTGTTTGTGCATAAAATTCAAATAGATAGCCCTCACAAACCTCACTGATTGATCCCGGGTATAAGGGCACGAGAAAGATTGCTCCATTGCAGATCAACAACAGGTAAAATCAGCGCAGAACATTCCGTTCAACCCGATAATGCTGGACATCGGGAATTCCTGGCCATTGTCCAGTACAACAATTTTATGTCCCTCTGTTCCTTTTAGTTCGCTGATATGACCTTCGGCCCTTTCCAGACCTTTGTCGTCCACGATAAAGGACGCCTTTACATGCTCGCGTTGCGCCTGAAGCACCAATGCTTCGAAGTCTCCATTTACATCTATCGTAGTTCTCTGATCCATCGTAAAATATTTTAGTTCTTAGAAATAATCACATTTCAAATACACTCTTTTACATAGAAACTGCCCGTGTATTGCGTTTAATAGAATAACACTCCACGGGCAGAATAGTTGCTTTTTATCAATCATGCGTTTGTCGCCGGTGAGCTTCACCATTACCTCTTCAACCTCCCCTTCTCAGGTTTCGCCTGGCATTAAACTGCCTCGGCTTTGTAACCGGCCTTACCCAGCGTCCGGATGACCTGCTCTGGCGTAATACCTTCAGACCGGACCGTCAGAATCTTGTCGCGATTGGTCGTATCTACCTCCCAGTGGCTGATCCCTTCTTCACTATCCAGAAAAGGTTTTACGGTAGCCACGCAACTGCTGCAATTGATATTCGTTTTAAATTGGAAGTTCTTCATTTCGTTACTCATATTCATTATTTTAAAATTGTTAAACACTATGTATAAAGGTACACTAGACAAGCCCCAAGAGTATTGTGGAACTTTAGAAAAGATTTGTATTTTTTACTGTACTATTTTTTCCACTTCAGCCTCAGACTGTTACTAACAACACTTACACTGCTCATAGCCATCGCTGCACCTGCGATCATGGGATTCAACAGAAAACCGTTGACAGGGTACAGGATTCCTGCCGCAACCGGTATGCCGATAATATTATAAATAAAGGCCCAGAACAGGTTCTGCCGGATCGTTCGTACCGTCTGTTTAGATAGGCGCAAAGCCCTCGGAATCCGGGTCAGATCAGAAGAAATGATGGTCATTTTAGCTACATCCATAGCTATATCGCTTCCCCCACCCATTGCGATGCTCAGGTCTGCCTGGGCCAGCGCCGTGCTGTCATTAATGCCGTCACCCGCCATCGCCACAATCTTTCCTCCTTCCTGCAACGCTTTTACAAACTGTGCTTTTTCCTGTGGGAGGACGCCCGCTTTGTAATGCCTGATGCCGGTTTGTTTCGCAATAGCTTTTGCCGATGACTCCTGGTCGCCGGTAAGCATGTGCACTTCAACGCCTGCGTCCTGTAACTCCCGGATAGCTTCAATCGAGGATTGCTTGACCTGGTCCGAAACAGCCACTACGGACAAAGCTTCCTGCTCATTAGCGAACCAGATAACCGTGGCAGCCTGACGGCTCCATTCTTCGAATTGCTTTCTCAACGTGCTATCAATGGTGATATTATTTTCGCGCAACAAGGATTCATTCCCCGCTAAGTAACGAGTGCCATTATAAACCGCTCTCACCCCGCTACCGGTAAGCGATTCAAAGTTTGTCAACGGAACCGTTTCAATTCCGCCCAGGTGACTGACGATCGCCTCGGCCAACGGGTGCTCGGAATGTTTCTCGATACTCAGAAGAATTTGCCGCGCAGATTCATTGCCGGGCTTCCACACCATTCCGGTAACCCTGGGTTTCCCTTCGGTGATCGTACCGGTTTTATCAAGCACTACCGCGTTCACGCGGGTGCCTATTTCCAGGGCTTCCGCATCCTTGATCAGGATGCCGTTCTCCGCGCCTTTGCCAACACCCACCATGATCGCCGTCGGTGTGGCCAGACCCAGTGCGCATGGACAGGCGATGATCAGCACCGTAACAAACGCCAGTAAACCGTGAACCAGTCCGTTATCGCCCCCGAGCGTTAACCATAAAAAAAAGGTCAGCACAGCGATACCCATCACCACGGGAACAAAAATTCCCGCGATCTTGTCAACAAGCTTTTGCACCGGAGGTTTGCTTCCCTGCGCATCCTGCACCATTTTGATGATCTGAGCGAGCATGGTCTCCTTCCCTACTTTCAACGCCCGAAACTGAAAACTGCCTTTCTGGTTTATGGTGCCTGCAAAGACTTTTTCGTGCTCCTTCTTCAGGACGGGAATTGGTTCTCCGCTTAGCATACTCTCATCTACATAAGAATTCCCCGCTACTACGGTTCCGTCCACCGCGATTTTCTCGCCGGGTTTCACCAGTAGAAGATCGCCTGTTGTAACTACACCAATTTCCACAATTTCCTGGCTGCCATCGGGACGCAAACGCGTTACGGTCTTGGGTTGCAGGCCCATGAGTTTTTTAATGGCCGATGAGGCGCTGCCCTTCGCTTTCTCTTCCAGGAGCCTTCCCAGCAGGATGAAGGCGATAACCACCGAAGCAGCTTCAAAATATACGTGTGCCTCCAGACCCCTTTGCGTCCAAAAACTCGGAAATAACACGGTGAAGACGCTGAACAGATAAGCCGTCCCGGTACTCAGGGCGACCAGACTGTCCATATTAGCAGAACGGTGTTTTGCCTGTTTCCAGGCATTGATAAAAAAATCCCTGCCAAGCCAAAGAACAATGGGTGTTGACAGAACCCACATGATCTCGTTGGCAAATGGCATATCCATCCAGAACATACCGATCGCTACAACCGGCACGGATAGTATAAGTGCGAGAACCGTCCTCTTTTTCAAGCGCCTGAACTTTTCCTCATGGATCCTGTCCAGGGTGTCCTGCCCGGAGTCTTCCTCATCGATCAGCAAATCATAACCCACTTCCTGAACTGCCTGTTGAAGCGTTTGCGGGCTGGTCATGCCCGGCAAATAGTTTACAACCAGGTTACCGGTGGCGAAGTTAACAGAAGCGTCAAGTACGCCATCTACAGACTTGACGGTACTTTCAGCACTGACTGCACAGGATGCGCAGCTCATATTTAAAACTGGAAAAGTTTTTTTAACGGTTGCCACACCATATCCAAGGTCGGTAATAGCCTTCACGGCTTCCGTTACGGTTGAATTGTCCCGGACAGAAATAACCGCCCGCTTATTGTTCAGTTCCACCCGGTGGTTCCCGATTCCCCGAAGTTTTGACAGCTCTCTGTCCACTATCGATGCGCCATGCTCGCTCTCCACTGCTTCCAGGGGAAGGTATATTGTTTGTTCGTTGCTCTCCACAACTCCTGCTGTTTCTTTCATTCTGCAAATTTCGTTCGTTAGAAGGAAGAAACTATTGTGTTTTTGTGAAATTGATTTGTAAGGTTTGTACTTTGCGGCCCCCTCACCCCACCTGATCAAGTGGTTTTCGTTTGTTGGCTTTAACTTGTTTAAAATGACTGGGCGTAAGACCTGTCACTTTTTTAAACTGGTTACTCAGATAGGCTACACTCGAGTAATTCAGTCGCTGCGCAATTTCACTTAACGATAATTCATCATATACAAGCAACTCCTTCACCCTTTCAATTTTTTGTGCTATTAAATATTTCTCAATCGTTGTGCCCTCTACATCGGAAAACAAATTAGAGAGATAATGGTAATCATGATGAAGTTCGCGGGCTAACAGGTCCGACAGATTACCCCGGTTTTCATAATCCTGGTTGTGCACGAGATCAATGATGACGTGTTTGATCTTTTCGATGATCCTTCCCTTCCGGTTATCAATTAATTCAAAGCCTAATGGAAGCAGTGCCTCATGGATCTTTTCTTTCTGTTCGGCTGTGATATCATGCTCCAGTTGCACCTCGCCCAGCGTAATCTGCTTAACCGGTATTCCCAGTTTATCCATTTCATTTTGCACCACCATGATACAGCGGTTACAAACCATGTTTTTTATAAATAAATCTGACATCGTTCTCTCCTGACATGTGATAAACACCGAAAATACATATAAGTTTAACCCCGCAGTCATTTTCCGTACATAAAAAAGGGGCGACCCTTTCTGGGTACCCCTCGTCGAACTTTAAGAAACAAGCAATATTTATACTCAGAGTTGCGTATATCCTGCATTCTGGATGATCTTCCCGGGATTCGATTGCATCACCGTCATCGGGATCGGATAAAACATCATATGATCACTCCAGGTAAACGGACTGTATCCATCTGCAGCCTGCTCAGCTATCATAACGTCCTTTGCTCTTTTTGTACGGACAAGATCAAACCAGCGATGGTTCTCAAAAGCGAGTTCAACCCTGCGCTCTTTTTCAATGGCCAGCAAAAACTCATCTGAATTGGCAAAATCTGAAAGCATATAATCTTTGAGGAGATTCGCCGGTTTGGTAATCGCGGGATCTCCCGGCGTGTTCCTGGCCCTCTTTCTTATTTCGTTCAAGTAAAATAACGCTTTCGTTTTGTCGCCATTCATCCTCACCAGGGCCTCGGAATAAAGTAGATAAATATCGCCCAGCCTCAATTCTATCCAGTTGTTGCCATTATCACTTCCGCTGCTGGCCACATCATAATATTTGACAACATAGCGGTCATTTTGCACATTCTTGGTTTTGGCATTGATCCAGAAATCCCGCATCGAGACATACTTCCGGGGATCGCCGAATTCATAGGCAGCCGACATATCACCGGTAGGTGCATTCGAACCGCCCTTGTTACCAACCAGCACAACTTCTTTGTCAGAAAACCTGGGCGCAAAATCATTGTTCCAGGGGCTTCCGGTTGAGCCGTTCGGACTGCCTTTTTTATACTGGACTTCAAACAAAGATTCTGAACTGTTTTTCTTATCCACGTTGAAAAGATCGTTATAACGAGGTACGAGTGAAGCTCCCGAGGTCAGGATTACCTCTTCGGCTTTTTGAACGGCGAGTGTGTAATAGCTTTGCCCTTTGTTCAGCGGGTAACCGGCCATCGTCATATAAACCTTCGCCAGCAGTCCCTTTGCGCCCCACTTCGTAACACGGCCTTTATCAATAGACGGGTAGTTGGCAGGGAGATTTTCTTCGCCATATTTAAGATCCTCAACGATGAGGTCATACATGGATTGAAGTGGTGGCCTCACGAGTTCATAAGCTTCTGTCGGAGAGACTTCCTTATCCACTTTGATGACTCCCAGCAGGTCGCCTGAAGTTGAGAATCCTCCAAAAGCCCTGTTTAACCAGAAGTAGACCAGCGCCCGAAGAAACCGTGCTTCACCAATATACTGTTTTTTCAGTTGTTCACTCTTAAACTTTACCGTCTCTATGCGCCCGATAACGATATTGCATCGCAAAATAATATTGTATCCATTGTCCCAGGTGCTGGATAAATAACCATTCTCCGGCAGGAGTGGTGCAGAGAAAATATCTATCCCGTTCTCATTTGCCGGGTTACCCGCCAGCCAGGAAAAATTGGTATTGTCGGACCTGATTTCACCCAACTTGATAAAATTACTGTTGTACAGGGATCGGAGGTTGCTGTAGGCCGATAAGACAGCCTGGTTCATGTCTTCCTCAGTCTTGTAAAAAGAAGTTGCATTCAGATTGGATGGCGGATTCAGGGTTATAAAATCCTTTTTACAGGAAAGAAACACGGAAGCGATGATCAGAAATAATATAATTCGGTTCATTTTATTTCAATTTTAAATTACTGACTATTCAATTAAAGCGTAAGGTTCAGACCGATAATAAAACTACGTGCGGCCGGATAACCCATATAATCACCACCCCGAGATAATCCGTCTCCCTGGCTGCTGTTTTCAGGATCATAACCGGGGTATTTTGTCCAGGTGTACACGTTCTGCCCGGTAGCGTATACTCTCAATCCGCGAACACTCAGGGATCTGAATTTCACCAGACCGAAATCGTAAGACAGTGTGATATCGCGCAGGCGGATAAATGAGCCGTCTGTAACCCATGCTGATGAAGGGTCGCGCTGCCATCCGCTAGGCGTCCTGGTTGCCCGGAAATGGATGCCGTCACCTGGTTGCTCGGGTGAACGCCACCTGTCCATCTGCTCCAGAAGCCCATTTCGGTCGCCGTGATAAATACCGACCATCCGTTTATAAAAGCTGAATAATTTAGCCCCGTAGGAATAACTGATCTGGGTTGAAAGCGATAATTTCTTATAGGAAAAATTGTTGCCAAACCCACCCAGGTATTTAGGTTGATTATTGCCGATGATCGCCTTATCAGTCTGATTCAGCACGCCGTCTCCGTTTACATCTTTATACCGTCCATCCCCTATCTTATCGGTAGGAAGATGCGGATACTTATCCAGTTCTTCCTGGCTCATGAAGACGCCTTCATATACATACCCGTAAAAACTGGCGATTGGATGTCCGGGAAGAGTAATGAATGAGTTGTTGGCATTTGGCGCACCGCCGAATATTGGCCGGCCATCGGGACCCACAGCCAGCACTTCATTATGGTTGAATGTAATATTAAAATCGCTCGACCATTTGAAGGCCCCTATCAGGTTTTTTGTGCTGAGTAAGAACTCCACACCCTGATTCAGCACCTTGCCCACATTTTGTATCTGGCTGTTGTACCCTGTGATGGAGGGCACCGGCACGTTTAGCAGCAGGTCGATTGATTTACTTCTGTAGAAATCGGTCTCCAGTCGAACCCTGTTGTTCCACAATCCCAGATCGAGTCCGATATTGGATTGCAATATCCTCTCCCACCCGAGGTTGGGATTTGGAATAGTACTGGGGTTTACCGAATTCTGAATATTGTCACCCAACGGATAAAAACCCGTGGTCAGCAGCCCGATGGAGGAATAGTTCCCAATCCGGTTATTTCCGGATACACCATAGCTTGCCCTCAGCTTTAAATCACTGATGGCATGAACCGGCTTCATGAATGACTCCTGGTTGATCCGCCATGCGCCGGAAACAGAAGGGAATACCCCCCATTTTTTATTTTCTCCAAACCGCGAAGAACCGTCACCCCGGATCGTGGCTGTCAGTAAATATTTTTGATTAAAAGTATAGTTTGCCCGACCGAAATAAGAGACCATGGAGTACTCCGATTTGTTACTGGTAAGCTGATACATGGTTCCTGCATTCAGGGTCTTGATATTATCATTGGGAAATCCCCTGGCCTCCCCGTACAGATAATCGTAATAATGTTTTTGGGCAGTAAAGCCACCCATAACTACCAGGTCATGCTTGTCGGCAAAATTATTTTCATAGGTCAGGGTTTGCTCCAATACCCAATCGTAATCGGCGGACCTCTCATCCAGGCTCCTGGCTGGTCTGGGGGCTTTGGAACCATCCAGATCAACTATGGAGGGTTCAAACATTTGATAATTGTCGTTTCGAATCCCCCCGTTTATGTGAATACGGTATTTGAGTTGATCTAAGAGGGCCACTTCACCCGTCAGTATTCCTACCCAGCCATATCTCTTTCGTTTGCGGTCCACCTGCTCAGCAATACCCACCGGGCTGGCTACGTCCCCCGCAAACACTTCCGGGTTGCGGACCATAGATCCATAGGTACCATCGTCATTCCGAAGATTAAAAATGGGAGGAAGTGAGGCCGCGTACATAATAGGTGCGTCTTTCCCATTTGCCTGTTCATCACCATTGGTATAAAAGGCATTCAGATTAAATCCTAACTTAATGCGATTGGAGATCTGCGATTCCACACTATTCCTGAAATTATAACGCTGGTAATCGGTATTCAGGGCGATACCATTATCTTTCAAATAGCTGCCTGAAAAAGCATACCTGGTTTTTTCGCTCCCACCTGAAACTGAAAGTTCATGCTGCTGAATGGGCGCCTTGCGAAAAATAAGATCCTGCCAGTTGTTGTCGGGCATGGAGGCCACGGATGCGGGATCTCTGAAATCATACAGGTAACCGTCTTTGCCATCGGGAATGATGAAAAGCGTATTCGCGCTCGGGTAAAGCTTACGGCGGCTGTTGGGATCATTGATGGAGTGAGGACTTTTGTTCGGGTCCGCCTTGATAATCGCCTGATCAAGCCAGGCCTGGTTGCGACCGTCAATAAACCAATCCACATACTGATCCCTGTTCATCATGGGAATGGAACGCGAGCGTTCCTGGAACCCTATATAGCTGCTGATACCGACTACCGGGGCCCCGGCTTTTCCCTTTTTCGTAGTGATCAGGACCACGCCATTTGCACCCCTGGATCCGTAAATAGCCGTTGACGAAGCATCTTTCAGTATCTGAATATTATCGATATCGGAGGGGCTTATAAGGTTGAAGGCACCGCCTTCCATCGGGTAGCCGTCCACGACATACAGCGGTGCGTTCGACTGGGTAATAGAACCGGTACCTCTGATGCGGATTGACAGACCTTCACCACCCGGCGCACCGTTGATTTGCTGTACCTGAACGCCCGCCATCTGGCTTGCCATCGCCTGAGCAAAGTTTGCAACCGGCTTGTCTTTCATTTGATCTGATGAGAGACTGGCCACAGCGCCCGTCAGGTCCGATTTCTTCCGGGTACCATAACCAACCACAATCACCTCATCGCCCACCTTTTCTTCTTTAACCAGCTTGATAGTAAGATCCTGCTTTCCCCCTGCAAAAACTTCCTTCGTGAGGAATCCGGTACTTGAAACAACGAGGACCGCATTTTCAGCGGCTTCCAGCGTGAAGCTTCCATCGCTCCTGGTTATTGTTCCCCGGGTGGTGCCCTTGATCATGACCGACACGCCTTCCAATGGTTGTCCTTCTTCATCCGTCACTACCCCGCGTATCGGGAGCGCGTTAATAATCTTCCTGGGAGATTCTGTAACTTTCTCAGAAATGCTCAGTGTTGATGAATTCAATCTAATAAAATGCGTTGAACTGTTTGCGTAAACTCCCGCAAACCCCGCTAAACCAAAAAATAGCAGAAGCAAGCTGATATTTAACATGACATATGGTTTCCGGGATGGACATACGAATTCCTCCCCCGAAAGAGTAATTTTTTTCATATTTACATTTTGATAATAAGTAATCACACCAATGGGTTTGCCACTTAATGTGTGCTTTTTAAAATACCTGTGTTTTGCCAGGTCAGTCGTTACGATTGCAGTTTATCCTGACCTGATTTTAAATTTCATTGGTAACCCTGTTTTAGTTTAGTAATTGAGTTAAAGCAATACGACGTCATGCCACTGCATGCCCATATGACACGCCCAAATGTAAATATAACATTTAATTCAGCCTATGCAACTTTTTCTTCGAAATCGAAATAGTTGATCGGTTAGTCAGCGTTAGCGAGGTTCCCGAAATAGAATCGCCATTTTATGAAGGCCATTGATTAGCGGCCATGGTCGACTATTTCGGCCCGTTTTTTTTGATTTGATTCAGCAATGCTGCCAGTTCTTTTACTTTTTCCGGATATTTTTTTGCCAGATTATTCCTTTCACCCATATCCACCTGGAGATTATAAAGCTGGGGTTCGGGGTCATTGCCCGATTCGATATTCACCAACGGCCTGACGGCCGGACCAGGGTTGGGTTCGATATACTTCCACCCATCGCGCGTCACCGACAGTGCGCCACCCTGCTGTACGTGTATGGACCGCCCTTTTGTTGTGCGTCCCAGCAGCGCATCCAGCATATCCTGGCTGTCGGTAGCCTCCCCTGCGGGAATACCCTGTCTGGTGAGCTTTGCAAAGGACGCCAGAAAATCAATCTGGCTGACCAGCGCACCGGACACACCGGGTTTCACGTGCCCGGGCCAGCTCAGAATGAATGGTACACGGGTGCCACCCTCAAGAGCACTGTATTTACCTCCCCGCAGCCATCCGGCAGGTGTGTGTCCATTGAGGCGGGTTACAGCTCCATCCTGGTAACCGTCATCCAGCACCGGACCGTTGTCCGATGTTACAATCACGATGGTATTTTTTTCAAGCCCCAGGGTTTTTAAATGCTCCATGATTTTACCAACCGACCAATCAAACTGAAGAATAGCATCTCCCCTGAATCCCAGTCCGCTCTTTTCTTTAAACATGGTTGAAGGCATCCGCGGCACGTGCGGTTCCGTGGGTGAATAATACAGAAAAAACGGCTTGTTCTTATGTTCACTGATAAAACCGATGGCCTTATCCAGGAAAGTGGGCGATAGCTCTTCATCGGTCCAGCGCGCTGTTTTGCCTCCCGTCATATATCCGATTCGCCCGATCCCATTTATGATTGTCTGGTCGTGGCCGTGATTCGGAGATGCTTTCATCTTCAGCAGCTCCGGATGCTCCTTCCCAGTGGGTTCATTACCAACTTTCTTCACGTAATCAACCTGGATCGGATCGTCCGGATCCAGGGCGATCACTTCGTGATTTTCCAGAAATACCGTCGGTACCCGGTCGGCCGTAGCCGGAAAGATGAAGGAGTAATCAAAACCGGTTTCGTTAGGCCCCGGGCTGATGGCATTGTTCCAATCCTTGGCAACGGTTGTACCCAGACCAAGATGCCATTTACCCACAATACCCGTTGTGTACCCTGCATTCCTGAACACTTTTGGCAACGTGATCCTGTCCAGCGGCACAATCAATGCTGCATCTCCAGGCAATACGGCGGCACCTACCCGCCAAGGATACTGACCGGTCATCAGGGCATACCTTGAAGGAGTACAGGTGGCAGATGTGCAATGCCCGTTCGTGAACCGTATCCCGGAGGAAGCGAGCTTATCGATCTGAGGTGTTTGAATTTTTGTGGCACCATAACAACTGAGATCTCCATAACCCAGATCATCGGCATAAATGTAAATGACATTCGGTTTTGCTGCGGTTGCAGTAGACCGGCTTTTGTTTTGGGCCAGCATGACCTGTTGGAAACAAAGAACGAGGACCAATACCAGGCAAATATTAATGTTCAATTTCTTAACCAATCGAAACCCGGACCTATACACGTGTGCTATCATCTTATTTATTCAATTAATAAAAATTAAATGACGTTATTCATGGATTAATTTTCATATTTTTAATGGCCGCCCACCTCTGTGGTAGACAAGCCTCGCTTAGGGAGGTAAAACCATCTGCCTTTCGACCGGATAAGCTGCGCTAAGTTACCCAAATTATTTTCCGGTACAGCAATTTCTGTTATGGGTGTCGTTTGATTCAGGCTAAAGGATTTACTGTCCGATGCTTTCATGAATTTTCGCCGGGATGTCTCGCTGCGAACTATGAATCAACCCTTCCGCAGCGCTATAAGTATTCAACCGGGCGCTCACCCCCAATACAGTTTTTTTCTCAACACAAAAATACTTACCTTTAAGGACGGCTTTTTACGCAATAGTTAAAGGGTGTGAATCAAGCAGGGCAATATTCACCTGCTTGTATCCTGATCCGGGAAGTTGGGTGCCGTTGGTGTACCCAGGTTGTAAAAACTTCAGCCGACTAGAATAACCTGATGGACATATTATTTAATCTGAAATATTAAATCTTCATCTTATGGAAACAAAAATTGGATTAAGCAACCAGAACATGGCAGAAGTCGCCAAAAGTCTCAACATTCTGTTGGCCGATGAGACGGTCCTCTACATTAAAACCCGAAACGCACACTGGAACGTGGAAGGTGCAGATTTTCACACGCAGCACCTATTTTTTGAATCACAGTATGAAGAACTTGATGAATTCATTGATGAGGTGGCCGAACGTGTCAGGCAACTCGGGCACTACGCCGTGGGCACCATGAAGGAATATCTCCAGTTAACCCATTTGACAGAAATGAAATATGGCGCCAATGACAGCCAGGGGATCATTAATGAGCTGCTGGGGGATCATGAGCAGATCATCATGCACTTACGTGGCGTAATAGTAGAATTCAGCGAGAAATATGAGGACGAGGGGAACAGCGATTTTGTGAACAGCCTTATGCAAAAACACGAAAAAATGGCGTGGATGCTCCGTGCCCATCTCAAGTAATATTACTCTCAGCTCATTTTGCCGGCGGGGTCAATACGGCGTCAATCACATGTATGATCCCGTTAGATGCCGGTATGGATGCCAGGATATGTGCGGTCCCGTTGAGCACCGGCTTCCCGTCTACTGTGGTCACGTGGACGTTACCGCCGTTGACCATACCCAGGTTTTGGCCATCGGTCAACTGATCGGCTTTAAGTACACCAACCACCACGTGGTATTGCAGCACATCGATCAGCGCGTCTTTTTTCTCTGGCTTCAACAGACCTTCCACCGTTCCCTTCGGAAGTTTGTCAAAGGCTTCGTTAGTCGGGGCAAAAACCGTGAATGGTCCTGCATTGCTCAGCGAATTCACCAGGTCTGCCGCCTGGACCGCCTTAACAAGTGTGGAGTGGTCTTTACTTCCCACTGCAATCTGAACGACATTCGGGGCAGATGTGCTATCCTGGATCCCTGCCTGTGAGTGCGTCTCAATAGCGGTGGTAGTCTCACTTGGAGAGGATTTGGTCCCGGTACCCGACTGGCAGGAGAAAAAGGTTGCGGCGCCTAAGATTAAGATGATTTTTCGTTTCATAAACAGAATTTATCAGGCAAGTTATATCATCAGTTTTGATAATTCTTATGCGTCCAGTCATAACAAAAACTGATCCTAATCATCCCTGTCTTCACCGCCTTTGCCCGACATCTTCCTCGGATAAGGCACATCGCCTTTCGCATCATACCACAGTATCTCATTCATCAAACCGTCATCGCCCCGGTCGATACGGTCAAACTCCGGCCTCATGGATTGACGGGCATAGTACAGTTTCCGTCCGGTAAGGGTGGTCAGCGGCGGATTCATCTCATTCAGCGGAATATATGCCGGCCTGTGCGTAAATGGATGCAGCGAAATATTGTTGTCAAAACAGTCAAACATGGGGCTGGCGCTCGCATCCAGGGCATTCATCGGGGGAATGCCCAAGATTTGTTCAATCGACCTGACCATGCTCGTCTGGTTGTAATTTGTAGAAATCGTTCTCTTCAATCTGCTATAGGGGCTGATCACGAATCCAGTGGTACGATACGCTGAAACATGATCCCAGCCCGCTTGTGAATCATCTTCTGTGATAAAGATGGCGGTAGATTCCCAAAACCTGCTTTTCGAAATGGCCTCCACGATCCTGCCAACAGCAAGGTCATTGTCTGCTACCATTGCACGCGGCGTGGGAAATCCGGGCCGGGTGCCGATCGTATGATCGTTTGAAAGTGCCATGACTACCAGGTTAGGAAACTGATCGCCGGGCATGGCCTCGTATTCCTTAAGCTCCCTGATGAAAGCATCTGCGCGAATCACATCCGCTATATTGTGATCATCAGAGCCGGGAAATTTTTGGGAAAGCATCGGTCTCACCCTGGATATTGTGGAAGTATTGTGAAATTCAAGCGGTTTCCCATTTTTATAATTTTGATAGATCGTCGTCCAGTTCAGGCTTTTATCATAATGCGGCTGGCAGGCTTCACCATATATTTTAACCGTTTTACCGTGGTCGGCAGCATTGTTCCAGATAAATCCTTTTTCATCGTAAACCAATGCATCTTCCTGTACGTGCGGATAGCTCCTGAACCAGGCCCTCACGCTTTTTTGTACGTAATCAGTGACCATTGCTGCGTCAGTCCACTGATGCCCCTCCGCAGAACATTTCCCGGAGGCGTGAAAATTGTCCAGCAACACAAAATCCCCGGCAAACTGATGCTGGTTGGGTGTAATCGAATCGCCGTAGATGCATAGAGATTTTAAACCCTTTCCTCCTTTCATATCACCCAGCACCTGGTCGTAGGTTCGGTTTTCTTTGATGATATACACAACATGTTTAAAGACAGACGGCTCACCAATCCGCTCCGGCATCGGGCGGGGTGCAATATTTTTTCGTGGCGCCAGACGCGACAATTCGTTTCTGAAGGACAGATTCAGCTCTTTTACTTTCCTGGTATACATGGCGAGCTGCCGGTCATCCGGTACAGAAATCACCGACACCGTAGCTTTTTGTTTGTGTGAGTTATAGGCCCCCGCTTCCCCGTACTGCGGGTCGTTTCCAATTTTAGTTTCCCGGCTGTTTACCCGTGCACCTTCCCCTTCCAGGTTAGTAACGAAAAGCCGACCATTATACAACGCCACACCTCCGGGGTAGGCTTCCGTTGGAATGAACCCGCGGACAAAAGACTTGCCCCGGCCCGAAGCGCTTGCGCCTGCCCCCAATTGGACTACCGCGAGCGCATTGTCCATTCCGTTGGCAACGTACAAGGTGGTACCGGAGGGATCAATCGCCATCGCGTTTGGCGTGTCGCCTATGAACCCGTTAGCATGATCATCCAGCTTGACCGGAATCTTTGAAACTACTTCCAGGTCAGACACCCGGATTACCGATATATTATCGGAGTTGCCATTGGCCACGTAAACAAATTGCTGATCCGGACTGGTGATGATATCATTCGGGTGAAGTCCCACCTGAACTTCACGAATACTATCGCCGGTGTGTATATTGAATACACTTACTGAACCCATAGAAGTGGCGCCGGTTGCCGGATTTATATAAGCTTCTCCATAGGGCACCCCGGCAGTCTCCTTTCCGGCACGCGGGTCAGGTGTGGGTCCTGCCCAATTGGTAACAAAACACAGATCACCTGCAAGCGTAATACCATAAGGGGCTATGCCTGTGGGCCGGGTCCACAAGGGTCTGAGGGTTGTTAAATCAATTTTCACCAGTTGGTTATTTCCATTGAGCACGACCAGCAGACAGGCTTTCCCGTTTTCATGACATATCTCAATTTCGTTAGGCAGCGCCATTGGCGCCGGTGCCACGGCATCGAGTACGATCGGATCCAGCAGGCTGATCTGCTTCCCGTTCCAGGTGGCCCGCATCACATAGGACTTTTTAGAGCGGGTATCAGCAGCGCTCCAGAAAATTTGATTAAGTCCATCTGCAACTTTCATCACCTGAATACCCGAATAGGTACTCATACAATTATTATACAGCTTGTCTCCCGCGAAACTCCAGGTCGCCAGGATCTTATGGGTTCCTGTGTCCATGATCATGATACCATACCGGTCCTCCACGACCAGGTGAGAAGTCCCAGATATCAGCTTAAGGTCTAAACTGTGATTTTCCAGTTCGGGATCTCCATAAACGATTACTTTCCCCGCGGGATCTATGATGCGGTTATAGGGCATCAGCACCGGCAGGATATTTCTATTAAGCGTACTATCATCGGAAGGATGATAGTAAATATTTGTCGTTTGGGGATTGCCTGATTTACCCTGATGGGCTACGTTGCAGGAAATAACCACCAGGGAAATACAAGCCAGAAGCCATGCGGAGATGTTTAACCGGGAGTGCATGCGAAATAATTTGATAGTTCAATAATCAAAGGTAAAGATAGGCACCATTACGATTACCCGGCCCCGTTCAAAAGAAATAACGAAATGATAAAGTCTCGATGGGAGGCCGCACGGGCAAGGTGGCTGGCACCCATGGCGCGGCACCAGTCCAGGACCTATTTACAGTCCGTCTATCACATATTAAGTTCGTTAATATTTAAAAATGCCGTGCTGAATATTACGCAGGCAAAAAAATCAGCTTTTGACCCGTGAAGAAGGCTGTGCACAGATCAGGAATACGATTCCGGAGAAAATCGTGAATGCTGCAAACAGTAGCGCGTGGTTAACATAAGGTACGGGTATATAGCTAAATCCTGCAAGCCCCTGCACCAACAGAATAAATTCGTTTGCGAAGACACCTGCAGCAATCACGTAGAGTGCGGCACCAGATCCGCGGTTGTGATGCAGGTATTGATGAGCATAAGTGTACGCGAGCAAAAACAGGCTGAACACCGCCAGCAGAATGAGGTGCAGGTAGGCAATAACAATCGGTCGGAAGCCAAATGCAAGTTTACTTACAGACGGGATCGTGGACCCCAGTTGTAACAATAATTTTATAGAAAATGCAAAGACGACCAGAACTAAGAGAATTGGCACAACCGTCCATCTTGCCGGCTTGATAACATCCCAATGATCCCTGAGCGGTTGCAGGAACATAATCCAGGCGACCACCTGGGCAATTGCCGCAAGAACAACCAGGGTATACAGCCATACCGGAAGATTCGCCCAAAGCGTGGAGAGAAAATAAGCAGGAATACAGGCAGCGAAAAACAGGTAAAAGACTGCCGGCCTGATCCGGATCATGGGATACTTTTCCCCGAGCCAGGCAAGAAGCAGGCCCATTGCGGCGAACAGAAACCACCCGTTATACTGAAAATGAAGATAGAAATAAAGGGAACCCAGATAGTGATTCTGATTTACCGAATGTGTGGCCATCATATACGCGAGATAAAAAGTACCCAGGGATGACACCACGTTGAAGAGCAGGGCTACGTTAAACCAGGGTTTGGAAGGAGAGGCAGGAACGCGTTTTAAATCAACAAAATACCAGTAGCTGAATAAATATCCCGTAAATATCGAGACGGTCGCGAAGAATATGGAAACTGCGCCGTAACCCTGCCAGGAAAAAGACAATACCATTCCGTAAGCACAAATCAAATTGGCGATCAATATGATCCTGTACTTCCTGATGGCGGCGGGAGACAGGAACTTTGCGAGGAAGGCGATCATGAACACAAAAAGCGTCTGCGTGATCCAGCCATCGAAAGCAAAATGCGAATGGGCATGCAGCAAGTGCTTTTGATTCAGATACGGGAAAGAGAAGATAATCTTATAACGCATAATTACGCCCAGCAGCGCTACGATCATCAGGTTAACAATAGAGAATTTGAACCAGTATTTTGCTGAAAACGCCATTTTAATAGTAAAGTTTTTTATCTATAATAGCCACTTTTTTCGTGGCATTCATCCTGGACAGGGTTCTGATGACCGTCTCCACACAAAGCCCTGTGAAATTGGCAATTTCCTGCCTTGTAAAATCGATCCTCAGCCTTTCGTCGCTGGTTCCGATCTTTTTTTTATAATAGCGAAGAAAAGTGATGATCCGTTCTTCGGGTGAATTATTGATCAGTTCCCGGGCGAGTCTCGATTTCTCATAGATCCTCCAGGAAAATATCCGCAGGAACTTTTTTTGAATATCCGGATACTCATCGATCAGTTTTAGAAAGTTTTCTTTTAATAACCTGATGATAACTGTCTCCGAAATAGTAATAGCCGTGGATGGATAAACCTCATCAATAAAAAGAGGTGGCTCCCCAAATCCGTCCCCATCGGTAAAAATACCCTGGGTAAGTTCCTTGGTATCTGAATTATTAAACAACTTAACCTTTCCTGTAATAATCTGATAATAATACCTGGGAGAGTCTCCTTCCAAAAAAATTATTTCATTCTTCCTGTATTTTTTTGCCACGCCTCCCCAGGCTATCAGGATATCATTTACGATCATCATGATCAAGAATATTTTCGAATTGAATAAACGGCTATTCCACCATAATAAAAGGAATATCTCCTATCTTGGTTTTGTTAAAGATATTACCAATCTTATTTCTGGCGGTCTTGTATTCCCGGTGAATGGGACAGGGATGCTCATCTGAACAGTCCCTCAGGCCCAGCACGCATTTATCAAATTGTTCTGTTCCCTCGATAGCCTCTACAATGGACATAATCGGTTTTTTTAGCTGCGCAAATGATACAAAAAACCCGCCGGCGGGCCCCCTGGAACTGCTCACTACTCCCTGCCTGACCAGTGTTTGCATTGCTTTAGCCACTGTGTGCGGATTCGCGCCAATGACGGTAGCCAGGTCGCGCGCGCTGATCCCTTTTTCAGGATCCTGCATCGCAACAATATAGGCAACGGCCCTCATAGCCACTTGCGTGGTTCGGCTTAACAACATGCTTTTTGTTTCGGCAAAGATAAGAGAACTTTATTTAGGTATAAAAGTACTTGAATACTTTTATTAGTTTCCTCTGTTGCCCCGCGGCGCCGGCAGCATGCGGATCCCCGCAGCCACTTTTCTTTCGAGTCTAAATCAGATCATTCTGTAAGCAGCAGGACCAGTTAGACAGACAATAAAATATGCCGGGTGGAGGTGCATATACGTGAAGTTTGGCATTCAGCTACTCAGATTTAAAGCGCACCGGTCGCGGAATGGCTATTTTTTCAAATCGGTTTCATTTGATAAACATGGCCTGAAACTTCCGGGTGGCGGTGTCTGCCGCCTTTCCGTTTTTATCCAGGTAAATGAAATAGGCTTCGAGATTCTTGTGGTTTTTCAAAAACTTCAGCGCCTGGTCCAGGTGCATCCCCATGAGCACATTGTCGTAACCGTCCGCCGTAATCGCATCCTGTGCATACACCGTCACACTGATCATTTCATTCTGAAGAGAATATCCCGTTCGTGGGTCCATCAAGTGGGAAATTTTTTTATTGCCGCTTTTATAAAAATTACGATACTTCCCCGATGTAGTGATGGCACCGGATTTCATCTCAATCCTTCTGACGAGGACCTCTTCATATTCATTGTCTGGCGGGCCTTCAATGCCGATCTTCATCACCTGATTTCCAGGCTGTTTTCTGCCCTTTACCCTGATTTCTCCCCCAACTTCCACGAGGTAATCTTTTATACCTTTTCCATCCAGATAAGCGGCGACCACATCCACGCTGTACCCTTGTGCAATGCCGTTCACATCAATGCCGGTCCTGGGATCCGATTTAACCAGACTGTCGCCTTTTATCGCAATTTTATCGTATCCGGAATAGGTCAGGATTTCACGGATCGTTGCCGAGTCAGGCACTTTGCCTTTTTTGCCTCCCGGACCAAACCCCCAGGCTTTCGCGAGGTGAAGGACGGTGATATCAAACACACCCTTTGAGTCTTTTGAAATCTCCTGGGATTTTTTAGCCACATTACGCAGATGGGAATCCATCACCACCCCCCTGGGTTCTTTGTTAAACCTGGATATCAGCGAATAAGGTTTGTAAATTGACAGGGAGGTATCAATGGAGCGGAATATGCTATCAGCTTCCGCCCGCGTGAAAAGGCTGTCCTGTGCGTAATACGTGATGTGATAGGTTGTGCCCTGCGCCTGGCCATTTACATGGTAACCTTTCAAAGGCTTAATTAAAAAACCTGAAAGCAGAACGATCAGCAGCGTTGCCAGGACAAAAAAGCCAGCATTCCGGGTCCGATTCAGGGGCTTCAAACACTCAGTTTTTAGGTTCATTAGACAAATATCCAAAACATTACCCTGAAAATGCAGTAAATTTATTTTCAAACAAAACACATGGATATAGCTACCTCTGCCAATCCCGCTACAGGCAAGACCATTCAGATTTATGACCGACCGGATGACGTTAAGATAAATGAACTTATTGAAAAGACCCATGTTAGTTTTCTCAGGTGGAAGGAAACACCGATCAGTAAAAGAGCTGCCCTCATGTTTCGCGCTGGAGAAATATTGGAACAGAATAAACTTCGTTATGCCACTATCATTACCGGGGAAATGGGAAAAACTTACCTCTCTGCAATTAAAGAAGTTGAAAAATGTGCATGGGTGATGAAATATTTTTCAGAGAATGCAGAGAAATTCCTCGAAAAAGAGATCTTGCCCACCGATGCCGAAAAGAGTTACGTTGTTTTTTCACCACTTGGTGTAATTTTAGCCATCATGCCCTGGAACTTTCCTTTTTACCAGGCCATACGTTTTGCCGCACCTACCCTGATGGCGGGCAATACAGCCGTACTGAAGCACGCGTCAAACGTGCAGGGTTGCGCCTTCGCGCTGGAAGAGCTCTTCAAATCAGCCGGTTTCCCTGAATTCGTATTTACCAATCTAAACATCGGCGGGAACCAGGTGCGGGATGTCATTGAAAATCCGCTTGTCGCGGCAGTCACGCTCACAGGCAGCGAATCAACCGGCAGGGAAGTGGCATCTATTGCAGGTGCTGTCCTTAAAAAATGTGTGATGGAACTGGGGGGCAGTGATGCCTGTATCATTTTGGGCGACCTGCCCGTTGAAGAAGCTGTGCAACACGCAGTGACGGCCAGACTACAAAACAACGGCGAGACCTGCATCGCCGCGAAAAGATTTATCGCCGTTGATGAAATCTATGACGAATTTGTTCAACAACTCACGCTCGCGATGCAAGCCCAAAAGATGGGAGATCCGTTCGACGAAGAGACCGTTTATGGTCCGCTTGCCCGGCCAGACCTCAGAAATCAGTTACACCGGCAGGTTACAGCGAGTATTTCAAAAGGTGCGAGGCTAACCACCGGTGGTTATATCCCCGATTTAGCAGGCGCCTGGTATCCGGCTACCGTATTAGCTGAAGTAAAACCAGGCATGCCGGCATTTGATGAAGAACTTTTTGGGCCCGTAGCCGCCATTATTCGTGCGAAAGATGCCACAGAAGCTGTAGTTTTGGCCAATCAGTCGAGATTTGGCCTGGGCGCATCTGTCCTCACGGGAGATGCGAAAACCGGAGAAAAACTGGCAGCAGAAATGCTGGAAGCGGGAAGTTGCTTCGTGAACCACCTGGTGGTTTCGGACCCCAGGCTGCCTTTCGGTGGGATCAAAAACAGCGGCTTCGGCCGCGAATTATCGGCTTATGGGATTAAAGAATTTGTAAACATTAAAACAGTATGGATTGATGAGTGGAAAGCCCGGTAGAATTAAACCAAGAACTATAAGACTCAAGATCGTTTCCCACCTGATATTATGGCTGGTGTTCATAACCAGCGTGCCGGGAATTTGTATTTCCCAGGTACCGGGAACATCCGACACTTCGCTGACGCGAACCTTGTCCGTGAAGGCTGACTCAATTCCTGCCCGGACTTTCTGGAAGCCGCAGACCATTGCCGTGCCTGGCGCGATGATCGTCTATGGATTGATTGCTCTCAAAAACAATGAACTGATCCGCTTAAACCAGCACATCCGGAGAGATATTCATCCCGTAACACCCGGGACCGAAAGCCGCTTAGACGATTACCTTCAATACGCCCCGGCAATTGCCGTGTTCAGCCTGCCGCTGGTTGGCGTACACGGGCAACACGGCTTTGTGGACCAGGTCATGATGTTCGGCCTTTCTAATATCATCCTTAACATGACAGTGCAGCCCGCAAAAAGGATCTTTAAATCAATGCGACCGGATAGTTCTGATCATCTTTCTTTTCCTTCCGGCCATACCACCGAGGCCTTTGCCAATGCAGAGCTGTTAAGACTGGAATACCGTGGCCAGTCGCCCTGGTACGGAATAGCCGGTTATGCCGCGGCGGCTACGACGGGCTACCTTCGGATGTATCATGATAAGCACTGGCTGAATGACGTAGTCGCGGCTGCAGGCATTGGTATCTTATCTACCAGGCTTTCATGGTACTTTTACCCAAGACTTGTAAAGCTGATCACAGGCAAGCCCACGTTGAAAGTAGCCGTATTACCCACCTGGCACCAGGGCTCAGCCGGACTGGCGATATTCCGACGATTCTGAGCAACGTAACTGCGAACGTTTCCCTCCCGCTTAGAGACCGCTTGAAAGAAGTCGCTCGAGAACATAATAACTGATGGGGCAGAATTCACTGTTCTTCAGGGTGATGGCAGGCCGCTTCAGAAAAACATCCTCATCGGTATAAGGGAACCTTGCACAGTCAGAAGGCCTTTGCTCATATATTTTACAAGTATTATCAGCATCCAGGAATGGGCAGGGTGTTGATTTCACGACGAAATCACCATCTTCATCTACCCTCAGGTATGTCTCAATAAAAACACTTTCCTTCATGCCCAGATGTCGGGATATCCGTTTTATATCAGGCGTTTTGAAGCGGGGAGAGTAATTCTTGCAGCAATTTGCACAGGTAAGACAATCAATCCTGGAAAAAGCCTCTTCATGAAACTCCGGCAATCGCTTCAAAGCCTTGCTCTTGCTGGTCTTGGTCAAAAATCGCTGATAGGCTTTCCTGTTAGCCTTTGACTTCTTTTCCCAGTTATGAAGCAGGTCCTCATCTTCCATCTGCCAAAATTAGCAGAGAAGATGGGCTTAATCAAAAAATGACCTGACATTGCCGAACAGACCGGCTTATTCCCTTAATAATGAACATCGTATCCACGCTGTTAAATTTTTATCATCCGGGCCCGTACCTTTGCAGGGTTTTAAAATGGTAGAGATAAGTAGAAACAACATGAATACTTTACAAATACAGGAGTTGGAATTTAGAGGAAGGCATATAGGTCCAAATGAACCCGAAGCCAGGAAAATGCTCCAGGCAACGGGCTTTGACAATATGGGTGACCTGATCAAAAAGACGGTACCCCCAGCGATCATGGCGAAGAGTCCCCTCAGGATTCCCAAAGCGATGAGCGAAATTGAATACCTGCGCCACATTAAAACCGTGTCGCTGAAGAATAAGATCTACTCAAATTATATTGGTCAGGGTTATTATGGCACCCTGGTACCTTCGGTGATTCAAAGAAATGTATTTGAAAACCCAGGCTGGTACACACAATACACGCCATACCAGGCTGAGATTTCACAAGGCCGGCTGGAAAGCCTGCTCAATTTTCAGACCGTAATCAGCGATCTAACCGCATTACCCATGGCCAACGCCTCTTTGCTGGACGAAGCCACCGCCGCGGCAGAAGCGATGATTATGTTTTATCATGTTGCAAATAAGGCGGGAGAAGTTCAAAAGCCCAAATTTTTCATCGACACGGAGACATTTCCTCAAACCAAAGATGTGGTTTATACCCGGGCGCAGCCTTTTGCGATTGAGATTGTTGAAGGTAATTTTCAGGAGGCGATTCTCACGGAGGAATACTTTGGGGCGCTTATTCAGTACCCCAATAATCTGGGCGCGGTCTCTGATTATCGCGGTTTTATTGGAGAAGCAAAAAAGAAGGGAATTTTTGTAGCCATGGCGACCGACCTGCTTGCGCTGACATTGATCACACCGCCCGGCGAACTGGGAGCTGATGTAGCTATCGGTTCGGCGCAACGTTTCGGTGTACCGCTGGGATATGGCGGACCTCACGCCGGATTTATATCGTCCAGGGATGACTTCCGCAGGTTTCTTCCGGGCCGTATCATTGGTGTAAGTGTGGATGCGAAAGGGAATCGTGCACTCAGGATGGCACTGCAAACCCGGGAACAACACATTAAGAGAGAAAAAGCTACTTCCAATATCTGCACAGCACAGGCGCTGCTCGCCAATATGGCTGCTATGTACGCCGTTTATCACGGCCCGCAAGGATTGAAGAATATTGCAGAAAGAGTTGCGCTGTACGCGCAGATCGTCGCAGGTGAGATTGAAGCGCGTGGATTTGAACTGACAGGCTCCCATTTCTTTGATACGATTACTGTCAGGGTTAAGGATTCATCCAAAATTCGTCAAAAAGCTGAAAAACAATTGATCAATTTAAGATATTCCGGGAATGACCTGATCGGAATTTCCATTGACGAGACCACCATTCCGGAAGATCTGTATGATCTGATCAACTGCTTTGAAAACGAAACGGATCCGGTCGCATTCGACCTGGACGCTGAGCCAGTCCTTACACGAATTCCCGAATCCCTGGTTCGTCAATCCAAATATCTCACCCACCCCGTTTTCAACACCTATCACAGCGAAACCCAGATGATGCGTTATATCAAACATCTGGAAAATAAAGACCTCGCATTAAACACTTCTATGATTCCGCTGGGCAGTTGTACGATGAAGTTGAATGCGGCCACCGAGATGACGCCTATTAGCTGGGCGCATTGGGCAAATATCCATCCGTTTGCCCCAGCCAGCCAGACCGGAGGTTATGCCACCCTGATCAAAGAATTGAGTAGCTATCTCTGCGAGATCACCGGGTTGGACGCCTGCAGCCTTCAGCCTAATAGCGGAGCCCAGGGTGAATATTCGGGTCTGCTGACCATCCGGGCGTACCACGAAGCAAACGGCAACCCGCAGCGGAAAGTAATGCTTATTCCCATCTCAGCACATGGCACCAATCCGGCTTCCGCAGTAATGGCGGGCATGAAAGTAGTAGTGATCAAAGCGCTCGAGAACGGATATATTGACGTGGAGGATCTGCAGAAAAAAGCGATCGAGCACCGGGATGTACTGGCCGGCATTATGATCACCTATCCCAGCACCTACGGCATTTACGAAGAAACCGTTATGGATATCATCCGTATCGTCCATGAAAATGGAGGTCAGGTGTATATGGATGGCGCGAACATGAACGCACAGGTAGGACTGACATCACCCGGAATTATCGGAGCGGATGTCTGCCATCTCAATCTGCACAAGACTTTTGCC
Organism: Niabella sp. CPT15-335-S11; assembly: GCF_058792415.1. Taxonomy (NCBI): domain Bacteria; kingdom Pseudomonadati; phylum Bacteroidota; class Chitinophagia; order Chitinophagales; family Chitinophagaceae; genus Niabella; species Niabella sp. CPT15-335-S11. Next base: position 412,323 of record NZ_JBYTEI010000002.1, read on the forward strand.
ATTCCACATGGTGGTGGTGGCCCGGGCGTTGGACCGATTTGCGTAAAATCTCACCTGGCGTCTTTTTTACCGGGGCATGTATTTGAAGCCGCTGACCCGCACAAGCCCCAACATGCTGTCTCGGCTGCTCCTTACGGATCATCACTGGTCCTGCTCATTTCTTATGCCTATATCAAGATGTTGGGATCAGACGGCTTAAAAGCCGCAACCGAATACGCGATCCTGAACGCAAATTACATGAGAGCGAGACTGGAAAAACATTTCGATATTCTATACATAAATGACAACGGTCTTTGCGCGCACGAATTTATTGCTGACCTCCGACCCTTCAAAAAAACCGCGGGAATTGAAGCAGAGGATATTGCCAAAAGGCTGATGGATTATGGGTTTCATGCACCCACGGTCAGTTTCCCTGTCCCGGGCACCGTGATGATAGAGCCCACGGAAAGCGAGGATAAAGCAGAACTCGATCGTTTTTGCGATGCGATGATCAGCATCCGGGAAGAAATCCGATTAATCGAGGAAGGGGGCGACGCTCAGGATAATCCGCTCAAAAATTCGCCGCATACGCAGCAGGCTGTGATCCTGGACGAATGGAACCATGGCTACAGCCGGGAGATAGCTGCATTTCCATTACCTTACATAAAACATAATAAATTCTGGCCTTCCGTTTCCAGGGTGAATAATTCAGTGGGAGACAGAAACCTGATCTGCACCTGTGAACCAACAGAAATGTACGCAGAGCCGTAAACTTCACTTCATTCAAAGGATGCTGTAACGGCCGCTGATGTAGACAACTTTAGAATTCGATAATCCCCTCACTGGTTTTTATCTGAAGTGATTTAGTAGCTGCCGCTTCCACCCTGCCAATCACGGTGGCATCGATGCCAAGTGACTGTGCAGTTCGGATAAGGCTGGGGGCACTTTCTTCCGGTGTGTATATTTCCATGCGCGTACCCATATTAAACACCTGGTACATCTCGCGGGCATCCGCGCCACTGGCGTTTTGTATGATATCAAAAATCATCGGAGGTTCAAAAAGATTGTCCTTTACAACACGCACCTGATCTGGTATATACTTCAGGCATTTTGTCTGGCCACCGCCACTGCAATGAATCAACCCATGTATATTTTCAAAATGTTCTTCCAACATTAATTTAAGTACCGGTGCAAAGGTCCGGGTCGGGCTCAGCAAAAGTTTCCCGATATTCATTTGCTCGCCAGCTACCTCCACCGCCTCTGTCATCTTATGCGGACCAATATAGACCACCTCATCGCTGAGTTGTGGCTCAAAAGTTTCCGGATACAAGTTTGCATATGATTTATTCAGCACATCGTGGCGGGCGCTGGTCAGTCCGTTGCTCGCGATACCACTATTATAGCAGCTTTCATAATCGGCCTTCCCAAACGATGCCAGGCCCACGATAACATCGCCCGAACGGATCTTATCGTTTGTAATGAGCCGATCTTTCGGCCATCTGGCCATCATTGTTCCATTGACGGCCATGGTGCGCACAACATCTCCTACATCGGCCGTTTCCCCGCCCATGTAAGTAATATTCACACCAAAAGATCTCATCTTGTCAAAAAACTGCTGGCTCCCATTAATAACTTCTGACAGCACTTCCGCAGGTATCCTGTTCTTGTTCCGGTCGATCGTTGAAGAAAAAACCAGGTTATCGTAAATACCCACGCACAGTAGGTCGTCCAGGTTCATCACGATCGCATCTTCGGCTATCCCCTGCCATACGCTCAGATCGCCCGTCTCTTTCCAATAGAGATAGGCCAGGATGCTCTTGGTTCCCGCGCCGTCTGCATGCATCACATTCACCAGTGCACCGTCACCCCCCAAAATGTCTGGGAAGATCTTGCAGAATGCTTTAGGGTACAAACCCTTCTCTAAATTCCTGGTAGCGAGATGAACTTCTTCTTTCTGAGCCGATACGCCTCTTTTTGAATATAATGACATTGAATAAATAAAATTTATCGTCTGGGGTTAAAAATCACCGCTTTTCCAGCCTGGAAAAAGCTGATCCAGGTCGCTAAGATAACTAATGAATTCTCAAGCGGGCATTGGAATACGAAAAAAATGTGTTATCTTTAAAGGTTAGAGGAATGAGACATTCCTAACCTGTCTATACTAAACCGCATCCGGTATTTACTCCTGAACTGACTTCTGCTGCTCCATGTCTGATGACTTTTCCTATTTTTGTATAGTATGGAAATTCATTATGGTACAGAGCAACTCCCGGTATTCAGAAACGCGGTGTTGACCGTCGGCACTTTTGACGGCGTACACCAGGGTCACCGGAAGGTCATCGAACAAATATTGAAGGAGGCAAAACGGGTGAATGGCGAGTCGATCATCATTACCTTTCACCCGCATCCGCGAAAGATTGTAACCTCTTCCATCCTTGGTATTCGCCTGATCAACACCCTGGAGGAAAGAATAGAACTTTTGAGGGGGCTGGGCGTAGATCACCTCGTGGTCACCCCTTTTACCGATGCTTTCGCCAATCAACTGCCGGAGGTGTACCTGCGAGATTTTCTCGTTGGAAAATTCCACCCACATACGATCATCATTGGTTTTGACCACCGTTTCGGCAGAAACCGGGTGGGTGATTATAAAATGCTCGAGAAATACCAGAACACTTATCACTATCAATTAGACGAAATACCCAAACACGTGCTGGATGATATTTCCATCAGCTCTACCAAGATCCGGGACGCGATCCTGAAGGGAGATACCACCACAACGCGGCACCTGCTGGGCTACGAATTCTTTTTCGAGGGCGAGGTAGTCCATGGTGATAAGCTGGGGCGCAAACTGGGATTCCCAACGGCGAATCTGAAAGTACTGAATGAAGAAAAGATCATTCCGGGAGACGGAATTTACGCGGTCAGAGCGGAGATAAAAACCGGTCCGTATAAAACAGGGCCGGCACTGCTTAAAGGTATGATGAGTGTGGGCTTCAGACCCACGGTGGACGGTAGAAAACGGGTGATTGAAGTGAACTTATTCGATTTTGACGGAGAGATCTACGGCGAGACCCTGAAGGTTTTTGTATGCCAGTTCCTCAGGGAGGAAATTAAATACGATAATCTTACTGACCTGGTAGCCCAGATCACACAAGATAAAGTCGACAGTTTGAAAATTCTGTAACAGGTGATGCAACGGTCGGGCAAAACTACCCATGCTGTTTTATTTTTTGCCTCTTTTATTATTCGGATAACTTATCATAAACCCTCTGTTGTTCATACCTGAAGTTCAGGTAACACAATAGTTTTTTGTGTTCCGCACTGAACTTTGTAACTTGTATCTGGTTGCCGCTAAGCGTTCTTTAAGAAACATGGAATGGATCACTTACCAGTTTTAATAACGGATCTTGCACTCATCCTGGGCGTTGCTGCCCTGATTTCTGTATTATTCAAAAGGATCAAGCTCCCGTTGGTACTGGGTTATATCGTTTCGGGTATTATCATCAGCCCAAACTTCAACCTCTTTCCCAATATTTATGAAGTGGGTGATGTGCAGGTCTGGGGGGAAATCGGCGTAGTTTTTTTATTATTCAGCCTGGGGCTCGAATTCAGTTTTAAAAAGTTATCCAAGCTGGGTGGGGCAGCATCCGTTGCGGCCGTGTTTGAGCTCGTAGGTATGGGATTTCTTGGGTATCTAACGGCGAAATGGCTTGAATGGCCTTTCATGGACCGTGTATTCCTGGGTGCCTGCCTGACCGTTTCTTCCACGACGGTTATCATCAAAACTTTTGCAGATCTCAGTCTCGAAAAAAGAAATTTTGCGGGACTTGTTTATGGTATACTGGTTGTTGAAGACATCATCGCTGTCACGCTGCTTGTGTTGCTGGGAACTTTTGTGATCACGCATGAAGTGCAGGGTACGCAGGTGTTTTTTTCTGTTTTGAAGCTGATATTTTTTCTGATATTATGGTTCATCGCAGGTATATTGTTTGTTCCATCCATTCTCAGGCGCGCCAGAAAATTTTTAACAGACGAGATCCTGCTCGTTACATCTATTGCCATGTGTCTGATTATGGTGTATCTATCTTCACGAGCTGGTTTCTCACCGGCATTGGGCGCTTTTATCATGGGTTCATTGCTTTCCGAAACCACCAAGGCAGAAAAGATCATTCACCTGGTCCAGCCCGTGCGTGATCTTTTTGGAGCCATATTCTTTGTTTCAGTGGGCATGCTGGTCAGCCTTCCCGAAATTACGAAACACATCTGGCCCATACTGCTGATTTCGGCGGTTGTCATCTTTGGCAAGATCCTGTTTGTCGGAGCGGGATCGTTCATCTCCGGAAATTCGCTGAAAGTGTCTATCCAGGCGGCGATGAGCCTGACGATGATCGGTGAATTTTCTTTTATCATATCTTCGCTGGGGACAAGATATCAGGCTACATCAGCAAGCTTTTATCAGATTATCATTGCCGTATCTGCTATCACCATATTCATCGCTCCCTCCCTTACCCTGGCCAGCACGCCGCTATACAACAGGATCAATAACCGGATGTCTCCGGCGTGGCGTCAGAAGCTGAATCGCTATAGCACTGAGGCCACCACGCTGACAGCAGTCAGCGAATGGCAAATCGTATTAAAAACTTTTTTAATCAATACCTTGATCTATTCTGTTGTGCTGATAGCGCTGATCATACTTTCAACCAGGTATTTACTTTCCTGGCTGACGGGGATTAATAGTGCTTTTGGTGGGCCGGCAACCGTCGTCTTCACCCTGGCGCTTATGGCACCTTTTCTGTGGGCGATGGTCGTGCGGAATGAGCGTACACCGGCCTTTGCGCATATTTACGCACAGAAAAAATACCTGGGGCCGATTTGGCTGATGCGAGTGCTGAAAGTATTTCTGGCACTGGTCTTTATCATGCTGCTGTTACGATCGGTCTTTTCCATGTCCGTCGCGCTCTACACGGCGCTTGTTATTATTTTCATCATAACCCTTTTCCGCCACCGCCTGCAGAAAATGTATGACGGCATCGAGGATCGGTTTATAAAAAATCTTAATGTTAGGGAATTAGAAGCCAAAAAAGAAAGGGCCTTGCAGCAATTGGCCCGGCGAAATAATGATCTCGCACCCTGGGACGCACACATGACCACATTTGATGTTTCTCCTGAAGCGGTTTATGTAACAGGTAAAACCCTGAACGAATTACAATGGCGCGAGAGAATAGGCGTCAATGTAGCTCTCATAAAAAGAGGCCAGTTCACGATTATCTCCCCCGGAAGAGATGATAAAATTTACCCAAATGACAAACTGTTTATTATTTGTACCGACAGTCAGGAGAAGAGAATGGCAGCCATGCTTCGCCCTGACAAAAGGATCATGCGGGAAATAAAAGATGTTGAAATACAGCTTGGGAGCCTGTTTTTAGGCCCCAACTCACCTTTTTTGCAAAAGACTATCCGCGAAGCCGATATCAGGGGCAGGATAAACGGGCTGGTCGTCGGAATAGAGAGAAATGGAGAGCGTCTGCTCAATCCTGAATCAGATATCAGACTGGAGGAAGGAGATATTATCTGGATTGTCGGCGAAAAGAAACTGATCAAAGCAGCGCTGTCAGAATGAAAACAGCTCCGGTGAAATTTCTTGTGTTTTATCGCAAACGGTATGTCTCAGGTGCCTTCAGGCTACCCGCTTTTTGGCGGTTGGCTGTTGCAGAAAGGCTGCAACCGTTGCTCATCCAAAACCAGGCCAGCGCGGCTAACGACAAGACCAGCAACGCCCATGCTATTCTGCCTACAACACCATTGCGCTTTCTCTCGCCGGTCAATTGTTCCAGCATCTGACTGGTTGAAGTTTCCCGATCGCCCACAAGCACAGCATGACTTGCATTCTCGCGGATCACTTTTTGCGCATTCACCGGTGTGAAGGGTGACCACTGACGCTCGCCGGGAGAAAAAACTACACGATCACCTTCCGTGGAAAATACCCCTACCCCTTCCCACTCAAAGACTTCTCCGTTTGCAAGTTCATTCTGCAATTTCCCGCAAAATGACATAAATCTTTTGTCAGCCTCCTCGGGTGAAATATTTAACTGGGCCGCAATCCATTGGCTAACCTCCCGGGGGCCCGAATGAGTATCCTGGTCGCGGGGCAAAAAGGTGAATCCCCATCCCGGCGGGTTTATGGACCTCTGTGCAATATCCGCGTTAGCATGCCGTTGCACCACGGATACTACGCCTATGCCGGGCAGGTCCAAACTGTGACGTTCAAACAAATAACGGGTCAACAACTCTGGGATGCGTTCTTCCATTTGCAAACGAATATACAATTCCTGAACCAACCTTCATTGCGCAGGAATATTTTTTTATTTTTGCCGTCATTTAAATACCTGTTCTTATGAAATTAACAAGCGCAAAGTACTCTGAACCTACGCTGAGTGTGGGTTTGCTGATTCTCCGGGTAGTGACCGGCTCCGCTATGATTATAAATCACGGAATGAAAAAAGTGACCGGATTTAGCGAGATACTCGAAAAAGGATTTGCCGATCCGTTTGGTATGGGGCCAAAGACGTCGCTTGCTCTCGCCATTTTTGCTGAGGTTTTTTGTGCCGCACTGCTGATAGCGGGACTGCTAACCCGCGTTGCCTCCTTCTTTTTGATTATTACTATGGCGGTTGCCTTGTTTTTCATACATGGAGGTAACATGTTTGCACAAGGCGAAATGGCAGCCATTTTCCTGGCGATATTTCTAACTCTGCTCTGCGCAGGTCCCGGAAGATTCAGCCTGGACAAACTCATCAGTAAAAAATAAAATACTATGTTTCGTACCGAAACGAAGATCCGGGTTCGTTATGCAGAAACGGATCAAATGGGTGTGGTTTATCACGGTCGATTTTTTGAGTATTTTGAAGTAGCCAGGGCAGAATCGATCCGGAAACTTGGGTTTACCTATGCGGATATGGAACGAATGGGTATCATCATGCCTGTGGTAGAAGTAAAATGCAAGTATATTAAACCGGCCATTTATGACGATCTGCTCACCGTAACGATCACGCTCAACCAGTTGCCTCTTGATCATAAAGTAACTTTTCACAGTGAAGTGCTGAATGAGAAAAATGAGCTGCTCGCGCTGGGTTCAGTCACGCTTTATTTTATGGAAGCTAAAACCATGAAGAGATCCAAGATGCCTTTGCAGCTTATTGAAAAAATAAAGCCCTATTTTGATCAGGAAAAAGATGACGGCCAGGCGATTACCTGATTTCTACACTTTTCATCCGTTAAGTTCCCTAACTTTAATGAAAAATCGAACAGATTATGAAGATCCCAAAAGGTCACCAGCCCGTCATGCCTTATCTCATTTTGAAGGATGCAGCCGCATTTATTCCTTTCACCGAAGTCGTTTTCGGTGCAAAACTGGTGTACAAGGGTTTCCGGGACAACGACGAGAAACTGCTTGCTCATGCTGAAGTACAATTGAATGGGTGCAATATCCTTTTTGCTGATGTAACGGAAGATTTCAGTCAGGCAAACGCCAACCTTTTTATTTATGTAGAAAACGCCGATGAAACTTTCAGAAAAGCCCTGGATCATGGTTGTACTGTAGCCAATGACTTGGCCGATCAGGCTTACGGGCGAAGCGGTGGCGTAACGGATCCATTTGGAAATGTGTGGTGGATCACCTCACTCACTTAAGACCCTCAAAACACACATCCACTTACTATAAGATCGCAGTGCAATTCGCCTCTACAGGAACCTGTTCATTATTTGAGGCGATGGTACCATACACGTTTCTTTCCTGCCGAACCAGCGGTAACGGTTTCGGGCTATCATATCGTAAATCCAATCGCGCACGGTTCGTGGAATAATTCGCAAGATTACTATCGCCCGCCAGGGCATATCCAGCTTCTCTGCTATTTTCAGTGCCGCAGCAGATCTGGTATAAACATTCCCATCGTCAAAAAAGACTATTGAAGTCAACGATTCAACATTTATTCCGGTATTATTCAGCAAACGCTCTCCTTCAACAGACTGTAAGGTCGCAAACTTCAGTCTGGCTTTTCGGTCATTTCTGATCAAAAACCGAACTGTACCGTTGCACAGGTTGCACACACCATCGAATAACACAATTGAGGCTCCATAATCCATGCAAAATAGAACAAGGGATTCAACGTCAATGTTCGAAAACACTATAATCTATTCCGCAACTGTTGGAAGCCGGTGTCTATACCTGAGGCAATTTCCAGCCGTTGTGATACAAAGGTTTTACAAGTTGAGTCGCTGCCTGGACATTGAATTTATTAGCCGGGGCATTCCAATATATTTTCTGGCCGGTACGTACCGCGATATTGCCCATGTGACTGACTATAGCCACTTTCGCACCCGCTTCGAACGGACAGTTTAGATTTTCCTTTTTCCTCGTGCGTACCACATCCAGGAAATTGGCGGTATGCTTTGCCAGTCCGTTGTCTACCGATTTTGTCCATGGAACAGCAGCAATTTTTTCTTTTTCGGGTCTCACTTCCCAGCCACCTCGGTTAAGCAGTAGCGTTCCGTTTTCACCGATAAATGCGATGCCGTGCTGCATGCCGTATAATCCCACCCCAGTGGCCATATTATGTTCCCAGCTCATTTGGAAATCTCCAAAATCGTAAAGTGCAGTCTGAAGGTCTGGCGTTTCGCGGGCATCCTTCGGAAACACGAACTTGCCGCCAGTAGCCATGACTAACTTTGGCAGATCTGCCTTCATGCCCATCAATACCATATCGATCAGGTGTACGCCCCAGTCGGTCATCAGCCCGCCGGCGTAATCCCAGAACCAACGAAATTCGTAGTGAAAGCGATTCTTGTTGAAGTTCCTTTTGTTTGAAGGTCCAAGCCACATGGTATAATCCACGCCGGCAGGTACCGGCGAATCTGGCACAATTGGTAGTGCAGCGGTGTTACCCCGGTACATCCAGGCTTTGGTGGAAACGACCTTGCCCAATTTCCCCGAGTGTACATAAGCGATGGCATCTTTGAAATGCTGCTGACTTCTTTGCCACTGGGCTACCTGCACTACCCGGTTATATCTGCGGGCAGCTTTTTCCATCAGTTGGGCTTCAAATATTGAGTTTGATACGGGTTTTTCACAAAACACATCCTTTCCTGCAGCACAGGCGTCCGCCATTTGGAGGCAATGCCAGTGGTCCGGCGTGGCTACGATCACCACGTCCACATTTTTATCCGCAAGTATTTTCCGATAATCACCATAAATCGTCGGTTTATCCGAATTAATTTTTGCCAGGTCGCTTTTTCGTTGCGCCAGTACGTTTTCATCAATATCACAGAGCGCCACACAGGATGTTCCAGGAACTTTCAGCATATTGGACAGGTTTGCCCAGCCCTGTCCGCGGCATCCGATCAGGCCAACGCCAATTGTATCGTTTGGTGAAAAACGTTTACCCATTCCTGCGAAAACATCAAAGGGAACAAGGGTGGAAGCTCCTACGCCGGCAGCAATAACTCCGGCTTGTTTAATAAACCTGCGTCGATAGTGATTCATAATGACAAATTTTGGGGGCTAAAGTAAATCTTATTGATGATAAAGGCGCGCAAAAAATGCGTAAAACTACCAAGATACGAAATAATCACGAAATCGTTGTAGCGAAATTACCGGACCGGATTACAGAAAAGCACCCAACTCTTGATTATATTTGAATATTGACGGCGATTGCCTCCTCACGGAAGCCGGGCGCCGTAAAAGCTGCTGTTTCGATACCAAATCCTGAATTGTTTACGATTGGCATTCGAGCTTGCAGGAACTGTAACAAAAGATAAACAATTTACATATGAAGCAAGTTTTATTTTCCCTGACGATGAGCCTAATGGTTATCGGTCTGTTTGCGCAGAACACGGGCAATTGGCAGAACCTTTTTAACGGCAAAGATCTCAAAGGGTGGAAACAACTCAACGGGAAGGCCAGGTACGCCGCAAAAAACGGTGCAATCATAGGTACTACGGTGTTTGGCGAACCCAACTCTTTTCTGGCCACTGAAAAAGATTATGGAGATTTCATCCTGGAACTGGAATTTAAAGTTGACAGCACCATGAATTCCGGGATCCAGTTCAGAAGTCTTAGTCTCCCGGAATACAGGAATGGCCGGGTACACGGCTATCAATATGAAATAGATCCCTCAAAGAGGGGCTGGACCGGGGGAATATACGATGAGGCAAGGCGCGACTGGCTGTATCCGCTCGATTTTAACGCACCGGCCAAATCAGCCTTTAAACAAGGGCAATGGAACAAGGTTCGTATTCAATGCATTGGTAATGACATTATGACCTGGGTGAACGAAGTGCCGGCCGCACATTTGGTGGATGATATGACAGCTAAAGGTTTTATAGCCCTTCAGGTCCATGCCATCAAAGACAAAAAAGACGAGGGTCGTCAGATCAGTTGGAGAAATATCCGTATACAAACCCAAAACATCAAGCCCAGAACTTTTCAGGGTGTGTTTGTAGTCAATATGATTCCAAACAACCTCTCCAATGCAGAGAAAAGAAATGGGGTAAGTCTGCTGTTTGACGGTCGTACCACCAATGGCTGGAGGGGCGCCCACAAGGCAACCTTCCCTGCGAAAGGCTGGTCAATCAGGGACGGCGTGCTGAGTGTGGAGCCTTCAGGTGGAAAGGAAGCAGCCAATGGCGGCGATATTGTAACAGATAAAAAGTATGGCGCATTCATCCTACAGTTTGATTTCAAATTGACGGAAGGGGCAAACAGTGGGGTGAAATATTTTGTCACCGAAAATGAAAAGAACACGGGGTCTGCAATCGGACTGGAATATCAGATCCTGGACGATGCCAAACACCCGGATGCTAAGCTGGGCGTAGTGGGCAACCGGACATTGGCTTCCCTTTATGACCTGATTCCTTCGTTGAGGGAACCCAGAGCCCGCAAGCCAATTGGCGAATGGAACAGAGGAATGATCGTAGTATATCCCGACAACAGGATTGAGCACTGGCTGAACGGATGGAAGGTGCTGGAATACAAGCGGGGTGTACCTTATTATTATGCGCTCGTGGCCCGAAGCAAATACGCTAACTGGCCGAATTTTGGAATGGCCCCGGAAGGGCATATCCTGCTGCAGGATCACGGCGACGCAGTATCTTTCAGGAGCATTAAGATCCAGGAATTGAAATAGCCCCGATACGGCCGCCGGCAAAATATTTTTCCCTCCCCAGGATTTTTCATGACAGTTGGAAATGTTCACCAGGGAGGGATTTCTTTTATTTGTTACAATCGTAGGATAACTCACCTTCCAAAAATGCCCGCGGAACACTATCTCTATGTTCAGCATCTGCTATCCTTGACCGCTGCAGGTGGTAGCATCCAATATCGATTTTTTAAATCTACATCAAAGTGTGTCCACATCCGGTACCACAACTACCGAGCGAAATCTCTTTTCCTGGTGCAGTACAGCGATATGAAAGAGAATGTCCCTTTTGCACTGACTGGTGATCTTATTATTCTTAGGTAGCTTGAGGAGCATCTCCATCAGGTACTGGTTTCGAATCCTGTTGACAATGGGTTCAGAGGGGCCTACAATAAACTCCTGGTAATTGCTCTTCATATAACCAGCATACAGGTTGGCTGCTTCCTGCACGATCTCTTTAACCCTGTGCCGGAGGGTAATCCGAATGATCCTGGAAAAAGGCGGGTACCCAAACTGCTCACGTTTGGGGATCTCGCTGTCATACATCTTCGTGTAATCGTGTTCCTGCACCTGAATCAACACCGGATGACCCGGTTGGCTGGTTTGAATCAGCACTTTTCCTGTCGCTTCTTTTCTGCCCGCGCGGCCGCTCACCTGCTCCATCAACTGAAAGGCCCGTTCATTTACCCTGAAATCGGCAAAAGACAGGATCCCGTCTGCATCCAGGATCCCCACCAGGTCTACATGTCCAAAATCGAGACCTTTCACGACCATTTGAGTCCCCACCAGGATATCCAGTTTTCGCTGTTCAAACTGCTGAATAAGCTGATCGTGCGCGTGTTTTCCTCTTACCGAATCGATGTCCATCCTTGCAACGCGCGCCTCGGGAAAAGCCTCTGTTAATATCTCCTCAATCCTTTCCGTACCAAATTGTTTTCTGGAAAAATCGTGGCTCCCGCACCGGGCGCAGGTTTGCATCGGTGGATACTGTGTACCACAATAATGGCAAACCAATTTATTGACAAACTTATGGAAGGTGAGAGAAACATCACACTGTCTGCATTGCGGAATCCACCCGCATACATTGCAGCGCTGATAGGGCGTGTAACCTCTCCTGTTTTGAAACAAAATGACCTGTCTTTTCCGATCAAGAATTTCCTGTATCGCCTGGCGGAGAGGCGGTGACAAAATGGCTTCATCCGGATCCTTCGATGGGAAACGCCTGGTATCAACAATTTCAATTCGTGGCAGGGAAACCCCGCCGTATCGCCGGGTAAGCTTTACCAAACCATATTTACCGGTAGTCGCATTTCGGTAGGATTCCAGCGAAGGTGTTGCGCTCCCCATTAACACCTTGCAATCCCGATACAGGGACGATAAGAAAATAGCGGTATCCCTGGCATTATACCTCGGGGCAGGATCTATTTGTTTATAAGAGCTGTCCTGCTCTTCGTCGCAAATAATAAGTCCGAGGTCTTCAAATGGCAGAAATACGGCCGACCGCGCTCCCAGCACGATGTCCAGTTCGCGGTTCCTGATCTTGTTCCAGATCTCTACTCGTTCGTTCTGCGAAAATTTGGAGTGGTACACGCCGATGTGTCCACCGAAATGCTTCTGGAGCCGGCGGATCGTCTGGGAGGTTAACGCAATCTCAGGCAACATATAAAGGACCTGGCGCCCTTTTTTGATGCATTGTTCAATCAGCCTTATATAAATTTCCGTCTTACCACTGGAGGTTACGCCGTGAAGCAGCACCACAGCCTTATCAATATGTTGTTGATTGATCTCCTCAAAAGCTTGCTGCTGATCAGTTGATAATTCAAAACCGATTTCAATATTCTTCGGTAGTGACCGGATCCTGTCTATCGTTCGCCGCTCTGCACGGAGAATGCCCTTGTCGATCAAACCTTTCAACTGTGATTCCGATGCGCCGGATTTTTTCAGCAAAGCCGTTTTTGATATTTCGCCTTCAGTTTTTTGGAAGTGCAGGTAGGCCAGCAGAAGTTCCAATTGTTTTTCGGCCCGCTTGAGCCGGGGATCCTCATTCAGGAGCGCTTCAAGTGCTGATTCGTTCGCATATTCGGGATTTAACAAAATATACGTTTCCTTTTTAGGTGTATAAGTCTCTTTCAGCGCCTCCCAGACAAAGCAAACGCGTTTTTGAATCAGGCTGTTTATCACCGGGTAAACGTGGTTGATATCCAGGATCTGCTGGACTTCATCTAGTTTCAGTTCTTTCTTGATCAACAGCGCTTCAGCCACCAGGAATTCTTCGTTGCTCAGATCAGTGAAATCGTCCCCAATCTCTTCATTGAATACGAGAATCGTTTCGCTGCTCAGTTTAAAATGCGCAGGCAGGGCTGAAGCCATCACCTCTCCTTCTGAACACATATAATAAGATCCCATCCAGTCCCACAGTTTTAGTTGGGTATCAAAAACAATGGGCTCCACATCCAGCACATTCAGAATCTCTTTGGTATCGAAAGCGCCCGGCGGTTGGTCATGTAATGCCTTGACCACACCTGCGTATTTTCTATTCTTACCCAGGTTCACTTCAACCCGGCAGCCCACAACAATCTTTTCCTGAAGTGATTCAGGTACCTCCCAGGTATAGTTGAGCGGCAATGCTAATGGTATGATAATTTCGGCATACATCTTAGCTCCTGATCCAGGATGCCCGGTATTTAATCAGCCGGCTCTCCATCATATTATAAACTTTTTGTTTTAAAAGCTCTACATCTTCCGGTCCAAGGCCGTCCACGGGAACCTCCTGAAGATAGACGACGCGGCTGATTCCCGGGTTCAACGTAAAAAATCCGGTAAAAGGCATTCTGTCAAATGTATCCAAAAAAAGGACAGGCCGGATAGGTGTCCTGGTTTCGATAGCCAATTTGAAGGCTCCGTTATACATCTCTTTCAGCGGCCTGAAAGTCGTGTTGAACGTACCTTCGGGGAAAACCAGGATTGAAATTCCACGATGAAGGAATTCCTTTAGCCGCCTTAGGCTGTGACTTCTGTTTTCCGGGCTGCTTCGGTCCACCGTAACGATGGCGTTCCGGTAAATATAGCCAAAAACAGGCACCCGGGAAATCTCTGCTTTTCCTAAAGGACGGAGTGGATTCCGGAAGGCCTTAACAACCATCGGCGTATCCATATAAGAGATGTGATTGGCAACGAATATTGAAGGCCCGGGATTGTCGGACTTTGATTCATAAATCCGCTTCACAAAGATAAATACCAGGAAAAACCAGGCATCCCCCCATAGCACACAGAGCCTGTAAATCAGGTTCCCGCCTTTCACCGGTCCGGCTGCCATCGCCAGCACGACAAAAGGAAACACGACGAGCATGAGGATGACAAACACGATGAGCGCATAAATAGTAAACAGGAACCTGAAAAGCTTCATTGAAAATATTTCCTTTCAAAAATAAGTATTTCGGTTGTGGGAATTGAAAAACGCTGGACCTTAGCGCCAGACTTTGCATAAATCAGCCTCCCTTTCATTGAGCACGGTTCAGGCACACGACCCAATAATAAGCATCACAGCGTTTTTTTGTATTTTCGCACACTTATGCAGGAAACAAGAACTGTAGCTTTTCATACCCTGGGATGTAAACTCAACTATTCCGAAACATCCTCCATATCCAGACTCATGGAAAAGGAGGGTTATGTAAAACGAAATTTTGATGAATTAGCAGACGTGTATGTAATCAATACCTGCTCAGTGACCGACAGCGCCGACAAGGAATGCAGGCAGTTGGTTCGCCGCATACAAAGAAACGCACCGGAAGGTCTGGTTGTGATCATTGGTTGTTACGCGCAGCTCAAACCCGCGGAAATTGCCGCGATCCCCGGTGTTGATCTGGTGCTTGGGGCTTCGGAAAAATTCAATATTGCCAAACATATCAGAGAAATCTCCAAAGGCGACTCAACCAGAATCTGCAGTTGCGATATTGAGGATGTAACGGGCTTTAACCTTTCCTATTCCATCAACGACCGCACCCGGACCTTTTTGAAAGTACAGGACGGATGTGATTATAATTGCTCCTTTTGCACGATTCCTCTCGCTCGTGGTAAGAGCCGCAGCGACAGCATTGAAAATGTGGTTAGAAACGCCAGGGAACTGGCGGTAAAGGGCATAAAAGAGATCGTGTTGACAGGTATCAATCTAGGTGATTTTGGCAAAGGGCCGGACGGAAACAAAACGGCGCCAATTGCGGGGAGAGAAGGCGATTTCCTGCAACTGGTTAAAGCGCTGGATGAAGTTGAGGGTATTGAACGATTCCGCATCTCTTCCATCGAACCGAATTTATTGACCAATGAGATCATAGAGTTTGTCGCGGGCAGCAAGAGGTTTATGCCCCATTTTCATATTCCATTGCAAAGTGGCAGCAACAAGATCCTGGCAGCCATGCGCCGACGGTACCGTAAGGAGCTGTATACAGAAAGAGTTGCACTGATCAAAAGCATCATGCCGCACTGTGCTATTGGGGTGGATGTGATCGTGGGATTCCCGGGAGAATCTGAAGAAGATTTCAGGGAGACACTCGACTTTTTACATTCTCTGGAAGTTTCGTATCTGCACGTGTTCACATATTCCGAGCGGGATAACACCCATGCCCTTGAGATAAAACCGGTAGTACCGGTTCAGGTGAGGCACCAGAGAAACAAACAGCTTCGAAATCTGTCGTTCATGAAAATGCAGTATTTCGAAGCGCAGCACAACGGAAAAGCGCGGAAGGTATTGTTCGAAAATCATAACAAAGATGGTATGATGGAGGGGTATACAGACAACTATATAAGGATCGCCACGCCTTACCGTAACGAATGGGAAAACCAGGTGATAGACTGGGTACTTTGAGCAAAAAAAATCTTTCAAATTATTTTGCCAGCGTGGTTTCCCCCCTTATCTTTGCAGTCCTTTAGTGGAAGGGAGTTTAGCTCAGTTGTCCTCCGAAGGCGGACAGGGTTCAGAGCATCCCGACTGAAAGTCGGGAGTGGTCGGCGACTAAAGTTGATTTTGAAATATTGGGAGTTTAGCTCAGTTGGTTCAGAGCATCCCGACTGAAAGTCGGGAGTGGTCGGCGACTAAAGTTGATTTTGAAATATTGGGAGTTTAGCTCAGGT
>NZ_JBYTEI010000002.1:428716-429003 GCF_058792415.1 Niabella sp. CPT15-335-S11
AGTTGGTTCAGAGCATCTGCCTTACAAGCAGAGGGTCGGCGGTTCGAGGCCGTCAACTCCCACACTCTTTAAAAGGGTTCCAGAAATTGGAACCCTTTTTTATTGTAACTTTATTGCGATGATTTGCTCCGCCCATGTATTACGTCTACATTTTATATTCCGAAATCAGAGATTGCTATTGTGTCGGCTTTACCGGTAGACCTCCCGACTGGAAGATCGTTTACTACGAGATGTTCCCTGATAAAACTTCTGCAATGAAACGGGAGCGCGAAATCAAAATGAAAAAA
>NZ_JBYTEI010000002.1:429101-754612 GCF_058792415.1 Niabella sp. CPT15-335-S11
GGGAGGGTCGGTCCCGGTGAATACCGGGATCAACTCCCACACTCTTTAAAAGGGTTCCAGAAATTGGAACCCTTTTTTGTTGTAACTTTATTGCAACGATTTGTTCCGCCCATGTATTACGTCTACATTTTATATTCCAAAATCAGAGATCGCTACTATGTAGGCTTTACCGGTAATTTGCTGGCGGAACGCGTAAGAAAGCATAATTCAAATCACAAAGGTTTTACTGGAAACTCTCCGGATTGGAAGATCGTTTACTACGAGATGTTCCCTGATAAAACTTCTGCAATGAAACGGGAGCGCGAAATCAAAATGAAAAAATCCAGAAACTTTATTCAGCAACTAATCTCCAACAGTGGTTCAGAGCATCCCGGCCTGTAAGCCGGGAGGGTCGGTCCCGGTGAATACCGGGATCAACTCCCACACTCTTTAAAAGGGTTCCAGCAATTGGAACCCTTTTTTGTTGTAACCTTATTGCATCGATTTGTTCTGCCCATGTATTACGTCTACATTTTATATTCCGAAATCAGAGACCGCTATTATGTCGGCTTTACCGGTAATTCGCTGGCGGAACGCCTAAGAAAGCATAATTCAAATCACAAAGGTTTCACGAGTATATCCCCCGACTGGAAGATCGTTTATACGAAGTCTTTGCCGATAAACAATCTGCCATCAAACGAACCCCGCAATTTTGCACAAGTTGTTGCAAAATTTCACTAGTTTGATTTTCAGCCGCTTTTGACAAATGTCCTATTTGGGCAACGGGCTGTTGTCCAAATAATCGAGCGATTTGTTATATGAGTGCCTCAGTTTCTCAGATTAATTAAATTGACAACAACTTTTACCATCATTTCCATCTCTTCCGGTTTGCTTTCTGCAATCATCAGCGTAAGTGCCACCAGGGCATTATCCGCGATCCGGCGGGAGCCGTCTTCTTTATAAAGCAATTTATTTTTCTCCAGGAACCAGACAAATAGAAATGCGGCAATTCTTTTGTTCCCATCACTAAAGGAGTGATCTTTTACCACGAAATACAACAGATGGGCCGCCTTTTCTTCCACGCTCCGATACAGTTCTTCTCCATCAAACGTCTGATAAATTGCAGCCAGTGATCCCCCAAAGGATTCATCCTTTTCATTGCCAAATAAGGAACTACCTCCAATTTTCTTCCGAAGACCGTTGATGGCAGACATGGCTTCTTCAAAATTGATGCGAAAAAACTCATCCTTCGTTGTTTCTTTTATTTCCAATATCTGGTGATCGTATTTATCCAGCACATCCAGCGCATAAGTATAATCCGTAATTACTTTAAGCAGGCCGCTGGCCTGATCTGAATTAAGGGGTTGGTTTTCGAGAACATTACCCAAGAGTCTAACAGTTTGTTTTAGCTGTTCCAGCTGTTGGCTTTGTTCTTTCAGTCGTTTTTCGTTAACGGCATAGCCTTTAACCAGGTATTCTTTTAGTACTTTATTGGCCCAGATACGGAATTGGGTACCTTTTGGGGATTTTACCCTGTAGCCGACTGAAATAATAACATCTAGGCTAAAAAAAGCAACAGGCCGATCCGAATTTGCAATGTGCAAATTTTGCACATTGCTTTCTCTGCTTAATTCCTGCTCCCTAAAAACATTATTTATATGTTTGGTAATCACAGATCGCTCACGATCGAATAATTGAGCAATTTGTTCCCGGCTAAGCCAAATTGTTTCTTTTTCTAATCTGACATCAATGGACGTTTGTCCATCCTGGGCCTGATAAATGACTATTTCTCCTGTTTCCATAGTTGAATTTAAAGTATTTCAGTAAAAGAATATGTGCTTTGGGAAAATGGTTTTAAAAGTAGACTGAGCATTATCCAAAATCCACCAGTGCTTTCATTCTTTCCTTTTTAGTTTGCTTGTCAAAATCGGCTAAATAATTCCCGGTTGTTTTTGTATCGGAATGGCCGAGACTTTCGGAAATAAATTCAACGTTAGCACTGCTCGCTAACAGGATTTTGAAAAAGGAATACCCATACCGAATTCCGTTGCAATCAGCTTCACGTGCTTATTTGCAACACGACTATAATACTGCACTTTATCTTTAAACAAAGCAGGATCATCTTCCATACACTAAAAAGGGTCCCGGAAACTGGAACCCTTTTTTATTGCAACGATTTGTTCTGCACATGTATTACGTCTACGACAGAAACTAGGTATTGTAAAACATCGTTTGCGAGCTGTATCACATTACCCGCAAACGATGTTAAATAAATGAATGCTACTAATTCAATACCTCAACATCCTGTGGATTTAATACAACAATCTCTGTTGGAGTTATATTTGTCAGATTGTCATTGACAGGGCAACGGTTTTCTACCGCCCTGATCCAGTCTTTTAATACTTCAGGAGAAACTTTTGCATAAGGTTTTAGTGTTACCTGAATTTTCTTAAATCCGGCCCGATCTTCAAAAGACTTTCCAAAAAGCCTGTCGGGGTTGATATCTCCGGTAACTTCAATTTCAAGCCTGTCTAACTTAAATCCCAACTCCCCTGCCAATAAATGGCCCATGACATTCAAACATCCGGCATAGCTGGCTAATAAATATTCTACGGGATTTGCACCCTGATCGGTACCACCCAATGTAGGCGGTTCGTCTATCACGAGCCTAAAGTTCCTGGCTTCTGCTACAAATTTAGTAGGATTCTTACTGACTCCTTTTACGATAAAATTTAAATCTGACATGTTTTATTTATTTAATTAAAATGAATAATGACTTATTTATTACTTAGTATATGTTGTAGGCCCTTTTAATATATATTTAGTTATTACCACATTCTCGCAGGGAGAAAAGGTCTGCATTGCCGGGTCCACTTACTGGCCTGCAGGTTGTGTATAATACGTCTACAAAAGGGGATTGCTCATATTGCTGTTTAAATATGAAAATTAAATTCAGCGTGAACAGAATCTATTTCCTTTTCAGAAAAAGGCTAGAAAATTTTTGGGGGATGATATGGTATAAACGATGCCTTACGGCATACAACAGTTGTGTGCACATTTAACAATGTCTACACAGACATGTTGAAATATAGTTATTGGGCGTGTCACTAACATTACCCTACAAATATAGTAGGATAATGTCAATTCTGAAAATTTTATTTTTTTTTACATCGTCGTCCGCCTAAACTACCACCATTAAAAGAGGTGGATTTAAGGTTGAAGTATCAACAGTCGATTCCAGTCTGGCAGTATCAAACGGCAACTTTTGTAAATTCCGTTCCACCTTCAAGACCTTTTTACCATCGAACGTTTCAACGGACGCTACAACATTTACCAACTCGAAGCACCTTCCCTGAAACTCAACAACCTGAGCGGTACTATTACTCTGAAGACTAATCGCAATAAAGGCCAACAAAGCAGTTCTTTCTGAAGAATGCCCCGGGGCCTTATTTTCTGCCTTGATACCCATCACGCTGACATGTGCGCCGGCCTTGTTTGCATATATTTTTATTGTATCATATAATCCTAACCTACGCAAGAGAATTCCAAAGGCTCATCCATTGATATTATTTGATAGAACAAGAGACTTTAATTACAGATAATGGTAAAATAACGGGTTGTCCAACTAAAAATAAAAACCTTGAAAAGGATTTTTCGCCAAGTTCCCATTCACCCAACTAACAGCATTTTTCTACCCCGTATCAAAAGCCAGAAAATCAGCACAACTTCCCAATGAATGTGAACGCGCTAAAACTAAATGAATAGCCGGCAAAGAGTATCTTGCCGAATCCTCCCGCCATTGTTTGCAGTCAGCCTGGCCAAAGCTAAGACGAGCCATCAGAAATTTGCATCGATCGGGTTGAGAAAAGTTATAAAACTAACAACTTTCCCGTGAATTCCATTTCAAGGCGAAGCCGAAAAGTAGTTATTTAATAAGAACCTAATACCGGGAATTTGCCATTTGTTAAAAATTTTTAAGCAAATTGTTGCGTTTGGTCATCAATTCCCGTTATAGGCAATATAGCCCTGCTAATTTTTTGAAATTTTTAAATTAAGCACAACCATGAAAATGATGCAATCTAAACCCGGAGCCTTCTCCGTTTCCCTGCTAGCCATGCTGACGCTTTTCACGCTGGCCTCTTGTCTCAAAGAAGAGACGCCCACTCCTGTAGCCTATCTGAATGTCGTACATGCGTCGGCAACAACGCCGGCGCTGGACTTCTCCCTCGATCAAAACAGGAAGGATTACAACAATTTTATCTACAAGACTTACACCGGTTATATAAATGCATATCCCGGAAACAGGCTCTTTAAGGCCTACAGGAAAGGAGAAAGCAACGCGCTAGTCAGCGCAAGTATCCAACTGTCAGAAAACGCCTCCTACTCGGTGTTCGTTGTCGACACAGCCAGTAAAACAGAAGCTGTGTTGGTTAGAGATAGTTCTCGGTCTGCAAGCGGCGACTCGGCAAGAGTCCGGTTTGCAAATATGAGCCCTGACGTTGCGGCGCTCGACTTCTACATTCAAGGACAGGCAGCCCCGCTGGCTACTAATGTACCGTACAAACAAGCCGGCAACTTTTTTAGCCTGAAAGCGGCCAACGACGTCATTCTTGAAGTGAAGCGTTCCGGTCATCCTGAAATTCTGGCCACCTCAGATAAGAAGAGCCTGCTAGCTGGCAATTTCTATACCATTTTTAGCTCCGGATATTCCTCATTGACCAATGATGCAAAACTGTATATCGGGGTGATGAGGCACTAAATCGTGATTCTTTTTCCCAAATAAATGTACCTATGAAACAGGATGGCCCCCTTGGGGGCCATTTTTTTATTTATACCTCAACCATATATTTTTTAGACATCCGTTCAAAAAACCTTTTCCTAACATAACTTTGTAATCACCCTGGTTTACAGGATTCAACCGAACGATGCAAAGCGATTACATCATCCTAAAAATATACTGGCGTGAAATTCAGATCATTGTACATTACGATGGCCATGCTGTCCTTGTTTGCCATCATCCTCCTAAACCTTCAGGGCTGTAAGGACAGAAAAAAGTCAACTACTAACGAAAAAGAAAGTGCCGTTGATACCACAACGTTGGA
The DNA here is from genome assembly GCF_058792415.1 of Niabella sp. CPT15-335-S11. Taxonomy (NCBI): domain Bacteria; kingdom Pseudomonadati; phylum Bacteroidota; class Chitinophagia; order Chitinophagales; family Chitinophagaceae; genus Niabella; species Niabella sp. CPT15-335-S11. Next base: position 434,183 of record NZ_JBYTEI010000002.1, read on the forward strand.
CGGAAAATTATGGCTAAAGGCAAGTGCAGTCTTCCCCATCCTGCCCGACACAATGCCGGGAACATTCACCGATACCAAACAAAAAGTCGATTTGGGCAAGAAGCTTTATTTTGAAAAAGCACTTTCGATCAACAATCAGCAAGCCTGCAATAGTTGCCACCCGATAGACCGGGGATTTGCGGGAGCCGATCACGATATCACCGGCGTCGGCGCGCTGGGAAAATCGGGTAAACGCAACGACCCTTCCACGTTGAACGCCGGATTCCAGTTTGCGCAGTTTTGGGATGGCAGAGCCGGCACTTTGGAAGAACAGGCCACCAAACCTATCCTGAATCCGATTGAAATGGGCATGCCCGATAAAACAGCTGTAGAAAAAAAACTCAGGGCAATGCCCGACTATGTAGCATCCTTCAAGGCCGCATTCCCCGACCAAGAAGATCCTTTGAATTTTGACAACCTCGGCAGGGCTATTGCCGCCTTCGAACGTACCCTTGTATCCCGCGGCAAGATTGACCGATTCCTAAAAGGAGATTTGAGTGCAATGAATACCAGTGAAAAAGAAGGATTGAAAGTTTTTATTGAGACCGGATGCATTCAGTGCCATATGGGTCCCAATTTTGGCGGATTGATCTACCAGAAAATGGGACTATTCCATCCCTATGAAAACATTGAGGACCTCGGCCGTTTCGCAGTTACGGGAAATGAAGGAGATAAGTACCAGTTCAAAGTGCCTATGCTGAGAAATGTTTTGCTGACAGGACCCTATTTTCATGATGGGAGAACTGCGGATGTTGAAGTTGCCATTGAAAAAATGGCCTACATGCAGTTAAACAAAAAGCTGACTCCAAATGAAGTCAAAAGTATAAAGAATTTTCTCGGGGCTTTGTCCGATGAGAAAATCGTTTCTCAATAGACAAACTAACAATTGTCTTTAGAGTAGTTTGCAAGACTTGTGATGAGCAGTAATAAAAAAAAAGAAACCGCCTGGAAAATACCGGCGGCTTCTTCTATCCTATTTATGAAACCTCAATAGCATCAACATGCTACTGAATATCATTTGACGGGAACCGTCTGCGGATTCCGTTGAATATTTGAATTTGAAGCAAAATTTCTGCATTGCCCCCGGCCATAGCCCGGGCAATTTCCATTTCGCATGCCCTGTCCCCGGTTTACCCCGGCCTGGCCCCCGGCCTGACCGCGGTTTGCCCGCCCAACATTCTGCCCTTTACTATAGGGACAATTAGCTGTCCCGAGGTTATCGCAAACTCCATCATTATTGGCGTCTACATATCCCGGGCAATTTTTATTCAGCCCCTGCCGCTGACCCTGGCCCCTTCCCTGCTGCGCGTAACCAGTTGTATAAACCAGCCCCAGCACAAATAAAATCAAAAACGTCTTTTTCATTATATATTATTTTTAGTATTTAAAAAATCATGGCATATCAGTTCGCCCGTGACGCCCCATCCCCCGGCCGCGACCAAAGCCTCCGCCTTGAGGACCTCCCGGCAGCACTTCCTGCTCAAACAGGGGCCTGAAAGCGACTTCAAAATTGCTCATTTGATCGGGTCTGCAGACAGCCTTAATCCTCAAATAAAACCGAAATGCCTCCTGCTTCAGCCGTCCGTGCGCATCGCCTATGCCAAATGATAACCCATTGAGTTTCGCGGTATCGGCAAAGGGTTTATTCAATTCAATGAGCATTTCACGCTTTAATGAATCGATGACATGAATAATTCTCAGAGCTCCCGGTCGGAATATCCGGTTCGCCTCCCTGAATTTTTCAATCTGCTGATTATCAAAATTCAGGTTTTGCCGCAAATATCGCCCGTTGATCACAGTCCCCTTCTCATTCACGATCACCGCATCTTCCTCCAGTTTCTTCTCCTGCCAGTTATGGTAAATGATCACAATAATGGTTGTAACGTTCAGCAAAGCTAACAGCACGATTACCCAAACCAGTATCCTGTTACTACCCATCATTTATTCAGTCCCAATTTGACGATAAAAGCTCAAATTCTCTATGACCACATCATTTGCCCAAATGGCCGCTTTTTCCCGGCTGATGTGATAAGAACTACCAAGAGCAATGCCTCCTAATATGACTCCTGCGATACCCGCAGCCATCGCCCATTTTTGCCAGCCCTGCGGCTCCTGATGAACCCTCCCCTGCGGGATGTCCCCGAGCTTCGACATAATCCGCGAAACTAGCAGAGGATCGGGCTCCTGCTGTCGGTTTCGGGAAATATAACCGGACAGTATCTCGTCATCCCAGGGATTTATCATAGCTCTTTATTTGTTTAGACACCTCAATTCAAACTTTCCTACGTTTTTTCAGCTCTTTTTTTAAATGTGCTTTGGCTCTGAGTATTAGTTGTTCAACGGCGCCTTCAGAAGTACTCATTATTTCAGCAATTTCCTTTTGAGAAAACCCTTCAAATTTTGAAAGTATGAACGCAACCCGTTGTTTTTCGGGCAGCTTGTCCAGCGCTTGCTCCACTATCCCGTCCTCCTCAGCTTCTTCAAGTTTTTGTCCGGCATTTTTCTCGGCAGAGGAAAATTGAAAAAATGCTGACAAATCACCCATTAACTGCTCCCTCCTTTTCTTTCTGACAACATTGAGAGCTGTGTTGACGGTGATCCGGTAAAGCCAGGTTGAAAATGCCGATTTGCCTGAAAAGCCGGGCAGGGAATTGTAAGCTTTTAAAAAGCAGTCCTGGGTAATCTCTTCAGCTTCTTCCCGCTGGTGAACAAATCCTAGTACCGTCCGGAATACGCGGGGCGAATACTTCTCAACGATCAGCCTGAAGTTCCTTTGATTGCCATCCAAAATAGATCGTATCAGTTCATCATCCGTCATCGACTGTTATTGAGACCGGAAGCAGGACCGTGGCTTGCCGGGCACTAAAAATAAAAACTGATATGTGCCACAATATTCCGCCCCGCCCTCGGAAGTTTTATGACGTCCAGGTGTTCGTAATAATACTGGTTAAAAATATTCAGTCCAGTGAGACTTACCACCAGCCTTTGATCCTGCCAGGAAAAAGCTTTGATGATACCCGTGTTGATAACATTAAAAGCAGGCGTTGATGACTCCCCGTAGAATGCACTCACCCGGCTCTGACCTGCGGCATACACAGATTCCAGAAAAAATGTCCAATCGTTTTTGGCCTGCCATTCGGCTTTTTGGGTTGAGTGAAAGGGACTCATAAGTGGCACCGGGTTGCCATTGTTATCCGTTCCCTGCTGGTAAGTGTTAATGCTGCTCAGGCTCAGGCTTTTTACCGGATCGAAACGGGCAATCAGCTCGCCGCCCCAGATATTAGCGGAAGACAGATTCTGATACCGCTTTACTCCGTCTGCTCCCATCGTCGAGGTCATATCCCCCACCACCCCGCCGGCAATATAATTTCGAAAAAAATAACCAAAGGCTTTCAAATTTGCGTAAAAACCGGATGAATTAAAGCGGATAGATCCCTCTGTATTAAAAGCACTTTCCTTCTTAAGCGCGGGATTACCAATATACTCATAGTTATCAACACGGTTAAGGAGATATACGGAATAAAGTTCTTTCAATGTAGGAGAACGCATGGATCTGGATAGTTTTGCGGAAATCTGCCAATCAGCAGACAGGTCCCAGACAGGCTGAATGTAGGCATTCCATAAAAAATGATCCCGACTGATCGATCCACTATAAATCCCCGACAATTGGTCTTTGCCGGCCAGCGAGTAAATGGATGATTGATCAGTCCCTGCACTGGCCCCCGCCAACAGATTAAATTGATCCCTGATATGAATGTTGTCTGCTACAGACAATCCTGTCGAAAACCTTTGTGCATCGGGGATAGTCAGCATAAACATTTCCGCCCCTCCCCCTTTGAGGTACATCGTCATTTCGGCATGCCAGCGGTTCAGAAAACTCTCGATTTTAACCTGGAACCTATGATGCGTGTGCCGGTATTCTGCTTTACTGAAGAACCCGGCCGTCAGCGCCTGTCCCGGCATGTCCATGTGCATCGGAATCTGGTCCAGCGGCCTCTTGGTATCGTCCATGGCATGATCAATATAGTTGAAATAAAATTTTGATTCGATACCTGAAAGTGCGGAACCAGGGCTCTTGTATTGGTGCCCAAGCGAGACGATCTGCGCTTTGGCATACTTCACGTCCATGGTCAAAGCTGGGTAACCAATATTGTAGCCGTTATCTGTGATATAGTCACCTATAAGTGAATTTTTATCATTCCACTTGTATTTTGCACTCAGGCCGGCGTTCCATTTTTCATACTGGGAATACAGGATCCTGGCATCTTCATCCACAGAAAATCCCGTTTCTTTTGACCAGGTCCCGAAGCTGCTCAGTAAGTCCTGTTTGGCACCCCCTGGCTTGTAATTACCTGCTTTTCTGTAAATCCCATTCAGGTATAAGGCAAATTTTTTGCCACTATACTGCCAATTGGCCAGAAATTGCCTGGCACTACCATTGGTTTCAAATCCGCTTCCGACGGAAGTCTGAAAGGTTTTCACCATACCTGGTTCAGGTTCCTTCAGCATAAAATTCATGGATCCGCCGATAGTAGCAGCGCCTGCCTCGAACCCCGGACCGGTATTTAGCTTAATACTTTTCAGATTGTTCGGTTCAATATAGGATGATGCCGGATCCATTCGATCGGTACAGGCCCCAAAGATTCGCATACCGTTTATTTGCACATTGATCTGACCATCGCTCATTCCCCTGATGACTGGCTCTTGTGCAAATGCACCCCTGCTAATGATCCCCGCTCCCGGCAGAGATTCGATCAGCCGTTCAGTCCTGACCTGTCCGTCTTTCCGTCTCGTGTTATTGTGCCGGGACTGACTGTCGAAATATGCCTGAATCTCTACAACTTCCAGGTCTTTTACTTTCAGGGTGTCCTGTACAGGTAATTCCTGCGCACATGCCGGCGCGGCAAAAAGCAGGCAAAGCGTCAATTTTAAAAAGCTTCCCACAATACCATTATTTTAGTTGTAAGCCAAGAGCGGTCAGTTCTCTGAATCCTGACCCCTCTGGCTTCAGTACAGTCAAAACAAAATATCGATCATCGCGTGATCCGCGAAAGTGGATCCATCACCACTCAAGGTGAGATCAAGCCGCCAGTCACCAGTCATCGTAAAATTCACTTTCCCTTTATAATGTCCTTTTGAAGTAAACACCGGGTTCACGTTATTAGGTGAACTGTGTCCCATGGAAGGCATGGTTGGAACAAAACTCAGGTTCATACCATCAACAGCCGGAAAATCCATCATGGTATTCTTTTTATAAACGGCCACTTCCAGGTCGTTGATACCGACTTTTTGCTCGGGCTTCTGCGGATGCACTAACACGACAAAATAGGGAACTCCCTGCTGATTTTTGATCTTGCCTATCAATTTAATACTTGAAGGTGTATTTTTCACGACCACCGGAATTTCCTTCATATAAGTCTGGTTGTTATAAGTAACCGTCGCCTTTACAGACCACCCCATCATGCCATCCGTAGCCATTGAAAATGCTGCTGCGCCGGCGTAAAACTTGTCTGTAGACGAATACACGGGCTGCTCAATCGGACAACTGTGCTTCATCGTGATCATGTCCATCACGGGTAAAAGGCTGATGGACGCGTTTGTGACATCCTGCCTGGAATTGGTGTCAATCAGGGTAATATAAAGCGGATTGTATCCAACAAACAGGGAGTCATATTCCGCATACAGCGTGAGTTTAACAGGAGTTCCCGACAGTACCGTCTCGGCAATTTTCTTTTTCTTCAAAACAGGATCAACAGGTGCCGGCACTTCATTTTTTACGCAGGCAGAAAGGATAGCCAATAAAAAAATTATTATTGGGAAATGTCTTTTGAACATAATGTTGAATTTAAATTTCGGAATGGATAAGCAACCGGCATACTCAAACCGTACCCTGGGTTACGGGCGCCATTGATCAACACAAGGATGACGTTGCGGCTCTACCGGATTTTTGAAACAGGGAAAACAGACAGGTATATGGTCAGAGACAGGGGGGCCGGAATACTGGTGCGTGGATGCCTGCAGGAACATCTTCGGGCCTGCCTTCAATATGGCGGCTCAGTGCTATCAGGCGAAATTGGTTTTCAAGGGTTGCAAAGTCATTCTGATCAGACAAAGAGACTTCATTCTTTAGAGAATTGATTCTTTCAGGATTCTGCTGATCTTTTTTTTCTTCTTCCTGCAATTTCTTCATTAGCTGACATTGCCCGTTGCAATGAAGTTTTGGTCTGGCCTTGTTGATACATTTTTCCGCATAGCTGGCAGTTCGGGCGTAATAATCGGCAATATAGAAACTTTTCCCAAACGACTGCGCCAGGAAGGCTGCCAGAAAAACAACTGCAGTTATGTATTTGTATATAAGACCCTTTTTCAATATTTGGAGGCAAAGGTATTCAATAAACCGAAACAAATCTCCCTAATAAAAAATAAATGATTATTGCAGACTGATTTGACCAACCCAGACAAACAAAAAGCTAATGAAGCCCGACAAACGAGCGTGTTAAGCTACTGTTAAGCTTGCCTCCGGTATTGATGATAAAAAAAATAGCATGTAACTTAACTGGGAATTTGAAGTGAAACGGGCTAAATCCACAATAGCAATCAGATAATTGAATCGAAATTGTTATGAGATCCAATTTTGACAATACCAGGTTTTTGGAAGCAAAACAAATCGATCCATATTACTTCGCAATCGCCAGGGAAAAAGCGTCACTTGGAGCACATGTCATTTTCTAAAACTTTACTTTTATGAAAAACGGTCAGATTTCCGCATTCACCAGCAGTATGAGTTCTTATATTGATCAATTGCTACCCGGACTGGAAGAGATTTACAAAGACATACACCAGAACCCCGAGTTATCCATGCAGGAGTTCAGGACGGCAAAAATTGCAGCCGATCACCTGACCAGTTTTCAGTATGAGGTTACCACAAATGTTGGTGTGACCGGCGTTGTGGGTGTCATGAAGAATGGAGAGGGGCCCACCGTGATGTTACGCGCGGATATGGATGCGCTTCCCGTAAAGGAAGACACCGGGCTTCCGTACGCAAGCAAAAAAACAGGTCGTGATGAAGATGGTGTGGAAGTAGGTATTTCCCATACCTGTGGCCACGACCTGCACGTCACGTGGATGATTGGTGTAGCAAAGTTGTTTTCGGAACACAGGGATCAATGGAAGGGGACCCTGTTAGTTGTGTTCCAGCCGGGTGAAGAAGTTGGCCGGGGCGCTCAAAGTATGATCGACGACGGAATGATGAAGCGTTTCCCCAAACCGGAAATTATCCTGGGACAACACGTGATGGTTGGCCGAGCGGGTACCGTCGGTTACCGGAGCGGAGCGATACTCTCTGCGGGCAACAGTCTCAAAGTAAAAATTTTCGGCCGTGGGGCGCATGGTTCATCGCCTCAAACATCGATAGATCCTGTAATCATGGCCGCCGCCTCAGCCCTGCGTTTACAAACAATCGTTTCGCGGGAAATCGCACCCATTGAAAATGCTGTGCTGACAATCGGTGCATTGCAGGCCGGCACCAAAGAAAATATCATTCCTGAAGATGCCACGCTGAAGCTGAACATACGTACTTTTAATGATGGTGTCAAAGACCATATTCTTTCCGCGGTAAAACGTATTTGCTGCGCTGAGTGTGCCGCCTCAAATGCGCCGAGAGATCCGGAATTTACAACACTGGACAGCTACCCGCTGACCGAAAACGACGTCGCAGCAACCAACAGAGTTGCCGAAGCTTTTCACGAGGTTTTTGGAGACTCCGCGCATGAAACTCAACCGGCCTCGGCCAGTGAGGACTTCAGTGTTTTCGGCAGAAGCTGGAATGTACCCTATGTCTTTTGGTTTGTTGGCGGAACTGACCCGAAAATCTATGACGATGCAATAAAAAACAATAAGCTTAATTCAATTCCCAGCAACCATTCACCCAAATTTGCGCCGGTACTCAACCCAACCCTGAAGACAGGTTTTCAGGCAATGGTCACTGCTGCGGCAGCCTGGCTGGAATAATTCTCACCTATTACTATCTTTGACCAATGGGCGAACTGCACACGATTTACTATATACTGGACCTTACCGGGACATTTGCTTTTGCCATTAGTGGAGCAACAGCAGCCAGACAGCGTGGACTTGATTTGTTTGGCATCTGTGCCATCGCCTTTGTGGTGGCCTGTGGTGGAGGAATCATTCGCGATCTTTGCATCGGGGCAATTCCCCCAGCAGGCTTATCTGTTTGGTATTACCTGGCTATCGCGATGTTCGCCGCCGGTCTGACAATAGGCTTTTACCCAATTGTACAACTCCTCAACCATCCGGTACTCCTGTTTGACGCTGCGGGATTATCCATGTTCGCGGTTTCCGGAGCTCAGAAAGCGCTTTCATTCGGACACAACAACGAAGCTGCAATACTACTGGGAATTACAACCGCCGTCGGCGGAGGCGTTATGCGCGATATGCTGCTCAGCCGTGTACCCGTAATTTTGGAAAAAGAAATTTATGCTTCAGCAGCCCTCATCGGCGCATCGATCGTAGTTCTGGGAAGTTATTGGGATTGGCTCTCAAACGACTGGGTCGCCATTATTGCTCTGGTCGTAAGCTTTTCCCTGCGAATGCTTGCGCTCCGGCATCACTGGAACCTGCCCACTTTTTCAAAAGAGACAGACCAGTAGACCTGTGACAACCAGGCTTATATTACAATTGCTCGTAATTCAACATTTATCATTCCTTTCTACCCGCAGGCGGATAACGTCTAGTCTAACGTCTATTTAGCATCTAACTTCTCCATCTCCACCACCCAAAGGCCTCTTAACTGGTTTATGTCATATCCTGTAGCTTCGTCTTTCGGATACAGGTCACGCAATCTCACCCTCACAGCAGGGTTGATTTGTTTACGGGGTCCATGACAATTCAAACACAGGGAATTGGTGATTATGGGATAATATGCCCGGATCTTCCCTTGTTGTGAAGCTAGCACAGGCTGAGGTTTTTTGCCGGCGGTTATTGCAGATTGCATGTCTGTAATATAACCCTGCTCATCGGATCCGGCGCGGTTCCCGGGGTTTCTCGGCTTATCCGAAACTCTCCAAATGTGAACCGAATAGTGAGCAGACATACTGTCTGTAAGTGGGACTGCCATCACGTTACAAAACGAAATGGCATTTAAAACACCACGTGTTTTCATTGCTTCGGTGAGGTTCCTGGTCAACACAGCACCGGTCTCTGAAGCGTACCTGGCCCCGGTTTCCAGATAGATCCGACGGGAAACCGAATCTATCCGGACATCACCCGAAACCTCCCTGTCCGCTTTTTTCTTACCCGTATTTAATCCACAGGCGGACAAAAAGGTCAAAACCAGTAACACTATAACCCCGCTCTTTTTCATTCTGCGACCCTATCATTTAGAAACTGCCAATAATGGCATTGAAGTTACAATATATTTGTAACAACTGAAATAAATCAGGATATCAGGTATTGCATGTCAGCAAGACCACCCCCGTTATATACTTCATTCACACCAGATTGTTTCAGCAACCCCACAGCAGCCATACTTCTGCCACCAGACAAACAATAGACCACGATAGGCTTTTGCATTTCATCTATTTCATCCAGTCGCTGTTTTATTTCCTGCAGGGGCACATTGATTGCCCCCGGGAAGTGTCCGTCGTTGAATTCCTGGTTAGTCCTTACATCCAACAATGTGTTCTGTCCGTTTTTTACGATTTCTTTTAGATTATTCATCTTTTTTTTATACTTTATTTTATTAATAAATAGCTTTGGTTCTTTTCTTTTGTATTTCTTTTTCTATGTGGGTGATGTTCCAAAGTGAGAATCCACCTGAAAGATTAATCACGTTCGCATAACCATGCTGTTTCAAAATTCTTTGTGCCAGGTATCCCCTTAACCCAATCTCACAAAAAATGTAAAGGGTCTTGTCTTTAGGTAACTCAAATAGCCTGAGCCGGAGTTCATCAAGCGGAATATTCTTTGCCCCCGGGATTGTCTTGACAACGTGTTCCTGTGGTGTGCGAACATCCACCAGAATACCATTCTTATCATTAATATACCTGTCAAAAAAATCATCCCAGTAAGCCACTTTTAAAAGACCCCCAATCAGGTTTTCTGCGGTGAACCCGGCCATATTCACCGGATCTTTAGCAGAAGAGAAAGGTGGAGCATAGGCGTGCTCCAGCTCTGTAAGGTCGTAGATTGTCCGACCCTGCTGAACCATGGTCGCCAACAAATCGATCCGCTTGTCCACCCCCTCCATGCCGGCTACCTGAGCGCCCAGCAGTCGTCCGTCTTCCGGCGAAAAGACCAGTTGAATAGTCATTTGTTTCGCATCGGGGTAATAAGTGGCGTGGGAAGCCGAACGGGTAGTGGACACCTGGTGAGGAATCTCAAAATGTTTGAGATGTTTTGAAGCCATCCCCGTAGTAGCCACCGTGTAATCAAATACTTTTACGATCGCTGTATTAATCGATCCTTTGTAACGTTTTTTATTGCCCAGGACGATATTATCGGCACAGATCCTGCCCTGTTTATTTGCCGGACCTGCCAGAAACGTATTAGCTGGCCGGCCCGTGATGGGGTTTTCAAATTCAATAGCATCACCAACGGCGTAGATTTCCGGATCTGAGGTCTGCAAATATTCATTCACCCAGATTCCTTTGGATTTACCTATCGTTAATCCTGCTTCAGCGGCAAGCCGGGTATCAGGCCTTACACCTATGGATAATATGACGATATCCGCATCTTCCGATTCCCCATTGGTAAATTTCACACGAACGCCTTCACCCGAGGATTCAAACCCGCTGACGGTTGTGCTTAATAATAACTGTACACCTTTTGAGCGAATATGCTGCTGAACAATAGCAGCTACCGGGAAATCCACCGGCGCCATCACCTGGTCGGCCATTTCCACGATCGTTACCTGGTGACCCAAATTGTGAAGGTTTTCTGCCATTTCCAATCCGATGAAGCCTCCACCAATCACCACAGCTTTTCCCTTCTTCATCCTGTTGGCCTGTTCCTTAATCGCATCGGTATCCGGAACATTTCTGAGTGTAAATATCCCTGGCAGATCAATGCCCGGCAACGGCGGGCGGAGAGGCTCTGCACCAGGCGATAAAATAAGTTTATCATAACTCTCATCATACTCTTCCCAGGTAATGGTATTTCTCGCCCTGACCAATTTGTTGTCGCGATCAATACTCAGTACTTCGGTATTCGTCCGCACATCAATGTGAAAGCGGTTTCTGAAACCTGCCGCAGATTGCACGAACAGTTTACTTCTCTCCCGGATCACATCTCCGATATAATAGGGAAGACCGCAATTAGCGTAAGAAACATATGCTCCTTTTTCAAACATGACAATTTCAGCATGTTCATCCATTCGTCTGAGACGGGCTGCAGCACTGGCTCCGCCGGCTACAGCTCCAACAATCACAACTTTCATCTTTTAAAATTTAGGTACAAAAGAACAAACAGGTATAAAAATTATACGTGATTTTAGTTACAGTTAGTTTCGATCGCACAAAAAAAGTGCGGAATGACCCGCACCTTAAAACATCCGGCAAAATTCTTTATGAAGGATCTACTTAACTTCTTCATAGGAGATCTCTTCCACATTCTCACTATTGGCTGGCCTGCTGCGTTGCGGGACGCCGCACCCTCCTGCACCGCAACAACCTGTATTTGTAAGGCTCTGGAATATAAACAAACCCCCGAACAGACCTATCGCCCAACTATGGATCTGAAAGGACTGCCCTAACATCATTATTCCCAGGATAAGTCTGATAACCCTCAAAAAACTCCAATCTTTCAGCAATACCTTATACATAATCAGTTTATTTGAACACGAATGTATCTAACTTGGGCGGAGGCTAAAGTGATAAATGTCACAAAAAATGTTATAACAAGATGTATCTGTTCCCTGCAAAAGGTAACGTATTGTCAAACAATCATCGTCAGCTCTCAACATCATTCGCGCAGTAACCCATCCAGAAAATCTTTAAATTTCTGGCTCCCATAATCTGCAATTCCTTCATGATGATACACGGGTCTGCCCTGCTTATCCAAGACTAGTGTCGTCGGCAGCGAACCGCCAAACCACTCCTCGGGAAAAGGCCCCTGGGGCGCGTAAACCGGGAGTTCAAAATTTCTGTCTTTCATGAACGCGCCGGACTTTGCCAGGTTTCCATCCGCATCTACCAGTAAAAAGAGTATCCCCGAATTATTTTTGTAATTTTTATAAAGTGTATTTATGGAGGGCATTTCAGCAATACACGGGGGGCACCAGGTCGCCCAGAAGTTGATGAATACAACTTTCCCATCCATTGTATGTCCGTCAACTACTTCGCCTTCTGAATTATTAAGTCTGATCTTCCAATCGCTGACGGCAGTTGCCTTATCGGCTTTAACCTCGCCAGGCACACCGGGTTGAAACAAGCCCGCCGACATAAACACCTGCAAAACCTTCGCCTTAAATTCGGGGAAGACAAGGATGCTGAGTGTAAAAACTACCAGGATCCCTGAAATGATATTGGAAACAGTAAAATACTTCTTTTTGGGAATTGGATTGTCCATAATTTTCGATTGGATGGCCGCAAATTATCCAACCCGCGGATGCGAAACGGTGTCTAAAGTCACAGCGAACTACCTTTCGTTTTTTCAATAAACTTCCTGTTCAGAGCAATTTCGCCCCTTTGTTCCAGCTTCTTCAACAGTCGGGATACCACCTCGCGGGATGTATTCAGATCATTCGCTATCTCCTGATGCGTAAGTTCTATTTTATTGGAGTGAAGACTTGTGAATTGATTTTTCAGGTAAGATTCCAGCCGTTCGTCCATACTTTTGAATACAACGTTGTCAAAAACCTCCAGCAATTCTTCAAACCTGGACCGGTAGGTCTCGATCACAAAATTATACCAATCCTGGTGGTACTTCATGAGCTCATCCGTGTACTGAACGGGGATCATGATCACTACCGTATCCTCAACTGCCTTGGCTGTAACCTCACTGGTTTTTTGTCTGGAAGCGCAGAGCATGGAGAGCGCACATGCATTGCCGGGTTCGAGGTAGTACATGAATGCCTCATCGCCATATTCACTTTCCCGATAGAGTTTGATCCGTCCTTCCACCACCAGCATCGTATGTTTCAGATATTGCCCGGCCTGGATCAGGATCTCACCCCTTGAAATCTGTTTCATGAGGCTGACCCTGGCAATGAACTGTTTAAGCTCTTCGCCAAACATAAAAAACTTCTTGTTTAACAGATCCAGTATTTCCTTATTCGCCAGTTGTTCAAGGGTATTCATTGCAGTTTACAATTTGACAGAATTCTCAAGTTACGAAATTATTTCTTCCTGAAAAAAAGTCTGACGGGAACGCCGCTAAATTCAAAATTCTTCCGAAGCTGATTCTCGAGATAGTTTTTGTAGGGCGTTTTGATGTCATCCGGAAAATTACAGAAAAATGCGAAAGAGGGTGTTTCGGTGGGCAACTGCGTCACAAATTTTATTTTGATGGAATGACCTCTCACCACCGGGGCATGATGTGCTTCCACCGCTTTTAGCATCACCTCATTTAGTTTGCTGGTGGGCACCTTCCGGGACCGGTTGGCATATACGTCCAGCGCCATTTCTATGGCTTTGTAAATCCTGGTTTTTTCCAGAGCCGAAATAAAAATCACCGGAACATCGCTGAAGGGAGCCAGCCTTTGTTTCAATTCCGCTTCATAATCCCGGCTGGTATTGGTTTGTTTATTTTCTATCAGGTCCCATTTATTCACGAGGATCAGGATCCCCTTCCCCTTTCTGGCCGCGAGGCTGAAAATATTCAGGTCCTGCGCCGTGATCCCTTTCTCAGCATCCAAAAGCAGCAGGCAAACATCAGATTCGTCCAACGCTTTTATGGCGCGAATGACAGAATAGAATTCAAGATCTTCGTGGACGCGACTCTTGCGCCGGATCCCCGCGGTGTCGATTAGTATAAACTCTTTCTGAAATAAATTGTAGTGGGTATGGATGGTATCCCTGGTTGTTCCGGCGATGTCGCTAACGATAGTGCGCTCCTGCCCTACCAATGCATTCAACAGTGAGGATTTCCCCACATTAGGCTGGCCGATAATAGCAAATTTTGGCAAAGTTTCCTGTGAGGCCAATGCATTCGACTTTTCCTCTGAGATCAGTCCCGCTACCGCATCCAGCAGTTCCCCCGTTCCACTTCCACTGGCGGAAGCAATAAAATAGATATGTTCAAATCCCAGACTGTAGAACTCGGCAGCTTCCAGCATCCGGTCGTGGTTATCAACTTTGTTTACCACCAGGAAAACCGGCTTGGTACTTTTACGAAGCACCTTCGCCATAGAGTCGTCCAGATCAGTCAGACCGGTCGTGGCATCTACCATGAACAGGATGGCGTCGGCCTCATCCACAGCAATCAGCACCTGCTTGGCGATCTCCCGCTCAAAAACATCATCGCTGCCATGTACAAAACCTCCGGTATCAATTACGTTAAATGTTTTACCGTTCCAATCACTGATGCCGTACTGTCTGTCGCGCGTAACACCGCTTACATCATCAACGATGGCCTTTCTCTGTTCCAGCAAGCGGTTAAAGAGTGTACTCTTTCCTACGTTAGGCCTGCCTGTGATTGCTAGTGTGAAACCCATATCCTATTGCTGGTTTATATTTAAAAATCCAAATGAAGCTGTATCACTTCAAATTATAAAAAACATTAATTTAAAATCTCTTTAGTCCGGTTGTGATCTGTTCTTTAGAATTGCAGCGACGCTTTCGAATCTGAAATATCGATAATTTTCTCAATACCCATATTCACGTAACTGCATTTCATTTTCGCGCCATTTCGGTTTTACTTTGACAAATAATTCCAGGAAGACTTTCTGACCTATGAAGGCCTCAATATCTTTCCTGGCTGCTGTACCGATTTTCTTGACCATGCTCCCCTTCTCACCGATCAGGATCATTTTCTGCGTTTCTCTGTGGACGATGATATCGGCTACAATTTTTACCAGGGTTAGCTTCTCCTTGTATTCTCTGATCAAAACTGCTGTATGGTAGGGTACTTCGTCTTCGGAAAGCTCGTAGATCTTCTCCCTGATAATTTCTGAAACGAAAAATTTTACGGGCAGATCACTGATATCATCACCATCGTAAAAAGGAGCTCCTTCAGGCAAAAACTCAAGGATCGGCCGGATAAAATCTTCTGCCAGAACCCCCTTCAGCGCAGAAATTGAAATAGCCTTTTTGCAGTAAGACTTTTCTGAGAAGAACGCCTCAGCCTCCTTCACTCGCTCAGGCCTGGCTTTATCGGCCTTATTGATCACGACAATCGCAGGCACCTTCAGCTTTAGCGCGGCAAAGATCGCATCATTTTCCTCCCAGTCGTCCTGAATGTCAACAATCAGCAGCGCTACATCGGCATCTTCCAGCGCCGATTTAACCGCCTGCATCATTTTTTCGTGCAATTTGTATTTAGGTTCAATGATCCCCGGGGTATCTGAAAATATAATCTGGTAACCATCACCGGTGAGAATGGCTTTGATCCGGTGGCGGGTGGTCTGCACTTTTGGCGATACAATAGCCAGTTTTTCTCCCATCAGTGCGTTGAGAAGCGTACTTTTGCCCGCATTAGGCCTGCCAAATATGTTTACAAAACCAGATTTCATGTCGTACCAGAGCCTTACCGGCCGAAAACTGCAAAGGTACGCCAAGATTCCGGTATTTTTGAAATGCTGATGAGCCGGGGCAAAGTTATCCAAAGGCCGGTTCTGACCGTCAATCAGCGGACCACGGCGAACAAGTGATATATTTACACTCTTTTTGACGCATGCGCGGAACAGTCGGTGCTTTCGGGCCAACATATTCAAGGGATTTTTGAAGATAAACATATGCATCCAAAAACTTACTTCGGTTCATTCCTCGGCTTACTATTGTTTTTATCCTGTTCGGAACCAGGCAGGATGAAAGCCTCCACCAAAAACAGTGCAACTCCCAATATAGTCCTTATTCTCGCAGATGATCTTGGTTATTCGGATTTGGGTTGTTACGGCGGAGAAATCAGGACGCCTAATCTGGACGGGCTGGCAGCTAACGGAATCCGATACACGAACTTCTACAATACTTCCCGCTGCTGCCCCACGCGCGCCGCGCTGCTTACGGGGGTTTATAATCATAATGCAGGTATCGGCAAAATGACTACCGATGACGGTCTCCCCGGATACAGGGGCTTCCTGACCAACAACACGGTGACACTGGCCGAAGTACTGAAAAATGCGGGATACAGTACGGGAATGGTTGGTAAATGGCATGTAAGCAATACCATCGAGCAGCCCACGCGCGATGCACAAATGCGTTGGCTGAACCATCAGGAATCCCATCCCCTTTTCTCTCCTATCGAACAATACCCCACAAACCGCGGCTTTGAAAAATATTTTGGTAATATCTGGGGCGTGGTCGACTTTTTTGATCCTTTCAGCCTGGTTAGTGGAACCACACCTATTAATAGCGTCTCCAGGGATTATTATCATACAAATGCTATCAGCGACACGGCAGTAAAATATATCGATGAATTCAGCAGGGACAACAAACCATTCTTCCTTTACGTAGCTGAAACGGCTCCTCACTGGCCTTTACACGCCCTGCCGGAAGATATTAAAAAATACGAGAATACCTACCAGGTTGGATGGGATGCAATCCGGGAAGCACGTTATAAAAAGATGATTGATCTCGGACTTATCGACCCAGCCACCACAAAACTTTCTCCTCGTATCCTGGATGATCTGTCGTGGCAGGACAATCCGGATAAAGTGTGGGACGCCCGTGCAATGGCGGTTCACGCGGCAATGGTGGACAGGATGGATCAGGGCATCGGCAGGATCATAGAGGCTTTAAAAAGAAACGGGCAACTGGATAATACGCTGATCATTTTTTTAAGCGATAATGGTGCAAGCCCGGAAAATGCCATGGCCTACGGCCCCGGTTTCGACAGGCCAGGTGCCACGAGGGACGGAAAACAAATCGCCTATCCCGTTCAAAAAAAGGTGCTGCCCGGACCTCAGACCACTTTCGCGTCGATTGGGGAACGATGGGCAAATGTCGCCAACACTCCCTACCGGTTTGCAAAGGCATCATCTTACGAAGGAGGCATCCGTACGCCTATGATTGCGTACTGGCCAAGGGGGATCAAAACTAGAGGTACTATCTCCCGTGCCATGGGTCATGTCATGGATTTCATGGCCACATTTGTACAATTGGCAAATACTTCCTATCCGGCAACTTTCAATGGGAACCCAGTGCCGCCCACCCAGGGGCTAAGCCTCGTACCATCTTTTTTGAATACAAATGCCAGTGGGCACACCGTCTTATACAATGAGCATTTCGGCGCTAAATACGTACGTGATGGCCAATGGAAGCTGGTTGCGCAACCTAACCAACCCTGGAAATTATACAAGATCAGTGATGACGAGACCGAACTGAACGATATGACCGGAAATTATCCCAATGAGGCCAAAAGACTCGAGCAATCCTGGGATCAATGGGCAAAAAACAACCGGGTTTTCCCTAAAGTGAAATAGAACCACATGTACAAAATGTCCATTCCGGATCACGCCGACCCTCCGGGCAGGTCACCACGGGGACAGACAAAAAAAGAAGATCGGCGACCCGTTGCCACGAAAAGCTATAATACATCGATTTTCTATAATTTTGCGCTTAATGGCTAAGGTGTTTTATAAAATATTACTCGTCATTGTAGCTATTTCTTTCTTTATGTCCGCAGAAGAGATTAACCCCTTCAACGGACACGACACCTTTTTTGACCAGTACGACACTTATGTCAGGACGGAGCAGATCTCCCTCGACTTCCATGGATTTGCCACGGACGTCAACGACATCGACAGTATGACTTTTTACACGTCTGCTTATTTCCTTCTCCCTGGACAATATGAACCTGCTAGGACAAATGAACCAGTCGAAAATATACCTTTTTACCCCCCAAAACGCTTCCTTCTAAATGCGGTTCTACGGATTTAGATGCGATTGATTATCTGCAGGCAATGG
Organism: Niabella sp. CPT15-335-S11; assembly: GCF_058792415.1. Taxonomy (NCBI): domain Bacteria; kingdom Pseudomonadati; phylum Bacteroidota; class Chitinophagia; order Chitinophagales; family Chitinophagaceae; genus Niabella; species Niabella sp. CPT15-335-S11. The sequence goes on from NZ_JBYTEI010000002.1 coordinate 452,302, forward strand.
GTAATAGTATCTCACATAGAGAATCATTCACCACTCATTCCCCTCATCACGAGGTCAAATTATATCATCCAATCCTTGGACCTGTGTCTTCAATTACGATCTATAATAAACAACCAGCGCATTACTTTCGGGCTACCGATATAAATCAACCTCGTTTTAAGATCAGGCAAGGCAAAGAAACGTGAGGGTGACCGTTGACCGATCCGAAAGAGCCGTATTTCTCCAACGTTGGTTATTCGGAATCCATCTTCTGATTACCGGCTCAGGCCATGGCTTCTCTACCCGGGACCAGTTAAAATTGCTAGGTAAAATAAATTCAGCTCCCAGCTACCAAATTATTGGCACACCTGGGTGAAAATAATAGTTGATTTTAAAACATAATAACTATGAACGTCTTTGACAGGATCATTCATTTCTCCGTTTACCACAAAGTTATCATTGGATTTCTAACGCTTGCGCTAATCGTCTGGGGCATTTATTCAGCCATGCATCTACCCCTGGATGCACAACCCGATATCACCAACAACCAGGTTCAGATCATTACGAACGCTCCGGCGCTCGGGGCCCAGGAAGTGGAGCAATACATCACTGCCCCCATCGAACTGGCATTAGCCAATGTACCGAAAGTTATTGAAAGGCGTTCCATTTCAAGATCTGGTTTGTCGGTGGTGACCGTTGTATTCCACGACAAGGCCGATATCTACTGGGCGAGACAGCAGGTTGCTGAACATCTGAAAGAAGCGGAATCTATCATCCCGGCAGGATCGGGCTCACCGACTATGTCACCAATTTCTACAGGTCTCGGCGAGATTTATCAATACGTGATCAAACCGAAGCCGGGCTTTGAAGGGAAATATAATCCAACAGAACTTCGGACCATCCAGGATTGGGTGGTTGCGCGGCAATTGGCAGGCGTGCCGGGGGTTGCTGAAATCAATGGCTGGGGAGGTTTTGTGAAACAATACGAGGTAGCGGTGGACAATGAGAAACTTAATGCGATGGGCGTTACTATTCCTGAGCTCTTCAAGGCGTTACAGAATAATAATGAGAATGCAGGCGGTTCATATATTGAACAGCAGGACAACGCTTACTTCATCCGAGGCCTGGGTCAGGTTCAATCCCTCACCGATATCGAAAAAATCGTCATAAAGAATGTGCAGGGAATTCCGGTCCTGGTCCGCGATGTATCAACAGTACAATATGGATCTGCCACACGTTACGGCGCGGTAACCCTTGACGGAAAAGGAGAAGCAGTAGCCGGTATGGTGCTGATGCTGAAAGGTGAGAATTTCAATGAAGTTATCAAGAGCGTGAAGACCAGGATGGAACAGGTGCAACACTCCTTGCCTGAGGGGCTAACCATTGAACCGTTTATTGTCAGAACGGACCTGGTAGGCCGGGCCATAAGTACGGTGAAACACAATTTAGTCGAAGGGGCACTCATCGTGATCTTTATTCTTGTGCTCCTTTTAGGTAATCTACGGGCTGGTTTGATCGTCGCATCAGTTATTCCTTTGTCGATGCTGTTTGCTATTTCAATGATGTACCAGTTTGACATATCAGGCAATCTCATGAGCCTGGGGGCGATTGATTTTGGATTGATTGTAGACGGAGCTGTGATTATTGTTGAAGCCTCCCTGCATCACCTGGTCCACGGAACAAACAAACTTAAATTGACCAAAGCTGAAATGGATCAGGAGGTGTATCATTCGGCATCAAAAATCAGGACTTCTGCGGCCTTTGGCGAAATCATTATCCTAATAGTTTATCTGCCCATACTGGCGCTGACGGGTATTGAGGGAAAAATGTTCCGACCCATGGCAATGACCGTCTCCTTCGCCATACTCGGCGCGTTTATACTTTCGCTTACCTATGTGCCAATGATCAGTGCCTTGTTCTTAAACCGCAATATCAACCGCAAACAAGGTATTGCAGATAAGATCATGAAGCGAATTCAAAACTTGTACTTGCCGGTACTGAATCAAGCGCTAAAAATCAAATGGACGGTAGTAGTCCTGTCTGTCATGTTATTACTTATCGCTATATTCATTTTCCGCAGAATGGGGGGCGAATTTATACCCACACTTGAAGAAGGTGACTTTGCCGTGGAGTTGAGGCTGGGACAAGGGACTTCACTTTCCAGAACTATTGAAATTTTCTCTAAAACCGAAAACCTGCTTAAACAACGTATCCCTGAAATTAAAACGGTCGTGACAAAAGTCGGAACCGCGGAAATTCCCACAGATCCCATGCCTATTGAGGGAGGGGATATGATGTTGGCGATGAAACCAAAAGAGGAATGGACCACGGCGTCCACGCAGGCAGAAATGATAGAAAAAATAGAGGAGACGCTCAAGGCTATCCCGGGTCTTTCCGGTGAAGTTTCACAACCGATGCAAATGCGTTTCAATGAACTGATTTCAGGAGTTAAGCAGGATGTCGCGGTAAAAGTGTTTGGCGAAAATATTGACGAATTGGTGAAGCAGTCCAACAAAATTGCTTCTCTTATCGCTAAAGTGGATGGTGTAACCAATCCCTACGTCGAAAAAGTAAACGGCATCCCCCAGATCCTGGTAACCTATGACCGCGACAAGATCGCGCAATACGGATTAAACATTTCCGATGTGAACATGATACTAAAAACAGCATATGCCGGAAATGTGGCGGGGGTCGTATTTGAGGGCGAAAAACGTTTTGATATGGTTATTCGTCTCCGGAAGGACTTAAGAAATAACATGAGTGAAATTCACAATTTGTATATTCCGCTGCCTGATGGGGGGAAAATACCGCTTGGCGAGGTGACCAATGTCACTCTACGAAACGCACCCGTACAGGTTTCCAGAGAAAACGGAAAGCGCAGGATCTACGTGGGCTTCAATGTAAGGGGGCGGGATGTGGAAAGTGTGGTTAAAGAAATTCAGGCGTTGATTAGTCAGCACATCAAACTTCCACCAGAATACTACATCACTTATGGGGGTCAGTTTGAAAATCTTCTGGCGGCAAAAAAGCGCCTGTCGATTGCAGTCCCGGCGGCACTCTTACTTATTATGTTCCTATTATATTTCACGTTCAACTCCGTAAAACAAAGCCTTTTAATTTTTACAGCAGTGCCAATGGCTGCTATCGGTGGAGTCTTTGCATTATTATTGAGGGGCATGCCATTCAGTATTTCGGCCGGTATAGGATTTATTGCATTATTTGGTGTGGCTGTGCTAAATGGCATCGTCTTGATCAGCCAGTTCAACCATTTGGAGGAGGAAGGTATCAGTGACATCTATGAGCGAGTCCGTAAGGGGACATCAATCCGCTTGCGCCCCGTGATACTTACTGCTTCGGTGGCGTCCCTTGGCTTCCTGCCCATGGCGTTATCAACCTCAGCAGGTGCGGAGGTTCAGAAGCCACTGGCCACGGTTGTGATTGGGGGGCTGATTACAGCCACCTTTCTGACACTGATCGTATTGCCTGTGTTATACATCCTTTTCTCGGGCAGGCAAAAACGAACAAGGTTAAATAAAACAGTCAGCCTGCCTATACTCCTGTTGGTCTTTGCAAGTGCAATGCTAACCAGCAATCAGAGTTACGGCCAGGCAAGAACGATTACACTACAGTAAGCTGTCAATACGGCTCTACAGAACAACCTTCAGGTTAAAGGTAGCAATCTTTCTGTCCGCCAGCAGACCGAGCTGCAGAAAACCGCTCTCGACATTGGCAAGACGGAGTTCAGCCTCCAAAACACCCCCTCAAACAGTGCGGAACCGGGCAACAACGTAACCGTTCTTCAACCTTTCGCCTTCCCGACTGTGTACAAAAACAATTCAAAATTGTTGCACAACGAAACGCTGCTTTCGGAAAGGCAACGGGATTTGTTGGTTTTCGATATCACCAGACAAGTGAAGCTGGCCTATACTCAATTCCAATTCTCTTTTGAAAGGATCAAACTGCTGAAGGAACTGGACAGCGTCTATGCAAAGTTCAGGCAGCGCGCGGAACTCCGGCAGCAAACCGGGGAAACATCGAACCTCGAGAAATATGCTGCACAAAGCAGATACTCCGAGATACAATTACAGATCAGACAGGGATTGATTGATAAAAATTCTGCGCAACTCGCCATGCAACAATTATTAAACACCAGAGATGACCTGGTCCCTGCTGACACGGTCCTCATTAAAATTGCTCCGGATTTCATGATAGATACTACCCTTTCCACACACCCTCAGACTAAATTCTATAATCAACAGGTCAGTGTGGCCAACGCAGCATTTCAACTGGAAAAAAGCCGGATGCTGCCGGATTTTAACATAGGAACCACGGCCTATCCGATGCGCGGTGTCTCTTCAGCTACAGGCAACCTGGGTGTCCAGGTCGGAATGAACTTTCCATTGTTTTATGGGGCGCAAAAAGCCAGGATACGTGCCGCGAGAACCAACACGCTTCTGATGGAAACGCAGGCACAATCAGCAAAGCTAAATCTGCAGACCCAATACAGTACGCAGTACAACGAATACCTAAAACAAAAAGAGGGACTGGATTATTATGAGCAGGTCGGTAATAAACAGGCGAATGAAATCATTCGAATTTCACAAATTAGTTACAAGCTGGGTGAAATTGGGTATATAGAATATATTCAAAATTTAACGATGGCCTTCGATACGAAGATGAAGTATCTGGAGTCGCTGAATAATTATAATCAGGCTATCATTCGACTGAATTATATTAACACGGGCAATAATTAATTAAATAAATGAACAGATTTTCATTTTATCCGCAACAAATTTTTATCTTTTGCAGGCACTGCAAAACCTGGATTGAATTTACTTTTCCCAGACCAGCAGGCTTACCAAACTAAAACAACATAAAATAAAACACATGCGTATATCAACTAAAATACAGGTATCATTCACGCTTGTTTTCGTCATATTCACCCTACTCTTCTCTTCCTGTGGGCAGTCAAAAACGAAGAAAGCAGGTCCGGTGGAAACGACAGTCTCCGATACCACGAAAAAAGACGAAGGTATTGCTGAGATCACTGCGGAGCAGATGGCTGCGGTTGGGATCGAGTTGGGAAAAATTGAAGAAAGAAATATCGCAAGCGCGATAAAAGCAAATGGTCAGCTAGCCGTACCGCCACAAAACAAAGCTGTTGTCAATGCGCTGGTCGGCGGTGTGATCAGGAGAATTACAGTCGTTGAAGGTCAGGAGATCCGAAAAGGACAGGTGGTGGCGACCATCGAAAATCCAGACTTTGTAAAACTGCAGCAAGACTACCTGACCTCAAAAGACAACCTGGTATTTCTGTCGCAGGAGTACCAACGTCAGAAGACATTAAAGGATGCCGATGCGGGCATTGGGAAAGTGTACCAGCAAGCATCAGCCAATTATGCGGCAGAACAATCAAAACTCAGGACGCTGGAAGCGCAACTCAGGCAGATTCATGTAAATCCCGCGACCGTTAGCCGCGGCACGCTGGCCACGCTGGTCCCGGTTCTCGCTCCGATAAGCGGTACTGTCGGAAAAATCCGGTTAAGCGTGGGAACCTATACCGATGCGGCGAGCCCGATAATGGATATCGTAAATAACAGCACGGTGTATGCCGATTTGCAAGTATTTGAAAATGATATCCCCAGGGTAAGAAAAGGACAGAGAGTAGTATTGGCGCTTAGTAACCAGCCGGAAAAGGAACTTACCGGGACGGTTTATGGGATTGGAAAATCCTTGGACCCGTCGAGTAAATCGGTGGCGCTGCATGCAACGGTAAACAATGTAGCAAAATTAAGCCTTGTTGCGGGGCAGTATGTCAATGCTCTCATAGAGACGGCCAGACAAGTTGTCCCTGCCGTTCCTGAAGATGCTATCGTCAAAGCCAATGACAAAACTTATATCTATGTTTTTGAGGGGACGGAAACGGAGCCAGTAAAAAATGATCCGGTAAAGGACGGACCTGAGGCAAGAAAATTCCGGGAAAAATATCGTTTCAAAATGACAGAGATCGTGACCGGTTCAAGGGAACTGGGTTTCGTAGGAATCAAACTACTCTCAGAATTGAAGCCCAATGCGAAAATAGTTACCAGAGGCGCCTTTTATATCTATTCCAGTATGCAAAATATTGAAACGGATGATTTGTAGGACAGCCTCCGCACAAATATAAGTGTGCAATTCAAACCCATTCGGTAGTTCAGCAAAGGCCGATAATTAATCTTTTAGAAACACATCACCTGATCGATCAGTTTGTTGGCCCGGATATTCACCTGGGGAATAACCATTTGGATATTGTGATCACGCAAATAACCAGATTCTTTTATATTAAATCCCCTGGCTATGACCATATCGATATTCCGGGATGCAAGTGTTTTTGCGGCCTGGTAGCCGGAATCGTCATTTTTTGCATTTTCAGTATTCTCAATAAACAACTGCTCTTTTGTCCTGGTATCACAGATGCAAAACCAGTTTGCTTTCCCGAAATGAGACTCCACAGAGGACTCCAGGTCTTTATCCAAACAGGCAATTGCAACCCTCATAATTGTTTAATTTAATTTTTGTAAAGAGATTTGACAAAACGGGCAAATCGCTCCCGAAGACGAAGTGATGGTAAAAGTGATTCCGCAGCTTCTGCACTCATACCAATTGGCCACATTGATATTATTTTCGCCAAAATAGATTTCGTGACCTTCGATAAATGCCTTTGCAATTTTGTTCATTACACTCTTGTGCATTCTGCGTAGATACTTCTCTGAAATATTTAACATATGTGCCGCCTCTTTTTCAGAAAAGTGTGCTGACTCGCAAAGGGCCAGCACTTCGTATTCTCTGTACGAAATAACAACGTCGTCAGTCCTCCTGTTGCTCTGCATTCCCAGCGGCCGGAAACCGTTAAAGGCCGGGAACCTTTGTACATAACCATCTTTTTTGAAATATGTCATGATTCAAACTGTTTTAGCGACGTGACCGGGCGGAACAGGTGCGAGACTGATATTCGTCCGCCGCTTATATTTCCTCCACTTCGACAACCTTGGCCCAGATTTCGGCATATTGTATGACCAGGTATTTCTTATCTTCAAATTCGATTTCATTTCCGTTAAACGGATTGTAAATAACCAAATCGCCAATCGCTACTTCCGCATTAGCAATATTGCTCATGCCGGCCACCCGCGCAATATTCTTCTTTTCCCTCGCGGTTTCAGGTATGATGATACCGCCGGCTGTGGTCTGCTCCCGGACGTCATCAGTTATGTCTAAAAGTAAATTCTGGTTTACGGGTTGTATTTCTTTCATTTGTCTATTATTAAAACACAGTTAAAAATATTATCCTTTTATTGCGAGTAATTCATTGATCCTGGCCTTGTTAAAACCGACGATAATCTCACCGTCAATTTCTGTCTGGGGCACTCCCATCTGGCCGCTTCGCCTCACTAACTGTTCAGCAGCCTGCTGATCCCTTGAAATGTCGATGTCCGTAAACATAATCCGGTTTTGCCTGAGGTAACCTTTTAACGCGTTACACCAGGTGCAGGTTGGTGAAGTATAAATGGTGACATTCTTTTGACTTTTTTGCTGATTTTTGGCTTCCTGGAAGTAAACCGATTCTTCAAACAGGTTCTTATAAACGGTTTCTTCACTGCATCCCTTATAAAGATTTTTGATCTTGTCGTTGTTAAATTCTATCAGCGTGGGTACCGAGGTAATGCCATAAGCTGAGTGAATATCGCGGACTTCAGTGACGTCAGCTTCATACAAATTCAGGCTGCTGACTGTCTCAGATGCTTTTTCGAGATTTTTATGAGCACAGTCACTGATCTTGCCTCCTTTTTTATAGAGCAGTAAAAATGCTTTTTCCTTATTTGAGATTTCAGCCAATAATTGCGATAATGATTCTACTTTTTTCATCGGGATACTTTTAGTTTTAGGCGTTCACAAGGCAAATGTAACCTGTCCGGAAGGCGGCATATCGTAACTTTGATCACATTCAACTTGCAGGAATTGTCCTTCGGTCGGGTCTCAGGGTCAAAAGTCTGCCAAAAGGTTTTGCGGGAACCGAAAAAAGTTGTATATTTGCACCGCGAGGTAGAGCAGCGGTAGCTCGTCGGGCTCATAACCCGAAGGTCGGTGGTTCGAACCCACCCTTCGCAACCAGTAAGGGATGATTCTCAGGAGTCATCCTTTTTTGTTTGCCTCTATTCGACTCCAGCCCGGGAAGCAAGCTGATTTCAAATGATTGGCTACCAAAGTTTTCAGAAAAAAGCTCAAATAAGTCTATTTTGGCGCTGAGCATAACGCAGATTTATAAAAAAAATTGAATCTTTTGTTTACATTTGGTCCGGTGCCAAATGATAAAATACGATATTTAGTTCAACGGATTGCTGAGTCGGATGAAAATGAATCTTTCGACGAACTCTTTCGGCATTTTTTTCCCGGTATGTTGTCTTATGGTAAATTGCTAGTGAATGATGAATCTATTGTAAAGGATTTGATTCAGGATATCTTTCTGAAATTATGGATTAATCGGCGAACATTAGCTACAATAAGCAATCTACCGGGGTATCTTTATGTGTCATTGAAACATAATTCAGCTAATTATCTCAAAATCCAAAGAAAACGCATCTCATCTGATTCGGAAGCGTTGGGCGAATCATTTTCGATAAGCTCCACAGATCCTGAAGAATTAGTTATAGAAAAAGAAGAACAAAAGAAAATTGAAGACACCATAAATTCCTTGCCTAAAAAATGCAGAATGATTTTTAGGCTGATTAAAGAGGAAGGCTTAAAATATAAAGAAGTAGCCGGACTTCTGGATATATCGGTAAAAACGGTAGAGGCCCACATGACATTCGCCTATAGCCGAATTGTTGAATGTTTCGAAGAGCTATATCCATCCAAAACCACTACCCCCTTTTTACGCAAAAAAACTGGCAGCAAATAAAAAAAACAAAAACTAAGGGTTTTTAGGATTTCTGCACTCTTACTGAAGAACACTACGGTCACATGAGCAGGAGCCATTTCATTGAATTGTTGCGAAAAAACGAATCTGGGATCATTTCTCTTCAGGAGCAACAAGAACTATTAGAACTCATTAGTGAGAACGAGCAATTTAAAACCATTTTGGACTCTTTGAGGCTTTTAAAGGGTAAAACGTCATACTTTAACCAGGATGACTTGGAAGCGACGGAAGAGGAACTTAGCAGGCTAAAAGAAAAAATAAAAGATTATGAAAATAATCAGGTAAGATCTTCTGGTAAAGTAGTAGTAATCAAACGATTAGGACTAATAGCTGCAAGCATTTTGATTATCGTTTTTGTGGGATATTGGTTTTTAATGTCAAGAAATGGCTTAAAGAATCCCGGAAATTCAAAATTCGAAAGCGTTTTTACTACTAAACGCGGATCAAAATCAACTTTATTACTGCCAGATGGATCAAAAGTCGTTATCAATTCAGCATCCAGACTGGTATATGATAAACATTTCGGTGAAAATACTAGAGACGTATATCTGGAAGGAGAGGCTTATTTTGACGTAATCAAAAATGTAGGACGCCCTTTTATTGTACACACAGAGACAATGGACATTAAGGTCTTAGGAACAGCTTTCAATGTGCGGGCTTATAAAAATGAAATAAATACGGAGGCAACTTTGGTGAGAGGGGCTGTAGACGTGCTATTAAAAAATAAGAATAATGAAAAAATCACTTTGTCCCCGAATGAGAAACTGGTAGTTCAGAATTCCTACTCCACAAGAGATACATCTGGAAAAACAACGGGTAATATACCTCAGTTTTCGTTGTTGAAAATCGTCCCAAGTACAATTGATTCCGGAATTATCGAAACCCAATGGACCAAAAATAAATTAAAGTTTGAGCAGGAGAAATTAATAGATATGATCCCGATTTTGGAAAATTGGTATGGAGTGAAATTTAAAATTTCTCACACACCAGTTTTACAGCGAAAATTCACTTGCACGATCGAAAACGAAAAACTCGTTGATGTATTAGAATCCTTTCGTCTGTCATCAGGGTTGAGATATAAGATTGATAATGAGAGCGTTACAATTTATTAAAAAACAATACTAATTTAAACTACTTGCAAATGAAAGAAACTTGAGTACCCTACCAACAAAATGGCGGAAAATGCTTGTAACATATTCCGCCCACGATAATGACTTTAAAAAAATTGCCACCAGCAATATTCTATCATCAAAATCTTAACGAATTTATGAAAAAGATTGATTGCCTTGCTGTTTTTAGGCGGGGAAATTTGATTATCAAATACATACTGATAATGAAGCTCACTGTTTTTCTAATATTTTTAACTTCCTTCCACTGTATTGCCATTAATAGCTCCTCACAGAAACGAATAAACCTGGATTTAAGAAACAAATCGATTATTACTGTTATCAAGGCTATAGAACTTGATTATGAATACAGGTTTTTTTATACAGATAGCGTTGCGATGAACAAGCAGAAAGTCGACTTGTATGCCAAAGATGCATCTATAGACTATGTCATGCAACAGTTACTGCACACTACCCAGTTCTCCTATAAAAAAATAAATGATGGTTTTTTTGTCATTATCGGCAAAAACATCTTTGCTGATTTACCCATACGAGGCAGCGTAACTGATAATCTTGGCAATCCTATTGCCGGAGCAAGTGTCATTGAAAAAGCAACAACAAACGGAACCATCACTTCAGAAAATGGAAGTTTTTTATTAAATGTAAAAGATGATAACGCGGTGTTAGTTATTTCAAGAGTAGGTTATCAAAACATTGAAGTAGCCATTAAAGAAAACACCAACCCCTCTATTGTTCTTACTTCTATCGATCAAAAAATGGAGGAGGTGGTTGTTGTAGGATACGGATCCCAACGAAAAGTGGACCTAACTGGTGCAGTATCGTCTGTATCCGTAAACGATATGACAAAGAGACAAGTCGCCCAGACTTCGTTAGCACTACAAGGATTAATTCCAGGCGTTTCAGTTACACAAAGGAGCGGCCAGCCTGGGGCAGACGGCGGCACTATTAGCATTAGGGGAAAAACCACACTAGGAAACAATAATGCCCTTATATTGGTTGACGGAATCGAAATGGGAATTAATAATATCGATGCAAATATGATCGAGTCGATTTCCGTGTTAAAAGATGCCGCTTCGGCGGCGATCTATGGCTCGCGTGCAGCCAACGGTGTAATACTTATTACAACGAAACGAGCTAAGGTTGACAAGTTCAGCGTCTCATATGATGGGTATGTTGGAAAACAGAGCCCCATCGATTTGCCTCACATGGTGAATGCGATTGATCACATGCGGATGACTAATCAAGCTTACACAAACCTCGGTAAGTCCCCGTTATATTCAGAGGCATATATCAGTGAGTATATAAAAAATATGGGGACTGACCCAGATAAATATCCCGATACCGATTGGATTGGGCAGACCTTAACGAACAATGGGTTGATTCAGAATCACTATGTTACCTTAAGTGGCGGTTCAAAACGAGTACGAACAATAGCAAATATCGGATACCTGGATCAGAATGGAATTATTGAAAATTCAAATTTCAAAAGATATACAGTCCGTTTGAATAACGATCTCGAAATATCCACCAAACTTCGTGCGCAGATAGATGCTCACCTTGCGATGACAAAGCGGCTTGCTCCTTCCCGGGGCGACGCCTTCCATTGGATGGGCAGGATTCCAGCTAATCAGGCAGGAAGACTTTCAACTGGCCAATGGGGTGAGGGTTGGAACGGTGATAATCCTATAGCATTTACCAATGACGGAGGATTACAAAAAGTAGATAACCCTTCCGCGACGCTCAATTTTAAGTTGATCTATAAGCCAACGGATTGGTTAACCCTGAATGGAAGCTATTCTCCTAATTATTACGAAACCCATTATAATTCCTTTGCCAAAGTCGTACAAACATATAAGTATGATGGCTCACCTTATTACCGAGCCCCTCAGAAAAGTTCACTTGTTGATCAGACAGACAGATATATGAGAAACCTCCTTACCGCAACCGCAACTTTTGAAAAAACATTTAAGGAACATGGCGTAAAGTTGCTCGTGGGGTACCAGCAGGAAGATTTAAAGAATACCGGTTTACAGGGTTATAGAGAGAACTTTCCGTTTCCTGATTATCCAATCTTAGGCGCAGGTGGAGAAGATAACCAAAAGGCTAATGGGTGGGCCTCTGACTGGGCCTTACAATCATATTTTGGAAGGTTAAATTATGACTTCCTTGATAAGTATCTATTTGAAGCTAATATCAGATATGACGGATCTTCAAGATTTGCAAAAGGACATAAGTGGGGAGTATTCCCATCTTTTTCCGCAGGATGGAGAATTTCCGAAGAATCTTTTTGGAATTCCCTGAAAGATGTGATAAGCGATCTTAAGATCCGCGGATCATGGGGACAGTTGGGTAATCAAAATATAGGGAATAATTATCCTTTTTCTTCCGACCTGAATCTCGGGCTGAAGTACGTATTTAATAAACAGGTTTCTTCAGGCGCAGGAATAACAAACATGGCTAATCCATCCATTACCTGGGAAACAACTACCGTAACTAATATTGGCATGGATTTGACGTTCTGGAGGAAAATTAATGTGACAGCCGATTATTATAAAAAATTGACAGATGATATTTTACTCCCTTTAAATATTCCTTTAATTATTGGGATGGGCGCGCCACAACAGAATGCCGGGAAAGTTGAAAACAGAGGCTGGGATCTGGGCATCATTTACAATGATAATATCAAGAAATTTAACTATCGCGTTGCCTTTAATCTATCCGATGTTAGAAATAAGATCATTGATATTAAGGGAATAAACGAAACGGGGTTAACAGTTAACAGAGAGGGGCAGGAGATGTATTCCCTTTTTGGATTGGAAGCAATTGGCTATATCCAACCTGAAGACTATGATGCCTCCGGCAAATATTTGTTCGCGACCCAGTATGGCGCCTTTGGACCAGGAGACATTAAGTATAAGGATCAGAATGGTGACGGCGTAATTAATTCATCAGACAGAGTCATTATCGGAACGACTATACCCAGATATACCTTTGGCTTCTCATTTTTTGGAGAATACAAGAACATCGATTTAAATATATTATTACAGGGCATCGGCAAAGCTAATGGTTACCTCTATGGGCAAGGTATCCAGACATTCGTTGAAGGTGGTACTGTTCAGGAGCAACACAAAAATAACTGGACGCCGGAAAACAGAAATGCGAAATTCCCACGACTTGCTTTTAATGAAACAAATAATATGCAGAATTCGTCCTTTTGGATGAAAAATGCAGCTTATATGCGTTTAAAGAATATTCAGGTAGGCTACACTCTCCCCAATTCTCTTTTATCAAGGAACGCTGTGAACCAATTACGGTTGTATGTAAGCGCTGATAACCTTTTCACCTTAGATCGCTTCTGGGACGGATTTGACGTAGAAGCTCCGGTGGGAAATGGGGGATTTTATCCTCAATTAAAAACTATAAGTATGGGGGTAAATGTGAAATTTTAAAACACATAAACGTAAAAACAATGAAACAATTAACAATATATTTTTTGGTGACTTGCGTTTGCCTTTCCTGTTCTCGTTATCTGGAAAAGTATCCTTTAAATGCGCCCTCAGATCAGACTTTCCTGGCAAGTGAGACCGAAATGAATATGGCACTCGCTGGTTGCTATACCGCGCTTTGGACAAATCATGAAACGATGACATTTTTCCTGGCATTAGAAGAAGCGTCCGATATTGGATATGATAGAAATACTAATGCCCTGCAATCAATTGCCCAGGGATCAGCGGACGCCACAAACGGAACCGCTCAAAATTATTGGGCCTCGTTTTATCAGGGAATCGCCAAATGTAATTATCTGATACAAAATATGCAAAGAGGAAAAGCTTCCGTAGCCGACGCCACTTATAATCGAATCAAAGCAGAAGCCATGTTTTTGAGGGCGCTGTATTATTCCTATTTAATTGAATTATACGGAGATGTTCCCTTGGTAGACAAAGTACTAACACTAGAAACCTCCCAACAAGCCAGAACGCCAAAAGCTCAGATAGTAGACTTTATTTTAAAAGAATTAACCGAAGCGGCAGTTAACCTGCCAGTTGCTAACAATCCAACATCAGGTCACGCAACTAAAGGTGCAGCCTTGGCTATTAAAGCGAGGACGGCACTATATAATGAAAGGTGGAACGACGCAATCTCGGCCAGCTCGGAGGTAATGAAACTTGAAGGAAGCCAATATAGTCTTGAAAACAGCTATCCAAAACTATTCAGGGACGAAGGTCAAAATTCCAAAGAGATTATCTTTTCCGTTCAATACCTTATCGGTACCCAAGTGCATTCATTGTACCGTCTCTTCGGCTCCAGAAATGCTCTTGCACACACAAATAAAAAACCTGCTTACCAGCTCGCAGATTCCTGGGAATGTACAGATGGGTTACCAATCGACAAGTCTCCGCTATTCAATCCCAAAAAACCTTTCGATAATCGTGACCCCAGACTTGGCTATACGCTCGCGGTACCTGGTTCTGAGTTTCTGGGATTTCAGTTTGAAACACATGGCGATAGCCTGATGTGCTGGAATTATCTCACAGGAAAACGAGTCAAAAATCTAGAAGCAACACATGCTTATGCAACTTTTACCGGGTTATGCTGGCGAAAATATGCAAACGTTGAGAACAGATTAGACATGAATAACTGTGAGACAAATACGATCCTGATCAGGTATGCTGAAGTCCTCCTAACGTATGCTGAAGCTAAAATAAAAGCGGGCCAGATTGATGAATCCATACTGGCCGCGATAAATAAAGTGCGCCAACGACCTTCAGTTAATATGCCCCCCCTTACTACGCTGGATCCAGAAAAATTGTTACACGCGGTCTACAGAGAACGCAAATATGAATTCGCAGGTGAGGGGCTACGCCTGTTTGACATAAGAAGATGGAAAATAGCGGAAGTTGTTATGAACCAGCCTCTATTGGGCCGAATGAAAAAAGCCTATCCAGACAAAGCTCCCAGGATTGATGATTATGGTTCGGCATTTTATGAAGGGATCCCGATCGCAACTCAAGGCGAATCTGCAGACTTTAAAATGAGGCTTGTAGACCGAAGAGTTTTTAATAAAGCGAAAGATTATCTGTGGCCGATTCCTTACATTGAAAGACAGACTAACCCTAAATTGACACAGAATCCAGGTTGGGAATAATTTCAAGAACATTAAAATGATCGTTGTATGAATTTCAGATATTACATTTTATTATTTGTATCATTATTACTATATAAGTTAGATGCCGTTTCTCAAGGGCAGAAAACCTACGATATTGTAGTTTACGGAGGTACGTCCGCCGGTATTTCTGCCGCTATTCAAAGTTCCAGAATGGGTAAAAAAGTGGCATTAATTGAGCCAACCAATAGGATCGGAGGCCTGACAACAGGTGGCCTTGGCCAAACTGATATTGGGAATAAGTATGTAATCGGGGGGATTTCACGGGAGTTTTATCAGAGGATCCGCCGATTTTATGATAACCCCAAAAACTGGAAATGGCAAAAACGAGAGGAATACATGGATGACGGACAAACAAGGACGGAAAAGGGAGAAGATGCCATGTGGACTTTTGAGCCATCGGCTGCGCTGACGGTTTACAAAGATATGTTAGCATCAGAAAACGTCGAATTGATCTATAATCAGAAATTGAACCGAAAAAATGGCGTGAAAAAAGATGGAATTCGTATCGTTTCTATTGAAATGGAAAACGGGATCGTTTATTCAGGCAAAATGTTCATCGATGCTACCTATGAAGGTGATTTAATGGCGTCCGCAGGAGTAACTTACAGTGTAGGACGGGAGTCGAACCATGAATTCGGAGAAACCTTAAATGGGGTACAAGCAAACAAAATTGGAAGAACGCTTAAATGGACGATCTCTCGAAATGGATTTAACCACAATTTTATAGATCGTGTTGACCCGTATAAAATTAAAGGTGACCCTAAAAGCGGGCTATTACCATATATCAAGAATGGCAGACCAGGCGTCGATGGTGAGGGCGATAAAGATATTCAGGCGTATTGCTTTAGGATGACCTTGACCGATCACCCTGATAATCGAATACCTTTTAGAAAACCCGCTAATTACAATGACTTGAATTATGAATTACTATTTAGAAATTACGAAGCAGCGCCAGGACCGATTGAAAAGATGTATTCTTACGGGGACCCATTAATTCCCTGGATTAATTCCCGAATGCCTAACCGTAAGACCGACACAAACAATCAAAAGGGCTTTTCAACTGATTTTATCGGTCAAAATCACGATTATCCCGAAGGAAGTTATGAAGAACGGGAAAAAATCAGACAAGCACATCGTGATTATCAGCAGGGCCTGATGTGGACACTGGCAAATCACCCAAGAATTCCGCAGAAAGTCAGGGAGGCAATGTCCAAGTGGGGAACTTGTAAAGATGAGTATGAGAATGGAAGAGATGGATGGCAACAGCAACTCTACATCAGGGAAGCCAGGAGGATGAAAAGTGATTATATAATGACCCAAAGGAACTGTGAACGGATAGATACTGTGGACGATCCAATCGGAATGGGTGCCTATGGTATGGATTCCCACCATGTTAATCGCTATGTTGATGTTAATGGATACGTACAGAACGAAGGAAATGTAGAGGCACCTGTGCCATACCCATATCCTATTAGCTACCGCTCTATCATACCAAAGAGATCTGAATGTGTAAACTTGTTAGTTCCAGTTTGCGTGAGTGCAACTCACATAGCATTTGGTTCAATACGTATGGAACCAGTTTTTATGGTGTTAGGACAATCAGCCGCTACGGCAGCGTCCCTGGCAATTGACAGCAAAAAAACGGTGCAGGACCTGGACTATAACGTTTTAAAATCAAAAATCCTTGCCGATAAACAAATCCTGGAAGTAGAAATAAAATGATAATAACATATGAGTAAAGTTTTCATTCTATGGCTATTGATCGTCCCCTCTTTATCCTGGGGAACGAAGTCATTTCATAGTGCTGATGTAATTATTTACGGAGGAACAGCCGCTGCAGTCATTGCAGGCGTTGAAGTAGCAAGATCGGGAAAATCAGTAATAATAGTCTCGCCGGATAAGCATTTGGGTGGGTTAACCTCGGGAGGGTTAGGATTTACGGATACGGGGGATAAATCAGTGATCGGCGGGTTGGCACGGGAATTCTATCATAAGATTTGGTTGCATTATAATATGGATAAGGCCTGGAAATGGCAGAAAAAATCGGAGTACGGGAATAAAGGGCAAGGTACACCGGCAATTGACGGCGAAAACCGAACAATGTGGATTTTCGAACCACACGTAGCCGAGAAGGTATTTGAAGATTTCATAAGAGATTATAAAATTACTGTATATAGAGATGAATGGTTAGACAGGGAAGCAGGTGTAAAAACTCAGAATAAAAAGATCACGTCCATTTCAACACTTTCAGGAAAAGTCTTTCAAGGGAAAGTTTTTATTGATGCTACGTACGAAGGTGATCTAATGGCAGCGTCAAATGTCAAATATACTGTTGGAAGGGAAGCCTGTTCAGTTTATAATGAAAAATGGAATGGAGTCCAGAATGGCGTATATCATCATGGTCATTATTTTAAATCGAAAATCGATCCCTACGTGGTACCTGGCAAGGCTGAAAGCGGACTCTTGCCTTTCATTTCATCGGCAAAAATTGCACCTAATTGTTCAGGAGATAATAAAATTCAGGCCTATTGTTTTCGTCTATGTATGAGCAACTGTAAAGAAAACCTGCGTCCATTTGAAAAACCTGAAAGATATGATCCCGACAAATATGAATTATTGGCCAGGGTGTTTGCGAGTGGCTGGAATGAATGGTTCTCTAAATTTGATGTCATTCCAAATAAGAAAACTGATACGAATAATCACGGCCCATTCAGTAGTGATTATATTGGTATGAACTATGATTATCCCGACGCCAATTATGAAAGGAGGAGAGAAATAATCGAAGATCATAAAAATTATCAAAAGGGGTTGTTGTACTTTGTATCTCATGATAAACGTGTGCCGGAGAAGATTCGCCAGGAAATGCAAGCGTGGGGATTAGCAAAAGATGAGTTCGTTGATAATGATAATTGGCCTCATCAACTTTATATTAGGGAAGCCCGCAGAATGAAAGGAGTTTATGTGACCACAGAAAATGACGTTCTTGGAACAAGAGTAGTACCAGACCCTATCGGCATGGGATCCTATACCATGGACTCACATAATATTCAAAGATTTGTAAACGATGAGGGATTTGTACAGAATGAGGGTGATGTGGGCATACATCCGGGTAAGCCTTATCAGATCTCGTACGGTTCAATCATCCCCAAAAAAGAAGAGTGTGTTAATCTAGTCGTACCCGTCTGCGTTAGCGCGAGTCATATCGCCTATGGGTCCATTCGGATGGAACCCGTTTTCATGATTTTAGGTCAATCTTCTGGTGTCGCTGCCGTACTGGCAATCAATAATAAAACATCTGTCCAAGATGTTCCTTACAACCGACTCAAAAAAAATCTTTTTTCGAAAGGGCAAATTTTAGAGAGCGCATTTCAGAACTAATTAACATCTCGGTGAAAAGGAGTCTTTCCTGGCAGGTGCCGACAAACCTTGAGCTTAAATCGCAAAGTGAAATAGATGCTTCGTCGATGTTTCGTTAACGTGATCTATTCTATACACACCATTTAAATCGTTATTCAATGGAGGCCCTAAATGGCGCTAATGCACTTACCCTTGTCTTTGTCGCTTTGTTGGTTTTCGCCATCGCGTATAGGTATTATGGAATATTTATAGCGCGCAAAGTATTAAAACTAAATGCTAATAACCCAACACCAGCCATTGAATTCTCAGACGGTAAGGATTATGTTCCAACAAACAAGAACGTCTTGTTCGGACACCACTTCGCGGCAATTGCGGCAGCCGGACCGCTGGTAGGGCCAGTTCTAGCGGCTCAATTCGGGTATTTGCCTGGGGCGTTATGGATTTTGATCGGTTGTGTTCTGGGAGGCGGCGTTCACGACATGGTAGTTTTGTTTGCTTCGGTCCGTCATAAAGGTCAGAGTCTAGCTTCAATTGCTGGCAAAGAAATAGGCAACGGGACGGGGCTAATCGCAGGATTTGCAATTCTTTTCATTTTAGTTTTAACATTGGCAGGACTCTCGCTGGCATGTGTCAGTGCCATGCATGAAGCATCGTGGTCCCTGTTTACGGTTATAGCAACGATGCCAATAGCGATAATAATGGGGTTGATTATGCGATTCCGAAAAAAGGGAGTCGCACTAGCAAGCATTGTTGGTGTCGTTTTACTGATCTCGTCTATTATTGGCGGCCATGAACTTATCCAAATACCCATGATCGGTCGTGTTTTTCATTGGAAATTAGAAACGATATCAATAGCAATAGCTATTTACGGTTTTTTAGCTTCTGTGTTGCCCGTTTGGTTGCTACTGGTGCCCAGAGACTATTTGTCAACCTATCTAAAAATCGGAACTATACTAATGCTGGCAATTGGTGTAATCTTAGTCCACCCAACGATTCAAATGCCTGCAATGACCAAGTTTATCAATGGCGGAGGCCCGGTAATTGGTGGTCCGGTTCTACCATTCATTTTTATTGTTATAGCATGTGGCGCTATATCTGGCTTTCATGCTATTATAGCTACTGGTACTACGCCGAAAATGCTGACAAATGAAAAAGAGATACTCTTCGTTGGATATGGGGCAATGTTAGTAGAGGGATTTGTTGCATTAATGGCATTAATAGCTGCTTGTACGCTCATCCCGGGCGACTACTTCGCTATAAATACGCCAAAAGAGACATATGATATTTTCCTTTCGCAAAATCCGAATTTAAAAGTTTCGGACTTAGATTATTTCAGTGAAAAGATCGGCATCGACTTATATGGCCGGACAGGAGGGGCTGTTTCGCTTGCCGTTGGAATGGCGCATATATTTAATAAAATAAAATTCATGGATGATGTTATGGCATATTGGTACAATTTTGCAATCATGTTCGAAGCCGTGTTCATCCTAACTGCTATTGATGCCGGAACGAGAGTAGGGAGATTTTTTCTGCAAGAAATGTTTGGGAAAGTCATACCCCGATTCAATGATAAGAACTGGGTACCCGGTATAATTTTTACAAGTTTTATTTTTACATTTTCTTGGGGTTACCTGGTTTATACTGGAAATGTCAGTAGCATTTGGCCATTGTTCGGTATCAGCAACCAACTTTTAGCGGCGTGTGCGTTGATCGTTTGTACGACCATGTTGATTAGATTAAATAGGAAAGGCTACGCGTTGGTTTCGGCTATTCCGGGTGTTTTTATGGCGACCATTACGTTTTGGGCGGGTTACGAACAAATTAAGAATGTCTACCTTCCAAAGCAACAATACTTATTAGCTGTTTTAGCATTTTCAGCCATGTTGTTGATGTTTTTCGTTTTTCTGAATACTTTTAAAAAATGGCGAGAGCTACTAAAAATTAATGCAACCCAAATTGATGTCTGTGGCGAGCTTGTGAAAGAATTAGTTGAAAGATGAAATATTTATTAACTTTGCGGCCGTCCAGATTTTAAGGACCTGGACAAAACTTCAGTGTTTCCCGGGGTGCAGATCTCGACAGTTGTCGATTGAAGCTGAGATAATACCCGCAAACCTGATCAGGGTAATGCCTGCGCAGGGAAGGAATAATTCAAATCCCTTCTTTTTTCAGCATTTCCCTCTCATTTTTTTAACATTTTAATGAAAAAACAAATGAAGAGGAATTTTTTGACCGCCTGCCTCGTTATGGCAGCTGCAACATCTTTTGCTCAGAAAGACAGTGTTCTGACTGACAGCTTTCACATCCTGGCGCCCGTAGAAGTCAGGGCCACCAGAGTAAATGAGAAATCACCTTTTGCCGCGAGTAACATCAGCTCCCCCGAAATTCAGAAAAAGAACCTGGGTCAGGGCCTGCCGGGCTTGCTCGACCAGGTCCCTTCCGTCGTTGTAAGCTCAGATGACGGCGTTGGCGTGGGGTACTCCTCACTCAGGATCCGGGGTACAGATATTACCCGGATCAACGTGACTTTTAATGGCATCCCCGTCAACGACCCGGAATCTCAGGGAACATTTTTCGTTGATATCCCGGATCTGGGATCATCCACCGGATCCATCCAGGTTCAGCGCGGCGTGGGCTCCTCCACCAACGGCCCGGGTGCCTTTGGAGCTTCGGTGAACATCTCAAACCTGGATCAACAAAAAGCCGCGGGCGCGTCTATCAGCTCGGCTTACGGATCGTTTAATACCTGGAAAAACACGCTGCTCGCCCATACAGGCCTGCTGAATAACGGCTTCCAGTTCGACCTCAGGTTGTCCAAACTGAACTCGGACGGATATATCGACCGGGCATTCTCCGACCTGAAATCACTACATTTCATTTCGGGCTGGAGATCGGCCAATGAAAAAACAGCGATTAAATTTAACCTGATGACAGGCAAGGAAAGAACCGGCCAGGCGTGGAACGGGATTGGTACTTCCTATACTGATAAATCGGCTCCGGTAGATTATGAAAAGCAACTGGATGCAATCGGCCGCACAACGAACACCCTGGGAAAAATCAGCGATAACAAATACTATAACGACCAGACTGACAATTACCAGCAGGATTATTACCAGCTATTTATCAATCAAAAATTCGGTGAAAGCTGGACCGCCAACATCAGCGGATTTCTAACCCGCGGAAAGGGATATTATAATGAATATAAAGCCGGGGAAACTTTCTCTGATTATGGACTACCAGATACGCTCACCATCGGCAACCAACACTTTACTACAACAAACCTCACCAGGCAGCTCTGGCTGGACAACTTTTATTACGGATCAGTCTTTTCAGCCAATTACAGCAAGAAAAACACAGGGATCAGTCTGGGCGGAGCTCTTACCCGATATGACGGCAGACACTATGGATATGTCAAATGGGCGGAAATGGGCTTTCCATTGGATTACCGCTGGTACCGTCTTACTTCCCTCAAAAAAGATGTCAATTTTTTTGCAAAGCTGGAACAACAGATTCTTTCTGGATTCTTTGCCTTTGGCGATCTGCAAGTGCGGGATGTGGATTATCTGATCCACGGCTTTCGGACAAACCCCGGTATCGAATCGGACAACCATTATACCTTTTTTAACCCCAAGGTCGGCCTAAGCTATTTGATCAAACATGCTTATAACAGAAGCAGCAAGGTCTATACGTCATTTGCAGTTGCCAATAAGGAACCAAACCGGGATGATTTTGAAGCCTCAACGGCTAACAAACCAAAAGCGGAAAGACTACAGGACATCGAGGTTGGTTACAACTTCCAGTCTTCCGGGTTTCAGGCGGGCATCAACGGATACTACATGAAATACAAAGATCAGCTTATACTCACCGGGAAGATAAATGATGTAGGCGCCTATGTACGTACCAATGTGGAGAACAGCTACCGGGCCGGAATCGAAATGACCGCATCTTTAAAACCTGCCAACTGGATCCAGGTCCAGGGAAATGCCACGCTCAGCCAAAATAAGATCAGCGATTTGACGCAATACGCAGACAACTATGATCAGGGCGGACAGATTGAGGAGCATTTACACAAAACCGACATTGCATTTTCACCTAATACCATCGCGGGCGCGACCGTTACATTCGAACCCTTTACCGCCACCTCACAGAAAAATCATTTTTTTCTGGACCTGGTCGAAAAGTATGTGAGCCGTCAATACCTGGACAACGCATCTAACAGACTAAGGAGTATCAACCCGTACTCATTAAGCGACGTCAGACTAAGATATCACCGATCAGGGAAATTATTTAAAGAATCGAGTTTTATTTTAATGGTAAACAACCTTTTTGATAAGAAATACGAAAACAACGGTTACACTTACTCTTACCGGTACGGCGGAACAATGACCACGGAAAATTACTATTTCCCGCAGGCAGGGATCAACTGGAATTTTGGTGTAACGCTTGGGTTCTGATGTTACTTCTTACCAAAAGTAGATTCTTCCCAGGAATCGGTCCGAAAGGGTGAAGCAGGCAACTGAGCGCCATTAAAGAGATTAACATCAGGATTATCGGCCCAACCGTAGCGAACCGAAACCGGTTCCTTTACCTGGGACGAAGACACAAGCACGTCTTTTCCTGAGATCTTTGCATCGGCCCAATAGAACCTGCGATCCTTTCCGGCAATACTAAATCCATGAAGCGATCCGCCCCTGGCCTGAAGCCCATCTGCATGATCAAAATGAATACGGATGGCATCACCTTCTACTTTAGCCGACCGGTATAAAGGACCCGAATATTCATTCCCTTTATGATAGACTTTATTCAATGCAATCAAAGCGAGCCGCTTACCCACATCCTGCTTGTCCTTGGGATGAATATCAAGCGCATCCCCGATGTCAATGGTTACGGCCAACCCAGACCTGGAGAGCGTTTCAGCCGTCAAAAGCTGGGCTTCCCTAAGTTCTGCCCAGGCGGAAGGCCCAGGATTTTCTGCCCTCTTCATAAAATTGGCGAGCTGAACAATATAGAACGGAAAGTCGCCGATTCCGAATTTCTGCCGCCAGTCGGTGATCATCGCAGGCAGTAAAGTCCTGTATTGATAGGCTCTTGGCGCATTACCCTCGCCCTGATACCAGATAGTTCCGCGAATGGTGTAGTGAATAATTGGATTGATCATTGCATTATACAATACGGCTGGCCTGTTTGGGGTTGATGGATCCGCCGGCCGCGGCGGAACTTCTTTCATTGAAAAAGAAGGCTGATATACCCAGGTCCCCGCAAGACTGATCTTATCACCTTTTTTATTTTTGATAAACATATCTGCAGCATCACCATATATTCCCCCGCCTCCGCCGGTATCGAAAACCCTGACCGCAATTGTATTTTCACCTTTTTTGACCAGGCTACCTGGTACTTTGTATACTCTGGCCGTGCTGTAAAGATTTGTGGCACCGATCTGATGACCATTGAACCAGGTAATATCCTGGTCGTCTACAGGACCCAGGCTCAATACCAGATCTTCCCCATTCCAGGATTCCGGAACCCGGATCTGCTTCCTGAACCAAACAACACCGTCGTAATCCGGCAGCCCTGCATTCTCCCAAAGCACCGGCAGGTTCATCGTTTTCCACGCTGAAACATCCAGGTTACCAGCGGCCCATCCGGGATTCCCTCCCTTAAAACCTGGATCCTTTTGTTTCAGGTTATTTTCCCAGCTTTTTAGCGCTGCCGGAAAATCAATTGTGGCCGCGCTAACTGGCGAATTGTGTATTGCCGTGGCTGCAGCCGCAAAATCAGGGAGCGATCTGAGGGTTTCAAAGCTCGTCCAGGCCTCGGCAATAGTACCTCCCCAGGATGAATGGATCAGCCCGATGGGGATCTTCGTTTTCTCATAAATTTCCCGTGCGAAAAAATAAGCCACGGCCGAAAACTCAGGTATCGTCGCAGGTGAGCAAGATTCCCAACCCCCGTTTCGCACAGCCAGATCGTCAATCGGACGATCTGCAGTCTTGTGAATTGCCTGCAATAACCGGATCTGCGGGTAGTTAGCCTTATCTGTTTCTTCCTGGAAATGATTGATCCTGCCCCAGCCGGCGAGCGGCATCTCCATGTTTGACTGACCGGAACAAAGCCACACTTCTCCAATCATTACGTTCTTAAAAACAATCCTGTTCTTTTCAGTTATCGTTATCGTAAATGGCCCTCCGAAGGAAGGTGTCGGTAGTTTCGTTCGCCAATCGCCTTTTCCATCGGCTTTCACCCGGACGGTCTTACCATTCCAGGAAGTAAATACACTGATCGTCCTTCCGGGATCAGCTTTACCCCAGATGCCGGCAGCAGACTGCTGTTGCAAGACCATATTATCACTAAAAATGGCGGGTAACCAAACTTTTGCTCCTGTTTCAAGCTGAACAAAGCACAATGCTGTCAGAGCAATCCAATTGAAAACAAATCGTCTCATATGCATGCAGATTTAGATTGCAAAGTTAGGGGCAAATCTTTCGAAGAACTGCAAAAGTCTGTGACGAAAATTGAAATTAATTGATGACGGCTGCGCCAACCGTAAACCAAACAGTTAGCCCAGTGAGAACTTGCTGGTTGCGTGGTATGTCTTGTTATAGATGAACAGGCAGGACCCGCCCTTTATTTTATCAATAATGGGTTCTGCCAGCACGAGTGGAATGGCCGGGCATCCATGACTTCTTCCGAGGTAACCCTGTTCATCAATGAACGCCTGACTCACATACGATGCGCCGTGCATGACGATCGCCCTTTTCTGGGCCTTGTCATTAACTCCCGGCTCTACGCCGTTTAACCGAAGTGACAAACCATGACTGCCAGAATAGGTCTGGCTGGTGATGTAGAATCCAAGGCTACTTTTCAGAGAAGAAGGCTTGTTGCTAAACGATTCCGCCCATTCCTTACCTGAATTCCTACCGTGAGCAGCCCAGGTATTGAAGATCACAACTGCATGCTTAACATCCACCACATATAGCCTTTTATTTATACTTGGCTGGTCAAAATCGATGATGGTAAGCAAAGAATCATTTTGCAGCAATCCTTCTGACTTCATTTCGGTGAATCCGTTAATAGCGGCTGCAAAAGCAACTTCTGACAGCCCCCATTCATCGAGGCCGATACTGTCGTATATCGCTTCCGCGTATGCGGATATCCCAGCCCCGGGATTCTGATGACGGACGTGTTGGATTGATTTGTGTTTCAACCCTGTATGATTTGCAGTCCATGAAATATTCGTCACTGCGAAACTAAATAATAGGAACAGATTCAACCTCAAACTCAGGTGCATAGTAATTCGTCAATTCTCTTGTTAAGTTAAATTTCCCGGGTTGGAGCGCCAAAGGCGGGCCGGGCAAGTCTTTTAGTTAACGGCTGACAAAATGCAATATTGCCCACGCCGGGGAACTTTAACAAATTAGCCTAAATCATCTTTCAAAATCGTTAGAACAGAATATCTTGATGAAAATCACGCGTTAACATTTTGGAGAAATATCCTGCAGGAAATGCTAATGAAGCGTACCAGGATGATTAGAACGGCAAATCAAATCATCTGCGGCAGGATTTGATTCACTGACGGGCTGATACATCTCAAACGATTAAACAATGGAAGATTCGCCCCTGAAAGCTGAGATTAGGCGGTTTCATTTACATTTGTATTCCGCTTAATAATTATGGTATGACTCAGATGACTTGTCTCATTGTGGATGATAACAAGATTGCCAGAAGCACCCTTCGAAAGCTTGCTTCACAGGTGAAAGACCTGACCGTCATCGGGGAATGTGAAAATGGGTTTGAAGCACATCAAATCCTGATGGAGCAACCCGTTGACATCCTGTTGCTAGACATCGAGATGAAGGATATGACGGGACTTGAGCTTACAAAAAACCTGGGTGAGAAAAAACCTGTGATCATTTTCATAACCTCGAAAAAAGATTACGCGATTGAAGCATTTGAACTGAGCGTAGCTGATTATATTGTCAAACCTGTTCAGCCTGCCAGATTCCTGCTTGCAATGGATAAAGCCAGGGAAATTCTACAAAGCCGGACAGAACAACTGTCAGTCAGCGGCGATGAATTTATCTTTATCCGCGACTCCAATATTGTCAAGCGACTGAAAATCTCAGAAATTCTTTACGCGGAGGCCATGGGAGACTATGTAAAAATCTACACGTCTAAAAAATTTTTTGCCATACATAATACGCTGAAATCGGTTGAAGACCGGTTACCCGCTTCTAAATTCATCAGGGTGCACCGCTCCTACCTGGTGGCAATTGACAAGATCGATTCTATTGAGCAGGGCGCACTGATTATCGATGGTCGGCCCGTACCGGTGGCAGATACATACCGAAATGTACTCAACCGAAGACTGAATATTCTTTAGACAGCTAAAAATCACCCGCTAACGCCTCCCCTCGTTTACCGATGGAATTTGCCATTTTAGCGATTGAAAACACAGCAGGAACACTGCTATCTTACTTTCGTCTTAAAATAGGCTCTTGTCGTCTATTTTAAGATATGGGGATGGTTAACCGGAAAAAAATAGGGATCCTTTTGATTTGTTCTGTCCTGCTGGCAGTATTAACCTACGCTTTGCTCTATGAAATCTACTTCCTAAAGAAAAATCTGGCGATCGTCCTGCTTTCCATTGCCATAGTCTCAGACCTTATCGTATTCGTCCGCACTTTTTGGGGTATTACAACCAATTCAAAATGACCGGACCTGATATCAGCAGTATATTTTATCCCCGAAATGTAACAAATTAGAAAATTTCTTAGGTTTGGTATTATCTCCCGCGTATGATTCCGAAATTCAGATACCTGCTGGTAGTTATTTTCCTGCTATCTATCACGCTGATTGTATTCCTGCAATTCAACTCCAATAAAAGTATTAACCAACTCATTTCGGGCAATAAGGACCTGATGGGATTTCAGCGGGTCAAGAGAGAACTACAGAACCTCCAGAAAAATGTACTGGCAGTGGATGCTGGAACCCGGGCAGAAGTCATCAAAGGAGCCGTGTCAAAAGCACACAAGAAACATACTGAAAGTGATTTAAAACATATTGAAAGCTCGCTGAACATCATCGACTCCCTTGAGACTGATCCGGCTGTTGCCAATCTGCAGACACAACTCCGGGGACTTGTTAATCAAAAAATTGCCATTAACCGGCTGATCATTGAAACACTTAACGCAAAAGGGAAAGAAGCAGCAGAGAAACTGACAGGGAGCCCTCGTGCTATTGAACTCGCTGATTCGATCAGATTACTAGCGAAGGAAATTGATGATAAACAGTCCGTGAACGTGAAGTTGTCGATTGATGACGCGAATAAAGATGGCCAGACAGCGAAAGCACTCGGTACAATCCTGGCGCTAATTGCAGCGCTCGCATCCGTTTTCATTTTCGGATATATCACTTATAAGATGCTCGATCAGCAAAGACTCATCGGAAGACTCAATGAATCTGAATCCAAGGCCAGAGAATCCGCCAAGATCAAAGAGAATTTCCTGGCAAATATGAGCCATGAGATCAGGACGCCGTTAAATGCCATTATCGGTTTCACTAACCTCCTGAAACGAAGAGAACTGGATGAGGAAGCAGGAAAATATGTTAGCTACATCCAAAAAGCGGGCGATGGCCTTTTGCATATCGTGAATGATATCCTGGACCTTTCGAAACTAGAAGCCGGAATGATGCGAATCGAGTCGGAGCCGTTTCACCCAAGAGAAATACTACAGACTGTTTTTGATATTTATGAACCGAAAGCGATTGACAAAGGGATTGCTTTACATATCGGGACAGACCAAACAGTACCCCTCGTACTGAAAGGAGACGCCGCCAGATTCAGTCAAATCCTTTCTAACCTGATTGTAAATGCACTGAAATTTACAGAGAAGGGAAAAGTGGATATCCGGGTAGATAAAATGTCAGAAACCGCGGATGAGGTGGTTTTGCTGACTACTATTTCTGAT
This sequence comes from Niabella sp. CPT15-335-S11, assembly GCF_058792415.1. NCBI lineage: Bacteria > Pseudomonadati > Bacteroidota > Chitinophagia > Chitinophagales > Chitinophagaceae > Niabella > Niabella sp. CPT15-335-S11. The sequence continues at coordinate 480,853 of NZ_JBYTEI010000002.1, forward strand.
ACGGGCATTGGCGTACACCCCAGAGAAATGAACGCTATATTCGAGCGGTTCCACCAGGCAGATGAAGCCGCTACCAGACGTTATGGTGGCACCGGGCTTGGGCTGTCGATCGTAAGGGACCTCGTGAAGACGATGAATGGGAAGATCACTGTTGAAAGCGAGGAGGGAAAGGGAAGCCGGTTCTTTCTGGAACTTCCCTTCAAAAAAAGTGACACTTCCGAAGTTCCTGCCATCAGCCAGATGCCCGAAAATTCAAATCGAAGGACACATAGCAAAAAGGTCCTTGTCGTGGAAGACAATGAAATCAACCAAATGCTGGTGACAAAACTCCTGCTTACCCAGGGTATTGAATCAGACGTGGCCAACGATGGTGCAACCGCCATTTCGATGATTAAGGAAAGAAATTACGACCTCATCCTCATGGACATCCAGATGCCGGGTATGGACGGCTACACCACCACCAGGATCATCAGGTCTGAGTTGGGTTCCAACATTCCCATTATTGCCATGACGGCTCACGCGATGTCCCAGGAGAAAGAAAAATGTATTCGTGGCGGTATGAACGACTATTTAGCAAAGCCGGTTGATGAAACTGATCTGTTTAATATGCTTTCCCATTATCTCTCAGATCCGGAAGAGGGTCTGAAAAATAGGGCAGATACGCGACACGAATCTGATTATAAAACTATCAAATTGGATTACCTGTTCAGTATCAGTCAGGGCGATCAGGAATACGAAAGGTCAGTAACGAATCAATTCCTGATCAGTCTCCCGCAAGATTTAGAACTTATGTCGAAGGCTTTGCAAGATAGCAATATGGAAGAACTTAAATCGCTTGCTCATCGTCTAAAGAGCACGATTTCCATCATGGGTCTAGATGATAAATTAAAGACATTGCTTGATGAAATGGAGACCGGGCCGTTGCAGGAAGCGCTCCCCGAAAGGATGGCTACCCTGAACAGGATCGGTCAGGACGCCCTGCGTGAAGCGAAAATATTTCTAGCATCCATCTCCGGATAAAAACAGCGCTACCTCGTATCAATTATCTAAATCTGACACGCCCAAACTAAAACGGTATAAAACAATTTGGCCACTGCAGGATAAGATTTTTTAATCCGGAATTTTCAAATCACCCGGAGGCAAGCCCTTTTCTAAAAAAAACGCGGGTTTAATAGCGGTCGCTTTCATTCCGGGGGCACTTCTACGGGTTGTAGTATCCCTCAGTTTACATTAAGTTAATATACGGGTAACATTCTCTTAATATACTCAAAATAGCTTCGCAAAAAATTTTAAACATGACCAGATTTTTTCGAGGGCTGATTTTGCTTATGGGTATTTCTTTATTTAGCCCCGCACTCCTGAATGCTCAGGAAACAACAGCTACCTTTTCAGGTAGAGTGACAGATAATAAGGACAATGCCATAGGTTCAGCAACGATCACCATCAAACATGAACCAACGGGTTTTGAAACTTCCACACAAACGAACAGCAGAGGTTTATTTACAATCCCGAATTTAAGGCCGGGCGGCCCTTATACCGTCACCTTTTCTTTCGTAGGATTCGAAAAAAAGGAATTCAGGGAAGTGACCCTCACCCTCGGGAACAATCCCGATATTCAGGTAGTCCTGAACCCCAGCAATACCAGTCTGGAGGAGGTTGTAGTTACAACCAGCCGGAGAAGGCAGTTGGGTGGACTGACTGTAGACAGAAATAAGATGAACCTCCTTCCTTCCATTGGCCGTAGTATTACGGACTTCACCAGGCTGACACCTCAATCCAATAACAACTCCTATGCAGGAACAAATTTCAGGTATAACAACCTTACGATTGACGGCGCAATCAACAACGATGCCATCGGTTTCAGCAACTCTTTTGGTGGTGTCAGCGGTGGCGGGCAATCAGGCGCAGCAGGATCTGGCACGCGGACAAACCCTTACGGTCTGGACGTTATTCAGGAAGTACAGGTGCAGCTTTCACCCTATGATGTAAAACTGGGAAATTTCACCGGAGGATCTGTTAACGCCGTTACCAAAAGCGGGACCAATACATTCCACGGATCTGTTTACGGATACGGACGCAACTCGGCACTGACAGGCAAAAGCGTTGACGGTGCAAAAACAAAAATGGGATCCGAATTTTACGACTATCAATGGGGACTTACAACGAGCGGACCTATCGTAAAAAATAAAGCATTCTATATTTTAAACTATGAGCAAACCCGCAGGCAGGAACCCTCATTTTATAATGCCGGTGATCCGGGAGCTGCCATCAGTGCAGGTGACGCATCTGCTATCGCTAATTTTCTGAAAAGTAAATTCAACTACGATGTTGGCTCCTACATGGGCGCTTACAAAATATTCACAAGAAGTGACAAATTATTTGGTCGCTTTGATTTTAACCTGAACAGCAAAAATACACTTACCCTCCGCGGCATCTACACGAACGGATGGGGTAATAACCTGGAACGGACTTCAACAAACTTTCAGTTTGGTTCTACCGATTTCACCCAATACACCAAGAACCTGAATCTGACAACAGAACTTAAAACAAAATTTTCAAATACGCTTAACAACCAATTCAATGTCAGCTATGTCAATGTGCACGAATACAGGGATTTTCCAGGTACTCTTTCACCGTTCATGGACATTGGCGGCGGAGCAGCATGGGCAGGTACCTGGCGTGAGGCTTCCATCTATAATATGAAACAGCAAACGATTGAGCTGAGCGATAATCTTACCTGGACCAAAGATATTCATAAGTTTACCCTTGGTACACATAATGAGTTTTATAAACTGACCTATGGATTTATCAACTCCTGGAACGGACGTTGGGAATATAAGAACCTGGCAGACTTTCTTGCAGAAAAACCCAGCCGGATCCGTGGTGCGTATTCCATAAGCCCTAATCACCCCAACACACGGGATGACCTCTATGGAAATCCGCCCAACCCCTATAACGTTAACCTGACCAGCTTATACCTGCAGGATGAGATCTCGGTGACAAACCAATTCAAATTGACACCAGGCCTGCGCCTCGATTATCCTTTCCTGAACAAGCAAATCCCCGTAGACAAGGATTTTGCAACAGCAAAGAATAACCATTCACACCCGACCTATTCCAACACGCCTTTTAATGAATTTACCAACAAGTGGCTGGGTACGCCCACGCTTTCACCGCGTATCGGTTTTAACTGGAACGTGAACGGTGATGGAAATCTGATAGTAAGAGGAGGATCTGGAATATTTGTCGGACGGATGCCATTTGCATGGCTTGGTTATGCAGAGACCCTCACAGGAGACATCTATAACAATATTGACTTCAGGCCAAGCGCCTCCAATACAAAGGGCGGAAATGTGTCTGTACCATTGGCAATAAATCCGCTGAACCTGATGGACACTATTAACGCGCACGCACTTCCTTCAGCGAATGCAGTGAATACCCGTGAGGTAGACGTTATCGACAATCATTTTAAACTCCCCAAGATATGGAGATCTAACCTGGCTGCCGATATTAAGTTTGGACCGGGATATAAACTAACACTCGACGCGATGTACACCAAGACCCTGAAGGATGTTAAATTCCAGCAGATCAACATCAGGGACAGCGTACAATACTTCAACAGTGGCCCGAATGAGTCGCCTGTTTATGTTGGCGGCAAGCTCAACAGCCAGTATTCCAATGTCTATTTGCTCACCAATACCGACAAGGGATATCGTTATAACCTGACAGCCGAGTTGAGCAAATCTTCATTCACTCCGCATAAATTTGTCACCAATTGGAGTGTCGCCTATACTTATGGGGTAAGTAAAGACATCAGTAATGGTATCAGGAATTCATTCCAGTCAAACTTTGAGGTGAACCCGGCAATCATTCCCAATGACGCGCAATTATCCTATTCCAACTTTGATCTGCGTCACCGCTTCGTAGGTTCCTTTACCGGAAGTATGCACTGGAATGAGTCTAATATTTCTTCTATCGCATTCTTTTATGCCGGACAATCCGGTAATCCTTACACAGTGGTTTATAATTCAGGAGGTAACCCTTTTGGAAATGCAGCTAACTCAAACCTGCCCTACATTCCCAAGGACCAGAACGATATAAAGCTGGCCGACTATACGCGCCACGGAAGCACTTACACAGCCGCTCAACAATGGGCTGACCTGAACAAGCTGATCGATGGAGATGCTTATCTTAAAACCAGGAGAGGTAAATACGCAGAAAGGAATGGCCTCAGAACCCCATGGAATCATAGTCTGGATATGAAAGTCATGCACGAGTTCAAATTAGGAAAAAACAACAACCATTCACTTCAACTGAGCCTGGATGTTCTGAATGTCCTTAACCTGATCAACAACGACTGGGGTCATATTTACTTCGTTACGAACATCAATAACTATACGGTCAACCTGCTGACCTTTGTTAAGGATGCAAACGGCGTGAACCCCGGCAAACCAAGTTCAGGATATCAGCCAACGTTCAATTTCAATAAGCCGACTGGATTGAACGACCACTATTATACCGTGGATCCGCTGAACAGCCGTTGGCAAGGTCAGTTTGGTATCAAATATAGTTTCTAGCCAGTCGACTGCCTGATCACCAATAAGACAGGCAACTAGCTAAAGAAGATAGCACCAGGGTTAGTTCGCTAGCCACTACACATAATACAAAAGGCGTCATCAATAAAATTACTGATGGCGCCTTTTTTCTGTTCGCGGGGTTTCTGCTGAACCGTTTGCATTTGAAGATCGTTTATCTGGTGCACTTTTCGCCAACAGGGGAAATTACGCACATGGAAACAAAACGGTATATGGGAGATAAAGTTCGCGAGACCTGGATTGGCAAAACCTCTGCTTACCAGGAAATAAACGGGGTACAGGTCCCGACAATGATTGAAGCCATCTATCAATTAACAGAAGGTGATTACAGCTATGCCAGGTTTCATATAACTGAAATCGACTATGGAATCCCACATTTATTTTAGACGATTTAAATAATCCCCGCTCTTCAAGCATTTTGCAGCAATGCGGATTCATTCTGAACCCTTTGTCCTCCTACAGTGAAGTGAATAAGTAATTAGCAAACATGAATTACTGAATATCAGTGTGAAAGATCTAAATAAATTAATTGATTTGTTTTTTGAGTTTTTTTGTGTTATTTTTAATAAATAGATCATCGCGATTTAACGATAAGTAATCTATCTTTAGAAAAAAGACGTTTCTACGCACTCCCTTGTCAAACCTTTTCATTCACTCAAAACCCTGAAACATGTACCCAGACAAAAACATTGAGAATCTCAAAGTCACTTCAGGAGAAAGGACTTACCACATCGAAGTCAAGCTTGCAAAAAACGGATCAAAATATCTAAAGGTCAGCGAAAGCAAGCAAATGGAAAATGGTCTTCATGAACGGCATCAGATCATGGTCTTTCAACAGGATATTCACCTGATTGTTGAAGCATTCCGAAAGGCCCTCCAGCATTTTCCAGAGCACAGGTTACAGACGGATCCAGTTGCTTAAGAGTGAAAACGCGCAGCATTCTGCCGGCATTGCATGGCGATGGGTTTAGCAGCCCCGCTGAGCTATGCCGGTTCTTTTTTTGCGTTATGTCGCTCAGTTAATTCCTCAGTAAGACTTTTCACTTGCCAGTCGAGTTAGTAAATTCTGCCCTGACCGCAGGCAGCAAAAAGAAAAATTTTGGAATTAATGTTCCAACATCTTACCTTCAAGTTGCGGACTTACCGGTACAACATCACCGGTAGTCCTCTCGAAAAAATATTCATACCATGTTCGCACATGGGTGCTGAATCAACAAGACAATTTTTGCAACCTAAAAAACACAACGATGGCACTTAAAACAGCAGTCGGTATGATCGCCGAAGACAACCTGGCAAAAAGGCTTTAAAAATTCACCAGTTAGTGATCTCAAAAAATCACGCCATACCTGAAAGCAATGGCGATCAGTTTTGGGAATCCGAAGGATACAATTCATCCCTTAAAACACCACTATATGAAACGGAAAAATTTTCTTTTGGCGGTCCTGATACCTGTCGCCCTCCCTCCATTAATCAGGGGCAGAGTCTTCAGTAAACCCAGAACCGGCAGGGGCTTTAAAGTCAGTGCAGGCGAGGCCAGGTTTGGGAAGCGTATTACTATGAAGGGCATTACCCCGAACACGCTTGATATAAAGATCTCTGCCAAGGATACTGATGGGGAGCTGGCTGTATTTCAGCAAACCGGCACGGCAAGCAAGGGTGGCCCCCCGCTGCATATTCATCCGTACCAGGACGAATGGTTTTATATACTGGAAGGGAAATATCAATTCCAGATAGGAGATGATAAATACAGTATGCAAAAAGGCGATACGATATTTTTACCCAGGAATGTTCCACATGCCTTCGTGCAGCTTACACCGCAGGCAAGCGTAATTGTATCTTATTTACCCGGGGGGAAAATGGAAGCCTTTTTTGAAGCCACATCTAAATGGGAGACTCCTCCTTCAAAAGAAGAAATTGTACAAGTTTTTGCAGACCACGATATGAAAGTGGTCGGACCGCCTTTACGTGTGGATTAAGCAACCTTTTTTTTCTTCTGCGCTTGACCGGCCCCTGAAGCCGGATTTATATAAATCATCTGGTCCCTGTGGACAGACTGCGCCGGCTTAGGTTTGCCGGTCATATGAATTAAGGCTAATTTTCCAGGAACAGTTTTTCAAGTTCCAGCGGAGCTACATATTGTCCATTCTGGTAAACACGCATGTTTCCGCCGGATATTTCGTCGATGAGCATGATATGACCTGATTGGTCGTGACCAAATTCCAGTTTGATATCATACAATTCCAGTCCCTTTCCAGCCAATTCATCCCGGATCATATCACAGATCCGGCGTGTCATCTCTTTGAGCTGGTTGTACTCTCCACTTGTCAGGATGCCCATCAGGCCGAGGGCGTCTCTTGAAATCGGCGGATCACCTCTCTCATCATCTTTAATAGTGATTTCGATGAACCCTTCCAGAGGCTGACCCTCTTCGCAGTATGATCCGTATCGTCTATAAAAACTGCCGACTGCCCGGTAACGGCAGATCACTTCCAGTCCTTTTCCAAAGACAGTCGCTTTCCTGACCTGGAGTGTTGCATTTTCCATGTCGGCTGAGATATAATGTGTGGGTATACCCCGTCTATTCAGCATTTCAAAGAAATGGCGGGTCATCCTTAGACCTGATCTTCCAGCACCTTCAATCCGCAAGCCAACCGTATTTGCGCCCGGATCGAAGACACCATCAGTGCCCGTTACATCATCCTTAAATTTTAAAAGAACCTGTCCGTCATCAAGTTGAAAGACATCTTTCGTTTTGCCGGTGTAGACTAATTTCATTGCATTCATTTGTCCGTTATAAGTAGTTGTTGTGTTGTCTGAAGCCGAATGTACGATATAATCTGAAATCCAGGATGGATTATAATGCTCGAAAAACAGGTCCTGTACTTCCCGCACGGCTTAGGTCGCTGGTTTGGATTCAGCAGCCCGTTGAGATAGAAATCATGCCTTCGGCATTTTTATAACGCCGGTCAGGAAGGCGATCATATAAACCCGCCAGATCAGGATCGGGAGGGTGAGCCATGCGGCTAGTCTATCGAGCTTGGCAAACTTTTGAATCATGATTATTAGAAATACTAACTGTATCGTTTGCAGCACTACGGTCAACTGCAGCGCGTGGAAATGATAAATTGCAATGCTATGGGCTATATGCAGAGAAAATTGTATAGCGAAAATGAGTAGTGCCACATCCCTTTTCGTTGATTTGTCCATTTCCCAGATTTGGCTCAGCGCAACGCCGAGGGCGGCATACGTGAAAGTCCAGGCCAGCGGAAATACCCATACCTCCGGTGCAAAATTTGGTTTTAAAAGCGACTGAAAATAATCCTGCAATGAGTTTACATTGTTTGTCAGGAATGGTGGGCCAAACAACATGGTCAGCGACACTGAAATGATCAGTTTGGCCGTATTTGAGAGCTTCATACTTCGATGCTATTTGTGTATCTCAGAGGTAAAATGAAATTCAATGTCAGGGTTATTGGCGATTTCGGTATTCAGGAACCATTCACTTTGGGCCAGGTAGACGATATGCCCGTCTTTATCTTCGCCAGTATTAGCTTGTTTAAACCGAGTGAAATCTTCCAGGATAGCGGGATTCTTGCTGTATAACCAACAGGCTTTGTAAAAAGGAAGTGCTCTAAATTCCAGCGAAGCACCGTATTCGTGTAACAAACGGTACTGGATCACTTCAAACTGAAGTTCACCTACACAACCGATTATTTTCCGGTTGCCGCCAAACTGTGTGAAAAGCTGTGCTACACCTTCATCCGTCAGTTGCAGTAGTCCTTTCTCCAACTGTTTGGTTTTCATAGGATCCTTATTAACAACTTCTTTAAAAATTTCAGGTGAAAAAGACGGGATCCCTGTGAAGTAGAAATTTTCGCCTTCTGTCAGTGTATCGCCTATCTTGAAATTTCCTGTATCAAACAGGCCTACGACATCGCCGGGATAGGCGTCATCAATAACGCTTTTCTCGCGGGCCATAAATGAATAAGGGTTGCTGAACCTTACTTCCTTGTTCAACCGCACGTGATGAAAATACTTATTTCGTTCAAATTTTCCACTGCAAACCCTGAAAAATGCGATCCGGTCTCGGTGCTTTGGATCCAGGTTAGCGTGAATCTTAAATACAAATCCACTAAGGTGGTTTTCATTCACTTTTACCACACGCGTAGAAGTCTGCCGGTCCTGAGGAACAGGAGCGATCCGGATAAATGTATCCAGCAGTTCTTTAACACCAAAATTGTTGATCGCACTGCCAAAAAAAACGGGCGACACCTTCGCCGCCAGGTAGTCAGAAACGTTCAGCGCACCATGTACACCGTCCACCAGTTCCACGTCTTCCCTCAACTGGCCCGCGTCTTTTTCTCCCAGTTTTTTTTCGAGCAACGGATCCTGAATATCTTCTATACTAATGAGATCATCCTGTTCTCCCCTGGTATGTGCCGCAAATAACCTGAGGTTCCGGTCGTGCAGGTTATAAACGCCCTTGAAGTCCTTTCCACTGTTGATGGGCCAGGTCATAGGATGCAGAGAAATTTTTAATTCCTTTTCAATTTCTTCGAGGAGCTCGTACCGCCCTTTACCATCTCGGTCCATTTTGTTAATGAAAACGATCACAGGGGTATCGCGCATCCGGCAAACTTCCATCAGCCGCCGCGTTTGTTCTTCCACGCCGTTCACGCTGTCTACTACCAGTACTACGCTGTCGACTGCGGTTAGTGTGCGGAAGGTGTCTTCAGCAAAATCCTTGTGACCTGGGGTATCGAGCAGATTGATGAGGATGTTTTTATACTCAAAGCTCATCACCGATGTCGCCACTGAAATACCCCTTTGGCGTTCAATCTCCATAAAATCCGAAGTGGCAGACTTCCTTATTTTGTTACTTTTTACGGCACCCGCGACCTGTATAGCTCCGCCAAACAATAAAAACTTTTCTGTAAGGGTAGTTTTCCCCGCATCGGGGTGGCTGATTATTGCGAAAGTACGTCTCCTCAAAATCTCATCCTGAAATTTCATAAACCTGCAAAGATAAGAAAGGAATAAGGATTTTTCACCATCCAACGTAGATTGTTTGGTGCCAGGTCATGATTACAGATATGCTTATTTCGGAAAAATAAATTGTTTTTGCACGCCTGAAGCCAGGTCAGTTTCAGTCCCCGATACGAAAAACAGATGATACCGGGTAATGATCAGAAGTATTACCGCCCGCATAATCCGGCACGGCAGAAGTTACATCAGTTCTGATTCTGGCGGAACCCGGTACATACCAGCGGCTCATGATCCGCGTAATGATCTGCTGATCGATCACTGAATTTTCATAGGCGAGCGTGGATTGAAACCCATAGCTGTTCAGGGGCAGGGTGATAGCCTGATACGTAGTACTATCGTGAATGAATAGCTGGTAGGGTGATGGCCTTTTGGGAGTGATACTGCTATTCAGGTGGTCATTGAAATCACCCAGGATAAAGACGGGTTTCCCGGCAAAATACTGGTCGATGCTGTCCTTCAGTTCCCGGGCCCCCAGAACGCGTCTGTTATAGGAAACGGAATCAGCATTAGCTTTCGCATGCATCAGGATAAAACTCATTTTTTTTCTGATGCCATTCACCACCACTTCGGCGTTCAGCAACCACGGAAATCTGCCTGATGCAAAATTCACGAAAGCTGTGGAACTGATACCCATCATTGGGCGGGCAGTTGCTTTCCTGAAAATATTGCGATTATAAACGAAGGCCAGTTTCTGCGAAACCGTTGCATAGGGGCTGATCACATAACCATAATCACTTCCCAATTCTTTCCGTATCAATTTGCCAAATTTTGCTGTATCAACAACTTCGCACAATCCATACAAATCGGCCTGGAGATACTTCAATACTTTCCCTGTGTTGGCTTCCTTCACGCCGGGCGTGGCACCTGGAGGGAGCAGCCCAAACCATTCCATATTCCAGTTGACAATGGTTAGATCTTTATGGTAATCGATCAGATACCGTTCGTCGTCATCAATCGGCTTCGGAGAATCCGGAAGATTTTTTTTGCAGGATGCAAATAAGATCAATAACAAGCATATGATAAACTGACTTCGCAATGGCTATAGGATTATCCATAAAGATAGCAAGTTCTCACCTCGATCGCACGCTTACCCAATAAACGGGTAAACAAAAATAGATACTAGATTTTAAATGCTAGAAACTAGATGATTTAAACTTTCACTGCAGCAAAATGTCTCGATGCAGCAAGAAGTTGCTGAGTGGAACCTAAAATTTGTTGTTGAATGCTAAAATGCATTCTCAGCACCGGAAAACGGATCATCATCTTAGCGTGCGCCGAATAGCAAGCTTCCGATCCGTACCATCGTGGATCCGCTGGAGATAGCAACGCGGTAATCCGCGCTCATTCCCATACTCAAAACCTCGAACGAAGGGAACACCTTCTTCATCTCCTTAAAAATTGCAGCCAGGTTTTCAAATTCCGACCTTACCCGTTCCGTATCATCTGTAAAGCTGGCCATGCCCATCAGCCCGCGAATCCGGACATTGCCAGGATGGATGGTTCCCGATTGAATCCTTTCTGCCAGCACTTTCAATTCAGCAATGTTGAAGCCGAATTTTGTTTCTTCCGTGGCAATATGCACCTGGAGCAGGCAATCGATTACGCAATCTATTTTTTTTGCTTGTTTGTCCAGCTCGAGCAACAGTTTTTCGCTATCCACACCGTGTACAAGGTACACAAATGGGGCAATAAACTTTACCTTATTGGATTGAAGATGTCCGATAAAATGCCACCGGATATCTGAGGGCAGCATAGCAGCCTTATCCACCATTTCCTGCACGTAGTTTTCACCAAAATCCCGTTGGCCCAGATCATAAAGAACCCTGATGTCCTCAGCAGATTTGGTTTTTGAAACGGCCACCAGCGTTGTCTGTGTATCTCGCAGCTCCTTAAGTATCGTTTTGTAGTTTTCCTGATTGACAGCCATTAGGCAAAGATAACCGGTACCGCGAAAAAAGAACGTAAATGGTTGAGGGGCGATGCCCGGCGGGCTTTCAGGATTTGATGAGGTTCCTGCTGATGATCAGTCGCTGCACTTCGCTGGTTCCCTCATAGATCTGGGTGATCTTGGCATCGCGCATCAATCGTTCCACATGATATTCTTTGACATAACCATATCCTCCATGTATCTGAACCGCTTCTGTCGCTGCCCAAATGGCCGTTTCGCTGGCGCTCAGCTTTGCCATCGAAGACGCAAGCGCGTAATCCTGCCCTGTATCTTTCAGCCACGCCGCTTTCAGGCAAAGCAACCTGGATGCTTCGATCCTGAGCGCCATGTCGGCCAGTTTGAAGGCAATCACCTGGTGATTGATGATCTCGGTACCAAATGCCTTTCTGGTTTTCGCGTAACTAATAGACCGTTCCAAAGCTCCGCCCGCGATTCCAAGCGCCTGGGCTGCAATACCGATACGGCCTCCATCGAGGGTCTTCATGGCAAAGGTGAACCCGCTCCCCTCCTCTCCCAGCCTGTTCTCCCTCGGCACTTTTACATCGGTAAACATCACGGAATGGGTGTCGCTCCCCCGAATTCCCAGTTTGTTTTCTTTTGCTCCCACTGTAATACCCGGCCAGTTTTTTTCCACGATAAAGGCATTGATTCCTCTGGAACCTTTTTCGGGATGGGTTTGAGCGATGACCAGGTATACGGATGCACTGTTCCCGTTGGTGATCCAGTTTTTAACGCCATTCAATAAGTAATAATCGCCCATATCTTCTGCTGTCGTATGTTGTTTGGTCGCGTCGCTTCCAGCTTCCGGTTCACTCAGCATAAATGCACCAATATACAATTCACCGTCTTTTTTCCCTCCTGCCAGCGGGACCAGGTACCGCTGTTTTTGCTCCTCTGTCCCAAACTCCTGTAAACCGTAACAGACCAGGCTGTTATTAACGCTCATCACCACGCTGGTGCTGGCGTCCGTTTTGGAAATCTCCTCCATCGCCAGTACATAACTAACCGTATCCATTCCTGCTCCGCCATATTCCGGAAAAACCATCATTCCCAAAAATCCGAGGTCAGCGAGTTTTTTAACTTGATCAATTGGAAAAATTTGCTTTTCATCCCGTTCAATAACGCGTGGCAGGCATTCGTTTAAGGCAAAGTCTCGGGCAGCCTGTTGCACCATAAGCTGCTCCTCCGTAAGCTGAAAATCCATTTTTTGCGGTTTTTAACTACAAATATAATGGCTATCAGTATAAACTAACGTATGTTACCTATCCCCGCTGGCAGGAATCCGAAACCTGGGTCCTCTGCATTAGCCTGATAAAACCTGCGAAGCCAACCGTTAACCTTAAAAATAAATCCCGTCAACCTCAACAAAAAGCTCCCAGACGTGTTACACTTGGGTAAGCTATATTTGGCTTACTTTTGCAAAAATCTGCGGGTAATGAGTAAGATGCATATCATTTTTCTGGTCCTGATCGCTGTGGCTATTGCAGTACTGGTCAGTTTTCTGCAAACCACATCAACTTACGACACGGTTGCAACAGCCAAAGCCAAGCCAGGTAAATTTGTCCACCTGATGGCCCGGTGGGACAAATCGGAACCCCTGGAATACGACGCCATTAAAAATCCAAACTACCTGGCATTCACCGCTGTTGATAGCCTTGGTCAAAAAATACCCGTCGTATACCACAGCCCAAAACCTGAAAACTTTGAACTGAGTGAACGACTGGTCATGAAAGGTAAATACGAGGATGGTAAATTTGTTTGTCAGAGTATTCAGACTAAATGCCCCAGCAAATACAAGGATGAAAACCCCGCCATGCACAAGGGACCTATGCCTCCTTCGCCAAAAACATCCTACCTTCCACAGACACCAGCGGTCGCCAAACAATAAATGATCATGCAATACGTAGGAGAGCATCTGTTTCCCGGCCAGGCCGGTCACTTTTTTGTTGTTCTAGCCCTTGTAGCTTCATTGGTAGCCAGCGTTGGATATTTCAAGGCGACCGGCAGCAGTGACCCCGGCGATAAGCGCGCCTGGCTCAGTATGGCGAGAATCGCTTTTTTTACCGAGACCATTTCAGTGATCGCTATTTTTGCCGCTCTCCTGCACATATTATTTCATCACCTGTTTGAATACAAATATGCCTGGCAGCACAGCAGCCTTTCGCTGGAACCTAAATATATTCTGAGCGCTTTCTGGGAAGGGCAGGAAGGCAGCACACTTCTTTGGACTTTCTGGCATTGTGTACTGGGACTTATCATCATAAAAAGAGAAAAGGAATGGGAAGCGCCGGTTATGGCCATTGTGAGCTTTGCCCAGTTTTTCCTGGCCGCTATGATTCTGGGACTTCAGGTGGCCGACATGAAGATTGGATCGAACCCCTTTGTCCTTCTCCGCGAATCGGGTGTGCTGGATCAAGCCCCGGTTATGCACCTCGGTATGGACCTGAGCCAGCCCATCAGACCCGACTACCTTTCAATGATACACGATGGGAACGATTTAAACCCGCTCCTCCAAAATTACTGGATGGTCATTCACCCACCAGTGCTGTTCCTGGGTTTTGCGTCCGTGCTTATCCCCTTCGCATTTGCGATGGCGGGTTTGTGGACCCGGAATACCGGCGGGTGGGTTAAAAGGGCCCTTCCCTGGACGTTGCTGTCGATATCCGTTCTGGGCCTGGGAATCATGATGGGTGCCAAATGGGCTTACGAGTCCTTGAATTTTGGCGGCTACTGGGCATGGGATCCGGTTGAAAATGCTTCGCTGGTTCCCTGGATGATCCTTGTCGCAGCCATGCACACGATGATCATATTCAAAAAGACCGGCCACTCCCTGCGATCCACTTTTCTCTTCTTTGCACTAGCCTTTATTTTTGTTGTTTATTCCACGTTCCTTACAAAGAGTGGCGTATTAGGTGATGCGTCGGTACACGCATTTGCAGACATTGGCATGAACGGACAATTATTCTTGTTTATGATCGTTTTCACCTGGCTTCCGGCTTTTTTTGCAGCTAAGGCTGGCCGCCAACGCAGGCTAATAGCGGGTATTGTCGTCCTGCTTTCCCTGGCTACTTATTTCCTGACGGATCATGTACCAGGTTTCCCATTATATGTTATCCTGGCCGGCGTAATCACTTTTGTAGTCCTGATGAATCAAGTGGTGCCTGCAGACAAACAGGAAGAAAAAGCCAGCTCCAGAGAGTTCTGGATGTTTATAGGATCCCTGGTATTCTTCCTCGCAGCGATGATCATTATTTTTCAGACCTCTCTCCCCGTATTCAACAAACTCTTTAATCTGAATAAAGCTCCCGGCGAGAGAAGTGAATTCGCATATAACCAAATCCAGATCCTGGTGGCGATAATTGTAGGACTGCTGACCGCCGTCTCCCAGTACTTACGGTTTAAATCTACCCCGAAAGATTTCTTCCTGAAACGGATCGTAAAACCAACAGTTTTAAGTGCCCTCATAGCCACTTTTATCCTGGTGTTCATCAAGATCGAATATAACAAGGAAGGTCTGGGATTTATGATCAACATCTGGCTGGCACTTGTAGCAAGCGTATACGCGGTGGTTGCGAATCTCAACTACATGTTTACCGTCCAGAAGAAAAATCTGTCTAAGGCCGGTGGATCTATCGCCCATGCAGGTTTCGGATTGGTGCTGGTAGGCATCCTGCTTTCATCGGGTAAAAAAGAAGTGTTATCGCTGAACACCAGTGGTATTCCTATCGACTTTGGGGCGCAGAGCAAAGAAAAAACCGGGGAAAATCTCACCCTGGTGAAAAATGTTCCGATGACGATGGGAAAATATAAAGTCACTTACCTGGGAGATTCTGCCCATCCAAAAAAACAACAGACTTATTTCCGGATTGATTTTAAATCCAAAGACGAAAATTTTGTTTTGTGGCCAAATGCTTTTGTAAACTATAAAGGCAACGAGGGGCTGATGGCAAACCCTTCCTCCAGACATTACTGGGACCATGATATCTTCACGTATGTGTCGGCTTTGCCGAATCCTGAAAAAAATAAAGACACAGCCAGTTTTACTTCATACTTGAAAGCTCCGGGTGATACTATCTTTTACAGCAGGGGATACATCATTCTTGAGCGGCTCGTCGGCAAAGATAACCTGCCTGTTTCCGGTTTCGCAAAGGCAGATACAGGCTATACAGCGTCCCTGAAGATTCAGCAGTTGAATGGTCCCTCCTACCAGTCTGATCTGCTCATGATCAAGGGGCGCGATCGCGTTTTATTCCAGTCGCAGGACACTGTAATGACCCAGAACCTGATCCTACAGTTAAATCGGGTAGACGGTCATCGCGCGGATATCGGCGTAAAAGAATCGACCGCTGTCCTGCAGTACGTGACCCTGAAAGCTTACAAGTTCCCGTATATCAACCTGCTGTGGGGAGGCGTGATTCTCACCGTGCTGGGCGGACTGATCAGCATGTTCCACCGGATCGCTCAAAACCGGAAACCACCGCTGGCCGCTAAATAAATATTTGGAAAAACGCCTGAAAATCAGTAGCTTTATAGGTTGGCTTTTTTCAATCGTCATCTCGTTGTAAAGGCTGTATCTATTGGGCTTATCGGAATAGTTTCCCCTTTTTTTAACAGAGTTGTAATCGGAAATCAGCATCGAAAGGAACATCGAATTAACAGTTCCTTCGTACCTTTGTATTCTTGAAGTGCTACCTGAAATATTTATTTCTGATGGTCTTATTTTTTGTAATAAGGCCATTTGTCTGTGCGGATGATCTGCATGCGCAGAAACCGGACAGTATCTTCGTACCTCCAAAGCCGCCCCTGGAAGAGATCATGAAAGACTGGGGTCCCAATGACAGTCTCAAAATAGCAGCCATCTGGTACGGCACCACTTACTATGATTTTAAGATGATGCCCTACAGTGAAGAAGAAAATATTTGGGTTTCAAATCTTTCCCTGGCGCAACTGGCAAAAATAAAAGCAGATTGGGCCAGGTTACGCAACGCTGTCTTCATCTGTTACCCATACGCACGGGCAGCGGGCTATACCATCAACGAACTCAATGCACAACTGGAAAAGATCCACGATAACGGTACCAGGCGTGCGATCATTAAATCAAAAGAAAAAGACCTTAAGAAACAATTCGCAGATCCGCTTTCAAATCTCTCGGTGTACCAGGGCAAGGTTCTGATGAAACTGATCAACCGACAAACGGGAAATAATTGTTATGATATCCTGAAAGAATACAAGGGTGGGTTTAATACGCGACTCTATCAAACCGTGGCCTACTTTTACGGAGGAAACCTCAAACAAGACTTTAATCCCAAAGACCCGTTTGATCACCAGATTGACATCTTTGCAAAAGAAATAGATGCTACCTGGTATAACAACCCTTATAAACGGCAGTAATTCCGCAGTACAACAGATTACATTTAAGCCCGACCCGGCACGAGCTTAGTAATATCGCACCCTTGTTGAAAACTTCTGCTTCCTCAGGCATTCAATTACCCTTAGTTTTGCCGCCCGATAAAAATTATTTTACGATGGACCAGAAATATATACAGCAGATAGCTACAGAACTTTCCTTGAATGTGAAACAGATAGGCAACGTGGAACAGCTTCACCTGGAGGGCGCCACGATCCCCTTTATCAGCCGCTACCGCAAAGAAGCCACGGGCAATATGGATGAAGTAAAAGTGGCTGAGGTTATTGACAGGATCAAGTATTTCGACGACCTTGAAAAAAGGAAAGAAACCGTTTTGAAAACGATAGAAGCGGCGGGCAAACTTACACCGGAATTAAAATTGCGTATTCAGTCGACCATACAGGCAACTGAACTGGAAGACATTTATCTGCCGTATAAACCCAAACGAAAAACCAGGGCAACCGTGGCCATAGAAAAAGGGCTGGAGCCATTAGCGAAATTATTATTCGAACAACAGAATATACATGCAGAAACAGAAGCACAAAAATACATTACTGAAAATGTCAAAGATGTGACCGAAGGGCTGCAGGGCGCCAGGGATATCATGGCTGAATGGATAGCAGAAAGCGAACAGGCCAGAACGCTGATCCGGTCGACGTTTGAAGAAAGCGCGACCGTTTCTGCCCGGGTGCTGACGACTAAGAAAGAAGATGCGGAAGCACAGAAATACAGGGACTATTTTGATTTCAGGGAACCGCTGTCGCAGTCGCCTTCACATCGTATCCTGGCCATTCGCAGAGGTGAAAAAGAAGGATTCCTGATTATGGATATCTCCATTGAAAAAGACAGCGCTATCGGAGAATTGAAAAACCAGTTTGTCACTTCGTCTAATGAAGCCTCGGGTCAACTATCTCTGGCTATTGAAGATAGCTATTCCCGATTACTGAAACCGGCTATCGAAACGGAATTCCGCCTGGGCAGCAAAGCAAAGGCTGACGAGGAAGCGATCAGTGTATTTGCCGAGAACCTTCGTCAACTGCTGCTTGCATCACCGCTGGGGCATAAGAGAGTCCTGGCCATTGACCCCGGTTTTCGTACTGGATGTAAGGTGGTTTGCCTGGACGAAAATGGCACTTTCCTGAAATATGAAACTATCTTTCCGCATGCACCGCAAAATGACTGGTCCAATGCTGTCCGCTCCATCAAACACATGGTTGACCATTACCGGATAGAAGCCATCGGCTACGGTAACGGAACGGCAAGTAAGGAGACGGAAAAACTGGTGCGCAGTATTGATTTTGGAAGGCCTGTTGCCATCTTTATGGTGAACGAAAGCGGTGCATCTATTTATTCTGCAAGTGAAGTAGCGCGTGAAGAGTTCCCTGATGAAGACGTTACGGTCAGAGGCGCCATCAGTATCGGTCGCCGCCTGCTGGACCCGCTCAGTGAGCTGGTTAAGATCGATGCAAAAAGTATCGGCGTTGGGCAGTACCAGCACGATGTAAACCAAAACCGGCTGAAGGAAAGCCTCGACCACGTCGTTGAAAGTTGTGTAAACTACGTCGGTGTGGATCTGAACACGGCCAGCAAACACCTGCTGATGTATGTCTCAGGATTGACATCCACCACAGCAAAAAATATTGTGGAGTACCGGACTAAGAACGGCGCATTCGGCAAGCGGGATGAGTTATTGAAAGTCCCTATGCTGGGGCCCAAAGCCTACGAGCAGTGTGCGGGCTTTTTACGCATTCCGGAGGGCGCTAACCCTCTGGATAATTCGGCTGTACACCCCGAAAGTTACCCGGTGGTTGAAGCTATGGCCGGAAAGCTCCATTGTACGGTTAGTGATTTGATTTCAAAAGAGGATATGCGCAAGCAGATCCGGGCTAAAGATTTTGTCAGCGAAACGGTGGGGCAATATACCATTGAAGACATTCTGAAAGAGTTGGAGAAACCGGGTCGTGATCCGCGGGAAGCCATTGAAGAATTTCAATTTGCAGAGGGGCTTTCGTCGATGGAAGACCTGAAGCCGGGCATGATTGTGCCGGGTATTGTCACCAATATCACAAAATTTGGTGCGTTCGTTGATGTGGGTGTCAAACAGGATGGACTGGTGCACGTATCTCATCTCGCCAATAAATTTGTTGAAAATCCCAACGATGTAGTAAAACTCAATCAGAAGGTGATGGTCTCCGTACTTGAAGTAGATGTTGTGCGCAAAAGAATTTCACTGAGTATCCGCGAGGCTGGTGAGAAGAACAATAAATCGAATGGAAATTCCTCCAAAGGATCAAGCACAAAAGCGCCTCCTAAAAATAATTTCAAGTCTAGCTTGGATGCATTGAGGAAGAAGTTTGAGAAATAGGTCTGGAGATGTTAGATATTAGACGTTAGATTCTAGAATACATATTATATACATTATTTATTTTATATTAATACACATATAAATAAATACAATATTAATATGCAGCTTTAGCCAAAGATGGGGTCCGCGGGATCAAATCAGGTTCAGCATCTTTTGAGTTGCTTTGATAGCGGCAACGGTTTGGTCGCTATCCAGACCGGTCGTGGTGAATTCCCTGCCATTATGTTCCCAGGTAATATGGGTTTCGCAGAGGGCGTCAGACTTACCACCGGGCGGGATCCTCACTCCGTAATTTATCAACTTGGCAAGCTTCAATTTACGCTGATGATAGATTTTGCGCAGCGCATTCATGAATGCATCGTACTGCCCGTCACCCTGCGCATGTTCTTCAACCAGCTCATTCCCAAACCTGAGTTTGATGGTTGTGGATGGACGCATGTCTTTGGAATGTGTCAGCACATAGTCTTCCACCTCCACTCTCACCGCGATACTGATGCTGTCCAGCACATCTGATATAATATAGGGCAGGTCATCCTGTGTAACCATCTCCTTCAGATCTCCAAGCTCAATGATTCGCGCGGTGACTTTCCTGAGATCCTCATCAGAAAGCTGGATGCCGAGTTGCCGCAGGTTATTTTCAATGTTGGCCTTGCCAGAAGTCTTTCCCAGCGCGTATTTTCTCTTACGCCCAAAGCGCTCGGGCATCAGATCGTTATAATACAGATTCTTTTTCTTATCCCCATCGGCGTGAATTCCTGCCGTTTGCGTAAACACGTTTTCACCAACCACAGGCGTGTTGGGTGAAATCCTGAATCCGGAAAACGCTTCCACCAACCTGCTCACTTTATACAACGCTTTTTCGTTCACGGATGTCCTGGCGCTGCACTGATAATCGTTCAACACGGCCACCGTACTTTCCAGCGGTGTGTTCCCGGCCCGTTCACCCATACCGTTGATGGTCAGGTGAAGTCCTTTAACACCGGCCTTCACAGCCTCCATGGCATTGGCCACACTAAGACCATAATCATTATGACCGTGGAAATCAATGTGCAGGTCGGGATAACGTTGTACGATCTCAGTAAGGTACCTAGAAGTTTCTTCCGGGATCAATATACCCAATGTGTCGGGCAGCAGTACCCTTTTAATCGGTTGCTCCGACAGAAAATCGAGGTATTGAAATACATAATCTCTGGAATGACGCATACCATTACTCCAGTCTTCGAGATAAATATTGCAATCCATGGCTCTCGATTGCGCCAGCCTGATGACTTCAGCCACGTCTTTGAAATGTTCCTCCGGCTTCTTTTTTAGCTGATGGGTAAGGTGGTTCATAGAACCTTTAGTAAGCAGGTTCATAACCCTGGCACCGCTATTCTCCATCCATTTGATGGATGTATCACCGTCCACAAACGTCAAAACCTCGATCCGGTCGATGAAGTCATTCTCCCGCGCCCATTCAGTAATTTTTTTCACGGCCCGGAATTCGCCCTCACTTACCCTTGCCGAAGCGATTTCAATTCGGTCCACTTTGACTTCCGTAAGTAGTAATTGGGCGATGGTGAGTTTTTCCTGCGCAGTAAAGGAAACTCCGCTAGTCTGTTCGCCGTCCCGTAACGTGGTATCCATAATCTCCAGATAGCGGGCCCCGGAAGTGGCTGCCGGCTTGTTTGCAGCCAAAGTGGAAATTTTTTTTGTAGCTGTGCTCATTAAGTCTTAATAAATATGTGTACTGGTCGCTTAAGCGGACTAGTAAAAACTATTATCAGCGAAAGTGGTGATCTCACCTTTTATGTTCTGGAGGTAATCAATGTCATCAAACCCGTTCATCATATTGTGCTTCTTGTATGCATTGATGTCAAAACGCTCTTTTTCCCCGGTTGATAGGATCGATATGGTTTGTTCGGGCAGGTTTACTTCGAGTTGTGTCGCCGGTTCTGATTCAATTGCTTTAAATATTTTATCCAGAAACTCAGGACTGACTGTAACCGGAAGAATACCGACGTTAAGCGCGTTACCTTTAAAGATATCGGCAAAGAAACTGCTCACCACACAACGGAAACCATAATCATAAATAGCCCAGGCCGCGTGTTCACGGCTGCTCCCGCTCCCAAAGTTTTTTCCCCCGACCAGGATCTTACCGGAATAAACAGGATTATTCAGTACAAAGTCGCGCCTGGGTGTATCATCGCCATCATAACGCCAGTCACGGAAAAGGTTATCGCCAAACCCCTTGCGTTGGGTGGCTTTCAGAAAGCGGGCGGGGATAATCTGATCGGTATCCACGTTTTCAATCGGCAGGGGAACTGCAGTGGATGTAAGTATTGTAAATTTATCGTATGCCATTTAATAGATATTAGATATTACCTGCCTATCGGCAGGCAGGGATATTAATAATTAGATATTAGCCGTCTTCGCACAGTTAATTAATCTATCAATTCTCTTGGATCCGTTACCACACCAGTAACAGCCACTGCCGCGGCTACGTAAGGGCTTGCAAGCAGCGTACGCGCACCGGGTCCCTGGCGCCCTTCAAAGTTTCGGTTGCTGGTACTAACTGCATACTTTCCGGCAGGGATCTTATCGTCGTTCATGGCCAGGCAGGCGCTGCAGCCAGGCTGACGCAATTGAAATCCGGCCTCGGTCAGAATGTCCAGGATCCCTTCTGATTTAATCTGTTCTTCCACAATATGCGATCCTGGTACCAGCCAGGCTGTGATGTTATCGGCTTTCTTTCTCCCTTTCACGATACTGGCGAAGGCCCTGAAATCTTCGATACGTCCGTTCGTGCAACTACCCAGAAACACATAATCGATCTTCTTACCCAATATGGTTTCGCCTTCCTCAAAATTCATATATGCCAGCGATTTTTTATACGAAGCTTCACCGTCGATCACCTCACCTGCAACCGGAATATTTTTTGTAATACCGGTGCCGAGACCAGGATTGGTACCATAAGTGATCTGCGGCTCTATATCGGCTGCATCATAAACCAGTTCCCTGTCGAAAACTGCGTCTGCATCGGTTTTTAAAGTACTCCAATAGGCAACAGCCTTATTCCAGTCCTCCCCTTTTGGCGCTTTTTCGCGCCCGTTAATATAATCATACGTCGTTTGATCAGGCGCAATCATTCCACCGCGCGCACCCATTTCTATACTCATATTGCAGACGGTCATGCGCCCTTCCATGCTCATATCTTCGAACACCTGGCCCGCGTACTCAACAAAATAACCGGTGGCCCCGCTGGCAGAGATCCGCGAGATCATGTAGAGGGCCACATCTTTAGGTAATACGCCTTTCCCCAAACGACCATTGATCGTGATCCGCATTTTCTTGGGTTTGGGCTGCATGATACATTGTGAAGAAAGTACCATTTCCACTTCCGAAGTGCCGATGCCAAATGCTATGCAACCAAAAGCTCCGTGCGTACTTGTATGGGAATCACCACAGACAATGGTCATTCCCGGCTGGGTAATCCCGTTTTCCGGACCTACCACGTGCACGATACCGTTTTTAGGACTACCGAGCGCCCATAATGAAATACCCCATTTTCTTGCATTACTGGAAAGCGCCTCCAATTGGTTGGCGGAAAGCGGGTCCTGTACCGGTAAATGCTGGTTGATCGTTGGTGTATTATGATCGGCCGTGGCGAAAGTGCGATGTGGATACAAAACGGGGATCCCTCTTTTTTCCAAACCCAAAAAAGCAACAGGACTGGTTACTTCATGTATAAAATGCCGGTCGATGAAAAGCACATCCGGACCCTCAGGTATCTGCCGCACTACATGTGCATCCCAGACCTTATCAAACAGTGTAGTAGCGTTACTCATGTCTACGATTAAATTTAAAACGAAATGACTTTACCCCTGGTAAACCTTTAACCATCCGGGTAAAGACGACCAGAGCGTGTAAAAATAACAAGAATTCTGCTAATCTGTTGGTGATTGCTCAAGCTTTTAGCAAGACTTTTAAAAATTATGCAATATTATACAAACGGTTGTACGTAATTCAAACAAATATCGCCTTTGCTGGCCTCATTAATTCGCTCGGTGCCGCTTCTTCAGGGCTGGAAAGCCCAACGACGAAAAACTAGACCTCATCATAACCCGTTTCCAACGTTTCATCGGGATTTGCACCAGCGCCCAGCATACTGCCAAACAGGTCTTTAAATTCGATCCGGGTTTCCATAAATTTCTTACTCAGCATGGAGTAAGCGGCCAGTCCATGCAATACAAACTCCATCAGCAGTCCGGTTTGCATTTCATTCGCGCCGGCAAAATATTTTTTCACCAGTTCGTGAAGTCCGCGCACGGAGTGAAGCATTTTGATCTTGTCCTTGTCTTTGGTCTGAATGGGAATATTGAGCTGGTTACCCTGGTCAAACCAGGAGACAATCGCCCGGTAAGGGTTTTCATCTTCCCTGGCCTCCATTGATGGCTTGCCGGTATTTCTTCTTTTTTTCAACTGTTCGGGATTGGGAAAATAGCGGGCAAACTGCGTGCGCATCGCTTTTTCCAATAGATTCATAGCCACCTGGTAGGGACCTTCCTGCTCACCTTCGTAAACCAGTTCCACTTTACCGGTAATAGAAGGTATGATCCCCATGAGATCAGCAATCCAGACCTGCGTCGTGTTTTCCTGGTTTAGCAGCGCCCTTCGTTCGGCAGCAGATACCGCATTCTCAAATGCCGAAATGGTCAGCCTGGCGCTGACACCGCTTTTCCTATCAACCAGCTCGCTGCTCCGGGCTTCGAAAGCCACCTGTTCAATCAATCTCTTAACGAGGTCGCTGATCATGATCTTCTTAACCTGATCATCGTGTATTTCGGCCTCCTGTTCCGTGATCTCGAGCGCATTTTCGATGGATCTGGGGTAGTGGGTCAGGATCTGGCTCTCTATCCGGTCTTTCAGTGGAGTAACGATCGATCCCCGGTTCGTATAATCTTCGGGGTTCGCAGTAAATACGAACATGATATCTAAGGGCAGTCTGAGCTTGAATCCCCGGATCTGCACATCGCCTTCTTCGAGAATATTGAACAGCGACACCTGAATCCTGGCCTGCAGATCGGGCAGTTCATTGATCACAAATATGCTGCGATTGCTTCGGGGGATGATACCGTAATGCAATACGCGTTCATCGGCAAAACTCAGCTTCAGGTTCGCCGCTTTGATGGGGTCAATATCTCCGATCAGATCTGCCACACTAACATCCGGTGTGGCAAGTTTTTCACCGTAACGCTTGCTTCTGTGTAACCATTCAACCGGCGTCTGATCTCCATGTTCGACAATCAGGTCTAAGGAATATCTTGACACGGGATTCAGCGGATCGTCATTGATCTCACTGCCACTGACAACGGGAATGTATTCATCCAGGAGGTTCACCATCAGCCTGGCCAGCCTGGTTTTGGCCTGGCCTCTCAGACCAAGGAAAAGTATATTGTGTTTGCTGAGCAGAGCGCGTTCCGTTTCGGGTATCACAGAATCCTCATAACCCACAATTCCCGGGAATGTGTTTTCTCCTGCCCTGAGTTTCCTGATCAGATTTTCGCGGATCTCTTCTTTAACCGATCGACTCTTGTACCCGGTGGCTTTTAATTCGCCTAATGTTAATATCTTTTGAAGCATTTGTTCAGGACTATTTTAGGTTTTAATGTTACGATATCGTATTTCCCTTTCAGTGTTTCTCATCTTCACTACCCGGCTTCACCGGATCCTAACGAATAACCGGTTTGGAATCACCGTCACTGTTTGAGCTTGTAAACAAAATAATTTCCGACCGTCCTCACCCTTTTCCCGGCTATCCGCATCATGAATCGGTAAAATTCGCTTTGTGGTGAGATTTTCTTTCAGATTCAGTAGACCTGTTTGTTTTTCCCGCTTTCAAAATCTTTGAAAATAAAGGTCCCCAGATTATCCAAAGACGCGAAATATGCTTTACCCTGGTTCATTTCGGTAAACTCCTGCACAAAACGCTGCAGGTAGGGATCCGTGGCGATCATAAAGGTGGTGATCGGAATTTTCAATTTTTTGCAACTGGCCGCGAGGCTCAGACACCTGTTCACAACCTTTCGATCCAACCCGAAAGAATTCTTATAATACCTTTTCCCGATCTTCAGGCAGGTCGGTTTTCCATCGGTAATCATGAAAATCTGCTTATTCGCATTTTTTCTTCTCCGCAGAATCTCCATCGCGAGCTCCAGTCCCGCAACAGTATTAGTATGATAAGGGCCTACCTGAAGGTAGGGTATATCCTTAATTTCAACGACCCATGCATCGTTGCCAAAAACAACAATATCGAGCGTATCCTTGGGATACCTGGTCGTGATCAGCTCGCTCAGGGCCATTGCCACTTTCTTGGCAGGCGTGATCCGATCTTCCCCATAAAGTATCATGGAGTGAGAAATATCGATCATGAGCACCGTGGAGGTCTGCGATTTAAAATCAGTTTCGCGGATACTCAGATCATCTTCACGCATCTGAAAACTTTCTATACCATGGCTGATCTGGGCATTCCGGATCGACTCCGTAAAATCGATCTGTTCCAGCATGTCGCCAAACCGGAATGGCCTGGTTTCCGGGTTCGTTTCATCACCCTGCCCGGCTTTAAAAGTTGCGTGATCGCCCCGTTTTGTCTTTTTCAGTTTGCCGAAAATTTCTTCAAGGCTTTTTTTCCTGATGCCGCGTTCTGTCTTCCCGGTTATTTTAATTTCACCAGTCTGGTTATTTTCCGTTAGATATCCTTTTCCCTTCAATTCTTCCAGAAAGTCGCCCATACCGTAGTCTTCACCAGTGAGCTTGTACTCCTTATCCAGCTCATTGAGCCATCGAAGTGCTTCTCCTGCATCGCCACTCGTATAAGTTAGCAGTTGCAGAAACAAGTCCAGTAGGGTCTCAAAGGCGCTTTTACCCTGGCCGTTTGCTTCATATCTTGAAAAATGGAATCCGCGCATAACAGCAAGTTAACAAATAAGGATTACTAAAGGTTCAGCCGGAACGCTGGAATTTCGATCATGGAAGCCCCATGCCCAGAATAGCCATGGTTCCAAGCTACTCCAGCTTTTTTCTTACCAGTTTAGCCGTCGAAAGGTTAAAAAAAAGCCCCCGCAAAACCGAGGGGGGGCTGAAAAAATGAAATTGATAATTTTCTGCTAATTTATTTTGGATTAGCGTGTTGCTTCGAACTATCTGCTGCCTTACCGGCTTGTTCCAGTTCCAGTGCGGGCGTTCCCGGGTTCTTTCTGAGCGGATCATAATGTTCTTCGATCTTTTCCAAAACATGTCCCATCAACTCATTAAACTGCGCTTCGACACCACCGAGCCCATGATAGTATTCCGGTTTTTCGACCCTGAGGTATTCGTAATAGTTCTTTTGTTCAGTTACGTCCTTGCGAATGGCAGCCGAAATTTTCCTGGCCTCAGCCAGCTTGCCTGCCTTATAAAACGCTTCTGCATAGACTAACGCATTTTGATTGTGCTGACTATAGCGACTCACCATTGCGTAAGGTAGATTTTTGGTAGAAATCCCCTGTTCGGCTTTCTGCAACAGTTTCGCCGCCTCGTCTTTCTTCCCCGCGTCCGCCAGGTTCCCTGCTGCTTCAGCAAAAATGCCGCGGATATTCAACAAATGCCGCCGGTTCTCTTCATCGAAATAAACACTGTTCAGGTTTGCTCCTCCAAACTCATATTTCGACATCAGGTTCTTATACATAGCATCCAGGTTGTTATCCCTCAATTGTGTTCCTCCGGCCCCTACTTCCCGCATTGCCTGGTCCGTAATCCAGTTTTGCTGCAGCGGCTTGGTAATGATCGGTACCAGCCGGAAACTCAAACCATCTTTTCTCAGATACTGGCCAAATCCAAGCTCTCCATAAGGCGCGGTAAAATAAATAGGCCTGTGCCACTGGTTGGTTGAGATGATATTCAGGATCATCAGATCACTGCGGGTCAGAACTCCTCTCTCCGCCGGTATTTCAAACAACATGTGACTCAACACGCTGTCAGTCGCGTTTACCGTACCATTTTTCCTGGCCAGTTCTGCATCAACGGCAACGGAAAATTTCCTGATGGGCAATCTCGTCGGTCCCACATCCCTGCCGCTTTCTGGATCGGCTACCTTCTGACCCAATACCTCTTTCATCACGGTATAAAGCGGATAATAAGCATTGGCGTCGACCTGCTGCCCCGGCTCGGGTGGCCTAACATACACGACTTCTCGGTTGTGACCTTCTATCTGTTCGGGCGTCCAGATCACATTGACACTATCAGCATTGTTTATTTTGTAACGTAACTGGTTGATGTACCAATCGATTCCCAGCAGGCTGGTATTGATGATCCGGATATCCGTACGAACGCCTTCCACTTCCTGCGCATACCAAAGCGGATAAGTATCGTTGTCGCCGAAGGTGAACAGGATCGCATTTGGCGCGCAGCTTTCCAGGTAATCTTTAGCCAGCGCAGGCGCCAGGGTCTTCTTACTGCGGTCATGATCGTTCCATTCCTGCTGAGCCATCAGTACCGGGGTGACGAGGCACAGCAGTGCGGTGACGATATTGACGACTCGGAAATTCGTACCCTTATTGGATAACCCTCTGATGATATAAACAAATAGGTACAGTACTACAAGAAAGAGCGCGGTGCCAAACAGACTAGCCAGGATATTTGGAAATGCTGAGCCCCAAAGCGTGCTCGCCGCAATCATCACGAAAGTGAGTGAACCGCCATATATTAGCATTTTCTTGAACGTTTCCTTATCGGCAAGATCCCTGGCCATTCGCACAAACGCGACGACGGACAATCCTATCCAGAAAGCCCAGGCGTAGAAAGACCCCGCGTAGGCATAATCCCGTTCTCTCGGCTGGTTGCCGGGCTGATTTAAATACAGCACAATGGCAATGCCAGTAAAGAAAAAAAGCAGGAAGATGACAATCCAATCTTTTCTGTTTCGTATAAACTGATAAACCAATCCGATAATTCCAAGTAGCAACGGCAGCAGATACAATTTGTTATTTGCCTGGTTATGCCGGATGCTCTCAGGCATTTTAGACTGATCGCCAAGTAACGTGTTGTCAATGACGGGTATTCCTGATATCCAGTTTCCGTCTCGTTTATTCCCAAAGCCCTGAATATCGTTCTGTTTCCCGGCGAAATTCCACATAAAGTAACGCATGTACATGAAGCTGAGCTGGTACGACAAGAACCATTTCACGTTATCCACATACGAGGGTGCCGCATATTTCGTCTGACCCGTGTTCGGATCCCGGCTCACCTCCAGATTTAGCCAATCGGCATAAAACTGGGCATGGTACTGGTCGTTACTGGAGTCCCAGATCCGTGGAAAGAGCTGCTTATCCGCACTTTGATAATTTACCTCGCGGCTCCTTCCGGTAGGAATGTATTTCTTCTCTCCTTTCACATATTGCATTTCACCATATGAATAGGGATCGCCATTTTCTCCATAATCTACCTCTGCTGCAAAATGAGGGCCGTAGATGAGCGGAGCGCTGCCGTATTGTTCGCGGCTGAGATAGTAAACCAGGTTAATCGGATTATCCACGTTATTCATGTCGATAGCCGGGTTTGCTGTGCTCCTGATGATTGACGTGAAGTACATAAAATAACCCAGCATGATAAAGGCAAAACACCAGAGGGCAAGTTTCAGGATCTTCAATGCGGTAGGTTTGATCAGATAACCCAGGAATGCACCCACAGCCAGGAGCAGGACGATCTTAAAACCGGCCATCGAACCCGAATAGGCGAAGGGCAGAAATGCCAGCGCAAAAAACAAGGCTGACCAGGTGATCAGTACTTTTCTTGATATGTTTTCCCTGAAATTCAATGCCCATACGATCAGCAGGCCAATCAATATAAAATAGAACGCAAACCCGGAGAAAAACGGCAGCCCGAAATTGTTTACGAACAACACATCGAAAAGCCCGGCAGCTTTCATGCTGTATTGGATCACCGCCACCTGCACAAGGCCCGTAATGAGACAACCGATCAGAAATGCGATAATACTGCCTTTGAGCGTAGGTTGATAGCGACGATAGTAATAAATCATTACAATGGGTGGTATGGTGAGGATACCCAGTAGGTGAACGCCGATAACTAATCCCATCATGAAAAATATAAACACAAACCAGCGGTCGGCCTTTGCCCTCGCTGCTTCATCTGAGCCAGCCTTCTCATCAGCATGTTCCCATCGCAGGGCCGCCCAGAACAAAAGAGCCGTAAAGAAAGAAGACAGGGCATATACCTCGCCTTCCACTGCGCTGTACCAGAATGAATCGGTGAAGGTATAAGCCAGGGCTCCGATCACACCCGCAGTCATCACTGTGAAGATCTGCTGAGATGACAAAGCTTCTCCGGCGCTTACAAACATTTTTCTGGCAAAGTGTGTGATACTCCAGAAAAGAAACAAAATGGTGCCTGCGCTTGCAGACGCACTCATGAAATTCACAGCGTTGGCCGCCGTCATGGGATTATCGCCAAACAGGATAATAAAAAGCCGTCCAACCATGGTAAACACAGGCGCTCCGGGCGGGTGGGGCATACCGAGTTTGTAGGCACAGGCTACAAATTCTCCGCAATCCCAAAAAGAACCGCGCGCCTCACGGGTAAGTGCGTAAGTCAACAGGGATATGACAAAAACGGCCCATCCTGTCAGATTATTTACTTTTCTGAAATTCATGTTATAGTAACATTAGTTTGATGCCCGCAAAAATAGGAATAAACCCCTCATAGTGAACAGGCATCCAGGTATTAATAAATTTTTACAAATCAGACGTTTCCAAAAAGAATTACTCCTTCATCAGATGATCGTAGATGATCCTGGAGATCCGGGCCAGTTTACGGGTTATTTCTTCCGGCTTCTCGTTTTCGAACCGTGACAAAAGCACCAATACATATCTTCTGCCATCAGGCAGGAAAACGATCCCCGAATCGTGCTCGTGCCCTGATATAGAACCGGTCTTATGGGCAACACGCACCGTTTGCGGCAGGAGCGCCGGTATGATCTCGTTGAACTGCTGGCCCTGCAGGATGCTGATCATTTCTTCACTGGCACGTTTGCTGACCAGTTCGCCTGATGCCATTTTACTGTAGAACAACATCAACCCACGGGCTGTAACGGTATTACTTAGCCCCTTTTCATAGGCTTTAATATCTTCCACACCCCGGAGCACATCGATACCAGGGATTCCCGCATCCTGCAGGGAATTCATGACATTTTCCGCGCCGATTTTTTGCAGCAGGAGGTTTGTGGCCAGGTTGCTGCTCCTGGTAATCATCGCCACAGCCAGGTTGTGAACCGTTTCATGTTTCCCAACTTTTTTATAAAGCTCCTGCTCTCCGTCACTCGCCGCATCAAGGGTGTAGCTGCTGCCGTCCACGATGCTGTGGAAGCTGTTTGTCACGGATATTGAATCCTCCGGTGAAAGTTTGCCGGCTTCCTGTTGCCGGAAGATTTCCATTAAAACCGGTGCTTTAAATGTACTGGCGGCATGAAAGCCTTTTTTGGAATTTATCAGGATGGTCTTTCCATTTTGCAGATCTTTGAAAGCAAGCCCCAGCACGGTGCCGGGCATGTCAAACTCCTTCGTGATCTGCCGGTGCACGACATGGTACCCTTTTTGGGTTGCGCAACCGGCAAGCATGTAAGCAATCAAGATAAATAGCCAGCGTTTCTTCATCATCGGAAATGATCGTTTCGATCCCAAAAATATCGAATTTGAGGTCTCAACGCCCGGTTTCCAAATTTAATAAATGAACACCCCTGCTAAACCGCTGAAAATGATCGTCCAAAAAAAGCGTCCGCGGGCGGACGCCTTCTACGTTTGAAGGAGCGGGCTATCTACCAACCCCTGCTCAAAACGTCACAAATGAAATCCACGTGCTCTACCCGCATCTTTGTGTGCAAAGGCAGCACCAGGTATTTGTCTTCCAGGGCATCCATATTCGGAAACTGGTCGTACTGGCGGCCGCCAAATATGGTATAGCGGTCGTTCCGGTAATGTACCTGTGAGCTCTCTATACCATGTTCCCTCAAATAACGCTGCAGATCGGACCTGCGATCAGCCAAGATGGTCATCATCCAGGCGGCGTGCACTTTTTCGGTTTCATCTGCTCCGATGACCTGGATATCGCCGTTATTCTTTAGGAGTGTATTATATCTTGCGAACAGCCTGCGTCGTAGAGAAAAGGTCTCATTAAAATCCTCCAATGCTGCCAGACCCATCGAAGCTGCAATATCAGTCATCTGATATTTATAACCGATCTCAGTAATATCGTTTTCCCAGTGACCGTTTTGTTTTGCTGTACGGTCAATGCCAAACCACCTGATCCGGTCGCCTTTCGGCGCTAACGAATGGTCTTTGATCATCAGCATACCACCATCTCCCGTGGTAATATGTTTAATAGCCTGGAACGAAAACATCGTAAAATCACTGATATCACCTATGAAATTGCCCTTATATTGGGCACCCAGGGCATGAGCGGCATCCTCTATAACCTTCAGATCATATTCCCGGGCAAGGGCGTGCAGTTCATCCAGGTTACAGGGTAGCCCGCCGTAGTGCACGCAGACGATCGCCTTCGTTTTTGGGGTGATCAACCGCCGGACATGATCGACATCTATATTCAGTGTATCGGCCTCCACATCGGCGAAGACGATCTTCACACCCATGTAAAGAAAAGGAATATTGGTCGCCGTACAGGTAAACACTGGCGCGATCACTTCGTCACCCGGTTCTAATCCACTTAAAATATATGCCAGGTGTAAGGCGTCTGTACCCGATCCAACCGCCAGCGCCCTGCAGGTAGGGCCAAACCGGTGGCTGAATTTTTTTTCGAATTCGTTTACCCGGGGACCCTGGCCAATCCAGCGGGAGTCTAAGGTTTCGGCTACATATTTTTTTGCGTTCTTGCCGATGTGCGGATGAAACAAAACAATACCCTCATTGGTTTGCATGAGTGGCAATTCATCCATCGGCTTGTTGAAAGCTAATGGTTGCATAAAAGTTTTTCGGTTTTAGTTTAGTTATGCTTTCCTACCTCATTGACCCCAACTTCGCGTTACAAGTAGAAGTGGCACCCAGAAATATGAAAAGCTTTTATATTTGGAGCAAAAACAGTATGAGCCCAATTCAATACCATTCTTACCCAATCAAAAATAAAGATAATATTAAATTCTCAATTCTGATTCCAAGCTGGAATAATTTGTCCATTTTAAAAATAACCATCGAAAGCCTTCTTAAAAACTCCGACTACCCTCATCAGATCATTGTGCACGTTAACGAGGGACAGGACGGCACAGCAGCCTGGCTGGCCGAAAAAGGCATTTCGCATACTATTTCAGAAAAGAATGTCGGCGTCTGTTATGGATTTAATATCCCCTCTGCCCTGGCAATCAGCGATTATGTTGTGCTGTCTGACGACGATAATTATTTCTGTCCCGGATGGGACGGGCACCTGTTGGACGAAATTCAGCGGCAGCCAGACAACCAGTTTTGCCTGTCGGGCACAATCATTGAAAGATTTGAAACCGGCAACAAATGTGTCATTGCACCCTATGATTTTGGATCCGATGA
The DNA here is from genome assembly GCF_058792415.1 of Niabella sp. CPT15-335-S11. Classification (NCBI taxonomy): domain Bacteria; kingdom Pseudomonadati; phylum Bacteroidota; class Chitinophagia; order Chitinophagales; family Chitinophagaceae; genus Niabella; species Niabella sp. CPT15-335-S11. The sequence continues at coordinate 513,794 of NZ_JBYTEI010000002.1, forward strand.
ACATACATTCAGGGAGGATGACCTGCTTGCCCAATTCGATAAAATTCCGTTTGAAGACTGGAAAGGTTCCAGTTGGTATCCGCTTGTACTGCACAGATACACCTGGGCCGCGATTGGCGGACTGAGCATCGAATTCACACCGGGCATGTGGAGCGATCCCGACTTTATGATCAAGTTATGGCATTTCGGGATCAGGAGATTTAAGGGAATTGCCGCTTCCCGGGTGTACCATTTCATGAGCAAGACGACCAGCAGGATCAGGAAAAATAACGGCAGAAAAACCTTCCTGCTCAAATGGGGGGTATCCAGCCATGCCTTCATGAGCCGGATCCTGAACCTGGGCAGGAAGGAAAGCAATAGTACTAGCATCAGGAATGCGCGAACCCTGAAACACCGGCTCAAATCCAGATTGTTGCAACCGGATAATATTTTAGACACCAGACTATAAAAGTCATATTTCAGATATTAGTTGATCTTCCGCAAGACGCAGAATATGACATAAATACGAATTCATGATTGAAATACAATCATTTCGCAAAAAATATTAAGTTGCTTTTTTGATTTGAATAAATATTGGTTTATCTTTAGGTCAGTTAATGAAATTGCTTTACTGACTTGCTTACATAAGAATCCGGACCGGTGAAAATGTGAAGTTTAGATAATTAATAAAAACTCGACATTATGAAACGGTTATGTTACTCACCCCAGCAGGGAAGAGACAAAAATGGATCTTCCTGGTTTTTGGTTTCAATCCTTCCTTTAAGACTACTCTGTTTCCTGACCATCATTCTTGCCGTGCCTGTGTTCCTGCTGTCCTGCAGGTCAGATCATCATAAGGAACTTTCGGGCAAAGAACTTCAGAAAGCAAAGGACTCCATTATGGCAACGATTGAGAGAGAAACCCGTTCCTTCTTTTCCAGGGACTATTACACCTGGCGATCAACCTTTGCACAGAAGGATTACGACTTCCAGGCCTGGAGCAACAAGGACGGCACCTTCGATGCCAGCGTAGGTTGGGATGGTATCGATAATACCGTCGGCCGATATATTCATGACAACCCCGAACCTCAATCCAGCCACCCTGTGGTAGAAAGGAAAAATATTAAATTTAAATTTTATGGAACCAACGTGGCCTACCTTACCTGGGATCAGTTCAACAGCACCCGGGAGGGAACCATGTTCTACCACAGCAAGGAACTCAGATTGATGGAGAGCGTTGATAACAATTGGAAGATCGTAGCAGTAGCAGCTTTCTGGGATTATCCCAACATGATCTCAGGAAATAAGCTGCCGGACATCGAAAAAATGGACAAGGAAAGCAGGGGGTCCGCTACGGAAAAACTTCAGTAACCCTATCTGACCATTACATTGTCTTTAGACGAATCTTGTTCTAAAAACCTGAGAAAACTTTCCCGCGGAATCATCCTCGCCCCCATACTCTCCAGGTATTCTGAATAGACCTGACAATCGATCAGCTGGACTCCTTCATTTTGCAACACAGCCATGTAGCAGGCCATCGCAATCCGGGAAGCCTGGCTTTCCAGGCTGAACATGCTCTCCCCAAAAAATACTTTCCCAATCCTCACACCATAAAGTCCGCCTACAAGTCTCCCTTGCTTCCAAACCTCCGCACTGTGTGCAAATCCAAGCCGGTGAAGTTCCTGGTAGGCTGATTTCATATTGTCCGTAATCCAGGTGCCAGCCTGACCCGGCCGAAGCACCTTCTGGCAATATCCAATTACCTGCTCAAAGACTTTATTGACTGTAAACTCAAAAGTATTTTTGCGAAGCGCTGATTTCAGGCTTTTACTTCGTCTGAACTCCGCGGGGAAAAGCACAAAACGGGGATCAGGACTCCACCACAGCACCGGCGGCGTGTCAAACCAGGGGAATATTCCGGAGCGATAGGCCATCAACAACCGTTCGGGTGACAAATCTCCCCCGAGAGCTATCAGTCCGTCAGGATCTGCGAGATTAACAGGCGGAAAATAAAGTGAATCATCCAGCGCAAAGACAGACATAAGCTCCCTGAATTAACTTAATTTATAACAGGCTAAGACACTACTTCCTCTACAGTAGCCTGAATACCGCGATCGAGTATCGCATCGCACATGGGTCTCAAGTCTTCATAGGTCCCTTCCTTCACGGCGTATTTTCCCTGGAAATGGATGAACAGTGAACATTGTTCGGCCTGCTCAAAGCTGTGTCCGCAAATATCCATCAGGGTTTCTATCACCCACTCGAAGGTGTTCACCTCATCATTCCAGACGATCAGTTGACAGGAAGAAGCCGTTGCTGTCATTGTATCCAGCTCCTCGCGTTTTTCAATATGTGTGCCCGGTTGAGCCATTATTCAATCTACAAAGATACAATTTTTAAAAAATAGCTGTGTTTGCTCACAAATTCCCGCGCCACAAATCTGCCTCACCCCTAAAAGGCCCCTCACGATTTGTCTCCAAATATGTAATAGCTAACCAAAAGTGCAAAACCCAAGCTGTTGAGACGAAAGTTATGAAATTGTGAAAATTTGTTTGTATTCCTCAGGCAGTTGCGCAATTCTTCAGCTAAACTGACTCGAAAACTGCCAATCTAAGATTTGAGGAAACCCCGATGTTCCGATAGATATCCAAAGAAACTTTATCTTTACCCGTTATATCCGGTATAAATTTAAATTTTCAACCCGAAGCGATTAAAAATTTCAACCTGAATTTTGCCCGAATCGCATCGCGTTAAATCCTAAAAGAAATTAGTAACGGATCCTGACTATTGACGGGGTAACGCCCGGGTAATGCATATAAATCATGAAGTTTTGACAAAAAATGGCAAATAATAATTTTGACGCGATTGTAATTGGAAGCGGAATCACAGGCGGCTGGGCGGCAAAAGAATTGACAGAGAAAGGTTTGAAGACGATCATGCTGGAGCGCGGCCGGAATATTGAGCATATCAAAGACTATGTAAACGCCAACAAAAACCCCTGGGACTTCCCGCACCGGGGAAGGGCCACTGAACAAATGCGCAAAGACTATCCCGTGCTTAAACGGGATTACACCCTCAATGAAACCAACCTGGATTTTTGGGTAAATGAAAAAGAATGTCCCTATGTGGAGACAAAAAGGTTTGACTGGTACCGCGGTTACCAGGTAGGCGGCAGATCATTGACCTGGGGAAGGCATTCCTACCGGCATAGCGATTTTGATTTTGAAGCAAACCTGAAAGAAGGCATTGGGGTCGATTGGCCCATTCGTTACAGAGATATAGACCACTGGTACGGCTACGTTGAAAAATTTGCGGGCATTAACGGCACCAAAGAAAATTTTCCCGGTTTCCCCGATGGCGAGTATATGCCACCCATGGAAATGAATTGCGTGGAAAAGGATGTGGCAGACCGAATACGGAAGGCTTATGGCGGAAAAAGGATCATGACCACCGGTCGTACCGCCAATATCACCGAGCCCCTCCCCGGCCGGATTAAATGCCAGTACCGCAACAAATGCTGGCTGGGATGCCCGTTTGGCGCATACTTCAGCACACAATCATCCACCCTGCCCGCGGCGGTGGCTACCGGTAACCTGACATTAAGGCCATTTTCTATCGTGACCCAAATTCTCTACGATCCGGGAACGAAAAAGGCAAAAGGCGTTGAAGTGCTTGATGCAGAAACCAATCAGACTTACCAATATTTCGCCAAGGTGATCTTCCTTTGCGCATCCACGCTGAACTCAACCTGGGTGCTGATGAATTCGGCTACGAATATCTGGGCGGGCGGATTGGGCAGCAGCTCCGGCGAACTCGGCCATAACCTGATGGACCACCACCTCAAGTGCGGGGCAAAAGGACATGCCGAAGGTTTCGAGGATAAATACTATTTCGGGGCCAAACCCAATGGCATTTATATCCCCAGATTCAGGAATATTCTGGGCGACAAGCGACCCTACCTCCGTGGCTTTGGATACCAGGGAAGCGCCAGTAGACAGGGATGGCAGCGGGCGGTGGCGGAGCTTTCTATCGGTAAAGAGATGAAAGATGCGCTGATCGATCCCGGACCCTGGACGATGGGTATCGGGGGCTTTGGCGAGACCCTCCCCTACCATGAAAACAAAGTGACGCTGGACAGTAAAACAAAAGATAAATGGGGTCTGCCTGTATTGAATATTGACGCGGAAATCAAAGAGAATGAAATCGCCATGCGGAAGGATATGGTGGCCGATGCCGCTGAAATGCTCGAAAAGGCTGGCCTGAAGAATATCGAAACCTATGACAATGGTTATGGGTTCGGGCAGGGAATCCACGAGATGGGCACCGCGAGAATGGGCCGTGATCCTAAAACCTCCGTGCTCAATGGCAACAACCAGGTATGGGATTGCAAAAATGTGTTTGTGACGGACGGTTCCTGCATGACAAGCGCAGCCTGCGTAAACCCTTCGCTGACCTACATGGCGCTGACAGCCAGGGCCGCAGAATTTGCCGTTAACGAATTGAAAAAAAGAAATCTTTGAGCAGCATGAACAGGAGACAAGCCGTACAACGCGTAGCCCTTTTGCTGGGCGGCACTATACTGGGATCAGAATTATTTATCCAAACGGGATGCAAACCGAAATCCGGAGCAAACCCTGCGGGGCCATTCTTCACGGAAAAGGAAATCGGCTTGCTGGACGAAATCGCAGAAACCATTATTCCACGGACAGACACGCCAGGCGCGAAAGACGCCAAGGTCGGCGAATTTATCCAGGTGATGGTGCGGGATTGTTACAATGAAGGTGATCAAAAGGTTTTCCGAGAGGGCATGACGACGATCGACCGGCTGAGCCATGAACAGTTCAGCCATGGATTCATGAAAATCACACCCGATCAACGGACGCAATTACTGACCCAACTGGATAATGAACAAAAATCTTATCAAAAAAATAAACAGAAAGGTCAACCCGCGCACTATTTCAGGATGATGAAGGAGCTGACGCTACTCGGGTTTTTCTCATCAGAACCCGGCGCTACAAAAGTGCTTCGCTATGCCGCGGTTCCCGGTCGATATGATCCCTGTTTGCCTTATCACAAGGGTGATAGAGCCTGGTACTGATTATACGCTACATCTGGCCGGGCGTTTAGAAAGATAACGAGCTGATCATGCGCTATTATAAAAAATGGATTTAACTCTTTTGGAAGTCACATTTTTATTTTAGTTGATGAAAAACAAACAAACCTGTTGATGAAAAAAAACTTGAACCCATTCAGCATTCAACCCGTCCTTGAGAATGAAAAAGCAGTCCTTTACCCGTTGCGGGAAGAGGATTTCGATGAACTATTCGCGGTAGCCTCTGATCCGAAAATCTGGGAACAACATCCCAATAAAGATCGATGGAAAAAAGACGTCTTCAAAACCTTCTTCGAAGGCGCGATGCAGAGCCAGGGAGCCTTTAAGATTGTGGACAAAGTTTCAGGAAAAGTCATCGGCAGCACCCGGATCTATGATTATGACGGGCAGGAAAGCAGGATCCTCATTGGTTATACATTTTATGACCGGTCCAGTTGGGGTATGGGATTTAATCCGGCCGTTAAGGCAACCATGCTGGATTATCTGTTTCAGTTTGTCAACGGCGTTCATTTTCATATCGGCGCCGATAATATCCGCTCCCAGATCGCCATTAGTCGCCTCGGCGCTAAAAAGATCGGCGAACAGGAAGTCACCTATTTCGGCGAAACACCTAAGCTTAATTTCGTGTATGAGATCCAAAAGGACGACTGGAAAGAACCGACGGTAGTATTGGAGCCTTAAGGAAATAACTCTTGATCATCCAATAAAATATCACCAGATGGTGGCTTTATTCACCATCCATCAGTTCGCTTAGTTCGAGCCATCTCAATTCCTTCTCATCAATTAAACCGGTCAGTTCCGCCACCCGGTGCGACCATTTTTCAAGGTCTTCGAAAGGAATGTCAGCTTGGTTCAGCTTATCAAGCAAATCGGATTTTTCGCTGTTCAGCGTAGCAAGATCTTTCTCCAACAATTCAAATTCCCGCTTGTCTTTGAAGGAAACCCGCTTATCCCGCTTTTGCACTATTTTCTCCGCAACCTGTACCGTCGCAGCTTCTGCAGGTTCCGTAGCTTCTGCTTTAAACTCCTGCCGGTACTGCGAATAGTTTCCAGGAAAATCCCGGACCACGCCCCCACCCTCAAAAACAAACAAATGATCTACGATCCGGTCCATGAAAAAACGGTCGTGCGAAACAATCACCAGGCAACCCGGAAACTCACTTAAGAAATTTTCCAGCACCTGCAGGGTCGGCAGATCCAGGTCGTTGGTGGGCTCATCCAGGATCAAAAAATTCGGATTGCGGAACAATATCGACAACAGGTGCAACCGACGCTTTTCGCCACCACTCAGTTTACTGATATAGGTATATTGCTGGTCAGGCTCAAACAAAAACAGTTGCAGAAACTGCGAAGCGCTCAGGCTACCTCCTTTTTCCAACGGAAAATTTTCAGCAATATTCTTCACGAATTCAATCACCCGCATGTCTTCTTTCACCTCAAGACCCTGTTGCGAATAATGCCCGAAGATAACCGTATCCCCAACGTTGACCTTGCCGCTATCCGCTTGCTGGATCCCCTGGAGGATATGGATAAAAGTTGACTTCCCCGTGCCGTTCTTGCCAATAATCCCGATTCGTTCGCCTTTCTTGAAAGTATAATCGAATCCTTTTAGTATGACAGTCTCTCCCCAGGACTTATTGACCTTCTTCATCTCCAGCACTTTCCCACCCAGGCGGCTCATCTTCATCTGAAGCTGCAGGTTATTATCAGACAGTTTTTGTCCCGCTTTTTTCTCAACTTCGTAAAACTGGTTTTCCCTGCTTTTAGATTTGGTGGTCCGGGCGCGCGGTTGTTTGCGCATCCACTCCAGCTCGCGCCGGTACAGGTTTTTAGCCCGATGAATACCCGCGGCGGTCTGTTCGATCCTGGCCGCTTTTTTTGTCAGGAAGTTTTCATAGTCACCATCATGCAGGTATAATGAACCGTCTTCGATCTCCCAGATCGTGGCACTGACATTATCCAGAAAATACCGGTCGTGGGTCACCAACACCAGCGTCAGGCTTTTTCTGGTCAGGAAATATTCCAGCCATTCCACCATCTCTAAGTCGAGGTGGTTGGTGGGCTCATCCATGATCAGCAAAACCTGTTTATTCAGAAACTCAAGATCGATCAATACCCTGGCCAGCGCTACACGCTTTTTTTGTCCGCCGCTAAGCTCGCCGGCAAGCTGCTGCAGGTTATGAATGCGAAGCCGGCCCAAAACCTGTTTGACCTTCGAATCAAAATCCCAGGCTTGCAGTTCATCCATCCTGATCAGTGCAGGTGATATTATTTCGGGATCGCCGCTTTCGAGCGCCGATTCATAGGTTTTGATGGCTTCAATCACCGGGTTATTATGATAAAAAATATTCTCAGCCACCGGCTTGTCTTCTAGCAATACCGGCTCCTGATCGAAAAGAACCACATGAACATCTTTATGAATCCAAAGTTTGCCTTCATCGGGAAACTCCCTGCCCGCCAGGATTTTCAGCAGGGTTGATTTCCCCGTACCGTTTCGCGCTACCACGGCAATCTTGTCGCCTTCTTCAATATTGAAGCTGATACCCGAAAACAAGGGTTTTATGCCATAACTCTTACTCAAACCTTCTGCAGAAACATAATGCATCCGGCAAAAATAGGCCTGAATCCTTCAGGATGCGAAAAGAATCCCCGAGGATACTAAAGAATCCGTCAGGACACGAATAGAATCTTTCAGGATGTTAAAATTGAACCCTTAAAACCTGTCCACTATTTTTCAGCTTTTGAGGGGAATCTGAGCCTCTTAATAGCTTTGACTATTTCAAACCAGATCACGAACACAAAACCTGCCAGTACACTGACGCTCAACTGATAGAAATTCAGGTGTTCAAATTTGAAGAATCCAGTCAGCGGATCCACATAAATCAACAGGATGGTAATGGCGATTGTCACCCCAATGATAAGTGGCACCAGGGAATTCTTATAAAACAGCGTCCTGATGACCGAGTAATAGAACGAACGATTGACCAGGGTCAGGAATACGTTCGAAGAAATCAACGTAGTAAATACCATTGTCCGGGTAAGATCTTCGTTCCAACCATTGCTGATGGCAAACTGGTAGACCAGCAATGATCCGGCGGTGATCATCAGTCCCTGAATGATGCTGGTGATCAGTTCCTTCGAATTAAAAAAAGTACTGGTAAGAGGCCGTGGGGGCTGCACCATTAAGTTGGGTTCCATCGGTTCGTTTTCATAGATAATAGAACAGGTCGGGCCCATGATCAGCTCCAGGAAGATCACATGAACCGGCGTAAAAATATTCGGATAGATCCATCCCAGCGCCAGGGGTAAAAATACAGTAAGGATGATCGGGATATGAATGGAAATAATATATTGAATGGCCTTTTTCAGGTTGGTATAGATTTTCCGGCCCATCGCGACCGCATCAACCATTTTAGAGAGATCATCGTCGGCCAGAACGATGGAAGCGGCTGATTTAGCTATTTCACTACCTTTTTTACCCATGGCCACACCGATATGGGCGGCTTTCAGCGCGGGGCCATCGTTGACGCCGTCACCGGTCATCGCCACGATCTCATTTTGTGCTTTAAGGGCATTGATGATCCGAAGTTTTGCTTCAGGGAACATCCTGCTGAAGATCTGAATATCCTCTACTTTTTCTTCCAGGGTTGGTTCATCCATCAGCATCAGCGATTCGCCCTGTAAATGCCTGTCAGCGCCCCTGAAGCCGATCTGGCGGGCGATAGCCCTCGTCGTACCTGCGTTATCACCCGTGATTATTTTTACCTGAATACCCGCGTCATAGAAATCGTTCAGTACCTTACTGATGTTCTTCTTAGGGGGGTCATGAAATGCCACCAGTCCCTCGAAGCTGAGCTTAAACTCCTGTTGTTTTTCAGGAAAATTTTCGCCGGGATATTCCGTACTACCCACGCCCAGTACGCGGTATCCTTCAGTTGCCAGATCATGCACAACCTCGTGCACCCGGTCCTTTTCACTTTCTGATAAAGTAGATATTTTCACGATAGCTTCTGGCGCGCCTTTAGCCGCGATGATCCGCTTTGAGGCATCGTTTTCGAAAATATGTGTCATCATGGGCGGCTTTCCCCCAATCGGATATTCGTGGATCATTTTAAAAGCCGGTCGCTCATCTACATCAAAATATTCGCGGTACTTGTCGTGCAGCGCTATTTCCATCGGATCAAAGGGAATCGGCTCACTGGCCCACATGGCAGTGCGGATCAGCGCTTTCCCGTCTTCGGAGAGCTTTCCGTTGGGTTCGATCACCTGATCTGTACTGAAACTATAGATCCGGGAAAGCTGCATTTTGTTCTCCGTGAGGGTCCCGGTTTTGTCGGTGCAAATGACTGTTGCGCTGCCCAGCGTCTCAACGGTCTTCATTTGCTTGACCACAATGCCCATCTTCATCAGGCGCCAGGCGCCCAGGGCCATGAATGTGGTGAAGGCCACGGGTATTTCTTCGGGAAGGACGCTCATAGCCAGAGTGAGGGCTTTCAGCAGACTGTCTAAAATATCACGAGATAGTGAATAATTGATAATCCAGACGATCGTGAAGATCACTGCGCCGATCAGCACCATCATCTTCACGAAATGACTGATCTGACTTTCCAGGGGTGTTTTCCCCTGCTCAATGGATTCAAGGCTCTTCCCGATCTTTCCGAGCTCAGTGCTGTTTCCAACATCCGTTATTTCGATAATGGACAAGCCGCTGGTCACGATGGTACCACCAAACACTTTGTTCTTCCCTTCTGTTAAATCCTTGTAAACCTGCAATGATTCGCCGGTTAAAATTGATTCATTAACACTGAAGTCATTGGATGATAAAATAACGCCGTCAGCAGGCACATAAGTTCCTTCTTCCACTATGACCTGATCTCCAACTACCAGATCCCCACTATCCAGTTCCTGCACGGCGCCGTTGCGAACAACTTTACTTTTAGGGTGGATATATTGTTGCAGTTTTTCAAGTGCCACCCTGCTGCGTGTGTCTTGATAAATAGAAATGACGGCGACCAGAATAATGGCGGCGACCATAAACAGGCTGTCGCCATAGTTGCCCGAAACCAGGTAAACGGCCGCGGCAATAAACAACAGCACAATCATGGGTTCCTTCAGCAAGCTCGTCAAAAATCCCAGAAATTTGTTTTGCTTTTTAAACGACATACGGTTGTATCCGTGTTTCTGCGCGGAAGCCGCCACCGAGGCATCGTCCAGGCCCTCCAGTTCCAAATGTTCAATCAGCATTGTTCTGCGTTAAGATAATAGTATCGAAAATATATATATTTTTATCAAATAAATTCACTTCAAAATGACATTCTTTATCATTTATCCTGCACGGTCTTTCAGCCTCGCTCCAGACATCGTTACTCCTCCTTATTCTTCAGTTTCATCAGCAAGGCATACGCACCCTGAATAACGATCTTTTTATTCTGAAAAGCTGAGTCGTTCTGGATGGCCACATATCCATTTTCATTCATGCCCGTCTGCACCTCCTTCATCTCAAACTTACGGTTGCCAATCACCTCAAAAATATAAAGTTTACCGCCAAAAGTTACGATGGCCGCTTCCTGAAGTGAATTTACTGTTTTTTTATCAAGTTCAACCTCAGCGTTCATGTACATGCCGGGCAAAAGTGACGGATCGTATTTCAGAAACCGGCAATGAACGTCGATTGTTCCCCCGGGTGCAACATCTTTACTGATCAGTTCAATTTTGCAGGGATAACGTTTATTCGGATTATTGTTGGTAAAAGCAGTCAGGTCCTGTCCGATGGCCAATCTGGGCGCATCCCTTTCAAACACTTTCAGGTTGAGATGGATATGGTCCGGATTAATCAGTTCAAACAAGGTTTCAGCGGGGCCAACATATTTCCCAATATTCTGATTCACGCTGCTTACGTATCCGGAAATAGGCGAATATATTTGAGTAATCCTGGAAATATTGCCTGTACTCAGGCGATCGGGGTTAATATTAATCAGGCGCAACTGTTCAGCCAGGGAGCGCATCAGGATCCGCTGGTTGTTGGATTCGGTCCTGGCCTGTTGCATGATCTTGTCGCTGCTGGCCTGACTCAGATTCAGTTCCGACTGACGTTTATATTCCTGTTCCGCTAACTGCCCTTTTGATTTGGCTAATAAGTAATCCTGCTGTAACTGCACGTACTGCTGGTCTTCCAGGGTTCCCAGCACTTGCCCTTTCTTCACGAACATACCCGGCAACAGATGCGTTTGTTTGAGATAACCTCCCAGAGGTGCAGAAACAGAAACCATATTCTGTGGAGGGACATCAATTTTTCCGTTGATCTTTATCACCGACGCAATCTCGCGTTCCTCTAATCCGCCGATGATCACATCCGCATTTTTGTATTGGGCATCAGTAAACTCCACGACGTTTTCAGGCGGCGGGTCTTTTTGAGGCTGAGGATCACTTCCGCCACAACTGATTAAAATCACCATTGAGTGAAATATTACGATTTGTGCCAAAACCCTTAATGCAGGCGACCCCGCTATTGAATGATATTTTTTGTTTATGTCTGAAATTTTCATATCTTTATGAATGGCTGTTAAGGTAATCCAGGTGGATCAGATTCTGGTTGAGCTGATGCAGCAGATCCAGATATCCACTTTGTATAGTAATCGCCTGGTTAATTAGCTGAACATATTCCAGGTAGTTGATCTCGCCCGCGAAAAATTGCCTGTCGGCAGTTGATTGGATCAGCGTGACATTCTTCAGGTATTCTGTTTCATACCTTGTAAGTATTTCCTTTTGTTGCCGGTACTGCAATACGGCAGCGGAACGTTTATTCTCCAATAGTGCCTTTTCTATATTAAACTGATTGACAGCCACCTGTTCATTGATGCGGCTGGCTCTGATGCGCGCTTTTTTTGCAGTATTGAAGATCGGAATACCAAGACCCAACTGAGCGGTATGGAAGCGGGTATTTGCGTCATACCATATTTCGTTGGCCCCCATCCCGCGCATACTGGCATTATTGTATCCCAGCATCAGCGAAGGCAGTAAACCCGACCTTTCCTGCTTCGTCTTTGCCTTTGCAATATCCTGTTGCCTTCTGACCCATTTGAGCACGGGGTGATCCCCGGCACGGAACTGTTCCAGGGGAAATTCCTCCGCGAATCTCAACCTGGTCATAGCCGGAACTACAGGAGATTTTGCATTCAATAACAATTCAAACAAATGGCTGGTGGTGACCAGCTCCTGCCTGACCTGCGTCAGTTGCACTTCCACCACATTTTTCTGTGCCTGAAAAGTGGTTTTCTCCAGCACATTGCTTTCTCCCTTTTGTAATCTCAGCGTCGCCTTTTCCAGCAGGTTGGCATAGAGCGTGTCCAGCCCCACCAGCAACTTCTCCTTTTCTTTCCAGTAAAGCCAGGAATAATAGGTTTCTTTAACGGTCCTCCGCAGCTCCGCCTCTTTCATCGTAACTCCCAGAACGGCCGTTTTCCATTCCTCCGTGAAGACCTGCTTTCGGCGGGCATACACGGCGGGGAAGGCTAGCGTCTGGGAAACGCCAAATTTAGTATCGAAGAACTGGCTGTTGATCTGCCCCCAGTCACTGATCAGATCGGTCGCCGGCAAATCTGTCGCCGATTTTATCAGCGACTTCGCCTCTTCAGTTTTGAGTCGCTCATTATTCAAAGACAGATTATTTTTAATAGCCATGTCGATGGCCTGGTCCAGCGTGACCGATGTTTGCGCACTTATAACACCCATACCTAGGAACAAAACCAGTAGAAGGGACCAAATCATCCGGATGTTTTTCATTCCCGATCCTGATCCGAACCGACGGCATCTTCTTTTCAGACCGACATGAATCAATATAAAATTATTTTTAATATATAATTTTTCTTTCATGATGAACATTTTCGAAGGTCACCAAATTCAGCAACCTGTTATTCTTCTTTCACCTGAGGAATCCTTTTCTTGTATCCCCTTTCAAACATGATATATAACACGGGCAATACGCCAAGCGTAAGCACCGTGGCAACCATCAAACCCCCGATCACGACCGTTGCAAGGGGGCGCTGCACTTCTGCCCCGGCCCCGGTACTCAGCGCCATCGGCAGGAAACCGAGAGAGGCTACTAACGCGGTCATCAAAACCGGTCGCAGCCGGATCTTGGTTCCCATCAGCACAATCCTCCGGAGATCGGTCAGTCCCTCCCGCCGCAGGTTATTAAATTCCGCAATGAGCACGATACCGTTCAGCACAGCAATACCAAACAAAGCAATAAACCCTACTCCGGCGCTTACGCTGAAAGGCATACCGCGTGCAGCAAGCGCCAGCACGCCGCCGATGGCAGACAAGGGAATGGCTGTATAAATCAGCAATCCCTGTTTCAGCGAGTGAAAGGCAAAATATAAAAGAATAAAAATTAATACAAGCGATACCGGAACGGCCACCATCAACCGGTTTTTTGCTTCGTTCAGGTTCTGAAACGATCCGCCGTAGGTAACATAATAGGCAGGCGGTAATTTCAGTTGCGCGTCCACTTTCGCCTGCAGCTCGTTTACCACCGTTTCCACGTCTCTGCCTCGCACGTTAAAACCTACGATAATCCGGCGCTTCGCATCTTCACGCTGTATCTGGTTGGGCCCTTCGCGGATAGCTACCGAAGCCAACTGGTAGAGCGGGATCTGAACACCCGAAGGTGTCGGTATCAGAAGATTCCGGACATCCTCGAGGTTCTTTTTCTCATTGGCGGCCAGCCGCACAACCAGGTCGAAACGCTTTTCATCTTCAAAAAACAGGCCGGCAGACTGACCCGCAAAAGCCGTGTTCACTACCCGGTTCACGTCGGCAATGGATAGGTTGTACTGAGCTATCAGCGGTCTGTTATATTCGATGATGATCTGCGGCATCCCAGTGACCTGTTCCACATATAAGTTTTGCGCTCCGTCCACCGTGGATACGATCCTTCCCAGGCGTTCCGCGTTTGCGGCCAGCGAATCCAGGTTTTCGCCAAATATTTTGCAGACCACATCCTGCCTGGCGCCGGTCATCAATTCGTTGAAACGCATCTGAACCGGGTACTGGAAGCTGGCCGTGATACCAGGAACATCATCCAGCGCCTTCCCCATCGTGTCCGCGAGATCATTGAAAGTTTTCGCCGTGGTCCATTTCTTTTTATCTTTCAGAATAACCATCATATCACTGGCTTCCATGGGCATCGGGTCCGTCGGAACTTCCCCGCTACCGATCTTGGTCACGATCTTTTCAACTTCGGGAAACCGGGTTTTGAGGATATGGGCCGCCTTCTGGGTATATGCTATGGTTGTGGTCAGATTACTTCCCGTCAGCACCCTGGTATCTACAGCAAAATCGCCTTCTTCCAGGGATGGGATAAATTCACCTCCCAGCCTGGAGAGGATAAACAGGGACAAGGCGAATAAAACCAGTGCTGAAGTCACCACCGTCCCCGGATACCGCAACGTTTTGGTGAGGGCTTTCTGATAGACCTTCCCTACTTTTTCCATGAAGCGGTCTGAAAAATTTTTACCCGGGTTTAATTTTTTACTTAGCACCAGGGTGCTCATCATCGGGATATAGGTCAGGGACAGGAAAAAAGCGCCGATCAATGCGAAAGCTACTGTTTGAGCCATCGGTTTGAACATTTTTCCCTCGATGCCCTCCAGCGTAAGAATGGGCAGGTAAACGATCAGAATAATGATTTGTCCGAACACGGCACTGTTCATCATTTTACTGGCCGAAATTTTCACTTCACCGTCCATTTTTTCCTGATCCAATTTCACCAGGCCGTGAAAATGCCTGGTATGTGTGAGTCGGTGCATCACTGCTTCGACAATAATAACTGCCCCATCCACAATCAATCCGAAGTCGAGCGCACCCAGGCTCATCAGGTTACCACTGACCCCAAAAGTATTCATCATGATAATGGCGAATAACATAGCCAGCGGTATAACAGAGGCCACCAGCAAACCTGCCCTTAAGTTACCCAGGAAAAGGACCAGCACAAAAACAACGATCAGCGCTCCTTCAGCAAGGTTTTTTTCTACTGTACTGATGGCATTGTTAACCATTTTGGTCCGGTCCAGGAAAGGTTCAATCTCAACCCCCTCAGGTAGCAGTTTTCGAATTTGTTCAACTTTCGCCTTTACATTTTTTATAACCTGGCTGCTATTAGCGCCTTTCAGCATCATTACAATGGCACCGGCAACCTCGCCTTCATCATTGTAACACATAGCGCCATAACGGGTTGCAAATCCCTCGCGCACGTCGGCCACGTCCCGGATGTAGAGCGGGGTTCCGGAGCTGGTGCTTTTAATGGCGATATTCTGCACATCAGCAATGCTGCCGATCAAACCTTCGGTTCTGATGAACAGCACCGTAGGGCCTTTTTCGATATAAGCCCCACCGGTATTCTGATTATTATTTTCGAGGGCGGTAAAAACGTCATGAATGGTGATATTATACGCGTTCAGGCGGTTGGCGTACACGGCAACGGTATATTGCTTCAGTTTCCCGCCAAAACTGCTCACTTCGGCAACGCCTTTCACGCCAAGCAGTTGTCGCCTGATGATCCAATCCTGCACGGTTCTGAGTGAAGTGGCGTCATAACGATGTTCATATCCCGGCTTTGGTCTCACCACATACTGGTAAATTTCTCCCAATCCGGTACTGATCGGGCCCAGTTCAGGCGTCCCGATGCCCGCCGGGATCTGTGACTGAACAAGCTGCAACCGCTCACTCACCTGCTGCCTTGCCCAATAAATATCGGTTGCGTCATCAAATACGATGGTAACCAGGGAAAGGCCGAAACGGGAAAAGCTCCTGATCTCTTTGAGCCCCGGGATATTACTATTCGCCTGTTCTATCGGGAAAGTAATGAGCCTTTCGATATCGGAGGCCCCCAGTGCGGGTGCCACTGTTATTACCTGCACCTGGTTATTTGTGATATCCGGTACCGCGTCAATCGGCAACTTGGTTGTTTCATAAACCCCAAACGCAACCAGGGCAAGGGTTAATAAGCCGATGATTAATTTGTTCTTAATGGAAAACTCTATAATCCTTGTCAGCATAGTACATACTTCTTCCTTACTTTGTCAATTTTAAATTCTTACAATGTATCGGAGACTGAGGCTGATGAATTGCCTCAGCAGTATTTGGGAGGCTGCCAAACAGGAGACGCAAAAGAAAGACCCGGACTAGCCAGGTAAATGGGAGTTACTTTTTCCCCGGGGCGCAATTCCAATGAAGCTGATGTGACAAAATGGATGCACGGCGTATACAACTGGCTTGCTGTATGGTCATGAACCAAGGTTTTGAAAGGTAATTTCATATCCTTGTCAAAATCAGCGTCCCTGGTCTGATTTTTCATGTAATGCAAGTTGATAAAATCCAGGAGACTCATCTGGGCATCCGCGCGCCGGTGCTCGAGGTAATGACTGATGACAAATGGCAATTTCACCATCTCAACGATATGAGTGGTGCTTACCATGATCATCAAAAGGAATATTATCGCTACAATTTTCTTCAAGAAGTCAAAGTTACAAAACCCGAGCGGTTAAAACTATGACATAAATCTTATTTTCTCCGGAATAAAGGTCTAAAAATTATTTGCAGCCTGGGTAGATTCATCGGCTGCGACGTATGACTGATGGCTTTTTCAACAATTGCGGTTAATTTTGTAAATTGCTTTATGGACATTATTCAGCAGTTGAACGACAAACCGTCCCGGAAGAAATTACTTTATCCGGTGAACGAGGAACTTTCGGATTACCTGATCCGCCAGGGCCGGGAGGTTCACCTGCCTGTGTCCCACCGGGATTTGCTGAATTTTACCTGGTCCATTCCCATCAAAGACGCTAACGGGAACAATACCTTGTGGGAAAAGGCCATTTATGACAACCGCGACTGGGAATTTCTGAAAGATGGCCTTATAAAGATCTATGCGATCCTGAAGACGGAGGGTGACCTGAGTTTTGCGAATCAGCTTGATGTGGCGCGGATAGATTATTGTGCATTCGGCAATTCGCTGCCATTCCGGATACGCATCATCAATAAGTTCAACTCGAATTTTGATCATTATTACATGAAAATAACGGATGCTTCCAGGATTTACGGGCTGGAGCTGGAACATATCCTGTCACCAAACCGGGTAACTTTCTTTACCGATAAGGGGACCCTGGTTGAAGAACATATTCCGGGGATCGGGGGGGATATTTTTGCCAGAGAATATGTGGAACGTGAAGAGACCAACAAGACCCGACTGGCTAAGGAATTCGTAAAATTTAATGAGCGTTGTTTTGTGCGATTGCTGGGAGATATGCGAAGCTATAATTTCGTAGTAGTGGCTACACCGGATATCGAATGTTATCAATATCGCATACGTGCCATCGATTTTGATCAGCAGTGCTATGAGGGCAGGCGAAACCTGTACCTGCCCCAGTTTTTCAAGGAAAACAATCCTTATGTGCAGATGGTCTTCAAGCAGTTGAACCGGGAATCGGTAGAACAATACCGGGCCGAGGAGCGATCGGCCATGGCGTTCCGGGTTGCCGTCTCCAGGTTCCGGTTGATGGAATTACTGAATATCATGTCGAGGGACGTTATTTCACCCGAATCCAAGCGTAACCTGCTCAAACAGCAATTGAACGAATATTTCAAAACTGAAGCCTTCAACCGGTGTCATTCGATGGGTCAGATACTAAAATTACACCTGAAGTATATGCTCAGGGGTAATCTGAAGCTCATCCAGGAAAAGACAAGGACTTTACAAAATAATCCGGTTAGCTTTTAGCCAAAGTTGCAACAGGAGGCAATTACAAGTTTTCAGGCCCGGTTTTGAAGTGACATTTCGGGAGTTAACCCGCAGATTACAATTTCTTTAAATCTGAGTAATATCATTTATTTACCCGGGTAAATTCATTAAATTTGCGCCGCCTACGATTAATTGCCGCATTTATTAATTTATTAAAAAAAAGTAAAAGAGAATGAAAAAGTACAGAGCTGGGGTATTGTTCGGCAAGGAGCTGGAAGACCTCTATAGTGATGCCAAAGAAAACAATTTTGCCATGCCGGCAGTAAACGTGGTGGGTTCTGATAGTGTTAACGCCGTTTTGGAAACTGCCGCAAAGGTAAATTCTCCCGTAATGATTCAGTTTAGCAACGGCGGAGCCCAGTTCATGGCGGGAAAAGGAATGCCTAATGATAAGCTTCAGGCTAATATTTCCGGTGCTGTGAGCGGCGCCCTTCATGTTCATAATGTGGCTAAATATTACGGCGTACCTGTTGTGATGCACACTGACCATGCTGCAAAAAAATGGCTTCCCTGGATATCTGCGCTGATTGATGAAGGCGAAAAATATTTTAAGGAAAAAGGACAACCGCTGTACAGCTCGCATATGCTTGACCTGAGTGAAGAGCCTGTTGATGAAAATATCGCAACTTCTGTTGAATTCTATAAGCGGATGGAGCCGCTGGGCATGAGCATTGAAATAGAACTGGGAGTTACCGGCGGTGAGGAAGATGGCGTGGATAATACAGATGTGGATAATTCAAGACTGTACACCCAGCCTGAAGATGTAGCCAAAGCATACGAAGCGCTTAGCAAAGTGGGAAACCGCTTCACGATCGCCGCTGCTTTCGGAAATGTACACGGCGTTTACAAACCCGGTAATGTTCAGCTTCGCCCTGAAATCCTGAACAATAGCCAGGAATATATCGCTAAAAAACACGGAACCGGACCCAAGCCCGTTTACTTTGTGTTCCATGGTGGCAGCGGTTCACCTCAGCACCAGATCCGTGAGGCAATTAGCTACGGTGCTATCAAAATGAACCTGGATACCGACATGCAGTGGGCATTCTGGGAAGGTGTTCTGAATTATTACAAAAAGAATGAGGGTTATCTGCAATCCCAACTGGGTAATCCGGAAGGTGACGACAAGCCCAACAAGAAATACTACGACCCGAGAGCCTGGTTGAGAAAAGGTGAAGAATCCTTTGTTAAGCGTCTTGAAGTGGCGTTTGATGATCTGAACTGTATCAACAGGAACGCGTAAGACTTCGGGATTATATTAAATAGTTAAAAAAAACATCCGCAAAAAAGCGGATGTTTTTTTTCGGTCAGGTAAGTTCATGCTGCTTTCTTCTTGAACATCCCATATATCCACAACAGGAGGAATGAGCCAATAATGGCCAGGATGAAACTTCTGAAATTAAATCCGGACACGGAACCCCAACCGATAAGTGTTCCGATCCATCCGCCAACAAAAGCACCTGCAATCCCTATCAGGATGGTTACTATCCAACCACCCGGATCTTTACCGGGATGGAGAGCTTTGGCGATTGCGCCTGCAATGAGGCCGAAGATGATCCAGGAGAAGAAGCCCATAATTTTAAGTTTTTAGGGTGAATAATGATACGGAAAGTTATAAAAAAATGGAACAAACCCGAACAAAATATACCTGGACTTTTTCTTTTTCATTTTAACAATCAGTGTCAAAACATAATTGGTATTGAAGTATCCGATTTTAAGAAGGCAATCTCCGTCTGGTCTTAACTAAATAATTAAGACTATTGTCGCTTCTTTGCATCATAAAACATGTGCCAAAACAGGTAACTTTGACAATAACGACCTTGCCAACGGCCCAAGTGTCGGTGGGAATAGGTACCGAGAGATCCTCGAAACACGGCCTTTCGATCGAGGTAACGAACAAAATGAAACCGATAAAATCAAAAAATATGGCGCAACGACTTTCTGAAAAGACCCAGGACGGCTTCAACGAAGTTTTGCTTTACACTACACCTAACGGGAAAGTGAAGGTGGAGATCTATCTGCAAAATGAAACCATCTGGTTAACACAACAAAAAATAGCCGATTTGTTTGGGGTAGAAAGAAGTGTGATTACCAAGCACTTAAAAAACATTTTTGACACCCGGGAGCTTGACTTGAATTCAGTGTGTGCAAAATTTGCACATACTGCCGCTGACGGTAAAATTTATCAAACTCAGTTTTATAACATTGATGCAATTATTTCAGTAGGCTACAGAGTGAATAGTTCACAGGCAACAGCTTTCCGAATTTGGGCAACGGAAAGGCTGAAGGAAATACATCATCAAAGGGTTTACGATGGACGATGAGCGCCTGAAAAACCCTGGCCATATTTTCGGTAAAGATTACTTTGAAGAACAGCTTGCCCGAATCCGCGACATACGCAGCAGTGAACGAAGATTTTTTAATTTGAATTAAAAATTATCAGAAGACGATAAGAAAACCGAGAAAACGAACACACCGAAATTCAAAGAAGAACATATCAAACTTCCTTCTTTGGTCTAGCGTCTATCGTCTCCCAAATTCTCGGAATCCGGTTTTCAGCCATCATCAGATCGGTTAACACGATCGCAGTGGCTGCCTCCACAATGACCGGCGCCCTCAGTGCCACGCAAAGATCGTGGCGGCCCTTGACCGAAAAACTCTCCACCTGACCCGTCCGCCAATTCAGACTTTCCTGCATCTTTGGCGTGGAGGAAGTGGGTTTAATGGCCAGCCGGAATACCAATTCATTTCCCGTTGTCATCCCCCCTACAATTCCGCCTGCATTATTGGTTTTAGTCCTGCCTTCCATATTCTCGATAGCATCATTATGCTCGCTGCCAAACATCCGCGCAGCCGCAAAGCCGGCCCCAAACTCCACACCTTTTACCGCCGGTATGGAAAACATCATATGCGCAATCAGTGACTCCACTGAATCAAAATAAGGCTCGCCCAGACCCGCCGGTAACCCACTGACCCGGCATTCGATCAACCCGCCAACCGAATCTTTGGCATCAATCGCTTTCTGTAATCCTTTCTCCAGATCAGCCTCCCCTCCTACTTCGATAACTTGAGCCTGTACATTTATTCCCGTCAGTAATTTTTTTGCAATAACTCCTGCAGCGACCAGACCTGCAGTGAGCCTTGCGCTGAAATGCCCGCCGCCACGGTAATCTTCAAATCCTCCAAATTTTTGATGGGCCACAAAATCAGCATGTCCCGGTCTAGGGAAATCTCTCTGTTTTTCATAGTCGCTACTGCGGGTGTTTTTATTCTCCAGGTAGATCATTATCGGGAATCCCGTCGTTCTTCCTTCAAAAACGCCACTCCTGAGATCCGGTATATCTTCCTCCTTCCTGGGCGTAGTACCTTTTTGAATACCACCCTTTCTCCGTTCCATATCGCCGGAAAAATCTGAAGGCTGTAATGGTAGTCCCGCGGGACAACCATCAATCACGAGGCCAACGCACGGACCATGAGACTCCCCAAATATCTGTACCCTGAAACGATTCCCGAAAGTATTCATAATTATTTTTTTATATCATCGATCCTGATGCTGCCGGCAAACCGCGCCGTCACTGCTGTCTTTCCTGACTAATCAACCCCGGGATTCCTTCTCCCGGTAACCAGTTGCCAACTGCTGCATATCTATCCAACCCGTTAGGCCAGCCCCTAACAACTTTAAATGTTCATAAAAATCAGGATAGGATTTATCAATGGCCTGAGCCTCCACAATGGTTGTATTACCCTCTGCTTTCAACCCCGCAACAGCACAGGCCATAGCGATCCGGTGATCAAACCTCGAATGGACTTCGGTACCACGCAGCGGAGATCCACCATAAACTTCCATGATATCTCCGTTCAGCCGGATCTCCAGCCCCATTTTTCCAAACTCCTCCTGAAGGGTCACTCCGCGGTTACTTTCTTTATACCTAAGGCGGCTTACCCCCTTGATTTTTGTCACGCCCCTGCAACTGGCAGCTAGCGCCACTAACGGAGGAAACAAATCCGGACAATCCGTGGCATCAAACTCAAATGCCGACAACGGTGCTGCATGCATCACAATCCCCTTGGCTTCCATCGCTATCCCCGCCCCTGCATCCATTAGCGCATCCACGATTTTTCTATCGGCCTGTGTACTCGCCAGGCTCAAACCCCTCACGCGTATATTTCCTGCTAACGCGCCTGCAACCAGCAGGAATGCCCCACCGCTCCAGTCTCCTTCCACCGTATAGTCAATCTCCCCCCCATCTTCTTTTGCCGGAACAGCGCTGTTATGAAAAGTAAATCGTTTATATTCATTATTGTCCGGGACCCGGAGTCCGAAGGTCCCCATCACCTGAAGCGTCAGATCAATATAAGGGCGGCTCTTCAGGTCGCTAACCGAGATGGATACTTCATTTCCATCCCGGAATAAATAAGGTGAACTTGCATAGGCCATCAGCAGTCCTGTCAGAAACTGTGAGCTCAACGAACCGTCGATCTCAATATTTGATGGACTGAGAGGGCCCTGAATACTCACAGGTAATTTACCACCATCAGACTGAATCTGCACACCGAGGCCCGGCAATACCTTATCAAAAAAATCAAGCGGGCGACCTAACAGGCTCCCTTCTCCGTTAATCGTGATCCTGTTTTCACAAAGCGCGGCAAGCGGCGTAAACATCCTGACACTCAAACCGCTTTCTCCGCAAATGATCTCGTCAGAAGCAGATACTATGTGCTGCGGATCAGCCAGGAAGCCGCTTTCGACGGAAATTGATCCGTCAGCTAGCCTGGTTATTTTTGCGCCCATTCGGCTGATGATATCCATTGCTGCCAGATCATCGTTACTATGTCCCGGATTCCGGATCACTGAGCGACCGTTTACCAGCAAAGCTGCAGCGCACGCGCGTTGCATAGCGCTCTTAGAAGGAGGTGCATCAATGGTGCCTGATAGCTGGGAGGGTTGTATAATTACTCTGGACATATCTACTAAGTTCATTCGATGAAACCTGCAACAGGCAGAATATTTTTGTAAAGTTAGCGTTCAGTTCCGTTCTTAAACCCTCGAAAGCATCTTTTCGAGATCGTTGAGCGGTATGGATTTAACAATACCTTTCCCTATTTTTTCCAGCAGCACAAAGTTGATATCCTTCTTAACCCGCTTTTTATCCATCTTCAGGATGCGGAACACTTCTTTCCGGTCAAACGAAGTATAAGTGGGTAGCTGGTACTGTGTTAGCAGCGAGGTAACGGCTTCAGTCTGGCTGAATCCGGTCAACTGCTCCGAAAAATGACAGGCATAGGTCATACCAACAGCAACGGCCTGGCCATGCATCCACTGATATTTGGTCTCAATGGCATGACCCACGGTATGCCCGAAGTTCAGCAGCCTTCGCTCGCCCTGTTCGAATTCATCTTTCTGAACGACCTTTATTTTAATCATGGCATTCCGCCGGATCAGTTCCGAAATTCTTTGCTTGCTCTTCATAAAATCCCCGATGGTGTATTTTTCCAGGCTCCTGAACATAGCGGCATCTTTAATACAAGCGTGTTTGATGATCTCCGCAAAACCATTTACCCATTCCTGCTCAGGCAAAGAACGCAGCAGATTCATGTCGTGGAGTATGAACGCCGGTTGGCGGATAATGCCCACCAGGTTTTTGTACGGGCCCACATCAATACCATTTTTACCGCCAATAGAGGCGTCCACCAGACCTAATACGGTAGTAGGCACAAACCCAAAAGGAATCCCTCGCATATACACGGATGCAGCAAACCCCGCGAGGTCGGTAATCACACCGCCCCCCACGCCTATCAGCACTGATTTTCTATCGGCTTCAAATTGTATGAGCTGTTCGATGACCGAGTCAACGGTTGATTGGATCTTTGTTGCCTCACCGGGTTTCACCACAATGGTTTTGTACCCCCTGAATTTTGGAGCGTGCTCACGGTAAATATTTTCATCGGTTAAGACGATTGCCGCGCGCCGATCCACAATATTTTTTAACTGACTGAAAGAGCTGTCGAAATAAAATGAAGTAGACTGACTGGAAAATCTGATAGTGCTGGGGTTCATATATTAATTAGTTATATTTATTCGGGATCATCCATGATTTTTTTCTGATGATTGATACTTTCAATATGAACGGCATCGAGGTATTTACTGATGAAATCACGGCTCAATCCAAGTTTCTCCCCTTTAGCCACGGTCAGGTCGATGATTTCCTGCCAGCGGGCGGGCTGAAGTATCGTGATGTTATTCGCTTTTTTATACCGGCCGATCTCATCCGCAATTTTCATACGTTGTGACAGTATCTGAAGAAGTTCGTCGTCGAGGTGATTGATCTGCTGACGCATTCTCTCAAGTGCCTGGCGAAACTCTACATTGGCGCTGCCTTCTTTTCTCCAGGCGATCGATTCCAGTAATTCTTTGAGGCGCGCCGGCGTAATTTGCTGCTTGGCATCGCTCCAGGCCTGATCGGGATCCATATGCGATTCAATGATTAGGCCGTCGAAGTCAATATCGATGGCTTTCTGCGCAACTTCCTGCAGACCGGCACGGTTCCCGCAAATATGAGAAGGGTCGGTGATCATCAGCATGCCGGGGAAACGCAGCTTCATATCAATGGCGAGATGCCACATAGGAGCGTTGCGGTATTGGGTATTGCCGTAGGACGAGAACCCGCGATGGATCAGACCAATGTGTTTGATGCCTGCACGGGCAATCCGTTCCACACCTCCCGTCCACAGATCCAAATCGGGGTTAATAGGATTTTTAATCAATACGGGAACATCAACACCGCGCAGTGCATCAGCGATCTCCTGCACGCTGAATGGGTTTCCGGTTGTGCGCGCTCCGATCCAAAGAATGTCCACGTCAAACGTAAGGGCATCTTCCACCTGCTTGGCCGTGGCTACCTCAACGGCGGTGAGCAGGCCCGTTTCCTGTTCGGCCTTTTGCAGCCAGGGCAGACCTTTCGCCCCGATCCCTTCAAACATTCCGGGTTTGGTCCGGGGTTTCCAGATGCCTGCGCGCAGTACATCTACTTTACCCGTTGCAGCCAATTGGCGGGCCGTTTCGAGTACCTGGGATTCTGTCTCCGCGCTACAGGGGCCACTGATGATCAGGGGTCTTTTATTCCATACTTCTAAAACGCGCTCTTTGGGTGTTCTGTCGATTGTCATCATTTTGTTGATATTTATCCTTCAGGCAGCCGTATCCAGGCGTTCCGAAGGAAGGGACTAAAATAATTGTTATTTTATAATTCGTTTTATTTTATTGGCATCGATGATCAGCGATTTCAACTGCTGACTGTCATCTGCTTCGATACTTTTCTTAAACCGGGTCAGTTGCTCAATGTGCTCATTAAGTACGTCCAGAATATTCTCTTTGTTTTGAAGGAAGATAGGAACCCACATACTGGAGTTACTCTTTGCCAGCCTTACGGTACTTTCAAAACCGGCGGAAGCGATCTCAAAAATGGCGCTTTCCACTTTTTCTTTTTCCAGCACCGTGTTGGCCAGCGCGAAAGAAGTGATATGTGAGATATGACTCACATATGCCACGTGGAGATCGTGTGCTTTCGCCTCCATGTTCACCAGTCGCATTCCGATCTTGGTGTACATTTTCTCTACCCATTCCAGGGCATCGGCGTCGCTCTCCTCGCGGTTGCAAATGATTACCGCCTTACCCTCAAAAGCACCGTGCACCGCTGCTTTCGGACCGCTGTATTCCGTACCCCACATAGGGTGGGTAGCTACATAGCGTCCTCTCCTGGGATGATCTTTGACCCTTTCAATCAGGTCTGATTTTGTGGAACCCATATCCAGCACGATCTGGCGGTCGATCTGATCCAAAACCTCCGGAAGTATGCTGTCCAGCGTATTTACGGGTGTTGCCAGCACTATCACATCGGATGCAGCAACCGCTTCATTCAGCGGCATTATTTCATCGACCAGCTCCAGTTCCAGTGCTTCCCGGGCGTGCGCGGGGCTTACTTCGACACCGAAGAGTTTGGATGACAATTTTTTTTCATGCAACTGCAGCGCCATGGAACCCCCGATCAGTCCAAGTCCCACGACAGCTATTTTTTTTCGCTTATTGATTGCTCCCTCCATAATAATAAATTTGCCTGTCACGCCCTGTCAAATTCTGCTCTCAGGCGCGAGACATATTTTCTTTGATTCTTTTGATGGCTTCATCAAATTTTTCCAGTGAACCGCAAAGGCTGATCCTGATAAACTGATTTCCCTCATCACCAAAAATTCCCCCAGGGGTGATAAATACTCTTGCCTGCTGTAATACTTCATCGGCCATTTCATAACAGTCCCTATACTTCCCGGGAATCCCTGCCCACACAAAAAGTCCGGCTTGTGTAGTTGAAAAACTACATCCGAGGGTTTCCAATAATTCAAATACTTTAAGTTGCCTTTTCCTGTAAATACGATTCACTTCATCATACCATTCCTTTCCCAGGCCGAGGGCCGTTGCTGCGGCCAGTTGGGTAGCCAGAAACATGCCGCTGTCCATATTACTTTTAAAGGTGAGCACTTCACCGATCCTCTTTGCAGAACCGCAGAGTACACCAATTCTCCAGCCCGCCATGTTATGTGACTTGCTCAGCGAATTAAGTTCAATCGCTACGTCTTTTGCACCTTCAACATGCAACAAGCTTTCGGGCTGATCATTTAAAATAAAACTATATGGATTATCATGAACGATCAGTATGCCGCGTTCCCGGGCGAAAGCGACCAGCTCTTCAAAGAGTCCCTTTTGCGCTAATTGCCCCGTAGGCATTTGCGGATAGTTTACAAAAAACAATTTCACTTTTGAAAGGTCCATTTTTGCCAGTGCTTCTAGATCGGGCTGGAAATCATTTTCCTGTTTCAGCGGATAATCAATGCAATGCCCCCCTGCAATTTTTACATTGCTCCTATAGGTTGGATAGCCTGGATTAGGCACCAGGGCTGCATCACCTTCATTCAGGTAGGTCATGCAGATATGCATGATCCCTTCTTTGCTTCCCATCAGCGGCAGGATCTCGGTGTCGGGATCCAGCTTCACTCCATACCAGTTTTTGTACCAGTCGGCAAATGCCTTGCGAAGCACCGGACTTCCTTTATAACTCTGGTAACCGTGAACGTCCGGCTTCTGCGCCACTTCCCAGAGTGTTTTTATCACCGATGGGTGAGGTGGCAGGTCGGGACTACCGATCCCGAGGTTAATAACCTGTGCGCCGGCTTTGTTCAGCTCATCAATCTCCCGGAGCTTGGACGAAAAATAGTATTCACCGATCCCCGCTAATCTCTTTGCTATTTCCATATTCCTTTATTATAAATGCCATAGATTTTTAATTCCTCTGTAAGCGGTTTAATTTTTTCCATAACCCGCTCAAAACTTTTCATATTATCAAATTCCATATCCACATGGAACTGGTACCGGAACTCTGTTCCCGGGATGGGAAAACTCTGCAGCTTTGTAAGATTTATTTTATGAATGGCAATCACGCCCAATACTCTTGCGAGACTGCCCCTTTGGTGAATAGTCTGGAAATTAATAGAGGCTTTGTTACCTTCCTGTTCTTCTTTGATATCTGCAGGACGCTTCAATACGAGGAAACGTGTATAATTGTTTTTCAGGGTTTGAATGCGTGGCGCCAGGACTTCGAGGCCGTAAATTTCAGCCGCTGTTTTACTGGCTATGGCCGCAACATGTTTGCTTTTATGCTTGGCGATCTGTTTAGCGCTCAGCGCTGTATCTTCAGACTCTACCAGCTTCCAGTCGTACCGGTCAAGAAAATCATAACATTGCTGCAGCGCCATGGTATGGGAATGAACTTCTTTGATCTCCTCCAGCGTAACCCCCGGATTAACCAGGAGATTCTGATGGATCTGCAGATAAACTTCTCCCACAATTTTGAGATTGCTCTTCTGAATCAGATTGTAATTAGGCAGAATGCTGCCGGCTATCGAGTTCTCAATCGCCATCACACAACCATCCGTCCGTTTTGGATCCCTGGCTGCAACAATCACCTCCTTGAATGTATCGCAGCATTCCACCGAGACCTGTTTATTAAAAAACACGCGCGCTGCTTCCTGGTGAAAACTTCCCTCATACCCCTGAATGGCCATTCGCGGCAGTGAGTCAGGCTCTTCTTGCAATATTTTTGCTGTCATACGATATCCGTTAAAAACAAAAATCCCGGCCTTTCTTAGCCGGGATTCTTTATGTTGATTCATTTATTTCATTCTGAATGGTTTCAACTACAGATTACCCGGCTTGAGTCTAAAGTAGAAAAAGCTAAAATAAAACCAGGTATAAAATCGCGTTGAATGCATCGAGGGTGCAAATATATATGAAAAATTAAAACAACAATTCAATTCCTTAATTTTTCTCTAAAATTTATTTAGATTGACTTTAGGTTTTCAAACTGTCTTTCGAGCCACCTGGTAATTTACAGGATATTTACTTACTCGCCGGTTAATTCACGAAACACCCCGAATGTACATACTTCGGTCGTTTAACTTAGGTCTTGCTAAACTAGCAGATTGGGGTCCTGAACGCGGCCCTGCAACCCAAAAAAAAGGCCATCCTGCAAAAGCAGGACGGCGTACTCTATATTGCTTGCCGAATAAATCAGTGATGATCGCGCGAAGTGCCAAAAATCATTGAACTGCCGGTGTCTTTAAAAATAACCGTATCTGCAGGTACAATGACCAGGGTATCTATCGTCACTTGCGGAAGCTCAGGCTCCGGACTTCTCTTTGAACCTGTATGACAACCCGCCGGAAATAATGTTGCAAACGCTATAAATATCAACAATATACCCATGTTACCTATTTTTGCGGCGACATTATTCGGTATTTATACCTGAAAACAGAAAAGGTAACCGCGGAAAAACGGGAATTTTTTCTACGAACAAGGGTTACTATATTAAGAAAAAAGTATTAAATATAGCCAGGCGTGAAAGAGTCGACACTTGAACATGAGTTACAGCTTCTCAAAGGATTGGCAAGGAACGAGCAGAAGGCGGCGGAGGAGATTTACCGGCACAATTATAACCTGATTCAGGCGCTCATTGTCAATAACAGCGGGACAGCTGAGGATGCGAGGGATGTTTTTCAGGAGGCCATGGTGGTGTTATTTGAAAAGGCGCGATCGGGGAATTTCGAACTGAATTGTCAGATAAGAACCTACCTGTATTCCGTTTCCAGAAGGCTTTGGCTTAAAAAATTACAGCAAAATCACCGGTATGCAACTGATCTGGAGAACACGGGCGATGAAGTACCGGTAGAAAGTGACCTGGGGATTCACGAACAAAAGGAACAGGAGTACAAATTGATGGACGAAGCCATCGGAACACTGGGTGAACCCTGTAAAAGCCTGCTGGAAGCATTCTACTTTAAAAAGAAGAGCATGCAGGAGATCGCTGAGAGTTTTGGCTACACCAACGCCGAAAACGCGAAGACACAGAAGTATAAATGCCTGACGAGATTGAAAAAAATATTCTTCTCGCAGTATAAAAAACAGACTGAGTGATGCACGAACACAGAAATATATTACTTACTGAAGCCGTGGAGCGATACGTGAACGGAGAAATGAATCCGGACGAACGGCTGCACTTTGAGAACCTGCGTAAAGCAGACAGCGAAGTGGATCAGTTGGTAGTTGAACATACAACCTTGCTTCAGAAACTTAACAGGTTCAACGAGTGGCAGAAATTCCGGAATTCTCTGGATAAGATACACGCCCACATGGAAGGCATGGGTGAGATCAAAACCGGCGTCCGGAGCACGGGAAAAACAAAACTGGTTTACCTGATCAACCGATACAAGAAAACTACCGCTATCGCCGCTTCTATCGCAGGGCTGACCGCGCTCATCGTGACCGCCATTATTTTGTCGGTAACTCCTAAGAGACAATCCGGCCAGTTCGAAATACTGAAGAAGAATATCAATTCGCTCGAGCACCGGACAAGAATGCAGGACCGTGAAATCCGTAACCTGAAAGAAGGCAGGGATAACACGATCGAAATTCCTTTTACAAAAGGAGGTACGGGATTCATCATTGATAGCCGGGGACTGCTGGTAACCAACAACCATGTTGTGGAAAATGCAAAAAATGTTGTTGTTTCTAATGCAGCCGGTGAAGAGTTTTATACAAAAGTGGTTTTCAGTAACCCGGCAACCGACATCGCTATTCTAAAAATTGAGGATAAGGATTTTAAAACACTCCCGGCCATACCCTATGGCTTCGACCGGAAATCTGCTGACCTGGCAGAACCCATCTTCACCATGGGCTACCCGCGCGAAGAAATCGTTTATGGGCAGGGATACCTGAGTTCCAGGACCGGCTACAATGGAGATACGCTCAGTTGCCAGATAGACATACCGGCAAACCGCGGAAACAGCGGCAGCCCGATCCTAAACTACAGGGGTGAAATAATTGGTATCCTGAGCGGCAGACAGAAGGATGTAGAAGGCGTGGTATTTGCCATCCGCTCAAGCAACATCTTCAACGCCCTGAGCTCGGCGAAGGAAAATGCGAATGGCGATTCAACCCTGCGGAATATCAAATTAAACAATAAATCGAGCCTGGCAAGTTTAAACAGGACCCAACAGGTTAAAAAATTACAGGATTACGTGTTTCAGGTTAAAGTAAACTGACATTGAGGCCTGCACCTATTTCTGTTCAAACGCCACAGCCCGTCTGTGGCGTTATCTATTAACATCCATCCTATCTTTAGCCCAAATACATATTTATGAGAATAATTGCCGTTAGTCTGCTGACCTGGATATCCGTTTGCACATACGCCCAGTCTGCCATGAGCCCCGAATTGCTCTGGAAACTTGGAAGAGTATCCTCAATAGGATTAAGTCATGACAAAAACTTTGTCATCTACCGCGTCGGAACCCCCGATATCGCCAGCGATAAGATCCCTAGAAAAACCTACCGGATACCGGTAAATGGCGGAACTGCCGAAGAACTCGCCAGTGCAGAGGGACTGACGCCCAATAAAAACCTGTCACCCGACGGCCGCTACCTGATCAGTAGCAGGGACATAAAAATAGACAAAGTATCGGGGGCAGATTTTTACCCCGACCTCAAACAGTCTAACGTACAGGTCTATAACGACCTGATGTACCGGCACTGGGATACCTGGGCTGACGGGACATTCAGCCACCTCTTCTACGCACCGGCAAACCGGCCGGAAGAAGCAAGAGACCTCATGCCTGGTGAACGCTGGGACTCGCCCCTGAAACCATTTGGCGGTGCGGAAGACTATACCTGGAGCCCCGATAGTAAACAAATTGTCTATTCGTGCGAGAAAAAGTCGGGAAAGGCATACGCAGTAAGTACAAACACTGATTTGTATGCATTTGATTTAGCCACCGGACAGACCAGAAACCTGACCGAAGGCATGAAGGGGTACGATTTACAGCCAGCGTTTGCCCCAGACGGAACCCTGGCCTGGCTGAGCATGAAACGAGATGGCTACGAAGCCGACAAACAAGATATCGTAGTGATGAAAAACGGCAGAAAAGCAAATCTCACCGCTTTCAGAGACGATCTGCATATAAATAGTTTTGCCTGGAGCGACGATGGTAAGTCCATTTTCTTCGTAGCGCCGATTGATGGTACAGAGCAACTTTTCGAACTCAAATATACCGGCACCAGCACGACCAAACCCCAAATCCGGCAAATCAGTTTCGGCGACCACGATGTTACCGGTATCATTGGCCAGCATAGCAACCAACTACTGATTACCCGGACGGATATGAACCATGCGGCGGAAATTTTTTCAGTAGATATCTCAACCGGGAACATGAAACAGTTAACCCATACCAATGACAGCCTATATGCCGGCATCGGACTTAGCAGGATAGAAAAAAGGTATGTAAAAACGACAGACGGGAAAAAGATGCTCGTCTGGGTGATCTACCCACCTGATTTTAATCCCGCCAAAAAATATCCCACCCTGCTCTACTGCCAGGGGGGGCCCCAGTCGGCACTTACCCAATACTATTCGTTCCGCTGGAACTTTCAATTGATGGCTGCCAATGGCTACATTATCGTTGCGCCAAACAGGCGTGGAATGCCCGGACATGGTACCAAATGGAATGAACAGATCAGCAGGGATTGGGGCGGGCAGGTGATGCAGGACTACCTCGCAGCAATTGACGATATCAGTAAAGAAAATTACGTGGATAAAACGCGGCTGGGTGCGGTTGGGGCCAGTTACGGAGGGTACTCCGTGTATTACCTGGCGGGTATTCATCAAAACCGGTTTAAAACTTTTATCGCTCACGACGGCGTATTTGATTTAAGAAGTATGTACGGGACCACTGAAGAACTGTGGTTTGTAAACTGGGACCTGGGTGGACCTTACTGGGACAAAAAGAATGCTGCAGCACAAAAGTCTTATGAAAAATTCAACCCTTCAAATCTTGTCGGTAACTGGCATACGCCCATCCTGATCTTCCAGGGAGGCCGCGATTACCGGGTTCCCCCCGGACAGGGATTGCAGGCATTTCAGGCGGCGCAGCTCAGAGGCATTAAAAGCCGGCTGGTCTATCTGCCCGATGAAAATCACTGGGTGCTGAAACCGCAGAACGCACTTGTCTGGCAGCGCGAGTTTTACAAATGGTTAAAAGAAACTTTGTAGCATCCGAAAAACCGGAGCAAGTCAGTTAATTTAAATATTCACTATATAGTGATTTTTATAGTTTGCGGCTTACGTAATTGCGCCACTTCTCAATGACCTGTTCCATATCTTCCGGCAGTGGGCTCTCAAAAAGTATTTCCTTCCCTGTGGAGGGGTGGACAAAACCAAGGGTCCGCGCGTGAAGCGCCTGGCGGGGGCATATAGCAAAACAATTTTCCACAAATTGTTTATACTTTGTGTAGACCGTACCTTTTACGATCTTATCTCCTCCGTAGAAATCATCGTTGAACAGCGGATGTCCGATATGCTTCATATGCACCCTGATCTGGTGGGTACGACCGGTTTCTAGGGTGCAGGCCACCAGGGTGACATAGCCGAACCGCTCCACCACCCGGTAATGGGTGATGGCTTCTTTACCGTGATCGCCTTCGGGATAGGCTTCAAACAGTTTCCTGTGCCGCAGGTTACGACCCACGTGCGCGATGATCGTCCCTTCATCCTCAACCATATCGCCCCAAACCAGGGCCAGGTAGTTTCTGTTGACCGTATGATCAAAAAACTGTTTTGCCAGGCTCCTCAGTGCCAGGTCGGTCTTCGCAAGTACCAGTAACCCGCTGGTATTCTTGTCGATCCGATGAACCAGCCCGAACCGCGGCAGGGACTCCTCACTGATCACGGCATTTTGTTGCTGTAAGTGGTAAGCTACACCGTTGAGCAGGGTGCCCGAATAGTTCCCGCTGCCCGGATGAACAACGATGCCGGCTGCTTTATTAATGACCAGGACATCCTCATCTTCATAAACAATATTCAGCGGGATGTTTTGGGGGATTATAGTTGATTCATCGGGTGAGGTATCTGTATAGACGATTATTTCCTGAACGCCTTTAACCTTGAAATTAGGTTTAACCTCCCGTCCGTCCACCAGCACCATTTTATTGTGAATGGCCTGCTGGATCTTATTGCGGGTGGCACCTTCAATCCTGTTCATCAGGTACTTATCGATACGGTAGGACTCCTGACCTTTGTCGGTCCTATAGACTACTTTCTGATACAGTTCCTCTTCATTGTCGGCTTGTTGCTCTTTAATGTCCTGGTCGCCCTTATTCATCATAACGATCTGAAGATTTATGCAAAGGTAAGGCATGATTCGGGGTATCGCCCCGGGGCGGGGGTTGTCCGTATTTCGTAATTGATTAATTTTGGCCGATATGGATCCTCAGGTTGTATTATTCAGGGATCTTGGCAGCCTCCGTTACAAAGAAGCCTGGGATTACCAGGAAAGCCTGCTTCAGCAAAACGTACAGGTCAAGATCAGGTTAAGGGAAGCGGAAGAATCGGGCATCGCATCAAACGGGCTCGAAGCGACAAAGCACTACCTGCTGTTTGTTGAACATCCGCCGGTTTACACCCTTGGCAAGAGCGGGCACATAGAAAATGTGCTATTGAGCGAAACAGCCCTTGCAAAACGGGGTATTGATTTTTACCGAATTAACCGCGGTGGTGATATTACCTATCACGGACCAGGTCAGGTTGTCGGCTATCCGATCTTTGACCTGGAAAAATTCTATACGGATATCGGTAAATACCTGCGAAATCTGGAAGAAGCCGTCATTCGGACCATTGCAGAATACGGGTTGAAAGGTGAACGGTCGCTTGGTGAAACCGGTGTTTGGCTGGACCCATCAATAAGAGGCAGGGAACGAAAGATCTGCGCCATCGGTGTGCGCACGAGCCGGTGGATCACCATGCATGGGTTTGCGCTGAATGTAAACACGAACCTGGATTATTTCAACTTCATTATTCCCTGCGGCATACAGGGCAAACAGGTTACTTCCCTTCAGAAAGAATTAGGCGCTGACATCGATATGGAAGAAGTAAAAGAAAAACTCAGGAGAAATTTCGAAATAGTATTTGGCATCAAACTCAGCAATGGCTGAGAGTTCCAGGCCCCGGATTAAAATTCCCTGGGGAGATACAATTTATTCTTTTCAACCAGGGTATTGTTCGCGTATAATTCAAAATTAATATACCCTGCCGAAAGGAAATAGGAACGATCGAGTTTAAAACGTCTTTCCTTAAATTTATTCAGCTCAAACAAGGGTTGCATATTATCACTGAAAAACTTGATCGTATATTGTTTGTTATCTGCAGGCAGTTCCACCCTGACATAACGGTCAGCCGAGGTAAACACATATTTCGAGGGTACAAATCCGGCGGGCAGGAAATTGGTTGGTTGATTTGTGGCTTTTTCCTCGACGCTATATGCATCTGCGAGCCCCAGAGAATCAATCGAAGGCCTTTTAGATTTCGTAAACACAAACTTCCCCTGGTCCATCAGGACGAATATTCGGTAGAACATGTTGTCAGACGGTGCGGTATTATCGGCAAAGCCATTTTGCTTCATATTCGGATCCGGCATAGAGACAATGGTTTTGAAGAAATTGACACTATCTGTAGACCGCTGAATATAGATTTGCTTGATAAGAGGATAGTTCTGTGTCCATGAGATTACTGTCCGGCTTCTGCCCTCTCCTACTTTGTAAACCGAAAAATCGGGCAGTTGCTCCTGGGCTGCTGCTGCTATGGAGAAGAAAATACCGGCCACTAAAAAAACTACGATTCTATTCATTCAAATACGGAATTAAGCCCGGCAAAGATAGTGGAGCGACCGGTTTATCCTTAAAACATTAACGTTCCTTTTCGCTGCGAACGGCTTCTCTGTAAACCGCCGTGAATAATCAGCAAATTTGATCCGGTTTAAAATAACCCCGGCGATTAAGGGCATTTACGCCATAAAGCAATTTGGCGGTGTATACAAAATCAGTGGGAATGCGGGTCCCCGCGTACAGTTCACTCATAACCCTGATGAACTCGTCGTTTTTCTTGGCATATCCGTCAAAATGAAACTCCTGTTTGCTGCGAACATGGATAGGGAATAGTTGGTTAATTTGTTTATTTTTGGAGCCTCAAACCAGAACATTTAAAAATTCAATTTTAGAAGCATGAACCCAACGTTAGTGATCCTCGCAGCCGGAATGGCTTCCCGTTATGGCAGTATGAAACAGGTTGAAGGATTTGGTCCTTCGGGAGAAACTATTATGGATTATTCGATAGCTGATGCCACCCGGGCAGGGTTTGGCAAGATCGTCTTTCTGATCAGGGAGCAGTTTGAGGAGAACTTCCGGAGCAAATTTGCAGAGAAACTAAATGGCAAAGTCAATTATGAGTTCGCGTTCCAGGAACTGGATATGTATCTCAATGGTCTGCAAATTCCTGAGGAAAGGACCAAGCCCTGGGGGACCGGACATGCCGTCCTTTGCAGCAGCAGCAAGGTACATGAACCCTTTGCCGTGATCAATGCTGATGATTTTTACGGATATGATGCTTTTAAAAGGGCAGCAGATTTTCTGAACAACGAATGCAATGAAAAAACTTACGCAGTGGTTGGATATAACTTGTTGAAAACGATGTCTGAGCACGGTACGGTAAACCGCGGACTTTGCACCCTGGATGGTAAAGGAGATCTGGCTGGTGTGGTTGAGAGAATCGGGATCGGGTTTGAGGGCGATAAAATTACGGTGCATGATGGTCTGGAACCTGTTGAGTTAAAACCGACCGATGTGGTATCGATGAATTTTTGGTGTTTCCACCCGTCGGCATTCGCTTTATATGAAAAGGATTTTAATGCGTTTATCAAGGAAAATCTGAATAAACCCAAAGCAGAGTTCCTGATCCCTGCAGTCGTGGATAATTTCATAAAATCGGATGGCGTGGTAAAAGTGCTGCCGACTTCTGCTCAGTGGTTTGGCGTTACATACAAAGAAGATGCACCCGCTGTCAGACAGCAGCTTCATGAACTGATTGCGGCCGGAGAATATCCTGAAAAACTCTGGAGTTAAAATAATCTGACCTCTGTCGACAAAAAATCCCGCAGGCTGCGGGATTTTTTGTTCAACTTCTGAGCGGAAGACGGGACTCGAACCCGCCACCTACAGCTTGGGAAGCTGTCGCTCTACCGGATGAGCTACTTCCGCATTTGGGCGCTCAAAAATAATCGAAAAATAATTACCGAGGTTTAAAATTCCGGCATCTGCTTACTTCAGGATTTCCTTCCATTCAAGGAATATTTACGTACTGAGGTAGGTTGGAACGTCGAAAACCTAAAAAATCTGCTTTCCGTTGTTGCGTTGCTGCTATTATACCCGTCTAATTATAAATAACGGGGTTCCGGATACCCAAATTAGCAGCAATGAAAGATACACTGTACGCAATACTTATTCTGACTCTCGCCACGTGGATGGGTTGCAATAAGGGGTCTGTGCAGAAAACGCCCGAAGCAGCAGCGGTAACGACCATCGGTATCGTACTCACTTCCTACCCTGGCCCCCGGCAGATCAGGATGATTTGTGACCGGCCCTTTGGTATCGTCATCAGTGAGAAAACTTCGAATTCCATTTTATTTATGGGCAAGATACTCAATCCATGATATTATCAAAAACCAATATACCTAAGCAAGAACACCCTGTGATGGCGAAAACCTCACGGGGTTTTTCTTTTTCACGCCGGTTCAACAGATTTTGAGGAAGGGCGTTTCCCTAATACTATCTAAAACAAAATTCAAAATATGAATCGTGGAATAATTCTTGCAAAAGGATTTGTAGTGCTTCGGGAGGGCCGGCACCCGGGAAGAAAGGGATTTTGGTTTATATTCGCAGTTTAAAAAATTACCTGTTTACATGACAATTTCGTATAAGTGGCTGAGTGAATACCTTCCGGAGACCGTTTCTCCCGAAAGGCTCGCGCATATCCTGACTTCGGTAGGGCTGGAAGTGGAAAGTACAGAACATTATGAAGAATTTAAGGGTGGATTAAAAGGTTTGATCATCGGCGAGGTCCTGACCGTAACGCAACACCCGAACGCCGATAAACTCAAACTAACCACGGTGAATATTGGGAGGAATGAACCGTTGCATATCGTTTGCGGCGCACCAAACGTGGCTTCGGGGCAAAAAGTAGTTGTGGCTCCTGTCGGAGCGACCATTTACCCGCTGAAACAGCCACCCATGACCATGAAACTCGCTAAAATCCGGGGTGAGGAAAGCGAAGGCATGATTTGCGCGGAAGATGAGATCGGCATGGGTGATTCTCACGAAGGTATTATGGTTCTTCCGCAGGATGCGAAGCCGGGCACCGCGGCAGGTGTATACTTCGATACATATAGCGATATTTTATTCGAGATTGGCCTTACGCCCAATCGCATGGATGCAATGAGCCACTGGGGTGTGGCCAGGGATATTTGCGCTTACCTGACCCACCACGACAAAAAAGAAATTAAGCCAAAGATTCCCGAAAACAGGGACTTCAAAGCGCCTAAAAACAAATTCCCGCTCAAGATCAGGGTGGAAAATACACGGGCCTGTCCAAGGTATAGCGGAATCTGTATAGGCCATGTTACCATTGCCCCTTCCCCGAGCTGGCTACAGCACAAACTTAAAGCCATTGGTCTGAAACCGATCAATAACCTGGTGGACCTCACCAATTTCATCCAGCATGAAACTGGTCAGCCACTGCACGCTTTCGACTTCGATGCGATCAGAGGCGGGGAAGTGATCGTGAAGAATCTGCCGGAGGGCACTACGTTCGTGACCCTGGATGAAAAAGAACGGAAGTTGAGTGCAGAGGATCTGATGATCTGCGATGCCGAGGGTGGTATGTGTATCGCCGGCGTATTCGGAGGTCTGAAAAGCGGCGTTACCCAGACAACGAAAAATATTTTCCTGGAGAGCGCCTTTTTTGATCCGATCTCTATCAGGAAAACCTCCTTCAGGCACGGCCTGAGAACGGATGCGGCCGGAAGGTTTGAAAAAGGTACCGATATTTCAGCCACCGTAACGGTATTGAAGAGAGCTGCAACGCTGATCCGCGAAATATGCGGCGGAGAACTGATCTCAGATATTTACGATATCTACCCCGATCCAGAACCTAAAAAAGAAGTGTTACTGAAATATCATTATTTAAAAAAATTAAGCGGCAAGAACTACCATCCTGATGCCGTAAAAAACATATTGAGTTCGCTTGGATTTACCATTGAAAAGGATGGGCTGGATTCGTTGCTGCTCGCGGTACCGTACCACAAACCCGATGTGGCCCTGGCGGCGGATGTAGTAGAAGAGATCTTAAGGATTGACGGGC
The DNA here is from genome assembly GCF_058792415.1 of Niabella sp. CPT15-335-S11. NCBI lineage: Bacteria > Pseudomonadati > Bacteroidota > Chitinophagia > Chitinophagales > Chitinophagaceae > Niabella > Niabella sp. CPT15-335-S11. Next base: position 552,522 of record NZ_JBYTEI010000002.1, read on the forward strand.
TGGATAATGTTGAAATTCCCAGCACCATCTCTATTACCCCGGCAGTGGACAAAACCCTGGACCTACAGCGCCTTAAAGAGAAAGCGGCGAATTATCTCGCCGGGCTTGGGTTTTACGAAATTATGACCAACTCAATCACAAACAACGCCTATTTTGACGAGGGAGAATTAAAGGAAACCGTTAAAATGAAAAACAGCCTTAGTGCGGATCTGAATATTATGCGTCCGAACATGCTGGAAACAGGATTGGAAGTGATTGCATACAATCTCAACAGAAAAAACGAGGATCTGAAATTTTTTGAATTTGGTAAAACCTACCGGGTAACCAACAAAGGGAAGTTTGAAGAACCCAACCATCTGAGCCTGTATATGACTGGGCGGCTATTACCCGACTCCTGGAAATCTAAATCCAAGGCTGTGGATTTTTTCAGCCTTAAAGGAATCGTGGAAAAAGTGATGCAGTCGGTTGGAGCGGTAAACTTTAGCTATGGCGAAGTGCAATCAGGGCAGTTTGGCTATGGGCTCGCCCTGAAACTGGGAACCCAGGTTGTTGGTCAGATGGGTGAAGTGAGCCCGGCTGTCCAAAAGCGTTTTAATATTAAACAAACCGTATTCTTTGCAGATCTGCAATGGGATTTAATTATGAAAACAGCTAGTAAATTTAAGACAGTCTTTCAGGCTGTTCCCCGTTTCCCGTCTGTACACCGCGATATAGCGATGGTCGTGCCCAGGCAACTGAAATACCAGTTAGTGACCGACCTGGTGCAGAAACTCAATCTTAAAAAATTGCAATCTGTTCATCTTTTTGATATATTTGAGAGTGATAAAATTGGTAAAGACAAAAAATCACTGGCGGTTAATTTTACATTCAGAGATGAAGAAAAGACCCTTACAGACGTTGAAATAGATGGCTGGATGCAAAAGATCATGGAAACCCTGGAAAAAGATCTGGAAGTGGAGATCAGGAAGCAGTAATTACGGATAGCAATTCCGTGAAATGCGCTTTGATTTTATCATAATATCCATTTATTACAATGACTCCGGAAATTGAAGGCAAAATAGAAAAGGTGCTGGAAAAACTAGCCAGGCTTTCTAAGCAGCACGCGGTGGTGCAAAAAGAAAACAGATCTTTAAAAGCCGCACTTGAGGAGGCTAGGCTGCAGGTCAAAAAAACGGCAGATGGCGCAGAAGCACTCCAGCATCAACTGGACGCCAGGAAATATGTAGGCGAACAAATGAGCGATGGGGACAAGAAAGCGTTTGAAAAAAAGATCAATCTGTATATCCGTGAAATAGACAAGTGCATCGCGTTGTTAAGCGTATAATATTGGAAAAATGAAAGAGAATCTCATTCCTGTAAATATTTTCATCGGAGACAGGCACTTCAGGGTGAAAGTATCTCCCGCGGATGAATTTATCATGCGTCAGACTGTCAAAATTATCAACGACAAGATCACGGAATTTAAGAAAAGTTTCCCGGGTAAGGATATGCAGGATTATATTTCGATGGTACTCATCTGGTATGCTACGGAAGAAACCACACGTGGGCTTTCCATGCCCGATGAGAAACTGATGCTGGAGAAACTCAGTCAGATTGAGAATCATATTGACGCTGCGCTGACTCAGGCGTAGCAGCAGACCGGAAAGTGCATCCGCCGGAATATAACGAGAACCTATCCGCAGCTCTTAGGTTGGAAAGGTTGAATTCCGCGCATTATTCAAGGTAATAACTTGCGTTTCAAGTATGCTTCGCCTGTTAAATTCCTGATACTTTTTCCTTCGTCTTTTGTATCTTCGCCCCCGCACGGAAAATATCTTCCGTCAATAGTTTGATATTTAACGAATTGTGTAATCTTTTCTTGAAAAAGAAAACAAATGAACATTAATGGACCCCATAATAATTACTCTATTATCTGCTGTGGCGGCGCTGCTCGCCGGCATCATCGCAGGCAAATTCATCTTTGCGAAAAATACCCGTCAGCGCGTTGAAGAAGCCGAAAATCATGCCAAAAACATTATAAAAGATGCCGAATTAAGAGCAAGTACTATCCGGAAGGAAAGAGAACTGGAAGCCAAGGAAAAATTTGTCTCTTTAAAATCTGCGCATGACAGAGAAGTAAATGAGCGTAACCGCAAGTTGGCAGACGCCGAAAATCGCATCAAACAAAAAGAGCAATCCCTGAGTCAGAAAGAAGGGAACGCCGAAAAAGCTGTTCGTGAGAATGAGGCGATCAAGCAAAATCTCACCCTCCAGATGGAGGTGGTAAACAAGAAAAAGGCAGAATTGGAGAAACACCAGGAGGAACACGTAAGCCGCCTTGAAAAGATCGCTGGTCTCTCGGCTGAGGAAGCCAGGAATCAGATTATCGAAAGCCTGAAAAGTGAGGCCCAGACCAGGGCGCTCGGCTTACAGCAGGAAATTATAGATGAAGCAAAGCTTAAGGCAAACAAGGAAGCGAGAAAAATCATTATCCAGACAATTCAAAGAACGGCTGCTGAGCAGGCAATCGAAAACTCAATAACCGTTTTCAATCTGGAAAGTGATGAAGTAAAAGGGCAGATCATCGGGCGTGAAGGCCGCAATATCCGAGCGCTGGAAGCGGCAACCGGTGTGGATCTGATTGTTGATGACACCCCCGAAGCGATCCTGCTGTCCTGTTTCGACCCGCTTCGCCGTGAAATAGCACGATTGAGCCTGCAAAGACTGGTAGCTGATGGAAGGATCCATCCTGCCCGGATCGAGGAAGTGGTTGAAAAAACGCGCAGGCAGATCGAGGAGCAGGTGATGGAAATTGGGGAAAGGACCGTCATTGACCTCGGAATTTACGGGCTTCACAAAGAACTGGTACGAATGGTGGGAAGGATGCGCTATCGCTCCTCATACGGACAGAACCTGCTGATGCACAGCCGGGAAACAGCCAACCTTTGCGCAATCATGGCTGCCGAACTGGGTCTGAACCCCAAACTGGCCAAGAGAGCTGGTCTTTTACACGATATTGGAAAGGTTCCTGATGAAGAGAGCGAACTGAGCCATGCCCTGCTGGGCGCCAAGCTGGCTGAGAAATACGGTGAAAATCCGGCCGTGGTCAATGCCATCGCCGCGCACCATGATGAAGTGGAAATGCAATATGTCATTTCGCCGATCATCCAGGCTTGTGATGCCATCAGTGGCGCCAGACCAGGAGCCAGGAGAGAGATCATGCAGCAATACCTGCAGCGGATCAAAGACCTGGAGACCCTGGCCATGAGTTATCAGGGTGTGGAAAAAGCTTATGCCATCCAGGCGGGAAGAGAACTCAGGGTCATTGTTGAATCGGATAAAGTAAGCGATCAGGACAGCGATAAACTGTCTTTTGAAATTGCCCAGAAGATACAAACAGAAATGACTTTTCCCGGCCAGATCAAAGTCACCGTGATCCGGGAGAAGAGAGCCGTTAATGTAGCCCGATAAATACAATTGCGGAGCAAAAATGCAGGGTCCCTTATATTAACTGTGTAAAAATATTTTCTGTACTGAAAGATGGTTTTCTTGGTTGATAATCATTAATTGACTACCTTTGCAATCCCTTAAAATAAGAGTTATGAGCAGCGCTATAGATTATGTTCACGGGCAACTGACCCCATCGAAGACTTTCCCCGCTTTTAAAGCAGGCGACAATATTACCGTTAATTACAGAATTATTGAGGGTAACAAAGAAAGAATCCAGTCATTTAAGGGTGATGTGATCAAAAAACAAGGCAGCGGGAGCACAGCAACTTTCACTGTCCGGAAGATCTCGGACGGAGTAGGTGTTGAAAGGCTTTTTCCGTTTACGTCACCAAACTTAGATTCCATAGTACTGAATAAAGTGGGCCAGGTACGCAGAGCCAAACTCTTCTACCAAAGGGAGAGAAGCGGTAAGAGCGCACGTATCCGTGAAAAACGTATGGCGGTGACTGCACAAAAAGCGGCAACCACCAAGGCTTAAAATATTTGGATGAATGAAGGAGTTTCCCGCCCATTGTGGCGGGATTTTTTTTGACTAAGTGTATCGGGCAGGAATGCCAACGTGTTTTGGCGACAGATCCTGATGCTTGCAAAAATTGATAAGCGCCTGGCTTGAAGCGTCTCCGGTGCCGGGCAACATCTCCTATCCTGATGCCGGCAAAAGACTATGCGCGCCCCTGCACAGCCGGTTTCCCAGTCTGAAAAATTTATTTTAAAAACTATAAATTCCCAAATAAAATACTTGGTGTATATTTGAAGACTAATTTATACTTTATGACAAATCTGTACTTACTAGGCGCCTTGGGAACGAATGAGATTATCGTTATCCTGGTAATTGTTCTCCTACTGTTTGGAGGTCGTAAAATTCCTGAATTGATGAGAGGTTTAGGCAAGGGAGTTCGCGAGTTCAATGATGCAAAGGACAATGTGAAGAGAGAAATCGAGGAAAGCGCTAACAATCTTAGCAGCCAACCTAAAAACCCCGAACAATAGGTTCTTTCGATCCACTTTTAGGCCCAAAACGAAAACTTATTGGTAGCATTCCAGTCAATTGCCCAATTCCAGGACAGTCTGGCCATTGGAACGACAAGTTGTCTTGAGACGGTAGATTATTATTTAAAACAGATCGAGGCAAAAAAGCACTTGAATGCCTTCGTGGAAGTCTACGAGGCCGAAGCGCGTGACAGGGCAAAGGAATTAGATGCTGCCACCTCTCCAACCGGCAGGTTACATGGTGTGGTTGTTGCCATTAAAGATGTTATCAGCCATGCAGGACATGGCCTCACAGCAGCTTCGAACATACTGGAAGGTTTTGAGGCTATATTTTCTGCAACAGCCGTTGAAAAATTACTGAAGGAAGGAGCTATCATTATCGGGAGGCTCAACTGCGACGAGTTTGCCATGGGCTCAACCAATGAAAACTCCTGTTATGGAGCCGTGCTTAACGCCGCCGATGAGACTAGAGTTTCCGGCGGATCATCCGGCGGATCGGCTGTGGCTGTGCAAGCCGGAATGTGTATGGTCGCGTTGGGAAGCGATACGGGAGGCTCGGTGAGGCAACCCGCTGATTTTTGTGGCGTTGTCGGGTTCAAGCCGGGATATGGCCGTATTTCCAGGCACGGACTGATTGCTTATGCATCTTCTTTTGATACAATCGGAATCTTTTCAACGAATATTAAAGACACTGCGCTGGTACTGGAAGTCATCGCGGGACATGATGAATTCGATAGTACGGTGTCATCGCGCGAGATTCCTGCTTATTCGAAAAATCTGGAATCCGGCAAAAAATACGCAATCGCCTATTTTCCGGAAGCACTGGAGCACCCATCCCTCGATCCGGTTATTGGAAATGCGATCAAAGGCAGGCTAAATGAATGGCAGGATGCAGGGCATGTCGTGGAAGCTGTCCATTTTGATTTAATGGATTTTGTTGTGCCCGCCTATTATGTCCTGACCACAGCGGAGGCTTCCTCCAATCTGAACCGGTACGATGGCGTCAGGTACGGTCGACGAACCATGCAACCGGTTGATAATCCCGATGACTTCTATAAACTAAACCGGTCGGAAGGTTTTGGGAAAGAAGTAAAAAGAAGAATCCTGTTGGGGAATTTTGTGCTAAGCGCGGGATATTTCGACGCCTATTTTACCCGCGCGCAGAAAGTCAGGCGAATTTTAACAGATACGATTTATCAAATCTTTAAAACTTTTGATTTTATCTGCCTGCCAACTGCACCCTCTGTAGCATTTCCGGTGGGCGAAAAAACGAAAGACCCCGTTGCCATGTATATTGCTGATATTTATACAGTTATTGCCAACCTTACTGGAATACCGGCGATCTCCTTACCCCTCTTCATACACCCCGAAAACGGCATGCCTTTTGGACTTCAGCTGATGTCCGGAAAATACAATGAGTTATCTTTGTTGCGTTTTAGTCACAATAATACCATCAACCGGGCGTTATAAAAGGTTGTATTGGCTATCAGAAAGAAAATAGGATCAGGGATTGTTCCGACTGCAGCTCCCTCACCCGCAATCATGAGTATACAGAAACAAATATGATTTTTCGCGCAACTGAACATAAACATTCCATTTTGCTGTGCACGGCCATCGTGTTACATATGGGCGTTTATGCTCAGCTGGATATGGTGAGGCAGGAACCTCTGACAACATCGACCCTTCTCTCAGGCAATGAAGAGGTACATCAAAAAACAGTCATAGCTGATCCCAAACAGAATTTCAGAAACCTCTTTGTAAAGGCGCCGTCTGCCGGTTGGGGTGGAACTTCCTTTGCACTCCGTACTGAGCATCTGAATCCAAGAGCTATTAGTTTTGTCCAGGATTATATGGAGAAACATTCGGCCCATCTCAGGGAAATGCGATCCTGGGCCAAGCCCTATTTTGATATGATGGACGATGTATTGATGCAAAACGGTATCCCGAAAGAACTGAAATACCTGGCTGTCATCGAGTCTAACCTGCGGGCTACCGCGGTTTCCTGGGCTGGAGCCGTCGGTCCCTGGCAATTTATGCCCGGAACCGCGCGACTGAACGGTCTCCATGTTGGCAGTGGCGTGGATGAACGCATGGATTACCTGAAAAGCACAAAGGCTGCAAGCCGCTATCTGAACCAGTTGTATGACTTGTATGAAGACTGGCTGCTGGTAGTTGCCGCATATAACTGCGGTCCCGGAAGAGTAAACTCAGCCATTCAGAGAAGCGGCAGCACCGACTTTTGGAATCTTCAGATGTATTTACCCGCTGAAAGTCGCAATCACGTAAAAAAGTTCATAGCCACACATTATATTATGGAAGGCCAGGGCGGACCAACAACCATGACACGGGAACAGGCGCTGGCTTTGACTCCGGTACTGGATGCGGCAACTCACCAGGAGGTTAAGGTACAGACTGTCTCCGGCAGGTACAATTCAAAGGCGGTGGCAAAATATCTGGAAATGACTCAGGCTGAGTTTAACAAACTCAATCCGAATATGGACAGGATTCTGGCGGGCAATAAGACCTACCAGCTTAAATTGCCGGTGGATAAGGTAGACCTGTTCTATGCCAAAAAGAATGAAATGCTGAATGAGTCCATCAAAATGATCCTTGACCCGGGATATAGAAATTAATAAAATCCTCCAATTAAATTGGACTCGGACTGATTTCAAGCCGCAAATGTTTTAACAGCCAACAGCCAACTGATATTTGACGCTTTTCGTCTTGCTGGAAAGGTGCCTTATGCAGATAAATCCAAGGTTATTTTTATTATCAATGGCGATCCTGGCGAGTGCTCCAGCTTTGCATGCGCAAGGGAAGGATTCCGTGAAGTACCGGTCTGCTAAGGATTACATCAGAGAAAAAGAAGAAACGGACCCGAATATGCAGCGGCATCCGGATGACCGGATCATAAAACTCGACGAAAAATTCCTGCAAAAGGAGATGAATAAAAGTAGAGTCAGAAAAGATTGCGTCAGAAAGAAGAAACGATCTTATCCGGCTAGAAAGAAACCCTGATCCATTTTCAAAATTTACGGTTCCTGGCTTTTGTTAAAAATTCTGGAAAAATGAGACTCCAAATGTGCCCTCATACCTTCCCGGAATTGATCTGGGGTACCTTTTTCAAGGATATCCACGAGTTGGCGGTGGGAGACATATCTCTCTATTTTCGCGGGCGTTTTTACGAGATTGCTTGTATGTACATAGGTGAAGATAGGTAAGAGCAGACTCTGAAACTTCTTCAAGGTTTCATTTCCGGTGATCTCGTATAATTTTCCGTGAAAGGCGGTTTCGTAATCAGCCTGAAACATCTGGTGCTTGCTTTCTTCCGGTTCCTCTGCTACGATATCGCGAAGATACTCGATGTCTCCCGGCTGTTTCCGGTTGAAAAGCAGGTCAGCCATCCCTACTTCCAACACCAATCTCAATTCAAAGATTTCAAGGAGCGTTTCATCGCTAAGTATGTAGGGGTTCATACTTTTTGTCAGTGTACCAAAAATATCAGGATTCGTGATAACCGATCCTTTTTTCTTTTTCGATTCAATCAGCCCCATCATTCTCAGCCTAAGCAGGGCCTCCCTGACAACAGTCCTGCTCACTCCCAGTGCTTCAGCCAGTTCCAGTTCTTTAGGTATCGAGTCACCCACCTTGAGCTTTCTTTTGTGAAGCAGTTCAACCAGGTTTGCCTCAACCCTGTCCACAAGCGTGTGATTATCAATAGATTTAAAAAGGTTATTCAAGATAGATTTCGTTAAAAAGTATTACTTAATACAACCGTGTAAAATTAACACGTAAAGATTCCAAAAAAAAATAAAAAAAAACTTAAAAATTTTATAATAATCAAAAACATTCTCATACCTTCATTATGTCATACATAATATTTGTCATAAAAAAATCTGATTGTTATGCGCTCTTACACACTAAAATGGGGGTTGCTCGTCCTGAGTTTCCTCTTTTACTTAACTGCCTGGTCCCAGACTAAAGCCGTCACCGGTACAGTCCTGGACGAAACAACAGGCGCAGCCCTCTCCCACGCGACCGTTGAAGTAGCCGGCAAAAATATAGCCGTCGAGACCAGCGAATCAGGAGAGTTTACTATTTCAGCCGCACCGGGAGACCTTTTGCGGGCTTCTTATGCAGGTTACTCCCCTAAATCCGTCACGATCGGGACGTTAAACCAACTGGTCATTTCGCTGACAGCAGCTGCCTCCACCAAACTCGATGAAGTAGTCGTGGTGGGATATGGCACGCAGAAACGCCGCGAATTTGCCGGATCATCTGCATCGCTGAATCAACTCGCTACGAAATTTAATCCAAGCTCTAACATTGGAACCGCACTGCAGGGAGCGATCCCGGGAGTTTTGGTAAGGCAACAGACGGGTGCTCCGGGCAGCACACCTAATATCATTTTCAGAGGTGGTACCGGATTCGACGGATCGGGTAGCCCGATGGTGGTAATTGACGGAGTGATTGTCCCCTCCCTGTACGGTATTGATATGAACGATGTGGAAGATATTCAGGTACTTAAAGACGCTGCATCAACGGCTATTTATGGAGCAAGGGCCGCCAATGGTGTTATCCTGGTCACTACAAAAAGAGGAAAGAAAGGTAGGACACAGGTTCAATACTCCGTCAAGCAGACCTATAACTATTACCGGAGTATCGGTGACAATTACCTTGATGCCGCCGATTATATCAGGATGAACCGTCTCGGAATCCGCGCCCGCTACTTAGCCGATTCGCTCGTCGGCGGAAACTTTGCCAGCGATAAGGGCCAGCTCAATGGTGGCTGGGGCTGGGCATTCGGCTCTACATTTGGATCTGCCGGCGGCGGACTGTATACTACCCAGAAGGTAAATAATGCCAACCGAAAATATATCAGCGACCCGGCATGGAGGCTAATGATCGATCCAAATCCGTTTAACCCGGCAGTAATGGACAGCATTCTGTTCAAGGACTTGTCAGCCGTAGACAGAGAAAAGATGATCGTCCAAAATCAGCCTACTACCCAACATAGCCTGAGTTTCTCCGGTGCTAATGATCAGGGAAGTTTTGCCCTGAACCTGAATGCGCTGAAGGACAACGGTACCATCATCGGTTCCCAGTTAAAACGGCTGAACATGAACTTCAACGGAGGCTTGAATGTAGGCAAGAACCTCAAATTAACGTTGAACACTTCGGCTTATACCGTCAACCAAACTGTTCCTTACCGTGAACCTGGCTACGCAGGTATAGGTACTTCTGTTTTATCCGCAGGCACCGGTGGCTTACTGCAACGTTTTGTTGGTGTTGCACCGACTGTGAGATACACAAATGATACCTCTGGAGCCATTCTCCCCGGTCCGAATGATGTTACGCTGGGTAATCCCTTGTACTGGAGCAAGCTTTACGTCAACAACACCAATGAACAACGTTTTACCGGGAGCCTGGGACTGGAATATTCCCTTACCTCCTACCTCAAATTCATTGCAAACGGCTCAGGATTTATGAGATATGGTAACAGCAATTATTTCACTAAATCATATACCCAGGGCAATGGAGGCTCATTAAATACGACCAGACCCGCTTCTTTCAGCAATTACAAGGATATCCAATATACGTATAATGGATTTTTACAATTTAATAAGGACTTCAATGGGCATAACCTGACACTGCTGGGTGGCGGCGAGTTCACTGAATACAAGAGATATACCTTTAGTGGCAGCGGCCAGGGAGCACCAACAGACATCGTTCCATGGGTGACGGCATCTCAAACGCCTACCGTAATCAACGGTGCACTGGCCTATCCGGGAAGAGCCTGGTCTGATTTCCCTTATTGGGAGCGGATCGCTTCGGCTATCGGACGATTCAACTACGTGTACAAAGAACGCTATTTTGTGAACGGCGTTGTAAGATATGATGGCTCTTCAAGGCTTGACCCCAGCAACTATTATGGATTATTTCCAGGTATAGCAGCGGGCTGGAACCTCCATAACGAGAACTTTTACCGCAACAGCAAACTTTACGACTATATCAGTTCAATCAAGCCGCGTATCAGCTACGGTGTAAACGGGAATCTGCAGAACTTCGGAAACGATTACTTCCCAACTGCACAGGTGTACGATAACGCAGGTGTCTACAATGGTCTGGGCGGGACCTACGCATCGGGATACATCAATCCAAATGTAAGGTGGGAACGGACAAACTCCCTGAACTTCGGTGCCGACCTGGGATTTTTCAAAAACCGGGTGACTGTAATCGCCGATTACTTTATCAGGAACGTGTTTGATAAACTGGCCAACCTGACCATCTCATCACAAACCGGCTTCTCTGGTTATACTACGAATCTCTCTCAGTTGCAGAACCGCGGCTTTGAAGTGTCATTCAATGCCAAGGCCCTGCTTCCGCAAAACACGAATGGCGTCAGTCTGGACGTTGGCGGTTCATTTTATTCGGTTAAAAGCTACGCCATCAAGCTTCCATTTAATGGTCTGCCGGGAAACAGAACTGGGCTGAACGGTTACAACCCCATCGAAGTCTGGGATCCCGCGAATCCCGGCAAAACCAAATTTGTAAGAGGTCTTGTTGAAGGACAAAGAATTGGCATGGATGAAGTCTGGGCTCCAAAATGGGCCGGGATCTATACCAGCCAGAGCCAATTAACCGCAGATGCAAATGTCTACAATGAATTCCTTCCTTACACGACCGGTATCGGAAAAAGATTCAAACAAATGGGCGATGCACAATGGTACCAGGTTTACAAAAATGATACAATCAACTCCAAACAATTTGTGTTTGTTGGACGGACAACACCTAAAGGATCGGGGAATTTTTATTTCAATGCTGGTTATAAAGGTTTACACCTGTACACCGCCGTTGATTATGCCTATGGATTTGTCATAGTGAATAATGAAAAACTAAGGGGTCTGAACCAGGTACAGGGATCACAGAATAGCACCAAGGCAGTCCTGAACACCTGGACTCCAACGAATACAAATGCTACCCTACCGTTGTACTACTGGGCAAATCAGGGTAGAAACTTCGCAACAGACGCCTCTGGGAACAACCCTCCCGCCAATTTGTGGGAAAAAGGAGATTATGCCATGCTCAGGGAAGTTTCTTTAAGTTACGACTTTCAGCAGGCATTACTGGGAAAAGTTCTGCGGGATAAAATCAAAGGGTTGAGTATTTATGTAAGTGGCAACAATCTTTGGTACTTCACGAAATATTCAGGAACCTTCCCTGAGGTTGGTGGATTTGACGAGGGTAGATATCCCTTGCCCAGAAGGATAACCTTTGGAGCTCAGATTACTTTCTAACAATTATATCAAATTCTAAAGAAATGAAATGTCCATAAAAATTTTCGAGCAGATTTATACCAACAGCGATGAACCGCGAAGCGCTCATAAGCGCTAAAAGAAATAACAGATAATGCTTATAAAATTTTCTATGGTAAATTACATGTGATTATTGAAAATATAAAAATCTACACATGAAAAGAAATAAATATTTATTGATCATACTGTTTGGCTGCCTGCTGTCCGTAACTTTTGTTTCGTGCAAGAAGCTACTGGACGAGGTGGTGCCCCAGGATGCGATCAGCAAACAACTGGCGCTTACCGATCCCAGCGCCACGCAGACACTTTATATTGGAGTCTACTCAAGGCTAAGGGCCTACAATAGCCCACTATTCTACCTCGGCGAAATGCGGTCGGAAATTTGGGCGGATGGTCTCTTTACAGAATCCGCCGAAGGGTTATCCCAACAATTGTCTTCACATAATATCAGCTCCCAGAATGTTCCCTATTCCAACTGGGCAGGATTTTATAACCTGTTGTATCAGGTTAATAATGTAATTGATGTATTACCTAAAAGTCCCGTGGCACAGGCTACGCAAACCAGGTGGCTGGCTGAAATGTACGGTATAAGAGCGTACTTGTATTATACTTTGCTGAAAACCTGGGGGGGTGTGCCGATCACCATTCAACCGGTCGTTACCATCAACAATGCCGCCGAAACATATAAAGCGCGAAGTCCCCAGGATTCGGTAATGCTGCAAATCAAGAGCGACATTAATAAATCGCTTGAATTATTTGCAGGCTCTAATGCGTTCCCAAGCGGTAACCGCGTTTTCTGGAACAGGGTCGCTTCACTGACACTGAAGGGTGATGTGTATATCTGGTCAGCGACCAACCTAGGCGGAGGCAACGCAGATCTGAACACCGCGCTGGGTGCATTGCAGGAAGTAAAAAACCTGGAAGGGGCTACTTTAAAACTCGATCCAAACTACGCGGATATTTTTGATGTAGGCAAGAAAGCTAATAATCCCGAAATTATCTTTGGACTGAGCTACGAATCCGGGCAGGCAACCCAGGGAACATTTGTTGGAATATTAACAGTCAATAGTATTCAGGCTTCAGGGCTTTCGTTTGCGCCCGCCGCCACTCCAACGGTTCAATCGGTTTATCCTTACGTAAATGGCGCAAGCCGTGTAGGCATGAGCCAGACGACGATCAACAGACTAACAGCCGGACCGGCAGATCAGAGAATTACAAATTCTTTTAAAGTAATGTACACTTCAGTAGCACCATATGCCGTCAGGGGTGTATTCCTGACAAAATGGGCGGGTTCTACAGTCGGCACCAGCCAGGTCTATAACAATGACTTCCCTATTTACCGCTACGCAGATGTGCTGTTGCTGTTAGCAGAAGCAAAGACCAAACTGGGGCAGGATCCATCAGCCGAGATCAACCAGATCAGGGCGAGGGCTTATGGCTCCGGAGTTTTACCTTTCACCAACGGATCAGTTACGGACAACATGAATGCTATTTTGGACGAATATCTGAGAGAGTTTATTGGTGAAGGTAAAAGGTGGTGGGCGCTCAGGCGGGCAGGTGATAGTTACGTGTATGCAAATATCCGGTCAAGCTATCTGTCGCCTTCAACCACAGCCAAGCTGCTGTTGCCCATTTCGCTGGCGATGTTGAACAATGATCCTTTGCTTAAGCAAACTCCGGGTTATTAATAAATTATCATGAGGTGCCCCGGCGCTGTCGGGGCCCTTTCTTAAAAGATTTCTTCTCATTATTTTTGCACCTCTGGTGAATTGAATTATTATGAATTATCAAAAACTTACCGGCCTGATTGCTGCGCCTTTTACGCCCATGGATAAGAACGGGGCCCTAAATCTAAAACTGATACCTGCGTATTACCAACTCTTGAAAAGAAACAAAGTCGTTGGAGCTTTCATAAATGGCTCCACGGGAGAAGGCGTATCGCAGACCAAAGAAGAGAAAATAGCCGTTGCAGAAACCTGGGCGGAAGCCACAAACGGCGATCCTGATTTTCGGGTGATCAACCTTGTTGGAGGCACTTCCCTGAAGGATTGCGAAGAAATGGCAAAGGTGACCGAGCGGCTGGGAATCTATGCAGTATCCTTTACTTCTCCATTCTATTTCAAACCGGATAGCCCGCAAGCACTGGCAGACTGCTGCAAAACTGTAGCTGCTGCAGCTCCGGATACCGCGTTTTATTATTATCACATCCCTGTGCTGAACGGATGTTATATCCCCATGTACGATTTGCTGAAAGCCGTCAATGGTAGCATCCCCAACTTCGCAGGCATTAAATACACCCACGAAGATTTCATGGATTTCCTGTCGTGCATGTACCTGGATAATGGTCGTTATGATATGCTGTGGGGGCGTGACGAGAATATGCTTTCGGCCCTGGTGTTAGGGAGTACTGGCGCGGTGGGAAGCACTTATAATTATGCAGCGCCTCTTTACTATGACATGATAGAAGCGTTTGAAAATGGAGAACTGATCAAAGCGCGTGACCTGCAGCAAAAATCGATCGACATGATTCGGCTGCTTGGTAAATACGGTGGTATAGCAACCGGAAAAGCTTACATGAAACTGATCGGCATGGATTGTGGCGGTTTCAGGTTACCTGTAACCAATATGACGACCGCGAATTTTGAACTTTTCAGGCAAGATGTAGAAAACCTGGATTTCGATCGTTTCAGGTCAAGATAAAGCGAGATTTAAAGGATTTCTTCGCTATGGCAGTAAAAGGCTAAATTGCCCCTGTTTTGGTTGGCAACGATTGATATAATTTGATAGATTAGACGGTCATGTCAAAATATTTTTTATTTATATACGTTTTTGTATTCATGATTAACGATCCTGAACTAATGGCCCAAAAAGGAACTGGCTGCTGCCTGAAATGGGAGACCGCGGCACAGTTGACGAATGGCGAAAAGCCTTCCCTTGGATTTGCCGGGATGATTGCCGGTGTGCACAAAGATGTGCTGATCGTTGCAGGAGGTGCAAATTTCCCTGAAGCTCTTCCCTGGCAAGGCGGTAAGAAGTATTACAGCAATGAAATCAGGGTACTCGAAAAAAACAAAACCGGCTACACATGGAATACCCACGTGAAGTCCCGGCTACCCTTCCCTATCGCTTATTCGGGTTCCGCAAGCACTGGCAAAGGCTTGTTCTGGGCAGGTGGTGACAACGCAAATGGTATTTCTGCGAAAACCGGTCTGCTGGTATGGAACCCTTCCCACCAGGAAGTTGAGGTTAAACCCTTGCCCGATCTGCCAGTAGCGGTTACATCACCCGCCGTGACCAGTCACGGGAACACCGTGTATCTATTCTGTGGAGATGAAGCCTCGAACTCGTCTGCCGGGACATTCTGTATGGATCTCGATGCGGCGGAACCGGCCTGGAAATCCTTACCAGATGCGCCATTGGCACTGGCAAACGGACTGGCAGTTTCCCAGAATGGAAAGATCTACCTGATTGGTGGCAGGACCAAAACTCCCTCCGGAATCAGTGAACTCCACGCAACAACTTTTGTATACGATATAAAAAATAAAAACTGGACCAGGGCTGCCGATATTTTTGACGGAAAGAAAATAACGCCATTCACGGCGGGAGCAGCGTTTGCCAATGGTTCAAAGAAAATCCAGGTAGCAGGGGGAGATAAAGGAGATATCTTTCACCAGATAGAGATATTTATTTCAAAAGCCGCTGCTGCATCGAATATTGAGGAAAAACAAAAAATCCTGAACGAGAAAAATCGTCTGATTGAACACCATCAGGGCTTTAGCACAGACATCCTTGAATACGATATTACTCAGAATAAATGGAGAAAGGCAGGTTGCCTGCCGGTAGCGGCGCAAGTCACAACAGCAGCAACAACCTGGGGAAAACGCATGGTTATCTGCAGTGGGGAAATAAGGCCCGGTGTGAGAAGCCCGAAAATTCTGATCGGCACACAATAAACAGATGCCCGGATAACGGGGCAAAGCCATACCGGCAGGATCATACACGGGAAACAAATTACATGATACACACCTTGACATGATTGACGATAAATCCAACTCAAATGCGGAATAAAACGCTTCGGGAAACCAGCATCGCTCCTAAAAGCTCAGTGTACTCCTGGGTGGTGGTGGGCCTTCTTTGGGTTGTGGCCCTGCTCAACTATATGGATCGCCAGATGCTTAGCACGATGCGCGATGCTATGCAAGCAGATATTGGCGAGCTGCAAAGCGCCGAAGCATTTGGTTTCCTGATGGCTATATTCCTCTATATCTACGGCTTCATGAGTCCGATCGCAGGAAGTATCGCCGATCGTGTGAACCGGAAATGGCTGATCGTCGGAAGTTTGTTTGTCTGGAGTGCGGTAACTTACGGAATGGGTATTGCCACCAGCTATGACCAGTTGCTTGTACTGCGGGCATTGATGGGCATCAGCGAGGCACTTTACATTCCGGCCGGGTTGGCCATGATAGCGGATTATCATACCGGCAGAACCCGATCGCTGGCCATCGGCGTTCACATGACTGGGTTGTATACCGGACAGGCACTGGGAGGATTTGGCGCAACAGTGGCTGCGGCTTATACCTGGCACACTGCCTTTCACTGGTTTGGCATTATCGGCATCGCGTACGCCGGGATCCTGCTGCTGTTTCTGAAAGACAAAAAAACTGAAAGAGTGGCAGGTACAAAATCACTTTCTGGTGATATTCATAAAATACCGCTATTGAAAGGTTTGAGCATCTTATTTTCCAATATCGCATTTTGGGTCATTCTTTTTTATTTCGCGGCGCCCAGTTTACCTGGTTGGGCTACGAAGAACTGGCTACCCACTTTGTTCGCCGATAGTCTCAAAATTCCTATGTCCGAGGCCGGTCCCCTGTCAACCATTACTATCGCGGCATCCTCGTTTATTGGCGCCGTCTTCATTGGGGGACCATTGAGCGACCGCTGGGTGCAAAAAAATATTCGCGGCCGCGTGTTTACCGGAGCTATCGGGCTTACGCTTACCATACCTTCCCTGATACTTTTGGGATATGGCAACAGCTTTGTCACCGTAGTAGGTTCAGCTATTCTTTTCGGTATTGGTTTTGGCATGTTTGATGCCAATAATATGCCCATCCTTTGCCAGTTCGTTTCTCCGAAACTCAGGGCCACGGCCTATGGATTTATGAATATGGTTGGCGTATTTTCAGGTGCTGCCGTTACGCAACTCCTGGGAAGATTCAAAGATGAGGGAAATTTTGGTTTTGGATTCGCGGCACTGGCGGCGGCCGTCGCGCTTGCTCTCGTGCTTCAATTGACGCTGTTAAAACCCAAAGTACAGAATATGGAATAAACTATTTAGTTACATATATTTAATTTATCGTTATGATGAAGTTTACTTGCCGGTTCAGGAAAATGACAATCAGGCTTTTTACATTTTTTATCCTCCTTTCCGTTTCGGGAGCGGGTCTAGCCCAAACGAATATCCCCGTATTTATTGCAGGACAGGAAGGCCACAAGAGTTACCGTATCCCGGCGATCATTTCCCTGCCCGGCGGCGAACTCCTGGCTTTTGCAGAAGGACGTGTGAACAACGCGGGGGATTTTGGCGACGTTAATATTGTTCTTAAAAAAAGTAGTGATAAAGGAAAGACCTGGGGCCCTATCCAAACCATCGTCGATTATGACAAGCTGCAGGCTGGAAATCCCGCGCCTGTCGTTGACCTCACCGATCCGGCTTTTCCTGGTGGAAGAATTTTCTTATTTTATAACACCGGCAACAATCACGAATACGAAGTGAGAAAAGGTAACGGTCTCCGGGAAGTCTGGTATAAAACTTCCTCAGATGGCGGTAAGACCTGGAGCGAGGCAGTAAATATCACCACGCAAACGCATCGTCCGAAACAACCTGCGATTAACCCTGCTTATAATTTCACTGAAGACTGGAGAAGTTACGCCAATACCCCCGGTCATGCGATGCAGTTTTCATCCGGCAGGTACCACGGGCGGATTTACGTTGCTGCTAATCATTCCGCCGGAAATCCACAATCCCATTTCAGGGACTACAGGGCCCATGGATTCTATAGCGATGATCATGGCAAAACGTTTCACCTGAGCGAGAACGTTAACCTCGAAGGAGGCAACGAGAACTCCGCCGCACAGATAAGCCATAACAGGCTGATGCTGAATTTGAGAAATCAGCAGGGCAACGTCAAAGCACGTTATATTGCACTCAGCAGGGACGGGGGACAAACCTGGTACAAATCTTATTTTGACCGAAGATTACCGGACCCTGTTTGTGAAGGATCCATACTTACCATTGGAAAAAGCTGGGGACGGAACGTGCTCGCATTCTGCAACGCGGCCGATACATCACAAAGAAATAACCTGACCCTGCGCATCAGTAAAAACAACGGTAAAACCTGGAAGAAACATTTTCTGGTGTATTCCAAACCTGGCAAAGGTGACCACGCAGCTTATTCAGACATAGTAAAAATCGATAATCGGCATATTGGTGTTTTTTACGAACAGGATAACTATTCAAAAATGGTCTTTACACTGGTGGATTGGAGGTAGCAGATGGGAATACAACGCTGAATGAACCCGGTAGCCCCTTAAACATGAATTAGTAAAGGGTATGAACAGATCATTGGTATAGATGCAGGAGGACCGGAAATATATTTCCCTATAATAACAACATCACTAAATTTGACTCATATGTATTCAAGAGAAGAACTCATCGGACTTAGAAATTTTTACAGGGACAGATTGCTGGGCGATACCGTGCCCTTTTGGTTCCCGCGAAGTGTGGACGAAAAGTATGGAGGTTATTTACTTATGCGCGACCGCGATGGTTCACTGATCGATGATGACAAAGCCGTTTGGATACAGGGTCGCGCGGCATGGCTGATGGCCACCTTGTATAATACGATTGATCAAAAACAAGAATGGCTGGATGCGTCCCGATCTGGAATTGATTTTCTGAACGACCATTGTTTTGATACAGACGGTCAGATGTTTTTTCACGTAACCCGCGAAGGTAAACCCATCCGGAAAAGAAGATATTTCTTTTCGGAAACTTTTGCCGTAATCGCCAACGCCGCTTACGCAAAAGCGAGCGGCAACGAACAAGCCGCCGTCAAAGCGAGAGCGTTATTCACAGCCTGTTTGCAATACATGAACGGAGAAAAAAAACTGGCACCAAAATTCACCGAAACCAGACCGGTAAGAGGCATTGGGGGGCCAATGATCATGATGAACACAGCACAGCAGCTCCGCGAGACGATTGGTGATGAGCGTTGCGATGAATACATCAGCAAATGGATCAGTGATATCGAAACTTATCATGTAAAAGATGATATCAGATGCGTCATGGAGCAGGTTGCGCCTGATGGCAGCATCATCGATCATATCGACGGACGGACCTTAAACCCCGGCCATGCTATTGAGGGGGCCTGGTTCATCCTGCATGAAGCGAAATACCGGAACAATGACCCGCATTTGATAGACCTGGGCTGCCGTATGCTGGATTATATGTGGGATCGCGGCTGGGACCAGGAGTTTGGAGGGATCCTATACTTCAGGGACGTTTATCGTAAACCCGTTCAGGAATATTGGCAGGATATGAAATTCTGGTGGCCACAAAATGAGGCCATCATCGCAACCCTGCAAGCTTACCTGATGACCGGCAATGAAAAATATGCTGTCATGCACAAGCACGCGCACGACTGGGCTTACAACCATTTTCACGATCCTGAATACGGTGAATGGTATGGGTACCTGCATCGTGATGGTAGAATTGCTCAAACGGCAAAGGGAAACCTGTTCAAAGGACCTTTTCACCTGCCAAGGCAGGAATGGTATTGCTACCTCACACTAAATGAATTTCTTTCCAAATAAAGAGACCAGTTAATATGAAATCCAAAAACCTGCAAATCGCCTCACTTGTCATCTTATTAATCTCTGTGCTTCACGTTGATGCGCAGATCAGGCTCAATCCTATTTTCACTGACAATATGGTGATTCAAAGAGAGAAGCCGATTGTCTTTTTTGGCAAAGCAACTCCCGGAACTACAGTTACAGCGAGCTTTGCGAACAAGTCCGCAAAGGCCGTGTCCGGAAAGGATTCCCTGTGGATGGTGGTCCTTCCAAAGCTTCCGGCGAGCAACACAGGACGGCAGGCTGTGATTCAGGGCAGGGGTAGCAAGATTGTCATAAAGAATATTGTTGTTGGAGATTTATGGCTTTGCATTGGCCAAAGCAATATGGAGTGGCCGGTCAAAAACGAATCGCATTACGATAAAGATCATGATTACAGCAATGCCAATATTCGTTTTCTTAACCCAACCTATGTTGGCAAAGGCATTTTCGCAACGAAGTACAATGATTCGCTGGTAAAGCGCCTGCAACAAAAACAGTTTTATAAGGGACAGTGGGAGGTCTGCGACAACAACAGTATCCGTGACATGAGCGCCGTAGGGTATTATTTTGCTGATGCTGTTTACGACAAGGTCAACGTTCCAATTGGTCTGATCAATCTTTCCATAGGAGGCGCACCCCTGGAGACTTTTATCCGGAGCGGCATGATGGGCGCTCATCCGGTGTTCAAGGAAAAGCTGAAAGGAAACTGGCTTTACAACGCATCGCTTCCCGTGTGGGTAAGAGAACGGGGCATTCAAAACGTAGGAGGTGTACCCGGGGTCCCAGCCGACGCACTGGGCCCGGATCACGCTTACAAACCAGGCTACGCATTTGAAAACGGGGTCGAACCGTTCACGCATATATCTATAAAGGGCATCCTGTGTTACCAGGGTGAAAGCAATGCACAGGAGATGGACCGGGTACAAGAATACCCATTATTACAAAAAATAATGATTTCCGATTATAGGAAATTATGGAGGGATGCACAACTCCCCTACTATTTTGTACAATTATCATCCATCGATACTCTTCACTACAAGGGTGGTCTGTGGCCCGAGTTCCGGGATGCGCAGCGGATCAGCCAGCTACAGATCCCTAACAGCGGTATGGCTGTCTGCAGCGATATGGGTGCGAAGAATGATGTACACCCGCGAAACAAAAAGGATGTAGGTGAAAGACTGGCGAGATGGGCATTAAACAGCACCTATAAACAAAACATCCTGCCATCAGGCCCCCTTCCTGTATCAGCAAATTATAAGGACGGAAAGATCATTGTTCGTTTCAGGTTTGTGGGTCAGGGTCTGAGAACGTCCGATGCCGGGGCGTTGCGTGGTTTTTCGACAGACGGTATTCATCCCGAAACGGCATTGATAAAAATCGACTATGTCGAAGTTCAAACACGGAAAAAACCCGCGTATATTTATTATGGCTGGGAGCCGTTCTCAACCGCGAATCTGGTGAACACAGAATTATTGCCGGCCTCAACTTTTAAAATCAAAGTGAATTGACAATCCGGGTTATCTGCCGCCGCAGCGGTATTATGTAAAACTTTTTATTGACAACAAACTTGTTTTCAATAAGCGGCTGCGGGTAGAACGTTAAAAGAATTCAGACAGTAAATATTTTTTTGATCCCTGTTTTCCTGGATCCGAAAATCACAGGAACGATAGAATATTGACCAGCTACTCGTTTGACCGGATCATACCTGGGAAATTCCTATCCCTCGGCGCTAATTGCAGCTCTGGATAGACGGACCTCGGCAAAGTTGAAACGGACCTTGGGGGATAGCTGCCGTTGTTAATATAGTACAGCGCGGCATACAGGCAGTCTTCTGTCTGGTCGCCCCAACTCTTGTCGACCCCGTCGTACATCGGTTGATCCGGCTTGAATCCGGTGTAATAGTCTCCCTGGTTGCTACGGTTATAAGTCCGGAAGGACACAGTATAGAACGTCACTTTATCAAACAGGCTGATACCAAAGAAACCCACGGGCTTCCCCTTCGTATTCTTGTCCCCGATAAGCTGAACATTCATCACCGGTTTCAGGTTATTGATCAGCAGTTCGGCAGAGGAGGCAGTATTGTCTGAAACAATAATAAACACCCTGCTCAGATTCAAGCTTCCTCTTTTGGCGAATTTTACGGTATTTTTTTCTTTTGAAAAGAAATTATCCGGCCATCCGAATTTTTTCTTCAGCAGGGGATAATTGTTGTTTTGTAATTGCTGGTTGTATTCAAAGGTGTACATAACTCCGCCGTTGGCAGAAGGAGGCGCAATATAATTTGCCAGGACTTCCTGTGTGGCGGTGAGTCCGCCCAGGTTGTAGCGGAGGTCCAATATCAAATCGTTGACCTGATTGTTTTGGAAATAGTTGAATAAATCATCTATCTCCGTACCCGTTATCTTAAAAAAGTGGTTGTACACCGCATACCCTACTTTCCCGCCGCCAGGCGTGTTAATTACATCCTGATACAGGATGGGATTAGCCGTGTATTTTTTCACCTGGAAAGTATTGATCTGGGTGCTGCCATCCGGTTTAATGAACTCAAAATCTGCCGATTTTCCCGAATTAACTTCATTTACCAGTACCCGGTTCAACAAATCCACGCTGGGCTGATCGTAATTCAACGTAGTTCCATTTAGCTTATTGATTTTCCAGCCTCTTTTCACTCCCACCAGGCCTGCATCTGAACCGGGGTACACGTAGGTTACATACCAGCCTTTGAATCCCGAAGGTGAAGGATAAGTCCGTGTAGCGTAATTGAATCCCGCCTTAACAAAAAAGCCATAGTCCGTCTCGTCCCCCGATTTCATCTCCTGCCCTGCCTCGTAGGATGTCGCAAAACTGTATTCATGTGTAGAGTCGTAACGGGCGTAACCCCGAATCCGGGTAATCACCGATTTTGCGGTTGAAAGCTCATCAGCCCCACTATATTGTCGTGGATTAAACGTTTTGTAATCGGGCAGAGAGTCATTCCAGTAATAAATTTCTTTGGAATACAGGTACACAGAGTCAGCAGTCAGTGCTACCTGATCTCCATTTGCCGGAGGCGGCGGAGCTGGCGGAGCAGGCGGCTCTGGCAGTTTCTCACGTGCACATGAAAAAAGTGTCACGATCAAAAAACTCAATGTGATCAGGTTGCCCGTTTTCAAACGCATATACATTTATTTTTCACTGCCCAAGGAAGGTCTGTTTGAAAATAGTAAATAGCTTCCGGGAAAATTATATTTCGAGTAACGTCCATCCTCGTTTCGCCTGAAAAGACTATGAATATTTGCCGGGCAATCTACCATCGAATTTCTTTCTAAACCAACCTATAAATTTAATACTTTTCGCTGTAATATCCTAATTATTCCCGCGTCAGATCTAACAAGGATTCTACCTTTCCGGCGATCATTTCCGGAGTGATTTCCTGCATACATCCAGCTTTCCCGTGAACGGGGCAGTCTTTATTCCCGAAAACCGACGATGGCCTGCAGGGAAGATCAGATTGCACGGCGTTGTTAAAATCCTGTCCCCATCCGTAGAATCCCAGGTATGGATGGGTACCACCCCAAACGGAGACCACCGGCACTCCAAACATGGATGCCAGGTGCATATTGGCCGAATCCATGCTGATCATTAAATCGAGCCGGGAAATAAGTTCCAGCTCGCGCGAAAAATCAAATTTACCGGCCACGACATGAATATTTAATGAATTCGCGATCCAGGATTTCAATCTGTCTGCTTCTGCAGGACTACCGAATAAAAAGAACTCAATTCCTTCATGCCGGTTTAATAACTGCAAGACTTGTTCCATTTTTTCCAAAGGGTACATTTTCGCGGCATGCCTGGCAAATGGCGCGATCCCTATTTTCAGTTTTTTCTCCAGGTTGTCAGGTAGCGCTCCCGACTCCTTATACGCCGGAAGGATCCCGTCGCCAGGGATGAGCGTAACGGGAAAGCCCAAGGTCTCAAATACATCTGCATAACGTTGGAAAGTAGACTTGAGCGGCCTCAGCAATTTGTTGTGTGGTCTGGTCAGCTCCCGCTTTTCCTTTCGCCCTTTGTCTATGATTGCCAGTCGCCTGGATGGTAATAGGTTGCGAATCACTTTAGATCTGATCACATCGTGCAGGTCCGCGATTGCGTCAAAGGAAACCGACTTTTTCAGATATCTGGAAAAACGCCAGAGTCCGGCGATCCCGCGCCATTCCTTCTTAAAATCCACGGGGATAAATGTCAGGCGTTCCAATTTAGCAAACAGGGGGCGGTGCAGGGGGGCAGAAACCACGGTAACTTCTAATCCGGGGTGTTGTTGCAGCAATAATTTTAACACAGGTACAACCATGGCCACATCACCAAGCGCTGAAAATCGAAATACCAGGATGCGAAAAGGCTTGTCCATCAGAATGTTTTCTGCTGGTATAATACCGGATTCAGCGTCTCGTCATTATACATTTTCATCTGCTTATAGACCTTCATATATTTTCTCCCGGCGGCGATGTCTTCCAGTAACTGCTGTATCGCCAGCGAAAGATCTTCTCTTTGTGTCTGCAATACGCTCAGCTTAAGCTGACAGGCCTGAATATGTTCTTTGGACGCTTCCGGGCGTTTTACTTCCTGGCGCATATGGTAGATCTTCAGCTCCAGGATGGAAAGCCTGTCAATAGCCCAGGCCGGGCTTTCTGTGTTGAGCGTTGCGTTTGGCATCGGCGATACATCAGCGAATTGTTGCAGGAACCAGGAATCAATATATTCCACCAGGTCTGTCCGGCGCTGGTTGGAACTGTCGATCCGCCTCTTGATCTTCAATGCTTCCGCAGGATTGATATTCGGGTCGCGGATGATATCCTCCAGATGCCATTGCACGGTATCCACCCAGTTTTTCAAATACATCAGGTGGTCCAGCGTATCTTCTCCATATGGGTTCTGTACCTGAGCATCCACATCATCACCAACATGATAATTCTGTATGCTTTGCTGAAATATCGTGATCCATTCTTTTACCTGCATATTATTCTCTTTAATCTGATAATCAAGCCTGGGTGTCTGGTATTCATTCAATCTGGTTTTTAGTCGTTTTCCCGGCTCAGCAGGAAATCTACAGCAAGTTTATATCCCTGAAGGCCCAGTCCGATAATGCTGCCTACCGCTTTGGCGCTGACATGGGAGATCTTCCGGAAATCTTCCCTGGTAAATATATTGCTTATATGCACCTCCACAACCGGTTTCTGTATCGATGCAATGGCATCACCTATTGCCACCGATGTATGGGTATACGCAGCAGGGTTAAGCACAATGCCATCCGCAGCTCTTCCAGATTCCTGGATGGCAGTCACCAACTCACCTTCAATATTACTTTGAAAATACCTGAACTCCACGCCAGGAAACTGCTTCTTTAACTCTTCGAGGAAAGTCTCGAAACTGGTAGAACCGTAAATTCCTGTTTCACGCTGACCAAGCAGGTTCAGGTTCGGTCCGTTGATGATAGCAATAATGCTCATTTGACTATTAATTCCTTTCATTGAAGGGGCTAATATAATATTTAGTTTTCTAACCAGAGACTAATTATTCCTTCAACGAAATTTGAACATAAATCTAATTGGGTGACGAGGGTAGGCATCTGCATACCGGCATGGACTTGAAGAGGCCGGGTGTGCAGTGATTTGAATCAATTGAATTTGGACGGCGCTACCATGTCAAACTCGGGAATTATGACGGTAAACACCTCCCGGTTATGCATATTCTCCATTTGGTAAGTACCTTTCATTTTGCCCATATCTGAGCGTAGGTTGCAACCGCTCATATATTGGTAATGTTCTCCGGGCGCCAGCACAGGTTGCACACCCACGACTCCCTCTCCTTCTACATTCCTGTAAGTGCCTGCACTGTCAAAAATGAACCAGTTGCGTCGCAATAATTTCACCGGAAAGGAATTATAGTTTTCAAGTGTTATCTGGTAAGCAAACATATACTCATTCTGCAACGGGTTGCTGTACTCTGACTGATAGTGTACTTCAACATTGACCAATATGCCTGCAGAAATAAGACTGTTCATATTCTCCATAGTAAAGTATTCGTAAAAGTAATGATTTTTACAAAAACCCGACCCGGATTTTGATTTAAGGGATATTTCCAATTTAAATGGTTTATCGCGGTTCTTACAGGCAGATGACGAAACTTCTGGGAGGGATTGCGCAGAGCTGCCGGAAACCTCTGCTGGGGAACTATTTTGTTTAAAGGATTTATTAAATTTAAAGCATTGCATGCCGTCTGGATAACATCAGATCAGTAATTACGTTATGAAGTGTAAGGTCCCTGACCTCATCGTGAAGATTACTGAAACGGAAACAGATTTTTATCATATCGCAACAATTCAAACAAAATATTATGATGACTATGCAGAAAAAAGAATTTAGTCTGGTTGGCCCCCTATCTGCCACCCAGGCCTATGAAAGTTGGGAAGCAGATAAACTTGCAGACCACATTGTTGAAAATTATCACCGGTACATCAGGCAGCAAGCCAGGGTGGTAAACAACCTGGTTCAAAAAGTTGCGGGGCAAAATACTGACTTTTCACCACGGCTTTCGCTGCTGGCAAATAAGACTTTCTATTTTATCCGGGATCTTCTCCATGAAATGGTCCGGGAAGAAAATGTTGTATTTCCGGCTATCAGGCAAATGGTGCGCACGCAGCGCGATAAAAATCAGAACAAATTATCCGACACTGGATCACCGGTTAAAATGATTCGCCTTGCATCGAGAGAAATAAAACTCTCGGTTCAAAACCTTCGTAATCTCAGAAAACTGACAAATAATTTTCAGGCCCCTCCCGGCAACGAAAAAGTCTATGACACGCTATATGACAAGATGAAAGAGTTTGAAAGCAAACTGATACCTTATTTCAAGTTAAAGCAGGAAGTACTGCTGCCAAAGGCTGTTGCGCTGGAAACCGTGACCGTTGAGGCGTTTGGAGAGGCTTCCCCGCAACACGCAGAACCATCAGCCGCAAAATAAGAAATAAGACCGGGTGTCGGCGATTGCGAACGGGATTAGCCTTATTCATAGTCTCATCTCAGCAGTCACAGCCCGCCTGAGCTTTTACCCTGCCTTTACAGATAGGAACCCGAACCATTTATTGTTCAGGTCCGTCGGTAATCGGCAGGTTTTTTTATGACACGACCTCATATCCCAGGGAAAAATAAATCAGGTTATTATTTTCCCTTGTCAGCGGCTATTTCCGGATTTCTTCATATTACCGTACCCATGGGTCAGGTTTTTGAATTACCGGCCGGAAGATACTTTCGCGGCGGGACTTGGAACGAACAGAGGCTATCGGAGATGGCTTATCCATATGACAAAGCCAAAAAAACGCAAAACAGCCCGGTTCATTCCGCCGTTTCAGGCAGGTAAGTCGCTGGCGGGTAGTAGGGTACAATAGCAAAAAAGATTGGATACCGTTTAAACCCTCAAAAAAAATCAAAGCCTTTGCATTTCATTTATACTTTTTAGTACAAATAGATATATCTTTGCAGTATGAGCATGGATACAGATCAAATAGATAACAAACAAGCCGAGATAGTCCTCGATCCCATTGAGCAACAGGTAAACGGTGAATATAAATACGGTTTCGTTACCGATATCGAAATGGAGTCGGCGCCGAAAGGTTTGAGCGAAGATACCATCCGGTTTATTTCTGCTAAAAAAAATGAGCCGGAGTGGATGCTGGAATGGCGACTGAAAGCATTTGCGCAGTGGCAGAAAATGACCGAACCCGGCTGGGCTAATATTAAATATCCTGAAATAGATTTCCAGGAAGTGATTTATTACGCGGCTCCCAAGCAGAAAGTGAAGCCGGCAAATCTTTCCGAAGTAGATCCTGAATTACTCCGGACTTTCGAAAAACTGGGGATATCGCTGGCTGAACAAAAAAGGCTTTCAGGCGTTGCGGTAGATGCCGTGATCGACAGCGTTTCCATTGGAACTTCGTTTAAAGAGCAATTGGCAGAACTGGGAATTATCTTCTGTTCCATGAGCGAAGCGATTCAAGAACATCCCGATCTGGTACGGCAATACCTGAGTACGGTGGTGCCGGTTTCGGATAATTTTTTTGCCGCACTTAACTCAGCCGTATTCAGCGATGGATCTTTCTGTTATATTCCCAAAGGGGTCCGATGCCCGATGGAGCTTTCAACTTATTTCCGGATCAATGCAGAAAACACCGGTCAGTTTGAGCGTACCCTAATCATAGCCGATGAAGGTGCATACGTTAGCTATTTGGAAGGATGCACCGCCCCAAGGAGGGATGAAAACCAATTGCATGCCGCAGTAGTGGAAATTATAGCACACGCGAATGCCGAGGTTAAATACAGCACGGTACAAAACTGGTACCCTGGTGATAAAGAGGGCAACGGTGGAATCTACAACTTCGTAACAAAACGTGGGATATGTAAAGGCTCCCATGCTAAAATATCCTGGACCCAGGTGGAAACCGGTTCAGCCATCACCTGGAAATATCCAAGCGTGATTTTACAGGGCGATTATTCCTCCGGCGAATTTTACTCCGTGGCCGTTACTAATCATTTTCAACAAGCCGATACAGGTACCAAAATGTTGCATCTCGGTAAAAACACCCGTAGCCGTATTGTGAGTAAAGGGATTTCAGCCGGTTTCAGTCAGAACAGTTATCGCGGGCTGGTAAAAGTAAGCAGGAACGCGAAGAACGCACGAAATTTCAGCCAGTGTGATTCACTGCTGCTGGGAGATAAATGCGGCGCTCACACATTCCCTTATATCGAAGTGAAAAACAATACGGGAATCGTTGAGCACGAGGCAACCACATCAAAAATCGGGGAAGACCAGATCTTCTACTGTAACCAGCGTGGTATTAACACCGAAAAAGCTGTGGCCCTAATCATCAACGGCTTTGCCAAGGAAGTGATGGATCACCTTCCTATGGAGTTCGCGGTGGAAGCTAAAAAGTTGCTGGAGATCAGCCTGGAAGGAAGTGTTGGGTAAGACCGTGAGTCCCGAAATTCAACAAATTTTTTCTGGCGCGTTCAATATCCTTTTCGCATTCCCATTCCGCGGGGATTTGCCGAAAAGAGGCTGGAGTGAATCCTGAACGCAGCGCCATCAAATTAGAACCTAAATAAAATCGTAAATAGTAACAATGTTATCAATTAAAAACTTACACGCCGGAATAGAAGGCAGAGAAATATTAAAAGGTATTGACCTGGAAATAAAGGCCGGTGAAGTTCATGCCATCATGGGGCCCAACGGTTCCGGAAAAAGTACACTGGCTTCCGTACTGGCCGGAAAAGAAGAATATGAAGTGATTGAAGGTTCGGTGGAATTTAACGGAAAGGACCTGCTTGAACTTGCACCCGAAGCCAGGGCCGGAGAAGGGGTTTTCCTGAGCTTTCAGTATCCGGTTGAAATTCCGGGATTGAGTACTACCAACTTCCTGAAGACTGCTGTAAACGAAGTGAGGAAATATCGTGGCGAGCAGGAAATGGATGCCGTTTCCTTCCTTAAAATGATGAAGGAAAAAATGAAGCTGGTTGAGATTGACCAATCCATGCTGGGCCGCTCCCTGAATGAAGGATTCTCTGGTGGTGAAAAAAAACGTAACGAGATCTTTCAACTGGCTATGCTGGAACCCAGGCTAGCGATCCTCGATGAGACCGACTCAGGTCTGGATATTGATGCCATTCGTATCGTAGCTAATGGTGTCAACCAACTCAGGCGCGAAGACAACGCGATCCTGGTGGTTACGCACTACCAGCGTTTGTTGAACTATATCGTCCCGGATTTTGTGCACGTTTTGTACGACGGGCGAATTGTAAAATCAGGCACTAAGGAACTGGCACACGAACTGGAAGAAAAAGGATACGATTTTATTAAACACGAAGTGGTGGCCTGAAACGGCGCATCCTGATGTATCAGGCCGTCCAACCAGTCAATTCATACAGCGATCAGACTGCACCGACCTTACATTAAATAGTTTCTGAGGTCGTTTGTTGATTGTTGGCGGGCATATCGAAATAAGAAATAATAATGGATACAATTACATATTTCAAAGAAAGATTTGAGCAAATGCAGGCGGACAGTGTGGATAATCATATCAAATCCATGCGGGACGAGGCTTTTAGCGAATTCAGTCAGAAAGGTATTCCCTCCGTTAAACATGAGGAATGGAAATATACCCGGATCAACGATTTTTTTAACCATGATTATCATTTTACAACAGATCTGACCGAACACAATTTTTCTGCACCTGACTTTGAAGCCCTGGAGCTTCCGGGGCACGAAGAATCGAACTCGCTCGTTTTTGTGAATGGTCACTATCATCCCGAGCTTTCAAAGCTGCGTTCCGGCGAGCTGGAAATAATGCCGCTGCGCGAAGCAGCGCAAAACCAATTCGCCCCCATCGTTGAAAAGCACCTCGGGCATAGTGCAGATTATCACCGTGATGGTATCAACGCCCTGAATACGGCGTTTATCCAGGAAGGAGTTTTCGTACATGTAATGAAGGGACGGACGGCTAAACATCCGGTTTACCTGTACAATATCACCGATGCGCGGAACGGCAATATTTTTGCACAGCCGCGCGTATTGGTGCACGTGGATGAAAACGCGCATATACAAATGGTCGAAACCTTTGCCACTATTGGATCTGATGAGAGTTTCACCAATCAGGTTATTGAAATAGCTGTTGAAAAGGATGCGGTGCTGGAGTTTTATAAGATCCAGAACGATGCGCCCAATTCAACCGTTGTCAGCACGACCCATGTACACCAGGTGGGAAAAAGTATCGCCAATGTTATTACGATCTCTCTGAGTGGCGGGCTCGTACGCAACAACCTGAACATGGTCATGAGCGCACCTCACAGTGTGGCTAATTTGTACGGACTTTATCTTCAGAATGGTCACACTCACGTGGATAATCATACAGTGGTGGATAACCGTGAGCCAGACTGCCTGAGTAATGAGCTTTATAAAGGGATTCTGAATGATCATGCTACCGGGGTGTTCAATGGTAAGATATTTGTGAGGCAGCCGGCTCAAAAGACCAATGCTTACCAGAGCAACCGGAATATCCTGTTGTCCGAAAACGCATCCGTAAATACAAAGCCACAGTTGGAAATATTTGCCGATGATGTAAAATGTTCGCATGGATGCACCGTTGGTCGCCTGGACGAGGAGGCGTTGTTTTATCTCAAATCCCGCGGGATTTCGGATAAGACCGCCAAAGCCCTGTTGCTGCACAGTTTCGCACTGGATGTCCTGCAAAAGATCAAACCCAGTGAGATCAGGTTATATGTGGATGACCTGATCGCAAAACAGTTGGCATTATAGAAGGAAGCACAGAACAAAAAGCGCGGGTACAACATTTTCTAATTAATTATTTTATCAACGATAAACATGAACCTGACCGAAATACGTGAACAGTTTCCGATTTTAAACCGGCTGGTAAAAGGAAAGCCACTGGCATACTTCGACAATGCAGCTACCACGCAGAAACCGAAGTGCGTTATTGATGCCCTTGTGAAGTATTATTCCGAAACCAACGCCAATGTGCATCGGGGTATTCACAGCCTGGCAGAGGAAGCCACAGCCGATTTTGAAGCAACCCGCGAGGCGGTCAGAGAGTTTATTAATGCATCTGAAACTGCCGAGATCATTTATACCCGGGGAACCACGGAAGGTATAAACCTCGTAGCCTATACCTGGGGCAGGCAAAATATCGGGGAAGGCGATGAAGTGATCATCACCGGAATGGAACATCACAGCAATATTGTTCCCTGGCAAATAATATGCGAAGAAAAGAAGGCTATTTTGAAAGTAGTCCCTGTTAATGATGCCGGTGAACTGCAAATGGAGGATTACAAAAATCTCCTGACCAGTCGCACTAAACTGGTATCCGTGATGCATGTCTCCAATGCGATGGGTACTGTCAACCCCGTGAAAGAAATTATTGAACTGGCACATCAAGCAGGAGCGAAAGTACTGATTGATGCAGCACAGTCTGCGCTGCATCTTGATATTGACGTAAAGGAGCTGGACTGCGATTTTCTGGTTTTTTCGTCGCATAAACTATTTGGCCCCACGGGAGTTGGAATACTCTATGGGAAAAAAGAAATTTTAGACACCATGCCTGTCTTTCAGGGTGGTGGCGAAATGATCCGGGAAGTCACCTTTGAAAAGACCCTGTATAATGAACTGCCTTACAAGTATGAGGCTGGAACTCCAAATATCGCGGATGTGATCGCGTTCAAACCCGCAATTGATTTTATTACAGAGATCGGGAAAGAGAATATCCGGAGGCAGGAAGAAGAACTACTAACCCGCGCAACTAAAGGTTTGTCGGAGGTTGAAGGGCTCCGGATCATCGGGACGGCAAGCGACAAAATAAGCGTGGTTTCCTTTGTCATTGATAACGTGCATCCGCAGGACGTGGGCATTTTGCTAGACAACAAAGGCATTGCCGTACGTACAGGGCACCACTGTGCAGAACCCCTGATGAGCAGGTTTGGTGTGCCGGGTACCATCAGGGCATCCTTCGCGGTATACAACACCCCGGAAGAAGTAGACCGGTTAGTGGACGGTGTAAAACACGCGGTGCGGCTTTTAAGATAATAAACAATCAGGCCGGAAGCATATTTGAAGTTGAGAACCGAAAATTTTGGAAAAAGAAGTTTATATGACCATTCAGGAAACTGAAAATGAAATAGTAGAGGAATTTTCGCTGTTTGATTCCTGGGATGATAAGTATGAATACATTATCGACCTGGGGAAAAAACTACCCCCATTGGATGAAGTCCATAAGAGGGATGAAAATAAAGTGAGGGGATGTCAAAGTACCGTGTGGCTGGTAGCGGACTTCAGCGATGGCCTCGTCCATTTTCATGCTGAAAGCGATGCGGTGATTGTGAAAGGACTGATCAGTATGCTTATCCGGGTGCTGAGCGGACATACTCCGGACGAAATACTGGAGGCTAAAATGGATTTTATTAACCGGATTGGTATGACGAGCCATCTGGCGCAAACCCGCTCAAACGGTTTGCTGGCGATGGTGAAACAAATGAAACATTACGCGCTGGCTTTCAAATCAGGAAATTAACCGGAGAGAAAGTCCCGGAATCCTGTAAAAGAGTAAATTAAAAAACAAGACCCTATGGATGATACATTGGAAGAAAAAGTATTGAAGGAGATCCAAACCATTTATGATCCTGAAATTCCCGTAAACATTTACGAACTGGGATTGGTCTACAAAGTGGAGGTGCAACCGGGAAATAATGTTGAGATCCTGATGACACTGACCGCTCCTTCATGCCCGGCAGCCCAGTCGCTACCGGTTGAAGTGGATCAGAAATTAAGGGCTATTGAGGGTGTAAATGATGTATCCGTGATTGTTACCTGGGATCCGCCGTGGGACAGAAGTATGATGAGCGATGCTGCCCGGCTGGAACTGGGCTTCATGTGATCCGGATAAATCAGATCTATCATACGGCGAAAACTCCCTGGACATTCGATAGGCCGGGAAGGCAACATGGTAAACATTTGCCGAACTGAATGAAGTAAACAAATTATGAAAATAACCGCACAGGAAGAATACGGATTAAGGATTCTGATTCGAATCGCATCCTGCCACGAAAACAAAGGCATGAGCATACCCAGCCTGAGTGAAGCGGAAGGGCTCGGAAATCATTATGTGGCCAAACTTTGCCGGTCGCTGCGGATGGCTAACTTTATTCGTAGTACGCCGGGCAACAAGGGGGGATACGTACTTGCCAAACCAGCTTCGGAGATCATCATCAGGGAGGTGTTGGAAGCACTGGGAGGCGTGCTGTTTGACACAACCTTCTGCAGTGCACATACAGGTATAACCCGCTTTTGCACGCATTCTGTCGATTGTTCTGCACGTTCACTTTGGCAAATTGTTCAGCTTACGCTGAATAATCTGCTTGACAAGATTACACTGGCCGACCTGGTCGCGACTGAGTCCACGGCCTTAAACGCATTCAACCGGATATACGAACAGATCCGGGTGCACTAACCTATTCTTTTTCCGGGTTTCACGGAACGCTATCAATCTGAAAATCAATATAAATTCTATGCTACATCTTGCCGTTCCGGGAATTTTGAAGCTTTTTTAGGATTTTTTTTACCGATAGGGTTACCTATTTTCAGTTTGCGTATAAATACCAAATTATAATTTTTAAATTTAAAAGACAAACAATGAAGAAATTATTAGTAATTGCTCTGGTTGCTGTATCCTTTGCAGCTTGTAACAGTGGTGAAAACAAAACTGAAGCTGCTCCTGCTGATTCTGCTGTAAGTGCAACCGTAGATACTGCAGCTGCTCACGTTGACACTGCAGCCGCTCACGTGGATACTGCAGCTCATGCCGCTGTTGATTCAGTTAAAAAATAATTAGACCTTCAATAATCTAATTGACGAGCTCGTTAAAACCATCAATCCTGATGGTTTTTTTTATTTTCGGGGAATTGTATAACGCAAGGGTCGTACCGTATAACCGGCTTTTCTAAGCATATTGATCAGTCCCTCGGACCCGGGCAAATGACCAACCCCTACTGCCAGCAAAATCGACTGTGAAGGAAATATCTTTGTCACCTTTTTCAGCCATTCCCGGTTACGGTTATATACGACCAGGTCAATGAACCGGTGCAGGCTCCAGCTTTCATCGTAAGTGATCTTCTGTATCTGCCGCAGATCCTGTGCCCTGTATGCACTCATCAACTTCTGCATTTCGCTATTGGCGTCATAGGTGTTATTAACAATCTCCAGCAATTGCTTCGCCTGGTCACGGTATGGAATACTATCAAAAATAGATGCCTGGAAAGCCAGACTCTCCAAGCCTTCTACCGGCGTTCCTATAGATGAAGCTTCCTGTTGTATAACCTGCTCCAGCGAAGTGATGGGTGCGCAGCCGGGAGCGTTAAACTGCACCATGGAAGCCAGCAACATCGGTTTGTAATTCTCAATCTCCGCAAAAAACCGGCTTCCCAGCAGGTTGACAAAATAATTCTTTACTTTTTCATATTCTACTGGTTGTAACACACTTGCAAGCGTTGCATGATCTTTCATTTTAAACAAGCCCAGCAGGCTGTCGCCCTCAGGTTGTGCGGCCAGGTCGGCCTCAAAGAAGATCTTATCTACATTCCGGATAACCTTCTTGAGCTCATTGCCAAGTGCGGCATCTTTTGCACAAAGAACATGTATGGTACCAAAGAGATAGGAAGGCTTCTTCAGCGTTCTTCCTGTGATCTCCCAAAGAAATGTCTGTCCCTGGTTTGCAGCTACCTGGCTTCTCCCCGGTTGAGCGTATAACAAATAGCCGGTAAGGAACCCAAACAGAAATGTGCCGGTGTACTTCATAAATCAATATTAAACACTGGCAACTGCCTTGTCTCCATACATCTGCCCTTTAAAGCGCAATGATGGCGACGAAATGAACGCCCCAATTCCCAGCTCCTGCCATTTTTCATCGACACTCCGGATCGTTTCGTCATCGGAAACAATGATATTAGGCCAATCCCGTTGAAAATCATCTAAATCTTTGGTCTTGATAGTGCCATCTAACCCAATAATCGCCAGATACTTATCACCACTTAACTGTTTTGAAATTATATGATCTCTTTTCGGGTCCATATTATTGCAAAACCGCCACAAGGCAACGGGGAGATCATTCGCATCCACGGTGTGCTCTACATAAAGTATCAGCTTTATGCCCAGCATCTCCTCCAGGTCGACCAGTTTGTTATGCAATTCGCGGACATGCCCTTTGTATTTCTTCTCTACCGAGACGATCAAGACAGGTATACCCATATCCGTTAATGAAATATTGATGTGGTGAATATCGGGAAAGGCGCTGCGAATCTGGTCTGCATCGATTTCGGGAATAGGGTGATCGAAGTCATAGGCATCATCCTTTTCCTCTTCAAACTTCTGCGTTCCGTCAATGCAGAGCTTACCTCCAAAACCCATTTTTGAGCAACTATGATCCAGCACGTCCATGGGACCCTGCGAAAAATAGATATCTGTTAAAGGATTCAGATTCTGAAATATCTCCACAGCAAGGGTTTTGTAATCCGATATTTTAATTTGCTGATTATCCTTATTTTGAGATGACAGAACTAATATTTTATTAAACATCATTTGCCCTGCACCCCACATCGCGTTCATCACTTTTTG
This sequence comes from Niabella sp. CPT15-335-S11, assembly GCF_058792415.1. Taxonomy (NCBI): domain Bacteria; kingdom Pseudomonadati; phylum Bacteroidota; class Chitinophagia; order Chitinophagales; family Chitinophagaceae; genus Niabella; species Niabella sp. CPT15-335-S11. The sequence goes on from NZ_JBYTEI010000002.1 coordinate 588,416, forward strand.
ACCCTGGCCGGCATAATCTTTTTTGATTTGGGCAATAACCAGGTTGTGGAAAACGCCTTCCACCGGCATATCCATATCGGTTATTTCGGGGACCATGGTCATTTTGATGGGAGCAAGGAAAATTCTTTCTGTGGCTTTTCCTATCCATGCATCTTCCTGAGGGGGAATCCCCACGATGGTCGCAGGATACACAGGGCTCCTTTTATGGGTGATCGCTGTGATATGGAACCTGGGATACCAGTCTGGAAGCGAGTAATAACCAGTATGATCACCAAAAGGTCCTTCCCAGATCATTTCATCGTTGGGATCAACATATCCTTCAATAATGAAATCAGCATCTGCCGGTACCTCAATCTCCGGCTGGCTAATACACTTTACCAGCTCCACCTTTTTCTTCCGGAGAAAACCTGCCAGCATATACTCATCCACGTTCTCGGGAAGCGGCGCCGTTGCCGAATAGGCATAGACCGGATCTCCCCCAAGCGCCACAGCTACGGGCATGCGCTTGTTCAGCTTTTTATATTCGTTGAAATGTTTTGCAGACACTTTATGTTTATGCCAGTGCATGGCGGTCAGCCTGGGTCCAAAAACCTGCATCCGGTACATCCCCACATTTCGTGTTCCCGTTCCCGGTTCTTTGGTATGAATGACCGGTAGGGTTACGAACGGACCACCGTCCTGCGGCCAGCAGGTAATCACGGGCAATTTGGTAATATCAGCATCAGCCATTACCACCTCCTGGCACTCGCCTCTCCCCTTGATCACTTTGGGCATCCAGGAAGCAAACTCGTTAAGACGGGGCAGCAGCTTCAGCTTGTCCATCATACTCTCTTTAGGAGATGAAATAAGATGGAACAAGGACTCAATATCCCGCGCCACATCATCCAGCTCATTTACGCCCAGCGCCATACACATTCTTTTTTGACTACCGTAGGCGTTCATGATCACCGGAAAATCGTAGCCGGTATTTTCAAACAGGATCGCTTTGCCGCCGCCGGGCTGTTTGCTGATCCGGTCGGTTATCTCCGTCATCTCCAATTTCGGGTCTACAAAGGCGCTGACCCTTATCAGCTCGCCAGCCTTTTCCAGCGCCGAAATAAATTCCTGTTGATTTTTGTATGCCATAAGTACAATTTCCAGTTTAATTGATCCGATATTTTCCGCTGCCCGGTTGGCAGATATTCTATTTTGTATCCGGATGGGCTGACCCTACACAAGAGGGACCCAGCCATCAGGGCAGCCTTTGCTGAACTTCATCTTTTGAAAAGAGTCCGGTGAAACGGATACCCAAACCTGGCTCATCACTAAAAATAACCCGGCCATTATCGAAGGTGATACCTGTCGCCAGATCATCCTGCAGCAGCAGGGGACCGTCCATATCTACGTGATCAATAAATGGAAGGAGATGTGCCACCGCCGCGGAGCCCAGCGTACTCTCATTCATCGAGCCCACCATAACTCCCAGGTTTAATTTACGGGCCTCGGAGATCATCCGTAATGCCGGTGTAATTCCCGAGCATTTTGTCAGCTTAATATTGATCCCGTGAAAATACCCCGGACATTTTGCTACGTCCTCCTCCGAAACACAGGATTCATCAGCATAAAGAGGAAGTGGTGATCTCGCGTACAATTCCTTCATGCCTTCCCAGTTGTCTTTCGCTAAGGGTTGCTCTACGAACTCAACGCCCAGTTCTTTCAGTTGCGGTATGATATTCAGCGCCGTTTCAACATCCCAGCCCGCATTCGCATCTACTCTAAATACAGCGTCAGTCTCCTGTCGCAACGCCTTCAAAATGGAGATATCATCCGCGGTTCCCACCTTGATCTTATAGATTGGCCAGGGTTTCTCTTTTAATTTATGGACCATTTTTTCGATGCTGTCAATACCAATGGTATAATCGGTGGAAGGGTTTCTTGCAGGATCACCTTTCCACATCCGGTAAAGCGGCCGACCGTTCATTTTCCCAAATAAATCCCATCCTGCCATATCGAGCGCACAAACCAGGAACGGGTTTTTGGGAAAAAGGTGATGCAGAAAATGCCAGAAACGATCTGGTTCAATAAACGCAAAGCGTTTTATCATCTCCTGTTTCGCTGTCAAATCCCGGATCATATCTTCCACGGTAATATGATAATAGCTAATTGCCGGAGCTTCTCCATATCCAACAATCCCCCGGTGATTAAGTTCGACGATCAGCGTCGGCTGATGCGTCTTGGTTCCCTTTGAAATGGTGAAAGGGTATCTGAATTTTAGTTGAAAGGGATAATAATTACATTCCAAAATAACAATGACCGATCTAACCTACGGTCAGGTTTCTCCAAAAGTACGTGATACCGCCGAATGACTGAAATCCCGGGCTTCCACAGCCCCCGGGAAGCGCTGACAGTCATTCAATTTTTTGCGCCGCAGAACCCTGATCCAGAGGCCATCCCGACAGATTTTTCCCGATTCCTGCTTAAAGTGTGTCCCATTCTGATTAGGTTAATTTGAGAACTGTGCCTAATTTTGGCAGACCATTTAGCTGCATTTTGAGTTCTTAACATAAATTCCATATTGAAAATGAAAAAAAGTATATCAAGGAGACAATTTGTTTCCACCGGCCTGGTGGGTCTGTCAGGCCTTGCTCTTTCCGGACTGCCCTCTTTTGCCAGTACCTCGTCAAACTCCGCGAACATCAGGGTTGGCCTTATCGGTGCCGGCCAGCGCGGGCAAGGGCTTGCCACAGTGATGAAGGATATTCCAGGTCTTGAGTTGGCAGCATGCTGCGATATCCTGCCCGAAAACCTGAATGCGGGCATGAAGCTTTGTGCGGCAAACAGCAAGAGCTATACCGACTACCACAAACTGCTGGCTGATAAAACCATCGATGCGGTGATCATCGCAACACCGCTGTACCTGCACTATGCTATGGCCCTGGATGCCATCAGCGCGAATAAGCACGCTTATGTAGAGAAAACCATGACCTACGATATTGCGCAGGCGATCGCTATTGCGAAAAAATTGAAAGCATATCCCAAGCTGGTATTCCAGGTGGGACATCAATACCGGTACTATGATATGTATCCTAAAGTAAAAACGCTGATTGAAAACGGTCTGATCGGGAAAGTGACTCAATTTGAATCGCAGTATAATCGCAATTCAAACTGGAGGCGCGCGGTCAAAGATCCAAAAATGGAAAAGCAAATCAACTGGCGGATGTACAAAGAGTATTCCGGCGGTGTGCTTGCCGAGCTTTCGGCACACCAGATCGATGTGGTGAATTGGCTCACAAATGCCCATCCCACAAAGGTTCTGGCCATGGGTGATGTGAATTTCTGGAAAGATGGCAGATCCACGTTCGACAATGTACGTGCTATTTATGAATATCCGGGTGGCGTTAAATCCAGCGTTACATCTATCCTCAGCAATGAGTACAATGGGTATATGATGCGCATCCTGGGTAGCGATGGCACCATTGAAATGGGCAGGAACTACGCGAAATTATTCCTTGAACAAAAGAAAAAGGAACAGGTTTTGGTTGATGGGGTGACCGGCGCCACGAAAGAAGCTATTGCAAAGGGAGAACCAGTGAAGATCTATACCGATACGGAAGGTATTGAACCCACCGTATTCGCACTGACGGCATTTGAAGACTGCATCCGGAACAAAAAGAAGGCTGTTTCAAATGAGCTGACGGGCAGGGATACCGCCATCGCGGTTCACCTGGGTAACCTGGCTACTGAATCAGGGAAGACTGAAGTCTGGAAACCTGAGTATTCGAAAGTCTGAGAGAAAATAGCATCTGAATCATAAAAAGGAAACCGCCTGGTGACATTTTGCAGTGTGCAACCAGGCCTGCCGACGAGGGAGAGTCTGTCGACCTTAAGGGGAGCCTGTCGTGTGATGCCAACCGCGCTTCGCAGGCGGCAGCGTCTCCCGATCTTCGCCGTTATAACCTAAAAACGGTATCCCGGCAATTATTTGACCTTTTTTTCGATTAACTTTTTAACTTTAGCCTCAAAAATCCACGCCATGTACACAACGATCATCACTCTTGCCGTCATACTCGTGATCGCCGTCGTATTGATCGGGATCTTCAACCGCTTTGTCAGGAACAGAAATACCGTAAAGGATGCCTGGGCCAATATCGACGCAATGCTCAAGCGCCGTCACGACCTGATCCCTAACCTGGTCAACACCGTTAAAGGTTACGCCGCTCACGAATCCCAAACTTTTGAGAAGGTTGTAGCCGCCCGTAATCTGGCCATGAATGCGCCGAAAAGTGATATTAACGCACAGATCGCCGCCGAAAATCAGCTCCAGCAAACGCTGCGAAGCATTTTCGCGCTGAGCGAGAATTATCCCGAGCTCAAGGCCAATACCAACTTCCTCGACCTGCAGGCGAAACTAAGCGAGATCGAAGAAGGTCTTGAACGCAGCCGGCGGTACTACAACGCTACTGTCCGGGATAATAATAATTATGGGGAAAGCTTCCCGGGTGTACTGTTTGCCGGAATATTCGGCTACAGGCATTTTGAATTTTTTGAGGCTGCCGCCGAAGAAAAAAACGTTCCCAATGTTCAGTTCTAACCTTCAAAGCTGCAGGACAAAACTGATATCGCGTTGCGCCGGGAGGGACTCTGCTGTTAGTGTGGATAGCAGATAAACCTAAAACCTGCACTATGAACCATTATCTGGTCCTAATTTACGTACACCTGACGGGGCTCCTGACTGGCATACTAACCATGCTGCAGCCTGTATCTGCACAGGATTTCGCGGTGAACAATTATAATGTAGAGATAGCAATCAGGAGAAACGGTTCGTTCCAGGTGACAGAAAATTACGATGTTACTTTTACAACACAAAAACATGGCATCTGGCGTAAGATTCCATTGGATTATAAGTTCAAGACGTCGAAAGGGAATATTGAAAAAAGATCAATCTCAGTTACAGGTATTGATGTCCCGGATTGGGATTACAAGACCGAAAGGGGATGGTCAAACCTGGGCATTAAGATTGGCGATCCTGATAAATACGTCAGCGGGAGCCAGCATTACACCATTCAATACCTGGTTGACAGGGCATTTATCCGGGAGGATAGTCTGGACGCTTTTTACTGGAACCTGTTAGGCACCGAATGGCAGGCCATTTTTGAAAAGGTCCGGTTCAAAATCACCCTGCCTGACGGACTGCCGCTGGACAATAATAGTTATGCTGTTTATACCGGAGAGCGCGGTAGCACCACCGGTAAAGCGGAATATCATTACACTGGCGGCGTACTCTCCGGTAAATCAACCGAAGAACTGGGAAACGGAAAAGACATGACCGTTTTGCTTAAACTACCTAAAGGTTACCTGAATATTAAGTCTGATAGCAGGCAATTGTGGGAAGATTATCAATGGTTATTGCTGCTCCTGCCACTGATCTGGTTCTATTACAGGATCTGGAATAAATTTGGCAAAGACGATAAACTGGTCGTAGCGGTAGAATACTTTCCACCAAAAAGTATTGATCCGGTAAAGGCAGGGTATTTGGTCAATGACCGGACTGACACGCATGACCTTACATCGCTGATTCCGCATTGGGGATCGGGTGGCTATCTGACGGTAACCGAGAAAAAGAAAGAATGGTTGCTAGGTCATGGCGATACCATTCTGCGGAAAATGAAAGATCTTCCTGCCGGTTTGGAACCTTATGAGTACACTATTTTTAAGGGACTATTTAAAGGGGGTGATGAGGTCGCGATCAGCAGCCTGAAAAATAGTTTTTACAAAACGATGGAGCTCGCCAAACGCGACTTGTCCAGCGTGATTCGCTTAGAGAATTTCTATGATATGAGGTCGGGGCATTAAGATATATCATGGCGATTGTATTTATACTTCTCGGCGTAGCCGGAGCCGCTGCACTGTTTTATTTCGTCGGGATTCCCGCCGCGATCATCTGGGGGGTTGTCTGCCTGGTACTCGCCATTCTAAGTGCCGCCTTTATGGGAAAACCCACGGTAAAGGGTGACGAAGCCAAACGACAGGTGCTGGGTTTCAAGATGTTTGTGCAAAAAGCTGAAAAGACGCAGCTTGAAAGAATGTTAAAAGAAGACCCTTCCTATTTTGACAAAACACTGGCTTACGCCGTAGCCTTTGGTATGGCCGCTAAATGGGCCGGAAAATTCAACGGACTGGATGTGCCGCCTCCGGGATGGTATTCCGGGTCGTCTGGTTATGCGGCTGGACAGGCTTTTAGCACTGCGGCGTTTGCCGATAGTTTTTCCAGGTCAATGTCCAAAATGTCGGAAACGATGGTCAGTTCGCCCTCCTCTTCAGGAGGGGGTTCATCGGGCGGTGGCTTTGGAGGCGGAGGCGGCGGAAGCTGGTAAAACACGGGGGTAAAAAATTTTTTTTATCTTCCGAGCTCTTAAAACATTTTTGCGGATGGGTCATTTACCGAAACTTATAGAAGATTTAGCACTGATACTGATTGTTGGCGCCTTTGTAACACTTCTGTTTAAGGCCATCAAACAACCGTTGGTATTAGGTTATATCATCGCGGGTTTCCTGGTAGGTCCTTATTTCAAACTGACCCCCACGGTTGCGGATTCAGAAAATGTCAAGACACTCGCTGAGATCGGTGTTATCTTCCTGTTGTTTTCCCTGGGTCTTGAATTCAGTTTTAAGAAATTAATGCGTGTAGGTGGATCAGCCTCCATTACCGCCTTCGTCGAAATAATATTTATCACCATAACGGGATATTTTCTGGGGATCGCCATGGGATGGTCCACCATTGACAGTATGTTCCTGGGCGGTATGCTGGCAAGTTCTTCCACAACCATTATCCTGAAAGCATTTGACGACCTTGGCGTAAAGACCAAGAATTTCGCGCGGATCGTGTTTGGCGTACTCATCGTGGAAGACATTGTAGTCATTCTTTTGATGGTATTACTGTCCACCATTTCCGTCACCCGTGCCTTTGAGGGATCTGAAATTATTTTCACCATTCTTAAACTGATGTTCTTTTTGATCATCTGGTTTATCCTGGGTATTTTTTTGTTACCCACCCTTTTGAAAAAGGCCCAAAAGTTTTTGGATGATGAAATGCTGCTAATACTTTCACTCGGCTTGTGTCTGGGCATGGTCATACTGGCCACCAGTGTTGGGTTCTCGGCAGAACTTGGTGCTTTTATCATGGGCTCTATTATTGCGGAAACCACTTTCGCCGAGCGCGTTGAACATGTTATCAAACCAGTTAAAGACCTATTCGGCGCCGTGTTTTTTGTCTCGGTGGGTATGATGATCGATCCACAAGCAATGGTAACCTATAAATGGCCGATCCTACTGGTAACCCTACTGACACTTTTCGGTAAATTTTTCAGCACAACACTCGGCGCGTTGATTTCTGGGCAGTCTCTGAAACAATCAATCCAGGTAGGTATGAGCATGGCACAGATAGGGGAATTTGCTTTTATCGTCGCTACGCTGGGACTTTCACTGGGTGTGATCTCCGATTTCCTGTTTCCTGTGGCTGTTGGCGCCAGTGCGATCACTACATTTACTACACCCTACATGATTAAATACGCCGATAACTTTTACAACGCCATCACGAAATGGTTACCGGCGGAATGGGTCGAGAGAATGAACCGTTACTCGTCGAGCACGCAACAGATACAGGCTGAGAACGACTGGAAGATCGTACTCAAATCTTATGGGAGAATCGTATTGACAAATGGTATCATTCTGGTTGCCCTTTATTTATTTTCTAGTCACTTCCTGGCACCGTTCATTATAGAAAGAGTCCCCCCCGGCCCCCTGCAACTCTATTTAATTGTGATCATCACCCTCGCCCTTGCTGCCCCGTTCCTCTGGGGATTAATGGCCCGCAAACCGCAGGTGCAGGCTTACAAGGAGCTTTGGATGGATAGTAAGTATAACCGGGGACCGCTTTTAGCGATAGAATTCCTCAGGATTGTTGTTGGAATCCTGTTCATCGGTTTTTGGGTGGATAGCCTGGCAAGCAAAACCGTGGCGATTTTTGTTGTAATCCCTATCACGATACTGTTGCTGATCCTTTTTTCAAGATATATTCAGAAATTCTATAACCGGATCGAACGGCGTTTTATCACTAATCTCAATGAACGTGAAGCCGATGCTGCCCGGCAAGCTAAGGGCGCGGTTCTCCCCCAAAGCAAAGCCGATCAGGTCAACCTGTCGGATTGGGATGCCCACCTGGTGGAACTGCTGGTCAACCCACTGGCCGCTTATGCAGGTGTACCCCTGGCCGAATTGCAATGGCGCGAAAAATATGGTATTAATATCGCATATATAAAACGGGGGGAGCAGCTCATCCATGTCCCCGGCAGATATAACCGCCTGCTCCCCTATGATTACGCTGGTATCATCGCGACTGACGAACAGCTCAAAGTCTTTAAGCCAGTCTTCGATGCGGGTGAATCCATTCCTTTTGCGCAAATTCAACTGGATGATATTTCACTTCAGAAAGTGCTGGTTGACGAGCACACAAAACTAAAGGACAAAACGATCTACGAATCAAAAATCAGAGAGCAAACTAATGGTCTGATCATAGGCATTCAGCGCGGAGATGAAAGGATCCTGAACCCGGAATCTTCTACCGTCCTCCACTGGGGTGATATCCTGCTGATCTTTGGCGACAGGAAGAAAATTGCTGCGTTGAATAAGGCAACGTGATCTCAGCCATTCATTTAATTTACTTAAAAACTTCCTGTTCCGACCCTTTTAAGATCCGTCCGTTTCATAACTTATCCCCTGTCACATGAGTAATGGCGGTTCATTCGATTCCGAGTCCGTCAGGTTTTTGGGAAGTTGTTTCTCGGCTTTGACGCCCAGTTGTTTTAGCTGATCGGCCTGGCGGACCAGGTTACCCGGACCTGTGGTCAATTGCGCGTAAGCCTTATCGTAAGTCGCGTGCGCCTTCTGAATTGTGCCGCCCAGTTCAGTCATTGTACTCACGAAATTCACGAACTTGTCGTACAGTCTGCCTCCTCGTTCTGCAATTTCCAACGCGTTTCGGTTCTGATATTCCCGTTTCCACAGATCGGCCGTGATTTTGAGGACGGCCAGTAAGTTCGATGGACAGACCAGAATAATCCTCCGGGAATAAGCGTATTGCCAGAGATCCGGATCTTTTCGCAAAGCCACCAGGTATGCGGGTTCTATGGGAACAAACATCACCACCCAGTCCAGTGATTGTACGTAAGCATGGTATCTCCTGGCGCTCAGCCCGTCGATGTGGGCACGGAGTGATTGAATATGTGCTTTCAATTCTGCTTCCTGCTGGTCCGGGTCATCGGCGTTCGCGAATCGTTCATACGCATTTAAAGAGACTTTAGCGTCTAGGATCAGGCAGCGCTTGTCGGGGTAATAGATAGTAACATCCGGACGCATAGCCTGACCAGCTTCATTTTTAATGATTCTTCCTTCATCATCTTTTAAGGTCTCCTGTAAAAAATATTCCCGGTCTTTCACGAGCCCTGACTTCTCCAGCACGCTCTCCAGGATCATTTCGCCCCAGTCGCCTTGCTTTTTCACGTCGCCTTTCAGGGCTTTGGTCAGGTTATTGGCTTCGTCGCTGACCCGCTGGCTCATATCCACCAGGGTTTTAATTTCTTTCTCCAGGGAGAACCGTTGTTTGGATTCCTTGTCATAGGTTTCCTCCACTTTTGCTTTAAACTGGCTAAGCTGTTCTTTCAGGGGTTCCAGGATTCCTTTGAGGTTTACGGCATTCAGGTCGGTGAATTTCTGGGACTTCTTGTCCAGCACTTCCTGGGCCAGCACTTCAAACTCATTCTTCAGCCGGGTATTCATCGCCTCCAGGTCTCTGAGGTATTTCTCCTGTTGCTCCGCCTGGTATTTCAGTTGTGCTTCCTGCCTGGTCAGTTTCGCGTTCAGTTCAGCAATTTCCAACCTGCCTTTCTCCAGGCTCTCATCGCGCTGCGTCAATAAATCCTGTGCAATATTTTTATCACTAGTGAGCGATATTATCCGCTCTTCATTTCTGGCATTAGTATCACTCAGTTCCCGAAAGTTCGTTTGCAGGGACTGATGTTCCTCTGCCAGTTTCATCTGGCTGCCCGACAAAGCCTGAAACTTTTCCAGAAGTACGGCGTGATCCTTTTCCGTTGCCGCCAGCTGGTCCGCTACTCTTCGTAGATCGGCCGTCGGTACATGATCCTTTTCAAACAACAGTTTGCGTATGATCCAGGTTACGATAGCGCCCGCTAACAGCGCAATAAGGGCAACTATAAACAGATTTTCCATCGGGTAAATTTACGGGTTGTGATCAACTTTATAATCTGAGACAGCCTCACAATTTTCGCAATCCAAGGGCCTGTACACCAAATCTACCTTCAACCGTCGCTCGCTCATACAAGGATTGTACTGTATTTGGAGCTTTTCGGACCTTCGGCATTCGCAGTTTTCCTTAGCCATCAATATCTCAAAATTATTAAACTCATTTATCCAGCGTTGGAATTTCCCTGAAAAATATGGGTACAGCATGAGTAGCGCAACTAATTTTTATCTTTACCACCCGTGATGAAGCTAAAACCATCTGTGATGATTCCTAAAAAACTCTCAAAGCATATGAAGATCCATATCGGTCTTCTGCTTATTTTCAGCCATTCATTCGCGCAGCAATCGGTATCCGGCATCCAATCAGCGCGGTCGATAAACAACACGACTGTTGAACTGACTTATCAAAATAACCAGCATTGCTACATTGACTTTTACGGTGAAAATATCTTCAGGGTTTTCGCAAGCACAAATAATATCAAACCACAGGACCCTGTTGCAAATCCACCAGCTAAAATACTGGTAGATCAGCCACGCGCGAAAATTGCAACATTGCAAATGGAAGATCGGGCGGGCAAGATCAAAATCCAGACCCGGTCGGTTTCCGTTTCAGTCAACAAAAAGGCCGGGATCATCCAGGTTCTTAATCTGCAGACCGGCAAAACGGCCTGTAGCTTCTTGACACCCATCATGCTGGAAAACAACAGATCCAGCCTTGTCCTCAAAGAATCGACGGACGAATACTTCTTCGGCGGTGGCGTTCAAAACGGACGCTTTTCGCATAAAGGAAAAACAATAGCCATTGAAAATCAAAATAGCTGGACCGACGGCGGCGTCGCATCCCCTACCCCGTTTTTTTGGAGCACGAACGGGTACGGCGTGATGTGGTATACTTTTAAACCGGGCAGGTATGATTTTGGCGCAACAGAAAAAGGCAAAGTAAAATTGTTCCATAACGAAAATTATTTTGACGTTTTCTTTATGATCGATGACACACCGAAGGCACTTCTGAATGATTACTTCCAATTGACCGGGCACCCTATCCTGCTGCCTAAATTCGGTTTTTATGAGGGTCACCTTAACGCCTACAACCGCGACTACTGGCGTGAAGACAGTACCGGTAACAAGGGAATCCTTTTCGAAGACCATAGGCGTTACCTGGAAAGCCAGACAAACAACGGCGGAGTTAAAGAATCACTGAATGGTGAAAAAAATAATTATCAGTTTTCAGCCAGAGCGGTGGTGGACCGGTACAAGAAACACGATCTTCCGCTTGGGTGGATTCTTCCCAACGATGGGTACGGCGCAGGTTACGGCCAGACCAGTACGCTCGACAGCAATATTCTCAACCTCAAATCATTCGGTGACTATGCCCGCAAAAACGGGGTGCAAATTGGTTTATGGACACAAAGCGACCTCCACCCCAAGCCAGGAATCAGTCCGTTACTTCAAAGAGATATCGTGAAGGAAGTCAGGGATGCCGGTGTACGCGTTCTGAAAACCGATGTCGCCTGGGTGGGCGCAGGCTATTCCTTCGGATTAAGCGGCGTGGCCGATGCAGCGCAGATCATGACTAAATACGGCAACAACGCACGGCCCTTCATTATATCGCTGGACGGATGGTCGGGCACACAGCGATATGCCACCATTTGGACCGGCGATCAAACCGGTGGAAACTGGGAATATATCCGTTTTCACATTCCTACTTACATCGGTTCAGGACTCTCAGGACAACCAAATATCACGTCCGACATGGACGGAATTTTCGGCGGTAAAAATGTTCCGGTGAATATCCGCGATTTTCAATGGAAAACTTTTACCCCAATGCAATTAAATATGGACGGATGGGGCGCCAATGAGAAATATCCAAGCGCATTGGGCGAGCCGGCTACATCCATCAACCGGATGTATCTGAAACTAAAAAGTGAATTGCTGCCCTATTCGTACAGTATCGCACGCGAAGCCATTGATGGCCTGCCGATGATTCAAGCGATGATGCTCTCGGATAAAAACAAGTACACGCTTGGCACCGCAACACAATACCAATTTATGTATGGGCCCTTCTTCCTGGTGGCGCCTGTTTATCAGAATACCAGGGCGGATGACTCCGGCAATGACATACGAAACAATGTTTATCTGCCCCCCGGCGAATGGATCGATTATTTTACGGGTGAGATTTACTCCGGAGGGAGAGTCATTAACTCAATCAGTGCCCCGTTTTGGAAACTGCCGGTATTTGTAAAGGCCGGCGCGATCATCCCGATGGCTAACGCAAATAATCATATTTCCGAAATAAATAACCGGTTGAGAATTTTTGAACTTTATCCTTCGGGGAAAACTTCTTTTACCGACTTCGACGATGATGGTTTTACAGAAGAGTATAGACAAAACAAGACCGCAACAACCCTGATAGAAAGCGAAGCAAAAAATGAAACTGCCGTCATCACGGTACACTCGACAAAAGGCAGCTTCAACGGGCTTGAGAAAACAAAAACGACGGTGTTTAAAATCAATGCAACCTCAAAACCCAAAAAAATAACCGTCACCATTAACAACGAAAAGGTCGTCCTACGGGAGGCCTTATCGGAAGATGATTTTAACGGTAAAGACAATGTCTATTTTTATACCAGCCCTGAACTGAACCGGCTTGCAACTCCTGGTGGCAGGTTCGAAAAGATCCGAATCAGGAAAAATAAACAGATCTGGGTAAAGATTGCACCCGTCAATATTTCCACCACAGATATAAAACTATCTATCGAAGGTTATGCATTCAGACCTGAAGATTTTTCCAAAGTCAGGACTGGCAAACTGCCATTAGTGCGGGAAAACATGCCTGACTCCAATCGCGGTCCTTTCAGTCTGAAACCCACCTGGCAATCCATCCCTGCCGCTGATTACTATGAAATTGAATTCAACGGGATGCTTTATAGTACCATTCGGGACAGCTCCTTTCTGTTCGATGGTCTGCAACCCGAAACAAATTATTCTTTTAAAATAAGAGCTATCAATAAAACTACCAGCTCGTCCTGGGTAACTTTCAGTGCAATCACCTTATCCAATCCCCTTCAATTTGCCATCCGGGGGATCACGGGTAGGGTTAGTGTAAAAAACCAGCCGGGTGAAGGCATTGCCAATTTATTCAATTTTGATGAAAATGATTTGTGGCATACGCGATGGGATTCAGCGGCCGTGCCGTTCAATATGGTCATAGACCTGAATAGCATCAATCAGGTAGAAAAGTTCCAATACCTTCCCAGGAAAAACGCCGGCAACGGCACCCTGCTTAAAGGCACCGTCTTCTATAGTTATGATAAAACGCACTGGAACGAAGCGGGAAGTTTTGACTGGAAACGGGATGACCATGTTAAGGAGTTTCTATTTAAAGACAAACCGACGCTGCGATACATTAAAGTGGAGATAACGGATGCCATCGGCAAATTTGGCTCCGGTCGTGAATTGTATGTGTTCAAAGTCCCGGGTACAGAAAGTTATATCCCGGGGGATATCAACAATGATAAACTCATAGACAGGAACGATCTCACTTCATACATGAATTACCTGGGCCTGCGTAAAGGCGATGCTGATTTCGAAGGTTATATCAGTAAGGGTGACCTAAACAAAAATGACCTGATAGACGCTTTCGACGTGTCAGTTGTCGCCACACAACTCGACGGAGGCGCCTGGGAGGAAAGCAAAGAACAACTTGTCGGTAAAGTGGAACTAGTGGCGGACCGTCTGAACTATAAGGAGGGCGACACCATCAATATTACGGTTAAGGGCGTTGGCCTGAACCTGGTCAATGCCATCAGTTTTGCATTGCCTTATGAAGGCACCGATTATGAATATTTGGGAGTAACGCCTCTTCATTTGAAAAAAATGGAGAATTTGACGCGCGACCGCCTGCATTCCAATAGGCAAAAGGCGCTTTACCCGACATTTATTAATGTCGGCGATCAGGAAACACTGAGCGGCACGGAGGATTTGTTCCTGATCAGGTTCAAAGCAAAACGCGACCTGCATTACAACCTGACGTCAAAGGATGGGATGCTGGTGGACAAAAGGCTGGAAACAATATCCTGGTGATCAACGGAACAAGGAAAGGCCTAACCTCAATAGTTATTAAATTTATTTTTTGAATATTTTGCGATGTAATAAATTTAACGCTTGTTTCAAGAGCCAGATGGAAGTCACCGTGATGATCACCGGAATTGAGCTGAAAGATTCGTCATGCGGCCTGGACTTTATAACGCATTCGGATAACTTTCTGCTGTTATTTCTTACCTAAGGAATAAAATCGCACCCAGTCAATTTCCATTTCAACTGGTAAATCTTCAGGCTTTACAGCCCCAACCCAGGATCCACCCAATTGCATATCCACCAACAGGTAGTATTTATTCTGATTAAATGGGAACTGGCCCTCCTTATCTGTGCTGATACGTGGATAGGTAAAGGTTTTCTTGTCGTTGATAAAAAAAACAAGACTGTCGGGGTGCAACTCCACGGCATATACATTGAACCCATTGGGGTCTATACGACCAATGCCACCTTGCTTTGGATTTTGTCTGATGTTCAGGACATGCGTATAATAACTGTGTACGGTCTGGTAAGCGATGGAATCAAAATTTAGCCGTTCCATGATATCTATCTCGCCGCTATCCGGCCACTTACCACCCTGTGCCAGGAGCCAGAACGCAGGCCAGGCGCCGCGTGCGCCATTTAGTTTGGCCCTGATCTCCCATCGACCAAAACCGAAAGAAACTTTGTCTTTCGTAAATACACCACCTGTAATAAACCGTGCGGTGTCGTTTCCGCGATCAGTGTTGTTTATCCCTCGCAGAATCAGTTTACCATCGCGTATCGCATAAAGAGCTGGGTCACTACTCATGTGCCGGTTCCAATCAGAACTGCCGCGGGGAATTTTCGTCCAGTATTTTTCGTTGAACGATGAGTGATCATTGAAATCATCTTCCCATACTAATTTCGCCTTCTGAACAACTGATGCGCGGCTGCAACCGATGAACAACAACGCTAACAGAAAAAGCTTGCAGGGGAAAGCAAATGCAGTTCTCATAAAGTTTGAATATTTTAGTTCTTGATTGTCACTTTCGACTCGGAACGATGGATTCTCCATTCAATCACTTTCAAATACAGCAGCAAACTATTTCTCTATTGTTCAACATGACGCTGTCAGCGGAGGCGCGTTCGGTCTGTATCTGAAAATCATAAATAAATAACCCCTATCGAACACACTTACGAAGGTAGGCGTTTTCACCAATCAGCGAAAATCACAATCGGGAGGTTTTTCAACAGGTGCCTGGTCAATCCCCTAAATTAGGTATTGGAATAAGGTTCCCACGGCGCTATATTTACATAAACTTTGTCTTACACCTCATCCCGTAGCGTATGCCCTGCAAACAAAATTTATCTGACAACTGGTATGTTGTAATCGTCAGGAAATTCCCCTACCATAAAGTACGGGGCTTGCTGCATAAGATGGGGTACGCGTTTTATATGCCAGTTCAAAGGCAATTGCATTATTGGAGCGACCGGAAGAAATGGGTTAATGTACCGATTCTCAGACCCTATCTGTTTCTTTACACTAATTTGACAGACAGACAGCGTCTTCTGGAAAATAGCGATTGTTTTTATTTTCTGAAGTCAAATGGAAAGCTGGCAATTTCCACCGAAAACGAAATCGAACATTTACAAAGGTTATGCAACTATGAAGATGCCGTATCTATTCAACAGGATCCTGTAAGAAAAGGAAATAAAGTCGAAATTATTTCCGGGCCCCTGACAGGTATGAAAGGATATACTTTCGAGGAGTCAGGAAAACACCGTTTCCAAATTCAGATCGAAAGCCTCGGACATTTCGCCAGCATTGATATTGAGGCAAACAGACTTAAGGTAGTCAGATAGATCGATTCATCCGCCTGGCCAGTTTGACCTTGTAACGGAGATCACAGCGCGGAGACTCAATTGTAGCATCCAGTCGGACATTCGATGTGACCGTTGACGGCGAAGCCGTGACCCGCCTGCGCCTCTTACCATTGATCAACCTTTAGTGTTTAAATTCAACGAGGCTTACTAAATCTATTATCAATCATTTCATTTATTGTTTAAATTATAAACTTATGCCAGTACAAACATCTTACCCCGGCGTGTATGTTCAGGAAGTGCCGAGTGGGGTGCGGACGATTTCCGGAGTGGCCACATCGATCGCCGCATTTATCGGCCGGTCCAAAATAGGCCCTATGTTCAAACCTGTTCTATGCCTGAGCTACAGCGATTTTGAACGAACGTTTTCGTCAGACAACTCCCTGGGCGATATGGCCCGATCCGTGCGACTTTTCTTTTTGAACGGTGGCACGCAATGCTATGTCACCCGGGTAGCCAATGGAGCAACCCCTTCGAAAGTAGATTTAAAGAATGATGCTGCTGTGCCCGTTGCCGTGCTGCACATTGAAGCCAAATCGGCCGGTGTTCTCGGCGACACTATCAGAATGGCTGTTACCTATAACGGTTCTCAGCCGGAATCACTATTTAATATGGAAGTGTTTCGCTGGGTGAAAAATGCTGCCGGCATGCTGGTTAAGACCGATCTGGAGATGTTGTCAGGCCTGAGCATGGATCCATTACACCCCCGCTACGCAGGTACTTATATATCGCTGGAATCCAAGTTGATCAACGCTAAGGATGTAGCCCCCCCACCTGTAGCAAAAGGCTATTCACTTTCAGGACCGATACCCAAAAGCATTCTGAATGCAGCCTCCACAGGCAAACAGTTTTCGATCAGTGTGAATGGAAACGCCCCTGTAGCCGTAGATCTGGGTGCGGCTGCGATTGCTGATCTATCAGCAGCCGCCACCCTGACCGCGATTCAAACTGCCATCAATACTGCCGTGAGCCCCGAGACTGTCGCGGTGACATTAATACCGTCAGTTGCCCCACGTATTACTTTAAAAATTGAAGCCGTGAACGGAGATGTAAAGGTGACTCCCGCGGAATCAAACGATATTTCCGGTGTGCTGATGCTGGGAACTGGACAGGGGGGCATAGAAATAAGCAAATACACAGGTAGCAGACCTGCCGCCAACGGCATCACATTTAAGATTGATAAGTTCGCAACATTTGCCGCATTAACACAGAACGCCTTCGATGCCATGACACTGACACCCTCCAGCGCCGACACTCCCAAGCTGGCGTTCAATGGCGCGCTGAAGAAAGTGGGAACAGACCCCATGCTTCAGGATAGTATCCCTGGCAGTATCACCGGCCACAGCGACGGCGTCAGGGAAAAATGGGGTATTATTGCCGATGCCATCAACAACCGGCGGGATATCGATCGTGCTTTTCCCTGGAGCGCAGAATTGTGGGGATCCAGGCTGGCTATACTGCCGGTGAGCGGGGGCGATAACACAGCATTCCTAATCGCGACTTCCGATGCGGGGGGGACAGATATCGGCCCTGGCGGATCCGACTGTTTCTTCATTAATACGCGCTATTACAGTCTCGGCACCCTGGGAGCGGGGATTTATCAGGTTAACGGCGTAGCGGGGGGTGATGGCAATCCACCGAAGATCGCCGATTACCGGACTGCCTTCGATCTGATAGATAAAGAAGTGGATCTCTTCAACCTGCTCATATTACCGAGAAGCGCAACGGTTACATCTATTACTGCGAATACTTTCTGGGGAGAAGCCAGTGCCTTTTGCGAAAAGAGAAGGGCTTTCCTACTAATGGATCCGCCCGAGGAATGGACCACCGTACAAAATGCCACTAATCCAACTTCAGGTGTCAATAGTCTGCGGCTGGGCCTGGTAAAGGATCACAGTGCTATTTTCTTTCCTCGCCTGACTATTAATGAAAATGGCATGAATATTCAGGTTGGCCCCAGCGGCGCCATTGCTGGTTTGATGTCCCGCATTGATGCGAGCCGCGGTGTCTGGAAAGCATCGGCCGGCACAGAAGCGGACCTCCGTGGTGTTATGGGCCTGGAATATCGTTTCTCCGACAGGGAAAACGGCGTATTGAATCCAAGAGCAGTCAACACCATCCGAATATTCCCGAATGGGATTGTCAATTGGGGAGCCCGCACCATGGATGGCGACGACGATTTCGGAAGCGAGTACAAATACATACCGATCCGGCGCACCGCGTTGTTCATTGAAGAAAGTCTTTATCGTGGGTTGAAATGGGTGGTTTTTGAACCGAATGATGAACCGCTGTGGGCGCAGATCCGGCTCAATGTGGGGGCGTTTATGCATAATCTTTTCACACAAGGCGCCTTCCAGGGCAAAACCAAACAGGAAGCTTATTTTGTAAAATGCGATCGCGAAACAACTACACAAAATGATATCAACCTTGGCATTGTCAACATCTGGGTAGGGTTCGCACCTTTGAAGCCAGCAGAGTTCGTAGTGTTATATCTGCAACAAATGACAGGTCAGATTCAGGTTTAATCTAAAAAAAATCATCTATGGCAATTCCTCAATTTGTGGTCAATGCATATCGCTACGACCCCTACAAAAATTTCAAATTCCGTATTAAATGGGATGGCAGGTATGTGGCTGGTGTCAGTAAGATCTCTGCATTGAAGCAATCAACTGAACCGGTTACGCACCGTGAAGGCGGGGATCCCAGCACAGTGAGAGTAAGTCCGGGCTCCTGGAAATTTGAACCGATCACCCTAGATCGCGGCGTAACCCACGATCCGGAGTTCGAAAACTGGGCTAAAAAAGTCTGGAACGTCGAAGGCGATGCGGCCATTTCGCTGAAGGACTTCCGGAAGGACATCATTATTGAGCTGCTCAATGAGCAGGGCGTGGTAGCAAAAGCCTATAAGGTGTACCGGTGCTGGGTATCTACCTATCAGGCGCTGCCTGAACTGGATGCCAACGCCCATGCTGTAGCCATCGAACAAATGGTACTGCAAAACGAAGGCTGGGAGCGCGATACGTCAGTCACTGAACCCAGCCAGACATAGCCGATCATTGATAACATCATAAGGTGGGAGAAATTTTTGTTCCGTTGCGGTTAACGCCGGGTATGGATGACGTGTCTCTGCGTGCAATTAGTGGCGCCGATGAACTGCTGGTTGAAGATGTTACAACCGGCGTTGCATTAACACTCCTGGAAAAACTGGTACACAAGGTCGATCCGGCTGAAGCGATAGCGACGTTTAAGCCAGCGAATATCGTTACCGCCGATCGTGACCGGATCTTCGCAGCATTGTATGGGCAATTGTACGGGAACAAGATCGAAAGCACGATTCAGTGCAGGCACTGTCAAACACGCTTTGACCTGGATTTTTTATTGTCAGCGCTTTTGCAGCATTACGAGTTAACACCGGTCCCGCGCGCCGACCAGGGTATTATTCAGATGGAAGAAGACACCTGGTTTAGGTTACCAACAGGGGCAGATGAATTACTGCTGGATGAAGTTCCTGAAACCGTTGCCGAGAATTTCCTGCTTTCCAGATGTCTGGTAAAAGGGGACATAAAAAAAATGGGAACACAAGTCCAGGAAAAAATGGCCCAGATCGCGCCTATCCTGAACCTGACCATGCAGGCACATTGCCCGGAGTGCGACAATGACCAGGAAGTACTTTTCGATATCCAGACCTTTTTCCTCACGCGCCTGATGCAGGAACGCCCTCAACTCATCAAAGACCTGCATCGCGTTGCTCAAAGTTATCATTGGAGCGCTGATGTTATTCTGAATTTGCCCCGAAAGCTTCGCAGGCAATATGTTGCAATGATCGAATCTGAACTTTAACAAGATCATGCCTAACTATCTGGCTCAAATCGCCACCCGCAATTTCAGCAGTGAACAGCCGATGTTAAGGCCCGAACGTCTCACTTTCACAGTGGGATTGGGAGAGGATCCATTCGAAAGGACCGATCATGTGGATGTTGAACGTGAATCGGCCGCAAAGGAGACCCCACGGCTATCACAAGAAATTATCACCACTGAAAGAAAATCACCCCGCCAGGCGCAGACAGAAACCGGGGAAATGAAAGGCGCAAACCCAGCGGCACAACCTAGAAATATTAAATCACCGTATCTATCAAAATATATTGAGAGATCTCAATATATATACAAAGAACCAGCCAGGGAATGGAAGGAGGCCGATCAGGGTGCCGGTTTGGAGAGTAAAATATCTGAGACCAGTTTTCCTGAACTTTTTCTTGCAGAGAAAAAAAGTTTAACAGAGAATAGGATAAAAACCGAGGTACCTGCTCAGGAACCCATTCATCCAGTTTCACAACCAGCGATGCATCGTAACGAACATACTCCAAAAGTCAAAGCCATCGCCTCAAAGAAACAAGCAACCCGGGAAGAACTTAAGCCGGTTCCTCTTCCTGCAGCTACGAACAGGGCGCAGAAAGACCCACCATTGATTCAGCCTAATTTGCCTGTTCCAGGATCGGGACAGGTTCAAAAAGAAAAACCTGCTCCTTCTTTGGTCATCGGCAAAATCACCGTGGAGGTATTGCCCGCGCAAAAACCAGTCACGAAAATTATTAACCAGGCGGTAAAGCCCCGGCCCGTAACTAATCAACCTAGTAAATTTAGTTTCGGTCTGGGACAACTGTAACATGGACTACACTTCCTTAAAAGAAATTACGACTACAATCGTTGCCGTACTGCAAAATGCCATCGATCCCGGGCTAACCGTGAAAGTTGCCCCGGAGTTGTTGCGCAACAACGACATGGGGGTTGGTTTCTATTTGTTCCATGCGCAGGAAAATCCACACTATAAAAATTATCCGGCACCCGGAATGGACACCCCTCCTGTAAATTATACTCCGATGGCTTTGAATCTGTTTTACCAACTCTCAGCCAACTGGAAAGAAGGCGATAAATCAGACGCCTACGAGGAACAGCGGTTGATGAGCATTGCGATGAAAGCCCTGCACGACAATGCCGTGATGACAACGACCATTCCCGGAGGGAAAAAAATTGATATTAAGATCACTCTGCAAACACTAACACCCAGTGAATCCGTACAATATTGGGCAGCGGCGGAATCACCCGTCAGGCTATCGGCCTATTACGAAGTCTCTGCAGTTTTCCTGGAACCCGAGAAACCAAAGACTTATGCCGGCAGAGTCCTGACCTATGGCAACTATGTTTTTGTGACCAACCAGCCCCAAATCATAAGTAGTGAAAGCGTGATTCTTTATCAAGTCCCCGGAGAACCATCTCAAAGGCAGGTATTCACGTCTCCCGGACAAACGCCACCTGCGAAAGCACTGCCAGCAATGCAAACAAACAAACAGGTTTTCAGGGGTAGTGGTCTGGGAGGAGGGCCCCTGGAATTGTTGATCATTCATCCCCGCTGGCAGGAGCCCGCCTTGGCCGACGCGGTCGACTGGGAACTGGTACGAACCGCCGATCATACGGTGAGCGTGACGGTAAGAGAAACTGTACGATTACAAAAGTCACTGACCGTTGTAAATATATTACCCGGACTGTACGCCGCGCAGGCTTCTATAAAAACCATCCGAGCCACTTCCGCCGGCGCGAAAACATTCATCCAAACTTCCAATCAATTTCCATTCCTGGTGACTCCGCGAATTGACAGTATTGTTCCAGGAATGGGCGTTGGAGGAGACACCTTTACCGTACAGGTTTACATCGTGCAACATCCAGATCTGTTGCCAGGTGACATCCAGGTTTTTGTGGGAGAAGACCGATTGGATTACAAACCAGGTGGCGCACTCAATCCAGGTGAGTTCAAAATTACCGCCGCAGAACAAATCGAATTTAGAGCTCCCGCAATACTTGCAAAAGGCCTGGTGCCTGTAAGAATCCTAATTAACGGCGTCGAATCAACACCAAACTGGATTAAGGGTCTTTAAAAATCTCTTTGAGCGTGATAGAAAGCATTAACCATATCTTAGCACCGGATCATATTGCTACAACATTACCAGAACATCAGCTGGTAATGGAAAAAATTCGCCTGCTTTGTACCCGGCGCGTAGCCTGGCTTCGCAGGGTTTGGTCAGACTTATTGCAGCGCGGTGATGAAACATTTACACCCCACATGGAGGTCGATGGCTACCTCGGTCAGATTGATCATCCGCTCCTCGAAAAAAAATGGCTACGACAAGACCCTCAAATGCGCGAAATCGCATCAAAACTTTTGGACACTGAACAAACGCTTGACTCGTTTCCGGGATCCAGGTTAAAATTACTCGCACAAACTTTTGGTTTAAATAAACAGGAGCAGGATCTCGTGCAGCTTTGTTTTGCATTTTCGCTTGATCCGGACCTCGGCCGCGTATTTGCATATATGCAGGACCACAGCGGGAGAAGCTACGTAACCGGGAACCTGGCGGCGAGGCTGTTTGGGCACGACAGTACGCAATGGCTACGGCCGGCATCGCCGTTACGAATGTGGCAAATTATCAGGGTGGAGTCTTCGGGCCCCGGTGAACCTGAACGAATCGAATGTGATCCATTCATCAAAAACTGGCTACTGGGGAGTGACGACCCTGGTGAATTGCTGTCTACTTTTACAAGACTTCAACCTGCCCATCAACCATTAGAAGGATGGCCGGTAGAACAACTGGATAGTTCGCTCAAAAAAATATTTGATAGTAATGAACAGGAAAGGATCCGTATTTTCGTTTCTGGTAGTGAAGGCTCTGGAAGAAAAACATTTTCAGCTGTTATCTGCAAGCGCCACAAGCTCCGGCTGTTAAGCGTGGATACAGCGCTAATCCCGGAAAACCGTAGGCAACAAACCTATATCCAGCTACAGCGTTATGCATTTCTCACGAAAACCGCCCTGGCCTGGATTGAGTTGGAACCGGAAGAACAATTTCAGACATTTAATACACCTCCCTTTCCTATTCAGTTCTTTATCATCGGACCCGGCGAACATATTCAGCCAGATCCACAGTTTATAGATCTGTCTGTGGAGATTTCCCCATTAAAATTTGATGAGAGAGTGGCTCTTTGGAAGCAATGGGTCCCACAGTCCGCAAGCTGGCCATCGGCAGATTTTATTGGAATGATTGAAAGATATCAATCTACCATTGGACAGATAGTCTCACTGTCGCGAAAGAACTGCGATACGATTTCCGATGCTTATATGGCACTAAAATCTGATACAGCCCATCGCCTGGGCAAATTAGCGCAATTAGCTAATGGGACATTTAACTGGGACGATCTGGTGGTTAGTGAAACGGTCAAAACGACTATTGAAGATTTTACTTTCGAAGCCACCGAGCGGGTACATTTCTGGGAACAGCCTGCTGCGCAGCGCCTTTTTCCACAGGGCCGGAGCCTCATTGCCCTTTTTACGGGCAGCCCGGGCACAGGTAAAACCATGGCGGCGCAGGTCATTGCATCCACCCTGAAGCTTGATCTGTTCAGGATAGATCTGTCCGCCGTCATTAGCAAGTATGTTGGAGAAAGCTCAAAAAACCTGGAACGCATTTTATCGAAAGCAAAGGCAATGGATATTGTATTACTCTTTGATGAGGCCGATTCATTATTCGGAAAAAGAACGGAAATCAAGGACGCCCATGACAGGTACGCAAATACCGATACAAATTACCTGCTGCAGGCCATTGAGCAATATCCGGGTATCATTATTTTATCGAGTAATAAAAAATCGGGTATCGATGCGGCATTCATGCGAAGATTTCGATATGTGATCGACTTTCCCAAACCCGATAAAACACAGCGACTCAGATTATGGAATGCAATGATGCAACAACTTGCGGGCGATAAGGCAGCAGAATCACTGAACAAAGACCTTATTACCCTTTCGGGTTTAGTCGAGATGACAGGCGCTCAGATAAAACAGGCTGTGCTTTCAGCGATCTTCATCTCCAGGAAAGAGAGGGTGGCTCTTAGTACTTCGCATGTGTTAAGAGCCGTGGAGAGAGAATTTATGAAAGAGGGAAAGAGTGTGAACAAGGAACTTGAACAACATTTCCAATCTGTCGATTTATGATACAGATAAATGAATTAGTGATGCGCGTGCCGGGTATGCAGGAAGAGCATGCGAGTCATTTGGGCAGGGAAGTTGCAGAGCTGGTGGCCAGCGAATTGCCCGCTAATTCAGGCAATCGATCGATTCCCGAATTGCGTGTAAAGCTCGACCTTGGTGCACTCCGGCCGGGCGTCCCTATGGCTGTTTCGATCGCGGAAGAAATCTTGAGGGAGATCAGATTAACTACATACAGGTAATCAAAAAAACGCTATTTTGAATCTCACAACATTACAGTATCTCACTACCAGCACCAAACCTGGGCTGCATCGGACTGCAAAACAGGTTCAGGCCAAACTGCAGGTGAATGAGCCAGGCGATAGGTATGAACAAGAGGCGGATGCAATGGCAGATAAGGTAATGCGAATGAAGGACATCAATCAACAGCAAGTGAAGCCCAATGCTGTCACCGGTCTCATTGGCAGATCAGTGCAACGGAAATGTGCGCATTGCGAAGAAGAGGAAAAAAAGAAACTGATGCGAAAAGAAAATGGAAGCGTCGCCAATGACGCTGTACCTTCCTCATTTGCTTCCTCTCTTCAGGCATCAAAAACCGGTGGAAACACACTGCCCTCCCGTACCAGAAACAGTATGGAGAATGCATTTGGCGTTGATTTTTCGGGTGTCAGGATTCACACGGGTAATGAAGCTGCCGGGATGAGCCGCCGGATAAATGCAAGAGCGTTTACATATGGCCAGGACATTTATTTTAATGAAGGAGAATACTCAACAAATACCGCTCAGGGACGAAAATTGCTCGCTCACGAGTTGACACATGTGGTGCAGCAAGGTGGCACGCAACAGCGCGATATTCAAAGAGCGGTAAGCAGTCATTCTCACTGTGCGGCGAATACGAACAACAGCCCTGCCAATCCTTTAGAGGTGATAGCTCAGGCAAACGACAGGGCCGTATTAATGGCACTAGGGGCATCGCATTTATTGTTTGTTGATTCCCTTTTTATGCAGGACGTTCATTTCGGTTCTTCAGGGATATTGAATATGTACCGAAGAAGATTTGGAGACCCCACGCAGGTTACCTCCCACCGCGGCGTAACGAGTTTTAAAAACAGATTTAACGGGACCTCGCATAATACTTTGATAAAGGCACAGGCTTCCGAAATGCAGTTTCTCTCGGCAAGGGCTAAGCGAGTGAGTGAGTTTTTAAACGGACCTATACGTTTTACCTGTGCCGGTACGGGAAGCTTTACGGTGGGTAATTGTGCAACCGGCCATTGTGGCACAAGTGCTGGTATGGCCTCCTGCCCCGACTCAAGTGGCAGACAAATAGCGGTTTGCCAGAATTTCTGGGCCGGATTCCCTTCCATCGATCAGAAAGCCATTGGCATGATACACGAGGCCATGCACATGTTGTTTCATTTGCACACCGACTTTGACACCACACCTGCCGGCTCCTTCGCCCAACGCAGGATTGAGCCGGAATGTTATGCCAGTCTAATTGCAGATGTATACGGAGTAGTCCCGCAAGACCCAAGTTGCCCCCAATTGCCCATTTGAACGCTGTGTTGAGACGATATTATAATGGACATACAACACTTTCAGAAACAAGCTATCAAACCAGTTAAAGTGCAGCCAAAGTTGCAGGTGAACCAACCTGGCGATCGCTTTGAGCAGGAAGCAGACGCTATGGCTGATAAGGTAATGCGAATGACGGATGGTAATCAAAGTAGCTTTTCATCAAGCGCAGTTACCGGCATCATTGGCAGATCGGTGCAAAGAAAATGTGCGAAATGCGAAGAAGAGGAAAAGAAGAAAAAAATAATGCGCAAAGAAGCCAACGGCGCAAGTGGGACAACGGTATCTTCTTCGTTTTCGGCATCATTGCTAGCATCAAAAACCGGCGGCCATGCATTACCGGTTACTACAAGAAATTTCATGGGAAACGCCTTCGATACTGATTTCTCAGCGGTAAGAATTCATACCGGTCGGAAGGCTTCCGAATTAAATAATACCA
Source organism: Niabella sp. CPT15-335-S11 (assembly GCF_058792415.1). Classification (NCBI taxonomy): domain Bacteria; kingdom Pseudomonadati; phylum Bacteroidota; class Chitinophagia; order Chitinophagales; family Chitinophagaceae; genus Niabella; species Niabella sp. CPT15-335-S11. The sequence goes on from NZ_JBYTEI010000002.1 coordinate 614,698, forward strand.
TTCAGGCAAGAGCATTTACTCATGGAAATGATATTTATTTTAATGACAGGAAACCCGCGTTCGATACGTTTGAGGGCAGAAAGCTACTGGCGCATGAACTGACCCATGTGGTGCAGCAAAATAATTTATATAACAGCGTTCAACGCGACTCAGATTCAGAATTGAAAGATCCCTGGGAAATCATCCAGGGGAATACGAGTAAATCAGTGTCCCTGATCATACTGGACGTTGGTTCCAGAAGGACCCGGTTTTATACACTTGGCAATACTTATATGGACGGGATCATCACACAGCTCACCAGTTCATTTGAAATGGGAGAATATCTTTTGGAACGGTCGTACTCAGGTGATGCTGACCGAACCTGGAATATTTTCTTTCCCGACCACAAGAAGTACTTTGGGGGACTCCAGTTTACCGTATTGATGGATCAAGGAATAGACTTTGATGCCATATCATACACAAAACCTGTTCGCTTGTCTGTTGTATCCGGTGTATTACCTAAGAAGATCGATTTGGAAAAAAGAATTAAGGACATTGTTAGCATTGCGGAGAAAATAAGGGTTAATACGGCTGCTGAATTAAAAATCATTTCGCTCCTTTCCGATATTCCGCCAGAACAATCGGAAGACTTCGTAAAGTTATTGAGGGAAACAAAAATAGGGGATGAGATTCTGATCGACCGGCTCGACAGTGTGGTGGATCTTGATGAGAACAACACGCTTCATGAAGCCTTGAGCTTACTTAAGCTGCGTGCCAGAGCAAAAGGCAAAACGACTGATCTATCAAAAGCACCCATGCTTGCCTGGCATGATGTAATGGGTTTTTTCGAACAAACATCGGTATTTGCTATCAAACGGACTTCAAACGGGAAAATTAGTATTCGTTATTTAGGTGCAATATCAAGCGGTTTATTTTCAACTCCGGAATATGATGAGATAAAAGATATGAATATCAAAGATCGGGTAAACTGGATGACTGGCGGTGGAGTAGAACTGGATCCAGATGAACCGGTGATTGTGCATGACTACGATGCTGATAAATTTGTGGTACTTACTGCAGAAGATCTCATTACCTATCAGCATAGTGGCAAAAGAAAATTCTTAGCCGATACGCTTACTATCGCTTCTCTGGCAACACCCGTAGGTGCAGAAACAGCGTTAGGCCGGGCTGCAGTGATTACATTTGAAAAAGCTCTTCCTGCATTGGTGATGCTGGTGGAAGAAAATAAATTGAATATTAAAAAATGGTTCCCAAACTGGGGCCCGGCCATTTTAAAGGCCACTGAAATGGTGAAAATTGCTATCGCTGTATATGGAGCAGCTCAGTTGGTGAGAGGAAGTTATCAATTAGTCGTAAATCTTAAACGGATCCGAAATGCCCGCGGGGCGATGGACGCAAAGGTTATCGCAGACGATGCCAATGAGGTCAGCAAGGCCGAGTCTGTAGCGACACAACTGGAGAAAAAGGCAGATGATCTTATTGACACTGCCGAGCAGGCCAGAAAAGAAATTGGACTAACCCTGGCGGAGGCAACACCGGCAGAAGCAGGTCTTGCCGGGGCGAAAACAGTCAGCGAACTGGAAAGTACCACAGTGAAATCAAAATTGATTGAAGATGCAATTTCAACGAATAAATTTAATGAAGGGGAATTTACCAGGCTTGTGAATAAGGAACTGTCAAACCCACGAGTGCAGGTATCTGCAAGACCGGGGTATAATATTGAGGTCCCTATTGATGGTACAGAGCATGTGCTTGCCCGTAAACCCAACGGAACCTGGTGTTTATTTTCCGGAATACCCAAAGGATGTGGAGACATACCAGTGGCGGAAGACGTGGACCAACTTTTTGCACAAATTTCAGCTGAAATGAAACTGGAGCCTGCAAAAATTGGGAGAAAAGGCAAGGTTGATATTGCAAAAGCAATTAAAGATGCGAAGGACGCCGGTTGGGTTGGAGCGAATGGTGAACCTATCGGTGTTGACTTAGTGGTGCAACCGCATTCTGCTGCATCCGATTACAGAGCTGCCCTGGGTGTGTCTGGCAAGGATTTTCAATCAGCGCACGTCGGCCCTACCGCAGCGCTTAAAAAGGTTCCAGGCTACAGCAGAGAAGGCGCATTAACAGTACTTATGCCGAAAGCAACACATAAAAAATTCGATGATTCCTGGAAGGCATACTCTCTTGCGCAAAGGCAAGAAAATATCACCGAAGTAACTGTTGATGAATTTCTCGGAGTTATGAACAAGGCCATCGAGCAAACTCCCGACATTTCACAGGGATCAAAAAATGCGATGGCAGGATTGTTGTTTGATGAGTTTATGAAATTGGGATTAAAACCAAATGATAAGATAAGGTTGCCTTATGCACCTCAATAGCGATTGAGCTACGGTAAATTTTGTTCCAGTTAATTCAGTATAAACCATGTCTTCTTACCCCCGCTCCCCAAAACTCCTGAAAGGCGCGCTGATTGAATTCTCTGAGCGATTCATCGGACCGGTCCCAAACGTAATCGTGTTTCAGTATAACCCCGAAAATATGACACGATCGCTGGAGGTCTGGAACCAGGGAAATAATAATTCCGGCGGGGGATCAGCAAGCAATGACACCTCTCATACCGCGCAACCGTTCGACCCCCCGGAGACTTTTACTTTAGCCCTTGAACTGGATGCTGCTGACGCACTCGAAAAACCGGAATCGCACCCAGTGGCTTTTATCTCGGGCGTAGCTGATCGTATTGCAGCGATGGAAATGCTGCTGTATCCTCAAGGCGACAGCCTGTTGGGAGGACTCCTTGGCTCCGTCACCGGCTCGCTGAGCGTCGGAGCCAGTGTAGGCGGCGGAGGCGGGAGTATTGGCGGAGGTGTTCCCGGAATAGCCGGCGGCGGAAATGCGCAAGCGGTCCCGCGTGGCACCGTACCTGTTGTATTGTTCGCCTGGGGACCAGGCAGGATTGTTCCAGTGAGGCTTACGTCATTTTCTGTAGAAGAACAGGCATACTCTCCTTCCCTCTACCCTATCCGCGCGAAAGTGAGTATCGGTTTGAAAATTCTGACCCCAAAAGATTTTCCACCCTGTCATCGCAAACTAAGTGAGGACATTGCCATTACCGCTTTTAAGTTCACAAGGAAGCAAAAAGAAGTGCTGGCCGCCGCAAATATGGCAAACAGCGTTGAGTCTATCCTGGGTATGCTACCATTCTAACCCGACCTTTACATTAATTAATACGTGTATATGTTTGATGACACAAGCAGGTATAAAGATATCCAGCAATATGAACAGAAAGACAGACGTGGTCGAATGGTAAAGGTCGTTGCCGTTCCACCAGCGCCCCTTCAATCCTTGATGGGATACCATGTCCTGAAACAGGGGCAAAAGACGGATCACCTCGCTGGCAGATACCTGAACAATGCCGCAGGCTTCTGGCGCATTGCCGCCATCAATGACACAATGCTGGCAGAAACCATGAGCGAGCTAAAGGAAATAGCCATCCCCAATAAATCATAACCGATGGGTCTCAATATCCTGATTTGTATAAATGACCAGCCAAACGACGCCTTGACGCAGATGGTGAGTCAGGTAGAGGTGTATGAAAAAATTGATGAAAACACACACTATAAATTACATTTTTCCGTGGATGTTTGCGATGGGGATATCGCACAGTCAGTACAATCCGCAACTGCTAATGGGACAATGATAAGCGTCATGGTGCAAATGGACAATGGTCTTACCTGCCTGGTAAAAGGCCCCGTGCTGCAACAGGAATCCAGTCTGCAGCAAGGCGGAGCAGGCTCCTGGGTAAAAGTGGAAGGTGAAGATTTCGGGTACGTCATGGACCACACAGCACAGTTCAGGGTGACTGACTCGGGAACCGATGCAGACATCGCATCACAAATCATTTCAAGCTATCCGGACATGACTGCCGACGTGCAGGCCACTCCCTCTTCCACACACGATGAAAACAATCACAGTCACGTCCAGCGTGAATCTAATCTCAGCGTCATTAAAACCCTGGCCAGACGAAACGGCTATCATTTCTGGATAACAGTCGATCAAAACGGACAAAGCACCGGTCATTTCAAACCCAGGAGCTTACTGGGCGCCGCGGTGGTCGATTTGATCATCAATGCCGAATCTAATAATATCGACTCCCTTCAGTTGAATGCTGATAGCCGCCGGCCAACACAAACAATTGGATCGCAGATTAACCTCCGTAACCGGGAGATCATAGGCAACAATGAAGTATTAAATGGTCCTGCCCTCGGCACAGACAATCTCGCCTCCGCAGCAGGTTCCAATGCACAAGCCGTTCACCTGGCACCAACGGTCGATGACGCCGGCGCCCTGCGAGCCAGGAGCCAGGCCGCCCTTGACGAAGCTCAATGGTTTATCAGCGCAACCTGCAGAACAAATACACACCGAATGTGCAACAAGATTATCCGTTTTCATTCGCTGGTAGCGCTGGTTGGCGCCGGGAGTCGTTACAGTGGAAAATACTACGTGACCGGTGTCAGGCATATCATTGATGCCGCTTCCCACCAAATGGAACTTGAACTGGCGAGAAATGCCTGGGGGAATGAACCCGTTGCTGCCGGCGGAATGGCAGCTTCGATATTTTAACATTCAGAATTTTTATTATGAGTACGCCGGAGCTCGATCAGGTATTACAATACATCAGGAATCGCTTTTTTGGGAAATACAGGGGCATTGTAAAAGATAATAATGACCCAACAAACCGGGGAAGAATTAAAGTGAGCGTCCCTGCCGTTTTGCAGGACCTGGAAGTATGGGCAATGCCATGCCTTCCCTACACCGGCAATAACGCGGGCACCTATCTGATCCCCGAGGTAAACGCTGGGGTTTGGGTTGAGTTTGAAGGCGGCGATCCATCCTTCGCTATCTGGACGGGCGGTTACTGGTCGGATGATGAGTTACCAAAAAACGAACAGGGTACCCAGGTGACGCCAGGTATACGCGCAATCCGCAGCCAGAAAGGGTTGATGATTACGTTTAACGACGACAGCGAAGTGATCACTGTCAGTGATCAGAATGGCCAAAACATTATCACCCTCGATGTACAATCGGGCAAGATCCGCATGCAGGCAAATCTGAAAATAGTCATAGAGGCACCAAAAATCGAGCTGGTTGAAAACTCAACGCACCCGTTAGTGTTTGGAGATGATCTGTTACAGTATCTCAATCAATTGGTACAGATATTTAATGAACATATGCATCCGGGTGAGCTGGCCTTTGGTGTAGCACCCATAACACCTGCGCGGCCGGTCCTCTTTATGCCTCCAGCCCAACCATCTTTATTATCGACCAGGGTAACTACCGGTTAATTCAATCCGCAATATGCCACTAAAACCAGGAACAAATCACAGCACAACTGAATTTGCCGACAGCATGGCTGAAGCCATGGTAACCGCATTCAACAATGAATGGAAATACGTAATGGACAAAGCACCTAAACCAGAGTCATTAGACCAAATAAAACTGCTGTTTGCAGCGGTAGCACAGGGAATTGTAGAGCACTTGAAACTTCACGCAACTGATTTTAAAGTGACGGTAAATAGTTCGGGCAGCGGAAATTATAAAGGAACTGTCACCCAGATCGATTAAACTTTAATCTACGGATGAACCAGAAGATTCACAGCATACATTATCCATTTGGCATCGACGGCGGCTTCGGTAAACTATTGGAAGAACCTGATTACGCGCAACACGTTGAGCAAATGATTAAACAGATATTATTCACTAACCCGGGTGAACGAATCAACCGCCCCGATTTCGGCTGTGGGCTGGCGCGAATGGTGTTTGCACCCAACAGTGAGACAAGCGCCAATCTCACCCAGGTGATGATCGTACAATCCTTGCAACGTTGGATAGGCACGCTCATCGAAGTGATAGATGTAAAAGCCAGCGCCGTAAATGAGAGACTGGAAGTAAAAATTGTTTATCTTCTCAAAGCCCGACAGGAACGCCGATACCTGAACCTGGAAGTAACACTATGAGCAGTACAGCACCCGATAGAATTGAGAGCCTGAAAGCACAGGACCAGGTTACCGGAATCGACTTCATCTACGTTGATGCCAGTCAGACCATCCTGGATATTTATTTTCTGCGAGGCGTCACCACATTGGCGAGTCCTTTGCCTGGTTCGATCAATACATCGGATATTCTCATATATAGTACGACGGTAGGTTTACCCGCTATCGAAATAAATTCGCCACTGACATGGCTGGTGCTGGACGGGCAGGATGTGCTACGGGTGATTACAAGGGAACCGGGTGACTTTACGCTGTATAAACTCAAAATTGATGATGCAAGAATAGATCCGTATTTCAATGATGTAACTTTCAGCTTCAAAGCCAATTGCTCGTCAGACCTGGATTGTGTGCCGCCACCGCATGAATGTCCACCTGATCAAATAGTAGATTTTCCTATAGATTATCTCGCCCGTGATTTCTGGAGCTTCAGGCAGGCATTGCTGGATTTTGCCTCGCTGCGATACCCCGGTTGGACAGACAGGCTTGAAGCGGATGCCGGCGTGATGATGGCCGAGTTGATGAGTGCCGTTGGTGATGAGATGGCTTATTATCAGGACCGCGTTGCCCGCGAAGCATTTTTAGAAACGGCCACACAGCGGAGATCTGTACGCAGGCACGCCAGGTTGGTGGACTATCATATGCACGATGGATTAGGTGCCTTCGCCTGGCTGGAAATGATGGCGGCCAATGGCAACCACCAGGTAGCCGCGGGCACAACCGTTTATGCGCTAAGCAATACAAATGAACGCATTTATTTTGAAGTAGGCTACGGACTGATGGAGTCCGTCGCAAACAAACAATATAACGTTGATGCCAAGCGAAATATATTATACCCGCATTTGTGGGATGAGGACCAGACCTGCCTTTCGGCCGGAACGACCAGTCTGTACCTGGAAGGTCATCATGCAGCCGACTTACCCTTTGATGATTTTGGCATCGACCCCAATACCGGTAAACAAACTTCCGGGAAATGGGTACTCATCAAAACAGATCCTGCCAATCCCGCGCAACCCGTACGCAGGCAAATGGTGAGGCTTATCGCGGTAACGGATATGACCGATCCGGTTTTGGCACCAGGGCCTATCACGTTCATTCAATGGGCGCCTGAACATGCGCTCGCCTTCGAATTCGACCTCACCGTTTTAACAATAAGCGGGAATATGTTGCCCGCTACATCAGGGTTAACCAGGCAGGCCTATTTCCTGGTGAATAAATCTGCTATTGGCCTGCTACCTGCACCATTACAGGCTTTTTTGAGTCTGGGTGGCGAAGAAGCAATTCATCGTGAGGGCCACGACCAGACGGCAGCGCCTCGCTTCACTTTGCCCGGAACTCAAAACGATAAACTGACGTACCTGGGAGAAACGCCTGGTGGTGCAAGGCCGGAAGTAGTATTAGAACGGCTGTTTTTTGATGGCGCCTCATGGAAGTCAGCAGGAGAATTCTGGTCTTACAAGAGAAGCATGATTGGTGTAAACTCTTCTGAGCCAGAAGATCTTCATTTCACCCTGGATGATGGCAGTTGGAAAAGGGTGGTAGGTTACCAGCGCATTGGCAAAGAAATTGAACACCGCGACTATGCTTTCGGCGATGGCGTTACGATTCGTTTTGGCGATGGTGAATTCGGAAAAATTCCCGATGATGATTCGGTATTCTTTGTAAGGTACCGGTTAGGTGGCGGCAAGGCCGGTAATGTATCCGCCGACTGTATCACAACAGTCTCTTCTCCTTTAGCATTCGCTGCTAATGTTTCGAACCCGTTGCCCGCATCGAATGGCACGGATCCTGAAACAGCCGTTGAATTACGACAGGTGGTATCAGATGCTTTCAGAGCGATCACCTACCGGGCCGTGCGTCCGGAAGATTATGCTGAAGCTGCCGAAAGACTTCCCTGGGTTCAAAAGGCAGGTGCTGTTTTTCGCTGGACAGGTAGCTGGCTGACAGCTTTCGTTACAGCCGATCCCAAGGGTAAAGTTATTTTAGAACCGAAAGACAGGAAGGAATTGCAATTCCAGATGGATCGGTTTAGACAGGCCGGTCGGGAAGTATATATTAGTGATCCTCAATATGCGAATATAGACCTTGAAATAGAATTATGTATTGACGCTGCTTCTTATGCGGGCGAAGTAAAGGAACGCGTAATGAAAGCGCTGATGGGCAGGAAAGGACTTTGGCCAACCGATGGCTATTTTTCACCCGACCGATTCACTTTTGGTACCTGGCTTGAACGATCCTCACTGGAGGCGGCTATTCAACAGGTACCCGGGGTAAAGGCGGTTGAAGAAATTCGTTTCCGCCGTCGCGGATGGTTTGCCTGGCGCACTTTCGTAGAATACGCTTATAATCCTGGCGACCACGTCATTATACGGATAGAAAATGATCCCTTGCATCCCGAATGGGGAACTTTAAAACTCTTTACACACGGTGGTTTATGAGTTGCATCCAATGTGGAAATAAAAAAGATAGCGGCACCGCCGCTTACAACTGTCCCTGCGATCAGTTTATCCATCCTATGCCTCTGCAAATTGGCGCGGGACTGGATCATCTGCCGCGTCAAATTGCTGGCTTCCCTGAATTCAGAAGGGCGATGATTTACCTGTTGCAAACAGAACAGGTACAGCTCATCGACACCAACAATAACCTGGTCGAAATAAAATCATTGACCAAATGGCGCGCAAGTGGTAGTGATGATCTTGGCCTGATGTTACTTGAGATGTGGGCTTATGTATGTGATGCATTGACGTTTTACGACGAAGCCATTGCCAACGAAAGTTATATCAGGACCGGTCAACTGCGCCCCGATATACGCAGGCTGGTGGCTTTACTAGGTTACAGGCCAAGGCCGGCCGTGGGCTCTACCGTTCAACTGGCTGCATTGGCTGATGGACGAGTACCAGTCAAACTCCCGGTTGGCACTGCCTTTCGCTCGGGTGCTTTTGATGGAAACCCGCCGCAGGTTTTTGAACTCCACCAGGAATTCACGATACACCCACTGACAAACAAGTGGAAAATACTCTCGCCGCATCCCGGTGTTGTACAACAGAGTAATCCTTCTCAACTGACTATTGCGCCCACCTATGATATTAAAGCGGGATCATTGCTCCTGGTGCTGAATGAAGCCAATCAGGCCCAACAAACAGGGCAGTGGGTAAAGAAAATGGAGAAGTATACCGGACAGGATAGAAAACTGTATTCCCGCATCAGTTTTACAGCAGCCACCAAACTAATCGCCGGTACGGCTTTGAATAAGTTGAAGCTGGTGGTTCCTACCCAGACCGCAAAGTTGTGGACACTGAACAACCCTTCGGATTCCGTGACCATGAATACCCTGGTTTTAGAAAATCAATTTCAACAACTGAAGGCTAACGATTATGTTCTTGTCAGCTATAATCAGGAAATCCGGTGGTTTAGGATTAACCAGGTTAGGGACGTGACCCGGCAACCAATGGCAAGCAGCGAGATGACCATCAACGGGCACAAATATAATTTGCCAGGTATGTCAATTTCCGTGACTGAAATTACGCTGGATACAAACATCAATGATGCGGGGAGGAAGCAACCAGGGAGCCTGAACTGGGATAATAATATCCGGAATGCTATCACTGTTCATTTTGCTATGCAGACAGCCGCGACGGTCATTGATGAACCCAAGGGCACCCTATCATCAGGCGACCCCTTGAAATTCGATGGGTTTGTTGAGAAACCGGTTGATCAGATAACGTCACGAAAATTTTTATTACAGGACGTAAACACGCGGGGAGTATCGGTGGAAGGTGAGGTAGATTTTGATGATAAAGAATTGTTTATTAGCCAGGGAACAACCTGGGCGCCCGAACTGTCATCACCCGTTACCGTATTCGGGAATGTAGTCACTGCCCGACGTGGTGAAAAAGTGACCCAGGAGAAATTGGGAAGTGGCAATGCCTCGCTGGCCAATCAAACATTCAAATTAAAAAAGAAACCACTAAGTTACTATTTATACCCTGCCGCTGAAAACGACAATGGAGTTAAGAACACATTAACGATTTATGTAAATGGTGTCAAATGGAGCGAGGTAAACAGCTTCTATGGTAGAACAGAAAATGAACAGATCTATATCGTTCGTCAGAATGATGATGGCGATTCTTTGATAACATTTGGTGATGGAGTCCGCGGGCAGCGATTACCATCAGGGGTAGATAATATAACAGCCAACTATCATTTTGGTGCAGAAGCTGCCTCACCACCCGGAGGCGCAATTAATCAAATCTCAAAACCGGTGAAGGGGTTGCAAAGTGCGAAGAATGTATTGGCAGCATTTGGAGGGGCAGACGCGGAGCCGGCATCAGATATTAAAAAAAATGCACCCCGCTCAGCCCTGATCCTCGGCCGGGTGGTCTCACTGAAAGATATGGAAGCCGTAGCGGCATCTTTCCCGGGCGTAAAGGATGTTCAGGCTGAGTGGCGATGGAATAAACATAAACAAACGACATCGGCCCATATTTTCTATATCGGAGACGATGGTATTCAGGCATCGCTTTCGGAACGGTTGAGAAATCTTTCAGATCCAACAGTATCTATCACTGTAGAACAGGCAAAGCCGGTTCCTCTTGACCTTTCTATTACTGCACGCATCGATAACCGATTCCTTGAGTCTGACGTCATCCAACAAATACGCTCTGCACTCACCAACCCGGATGCAGGAATGTTGGCGGCCGAGCATATTGGAATTGGTCAAGCGCTATTTCAAAGCCGCTTGTTTGAAGCTATACTTAATGTGGAGGGCGTGGTGGCGGTTGATGGTATTCTAATAAACAAGAAAAATTTCGACCAATACGCGGTAACGCCTGGCACCGGGCAGTACTTCAAGCTTGGAGATAACACCTTCACGATTAATGGTTCGATAAACTGATTGACTAGATTATGGCTGAAGATCGTTTTGAAATTTATTATGCGGAGAAGCTCTGGGAGATGGTCCCTGCTATCTATCGTCACGAAGATGGCTTAGCCGAAAACCCGGGTGTGCTGAGGGCCATGGTGCAGGTGATGGCCAGGCAGGCAGCTATTCTGCGCAGGAGTCAGGACCAGTTGTGGGACGATGTATTTATCGAATGGTGTAACGAATGGGCGGTGCCTTATATCGGCGATCTGGTAGCCACACGCTTGTTGTCGGCTTTGAACAAACGCGGCAGAAGAGTGGACGTTGCCAAAACAATCTACTACCGTCGCAGAAAAGGTACGCCGAGAATATTAGAGGAACTGATCAGTGATATTAGCGGCTGGGAAGGGAAGATGGTAGAGCAGTTTCAAAAGCTGGTGCGGTCACGTCACGGGCTTGACCCCTTTCCGGGGGCGCTGGCAGGCCGGTTTTCCGGCACATTGCCTGGAGGAAGTGCTGATCTTCGGAATCCGAGGATCAGTGAACTCGCCAATGGTCCTTTTGAAGAATATTTTCACACACCGGATACCAGGAAACACCATGGACTTGATGGCCGTTACGCCATTTCCAAACTCGCCTTCTATCTCTATCGGCTTAAAGCCTTCAAGATAGATCATGTTACGCCGTTTTCGCTGGGAGATAATCAGGATTTTACTTTCGATCCTTCGGGGCGTGGTATACCGCTGTTTAGCCAGCGTTTGCGATCGGATGACTGGGACAGATGGCATAGTGCACTTGAATGGGAATTACCTGCTCCGATCCCCTGCCGATTACTCGCTCACGCGGAATATAGCATCAATGGTGCGATCATCGGCGAATTAGTTGCAAACGGACTTAGCTCTGGCGCGGCGGACGAACTAAAACAACTATCTGGTTTACGATTTAAGAACGAACCCAGCCTGTTGACGATACTAAACACCTTTGCAAACAAGGTTGAAATATTAAACCCTGGAAATTATCACCGACTAGTTAGTTTATCACTGATTCCTGATTGCGGGAAACAGGTACTTTTGCCAGATGCAGCCACCGCGTCTACGAACCCTCTGGAAGAGAGCTCAGTAATTGTTGGGTTTGGTCCGCCCTCGAATACATTCGTCAGCGTTGAGGACAGTGTCGCGGGTAACCTGTTGAACTGGTCGGCCAATACTAACAAGACCCTGGTCATAGACCCCGAGCATGGACGGTTTCGTTTCACATCAGCAACCGATCCCACACTTACTGTTTATTGTAGTTATCACTACGGATTTTCGGGGAACATCGGTGCCGGAACCTATACGCGACCCTGTCCCGGATCCCTGACCCCTGATCAGACAAAATCCGGGGGCGGTGCCATTGCCTCTTCAGATCTGCTGAATGATGGCATTGTACAGATCAGCGATAATAAAACTTATGGGCCAGTTTCTGATAAACTTAGCATCAAAAACATGACCTTGTATGCAGGCAATCAGCAACGACCATATATAAGGCTGCAAAACGACTGGATCCTGAATACCGGCACAAACAAAAATGCAACGCTAACCCTCGATGGTTGCTGGATCGGAAGTGCAGGCAATACAAGTGTAGCCATCATCCTGAAAGGAAATTTTGAACGCGTAACCTTCCGGAACTGCACAATAGATCCTGGTGGAAGTAACAATGCAAAAGGTGAAACTATTCTTCCAGTAACGCTGAAGATCCAGGGCTTTGTAGAAACGCTCTGTATTGAATCGAGCATAACCGGACCTATTGTGCTGGATAACGCGGGAACGGTTGAACAGGTTTTTATGTCGGATACTATAGTACAGTCTGTAAACCCCGCCATCAAAGCCATTGATGTCCGTCAGGGAAAGATAGATATAGAAAGAACAACGGTATTTGGCGGGATATCTGTACATGAACTTTACGCCTCTGAAGTGATACTAACCGGCGCTGGCATGGTCAAAAATACCCAGGAAGGATGTTTCAGGTTTAGCGCTGCGCCTTCAATCAGTAAACTGCCGCGACCTTATGAATCCTTCCTTTTTGAACACGATGCCAATCACTGGTTTACTTCAAGACGCTTTGGCGATCCCGGTTATGCACAACTGAGCGACACAGCTCCTTCGGCTATTGCCAGAGGTGCTGAAAACGGATCAGAGATGGGTGTGTTCAGCGGACTGCTGAACCCGATCAGGTTTGATGGACTTCGCGCTAAGATCGATGAATACATGCCATTTGGATTAATCCCCATTTTCATAAACAGAACTTAAACCTTTCATATGGGAAGCTTCGATATATCAAGGATTAACTTTAATCCTCAAAAACATTTTGCAAGTGTCCGGATGCAGCAGGGTCGCGTATTGACCGATGACGACTGGAACGAAAATGAAAAGATTGAAAATGAGGACCGGCGGCGGTCACGCGTCGATATCATCGGCCCCTATGGTAGTCCGGATAACGGCTTTAAGATCCAGGTGATCCCTACGGTCGGCAGCCTTATTGATGCTGGCAGGATCAACTTCCTCATTAAAGCCGGAACTATTTATCTAGGTGGCTGGCGGTTTGAATTAGAAGAGGATGAAACTTACCGGTTACAAAACGACTGGCTGCAACAGCCGGCCATCCTGGATCCCACGCCGGCCGGTCTGAATAGCGATCGCTTTGACCTCGTATACCTGGAAACCTGGCTGCAGCCCGTGAGTGCGGTTGAAGATTCATCTCTGTTTGAAGTAGCTCTTGGGGGACCGGATACGACCACACGCATCCGCGCGATGCAGCGAATCCACCTGGCTTCCGGTCTGGACTACTGCGATTGCGCAGAGGCCTGGAAACAACTGGTCAGCAAATGGAGTGCTGGTCATTCAGGGCAGATCAACCAGGAGTTTGAACGAATCACAGACGCGAAGCTGACGGTTTCTTTTGCTGACACCGGGTTGCCCGAAGATCTTTGCACGCCAACGGCAGCGGGTGGTTATCTCGGTGCTGAAAACCAGGCTATTCGCGTGCAGTTAACCGACGCGTCACATTTTACCTGGGGATTTGACGATGCCGCACCTCTGTATCGAATAACGGTTTCGGCTGATGGTAAGAAGGTGCACATGCTCACCGAACCAAAAGACCAGTATCACTGGCCGCTGTCTAACCAGGTTATTGAGATACTCCCCTGGTCGGCTGTGTTACCTAATGGCGAGAAGGTTGCTGAGATCAATGGATACCTGACCAAAGTTAATGCGTCATACAATCCCGATACTGGAGATTTCACGCTGGTGAATGCCCTCCCGGCAGGTTTTGGTGCGGATTGGAAGAACAGGTCGGACAAAAATGATCTGGTAAATCAAACACCCCCTGATTATTTTTATGCGAGGGTCTGGAACCGGGGCAACGATCTCAATTCGCCGGAACAAATTCCATTTACTTCAGGCGCTAAAATCACACTGGGCAACACGGGATTGCAGGTGAGCTTTACCGGGGCTGAATTTATCGCGGGCGATTATTGGGTAATTGCCGCGCGCCCCGAAACTCCCGACCGGGTTGTTCCCTGGGAATTGGAAAAAGGAATTCCACCGCACGGTATCAGGCGTTTCTATGCGCCATTAGCGGTCATCCGCTGGCAGGCTATTGGAGGTCAGGTGCAGGGCGAGATCATGAGCGATTGCCGAAAAAAATTCAATCCGCTGACGGAACAGGGATGTTGTTGTACGTATACGGTTGGCGATGGCATCAGAAGTAAAGGCGATTTTAGTAGCATCCAGGATGCGGTGGATAATTTGCCTGCTTATGGAGGGAAGATCTGTGTACTGGCCGGAGAACATGAAGCCAACGTGGTAATCAAAAACAGGCGGCAGATACGCATCTCCGGATGTGGAGATCAAACCATCGTGCGTCCTAACCCGGACTTATATGATCAGCCCATTTTCCTGATACAGAACTCCCAGCGCATACAAATAGATCAGCTTACCCTGGCAGCTATTGATGGTACCTGCATCCAGGTGGAAGACAGCAGGGAAAGCAAAATGGATTCAGAAAGAATTACCATTAATGAAAACCGCATGATCGCGGGCATTCAGGCAATCCACATTCACACCAGTGAAGACTATGGCGGCGCTAACCTCATTGATATTTCCCATAATGAGATCGGGATGCTGGACAGGCCTGAAGGCAAGCCAGCCATTTTCTGTCTGGCTGACGATGTGCTGATAGAACGGAACCGTATTGTTGTTATCCCAGACCAAAAGGGTGATGATCCGGATGATCCGCGTGATCCGAATGACCCCGGCGATCCCTTCAATCCTTGTCGGGATAAAAAATCACTCCAAAGTGGCAATTTATTTAAGTACCAGATCTATGTATTGATCCGCTATGTAACATTGTATTATCCGCAGGGGCGCTATTTGAAATCATATCTTGCCGATGGCGGCATTCAGATTGGCGGAACTTCCGAAAAAGTGTGGATCCTGGAAAACGAGATCATTGGTGGCAAAGGAAATGGTATCACGCTGGGACATTTACCCGAATCTGACGGCGATTACAATCTAAAGTATAAAGATACAAAAATTTTCTACTCGGCGCTTTATGACATCAAGATCGATGGAAACAGGATCTCACAAATGGGATTAAGCGGTATCAGTACGCTGCTAGTCCCCAGCGTCCAGCAGTTCATCCATGTCGAGGATCTGACCGTTTATAAGAATATCATTAAATATTGTGCTTCCCAATTACCTGTGGAGATTCCCCGGAACTTGCTGAACGACTGGGCCTTTGGCGGCGTTATACTGAGTGAATGCGATAACGGGCGCATCCAGGAAAACAGGATCGAAGATAACGGAAGAAAACAAGGCGATGCTATTTGCGGCGTGTTTGTGCTGCATGGCGAAAAGATGATTATTTCCGGTAATACTGTTATCAGAAATGGAATGTCAGTCACCACCGCCAATGACCTGGTAAAAGCCGGCGCTCGTGGAGGAATTGTCGTGAAGATGGCCTTCAAAACTACCGATCTGAACAAACTATTGAAAGCAAGCCTGCCTTCATTTGATGGAGTACCGGCTGTGAGTGTGTATGATAATATAGTAGAGCAGCCATTGGGGCATGCTCTTTTACTCACGGCCATGGGTCCTGTGTCGGTAGTCGATAACCAGTTTACATCATTAGCCACAGACCACACCAATCCTTTGTCGGTCGCGGCCTCAACGGTTTTCATTCTTGATATTGGCATTTCCAAAGATCTTCTTGCTCAGCATTTCCTGAACATGGCCAATACCAACCCGGCGAATATGACCAAACTAGCCAGCAACCCGGCTTATCAGGCCATCCTGCAGGCATTACAATATCTTCCGAGCGGAAAGGTCATGTTCAATGATAATCAAACGACGTTGGATATGCGTGCGCCCACAGCGAACATTGGTCTCAGTTCTCAATTGATCGCATCGCTGGATGATATTTCTTTTAACAGCAATCAATCGGAATGTGCGGGATTTATATCCACAGCCGCGGGCAACCAGACGTTTGACATGGTTTTGATCAACACGGTCCTCTTTGGCGCTTCCCTTCGCTCAAACGACAATCGTTTCCTGGAAGGATTCACGCTTACACAGTATTCATTGCTTTCCTATGGATTGATGAATACGGCAACAGGAAACCAAAGCACTCATTGCATCCTTGTTCTTGGCAACCTGCGGGCGGTAAACAGCAATATCGTTTTACTCAACCAGCCTTGCAAAGACCAGACCGCGACGGCGGGGGCCAGGTTTGCCGTACCAGCAGGAATGAATTTTTGATCCCAATCAAATTTAAAAATATGCAAATACCTGACAACAACACTGATAACCGGGCGATTGACCAGGCTGCGGAAAGCATTGTTCAACTGGATCGGCAGCGGGTGGAGGAATAAGATTTTTGATGTAAGTTAAATTAGTAATATGCAAATAAATGACAACAACACTGATAACCGGGCGATTGACCAGGCTGCAGAAAGCATTGTTCAACTGGATCGGCAGCGCGTGGAGGAATTGAAAAATGAAAAGCAGCTGCAGGAAATCAAAAATGAGGTAATCAGCCTTGAGGCTGCACGAATGGCAGCGAAGCACGGTGAAGACTCTCCCAGGGTGACAAACTTGATGTCCAGGAATAATTACAACGCATCCATGTTTCCGGGGTTCGACAGAGAGATTAAACAAGCCTCAGCCAAGACAGAACCTTTGCCCTTAAACGCATGGCGGCTCACCGGGACAGTCATGAATAAAAAGATGCGGCCGGTACCCGATACCACCATTCTTTTTTCCGATGAAAAAAGCAACTGGATACAAGAATTTGGATCAGCCGTTTCTGACCAATCCGGGAACTATTCAATTACAGTGGCAGGGAATCTAATAGAACGCGCTCAAAAAACAGCCTTGTATCTGAGTGCTGTCAATAAGAACGGGCAGGAACTGTATCATGAGCTGAATACTTTGACACCAACCAGCGGCATCATCGATTACCAGGATATTTATGTTGAGGAAACACGTACAAGCAGACCCCCGACGATGAATAAAAGGGATTCTTGAGATGAGAGTATGTTTCGCGTAGATTCATATCCATCAAAACACCTAATAACTCCCCAGAGCAATTATTTGAAATAGTCCTGACCTATTTGACAAATCCAATTACACGAGCTACTTCTATGATATGGTTTAATTGCAGTAAGCATTCCCATCAGCGAAGAAGCCTCCATTTAGGGGGGGTATTTATATTAAAACGGTTTGCTTTACTGAGGTAATGGAGATTTTATCTTACGCAAAAGTTTGTTTGCATCTGCCAACTTCTTTGGCGCAAGTACTTTCCCCTTTAACTTGTTGAGCTTTTCATCAACAGTAAAAGTCATCTGCTGCTTAGAGAAAGCGCCTTTATATTTCATGACTTTTTTCATAGTACAAAATTATACATTTTTTCTCTTAATTAAAAAAGCGGTCACCTCAGTATCTCTTGAAAATGGCATAATTTCCTCATTTACATATGAATAAATATTAAATTCCACAGACAACTCTTCCAGGTTAAGCCCAATTGCCATCCGGTAGAGCCGGGTTCGCTCTGTAGCGCTTCCTCTGAAAAAAAAACCTTTCAGGGAATCTTTCTGTATAAGCTTTAATCACACTAACCACTGTTGCTAATATTTTGTTTCTATCTCCATTTTTGCTGTTGCAATAGTCGTCTATTTCTCAATTATTATCAATATCGCCAAATGCTAAATTATAGACTCCTTCTCTTTCTGTTGCCGTAAAAACAATCCTCTTAGGTATTTGACCATTTTTACCTTCGCTGATAAAATCAACAATGCTAAAATCATCCGTGGCTCGAAGAGTAGTGTAGACTTCGTATCTCATTCTTTTTCGTTATTGCCCTGCTAAACCATTTGCAATGGTGCAATTTATCCGACAACTCTTAATTGCCAAAAATGGGATTATCGTTGATTTTTTAAATTTCCCTTTTTCACTTAAACCCCTCCAACCGGGGTATTTATGTAATCTGTTCCACCTTATTCCGTACGACATACAAGGCCTTTCGTTACGCCTGCCGGTAACCGCTCCAGGTTACTTGGCGGACCATGGTTTGCTTTGTTAAATCGGCGTTATCCTAACTGGCATTTCGCCCGTTACTGAAACTCCTGTACAAACTACACTTGAAAAACTTTTACGCTATGTGGTAGTCGGGGTTGTCGGCTTCCGCGCAGAAACTGTAATTCCATAACTTACGGTTGCCCAAAAACTATTTGGTACAATAGGGTAACAAATTTTTAATTTTTGCTGAGTTTTATGGGCTTTGACAAACCAGGTTCTAAACGGCAGCGGCAGGTGATCGTACATTCAGGGCTAAAAGCTTCGCTTTTGTTGCTTCAAAACAGCTTGGCCCGAAACGGATTATTGCATGATCCAGGAAGGGAGGGCTTACCCAAACCCCTTCAACACCTTCGGTGTTGAGTCTTTTTTGTTTTTCCGCAACTTAAAAGCTTCGCTTTTGTTGCTCCAAAACAAAAAAGCCCCTCCAACTTAGTTGGAAGGGCTTTGTGCCCGGGACTGGATTCGAACCAGCACACCTCGCGGCGCTGCCACCTGAAGACAGTGCGTCTACCAATTTCGCCACCCGGGCCTATCGCTCCACCATACCATGAAGGTGTGGTGAATCAATTATTTCAATCTTTTTAAGAACTCTTTGCCTGATCCCGATTTAAGAAACTTCTCTCTTTCCCTCGCCGACTTCCTGTCTCCCAAATCCTCAGTATAAATCACCTCAAAAGGCCTATAAGCCTTAGTTGAACGATTTCTTCTTCTCTTTCTGATCCACAAATCAAACCCAACCAGCATCGGGGTTGCAAATTTAGTGAAAATTCTTCTGGAATTATCAATCCATTAAAAAAAGCCGCCTCAAAGAAGCAGCTTTTTTCATACAGCCATACCTTTAATCCATGTCACCCTGGCGACCACTACCTAATAAAAGCAACTCGTTTACCTGGATCTCCGTGAAATACTTTTTGACCCCGCTCTTATCTTCATAACTGCGGGTCACCAGCTTACCCTCGACTGCTACTTCCCGGCCTTTTTCCAGAAAACGGTCCGCGATGTCCGCTAACCGACCCCAGGCAACTAAGTTGTGCCAATGGGTCTCCGTAACCCTTTCACCATTTGCATTCTTGTAACTTTCATTTGTGGCGATACTAAAACGTGCCATTTTCTTTCCATTTTCTGTCGTTCTGATCTCAGGGGCATTACCCAAATTACCAATCAACTGAACTTTGTTTCTAAGTGCGTACATAACTTTTTGTTTTGTGTTCCTCGCGGAACGATTAAGATTTTTTATTTCACTCAATCCTGCCAGCATCGGATTGACAGGACAAAGATGGGGTCCCCTTTATGCGAAAGCCGGTTAATAAGGGTTTACTTACGAATCTAAATGTATATAAGCGTTTGTAAATGGATAAATAGTATTATCTTACCCCTTGTAACTATTGTATGCATATATGAACAGCCCGGAACCTAAAACCTGCCTGGCCTGTGGCAAGACTGTCAAAGGCCGGTCAGATAAAAAATTCTGCGATGATTATTGTCGCAACCAGTTCAATAACCAGCAAAAAGGCGAGAACAATCAGCTGGTAAGAAATATAAATAATGTCCTTCGCAAAAACCGTTACATCCTTCAGAACCTGATTCCAGAAGGCGGAATGATCAAAGTCAACCGGGAAAGACTGTTACAAGCGGGTTTCAGCTTCAAATACCTGACACACCAATACCAGAACAAAAAAGGAAATACCTATTCATTTTGTTATGAATATGGCTACCTGCCACTCGATATTGACTGGTACCTGATTGTGAAAAGAAACGATAATTAGAGATTATTGAAGTTCTTGTATTCCGCTGATTGAAAAGATAATATCACTCACTAGTTACCAGATACGGCAATTATTAGAGGTGCTTACAAAAAAATTTGCTACTATTAAAACCCGCAACTTATGGCTATATAAACCCTGTAAAACGAACCGATCAAAAAAATCTCTTTGTTTATTTATTAGGGGGCTGTCCAAAAGAAGTGTCATCCAATGGTAATCACAGAAGTCCGGCCTATTGGAAAAATCGGCACTTATTGACTTGTTACAAAGAATAACACCCGATGACTTTCCGGCCAAACTATGCGAATAATAGAAGCAGTTTCAGTTATTCAGTATTGTCCGCGGCCAACAAACTTCTATTTCTTATGTCTAGCGGCCAACAAACTTCTATTTCTTATGTCTAGCGGCCAACAAACTTCTATTTCTTATGTCTAGCGGTCAACACCGCGTTGACATCCCGGAGCGTAAATCCTTTTGCCTGCAGCAAAACGAGGTAATGAAACATGAGATCGGCGGCCTCTCCAAGAAAAAGTTCATTATTCTCATCCTTACTTTCGATGACCAGCTCAACAGCCTCCTCTCCCACTTTTTGAGCAATCTTATTGATCCCCTTTGCAAAAAGCGATGCGGTATATGATTTATCCGTAGGATGCTCCTTTCTGTCGCGGATCACCGCTTCGAGCTCCTGGAGGGAAAACAGGTCATTGGCCGGTCCAAAGCAACTTCTGTCACCCAGGTGACAGGTAGGTCCAACCGGATCAACACGAATCAGCAACGTATCCTGATCGCAATCCAACAGTATTTCGCGGAGATTCAAAAAATTGCCCGAAGTCTCCCCTTTCGTCCATAGCTGCTGCCTGCTTCTGCTAAAAAAAGTAACCTTGCCCTCTTGCTGGGTTTTTTCCAGGGCCTCCGCGTTCATAAAGCCCAGCATCAGCACCTGAAGCGTCTCCGCATCCTGGATGATTGCTGGCATCAGCCCATCGGCATATTTAGAAAAATCCGGATTCATATATATGTTTTAAAATAAATGGGTTATACCCCTTGTTTATAGTCTTACACTGATTTGTCTGTCCGCCAGGAATTTTTTCAAAGCCCCAATTTCAATCTCCCGAAAATGAAAAATACTGGCTGCGAGGGCAGCATCGGCTTTCCCTTCTGTAAATATTTCTTCAAAATGTTCCATCGTCCCTGCGCCACCCGATGCAATGACCGGGATTGATAACATGGAACTGATGGTCCTGGTTATTTCGGTGGCAAACCCGCTCTTCGTTCCGTCGTGATTCATAGAAGTCAGCAGAATTTCCCCCGCTCCAAGCGATTCCCCTAATTTTGCCCATTCCGTTGCGACCTTGTCCGTAGGTGTTCTTCCCCCGTGAGTCACAACCTTCCAAACGCCTCCGAAATCCTTGGCGTCTATTGCGAGCACCACACACTGACTGCCAAAATTCCTGGAAAGGTCAGCTATCAATTGCGGATTCTTTACTGCTGATGTATTGACTGAGATCTTATCCGCTCCATTCTCCAGTAACACGGAAACATCCTCCACTGTATTGATCCCGCCGCCGACCGTAAACGGGATATTGATGTGCGTGGCGATCTTTCTCACCAGTTCTGCAAGCGTCTTCCGTTTATCCACCGTTGCTGTAATATCCAGAAAAACCAACTCATCCGCCCCTTCTTCACAATAGCGCATAGCCAGTTCTACCGGATCACCCGCATGACGGAGATTCACAAAATTCGTCCCTTTAACTGTCTGCCCGTCCTTAATATCCAGGCAGGGAATAATTCGCTTAGCTAACAATATTTTCAGTTTAAAATTTCATAGAAATGCGATCAAGGCAATTCTGTTGCAAATGAGTGACAACAGCGTCTGATCAAACCCCCGCATGAAAAGCGCTTAGCTCCTGCAGCCTGATTCTTCCTTCATAAATCGCTTTACCAATAATGGCCCCGGTGCACCCGATACGTTGAAGTTCCTCCAGATCCGCCATACTGCTCACTCCACCACTCGCGATCAATTCAATGCCGTCCACTTCCCGGATGATCTTCTTGTACAACTCGCTGCTGCTCCCCTGCAACAGGCCATCTTTGCTGATATCAGTACAAAAAAACTGTTTCAGACCTTTGGTCCGGTAGTGTTTCAGAATGTTGAAGACATTGATCTCGGTCGCCTCAGCCCAGCCTTTTACCATAATCTTTTCGTTCAGCACATCCGCTCCCAAAATAAATTTCTCCACGCCGAAGCGGGTCAGCCATTCCTGGAAAACCATCGGTTTCTTCACAGCCACGCTGCCCACTGCCGCATATGCCGCACCTGATGAAAAAACGGCCTCCACATCCTCTTCGCGGCTGATCCCCCCACTGAAATCAATCGCCAGCCCCGTTTTGCCGGCAATAGCTTCAAGCACTTTCCAGTTCCTCACATGCCCTTCCCTGGCGCCGTCAAGATCCACCAGATGCAGTCTCCTTAAACCCGCATCCTGGAACTGCAGCGCTACTTCAAGCGGATGCTCGTTATATATTTTCTTGGAGGCATAGTCACCTTTGCTCAGCCTCACAGCTTTGCCATCAATGATATCAATTGCCGGTATAATCTCCATCATAACGATAAAAAATTTTTTAATATCTGTTCACCTGCACCTGCACTTTTTTCGGGGTGAAATTGTACCCCATAAAAATTATCTCTGTTCATCGCACTGCTAAAGGTCTGCGCATAACGCGTAGTTGCAATGGTCTGCGGGCTAAGCGTCGCGTAATAACTGTGCACAAAGTAAAACCAGGCGTTCTCAGTAACTCCTTTGAAGAGCCGGTTTTCCCTGAAATCCACATTGTTCCACCCCATATGCGGGATCTTGAGCGTGTCACTTTCGAAACGCTTCACACCGGCGTCAAACACACCCAGACAATCCGTATCGTTCTCCTCGCTGTGCCGGCAAAGCAACTGAAGGCCCAGACAAATACCCAATAGCGGCTGTTTAGCATTCCTG
This sequence comes from Niabella sp. CPT15-335-S11, assembly GCF_058792415.1. Taxonomy (NCBI): domain Bacteria; kingdom Pseudomonadati; phylum Bacteroidota; class Chitinophagia; order Chitinophagales; family Chitinophagaceae; genus Niabella; species Niabella sp. CPT15-335-S11. Next base: position 637,969 of record NZ_JBYTEI010000002.1, read on the forward strand.
ATAACTTCATCCAGTCCCCGCTCTTTCAGATACTTCATAGCTGAGCTTGCCTCGCCAACTCCGGGAAAAATAATCTTGTCGGCCCCGGAAATTTCCTCCAGGTTATCTGACACCTTTGCCTGAACGCCTATACGCTCCAGGGCAAACTTAACAGATTGTATGTTACCGGCGTTATATTTGATAATGATAATGCTCATGTCTTCCTGTTAATCGCTTTTAACAAATATCCGGCCTAAAGGGTTCCTTTGGTACTGGGTAAGGAAAAATCACCCGGAGTCCGGCGGATGGCCGCTCTGACCGACTTGGCAAATCCCTTAAAAATAGCCTCGATCTTGTGGTGTTCGTTCTCGCCTGTGGCCCTGATGTTCAGGTTGCAGCGTGCACCGTCACTGAAAGATTTAAAAAAGTGATAGAACATTTCAGTCGGCATCTCACCGATTTTTTCACGCTTGAATGTGGCATCCCAAACCAGCCAGGGGCGACCTCCGAAATCAATGGCCACTTGCGCAAGGCTATCGTCCATCGGTAACAGAAATCCGTAACGCTCCATACCCACTTTATTTCCAAGGGCCCGCGCAAAAGCTTCTCCAAGCGCAATACCCGTGTCTTCAATCGAATGATGTTCATCTATGTGCAGGTCTCCTTCTACATCAACTTCCAGATCCACACCACTATGTCTTCCCAACTGATGCAACATATGATCAAAAAAACCTATACCGGTATGAATAACAGATTTTCCAGTTCCATCGAGGTTGAGTCGGATCCTGATGCGGGTCTCGTTGGTGTTCCTAACGTGTTCCACCACCCGTTCGCCCAGCTGGAGATAAGCATATATGTCCTGCCAGTTGTTTGTTTTCAAAGCAACGGTTGATTCAAGCTCCGCCATTGTATCCGTAATCTCCTCCGCACCCAGTTCTTCATTACCGGCGATCCAGATTGCCCTGCATCCCAGGTTGCGTGCCAGTTGCAGGTCGGTCACGCGATCGCCGATCACGAAGGATCCTTCCATATCGTAATCGGGATTGTTCATATAATGTTTCAGCATGGCTGTTCCCGGTTTCCGGGTAGGCGCCATTTCTTCCGGGAAGGTACGGTCAATAAGCACCTCGCTAAAATAGATTCCTTCGGCTTCCAGGTTGCGCATTACCAGATCCTGAAACGGCCAGAAAGTTTCTTCCGGATAGGATGCGGTTCCTAGTCCATCCTGGTTGGTCACCATCACAAGCTCAAAATTCAAATCCCTGGCTATCTTACCAAGCCAGGTAAACATCCCAGGGTAAAAAGTGATCTTGTCCAGGCTATCCAGTTGAAAGGTAGGCGGCGCCTCATAGATCAGCGTGCCGTCTCTGTCGATGAATAAAACTTTTTTCCTCACATTCGAGAGTTGCTTAACTGTTTGCCGGTCTTCTGCGCCCTGAACGGCTGCAGATTGACTTTCCTGAGTATTTGTGCTATTTTCCTTCATTGGTTGTTTGTTTGATCTGCATCATCACGATGACCAGACCGTTCTATTTAATTTTCACTCAATAGTGAATTTCCTCAGAGCTTCCATCAGCCTGTTGTTTTCGTCTGCTGTGCCAACGGTAATTCGCAGGCATCCTTCGCATCCAGCAACATTACTCCTGTTTCTTACAATGATCCCTTTGCCCTGCAGATAGATAAAAATTTCCAGCGCATGCTGCATTTTCACCAGCAGGAAATTGGCATCACTGGGAAATATCTTTTCGACAAATGGCAGTCCCGCGAGTTGCTCTTCCAGCGAGCCTCGCTGGGCAATAATCTCCCTCGTCCAGTCATTTACCTTTTCAACATTCTCCAGAGCCTGAAGGGCGAGTTCCTGTGTTGCCAGGTTGATGTTATACGGATATTTTACATTGTTCATCAGACTTATGATCTCCGTGCTGGCAAAAGCCAGACCCAGTCGAAGCGCAGCCAGACCCCAGGCTTTCGAGAGGGTTTGTAATACTACCAGGTTCGGATACTCAGAAATTTGCAGCGAAAAAGTTTTTTGCTTTGCATAATTTATATAGGCCTCATCGATCACGACAATGCCGTCAAAATTGTTGAGGATAATTTCGACGTCCTGCCGGTTAATACTGTTTCCGCTGGGATTATTAGGCGAGCAAATAAATATCAGCTTGGTAAAATCATCTATCGCATCTGCAATAGCCTGTATGTCCATCTGAAATTGTTCATTCAACGGCACTTCTTTCACCTTCACATTATTGATCGCGGCAGCCACCTGGTACATCCCGTAAGTCGGCGGGAGAATGATCACATTATCGATACCCGGCTCGCAAAAGATTCGAAAAAGAATATCAATCGCCTCATCACTGCCGTTTCCGGTAAATATATGCTCGGGTGGCAAGCCCTTGATCTCACTGATGCGTTGTTTCAGCTTCATCTGAACCGGATCAGGATATCGGTTCAGCCATTCACTTCTTTCATTAACCTGCAGTGTAACCGGAGAGCCCATCGCGTTTTCATTGGCATCGAGCATGATATCTGCCCTGCCGCTAAACTCATGCCTGGCTGTCGAATAAGGAGCCAGCAGCTTGATGTTCTCCCTGATCAGGTAATCTAAATTAAATTCCATTTTAGCCTGATTGTTTCTTTATTTCAACTTAATATTTTTACCTATCCTGATTTGTACTGATTCGCTATGCGCATGCAAACCTTCAGCCTGCGCCATTTCTGTGATCACCGGCGCCAGAAGCCCGAGTCCTTTTTTCGAAAGTTTCTGAAAAGTAACTTGTTTGCAGAAACTATCCAGCGAAACACCGCTATACATTGCGGCATTGCCATTAGTCGGCAGCGTGTGGTTGGTCCCGCTGGCGTAATCGCCTGCGCTCTCCGGCGAATAATTTCCCAGGAATACCGAGCCCGCATTCCTAATACCTTTTAGCATGGCCGCGCTGATCTTACAGGCCAGGATCAGATGCTCCGGGGCATATATATTTGAAAAATCTGTTGCTTCTTTCAACGACTTAAATACCAGGAACCTGGAATTTGCTATGGAATGTGCAGCCAGTTCCTTCCGGGGCAGTGTCTTTATCTGCCGGTTGATTTCGGCCTGTACTTTTCTGACCATTGCCGTTCCGGTTGATGCCAGGATCACCTGCGAGTCCGGTCCGTGCTCGGCCTGTGCCAGAAGATCTGCCGCCACCCAGGAGGGATTGGCGGAAGCATCCGCTATGACCAGCACCTCAGAAGGTCCTGCAGGCATATCTATCGCCACTTTATCCTGTACCAATTGCTTGGCGACAGTAACATACTGGTTTCCCGGACCAAATATCTTATAAACGGCAGGAATAGTTTCCGTTCCATATGCCATCGCTGCTATTGCCTGAGCGCCACCCGTCTTGTATATTTTTTTTATGCCACAAACTGATGCAGTGTATAAGATAGCCGGATGAACCTTCCCTTCCGCATCCGGCGGCGTGCATAGAACCACCTCGCCGCAACCCGCTATTTTAGCAGGCACTCCCAACATAAGCACGGTTGAAAACAAGGGCGCCGAACCACCTGGTATATATAGTCCGACTTTCTCAACCGGCCTGGCCTCCCTCCAGCATACGACCCCGGGCGATGTTTCCACTTTCGGGATCGCCTGCTGCTGAGCACGGTGAAATTTTTCAATATTGAGTTTGGCTTTTTGAATGGCCGCCCGCAACGGAGCAGGCACCTCTCTGGCCGCCAGGCGGATTTCTTCCGCTGACACCATCAACTCATTCGTGCGGACTCCGCTGAACTTTTTATTATACTTTTTTAATGCAGCGTCTCCGTTTCGTTTAACATCGGATATCACCCGGTTAACAAGCGCAAGAATCTTGCTGCGATCCTGAACGGGACGCTTACACAAATCCTCCCATGAATCAGGAGGCGGATATTTAATAATTTCCATTCCTGGTGATATTTATTGGATCATTTTTTCAATCGGAATGATCAGGATACCTTCAGCCCCGGCGGCTTTTAATTGCTCGATAACATTCCAGAAATCAGTTTCGCTGATCACGGAATGTAGTGAAGACCAGCCCTGCCGCGCCAGAGGAACAATAGTCGGGCTGTTGAGGCCTGGCAGGTACTTGCAGATTTCTTCGATCCGGTCATTTGGCGCGTTAAGCAGCACATATTTATTATGCCGCGCCCGCTGAACTGCCCGGATGCGGAATATTAGTTTTTCCAGTAGCCCGAGTCTGGCTTCCGACAGATTTTTCCCAGAAATAACAACGGCCTCCGAGCGAAGCAAGGTCTCGAACTCGTCGAGCTCATTGCTAAACAAGGTACTCCCTGAACTCACGAGATCGCAGATGGCATCTGCCAACCCAATCCGTGGAGCGATCTCCACAGAACCGCTGATAACATGGATATCCGCGTTCAATTTGTTCTGCTTTAACCATTTCTTAAGGATCACCGGGTAGCTGGTTGCTATCCGCAGCCCATCCAGATCCTGACGGGTAGCGCCTCGCTTTGATCTCGGAAGGGCAATCGATAACCTGCATTTACCATAACCCAATCTTTCGATGATTTTGGTCTCTTTACATTTTTCAAGCACAACATTCTCACCTACAAAACCAATATCAGCCACACCATCGGCCACATACTCCGGGATATCATCATCGCGCAGAAATAATATTTCGGCATCAAAGTTTTCTGTCGTGATCTTCAGCTGGTTATTGACCGAAGGAATGCCAATGCCGCACTCTTTGAGCAACCGGAGCGTGTCTTCGCTGAGTCTGCCCGATTTTTGAACGGCTATGCGTAGCAATGATTTCTGAGTGATTCCCGTTTCTATCTTACCTGACCCAATTGTTGATTCATTCGTTTTATTCACTTTTGACCTTTTTAGTTTTAAACAATCCCGGTGACGGTATACAAACTGTTCCGGGCTCAGAACAAAAAAGGCTTACATATCTGTAAGCCCAATTTTTATACTTTTCGCATAGCATCTCCGGCTTACCTTGATAAGGACGCAGCATGATGATGGATATGCACTAAATTTTTCATTCGTGGCGCAAAGATAGGATTAATATAATTAGCAAAAAATTATTTATTCTCTATCTTTACGCCAAATATTTTGCATGTTACAAATTACCAAACCCCTGGCTTTTATTGACCTGGAGACGACTGGTACAAACCTGGGGACAGATCGAATTGTGGAAATAGCTATTGTTAAATTACTACCCGATGGGACGAAAAGCGTGAAGAGAAAACTCATCAATCCCCAAATGCCAATACCTAAAGCGGCCAGCGACGTTCACGGGATAACCGATGAAATGGTAAAGGACGCTCCTGCCTTCGCGGATGTGGCGCGTGAACTGAAACAAATGCTCGATGGCTGCGACCTAGCCGGATACAATTCAAACCGTTTTGACATTCCATTGCTCATGGAAGAATTTTTAAGAGCAGACGTGGATTTCGACATGAAGGGCCGGAAATTGGTGGATGTCCAGAACATTTTTCACAAAATGGAGCAAAGGACCTTGTCTGCGGCCTATAAATTCTATTGCAACAAAAGTCTTGATGATGCACACTCAGCCGAAGCCGATGCCTCAGCAACCTATGAGGTGCTATTGGCGCAAGTGGAAAAATATCCTGAACTGGGTCACACCATAGAGTCTGTCCTTAAATTTATAGGTGAAGACGTGATCGTTGATTTTGCCCGCCGGTTTGTCATGGACAATGGTGTGGAAGTTTTCAATTTCGGAAAATTCAAAGGCAGGCCGGTTGCCGAAGTACTGAAGACAGAACCCCAGTATTATGACTGGATGATGAGAGGTGATTTTCCCCAGCATACCAAACAAAAACTTACTGAAATCTTTACCAGGAGCAAATTGAAAAAGGCTTAAACTTAGATACGATTTGGATAAATTAGTGATTATACCCACGTACAATGAGCGTGAGAATATTGGCAAAATCATTCACACGGTTTTAGGACTTGAAGGTGATTTTCATATTCTGATTGTAGACGACGGATCTCCCGATGGTACCGCAGATATTGTGAAGTCCTTGCAGGAAAAATTTCCAGGCAGGCTTTTCATTGAAGAAAGAAAAGGAAAACTGGGGCTGGGTACTGCTTATATTCACGGGTTCAACTGGGCGCTGGAGAAGAACTACCCGTATATTTTTGAAATGGATGCGGATTTCTCACATAACCCCAACGACCTGATCCGACTGTATCAGGCTTGTAAAAACGATGGCGCTGATCTGGCCATTGGAAGCCGCTATGTAAAAGGCGGAGCAGTTGTTAACTGGCCCGCAGACCGGATAGCACTTTCAAAAGGAGCCTCCCTTTATACCAGAATAATTACCTGGATGCCCGTAAAGGATCCGACTGCCGGCTTTGTTTGCTACACGGCCCCGGTGTTGGCCGCTATCAATTTTGATAATATTAATTTTGTAGGATATGCGTTTCAGATTGAAATGAAATACGCAGCATGGAAGATCGGATTCAAGATCCGGGAAGTACCCATCACTTTTCAGGACAGGACAGAGGGTATGTCCAAGATGAATAAAGGTATTATCAAAGAAGGAGTCCTTGGCGTATTGAAACTTCGTTGGCAAAGTCTCTTCAAAAATTATCGAAAAAGAGTTCGCAGCCAGTCATCATGAAGAATTGCCTGCATCCTTCGTCACCAGCCGCCGGATATGTATTCCAGGTCTGAAACAAACGATGAGCAGGGAAGCCCGGTCTCCAGGATCTCAGTAAAACTGGAAAAGGTGAATGTCTTCAACAGGGATGACTGGCCTGCTATTATTTCTTTTTTTAAGCCCCGGATCGTCTGGCTTGATAGCTTCTGGACCACCATCAAAATCAACTTCGAACAATAAATCCATCGTATGAACAAAATATTTATTTGTTTTTTACTCTTCGTTTTTACCCGGGTAAACGGTCAGGAAGAAATTCGTTTGTACCAGGCTATTCCAAATAGCAAACCTTCAGAAAATATGGAAAAATCAGTAACTGGCGCTGATGGTATACTCAGGATCAGTCAGGTTTCCGTTCCGGAGATGACGATGTATACCCCCGCTCATCCCAATGGAACGGCCGTGATCATATGTCCGGGCGGCGGATATAGTATCCTGGCGGCCAGTCACGAGGGAAGCGACGTGGCAAAAGTGTTTACGGAATGGGGCGTAACAGCCTTCGTACTGAAATACCGGATTCCCGATGATAAGATCATGCTCGACAGATCCATTGCGCCACTGCAGGATGCGGAAAGGGCCATTCAGTTAGTGAGAGAGAACGCGAAAACCTGGAATATCAACCCAAAAAAAATTGGCATCATGGGGTTTTCCGCCGGCGGTCACCTGGCAGCCTCCCTTTCTACCAGGTATGCCGAAGTGCTTATTGAAAATCCCCGCAAGACTTCCCTGAGACCCGATTTCTCCTTATTGATTTATCCGGTGATCAGTTTCACGGATAGCCTGACGCATATGGGAAGCCGGATCAACCTGATCGGTAAAACCCCTTCCCCTGCAACGATCCGTAAATATTCCAACGAGCTCCAGGTAAATAAAAGAACGCCCCCTGCCTTCCTGGTTCATGCAAAAGATGATAAGACCGTCCCCTGGCAAAATAGTCAGGTTTACTATGATGCCCTTAAAAAATTTAAGATTCCAGCTCAAGTGAAATACTATGAAAAAGGAGGGCATGGATTTGGTATGACCAATCCCACTTCTAATGAGAAATGGATGGAGGATCTAAGGACATGGATGCATAGTTTAAAATTGGGCCAATGAGGCACTAGATTCCAGACACTATACATTAAACACAAAATGTATATACATTTAATTACGAATTACGAGGGCAGCTTCTTTAGACAAGTTCTCTTCTTTAGAGACCCATTCGTAATTCGTCATTGAACATTCGTAATTCTCTAAGTCTCAACCTTTCAACGCTTCTGGCATATATTTATCGCTTTGTTCGATGGCATCCATGATTTGATCGGTGATGTCCTGTACGGATGCATTATAATCTATATTCAGCGGTTCCTTAAAGCAAACGCTAAGCCGGTTACCCCTGCTTTTTAACCGTACACCCGTCTTGTGAAATGCTTTTGAAAACCCATTGATCACAACCGGGATTACCACCGGCCGGTGATGTTTTATGATCAGTGCCGTACCCTTCCGGGCAGGTGCAAAAGGAGTAGTCGTTCCCTGCGGAAAAGTAATGACCCAGTTCTTGGACAGCGATCGTTCTATCTTCCGGGTGTCTGATGGATCCAGGCCGGACCTGGCCTCTCCGCTGCTTTCATTCCAGGTACGTTTAACTGTTACTCCGCCAGCCACCAGAAACAAACGACTCATCCAGCTACTCTTCATCGTTTGCTCAGCAGCCACATAATTGATCCTCGTCATGGGATTCAGCAGGTAAACCGGGATTCCAAGCCGGTCGGTCTTCCTCCATTTTAAAGCTGAGAAAATATGAAACAGGGTAATCACATCCAAAAAATAAGTCTGGTGGTTGCAAACAAATAACACACCCGACTTTGGCAAATCCTTTAGGTTCTTCATCCCGGTGATGCTGATCCGGTTGAAGACAGTTATACCCGGATAAGTGAATAATCCTACCAGTAAATGCACGAACTTTCGCACAATTTTTGGATTTTTTATCGAATTCAGGATCCGGCTCATTTTCTGTTAGTACACTTTTTCCGCTTTAAGGTACAGTTTTGATTTCTAAATAATTTATCAATTTCCATTTTAGCCCGACTTTCGCCAACACTTTATACATCGCCGTCAGCCTCCGTTAAACTCAGGGGGTCTTGTCAAAAGCAACTATCACCCCCATAACACCCGCATCCTTCGCAGAAACTTTAAACTGGATGCGTCCATCTGCTGTTGCTCCCGACCCTGCCGATGAATTTGTTAAAGTTTCCAAAGCCTCAAACACTTTGCCCGCATAACCCGACTTTGTACTTCGATTGATCGCGTCATTGATCTGGCTATAGCTTAGTGGATCCCTGCTGGTCACTATGGCGATATAATCCCGGCTACCAAGAGAATCCGCCGTTAGCGATTGTCCCCGGGGAAACAACCGATAACCCGTGATCCCACAATAGGGCGAGTGTTTAGATACCGTTTTCCCGGGCTTGATATAAGGAAACAACACATAACTGCTGCCGTCTGTTTCCTGCCCGAAAATATACGTGTAGCAGGCGGTGTTATTTTTTACTTCCATCTTAAAACGGGTCCCAGCGCGAATAGGTTCGATAGTCTGGAAATTATTCTGCCCTACCGACTTGAGCCGGATATATCGGTTCGTTTTCACATTCATCAATCCAATCTGGCATTCAAGCGGGAGCGAAGCCACGGCCGCCGATTTAGGCAATGGATCGATGCCATATGCTTCCCTGACATATTTTTTAAAATCCGCATACCTGACCCAGGCTATTCCGTTCTCGCCCCAGGCAGGAGTCCAGCTATTCATGATCTGAAAAGCTCCGCCATACTTCCGGTCGTCGTACCCGATCACACACATGGCATGACCGCCCATTCCCATTCCGGCCTGATCCATACCCTGCGGGGTCCAGAGTGATTTACCCATCATATCTTTCATAAAACTCTGGCCGACCAGCATTCCGATAACCACCGGCGCATCCTTGGCAAGATGCTCTTTCACAGCCCTCACATTAATCTGCTGAAGGTTATCACCCTCGGTCAGACGGGTGAAGCCATGGATCGTGTTCTGCCGCCCAAGGGCGATGGCCCTGCTGTCCGGAACTCTTTCGCAATCGCGATCATCGTAGGGATATTGATTTAGAGGTACACCCCCGGTACGGGACATAGCCTCCATGGCGCGCTGGATATAAGAGCCCTGACAATCCGAACTCAACCGGATCTGGTTGTACAAATACGATGGGCTAAAGGCTATCTCATCCGGATTCTGACCTTTTGCAGCCGCCGTTAGAATGGTCTGAGCAGCATACGCGCTGCTCCAGGCTACGCAGCTACCCTGTTGACCCTGATCGCCACGGCGCGGCGCGAACCTCAACAAGGAAACTGCTTCCGGCAATGGGTTCTTCGAGTCATTATCTTCGAGCCCTTCATAAATCGACGCCTTATTAAATTCATCAGGATTGTAGCTGTAGCCGCTTTGCGAAAATAACTGGCGAGCGGTATTGCCAACGTCTGTCAGTGGAAAGAGATTGCATCCGGACCTACCGCCAAGGAAATAAACAGCCGCACCAATGATCAGCAACCAAATGATCCCCCGGCCCCTGAAGAGCCCAAAAAGAAGTGGCAGCAGGTTAAATAATCCACCGCCTCCTCCCGGCAGCCCGGGACCTCCATCTCCTCCGCGGTCTTCGTTATAATCGTTGCCTCCCTGATCCTCTGGATCATCGGTCATTCTGATGGGCATAGCGAGAAATTTTTATAAAAATAAAAGTTCTTCGCCACACCGGCTCATCGGATTGGTAAAATGAATTAAAAAAAATATTGCCCTGCCCGGTATCTAAAGAGATACCTAATTGAAAATTTTCCGGTTAACTGAAAACGGCGGGCAACTATTGTAAAGTACGACCAGTTAAGATACATCAAAATATCCGGATAAAAAAATATACTTTATCAATCGCAGTCGAACTTCCCCGGAATCATTGGCTGAGGACCTGTCCCGTCAGCAGGTCATCGAAATTACTACGTTCCCGTATCAATCTGGAAACCCCTTTTTCAACCATCACTTCTGCGGGTTTGAACCTGGAATTATAGTTTGACGACATTTCGAAGCCGTAAGCACCAGCGTTATAAAACGCGAGGAGATCGCCTTCCCTGATCTCGGGTATAGGCCTGTTCCAGGCAAATGTATCTGTCTCACAGATATAACCGGTAACGGTGTATTCTTTTAAAGGTCCGCCCGGATTTGAAATATTATCGATGCGGTGATAAGCATCATAGAACATAGGGCGGATAAGATGGTTGAACCCACTGTCCACACCTGCAAAAGTAGCGGCAGGCGTTTCTTTTAGGACATTCACGGTAGTCACCAGGTAACCGCATTCGCTAACCAGAAACTTCCCGGGCTCAAACCAGATTTCCAGATGCCTCGTACCTTCCTGACTTTGAAAAGCCTTCAATACTTTTTTCGCCAGTTCTTCGACGTTAATGGATGGGTCGTCTTCTTTATAAGCGACTTTAAATCCACCCCCCAGATCAATTGATTTAAGGTGTGGGAAATGAGGTACCAGTTCAAAAAGAACGTCTATCCCTTTCAGAAAAACATCCGGATCCCTGATGTCACTGCCCGTGTGAATATGAAGGTTGTTGATGACCATTTGATAGGTGTCAATAATCACTTTTATTTTATCGATATCATCCACGGGTATCCCGAATTTACTTTTATCGTGACCAGTCGAAATTTTCAGGTTGCCGCCTGCCATAATATTGGGTCTGAGCCGGATACCGACCGGATAACTACCGCCGTACTTTTTCCCAAATTTTTCGAGGTTGGAGAGACTGTCAATATTAATGATAACTCCCAGCGAAGCTGCTTCTTCTATTTCACCAAATGATATGCCGTTACTGGTATACAATACCCTCGACGGTTCAACGCCGGCATAAAGCGCCAGCCTCACTTCGTTGACAGAGCTACAGTCGACATTGCAGCCCAGGAAATTAATATACTTTAAAATATTTATATTTGTCAGCGCCTTACAGGCGTAAAAAAACTTCACATTACCCGATTCAAATGCACGAGTCAGCCTGTTATACTGGATCTCAATCTTATCCGCATTATAAATATATACCGGCGTCCCGAATTTTCCGGCGATCTGCCTGAGTTGCTGATGGTTCAATTGATCTGACATAATATTGAAAGCCCTAAATTAAGGTCGATTTCTGTTGAATTTGGATGCGTTAGCATGGAAAATACCGGCTTATTCCTGGTTGCGATGTTCGTTCTCCCCATTTGCATCTTCCTCTTCCGTTCCTGACACCCATGCCGGTTGATCGGCTCCTTCGGGAGGCTCCTTCTCAATGGTGTCCTGCGCTGCACCTGCCTCCGGGTTTGGGTTGTCCTGCAATGGCCTATCCGCACCCTGTTCCTCTTCTGGTCCCTGATCATCGCTGGTATCCGTTTCTTTTCGGTGCTGCTCTGACTCCTGTGTTTGGAATTCACCCATATTCTCCTCAGCCTCAACGGCCTCCTCAACCTCACCTTTCATCTCAACCTCAGCCCTTCCCTCGACCTCAACATCAGCCTCAGTCTTCTCCTCAACTTCTTCCCCAACCTTTTCTTTAACCAGGGTTGGTGCCACCAGGTGTTCGGATAGAACTTCTTTTATCTTAGGAAGATCATCCGAAGAATTGATACCGAAATAGTCCATGAAAGATTTGGAGGTCGCGTAAACCAGCGGGTGCCCTGGCATTTTTTCATTCCGGCCACTGATAATAATCAGGTCCTTTTCGAGGAGTTTTTGTACGGCATAATCAGCGCTCACACCGCGAATGGCCTCAATTTCCCCCTTGGTCACCGGTTGCTTATAGGCAATAATGGCCAGGGTCTCCAAAGCTGCTGCTGACAGGCGCTTCATGAATTTTTCGCCATTTAGCTGAGCTACCGTCTTATGAAATTCTTTCTTGGTCAGGAACTGCCAGCCTCCGCCGCTCTGCACTACTTCAAACGGATAAAAGTCTGCATTATATTTTTCCACAATACCTTCCATCGCTGCTTCTACCTGGTCAAGGCTAACCTTATCCTCCATAAACCCGAATGCGTTGTTTAGGAGATCAGTAATTTCCAGGACCGGCAGAGGTTTGTCGCTGGCAAAGATCAGTGCTTCAATATGTGGTATTAACCCGGTAAGATCCATCTAAAAGTCTAAGTTTTTCCGTTACAATTTTATCCCGCCGGGACCCCGCATCAGGTAACCCGGTAAGCCGGTCGGCGGCAGATTTTTTCCGTTTGCCCGCTCATCAATTTTTAAGCGCCGCGGCGCCACCTACAATCTCATTTAGTTCGGTTGTGATAGCAGCCTGCCTGGCCCGGTTGTACGTTAATTTGAGGTTTCGGAGCATCTCGTTAGCATTTTCGCTGGCCTTATCCATGGAAGTCATACGGGCCCCGTGTTCCGAAGCGTGAGAATCCAGGACCGCCTTGAATAACTGCGTATTCAGAATTTTTGGAATCAATTCGCCAATCAGTTCATTTTTCTCGGGATCGAAAATATAATCGGCTCTGCGCTCTCCTTTCTTTTTCTCCATTTGCAGTATAGGCAGAAATCGTTCCACAGTAAAAAGTTGCGTGGCGGCGTTTTTAAACTGGCTGTACACGATCTCCACCACATCAAACTGCTTCTCTTCAAACATTTTCATCGCCAGTCCCGAAATCCGCTCAACCTGTTCGAATTTCAGGTCCAGAAAAAGATCCCTGAAACTACCATCCGTTTTATATCCCGCTTTAGTAAGGCTTTCGTATCCCTTTTTGCCGATATTCCAAATGGTCAGGTTGCCATTTTCAGCCTGCCTGCTATATTTCCCCGCGATCAGAGATTTGGTCAGTTTGACCAGGTTGACATTGAATGCTCCTGCCAGTCCTCTGTCGCTGGTAATGACGATCAGTAAGACTTTTTCAACGGGCCGCACTGTAGCCTGCGATATTTCAATTTCTCCCTCACTGGCGCTCACGATATTACTCAAAACTCCCTGAAGTTTCTGTGCATAGGGTCTCATCTGCAGAATAGCCTCCTGTGCCCGGCGGAATTTCGCAGCGCTTACCATCTTCATCGCCTTGGTAATCTGCTGCATACTCTGCACGGAACTGATCCTGTTGCGAACTTCTTTTAGCTGCCCTGACATGGTTTTATTGTTTTAACGGAATCACCCTGATTCAGGGCGCAAAAGTAAGTTCAATTTGGCAATTTTCCACCATACCTGTGATAAAATGAGACAGATGTGGAAAACAGAAACCTGCACACTCTCCGCAGCCTGCCCGTTTCCGGACGATCACCCGTTCAAATACTAGTCAAATATCACTAAACCCCGCCCCTTTCAAGTAAAAAAGCCTCTTTCCAGAGGCAATTCGTTCATTCTTAGGCACCTGATCTAGCCAACAGATACGGAAAACGGCATCTTTTTGGGCGGAAGGCATTTAGAATCATCGCAGAGCTGGTATTCTACTGTTCCGGTCAGGCTGGTTTTAGCATTCGCCTTGAGCGTTACTTTCTGAATAAAGTTCACCGACCTGGAATATTGATGGGCTGTAATACTCAAAGCCGGGTCTTTGTATTTTTCCATCTTCCCCGATTCCCGCACTTTGCCATCCAGGTTCATCAGGGGGTTTTTAGAAAAAGCAAATTTTGTTGGAATGGCAATCGCATCCTTGGGTTGGTTTTGTGAATAGATATGCCAGCCTGAGTTTAAATTGGCTGTCATCTGTACTTCATAAACTTTATCGGAAATTTTCTTGGCGCTGAAATTCCATTTAACAGGTTCAGATTGAGCCTTGGCCGCGCCAGCAATAAAGAAAATAGAAACAATCAGAAATAATCTGTTCATAATTACAATTTTATTGAATAAAGGGAATGACCTGAATCTCCTTCAGCCAGGTACGGCTGCAGGTGCCAGCCGGGTTACCCTATAAATACTAAGATACGACGAAAAACTTAATGCACAAGTTGCCGGGCCATTAGGAGGGACGTAAGGATCTTTTTACCATCTTCATTTCCCAGCACCGGACTTGATGCTCTTTCCGGGTGAGGCATCATGCCAAACACGTTTCTGCCGGCGTTACAAATCCCCGCGATGTTACGCTCCGACCCATTCGGGTTACTTTCTTTTGTAAGATTGCCAGAGGCATCACTGTACCGGAAAATCACCTGCCCGTTAGCTTCAAGCTCATCCAGTACCTGGCTATCTGCATAATACCGGCCCTCGCCATGAGCGATCGGTATTTTGTAGGCCTCCCGGAAATTCTCTGCATCGCCGGTTACCAGGTCTTTGTACCAGCCATCCGGCTTAACATAAATATTGTTGCAAATGTATTGTTGATTTTCGTTTCTCAGCAGCGCACCCGGGAGCAGCCCGCTCTCACAAAGGATCTGAAAACCATTACAAACACCGTAAACCAGCCCTCCGCGGTTTGCAAATGCAATTACCTCAGTCATGATCGGGCTAAACCTTGCAATAGCTCCGCAACGAAGGTAGTCTCCATAAGAAAAGCCGCCGGGCAGCACGATACAATCTTCAGTAGAAAACGAACTGATATCGGTGCTCTTGTGCCAGAGCATTTCGACTTCCTGACCCAGGTCATGGGACAACGCATCCTGCATATCCCTGTCGCAATTAGATCCCGGAAATACTACAACCCCAAATTTCATAGCTCATGTTTTAATACCACCCAGAAAACTGCAAAGATAATCATTCCTGACGGTTCGGTTTCAGACCAGCAGTTTTTTATCCTGGCTACCGCCGATTCGTATTGGCGCTCCCTGCTGGTTTCAGATCCCCGGGAAAAAAATCACGGCCACAACAATGAACACAACGGATAGCCAAAATGCCACCGGTGGATAAGCCCTGATTTCAGCATTTAAATATCCAAATCCGTGAAAAGAGGCAACTGGCAGCAATAGACAAACCCAATTCGAGTAATTTTCCGATGGGAAGAAGAACAACAACAGAATACCCATAATCACGTACCACCCAAACAGTATCCAGGCCTTCCTGACATGGATCAGCATTTTGCCCGACAAGCTCTGGGCATAATACATGCCGGTGAGCAGGGGCAGCAATAGCAGAAAAACCGTACCCGCAACCCTTAATGTTGCTTTCTGCAGGGGCATACCCAGGGTTAGCGGTCCCAAAATATGAAATTGGTCCAATTGGTCAGTGAGAAAAAAATAGGCAAACAAAAAATAAAACGGCGTGAGTATCCCAAGCACAGCCAGCAGCCATTCGTTTGGGCGGAATGGCCGCAGCACAGCCAGTGCAATCAGCAACCAAAAGAAAAAGACCAGACTCGGGAAGAACAGCAGGGCTGACAGCCCCAGCAGCACGCCGCTATTAAAGATCGGGGCCAATTGGGATTCCCGGCCATAAGTTTTGAAAACCTGAATAAATATCAGCATCAGTAATGCGGAGACTATCAGTTGCGACGACAACTGGTTGAATCCTGGCAACAACGAAGTGATCAGGAGATAGGATAATGCAGGCAGGTAATTGGCACGCGACATCAGGCGATTTTCGTTGACAAACCGATTCAGCATATTAGCCTGTAAAAAAATCAGGAATATTGCCAGTACAGCGTAAATGCCCGGGATGACATCACCCACAGGCCGGATCCAATCGATAAATTTCCTGAATAAAATGCCGTCGCCCGGACTAACAATGACCGGGGCGGCCTTGTATAGAAAGGGTATCTTCAATAATACCCCAACAAGCAATAACAGGCGTACGACCCCTGTTTTGTTTTTACTAAATTGTCCAATCACATTAACAGCAGTTATCTGGCAAATTTAGCACTATAGGCCCAATTACAGAAAAGCATCCTGGCGGCTGATGAAGAGTTACACGCAGGTATCTGAGACACTCCTGCGAAATCTGCGACACATTCGTTGCCTGGGCTGAGATTTGCACACAGCACCGGGAAGCATTACCCGGTACTAAAATTTTATCTTAGCAAAAGAAACTGATTTCTTTAAAAGGATAGGGATAACCGCTTCATTGGGGCTGATCTGCCTGGCGTACCGTGGCATGAAATCTGTGTTCTTATCCTTTGCGACGGTGACTTCATGATCCAGCATGATCCCGTTTCTCTTAACCTCCACATCTTCCAGTTTTGAGAATTTAGCGGCTTTGTTCATCAGGAAGTGCATGTTATCTCCCCTCTGCATGATCTGATAAGATATGGTTCCATCCGTGGAGCTCCCGCTCTGACGCTTAATAATGATATTATCCCATTCCTTATTGCCGTCCTTGTCAAAAGACAGCAACGCCACATTATCGGCATGATACCGGTCCTGTTCCCAACCATAGCCATACCAGGGATTTCCCCACCAGTAACTGCGGTAGAAGAAGGGACTGTAATAGTAATAAGGCGACCAATACCTGCCCCAGCCACCCCAGCCTCCCCAATAGCCACCATACCAGCCATAAGGACTGTAATACGGATAACCGTATCCCCAATAGCCCCATCTGTCCCACATATTTCCATAGTTGCTGGTATAAAGTACTTCCGCGCTCAGTGTATACCCGCCATCGCTGTGCAGGACGATATTATTGATAAAATAATCGTTGAAAGAATTTTTGGCGCCAGACAGGTTCATACGCGCTCTTTTTCTCAAATCTTCACTCAACGGGGAAGTTTTCTCGTATTCAATCCTGCCCGTCCGCTGATTGTAAGCAGCATTGTAAACGCCTGCAATATTGCCTCTCTTTTTTGCTGAATAAAATGAATTGAGAAGGTATCGCCGGTTCCTATCGTCAATGCGCAATTTAATATCATCCAGAAAAAGATTATTGATCTGTAAAGGAATCGATTTAAAATTATTGTTACCTGCAGATTTAATCATCAGTGAAGCGTGGGCAATATCACCACCGGAAAGACGATTATATTTAACAAAAACAAGATTGCCCTCCTGATCCAGACTGTAACCCGTCAGGTAGTCACCATTGGGATTCATAGGAAGGGACATCCGGTCCTCCTGCAAAAGATCCAGGTTATCATCATATAATTTCGTGGTAAACTGATAGAGAGCCCTGTTCTTCCGGTTAATTTTCATCAACATGATCCGGTTGCCATCTTCACTGGCAAAATGATTATAAATCTTGCCCTCTGCCTTGTAATTGATCCTTGTAGTATCCAGCAATACCGGGCTTTCCAGGATTCGACCGTTTGCTTCTACCCTTGCTGCTTCCAGCGAGACCACGTTACCGTCCTGGTACTGAAACAACATCCAGGAGTAGTTTGAACGAGGGTAAAAAGTGACATCCAGCAAGTCCTGCCCGGAAGGCAATACGCGAATCGGCACGTTCTCAAGTTCGCGCATATTCTCATGATAAACTGAAATCCAGTGACGCCCTTTAACTTCCTTGTAGATCAGAATATTGTTGGCCGACTTACCAATGATCTCAAAATTCATTCGTTGCAGGTCGTTCTTATTGGGCTCAGCGTAAATAATTGAAGACTGCCCGTAGCCGGTGTTCCATAGTGATAATAAAAATAAGCAGTAAAGGGCAATGAATATTTTTTTCATAGACCTGAGATTGAACAGTAAAGTTAACGAATCGCTTCGCAATTTCTATCGGGCGATGTTAAATAATGGATTAACCGGGTAAATATAACTTTTCTTTTATAATAACCCGATCTGGTGCAAAAAATAAAGTTTTTCAAAATTCCACTGTTTTGTATGAACTTTGCTGCTTATTTTCAAACAAATCGAAACCTTCTTGTGAAAACTTATACGAGTAAAGCGACGGCCGCGGGCCTGCTTATTGCGTTAGGTATTATATACGGGGATCTTGGTACTTCGCCACTGTACGTTTTAAACGCAGTGATGACCGGGCGGGTCGTTTCCAACGAATTAATTATCGGAGCGCTGTCCTGTATCATCTGGACACTAACCTTACAAACTACTTTGAAGTACGTCTGGCTGACCTTAAAAGCCGATAACAAGGGGGAAGGTGGCATATTCAGCTTATACACCCTGGTCAGACGAAGGAGAAAATGGCTGGTCATCGCAGCCATGATTGGAGGTTCTGCATTGTTGGCGGATGGTATGATCACGCCTCCCATCACGATCACTTCAGCCGTTGAAGGTCTCAGACAGGTACCTATTCTCAGTTTTTTAGGTGAAGAGCACCATATCAGTACCATTATGTACATTGTACTGGGCATCCTCGCGGTACTTTTTTTCGTTCAGCAATTTGGCACTCATTCCATCGGCAGTACGTTCGGGCCGATCATGGCTGTGTGGTTCGCCATGCTGGCTGTGCTGGGGCTTTTACACATTCATGAAGACTGGAGTATACTCAAAGCTCTGAATCCCTATTACGGCATGAAGCTGCTGATCCAATACCCGAAAGGATTCTGGATTCTGGGAGCTGTTTTCCTTTGTACTACCGGGGCCGAAGCATTGTATAGCGATCTTGGCCATTGCGGCCGCAAGAATATTGTAGTGAGCTGGGTCTTTGTGAAAACCGCCCTGATCCTGAATTACCTGGGACAGGGAGCTTACTTGTTGTCGCATTACATGGGCAAACCTTTTCCATCAAACAGCAACCCATTTTTCGAGATCATGCCATCGAGTTTCCTGATGGCGGGTATCGTCATTTCCACCATCGCCGCAATCATTGCCAGCCAGGCGCTGATCTCAGGTGCTTACACACTCATCGGCGAAGCAATCCGGCTGAATCTTTGGCCCAGGCTGAAAATTAATTACCCGACGGTCGAAAAAGGTCAGTCGTATATTCCGGGCGTGAACCTTATGTTATTCGTAGGCTGCGTCGGTATGGTGATATTTTTTAAGCAATCCAAGTACATGGAAGCCGCATACGGGCTCGCCATTACCCTGTGTATGATAGCAACCACCATCCTGTTTTCAAATTACCTGGTGATCAAAAGAGTGCGGCCGGTATTTGTGTACCTCTACCTCGTGGTCTACCTCACGATTGAATCAGCCTTCCTGATTGCCAACCTGGAAAAGTTCCCCCACGGCGGTTACGCCACGCTCGTGATCGGAGGATTACTGTTCGTGGTGATGTATGTCTGGTTCAGGGCACGGAAAATCAAGAATCGTTATGTGGAATTCGTGCGAATGGAACACTATATCCCAAAAATTCAGGAACTGAGCAACGACAGGTCTATTGCTAAATACGCAACACACCTGATTTACCTGACAAGCGCCGATAACCCCAAGGAAATTGAACACAAGATCATCTATTCCATCCTGAACCGTAAACCCAAAAGAGCCGATATCTACTGGTTCATTCACGTCGATACAGCCGATGCACCTTACACTTCAGAATACAAGGTAGAACATATTATTCCTAACGATATTATCAGAATAGATTTCAAGCTGGGATTCCGCATCCAGCCGCGTATCAACCTGATGTTCAAAAAAGTGGTGGAAGACCTGGTTTCAAATAATGAGGTAAATATTATCAGTCGCTATGAAAGCCTGGCAAGCAGCAATACCGTGGGTGATTTCCAGTTTATGGTTATGGAAAAATACCTGAGCCAGGATAATGAGCTGCCGATCATAGAGAAGATGGTGATGAAACTGCACTTTTGGATCAAACAGCTCAGTCTTTCTGAAGAAAGGGGCTTCGGACTCGACCAGGCCAATGTAACCGTAGAAAAATTCCCGCTGATCGTATCTCCGGTTACCAGTCTGCGACTAAACCGTGTTGAGTAAAAACGGCGCAACCAAGATTCAAAAATAAATATTCACTCGAAAGTGAATATTACGGCTTTACTACTCTTCCAGGATAACTTTTTTCCCCGTTACCTTTAATTTGTACCCCACGCCGATTTTTATAGCGAAGTTTTCTTTGTCGTGGCCCACCGGGAAATTATAACAAATGGGATATTTGTAGTCTTTCAGAATCTCGTGCAGTATTTCAGGAACCGTTGCTCCAAATGGTCTTTCCGTATCCTGCACATCTGAAAAATGACCCAGGATCAGTCCCTCCAGCCTGTCCAGTTTACCACTTCTTTTCAATTGATAAAACATACGATCGATATTATACTTCTGTTCCCCGATATCTTCCAGAAAAAGGATCCGCCCTTTTGTCTTCACTTCGGATGGCGTACCGAGCGTATGTACAAATAAAGCCAGGTTTCCACCTACTACCTCGGCGATCGCCTCCCCGTTCCTGTTGAATTCATGAGGAGCGCAGTCATACTTCGCCCATTTCCCTTCCAGCGCGTGTTTCAGCGATTGTACATATTTATTGATGTAACCGGCATCATTGAATGCAGCCGCCATTGGCGCATGCAGAGAAGATATATAATAATTGTTGTATAGATGATTATGAAAAACCGTTATATCACTGAAACCAATCACCCATTTCGGCTTTTTCCTGAACTTTCCAAACCTGATCCTGTCTATGATGCGGCCTACACCGTATCCTCCCCTCGCACAGAGTACGGCCTGTATCCCATCATCATCAAGCATTTCCTGAAATTCAGCCAGGCGCTCATCATCGGTACCTGAAAAATAAGTCTCTGAGCTGCTGCCTAAGGTCTTCCCCACCTTCACCTGGTAACCCCATTCCTCCTGCAACACCCGGATACATTCCGCCGCTTTATCAAAAGACATATAGCCGGCGGGACAAGTGATCCCGATGGTATCACCCGGCTTCAGGTAAGGAGGAGTTTTGATGATCATGATATCAGATTTAGTTTACACGAAGTTAATGCCGGTCCGGCAACCGGGCCTCTCCCATTTACAAATTCAGGCGGACTCACCTTTTAAAAATCTTCTATATTTACAACTCTTCAAGAATGGCTCCCTGTCCGTTGACACTTAACCGATGCACCACCCCGCATTTCAGGGCATAATTGTCGATCTGGTGGCCGACCGGAAAATCAAAACACACCGGGTAAGTATAATTTTTCACTTTTTCATTGACAATTTCGTAGACCTGCCTGCCAAAGTACTCGTCCGGCGCATCCTGCTTTATTTTCATTCCCCCTACGATCAATCCCGCGAGACCGGATAACTTGCCCGAACGTTTCAGGTTCCAGAACATCCGGTCGATGCTATACAGGTATTCACCGGTATCTTCCACGAACAGGATCCTGCCTGCGGTGTGTATGTCTGATGCTGATCCCGCAAGACTTTCCAGGGTCTTTAGATTACCACCGACCAAAGCCCCCGAGCCTGTACCAGCCCGGTTGTAAGTGACCACCGGCGCCTTACGGGTCATTTTTTCACCGGTAAGTGCTTTGCGGATGGATTCGATGGTGTCTTTTTGCACGGGGTCGGCAGTCTCCCAACGGTCCGGAAAGCTGTTACACATTTTCGAATGGATAGAAGCGCAGCCGAGAACGCGGGACAAATGAGCGTGCAGGACAGTAATATCACTGAATCCAATGATCCATTTAGGCTTTTTTTTGAAACTGTCCCAGTTCAGCCCATCCACAATCCTGACCGAACCATAACCTCCCCGCGCGCACATGATCGCTTTGATCTGCGGATCGTCCAGCATCATCTGAAAATCCTGCAGTCGCTCCGAATCAGTGCCTCCGAATGTGAAATCTTTTTTCCCAATAGTATATCCCACCCGGATCCTGAAACCCCATTGCTGCATCAGCGTGGCCGCCGGTATGATTTCCTCACGCAAAATGTACCCGGCGGGAGCAGTTATGCCGATCATATCACCCGTCTTCAGGTAGGGTGGTATAATGGAACCGGGTTCTGTCTCTTCTCCGGCTGCCATACCCCAAAATGGCCTGAGTAAACCAGCCGAAAAAACACCCGCCGCTGCTATAAATTTCTTACGATCCATGTGCTGAATTAATTGCTTTTGCCAATGACCTCCTTCTGCCCGGTAAGTTTCTATTCTTCAATTTCCCGTTCCGATAATCAAACCAATGCCGGGTCGGTGGAAATTCAGTCAGTGAAAACCGGTTCAGGTTGCCCAAGATAAAAATCTATCGCGTTTTAAACGCTAATTTCATTAAAATATTCAGTTTTTCAACTGATTTTCAGGTGACAGCTTTCTGCCGGGCAGGGTGACCCTGATAATTGCATACACCATAATGACCGCGCTGATCCATTGTATAGAAGATAGCACCCGGTGGTTGACAAGGTAATCGAAAATGACCGCAGAAATAGGATAGAGCAACTCGAGCAGGGAGGAAATCATCGCAGGCACACGCCCGAGACCATAGTAATAGAGGAAGATGGCTCCGGACCCTGTGGTAAAAATGATGATCGTAATGATCAGCCAGTTGTTAGAAGTGATGAGGCCAAAGGAAAAAAAAGTACCCGTGATGAGTGTAATGATCAGCATCATAAAAGTGGTCATGCCATACCGGAAAAAAGTTGCGGCGTGAAATGGTAATTGTTTGGCAATACCCCGACTGAACACCGTGGATCCGCCAAAGGCAACCGCAGCCAAAATGGAAAAGACGGCTGCCAGACCCGTATTACTTCCCGTGTCCAGGTTGGGTTTGTTCCAGCCAAACGTAAGAAAATAACCCGCCACAATAGCCAGAATCGCCCATGGCAGGAAACCTTTTTTCACTTTTTCTTTGAGGATGACCGCAGCCAGGGAGATGGTAAACACCGGTTGCAGCTTCTGCAACAGCACCACAATTGAGAGACTTTGAAAATTAACCAGGAACAGGGCTTTCACAATGGCCAGAGTGCCGAGGACTCCACCAAGGAGAGAAGACATAAACATAAAAAACAGGTCGCGCCTGCTCAGGGTCCGCAGGAGTCTATAATCTCTAGAAAAAACAAAATTCATCAACACAAAAGGAAACAAATGCAAAACAAAAACCACGAACGGCACCGGTAAGTTAAATAAGCGGGGAGTCAGCACTACGCCATCCAAACCCCAAAGTATGGCAGCAATGCTGATGGCCAGGGTTCCGGAAATGAGCAGGGACTTGTTTTCAGTCATGTCCACAAAAATATAGCTTGTTTGTGTTTCTCCGGGGAAAATTGATTGGTTCCGATATGCCCAAAACTTTGACTACTTACCATCTAATCGGAAAAAATCATTACTTTTTCGAAATCAGATTCCTAGATAGTCACATTAAATATGCACAAATCAAAACTTTTTCGGAATTCCAATCCCAAATGGCATCATCGTATATGCAGGAAATGAAACTTACAACTTTAGTGATGGCAGGAAGATCATAACGCCAAAGCAATTGTTCGACCAGTTTTCACATTCAGCATGACTGAGGCTGCTGCCACTGGCTACATGATCCCCGCGGCAACCAAGTCTTTCACGTACTGCTTTGAGCGGTTCCTCCGAATTGGCTAACTTTGCACCTCTCAAATTTAATTATGAAGGACTTTAAAAGAACTCTAATTACAGCAGCACTACCTTACGCGAATGGTCCGCTTCATATCGGCCACCTGGCCGGTTGCTATATACCCGCAGATATTTTCGCCCGTTTCCTGCGGGCAAAGAAGCAGGACGTTAAATTTGTGGGGGGTAGCGATGAACACGGTGTGCCGATTACCATCAGGGCCATGAAAGAGGGCGTGTCTCCCCAGCAAATTGTAGATAAATACCACACACTAATCAAGGATACATTCCGGAAAATAGGCATCTCGTTTGATATCTATTCCCGCACTTCGAATAAGATACACCACGAAACGGCAGCTGGTTTTTTTAAAGAAATGTACGACAAGGGTCTCTTTGAAGAAAAGGTGACTGAGCAGTACTACGATGAAAAAACACGGACTTTCCTGGCCGACCGCTATATCACCGGGGAGTGCCCGTTTTGTCATAACCCAAATGCATTCGGCGATCAGTGCGAACGCTGCGGGAGCTCCCTGTCACCCGAACAACTTATCAACCCCAGAAGCACGCTGAGTGATGCCATTCCGATAAAGAAAAAAACTAAACACTGGTATTTCCCCCTTCAAAACTATGAGCCCTGGCTGAAGCAATGGATTCTGGAAGATCACAGGAACTGGAAGAATAATGTTTATGGCCAATGTAAAAGCTGGCTCGACAATGGCCTTCAACCCAGGGCCATGACACGCGACAGCAACTGGGGCGTAAAAGTTCCCCTGCCGGATGCTGAAGGAAAAGTCCTGTATGTATGGTTTGACGCTCCCATTGGCTATATTTCAGCAACCAAAGAACTGACCGAAAACTGGGCTGATTACTGGTGCCGGGAAGACACCAGGCTGATCCATTTTATTGGAAAGGATAATATTGTATTCCATTGTATCATATTCCCGGCGATGTTGAAAGCACACGGCGGGTTTGTCTTGCCGGACAACGTGCCCGCCAACGAATTTTTGAATATTGAAGGCGAAAAGGTATCCACCAGCCGTAACTGGGCAGTGTGGGTACACGAATATTTGAAGGATTTCGAAGGCTGCGAAGATGTGATGCGTTACGTGCTTTGCGCCAACGCTCCCGAGACCAAAGACAATGATTTCACCTGGAAGGATTTCCAGGAGCGGAACAACAGCGAACTCGTATCTATTTTTGGAAATTTTGTGAACCGCACCTGGGTGCTGATGCATAAGCTCTGTGGCGGGAAAGTTCCGCAACTGCATACCGACTTGCTGGACCAGACAGATCATTCAATCATCGAAGAAATCCGGCTGGCCGCAGAAAAAACAGGCGCCGCACTCGAGAATTTCCGCTTTAGAGACGCACTTTACGAAGTGATGGATCTGGCCAGAAAGGGTAATAAGTACATGCAGGAAAAAGAACCCTGGATCCTCGCACGCAACTTGGAATCTAATCCCGAAAATCAGAAAATAATTGACAACTGCCTGCACCTGTGCCTGCAACTCACGGCCAACCTCGCCATTCTCGCTAACCCCTTCATCCCTGGCACTTCGCGTAAAATGCTGCACATGATGAAAGTGGTGGAACGGATGCTTGAATGGGAAAATGCGGGTAAGATTCACCTCCTGCGCGTTGGCTATACCATGCGTGCTCCGGAATTGCTGTTCCGGAAAATTGAAGACAGTGAAATTGAAGCACAGTTGGAGAAACTAAGAAAAGGCAGCGAAACCGCTACCAGCCAACACATCAACGCCCCTGCTGAGCCGACCGCTGCAGAGCAGGAAAACAAAACCATAACAGCAGCTTCCGAACCGCTGAAGGACCAGATCACTTAT
Source organism: Niabella sp. CPT15-335-S11 (assembly GCF_058792415.1). NCBI lineage: Bacteria > Pseudomonadati > Bacteroidota > Chitinophagia > Chitinophagales > Chitinophagaceae > Niabella > Niabella sp. CPT15-335-S11. The sequence continues at coordinate 663,738 of NZ_JBYTEI010000002.1, forward strand.
GATGATTTTGCAAAGCTTGATCTTCGTACAGGTGTCATCCTGGAAGCTTCTAAAGTTGAAAAAGCTGATAAATTACTGAAACTCCTGATCGACATCGGATTTGAAAAAAGGACCATCGTCTCCGGGATTTCCCAGCACTTTGAACCTGAAGACATCATCGGGAGAAAAGTGGTGGTGGTAGCAAACCTTGCACCCCGGAAGATGAGGGGCATCGAAAGCAACGGAATGATCCTCATGGCCGAAGACAGTCAGGAAAGGCTCCTGTTTATCCAGACGGATGGCGAGACCGAAAACGGCTCCACAGTCAGATGATACTTTAACTATACCCAAATCGCAAAGGCCGGAATCCAGTGAGTTCGGCCTTTTTTGATATCTTTAATGATAAATTCAACCGGTTAAGGTACCGGCATAAAGAACCGGTTGATCAACGACCCATTCCTTGGAAAAGAAAATTCTAACAAAAAGACTTCAGCAAACAACAAGCTGGCTGAAACAGCGGCGGTACCGCAGGGCGCTGATCATTTCCGGCGTGTCGATCGCTGTCTTGTTAGGTTTGAATTTCTGGCTGATTGAACATACAGAGGAAGCATTTGAAAAACTAGTCAGCATACAATCCCAGGGCAAGGTAAAACTAACGGTCAAAAAACTCAAATTCAACTGGTTCAAAAACCGGATAGAATTAAACCGTGCAGTTTTTACATCCGCGGATCAAATGCACGATGCAAACACCATTTATGAACTCCGGTCAGAAAAAATCTCAATTGAACCCAGAAATTTCTTCCCCTTTCTTTTTGGTAACCAGTTTTTGATTGATTCTATTCACCTCCAGACTCCGGCTGTCCTGTTTACTCGCATTAGAAAGAAGTCGAAACCGGAATCCGGCAACCCGAAAACTGACAGCACAGGAGTCAGTTCTGAACCTGAATTTTCAGTAGCCAGGGAAATGGGGCGCATGTCTAAATCGATCATTGATGCGATCTCCGTGCTTAAAATTGACCGGCTTGTCGTTAACAACGGAAGTTTTGCGCTGGTGGATTATACCCGGCCACATGAAACGCCATTCAGGGTCAGTAGGATCAACATTAAGCTGGACAACCTGCAGGTAGACAGTCTGTCCGCCCGAAGATCCAGGAAAAAGATTCCTTTTGCCGATAATATTGCCGTTCAGACCTCAGACCAGCAGATTACATTTCCGGGAGGCCGGCATTTTCTCAGTTTCAAGAATTTTACAGTCAACCTACTGAAAAAACGCGTGGAATTTGACAGTTGCATGCTCCAAAGTGTCAAAGGCGACAGCTCAAAAACAGCGTTTAGGATCTTTTTCGATAAGCTTCGTTTTACCGATATTGATTTTAATACCCTCTACCAGTCAGAGATGATCAACGCGGATTCGGTTTATTGCACCAATCCAAAAATCCACTTTGATATTGATGCTGACCGCGAATCGGAAACGGGAAATAAGACCGGAACACAACGCATTGACAATTTGATCCAGCAAATGATGGGAGATATCATGCTGAAGAATGTGGTAGTCCATAACGCAGATGTACAAATCACAACGCTCAGAAAAGGCAGGCAGAACCGCTTTTCGGCGGATCACACCAATTTCGAGCTGCAAAACCTGGTTGTGCGCCAGCACCACGAGCGCCCGGTTAGTATTGAGAAGTTCTACATGACCCTGCATAATTATGAGACCACCCTGCAGAACGGAAAATATATGCTGGCGTTTGACAGTATCCATTTTCTGGATAATGCACTAAATCTTAGCAATTTTACTTTTGGAAAATTCAATGGCCGGACGCCGGTCGCCTCACTGAAAATGAAGGGGTTTCAGGTCAGGGGCTTATCCTGGGAGGGATTGTTGTATGACAACGTGTTCCAGGCGCGGGAAGCCCTATTCCGGCAACCTGTTATCCATTACAATCTGGAGAAAAGCAGTTCGGGCAGGTACAAAAGTATTTTTTGGTATCTGGGCGAGCTGGGGAGCGTCATGGATATCGACAAGCTGACCATCAGAGAGGGAGACATCAGCCTGGATCTGGGAAACGGCGCTCTTCTCCGGTTGGAAAACGCAGACATGAGCATACTGCCATACCGGCTGATGACATCCAGAAAAATCCAGAATATCCGCAATTCCTTTACGGAATTGAAATTTGGCAGTGGAACTTACTCCAAAGAATCCACCCTGCTCCAACTCCGGGATGTGAAAATGGATAATACAAAAAAAGGCATCCTGGCGCGCGGTTTGTCCCTCCATGGTGCGGATCTTAATGCCGAAGCAGGAGAAATAAGAATTAATGATATAATGCTGGACAGTATCGACCATGCCCTGATCATGGAGGGGCTGAGTTGGGACAAAGCCGTATTTAGCTTTGATTTCCTGCCGGCCGGAAAGTTGAAAAAGGGCTCGGGCAAAAAAGATCTCTTTCTAACCAACATCAGCGGCAGGAATACGTCCTTTATCTTTCGCCCCGGCAACAAGACGATTACCGGCGACATCGACAATATTACCGTAGACCAGATCGCCTGGAGCCCCAATATCAGACCCGAATTCAATAATCTTCAGTTTCAGGGTAAAAATTTTGTAATGGCAGATACGCTTCAGGCTCTTTCGCTATCCAATCTGACACTTTCCGATAAAAACCCAAGTGTATTAAAAGGGATCGAATACAGGAGATTTTCCCATAAGGATTCTATGGAAATCAGAATACCGGCAGTCTCTTTCACGCCGGACGTCAACCTATATATCCGAAAGGGTCTTTATTTTGAAAACATGTTGATTTCGGATCCTGAGATTACTGCCGTCTTTGGCTTCGAAAATGACCACACAAGAAAACCATCAAAACTATTTTCAAGTATCCATCTCGAAGACGCCCTGCTGGAGCGGCCTGTGATCCGGCTCACCTTGCTTAAACCAAACTTGCCGCCCGATCTTCTTTTCTGGGACGGCGGGAAAGGGAATGGCTTTGTCAGGGTTAAAGGGCTATTGATTTCTCCTGATACCACCATCAGGGTAAGGCAGATGAACATGCATATGTCTGATTTGGATTATTTCCACAGCCGGGGGCTGCCTTCCGCGACAAGGAATAACGAACTAAACCTGGAGCTTCAGGACCTGATGATCCGCCTGGATGAGAATAACCAGCTCAAATGGCGCACCACAGCCAATCTTTTTTCACCGGGAATAATTGGCCTTGGCACACCCGGAAATCCCGGCAGAGTACTACGGTTGGAAAATGGCGAGGTAAGGAATATTCGGCTCAACTCCGGGAATATCCATAATTTACGTGCAATCATTTACGAAAGTCCGCAGCTTTGGATCAGCCGCCTGAACGGCAACCTAAACTCAAAGCGAGATAATATAAATTGGTACGGTCTTAATTTCCGGAATGGAGACCTCCGTATGGACTCTTTCCATTTGACCCCGATTCAAAGCCTGAAAGATTACCAGCGTTCCAAAGCTTTTGATGAAGACTACCTGGAGATCAAAACAGGTGAGGTCCGGGGAAATCCTGTGCAACTAAAAGAAGGTGCCGGAGGCAGCACTCTACAAATCGACAAGCTGGCAATCGACAGCCTGCACCTTTTCAGTTTCAAAGACAAGACACAAACTGCCAACCCTAAAATTAAATCCCTGCCTACAGAACTGGTGGGACGTATTCCGCAAAGACTTTGGATCGATAGCCTTCAGATCAATAATGGAACGGCGGAATACCAGGAACTGGATCAGAAATACGATGGACCCCTGGTAATACCTGTATCAGGAATTAATGGGCTGTTAACGGGCCTGAAAAATTGCGATCTTCAACCGGGCGATAGCCTCCGGATCCTTGCCAGCGGCGATGTATTGAATCAGCTTCCCGTCGTATTATGGGTGAAGGAATCCTATACCGACTCACTACGGGGATTCCTGATGGATCTTCAGGCGGGGCCGACTGAACCTGCGGCTTTTAACCTGGTCATCAGACCACTCACAGGCGTGGAGATACACAACGGACGCCTGGAAAAACTGGACCTGAAGGCCGCCGGTAATAATAATTTTTCGAAAGGTGTTATGAATTTATATTACGACGGACTAAAGATCCGGTTGCTGGACAAAGAGAATCTGCTCTATCGCGGGTTCAAAAATAAACTGGCAACCCTGATCGCAAATACTTTTATTATCCGCAGGAATTCTGACGGAAGAGAATCACCTGTTTATTTTGAACGACAAAAAGAAAGATCAGCTATCCATTTCCTGTACAAAACGGCGCTCAGCGGTATCAAACCCGGTATCATGCGTGTGCGAGGAAAAAGCGAGCAAATGAAAAAAGCCGAAAAAACGTCTAATTAATATTGGGCTTAAATTAAAACAAGACTTCCTTGAGGGCTTCGGCCGCTTTGTGTACGTGTATATTCCAATCGTCAGCAGCGGCACCATCTGCCCCATCCGAGATATACTTCAGGCATAGGAAAGGAATGTTAAACCGTCTGGCAATAAGGGCAAGCGGGTAAGCCTCCATATCCACCACCTGGTAATCTTTAGCCTGATGGTTCATTTCAAAGCTGTCACCTGTCCCGCAAACTGCTTCCCCGATCCCGGCTATTTTCATTCCATAACTCAATGGAACACCGATACCCGAAAGTGGAGTCTCGTATAATTCAAAACCCAAACCGCGAACGTCCATATCTCTTTGCACAAATGAAGTACAACAGACCACCTCACCCCGTTTGAAAGTCCCGCTGCCAGCGGATCCAAGGTTGATAATCATTTGAGGTCTGTTGATCGCCAACGATTCTGTCAGCGAGACTGCTGCGTTCACTTTCCCGATTCCGGTAAACAAACAGGAATAACCATCAAATTCACCGGCGGCTTCTGATTCAAGCGCAAATACGAAAAGACTTCCCTGCACGAGATCGGGACTCAGTTTATCAATATCTCCCATCCTGCAATGTTAGGCCGAAATCATCGGCCATCAAAATTTCTGATCTTCAGCGCCGGTAAATTTCCAATAGCAAAACAACCAGCCTCAACAACAAATTTTCTTATCTTCACAGGAAGCTGTTTGGGGCTAACATTATTTATATATACACCTTACCATGAGTAACAGAATTATTAAACAGGTAGCCGTTCTGGGGAGCGGTATTATGGGCAGCAGCATAGCCTGTCATATTGCGGGCGCAGGCATCCCCGTTTTACTGCTGGATATTCCTGCGACTTCAAGTGACGAGGATAAACCGGGAAAAACCAGGGCAAACAAAAACAAGATCGCTCAAGATGCATTGGCGGCAGCAGTCAGGCGTAGCCCTTCACCGGTTTATACCCGGGATGTCGTTGATAAGATCACCATTGGAAATTTTGAAGATAATTTGAAAGACATCTCCGACTGTGACTGGATTATTGAAGCAGTCGTGGAAAACCTGACCATTAAAAAACAGCTTTTTGACAAGGTAGAGCAATACCGCCGGCCCGGAACGATCATTACCACAAACACTTCGGGTATTCCCATACACCTGTTGGCCGAAGGACGGAGTGACGATTTTAAGCAGCATTTTTGCGGAACGCATTTCTTCAATCCTCCGCGTTACCTCCAGTTATTGGAAATCATTCCAACTGCCGCGACTAAAGAAGAGGTTATCGGTTTTGTTACCCGCTTCGGTGATAAATTCCTGGGAAAAACAACTGTGCTGTGCAAGGACACGCCTGCTTTTATTGCAAACCGCATCGGCGTGTATAGCATTATGCTGATTTTTTCCCTGATGGAAAAATATAAACTTACCGTCGACGAAATCGACCTCCTGACCGGTCGCGCGATCGGCCGCCCTAAATCTGCCACGTTCCGGACTGCAGACCTGGTGGGTATCGATACCCTTGTAAAAGTTTCAAAGGGCGTAGCTGAAAACTGTCCCGGCGATGAAAACCTGCAAATATTTTCTATCCCTGAATGGTTGCAGCGTATGATCGAAAACAACTGGCTGGGAGACAAAACAGGTCAGGGCTTTTATAAGAAAATTAAAAAAACAGTGACGCCCGGGTATCCGGGTGCGCCTGCCAGTACTTCTGAAATATTGACGCTGGATTTATCAACTCTTGAGTACGGACCTCAGAATAAACCGCGGTTTGCCTCGCTGGATGCTGCCAGGACTGTAGAGGATTTGGTTGCCCGAACAAAGCTATTGTACAACAGTCAGGATAAAGCTGGAGATTTCTACAGAAGTTTTCACCACGGATTATTTTCCTATGTCAGCCATCGTGTACCGGAAATCAGCGATGAAATATACCGAATCGATGATGCAATGAAAGCTGGATTTGGCTGGGAAACCGGACCCTTTGAAGCCTGGGACCTACTGGGATTAGCCGATACCGTGAAGAACATGAAAAAAGAAGGACTTACGGTCGCAGGCTGGGTAGATGACATGCTGACTGAAGGACATACGCGTTTTTTCAATATCGATAACGGGAGGAAGCTCGCGTGGTCACCTACAGCCAAAACCTACCTGCCTGTCCCTGGCTCAGACGAATTTATCATCCTTTCCCGTCAGTCCGAAAAACTGATCTGGAAGAATAATAGTTGCTCATTATATGACATCGGCGACGAGGTACTTGCACTTGAGTGGAATACAAAAATGGGAACGATGGGAGGCGAGGTTCTGAATGGTATTCAGATTGCGGTAGAAAAGGCTGAGAAGGACTATAAAGGGCTGGTCATAGCCAATGAAGGCGCGAATTTCTCGGCGGGGGCCAATGTCGGCCTGATCCTGATGCTCGCCGTGGAGCAGGAATACGATGAATTGGAACAGGCGGTGCGTTTGTTTCAGCAGACTACGATGCGGGTCCGGTATTCTTCGGTACCGGTGGTAGTAGCCCCGCATGGACTGACGCTGGGTGGGGGTTGTGAGCTCACACTCCACGCTGATAAAGTATGTGCGGCGGCCGAAACGTATACCGGGCTGGTGGAACTGGGCGTGGGCCTGATCCCGGCCGGGGGAGGCACCAAAGAATTTGTCCTGCGGGCATCGGATGAATTACATCATGGGGAGCCAGAAAACATCCCCCTGCAAAACCGCTTCAGAACTATCGCCATGGCTGCAACATCAACTTCCGCACATGAAGCTTTTGGTCTGGGCATTTACCGGAAGGGACTGGACAGGATCATCATGAACCCGAACCGGCGGATAGCAGAGGCGAAACGATCCGTGACTGACCTCTATGATGCCGGCTACCTGAGGCCTGTGCCCAGAAAAAATATCCGGGTGCTGGGTCGCAGCGCCCTCGGAGGTTTGCTTGCAGGTGTTCACGCGATGAACAAAGGAAATTACGCCACGGAGCACGATGCGCTTGTAGCCAGGAAGCTGGCTTACGTGATGTGCGGGGGGGATCTCAGCCAGCCCACCCTGGTGAGTGAATCCTATCTGCTTGACCTGGAACGGCAGGAGTTTTTATCACTATGTGGTGAGAAAAAAACACTGGAGCGACTTCAGTCAGTGATCAAAACGGGAAAACCCATAAGAAACTGAGAGGCTTCTGCAAGTATTAACATCGCAAACCCGGTTTTCTATTCAGTGAGCTGTGATATCGAATGAATTGTGAGAATATCACCATACGAGGAAAAAATCTTTTAAAAAACAAACATGGGTACCGTTGAATCGCTGTCACCAGGCTTCATCCGCGTTCTGTCTCATATTGTCACCTATGGATCCGCAGCAGATGAGGATGTGACTGAAAGAATGAGGCATGAAATTGAAACCATGTGGAATGAACCAATGGGAACCGTTTTCTATTTGGGCAGGGAATGCCGGGTAGCATTCAGAATTACCGCGGAATGCAGGACAAATATTGATCCACTGGAAATTTTGAGTAATACGGATCCTGCTAATAATTACTTCCGGATAGAAGAATTTGCAACCGGAAATATATCATTCGTAGATGGCCTGGGTAGCAATACCGGCTACTTCAAACTGGAAAACCTGTATGAAGGCTCTACGACGGCCGCACATGAATACGGCCATACACTGGGTTTAGACCATCCGGCAGATCTTGATATCCGTGGGCAGGGACAGCCCGGGATCATGTATCCGCGGGGTACGCTCGTCGATCCGGAATTTCAGTACGACCCGCTGGTTCCGGCCGGAGAAAAAGGAGGCACCATGCATCCAATGTACAGGCGGGTGCGACCGCAGGATATCGCCAGTCTAGAGATCCGGCAACTGGAGATGAACGAAAAACAGGGTGTGCTGGGTGATTTCAGCAGTATCTGGCATCCGGATCACAAACATCTTATTTAAAAAGACATACAATGGCTCATCAGAATTTTGAATTTAAGGCGGAGGTTGACGACATCGCAGCGGCAGAAAAGAAATTACTTGACCTTGAACCCGATTTTATCGGGGAAGATCACCAAAAAGATACTTATTATAACGTCACCAATGGCCGCCTCAAACTGAGAGAAGGAAATATTGAAAACGCCCTGATCTTTTATGAACGGCCTGACACGTTTGACGCCAAAATCTCGAAAGTAATTCTATACCCTCATAAGCCAGATGACAACCTGAAAGACCTGCTGGCCATGGTTCACGGCATAAAGGTGGTCGTTGACAAAGTGAGAAAGATTTATTTTAAAGGAAATGTAAAATTCCATTTTGACGAGGTAAAGGAACTGGGTAGTTTTGTGGAAGTGGAAGCTATCGACAAAGATGGCACGATAGGCGTCGAAAAGCTGGAGGAACAATGCCGCGAATATGCCCGGCTTCTTGATATAAGACCCGAGAATTTTATCGCGGTCTCATACAGTGATCTGCTACTGCTGAACAATTACCGTAATACTTCGGGCGACTGACTCCGGGCCGCAGCAGAGGTCGCGGTATTGAAAATCTCAGATTGCTAAAATAGCGGGTTGACTTTCTGATAAGGCTTGTACAACAGAACCACCAACGCTTTTAGTCAGGCGGCTAAGTCCTGAAGCCTACGAACAGACCAGGCGCACGTGGACATCCCCCAAAAAAAGAAAGCGGCAAGTGCCGCTCTCTGAAATACGATTAGGTCCTCTTATTTGGCCATGGCGTGGCTAAATCCTTTGATCCGGTTCCAGGCTCCCCTTGTAAAATCGGGAATTTCAACGGGCGCACTGTTATTGTCCAAAGAAATAGCTGACAGTTCGGTCAGGCAGCACCATTCGGCGAGATCATAAACATCCATATCCAGCGGCAGTCCATTGCGCAAGCAGTACACAAGCCTGTAGTCCATGATATAATCCATACCACCGTGCCCGCCCACCTTCTTCGCGGTTTCTTCCAGTTCCGCCTGGATAGGGTGTTTGTATTGCTGCATCAGAGCGGCCTTTACGCTATCCGATACAAAATTGTGATAGCTGAGGTTCTCGTAATTTACACCACCTGCTTTATTTTTCTGAGGTCTTAGTGCATATCCTGGGACCGGGTATTTATTTGCAAAGCCATTTGTTCCTGTAAGCTGATACATGCGGCTGTAGGGTCTGGGGCTTACCACATCATGCTGAATCTGTATGGTTTTCCCTTTTTCCGTGCGGATCATGGTCATGGTATGATCGCCGTTTCTGAAATCTTTAGGCTCCTCCCCTTTCAATTCCTTCCAGGCTTCCGGTCCGCCAACCGGTTTGGTATCCATCGACACGAGGTAATTCATTTTGTCACCGCGGTGAATGTTCAGAACCTGGCACAACGGCCCAATGCCATGCGTGGGATACACATCGCCCCGGTGATTTTTATTATAATCCAGCCGCCAGTTGTTCCAATAGCTTTTCCAGTAATCCTCGAGGTTATGGATATAGGCACCCTCGGCATGTAAGACTTCTCCGAAAACGCCTTTCTGAGCCATGTTCAGGGTTGTAAGCTCAAAGAAATCGTACACGCAATTTTCCAGCATCATGCAATGTTTCCGGGTTCTTTCTGATGTATTGATCAGCGCCCAGATATCTTTCATGTTCAGGGCCGATGGTACTTCGATAGCTACGTGTTTACCTTTTTCCATAGCGTACAAAGCCATCGGCACGTGATGTTTCCAGTCGGTAGCGATATAAACCAGGTCGATGTCTTTGCGTTCGCAAAGCTGTTTCCAGGCATCTTCGGTCCCCGAATAACCAGCAGCCCTCGCCACCCCGGCTTTGTCCAGGATCTTTTGAGCCGACTCCACGCGTTCAGGCCGGAGATCACAAAGCGCCACGATCTTCGTCCCCGGAATATGTGTCCAACGTTCCACCGCACCCGGCCCCCGCATACCCAGACCAATAAAGCCAACCCTTACTGTTTCAATTTTAGGGGCAGCATAGGCCAGCATATCTTTTTGACCTGCCGGACGTTTGGGCACTACGGTTTTAATAGGTTTGAAGCCGGCATTTGTCAGCCCGACAGTGGGCTTTTGAGCCTGGCCCGGACTCATGGCAAGAACTGCTATACAGCCAGCCAGTATAAAGCGGATAAACTTGTTCATACAGGTATATTTTATATTATTTGATTACAATCAATTCTTAGCAAAACAAAGCAAGATCGCAGATGTTAATGTCTGCCCTCAATCTATATCTCCTCCACACCTCCACTACCTCAATGGCCTGATAGTATAGCTATACTGATAATGCCCCGGGCGCAGCCAGTATTTCTGCAATGGCATTGATCCCCAGCTATCCATTCCTTGCACACCTAACTGGCGAAGATCCATGTGCATGTAGATCCTGTCCCGCTCCGTCAACTCACCCGAATGATACTGTCCTTTTTCCGGGGCCGGATCCAGGTCGTCAAGGCTATAAGGTAGCGCGGCAGCAGAAAGCAGGCTGTCGCGGAATTCAAAACGCAGTCCCTGTCCTTTCGAATTGGTCAGTGCAATCCACCGTACGTCAGTCTTGTTTCCACTTTCCTGAGGTCTTGCGTACTTGAAATACTGCCGGTCTAAGGATTGCGTATATAGACCCACTTCACTGGCTGTATGTCTGTCCCAATAATTCTCCCAGGGGCCACGGCCATACCACTGCACGCGATTCAGGGCTTTATTCAGTTCCAGGTCATTGCCGATCCGCATAACCGACCTGAGCTTCTCGTCTTTGATGGTATAATCATTATTCACCAGCACTTCGCCATTCCCATATACCGTGAAAGTCTGCACTGTCCTGGCTTTACCATTCGTCAGTTGTTTGCTGAACAGAATCCTGTAAGCTCCGGGTTCTACGGCTTCAGTTTTAAAGTCATCCACATCATTCTGTTCATAGATCTTCCGCCAGTCGCGTAAAGATTTGTTCAGTCCCGCACCAATATCATTATCCGTCGGCGCCCTGTAGAAAGCAGGTTGCGGTCCGTTGGTGATCCATTCCATGTTCCGGTAAGTATAACTGCTAAGTATTCCTTTCCGTTTGTCGAAGCGGACGGTGAAATCTTTTCCCGATATGGTGATATTATCTTCATTTTCTGTTTTCGTGAGTTTACCCACCGCCTTTCCAGCCGGGGTGGGTTGAGGTTCGCCGGCATAGGCAAACTGTTCTGCTGCTATCTCATAATCTTTTTCAAGAAAAGGTTCAGGTGTTTTCAGTCGATAGCTGAGGTTGAGAAAATATTCCTTTCCTGATACCGGTTTGATACGAACAGGCAGCGTGATCGTCCTGCTTTCCCTGGGTTGAATATTGATATCCTGAACGGTTCCCTTTTCTACTTCCTTTCCGTCGGCTACGAGTTGCCACTCGAGTTTCATGTTTCCGATATCCCTGAAGAAATAGGAATTATTAATAGTCAGTCGGTTCCCGTCTCTTGCGGTTTTGATATACTGATGAACTTTTTTCAATTCGATGGCCATCGGCGTCAGCTCCCTGTAAGACGTTACCACACCTTTCACGCAAAAATCATTATCGCTGAGATTCTGATCCACCGGACCTTCCAGCGGGAAATCACCGCCGTAGGCCATAATTCTTTTGCCATTCTTAACAGTGTCAAAAGACTGATCGATCCATTCCCAAACAAATCCGCCCTGCGTGCCTGGTGTAGATTCTATGGCATCCCAATACTCCTTGAAGTTACCCAGGCTATTGCCCATGATATGCGCGTATTCGCTCATGATAAAGGGACGCCCGTCACGCGAACTTCCCTGGCGTGCAACATAGCCGGGGGATGGATACTGCGGACAAACGATATCTGTGTTGTAATCATATTCTGCGCGTTCATACTGAACCGGTCTGGAGTCTTTTTGCTTCAGCCAATCGTAGCCTTCGTACATATTTACACCATTTCCGGCTTCGTTACCCAGCGACCAGGTGATGACTGAAGGGTGATTCTTATCCCGCTCATACATCCGTTTAATCCGTTCCAGGTGCGGCACACGCCATTCTTTTTTGTTGGCGAGTGTATAAGCCAGATCGTAGCCGACTCCGTGGGATTCAATATTTGCTTCATCAATTACATACAACCCGTATTCATCGCAAAGCTCCATCCAGTAGGGATCGGGGGGATAATGGGAGTGTCTGACTGCATTCACACTGAGCTTTTTCATCATCTCCATATCCTTGCGCATATCCTCTTTGGTCAGGGTATGGCCTTTCCTTGCATTATGTTCATGACGATTAACCCCTTTAAAAAATACTCGTTTGCCGTTGACCAGAAAATCCCGTCCTTTAATTTCCAGGCTCCTGAAACCGACCCTAACAGGCACCACCTGCAGCACATCGCCCTGCTTATTCCGAAGGGTCATGTACAATGTATACAGATAAGGTATTTCCGCCGACCAGGTATGCACAGATGGAATGATCCGCTCAAAATTTATAACAGCAGCGTACTGCCCAAGAACAGAATGAATGCCTGTTGTTGTTTCCCTAAACACCTGCTTCCCGGAAGCGTCCACCAGCTCCGCCTCCACAGAAAATGTGTCGGGGCGGGAGTGATAGGTTCTGCTCTCCTGCTTGTAGCTGTTTACTTCCACGCTCAGACCAAAACGGCCATCCCGGTAATCGTTCTGCAGGCCGGACTGAATCTTAAAATCGCGGATATCAAGAAGTGGTGTGGCGTACAGGAACACATCCCTTTCGATACCAGAGATCCGCCACATATCCTGGCATTCCAGGTAGCTGCCATCACTCCAACGATAAACCTGTAATGCTACGAGGTTTTCACCAGGCTTCACATATTTCGTAATATTGAATTCTGCTCCCAGTTTACTGTCCTCGCTATACCCCACCTGTTGACCGTTTACCCAAATGAAAAAAGCCGATTTCACAGCGCCCAGATGAATGAAGATCTCCCGGCCGCTCCAGTTCTCCGGTAAAATAAATTTCTTACGATAGGAACCCACAGGATTGTTATCTGCCGGAATATCAAACGGCGGATTGAGCTGTCCCCCTCTCTTGGCATGACCAGCGAATTCATAGGGCTGATTCACATAGATCGGTAAGCCATAGCCGTTCAGTTCCCAGTTTGCCGGAACCGGAAAATCTACCCAGGCCGCATCATTGAATGAGGTGTTGAAAAAGTCAACCGGCCTCTTCCTGGGGTCTTTCACCCAATTAAATTTCCAAAAGCCGTTTAGGGATAAGAAAAAACCTGATTTCTCCCGGGCTCCCTTTTCCGCCAGGTCCTTACGCTCATATCCGTAGGAAGTGGCACGCATAGGCACTCGGTTGATCTCCACGATTTCAGGCGTCTGCAGTGGTAAAGGCAGTTCCTGAGCCAGTAGGGGTAGTGAAAACAGGAACATCCAAAAAGATAGCGCAATCCTCATAATTTTATTCAGATGAATGAACAGATCATTAATTTACAAAGAAACAAATAAAGGCCTATCAAACGGACTTTTGTGCAAACGGTTGACTAGCTCAAATAAGCGGATAAGCAGAACAAACCCTGATCTGCACGATAAAACCCAGGTTCGTTATTCCGATCAGATCGCTCCCGATCATTCCTCGCTCCGTTTCCGCGTTCACGCAGCCCGAACAAAACTCGAAGAATTCCGGAAGCAACCTGTTTTAAGGGTTTAACCTGTTTCTCAGCAACTGCACCTCGGCCTGGAGATTATCGATCCGTTTAAGCAAATGGCTGATCGCCTCTAGCCCTTCCAGATTGATGTCCAGGTCATAATGCAAATGAATATACTTTTCTATTTCTGCCAACTGGCTATATTGTACGTACCAGGTGTCAGCTTCGCGTTGTATATCTATCAGGCCTGAATCGTTCAGGGATTCTACAAAGGAGGTTTCAATCCGGTAATACCTGCAAAATGCATCGATGGCAATATTCTTATCGCTTTCCATGTATTATTTTTTCCCGGCCTCTGCTGCCAGTTGGTTGAATAATTCTTTTTCTTTTTCGCTCAGGTTTTTGGGAAGCTGCACCTGGTAGGTGATATAGAGGTCTCCCGACTGACCTTCACCTTTATATACCGGAAAGCCCTTTCCTTTCAGCCGGACTTTTGTCCCGTTCTGCGTTTCCGGATGTACGGTTAGTTTTACTTTCCCGTCCAGGGTATTAATGGTCTCCGTCCCGCCCAGCATCGCTTTATACAGATCAATGGTAACGTCCAGGTATAAATCACTACCCTGCCTCCTGAAGGCGGTGTTGTTCACCACCTGAAAAGTGATGTATAAGTCGCCGGCGGGGCCGCCATTATTTCCCGGGCCACCATAACCCCGGATCTTGATCTCCTGTCCGTTTTCAATACCCGCGGGAACAGTGATCCGGATATTCTTCCCATTCACACTAAATGTCTGCTGATGAGTTTTGAAGGCATCTGTCAGGTTCAATTGTGCAGCGGCGTGATAGTCCTGTCCTTTGAATTTAACTTTTTCCCCAAAGCCTCCGCCACCTCCGCCGAAAAGAGAGGAGAAGAAGTCTGAGAACCGGGCACCCTCCTCATCGGTGAAATTATAATATTCGCCGCTTTCTGTCCGGGCACCTGCGGCCTGTTCCTGTGCCTTGCGGGCCTGTTCAAACTGTTCCGCATGTTTCCAGTCAGCGCCATACTGGTCGTATTTCTTCCTTTTCTCTGGGTCACTCAGCACTTCATTGGCTTCATTGATTTGCTGAAAAAATTTAACTGCCTCTTTATCATTTGGGTTTAAATCAGGATGGTGCTTTCGCGCCAGTTTGCGATAGGCTTTTTTAATCTCGGCAGGTGTTGCATTTTTGTTTACACCCAGAATTTTGTAATAATCTATATATTCCATGCTGAAAATAAAGCGACAATTTACTTATTAATTTCGAAATCAGGATCATTACCCTCCTTGCAGACAAAAGTTCATTCAAAAAAATTAAACACAATTTCAAACAGCTTTTTTCTGATCGCCGGGGTTACCTATTTTTACAAAAAAACGGGTATGGATGTAAAAATCGAATCGTCCTGGAAGGAGATGATGAAAGAAGAATTCAGGAAACCTTATTTTGAACAGCTCGTTTCTTTTATCAAAGCGGAAAAACAGTTGGGGCGGATAATTTATCCATCCGGTGCAGATATTTTCAACGCTTTTAATTCAACACCCTTCGACCAGGTGAAGGTTTTGCTGCTTGGTCAGGACCCTTACCACGGCCCCCGGCAGGCGCATGGCTTGTGTTTCTCAGTACAGAAGGGAGTGGCGCAACCTCCTTCGCTGGTGAATATTTTTAAAGAACTCCGGAGCGACATTGGTCTTACTCCCCCTGTACACGGCGATCTCAGTGCCTGGGCACGCAAAGGTGTATTCCTGTTAAATGCTTCGCTAACCGTACGGGCCGGAGAGCCTATGAGTCACTCGAGAATCGGCTGGGCGACTTTCACGGATGCCGTCATTAAAAAACTGTCTGCAAAAAAGGATAAAATGGTTTTTCTGCTGTGGGGAAAATTTGCGGGCGAAAAAGCAAGTCTCATCGATTCCTCCCGTCACCTGATCCTGACTGCAGCACATCCATCGCCATTGTCTGCTCACACAGGTTTCTTCGGATGCAGACATTTTTCAAAAACTAACGAATACCTGGTTCAGCAGGGCATCGCACCTATCGACTGGCATACTGAAGCCTGAGCGGCACATTCGCCTGGTCCGGGCGACTTCCATTCATCGTACAGTGATGAAGTCCGTGATAACTGGGAGCCGTTTTTTGAAGACAGCGGGCACCTTGAGGGGCAAACCTGAAATTAATTACTTTTGTTGACTTTAATTTCAACCATGAACGCTGTTTCACATCCGAAGTACACATGAAAACTAACACATGAAAATTCTAAAAGAAATAACCGGCCGGATCATGGCTTTATGGGGGTTACTGACCTTCATCCTGACTTTCTTACTGATCTACATTCCCTCGATGGCCGCCTACCTGATCCCCGATCCGAAGGGAACCATGTATTTCATTCGCTGGGCCAGAGTCTGGATCAGGATGTGGCTGTTCCTGGCGGGTTGTCCACTGAAGGTCCGTGGCCAGCATTACTTTGAAAAAGGTAAAACATATATTGTTACCTGTAATCATAATTCAATACTTGACCCAACCCTGTCCTGCCCGTTCATACCAGGCCCCAACAAAACCATTGCGAAGGATTTTTATGCCAAAATACCCATCTTCGGCTGGTATTACGCGAGGGGATCAGTGCTGATTAACCGGAAAGATGAGCAAAGCCGGAAAAAAGGTTATGACAAGATGAAAGAAGTTCTCAGCAAGCATATGCATATGAGTATCTATCCCGAAGGAACCAGGAACCGCACAGATCAGCCGCTCAAAAAATTCTATAGTGGCGCGTTTCATTTGGCCGAGGACTCAGGAAATGATATTATTCCTGCCGTGCTCATCAATACCAAGAAAGCTTTACCCTTCGGAAAACCTTTCTATTTCCAGCCTTGCACTCTTGAGATCCATTTCCTGCCGCCGGTTCCAGTATCAGGGAAATCCGCTTCAGAGATCAAAGACGAGGTCTATGGAAAAATGCACGATTATATTATTCAGCATCACTGACTGCTGAAGGACCGGGTCCGGTTGATCTTCAGATCCTGGAGGATACCCGCCTTCGGACTGATGGTGAAATTAAAGAAACGGTAAAGTCCTATCGGTGAAACATTTAATGCCATTTGCCAGCAATGGAGATCGCGTGCAATAGCCACGGAAAGGGTCTGCATCTTCATCGTGTTGAAATCATAAGCTGTGCTTGCACTCAGGTTCCATTTGGGTGTGAGGTTAAAACTTCCGTTGAGGTTGACGGCCGAAGAAATCTGACCCTTGTTCCGCAAGGTATTCCGATCAAACATATTTACATAAGACAGATATGAGCTCAGAGAAAGGGACCACTGCGTATTGAAATCCACAAATTCAGCGGGGTTCTGCCGCATATACTCTAAAAGCCGGTGCTGATCCTGCTGCAGCATCGGATCGTTCAGGTTTTGGTTAATGGCCTCCTGCCTTCTCTTTTCTTTCTCCGGATCTTTTGGCTTGCTCTGGAAGCTGGTACTCAGTGAAATATTAGCATTGGTCAGCCTCCCGGGTGTGATCCTTCCGTTCGACCAGGCATAATGCTTCGATGGATTTCCCAGGCTATCATATAGGTAGGGCACCAGCGTACCACTCACAGTAATATTGATCTTCTCCAGCAGGTTGGTCCTGAAAAACAGACTGAAAGGAGACAACTTCATAGAATCCGCGAACAGATTATACGAACCCGAGAAACCAAATCCTTCGACCAGCCTGATTTTTTTAAACCCACCCTGATCATTCGCGGTGGTGTCTTTCCCTTTCGAACGCTTCTTCATTTCCAGCGTATTATCGAGTCCAAAATTGATACCGCCAAATTCGCGACTCACAAACTGATCCATACCCCGGCTGCCTGCGTACAGACCTTCGAGCTCATTGAACCAGGCTTTGTAACCTTCTTTGTTGATCTGTATATATCGCATGAATTTCTTGTTCAGATCCGGCGAATAACTAAATCCAAATGTGGGTCTTACCACATGCCGGAGCGATGAGTTCCTAAACTTGAATGTCCCGTACAGTGCCGTGTTGAAGCCCAGTCCGAATGAAGCTTGTTGCTTGATATAAAATCCTTTCGTAGGCACTACTACCAGGGTATCGAGACCACTGTCCCATCTGCGGGCAACTTTCCGGTCCACCCATTCCTGCGAATAGGAAACCGAAGGTGCAACCATCAGCGCACCTCCCAATATGGGCGGAAGTGAAAGCGTGATGGGAATGCTATGTCGCGCACTCCATTCCAGGGTATCCAGCATGTGCTGGAAAACGGAATGACCCAGGACTTGCTTGTATTTGATCGTATCATTAAAGGAGACTGCATTCCTGAAACTCCCCTGATAACCGATACCCAACTGCTCATACCATTTCCTGGAGCCAGCCGCTTCTTTCTTTTGGAACGGGTACAGTGTACTCACCGTAAATCCGAGGTCAGGCAGGTTGATGCTTACCATACCCGACTGGTTATTTTGGTTATGGTTTGCACTGGCTGTCAGGTTGAAAGGTTTATCCTGCCAGGTTTTGGCGTAAGTGATGGATGATCCCAACACGTTTTGGAAGTTCATCTGCGGGCTGTTGGGAATATTCTTGTTGTACCTGGTGGAGCTCATGTTTACACCTGCGGTGAAACTGGTCCCTGGACGCGAGCGCATATCTGAGGCGTGCGACCACCGCAGCGAATACGTCTTTATATTTGAGTAATCCGGATCTCCTTTGAATGCCCTGCGTGTATTTCGCAGCCCGAAATCCATAGAGCCCCGGTATTTATAGATCTTATTGTAAGTGGGGCTGACATTTACGCTCCAGGTACCCAGCGAGTAGATGTCACCCGTAAGCTTCACGTCCCAGTGTTCGTTGACCACTTTATAATAGCCCATGTTTGAGAGACCAAGGCCTTCCAGATCATTGGTCTCAAATTGCGGCGCTATAAAGCCGGAATGCCTGCCCTGGTAAAGCGGAAAATAACCAAAGGGGAGGTAGATAGGTACAGGTACAGAATCAAACTCAGGTCTGATAGCTCCCGTCACCGCCACCTTCTTATTCACAATTTTGGCTTTTCTGGCCCGGAAGCCAAAATGCGGATGATCCAGGTTACAGGTGGTGAAGAATGTTCCGCGGCTGTACATCGTATGCTCATCTACTTTTTTAACGATATCGGAGTGCACAAACATTTCACCCTGCTGCGTAATCGTACCCTTTGTAAGACCTTTTTTGGATTTGAAATCGTATTCCATGCCCTCCGACTTGAACTGATTATCGCCCTGTTTCATTTCGGCGTATTCGGAAATATCACCGATGCTGTCTTTTCCTGAGTGAGCAATGACCAGGTTTTTTCCCTGGTTGAGTTGAATATAAGGTGCGTTTAAGGTAAGATCCTGGTAATCAACCTTGGCTTTGTTATATAGGGTGATCAGTTTTTTATCCATCACACCTACGACGGAATCCTGGGCCGTGTATTGAACCGGTGCATCGAGTGTGTCTTTGGATAACTTCAACGTAAATGTATCGACTGATCTTCTACGGAGCGAGTCGTTAAGCAGGCTGTCCCTACCATGAAGCAAACTGTCCTTTCCCCGAAGCAGGCTGTCCGTCACAGGTAGGGTATCTTTTACCGGAACGGTATCCTTTGAAAAAAGAATGCCCGGTAATCCCGATTTTTTTTTGTTATCGTCTGCCTTTATTGATTCACCTGAAACTGTTTTGTTTTGGTAACTTGCAACTCCAAGTACCCTGACACTGGCAATAACTGCCACAGTCATTGTAGCAGTGAGTACGGTTACGAAAAAAAAAAGTTTAAATTTGCCCATTAATCAGGTTCAAAGAAAGCAAAAGTATATATAACATCGTAAAGAATTTGTGAACATTAGCACATGACACCGAATAAACTGGTCCCCAACAATCGCATGGCTATCAGCATCGCTGGTTTTCTGATTCCATTCTGCATACTAGCCGGTTCAATATCTGTAACTGCCCAAACTGCCGGGCGAAATATAAAAACGATCATTGTCGATGCCGGACACGGGGGAAGCGACGTTGGCGCCAGAGGGTTGGTCACGACGGAAGCTGCAATCAACCTGTCGGTAAGCGTGAAACTGGCAAAAGCATTGCGTGAAGCGTTTCCCGATCGCAGGATCATGGAAACCCGGACTACCTGGGCGCTTCCGGGCAATAACACGAACTCAGTTGCCGCAAACCGGTACCGGGCAGATTTCGCCAACCGCGTGGGTGGAGATCTTTTTATTTCCCTGCACTGCAACGCTGCGGGGCGTCGCCCCGGCGGCTGGTATACGAAAAGGGTCATTGGTTCAGAACCAAGAACCAAATACGTGAAGAAAGGTAGAAAGAGAGTTAAGCACACCTATTACGTCCACAAGTACGAAGACGTATGGGTAGAAAATACTACACAGGGCACAGAAACCTATATCTGGGCTGTTGGCAAAAATGAACAAAAAGTCTCTTCGGTGAAAAACAATGAAGATTACTACAACGAGGAAACCGATCCCAATGAAGAACTGAAACTGCCGGATCCCAATGACCCCGCAGAAAAAGCGAGGATGCTGATCTATGCGCAACATTATTTCAGGAAAAGTTATTTACTGGCTAACCTTGTGGAGAAGGAATTTATCTCAGATGGAAGGAACAGCAGGGGCGTACAACAAAGGAACCATAAAGGTATCTGGGTCCTGCAGGCTACGGGAATGCCCAGTGTATTGATAGAGATGGGCTTTATCAGTAACAAAGAAGAAGAAGCCTACCTGATGAGCGAAAATGGCCAGCAGGCCATCGTCAACGGGATTGTAAGGGCAGTAAAATTATATATCGATAAAAATGCTAATCCCAGCAGCGCGATGGTCCCATTCCCGGTTACGAAGAATTGAATGTATCCGAAGTCTAAAAAATTTCACAATTCCGTGGCGCTGACCGATATATCGGAATTATTGAGTATTTTGCCCGCGTAAAAATGAACCTGCGGCAAAAGATTTCCGACTGATCCGATGAACCACGGAATTCCTGATATTTCCCTTATTCTGTTCCCCCGTTTATGAGAATTTAATTCAACTGTATGAAAATATCTAAAGAACTTAAAGTTGGCATGTTGGCCCTGGTGGCACTTATTGCACTGATTTTAGGTTTCAAGTTCTTAAAAGGTAAGGATGTCCTTAACCGGAGTCCGAAAATATACGCCATTTTCAAATCGGTTGGGGGATTAGAAAAGTCCAATTTCGTAAAACTAAAGGGCCTTACAGTCGGTACCGTTTATCAAATCGAGCCTGCAGATGAGAATGTGAACGATATCAAGGTAACCCTCAGTCTTACGCAGCCGGTGAACATCCCAAATAATTCTGTAGCCTATATTTCCTCCAGCCTCCTCGGCGCCTCAAATATTGTGATTGAAAAAGGGAATTCGACCAAGTTTCTGAAAAGCGGCGACCGGATTCCCACAAGGGTTGAGGAAGGACTGCTGACGGATCTGAGCTCAGAGGCCAAACCCCTGATGGGAAAAGTCAGGAATGTTGCCGATTCGCTGAATTTGTTACTGACAAATGTCAACAATACGCTGGACGACGCCACAAAACGTAACCTGCAACACACGATCGCAAACCTCAATCAATCTACCGCTGCGCTGAATGCCCTCCTGGCATCCATACAGGGACCACTTGCAGGCACCCTGAGCAACCTGAATGCCGTTTCCGAAAACCTGAAAAATCAGAACAGCCAGATCGAAGGTGTCCTGCACAACGCAAATTCATTTTCCGAAGACCTTGCCGGTCTCAAACTTCAACGAACGGTTGATTCACTCAATCTGACCCTTTCTGAATTGAGACAGGTCGTTCATAAAATGTCGAGCCCCAATGGTAGTCTGGGTGCATTGATGAACGACCGCCATCTCTATAAAAAAATGAATGACGTGATGCTGAGTGCAGAGATACTCATGGATGATATCCGCGTTCATCCTAAAAGATACGTAAATATATCGGTATTCGGAAAAAAGAATAAATCCGGCGAACTGACAGCGCCAGCTAAAAAAGATACAACGGCGAAGTGAAAGCGAATCTGCGGCATCATATTATTTCGCTCCGGAAACTCCTGATTGGATTCCTGGTGATCTGTGCGCTGTTTAACAAGGCAGCGGCACAGGGCGTTGACACCGTCATCGTACAGCATGCTGATGTAACAACAATGCAAAAGGGCAAGGACAGTGTGGTCCTTTTCATCCTGGAAGGAAACGTGATCCTCAAGCAGGGTAAGACCATTTTTAAATGCGACAGGTGCGTGAAGAATGATGCGGCAAAAACTTTTGAAGCCTGGGGCAAAGTGCATATCAACGATTCCGATACGACAAACATTTATTCCGACCACCTCAGGTATCTGACAGACCGCCAGATAGCATTTCTGGACGGGAATGTAAAGCTGACGGATGGCAAGGCAGTCCTGACCACACCCAGCCTGGAGTACAATATGGGCAGAAAAATTGCCACCTATGATAAGGGTGGAAAGCTGGTCAATAAGAAAACGGTGATCACCAGTAAGGAAGGATTTTACTATAGCGATATCAAGGATGCTTATTTCAAGCGGGACGTAGTTGTGGAGGACCCCGCGTATCATATAACGGCGGATTCACTGATGTACAATACCGATCGGCAGATAGCCAGCTTCATCTCCCCCACGAACATCCGGGACAGTGCTAACCGTACCATTAAGACACGCGAAGGTTTTTACAACCTGAGAACAGGGGATGCTGAATTCTCGCAGCGACCCTTTATCAATGACAACAATAAGACAACACTTTTCGCTGACAATGTAAAGCTGACCACCGATATAGCGAGAGCTGAAGGAAATGCGATCGTGGTGGATTCCACGAGAGGCACTATTGTCATTGGGAACCTAATTTACCAGGACCGGCACTCCGAGGCTTTGCTGGCAACACAAAAGCCGGTCATGATCATCAAGCAGGATAATGACTCTATTTATGTGAGTGCGGATACCCTTTTCAGTGCTAAGCTTACAGACCTTTATGTACCGCAGCCAGTACATAAGTCCGACTCACTTTCTAATGCGTTCAATTCCGATAGCCTTGGCACCCAGGCCCACGGAAAAAGCGCAGGTAATGACAGCCTTTTGGCGGCTGCCAAACTGAAACCGGAACCGGGCGACAGCCTGCTGGCGAAGAAGCCGGCGATGGCTATGCCTGACAGTACGGTCAGGAAACCTGCCGTGCCTAAGCAGGCGCCACAAACTGAAAACCGCGAGGTCGTCAGGGCCGGCAGAAAACCTGCAGAGCCCAAGCAAGCACCGCAACCTGATAACCGGAAGGTCGTCCGGACCGGCAGGAAACCTGCGCTAATTACGCCTCCTGCAGAAAAAGCCGGCGAATCGCGGGCTGCCCCCGTTGACTCCCTCCCTCTTGTTGGGAAAACTGCTGCGGAGACAAAACCTGAAAAAACAGCTGATAATGACAGCACCAACCGTTATTTTGAGGCTTTTCACCATGTGAAGATCTATTCAGATTCTGTACAGGCTGTATCGGACAGTCTGTTCTATTCGTTCAAAGACTCGGTGTTCCGGTTCTTTCACAATCCGGTTGTCTGGGGAAAAGAGAGTCAGATCACCGGTGACACACTTTATTTGCATACCAGCAATAAGCAACCAAAATGGTTTGAAGCCATTAATAATGCGATGATGGTTAATCACCTTGAAAAAGAGGCGTATAACCAGATCAAATCCAGTCGTATGGACGGCTACTTTACCAACGGTTCCCTGGATTCAGTCAGGGCAAAGGGATCCGCAGAAAGTATTTACTTTTTGCAGGATGAAGACAGCGCTTATTCCGGTATCAATCAATCGACTTCCGATATCATTGACGCCTATATCCACGACCGTGCGCTGAAAAAAGTGATCTTCAGAAGTAATGTAAAGGGGACCATTTATCCAATCCGGAAAAAGAGACCCGCCGAAATGCGATTGGAAGGGTTTAAATGGCTTGAGGCCCTTCGACCTAAATCCAAATTTGATATTTTTGAATGAGCCGGAACTGCTGCGGTGAGCAGGCGCTGACAAAACGCCACCACAGGGTAGCGCTTCACATTTGCCAGTTTCTGCAATAAAAAGTTATCCACATTTGCGAAATTTTTCAGCTTTTTGCAGGTTTCTGCGAGTTTTGCTTTTATCTTTAGGAATAGATTAACAAAACCAGCGACCCTTGCTAAAGAAAGAACGACAAGCAATTATTCTTCACAGCCTTAATCTTCACAACAAAGTATTAAGTAATGATCTATGTGCGGAAATAGGTGTTTCGGAGGACACGATCCGGCGGGATCTGCAGGAATTAGCCGATGCCGGCAAACTCATTAAGGTGCACGGCGGCGCCTTATCCACTTCTTTCAATGATGTACAATTTTCTCCTGTCAATGTGTATTCCCAGCCATTCAAAAAAGAAATAGCGCGAAAAGCGATTCATTTGATCAAAGATGATATGTTCTTAATGACCACGGGGGGTACCACTATTCTTGAAATTGTGCGTTCTATCCCCCTGCGCAGAAAAGCAACGCTGATCACCGGTAGTATCCCGATTTTGAATGCCTGCCTGGTACATCCTAACCTGAATGTGGTGGTTATTGGTGACAGGCTATCAAAAGATTCAAAAATAACGGTCGGGGCGGAGGCCATTGAAAAAATACACCGTGTGAACGCCGACTTGTGTTTGCTGGGCACCAATGCCATCGATATTACACATGGTCTGACTGATAACGATCTGGACGTAGTGCAGGTCAAAAAGGCCATGGTGGAATCCGCCACGAAAGTTGCCTGTGTAGCTATTTCGGAAAAGCTGCAGACTTACCAGCCGTTGCAGGTATGTGCGTTAAAAAAGATTGATTACCTGGTCACAGAACTAGATCCTGATCACCCAAAACTCCGGCCTTTTGCGGACGCGGGTGTCCAGATTATATAGTCCCAAATAAAAATTAAAAAGATGAAAAGATTGATGTTATTACGATTGTTTACTGTCGCAATCACAACACTCTGGTCGATCCACCTGGTTGCACAAACCTACCAGATTCACGGGTCAGTCGCGTCTGAAGACGGATTGTCCCTCGCGGGTGTTACGGTTTCAGTTAAAGGAACCCAACGGGCGGTTATGACCGGGAATGACGGTAGTTTCACTATTCAGGCCTCGGTTGGAGAAACCCTGGAGATCAGTTATGTGGGATACATAACCCAATCGCTGCCAGTTGTCAACAACAGGAATATTACTATTACTCTGGTGAGATCTATGGAGAAATCACAGCTTGACGAAGTGGTCGTCGTGGGCTATGGTACACAAAGAAGAGGGAATCTGACTGGAGCCGTTTCAACGGTGGACGTAAAGAAAGCGCTTACCGGAAGGCCCATAGCCGACGTGGGGCGCGGGCTGCAGGGTGCAGCATCCGGTCTGAGCGTAACCATCCCAAGCGGTGAGGTTGGATCAGATCCCATCCTGAAGATCAGGGGACAAATGGGCTCCTTCAGAGGCGGCGCTGCCCCGCTGATCCTGCTGGACAACGTTGAAATTCCCAGTATTCAGGTCGTAAATCCCAATGATGTTGCATCCATCACCGTGCTTAAAGACGCAGCCGCTTCATCTATCTATGGGGCAAAAGCTTCGTTTGGTGTTTTGCTGATTACGACAAAAAAGGGATCTACTACGGGAAAGGCCCAGATTACCTACTCAAACAATTTTTCCTGGCAAAATGTATGGAAAGATTTGCATATGGCTGATGTGAACGCTCTCAGGTATTCTGTAGACGCGGCCGAACGCGTCGGTCAATTTTCACCAACGGGTGCATTTTATTATGCCGACAGGAACAGTTACCTGAAAGCCGTGGAGTGGAAAAAGAAATACGGCGGAACCATCGGTCCCAATGACCCTACGGTATTCGGAAGAGACTGGTATGTACAGGGCGCTAACAACCAAAAAATGGGTGTCAGGACCTATGACCCCTTTGACTATATGGTAAAAGAATGGGCGCCAACGCAACAGCACGATCTGTCAATCGGACAGACTGTAGGAAAAACATCCTTTAATATTGGCCTCGGCTACCTGGATCAAAGCGGCATGATGAAACCGGCAAAAAAAGATCAGTTCACCCGCTATAACGCTTCGCTAAAAGCTACCAGCGAAATCAGTAAATTAGTTACCGTAAGGGGCGGCGCCATATTTTCCAGAAGAAATAAAGAATATCCGTATGTAACAGCCTCCTCAACCGCTGACCCCTGGCTATACCTGTACCGGTGGTCGCCGGTCTACCCTTTTGGTCTTGATCAAAACGGAGATCCGATCCGCAGCCCCTGGAGTGAAGCTGCTGCTGCAAATACAGCCAACATCCTTCAGAACTATCTGAACATCAGCCTGGGAACTACGCTTAATTTCACGAAAGACTGGAAACTGGATTTTGATTATACATTCTCCAACCAGGAAGAAATGTGGAAACGGCCCGGTACAAGATATACGGCCAGGAACTCCTGGGTTGCCCCAAAAGCCCGGTTTGATGCCAGTGGCCAGCCTGTTTACGTCGACAGCACCGGAGCCGTTGTGGCCAGTACCGCACCCGGCGCAATTCGCGCGTTTGATCTTTCATATGATACGTACACATCTCTGGGTTCTAACCCGGATCATATATACCGGCGCGTGTCTAACTTTTATAGCAGCACCATCAACGCGTATACAACCTACAACCTGAATTTGGATGACAACAATCACTTCAAATTTATGCTGGGGATCAACCGGGTTGCCGCTACCACGGAATGGCAATCGCAACAGGTAAATCAGCTAACGGATATCACGAATCCTCAATTCAATTTTGCAGTTGGCGCGCCACCATCTGTAGACGGCGACAAATACTGGGAAGCTCAGTTGGGTTATTTCGGTCGGGTTAACTACGCGTATAAGAACAAATATCTCCTCGAAGGGAACTTACGCTATGACGGTTCATCCAAATTTCCATCCAACCTTTGGTGGAGATGGTATCCCTCATTCTCGGCCGGATGGGTACTTACTGAAGAACCATTCATGGATGCAACTAAAAATGTGATCAGTTTCCTTAAACTAAGAGGTTCCTGGGGATCCATCGGGGACCAGACCGTCCCAAATTCCCTCTACCTGCCTGTGATGGGAAGCGGACTGTCAACCTGGATTGGAGCTAACGGACAGAAAGTGCCTTATGTGGGTACCCCCTCAGCCATTGAGAGGAATATAACCTGGCAGGATATCCAAACGACCAACTTTGGACTTGACCTGGGACTGTTGAAAAACAGCCTGAACATTTCTGTTGACGTCTTCAAGAGAAACACCAATAACATGATCGTTCCCCTGGAAGGTATCCCGCTGACTTTCGGCGTGGGAGCGCCACAGGGCAATTTTGGTTCGTTGGAGACCAAGGGATGGGAACTGACCATTGATTATAACCACCGGTTTGAAAACGGGCTGGGTATCAACTTTAAAGGCAACCTTTCCGATGCAACAACCCGCATAAATAAATACGGAAGTTCCCAGCTTGTGAATGCCAACTATAACGGCAAGGATATTGGCGAAATCTGGGGTTACCGCACCGATCGGCTTTACCAGATGGGAGACTTCGAGCTGGATGGCAACGGTAAGCCACAGTTGATCACACTGACGGCCGCAGACCTTCCTGATAATTCTAGCAAATACGCGGGTAAGAAAGCATACAAACTGAAATCTGTAAACGGGCAGAAACCCGTGTACCAGGTTTTTCTGCAGAATTACTCCACATTCTTCTTCGGCCCTGGTGATGTCAAATTTAAAGACGTAAACGGTGATGGCGTGATCGATAACGGGGACGCATCACTTTCCAATCATGGTGACCTGGAAGTGATTGGCAATTCCACACCCAGATACGAATACGGCGCCCGGCTGGGGGCCGATTACAAGGGTTTTGATTTCAGCGTGTTCTTTCAGGGCGTAGGCAAAAGGCAGTTATGGGGCAACGGATCCCTGGCAATTCCTGGATATAATGCCGCCGATGGCGCTATGCCTTCAACCTTCGCCGATGATTACTGGCGGCCCGATAACACCAACGCTTTTTATCCGGCAGCTTACAGTAACGGGGGCAGTAATGCTGCCAACAATTTGCAGGTGCAAGACCGATACCTGTTGAATATGGCTTACTTAAGACTAAAGAACCTGACCGTAGGTTATACGCTTCCCGGTTCTGTTATGAATAAGGTGAAACTTACATCGCTGAGGGTTTATGGCGCACTCGAAAACTTCCTGACCTGGGATCATCTCCGGGGTCTCCCAATTGATCCTGAAAGCATCAGTGGTTACTCCATGTGGAACTCAAGTAACTATAACCTGGGGCGGACCGGTGCAGGGATCCCTGCTTTTAAAGCCATCTCCGTTGGCCTTCAATTAACCTTTTAAAAGTATATCAAATGAAACGTCTAATATGTATAAGTGGTCTTGGAATAGCCTGCCTGATTTTCGTTTCCTGTAATAAGAATCTGCTGGACAGGCCTCCACAAACGGACTACATCGACAATGGCTCAAAATTCTGGAGAAATGAAGATGATATCCGGATGTTTGCCAATGGTTTCTACACCAACTATTTCGTGGGTTACAATTCTTCCTGGGGAACTGATTATACTCCGGTTAGGGGATACACATTCAGCGATGATATCACCAGCAGGAACGTCCAGGCAAACTTTGAAAGCAACATTCCTTCCTCCCGGGGGTCCACTTCTGAGACGGCGGCCTGGTTGCAGCAATATTCTGGGCCCACTTGGGATTTTGCCTGGGTTCGAAAAGCAAATATTTTCCTGAACCGGCTGGACAGCGTTGCAAAACCAAAAATATCTGCCGATGCATATAAACACTGGACCGCTGTGGCCAGGTTCTTCAGAGGCTTTGAATATTCGCGACTGGTTAGTGTATTTGGAGATGTTCCCTATTTCGGACGTGTGGTTAAGGAAAATGAACTGGATACTCTATACAAGGACCGGGACCCAAGAGGTGTTGTGATGGACAAAGTTTATGATGATTTTAAATATGTACTGGCGAATATTCGCGAGAGTGATGGGCCGCAATATCTGAATAAATATATTGCTGCTGCTTTCATTTCAAGCTTTATGTTATTCGAAGGCACGTTCGAGCATTATCACAACCTGGATGCGGCGCGCGCTAAGAAATACCTGGAGTTTGCCGTTGAGGCGGCGGGAATTGTGATAAATAGTAACAAATATAGTTTTAAGAGCGACTTCAAAGCCCTCTTTTCATCAGAAAACCTTGCAGGAAATCCTGAAGTGCTGATGTACCGGGCCTATGACGCTGCACAGTCCGTGACCCATCATATCGGATCCTATTCAAATGGAACTGAAGAACAGAATGGCGCCAACCTGGATCTGATTAAATCCTTTATTTTGAACGATGGAAAAACCTGGCAAAAATCTGCCTTACCAAATGCCGGCAGCTTCACCATTGCCGATCTGGTTAAAACCCGGGACCCCAGGTTTGAAGCCAGTTTTATAGATTTCACCCGCGCGACCTCGTCAACTTTGCTTTATTCATTCAAACACGCGTCCCGTGAGGCTATCACTTATATCGGCAAAACTTATCCCGCAGCCTGGGGAAGTAATACTAACACCAGTGACGCACCGGTTATGAGGCTGGCAGAAGTCGTGCTGAACTGGATTGAGGCAAAAGCTGAATTGGAAAATTATTACAGCGGCCCCGCCATAACGCAAGCTGATCTTGATAAGTCGATCAATGCTATTCGCAGTCGCCCCCTTGATGCAGCAGCCGCAGCAAAAGGCGTTAAGAAGAGTGCACCGCTGATGCTCGGCGCGCTCCCCGAAGATCCGGACAGGGACGCTGATGTACCTGCAATCATCTGGGAAATCCGGCGCGAGAGGAGAATGGAGTTTTTCTACGAGCACACCAGGCTGCTCGATCTGAAGCGTTGGAAAAAACTTTATTATATGGACTTCAGCCGGAAGCCGGATTATGTAATGGGGCCCTGGGTAGATATGCCGAACGAAATTCCCAGCTACCTGACAGCTTCCATGAAAAACAAAATACGGGTTAAAACTGCCGACGGCACCATTGTTACCTGGAATGGCTCGAATCAAAATGCGATGGTCGGTTATTGGATGGTAGAATCCGCCGCCAACCGGCAGTCGTTCAGTGACAAGAATTATCTGGCACCGGTTGGAACGCAGCAGATTAATGAATATAAGGAGAGGGGTTATACGCTGACGCAGACAAAAGGCTGGTAATTTTATTTTGAAACGTTTTAAAACAGCTGCCTCCCCGGAGGCGGCTGTTTTTAGAAAGAGCAGTAAAATGTTATGAAACAAATGCTTGCGATAGATCTGGGTGGTACCAAAATTTCCTGGGCTGTCATCAGTGAAGAAGGTATCCTCCGTACTCCTAAGAAGAAATTACTGCAGGGGCCCGGGAACCCGAACGCTGGAACGCTCCTGAGAAATTTGGTTGCAGAAGAAATCGAAACGGCAGCACAGGAAAATTACAAGCTGGAAGCCATTGAATTACAAATTACGAATTACGAATGAAATATATCGCTTTTGTCAATAATTCATAAATTTCAACCTTTGCTTAGTATTTGTAAACTTTAACAACGGACCTATACAGATATTAAATAATAAAATATATCTAACATTTAATATCTAGTGTCTGATATCTCTTCTTCAGTATTCCAACAACTTCACATCTTCCAGTCCATCATCAAACAGCGTGAATGTAGCCGGATAGCCGGGTTTAATAAATCCGATTTCGTCTTGCATACCTATAGCCCGGGCTACGCGGCTGCTGGCCATTTCAACGGCTTCCTGCAAGGAAATATTCAAGTGCTCTTTCGCATTTTTTACTGCTTCGGGAATGGATATGGCAGCTCCCGCAAGTTGTCCTTCCCTGTTCCGATAATATCCGTTTACCATTTCAATATCGAGTCCCTCCCAATTGAACCGGGGCTTTCGACGGCCAAGGAATGATGAGTCGGTCAACAAAATGAGCTTATCAGTCTTCTGCCGATAAGCTACCCGGGCCGCGGCATAGTGACAATGTCCGCCGTCCAGAATAATTGGCGCATACACAGCATCGTTGTCAAAAATTGCACCAGTCATCCCGCATTCCCGGTGACCCATCGGTGTCATCGCATTATATAAATGGGTGATCAGTCTCACACCCTTTGAAAATGCCTCCTGCGCTTCGTCATAATTCATCATACTGTGCCCCGCGGAAACGACCATACCGCTTTCCAACAACCAATTCAACTGTTGCTCACTCAGACATTCAGGTGCTACGGTTATCATTTTTATGACTCCCCTACCCTTCTCAATAATCTCAAGCAACTCTTCATCCTTTGGGTTCCTGATCACCGCACGGCTATGGGCGCCATGCTTATCCCGATTGATGAATGGCCCCTCGAGGTGCATCCCCAGAATACCCGGATGATCTTTCATAAATTCTCTGGTTGCCTCAATAGCCCTTAAGATCGTCTCATGTGGAGAAGAAATGAGCGTAACCAGGAAATAAGGTGTGGCAAAGTCCCGGCATGCCGTGTAGATATCCTGCAATGAGGATACGTCGGGAGTATGCGAGAAATAATGTTCATACCCTCCGTTTATCTGAATGTCAATCCATCCCGGTGAAATATTCATGCCATTAATATCCACTTGATGGGCATCGGGAAATGTTTCCCTGGTCACCCCGACTATCTTGCCGTTCTCCACCAGGATATTTCCGGATGTAATAATTTCCTCGCCCGTAAATATTTTTCCATTTGTAATAACTGTTCGCATCTGCCTTATTTATCCTGCAAATCTAAAAATAATAATCCTTGGAAAGCAAATTCTGCAGAAGTCTGTTCATTCTGGTCGTCACCCACATTGGGTTATGACAGAAACAGGCGGCTCCATTTACCGGTCATCACTATTTTTTTTGGGATGTTTTTTTTTTGACGGAATAGCTATAACTTTAGGTGAATTCCATGCCTTGTTCATTGAAAAGTCATAACAGGTTGCAGAATCCATTAACATCAGGTTCAAATTAATTAAAACAAAAAGTATGCGAAAACTAGTTTGCTTCACTCTCGCGCTACTCGTGTTTTCTATGCTCAGCATGACTGCAAAGGCACAGACCAGAACGATCTCGGGCACCGTAAAGAATAGGCTCGGTGAGATAATTCCCAATGCTACCATTCAGCAGGTAGGAACCCAAAACATAACCGAAGCCACAGACAACGGAGCATTTACGATCACAGTAACCGGCAACGCCGCCAGGCTCAGCATCTCGGCGGTTGGCTACAAAACCACAGACATAGCCGTAACCAGTAACACCCTGGACATCATCCTGGAATCCGGGACGGGAGAGACCATGAGCGAGGTGGTAGTCACGGCGCTGGGTATTAGGAAAGAGCGAAAGGCTTTGGGTTATTCGGTGTCTGATTTGAGTGCGCAGGAATTGATGAAAAACAAAAACACCAATGTAGTAAATTCTCTTGCCGGTAAGGTTCCGGGAGTGAATATTACACAATTCAGCGGAGCTGCCGGCGCGGGGGCGTCGATCACAATCCGCGGGGGAAATTCTACATCAGATGGACGACAAAATCAGCCATTATTTGTTGTAGACGGCGTTATTTACGATAACTCAACTACCGTTACCGGGAATACCGGAACTGATGGATTGTCGCGCAGCAATACAAGCTATTCAAATCGTATTATGGACATCAACCCGGAAGACATTGAGAGCCTTTCTGTCCTGAAAGGCGCCGCTGCAGCGGCTTTGTATGGATCGCGGGCCGCTGACGGTGTCGTGATTATTACCACAAAAAAAGGTGCTGCGGGAACGGTAAGGGTTGACGTGAACAGCAGGACAAGTACGTCATGGGCCAACAAACTGCCCCAGGTTCAGAGAGTATTTGGCCCGGGGTCTTACGCCACCAACGGCGTCTTCAACGATATAACCTACAGCTCGTGGGGCAAGGAAATTACATCCGCAGATACTTTATACGATAATATCGGAACCTTCTTTCAACAAGGCATGGTGTATGATAACAATGTAAACGTATCCGGCGGGACAAAAAACAGTACCTTTTATTTATCCGGATCGAACTATGACCAAAAAGGGATCATTCCAAATACCGGATACGACAAAACCACTTTCCGGTTTAATGGTCAACAGAAATACGGGCATCTGACACTGGACGCAAATGTTGCATACTCGATTGCCAAAACCAACAAAACACTGACAACTGCCGGCTTGTGGGGCGGCGGAGGCAACGGAGCTATGGCTGCAGTTTATGCGTGGCCCCAGACATTCGATATGAGGAAATACATCAACCTGGATGGAACACAGTACCGCAAATTCGGCGGCACTATTCCGTTGGAAAATGATATAGACAATCCTTACTGGATCATTAATCAAAACAAGCTAACTTCAGAGACCAGGCGTATTACCGGAGGTCTGGCCGGCAATTATCGGGTAACCAATTGGTGGGATATTACCGCCCGGTTGGGATATGACCAATACAGCACAAACGATTACACCTTTATCTCGCCGGGATCGGCTGTCAGCATCATGTACCAAAATGGAAGGCTAAGTAAAGACCTATATGATTATACTTATATCACAACTACGGTGATGACTAATTTTCACAAGGCCTTTGGCGATTTTGATACGCACTTGATGCTGGGGACCACCTCAGAGGATACAAAATCAATCAATCAAAACCATTGGGGGTACAACTTTGTAACAGCAGGCACGATCAGCTTTAGCAACATAGCACCAGGGAACCAGTTTTTTAAAGATGGGACAACGAAAAAACGTTTGGTTGGTTCCTATGGAGAATTAGGCGTGTCCTATAAAAACATCGCTTATCTTACTGCTACAGGCCGCAATGACTGGTCGTCTACGCTGCCCATAGAGAACAATTCCTATTTTTATCCATCCATAAGTGGTTCTTTTGTATTCACCGAATTATTACCTAAGAACGACATCCTTTCCTTTGGTAAGATCCGGTCAAGCTGGGCGCAGGTGGGTAAAGACGCAAACGCTTACGCCACGCTTACTTATGTGAATAGCCCTATTGTCATAGGCCCTTTTACCGGAATCGGCAATCAGTACACGAGTGGTAATGCCAGCCTGAAACCCGAGATTCAAAACTCCTGGGAGATCGGGGGAGAATTCAGGTTCCTGAAAGGTCGCCTCGGCCTGGATTACACGTACTATCATACGCAAACGCAAAACCAGATAGCGCAGCCACGTTTGTCAAACGCAAGTGGTTATATATTCACTTCAATCAACTCAGGATCTGTGATCAACAAAGGAATGGAAATAGCGCTTTCCGGCAAACCAATTGTACAAAGCGACTTCAGTTGGGACGTACTGGTGAACTTTTCATATAACAGAGGCAGGCTGGGAGATTTTCTCCGCGGTGTGGCCTATTTTTATCCTACGGACGCCCAATTCGGCACCGTGAAGGCGGCATCTATACCGAATGGCGGTTACTTTCTGGGCATGACTGGAACCCGCTATGCGCGCGAGCTGGATGCCGACAAGAAAGAAATACCAAATGGCCGCTACCAGGTTGATCCCAATACAGGATTATATAAATTCTTTACAGGAACTAATGCAGCTATTGTCGGCAATCGCGAACCCGATTTCATTGGAGGTATTAACAATACCCTGCGGTATAAAAAATTCCTGTTGTCATTTCTTCTCGACGTACGGAAAGGCGGCGATGTATACAACGGTACAGAGTATTCAATGGTCGTCAACGGGCTAAGCAACAGAACCTTGCTGAACAACCGGCAATCAGTTACGGTTACGGGTGTAAACAGTCTGACGGGGGCAGATTTTAATCAAACGTACAACGCAAATGAGACCTACACCATTAAAGGCGTAAATTATTCCGGCAGGAATCTGATCCAGCAGTATTGGGCAAATTATGCAGCCAATTCCTATAATTTCATCACATCGGTCAATTGGCTGAAGCTTCGTTCCCTGTCCCTTACCTATGACTTTACCGGAATGTTCAGAAGCCATAACGTGATCAAAGGGCTGACGGCAACGGCCATCGGCAACAACTTGTTCACCTGGACAAACTATAAGGGCATGGATCCGGAGGTAAGTGCCGCGGGCGGGACCGGAGGTTCGGGATCTACAGGTATCGACTACCTGGGCGTACCTGCAGTAGCCAGTTTCACATTCGGGATAAACGTAACATTTTAGAACTGTCTTCAACATTTACCCGCAAACGAACGATCTCGCGACAAACAATAAAAATAAAAATAATCACATGAAACATATTAAATATATATTGTTCGGCAGTATTCTTGTATTAAGTTCGGTTTCGTGCAAAAAATGGCTGGATGTAAATACGGATCCTGACAATCCGAACAACGCAAGCGTGCTTGTACAAAACAGGCTCCCGTGGATTCAGCATTTCTATCAATACACATCAGGTGTTGCCAATTTTCGGACCTCACTTGTAGCCGGAGTCCTGTATAGCAATAACGGAAATAATAACGCGTTAAGCACAACCTGGACAGCGACCGGGGGAAATATAACTCCCTATCAAACCTTTTTCATCGAAGTTGCGCCCAATCTGAACGATTTATATAATTCCGCCAAACAGAAAGGTGCTTACCATTATATGGCTGCGGCTGATGTATTCCACGCACTGGGTTTTATGCAAATGCTGGATGTGTATGGTGAAATGCCCTACACAGAAGCTATATCGGGAAAACCCAGCCCGGCTTATGATGACGGGAAGACGATTTACAACGGATGTATCTCCAAACTGAACGAGGCCATCAGTTTGTTTGGCCAGGTGCAGAACGCCCAGGCGCCTGCTTTTACGCTTGGCGATTTATGGGGTAACGGGGACGTTAGTAAATGGGTAAAATTTTGTTATGGCCTCAAAGCCCGATATATGTTGAAATTGTCTAAGAAATCGGATTTGTTTAACGCGGATTCTGTACTTTACTTTTTATCGAAAGGTCCACAGTCAAATGCCGACAATATGATCGGCCCGGGCTACAATAATAGTACGGTGACAGATTATCTGCTGGGCGATCCCGTAGTAACCAATGGCAACTGGAATTATGCGGGCTACGGAAGCAATCAACGTATTTCACAATATTATTATAACTTGCTGACCAACTTGCGGGGATCCGGAGTTACTGACCCACGGATGAGTAAAATTGTACCCGCGGCCATGGTAAATATTCAACTGGATGCAAGTGGAAAGGTGGCATCTTACACATGGAATCGATCCATCGGCGTGGACTCTTATGGGCCCGCGACCAGACTGTTAAAAGGAGGTAGCGGCACATCCATTGCAAACCCTGCTTATGCAGCTACAGATACCAAAATAAAATATACAATCGCCGATGCAACTGACCGCAACAATTTTATCGCTGCGCAAACGCAGGCTGGAAAAATTTTCACTGTGAATGGAAATGACGTTACAGTTACCTACAAAGCCGGCTCCATCTACATTAACAACACGAACTACGTTTTCTCGGGTGATACGGCCTATGTAAATCTGCGCAGTAACTCAATGGCCACGGGCATTACAGGCGTCAATAGCGCCACAGATCTGAACTGGTATATATCCATTCCCGCGGCAACTGCAGGTGTGGTGGCATCAACAGGTTCTTTCCAAATTCGCCCTGTGTCCGACCAGGAAATTCTAACCTATCATGAAATGTGTTTTGTCAAAGCTGAAACTTACCTGAGAAAGGGTGATGCAGGAAATGCGTTCGCAGCTTATCAGGCAGGTATCCAGGCTCATCTGAATATGATGCAGACCAAACTCACACAATGGAAGGCGGGCGGATATAATAATCCTGACATGTGGCCTATGGACCAAACTGCGATAAATGCATATCTTCAAAGCAATGCCGTTTGCCAAAGCGCCGGGGCGTTGACCATGTCTGATATTATGTTACAAAAATATATTGCCATGGGTTGCAGCATTGAAAACTGGAACGACATGCGCCGGCTTAATTTCAGTGCAGGTAATATCGGTAGTTTTGGCGTTGTTTATCCCGGCTTCGACCGCGGACCTTTATTTGCAGGAAACGCGCTGTACACAGGTACTTCCAGAACCGACCCGAGGTATTGGCCGCGCAGGTGGATGCTGCCCGCAACGCTTGAACTGAACTACAACTCCGCCAGCGCGCTGGCTGTCAACCCGCACGCCGCTGATCCCAACATTTGGAGTATGCCGGTTTGGTGGGACTGCGCAACGAATGACGAATATTACGGATATCTGAAGAAATAAATTTTTATTGATCCAGCCACACAAGATTCAAAGTGCGGGGTGGAAAATCGCGACTAATCGCCGGGTAGTGATTACTCGGCGATTATTTTTTTCTGGTACTACGCGGAACTTTCCAGCAAATATTCATAGCGGATACAGATGCTTCCAAAGGGACTTACCACAATAAACCAGTTTGGTGGGATATACCTTAAACAGTTAACCAGCTTAGTGTTTAAATGCGGGAGTGCCCCGCATTTTTTTGTGCACCATCACGCAAAAAACACATAACTCAGGGCAATGGCCGTGACGATACCGGCCAGATCAGCCAGCAACATGGCGCCAACAGAATAGCGGGTATTCTTGATATTGACAGCGCCAAAATACACGGCAATGATATAGAAGGTTGTATCAGCCGCACCGCGGAACACCGATGACAAGTTGCCGACAAATGAATCCGGTCCATTGGCTTTCAATGTATCGATCATCATGGCCCGTGCACCACTGCCGCTGAACGGCTTTAGCAATGCAGTTGGCAGCGCATCAGCAATCCGGGTATCGCCGCCAAAGGCTGCAAAAATCATTTTAACGCCATTCATCACATAATCAAAGGCGCCACTGTTACGCAACAGGCTGATTGCCACCAATAATCCCACCAGGTAGGGAATAATTTTAATCGCCGTTGTAAAACCCTCTTTGGCGCCATCAATAAAATCATCAAAAATGGCCGTCCGCTTATAAATGGCTCCCAAAATAATCGCCAGGAAGATCAGCAAAATCAGCCCATTACTCAGGCTGCTCGAAAACAGCGTGACCCCTTTTGCGTCCAGAGTTCGGACATACAACACGATACCCGAAAATAGCAGGGTGATCCCCAGGATCCAACCCAGGATGACCGGCTGAAAAAGATTAATCTTCTGTTTGATTGAGACGACCGTCAGCGCCGCAATAGTAGCCGCAAAGGTGGCCATCATCAACGGGATAAACACTTCAGTGGGGTATTGCGATTTCAAAGCTACCCGGTCGGCAATAATAGTCGTGGGTATCAGCGTCAGCCCTGAAGCGTGCAGGCACATGAACATCACCTGTGCATTGGTAGCTTTTTCTTTGTTTGGGTTCAGGGTTTGAAGGCTTTCCATCGATTTAATCCCAAAGGGTGTAGCCGCGTTATCGAGGCCGAGTAAATTCGCGGAGAAATTCATCACCATATGCCCCATTGCCGGGTGATCTCTGGGCACTTCCGGAAATATTTTCGAGAAAAATGGGCCGATGATCCTGGATAAAAACCCGATGCCCCCGGCCTTTTCCGCAATATTCATGAACCCCAGGAACAGGGCCATGATCCCAATGAGATTGATGCTCAGGTTCACCGCATCTTTGGTCGTTTCAAAAACGCCGTTGGCTGCCTGTAAGTGGAAGACTTTATATCCGGCCTCTGTCTTTACCAGGGTATTTGCATCCCAGGTAGCCATTTTCTGGCCGGCGATCAACTGCGCATGAATGGCTGCAGGTATTGCTGCCGAATCAACATTTTTCACGAAAGTTGTATCGCCACTTTTCCCGGTGACCATCCGGCTGAACACCTGTTCTTCGCCGGGTTCAAATATAAACTTACCCAATGCAACAAAAGACGCGATCAGAATAAATGCTGCCCAGATCCTGCTTAATACCATATCCTAAAATTATAGATTCGAAAACCTTTCCATTCAAATAATGCCGGGCAAAGTCGCCGGCATCCGGAAAAACCCAGGTTGAAACCAGGAGAGTACTTGACAAAATCGGCTCCCGGGCTTTTCGATGGTGAAAGGTAAAGCAATATTCCAAAACTTAGGGAAGGAAATTGTACCTTTGCAGCTTTTTGGACCCGTTCCCAGGAACCGGGTCTGTATTATTTTACGCAAACTCAGACGTAGGTATGGCATTAAGGGCAGGTATCGTTGGATTACCCAACGTTGGAAAATCAACACTTTTTAACGCAGTGAGCAACAGCGCCAGGGCACAGGCCAGCAATTACAGGTTCTGTACCATTGAGCCCAACGTAGGCCTGGTGGATGTGCCGGATGAAAGGCTGCAGAAACTCTCGGAGCTGGTCAATCCCCAGCGTATCGTTCCCACCCAGATTGAAATTGTAGATATCGCCGGGCTCGTAAAAGGCGCCAGCAAGGGAGAGGGATTAGGAAATAAGTTCCTCGCTAATATCCGCGAGGTGGACGCGATCATCCATGTGGTTCGTTGTTTTGAAGATGAGAATGTGTTGCGCGAAGAAGGCGAGATCAATCCCGTGAGCGACAAGGAGATCATCGATACCGAGTTGCAGTTGAAAGACCTGGATAGCCTGGAAAAACAGTTGGTGAAAAAAGAAAAACAGGCTAAATCAGATCCGAAAATAAAGGCTGAAGTGGATATCCTGCTCCTTTGTAAAGCGCACCTGGAGCAGGGCAAGAGTATTCGCTCCCTGAATCTGACCAAAGAAGAAAAAGAGGTCGTGGCTGATCTTTTTTTACTAACCGATAAGCCCGTTCTTTACGTGGCCAATGTGGACGAACCATCCATGCACACCGGGAACAAGTACTCGGAAGCTTTGCAGGAAGCCATCCGGAATGAGGACGCCCAGATGATTATCATGAATAACTCGATTGAGGCACAGATCAGCGAGATGGAAGATCCCGCTGACAAGGCCATGTTCATGGAAGAATACCATATGAGCGAACCTGCGCTCAACCG
Organism: Niabella sp. CPT15-335-S11; assembly: GCF_058792415.1. Taxonomy (NCBI): domain Bacteria; kingdom Pseudomonadati; phylum Bacteroidota; class Chitinophagia; order Chitinophagales; family Chitinophagaceae; genus Niabella; species Niabella sp. CPT15-335-S11. The sequence continues at coordinate 703,637 of NZ_JBYTEI010000002.1, forward strand.
GCTGATACGCTCGGCATACAAGTTGCTCGGGCTCCACACTTATTTTACTGCCGGTGTGCAGGAAGTGAGGGCCTGGACTTTTCACGATGGCTGGAAAGCGCCGCAGTGTGCAGGCGTGATCCATACTGATTTTGAAAAAGGATTTATCAAAGCCGAGGTTATTTCTTATGAGGATTACATTACCTATAAATCAGAAGCGGCGGTGAAAGAAGCTGGTAAGCTGCGGATCGAAGGCCGCGAATACCTGGTGAAAGACGGCGATATCATGCATTTTAGGTTTAATGTATAGGGTTAATCAAACTTCGGATTCCCAGAACAGCGATTGTATTTATCAGGCGCAGATCACAACAATTAAAACAGATCTCAGCGCATAAAATTAGAAATCAAAGAGTAATCAATCCTGCCAAATCTACAGGTATTATTATTTAAAGTGGAGGCGAGGAGATTCGAACTCCTGTCCAAACATATTCCCCAAAAGCTTTCTACATGCTTATTCCCTTATTTTTTCCGGAAACCGGATCAGCCGTGAACAGGAAAGGAACAAACCTCTTTCACAACTTAGCTGGATGGCGGGGTTAACCGCCTCTTTTGCCCGGGTCACAGCCTTCCCGGTCAGCATTCTGTATTTGGTTTGATGAGTCGGCGGCGGAGCTTGGTAACAGACCAACCTGGCTCACCCCCACTGAAAGCGGGGGCCACTTACGTGACGCGGCCCTAATGACTGCTAAATCACTGATTAGGCAGCCATGGCAAATTGTGTATTGCCATTTATAGTTTGAGTATTCAGATTAACGGGCTAATTACCCAACGCCCGACATGCTTACACTTTCAAAGACCTATGCTGTCAAAACCAGACGCCCCCATATTTAACCGGTTAAAACCAGGATCTAAAACGGTTTAACCGGGTTTCTTTATCAACAGCGGAATATATAAAAATAATAAAAAATCTTCACATAACCAAATTTTTCGTACCCCTGCAGGTGTTCCGGGCAATCCAGAGATCCATATTTCCCGACGCGCTACCCCCGTCTATCTGAACAACCTGAATATATCCAGTCCCAACGCGTATGCCATCAGTCCCAATAAAAATACCATCCCTATCATCTGCGCATACTCCATGAATTTGTCGCCCGGTTTTCTCCCGGTGATCATCTCATACAACGTAAATAGTGCGTGCCCGCCGTCAAGTGCAGGAATCGGCAATACGTTCATGAAGGCGAGTATGATCGAAAAAAGCCCGGTCATCATCCAGAAACGCTGCCAGTCCCATACCCCGCCAAAAGTTTTACCGATGCTGATCACGCTGCCGAGATTATCATTGACGTCATGCTCTTTGGACGTGAATAACAGCTTGATCCCTTCTACATATTCTCCCAGTTTATTAACGCCAAACTTGACACCGGCTGGTATAGACTCCCAGAAACCATATTGCTTTTTTTCAAAATTCAGGTAGTGCTGGGCGTTGTTGATATAACCCACTTTGCCGTTTTCATCAAGCTTCACCCCCACCTTCGCGGTGTCAGCGCCATTCCTGAGAACGGTAAGTGTAACTTCCTGGTTCTTGTATTTTTTGATCTCCCGGGCGTAATCATTATAGAAAGGAACAGACAGGCTGTCTATCCCGATCACGCGGTCACCCCGCTTCAGCTCGCCGGCTGTATAATGGATCTTTGTGGCATCCACCGAGTCCACAACGTTGGGCAGGCGGACCGACACGAAATTCCTGAGCTGGTTTTTTGTCAGCTCTTTCAAAAATCCCGGTGGAAAATGAATTAGCGTATCTTTCCCTTCCCTATTGACGGTGAGGACTATCTTTTCGTTCAGCAATAATTTCCTGGGCAGATCATCCTGGTATTTGAGGGCTTCGCCATTCACTGCGGTGATCAGATCACCATCCTGGATGCCTACTTTCTTCGCGAGCGAATCTGCGACCAGCCCGTATTTGAGATTTGCCACGGGCAATTTCTCCTCTCCCCAAACATAAAGGATCGCCGAAAAAATAACCAGCGCTAGTACGAAATTGACGATCACACCAGCCAGCATGATGATAAGCCTTTGCCAGGCAGGCTTTGAACGGAATTCCCAGGGTTGCGCAGGTTGATTCAATTGCTCTTTATCCATGCTTTCATCGATCATGCCGGATATTTTCACGTACCCGCCCAGGGGTATCCAACCCAAGCCATACTCTGTGTCTTTGATTTTCTTTTTCCACAGACTGAACCAGGGATTGAAAAACAGGTAAAATTTCTCCACCCGGCATCCAAACCATTTGGCGGTAAGAAAGTGCCCAAGCTCGTGCAGCACGATCAGGATAGAGAATGATAAAATAAACTGGCCGATATTGGCGCCAATAGCTGACCAGTTAACCGCTAATAATGTTATCATGATTTATATTCAGATTCGCTTAAAATGGTTGCAAAGATAGTTTTTTAGGATATAGCTGAGTTCTCCAGGGGACAGTCCGGCCAAACGCCATCTTTGAATTTGCGCACAGGCACTTACGTGTTGAATGTATTATAATTTTATAATATCGGCAGCAAGGGTCCTGGCCTCCCCATCGCTTTCAAAATAATCATTGAGGGTGGGTTTTTCAATAAATGAGACTTTCTCCATCACCCGCTCAATCACTTCGGTCATTTCCAGGAATCCGATCCTGTTCTTCAGAAATGCGTAGACCGCTATTTCGTTTGCCGCGTTCATAATACATGGCAGATTTCCGGCCTCGTGCAGCGCATGAATGGCCAGTCCGAGATTCCTGAACGTTTTAATGTCCGGCTCCTCAAAAGTAAATGCCGATACTTTAGCAAAACTGAAGCGCGGAAATTCATTGGGGATACGATTCGGAAAAGAGAGTGCGTACTGAATGGGAAGCCTCATGTCGGTCACCCCGATCTGGGCTTTAATGCTGCCGTCTTCAAACTGTACCATGCTGTGGATGGCGCTTTGGGGATGCACCAACACTTCAATCTGGTCCGGGTGCAGGTTGAACAGCCATTTTGCCTCGATCATCTCAAGTCCTTTATTCATTAGCGTTGCGGAATCCACAGAAATCTTGGCGCCCATTTCCCAGTTGGGATGCTGTAAGGCGTGTTCTTTTTTTACATTGACCAGAAAATTGGGTTTCCTTCCAATGAAAGGGCCGCCTGACGCAGTGAGGTAGATTTTATCAACTTTGTTTCGGGATTCACCCAGCAGGCACTGGAAGATGGCGGACGGCTCTGAGTCGACCGGAATGATCGGCACCCTGTTCTCCACAGCCATTTCCATAACGATATCTCCGGCAACCACCAGTGTTTCTTTATTGGCCAGCGCCACTGCTTTCCGGCTCTCAATAGCTTTAAGCGTAGGTTTCAGTCCCGCAAAACCCACGATGGCGGCCAGCATCAGGTCGTAACTGTCCATTTCGGCTACTTCCTCCAGGGCTTCTTCACCTCCGAAAACCTTAATATTGGTTTTGGATAATGCATCAGCTACTTTTCTATACTTGCTCTCATCGCTGATCACTACGATGTTCGGCTGGAACTTCAGTGCCTGTTTAATTAAAAGTTCATCGCTCGTGTGAGCCGTTAATACTTCCGCAGAAAATTTATCGGGATGACGTTCGATAACTTCTAATGTTTGTCTGCCAATTGACCCTGTAGACCCAAAAATGGCAATTCTTTTTACCATAATATGTTTATTTAATCCCGGCACGGCGTGCCGCCAGACTCCCGTCGCCCCGAGGGCAGCCGGGCGAATGTAGTTCTTTTACCCTTAAATTAATCTGCTTCCACCCATTTCTGAAGATCTTCAGCAAGTTTCCGGTCGTTGCTCAGCCTGGGCACTTTGTTCTGCCCTCCGAGTTTTCCTACAGACCGCATATAATCAATAAATCCATTCTTTTTTACGGGGGTAATTTGCAGGGGATTCAAAATTCTTCCTGAGATCAGGTCGTCATAATAAGAATTCCGGGAACGCAGGTTGGTGTCGATCCTGGCCGCAAAGGCTGTCAGATCCGATGGCATATTATCAAATTCAATAAACCATTCGTGGAAAGATTTTCCTTCATTTCTGCTCACCATCGGCGCTACAGTAAATTCTGTTATTTGAACATTTTCCGCTTCTGCAGCTTCCAGGAGACTTTTCTCTACTTCATCGCCGATGACATGTTCACCAAACGCTGAAATAAAATGCCGGGTCCGACCGGTCACGATCAAACGATACGGGTCTGTTGATACAAATTTCACCATGTCCCCGATATCATACCCCCACAAACCGGCATTACTATTAATGACAAGGGCATAATTTTCCCCGGTTTTTACATCGTGCAGGGAGATCCTTTTCGGATTTTCTTTTCCGATTTCCTGCTCGGGGATAAACTCGAAGAAGATGCCGCTGTTTGTATTGAGCAGCATCCCGGGTTGACTTTGAGTATCCTGGAACGCAAAAAATCCTTCCGATGCCGGAAAGGTTTCTACCAGGTCGATCTTCCTGCCGATACTTTGAAAGATCTTTGCTTTATAAGGATCAAAATTCACTCCTCCGTATACCATCACTGAAAAATTGGGGAAAATCTCGCCCACCGGTTTTCCCTTTCTGGAAATCAATTCGTCAAAATACATCTGCATCCAAGGTGGGATGCCACTGATCAGGGTCATATTCTGATCGATCGTTTCGTCTACAATCTTGTGCAACTTGGTTTCCCAGTCTTCAATGCAATTTGTTTCAAATTCGGGAAGCTGGTTTTTGCGCAGGTACCGTGGAATATGATGGTTTACAATTCCACTCAGCCTGCCCGTAGGGATACCTCCGATCCTCTCCAGGACGGGCGATCCGCTCAAAAAGATCATTTTGCCATCTGCAAATTTCGTGTTTCCCGTCTCGGCCATATAACAGAGCAGGGCATTGCGGGCGGAATTAATATGATTTCCGATCGAGTCACTGGTAATAGGTATGTACTTTGTACCACTGGTAGTGCCCGATGTTTTGGCAAAATAGATCGGCTGACCTTTCCACAACACATTGTGCTTTCCTTCCTTGATCAGTGAAATATAATGACCCAGACCTTCATAGTCCCGGACCGGCACAGCGCTTTTGAACTCATCATATTGTTGCACCGCATCCAGCTTGTGATCTTTCCCGAACAGAGTTGATTTACCGGATTTTAACAAATTCCTCAAAATCGCTTCCTGGTCGGAGAGAGCCGTAACCATCCCCTTCTTAATGTTCTTTGATACGATTAAAGCAACCGGCTTTGCAAATAGTGACTTGATTTTCATTCTTTTATTACATTATTCCTTGCTGCCCTGGTCCGGCGGAACACAAAATTAATGTTTTGTCCCCACAGACCAGACCGATTTAAAGAATCTTTAAAATATAGGCATGGATATATCAAAGATTATTCCTACCTTTGCCCTCCTAATTTTTAGATCATGATAGCAGTAATTAAGGTAGCTGGTCAGCAATTTACGGTCGAAAAAGACCAGACCCTGTATGTACCCCGAATTCAGGGCAGTGCCGGCGATGCGGTGAACCTGGACGTTTTGTTTGCTGATATAGATGGTACGCTGGCAGTGGGTGCCGGTATAGCAACGAAGGTCAGTGCGGAAATCGTAGATCAGCTGAAGGGCGATCGCGTTATCGCATACAAAACAAAAAGAAGAAAGGGTTTCCAAAAGAAGAAAGGCCACCGTACTGCCTACACTAAAATTAAAGTAACCGATATAGCTTAATTAAAATCTATATCACGTAATAAAAAATATTAAACCATGGCACATAAGAAAGGAGAAGGTAGTGTAAAAAATGGTCGCGACTCTCAGAGCAAGAGATTGGGTGTAAAAATATTTGGCGGCCAGCCTGCAACTGCGGGTAACATTATCGTAAGGCAAAGGGGAACTGTTTATCATCCCGGGAAGAACGTGGGCGTTGGAAAAGATTTTACATTGTTTGCATTATCGGATGGTGTTGTTGAATTCAGAAAAGGTAGAAAAAACAGAACCTTTGTTTCGATCAGCGAAGCCGAAGCTTAATTTGCTTTTCATTGCTGCTTAATATATTGTGGAAAAATAATTTGCAGGTATAGAATTATTATATAATTTTACACCTGATAACCCATTTTACTAATCATTAAATTCACAAGAATGGCAGTTAAAAAAGCAGCTCCTAAAAAAGCGGCAGCAAAAAAAGCAGCTCCTAAGAAAGCAGCAGCAAAGAAAGCGGCTCCTAAAAAAGCAGCAGCAAAAAAAACAGCAGCAAAAAAAGCAGCTCCTAAAAAGGCAGCAGCAAAAAAAGCAGCTCCTAAAAAAGCAGCAGCAAAAAAAACAGCTCCTAAGAAAGCAGCAGCAAAGAAAGGAGCTCCTAAAAAAGCAGCAGCAAAGAAAAAATAGCGAACGCTTTTTAGTAAAACTTATAAAGCCTTCCCTCAGCGGAGGGCTTTTTTTATAGTATGATTTTAGAATCATTTATTTTAGCGCTAATCAATCATATCAATGAATAACGCTACCATCGCCGAACAATTCTCACTTCTGTCCAAACTGATGGACATAAACGGAGAGAACTCATTCAGATCGAAGAGCTACTCAATCGCAGCTTTTCAAATTGAAAAACTGCCGCAGCCCCTTGAACAGACCAGTCGGGAAATGATTTCAGGCATCAAGGGGATTGGTCCTGCGGTCGTTTCAAAAATTATTGAGTTGCTGGATTCGGGGCAGATCGCTGCGTTGCAGGCGTTAATAGAAAGCACGCCTCCGGGTGTTACAGAAATGCTTCAGATCAAAGGCCTCGGACCAAAGAAAATTCACACCATTTGGAAAGAAATGGGTATTGCATCAATCGGTGAACTGGAATACGCGTGCAATGAAAACCGCCTCTCCAGGTACAAAGGCTTTGGCGAAAAAACACAGGCTAATATCCTGGAGTCAATCCACTATTACAACCGGAATAAAGGTCATTTCCTGTATGCACAGGTGGACGCTCTTTACCCAACCATCGAAGGCTACCTGGAAAAATTATTTGGCAAAGTTCGCGTTTTACCGACCGGTAGATATCGGAGGCAATCCATCACCCTTGAAGAACTTGAGTTTGTCATCCGCGCTTCCACTGCAGAAGTCAAACCCCGTTTTGAGTCAGCCTATCCACCGGAATTACTGGAGGAAAATCAAGACAGCCTTCTTTATAAACTGAACAATGGCCTGAAGCTAAGACTCTACTGTAACGAAGAAAATCAGTACTTCCAACAATTTGTAACCTCGGGCTCAGAAGCATTTCTTCAGGCATTTCAAAAAAGATATGCTTCCCAGGTAAACGAAAGAATCCTCTTCAAGAGTGAGCCGGAAATATTTGATCATGCAGGAATTCCATATATCGTCCCGAGCTTGCGAGAGAAAGAAAATATCTTGGACAAGGCCGCATCGGGCGGGTTACCCACGTTAATACAACACAGTGATATCAGAGGTATCATACACAACCACAGCCATTGGTCTGATGGTTTGAATACCCTTGAGGAAATGGCCCTGGCAACCATGCAGCAGAGAATGGAATACCTGGTTATATCCGACCATTCCAAAACAGCCGCTTACGCCAACGGGCTCTCCGAAGAACGAATTGCAGCGCAACATAAAGAAATAGATGCCCTCAATAAAAAACTCCACCCCTTCAAAATTTTCAAAAGTATTGAAAGTGATATTTTAAATGATGGGAGCCTGGACTATTCAGATGAAATTCTTTCTTCATTCGACCTGGTTATTGCTTCAGTACACAGCAATCTTTACATGAAGCAGGACAAGGCTATGTCGAGGCTGATGGCAGCAATTGAGAATCCTTATACGACGATACTCGGGCACCCGACCGGCAGGTTGCTGTTGACGAGGGATGGCTATCCATTGGATCTTAAACTGATCATCGATGCCTGCGCCGCTAACCAGGTTGTTATTGAGATCAATGCAAACCCACACAGGCTGGATCTTGACTGGCACTGGATCGACTATGCTATGGAAAAAAATGTACTGATGTCTATTGACCCTGATGCGCATTCCATCGAGGGTTTAAACGATGTGAAATACGGCGTGCTGGCAGCACAAAAAGGGGGACTGACCGCTGACTTCAACCTCAGCAGTTTTTCACGTTCTTCATTCGAGTCCTTCCTTCAGACCCAAAAAGGCCGACAAACTATCTGATTCAGCCAGCGGTAGTGTAACGATAAAGGTGGTCCCAAAACCGGTTTTTGTTTCGAACCTGATGTCTCCACCGATCTGATCAAGAATCTGTTTACTCATCGCCAGGCCGAGCCCTGTACCTGAGCTCTTCGTTGTAAAATAGGGCGTGAATATACGCGTCCGCATATCCTCGGCAATACCCTGGCCATTATCCGTCACACTGATGGTCACGTTTTTATCATTCACTCGCTCTTCCACCTCAATCCGGCTGCCCGTTTGACCCCGGCAGGCATCAATAGCGTTTACAAACAAATTAGTGAATACGCGATTGATATGCGTCCGGTCGGCCAGCACCATTACCGGGCCCGGAACGGTTTGCATCTCAAAATCAACATCCTCGTTCTTGCTGTACATTTCCTTCAGAGAATGCAGCACTTCATTGAGATCAAACACAACCGGATCAATATTATTGATATTGGCAAACTGCGAAAAATCGGCTGCTATTCTTGACAAATGATCAATTTGTTCCACCAGCGTTCTCGAAACGCTACTGGTCAACTGCCTGGTATTCGGACTATCTTCACGAATCGCTTTCTGCAGATACTGCAGGCTCAGCTTCATAGGTGTTAACGGATTTTTGATCTCATGTGCAACCTGTCGCGCCATTTCCCTCCAGGCGCCTTCCCTTTCAGTCCGGGCCATCTGTCCTGCACTCATCTGCAGTTTATCCACCATCCGGTTATATTCTGAAACAAGCAAGCCTATTTCATCATCGCCCTTCCAGGCAATGTGCTGATTATCCTCTGACAGTGATATTTTTTTCATCTGCTCACCAATGAGCATCAGGGAGCGCGTGATCCTGTTGGTGATGAACAAGGCTATCATTCCGGTGATCAGAAAAATAAATGCGATGAGGTTGATTAACGTAACCAGGAAATTGGAAATTTCCTGATTGAGTTCCTGTTGCGAAGTAAAGTAGGGAATACTGAGATAAGCAAAGAAAGCTCCCTTTTCATCACGAACCGGTGAATAAATACTCCAGTACGAAAGATCGGAAACCCGTTCCTTCTGGATATACTCAATTTTTCGCAAACGAAGCAGGTTAAAATAGGCCCTTGGTCCCATTTGCTTGCTCCAGACTCCTTTTTCATAAATATCGGGCTGGCTACTGGCCAGCAGCTTTCCGCTGTAATCGTAGATATTGACGTCTACCCCGTGAATGGCGGAAAGTCGCTTGATAATGTCCATCAGCGGGGCCTCATCGGCAGAATCCCTGCCCAGCCTCGAATCGTAAATCAGTGATGCCAGCTCCTTATGCGTCTGCATTTCATTCAGCATGATATTCATTGTTCTGCTGAGACGTTCATTGTTGACCGACTCAAATCGACTGACAAAATAGGAAATAGTAGCAACCCCTACAATCAGGAAGGACAAGATGGTAACCAGTGAGAAAGTGCTGTGGATCTGACCACGGATGGAAGTAGCTGCCAGCATCTTCCTATTCAATAAATTTCTGTTTAAGACCCGGCTAAGCACTTGGGACAGGCCCTGTATCAGTGCCACCACTAATAGAAACGAACAAAAGATGTAGGAGAACAGGGTAATCGTTTCCAGCATCACTTCGTTCTTGCGCGCAAGTACGATAACTTTACTGTCGCTGGCCCTGTACCATAACTCGTTAAAATCTTCTCTCTTTCTGACTTCGAATCGATGGGAAGGCAATTGTGCCGGCAACAAAGTGGATGTAAAGGGGTATTTTTTAGACGAAGCGCTCAATAATTTATTTGTGTAAACCGCGTAGTAATAAACAGACGAATTGGCCAGCTCCCATTGCCTGAACTGTTTGAACAACTCCGGGTTAATATTTGTTCCGGAAAATTTTTTGGGGTCAGAAATGATAAACACATTTCCAATAATCTTGTCATCCTCATCCTTAATAACCCGCTGGGTCACGTAAACAAATTTATCGAAGTCCGTTTCATAGAAATACAGATCAGGCACCTGCGTCGGATTAGACTGCCTCGTAATAATATTATTGAATGAGGCCAGAGATAAACTGGTTGGATTGTAAAGCGGATGTCCCAGACTATCGAAAAAATAAATATCCGTGTTATAATTATTTAGGTAACCGATATAATTCCTTTCTTTTACGCTATCTCTGATTTTTTGATTGTCAGATTCGTCGTACAAGCGGTAAAAGTTCTTCCTGAAGAATTTGTTATCCATGTATTTATTCGCGAGGTTTACCAGTCTCTCGCTCGCCGGGTCTGTCTGTGTCGCCAGTTTTTCGGCATAAAGTCTCCTCAGCGTCAGTTCGGATTTCCGGATCTCACTCAGCATTAGAAAAGAAATACTCACGGAAAACATAAAAATCCAGAATATAATGCCAGAGGTATTAAATTTCAGCGTTTTATTAATTCTCTCCTGATTCTCGAAAATGAACGTGTAGATCAGCAGCCACGCCAGGCATGGCAGGTAAAAATTTACAGACTCCCCCGTAGCGAAAAAGGTGATCAGGATCAGTCCGATCACGGCAACCAAAATGTAGACCGTAGGAGTCCTTTTATGATAAATAGCAAAAATATATTTATACAGGATCTGACTAAAGTAGAAAAATCCAAGGGAAAGGCAGGCCAGCACAATGAAACCAATGGAAGTATAGATCAGATCAAGGCTGAAGAAGTTAGTGACATCGAATGAGATCTTGGAATCTGAGATCAGGCTCTTGATGACGTTTGTGATCAGAAAGGTTGTGGATACCAGCAAGACCAGGCTCAGCAGGCCAACCAGCCACTGTCGTTTTTTGGAAATACTCCGCACCCTGAATTTGTGCGCGTGAAGTCGTGTCCAGGCAAAAATAGTGATCCAGCAGAACAGGATACTGTTGATAAGGAGGTCTCCGAGCGATGGCAGAAGGAAACTTGAACCGTACACCGCCGGATCGAAAAGGCCGAACCGTTCAAGATTCAGATATGGCCTGAGTACATACAAAGCAATCCTGAATCCGAGTAAACAACCTGTGAAGCTGAGTATCTCAAACCGGGTCTCCTGTTTACGTATTCGCCGATGGAACAATAAATAAAAGGACAGGAAAATTAAAAACAAGCCAAATACTCGCATCGTTAGAGATAAAGCATTATCATTTTTGATGGATGCATTTGGCTTATACTTGAGATAGAACAGCGTCTTCCCGAACTCAGACTTTACCGGAAAGGGCGTAGGCTCAAGGCTTACATCCACAATATCATCCAGCGCGGTGTTGAAAGGGAATGACTCCCTCAAATAATCGGTCGAAATAAAAAATGCAGATTTAACCAGGATCATGCAATAGGCCCGAATCTCCGGATGCCTGGGTACTGTAGCCCGCATGATATAATAAAAGCCATTGGAAAGATGTACAAAATCCTCAGTCTGATTATCGTTTAACAGGCTGTCCGGCGGAAGTACCAGCGCGGTACTCCAGAATCTGAGAAGCTCCCGATCATCAGAAACATCGTATAAATAAGTATAATATGGTTTATTAAATAAATATTTAACATCTTCGAAACTATTGGTGCCCGTCAGGATCCTGTTGATAAGCATTGTGTCCGTCAGGTTCCTTTTGAAATCTTCGACCCGTTCCTTTATCCCCCTCTCGAAAAACTCCGATTGGTGTTTCAGCGAAATCCGACTCACCACCATTGTCCGTACCAGGAAAGATGCGGCAAAGATTATTACTGCTGTGAGCAGTAACCAATACCCACGAAGGTTCCTATTCCTGCGGACTGAAGCCATTTATGATGACGTAGTTTTAAGTGAATTCCAAATCTGGTCCATCTCCTTCAGCGATAGTTCATGTAAGGTTTTGCCAGAGGCTGTAACGCTTTCTTCCATTCTTGTGAACCGGTCAATAAATTTACGGTTGGTTCTTTCAAGTGCGGCATCCGGATCGATGTGCAAAAATCTCGCGTAGTTCACCAGGGAAAACAATAAATCGCCTAATTCTTCTTCCTGGTTTTTTAGGTCACCGCCCGACACGGCTTCCTGTAGCTCGCTGCTTTCCTCTTCCACTTTTTTCCAGACATCTGCAGTATTCTCCCATTCAAACCCAACCTGCTTCGCCTTTTCCTGCAACCGCATAGCCTTTACAACCGCCGGCAGAGATCGGGGAACACCGCTCAGGACAGATTTTTTACCTTCTTTCAATTTAAGTTTCTCCCAGTTCTGTTTTACATCTTCCTCAGACTTTACTTCGGCGATACCGTCAAGCTTTTTTTCAGGAGGATATACATGTGGATGCCGCTTGATCAGCTTATCAGAGATACCTTCCAGCACATCTGAAATCGAGAACCGGCCCTTTTCCTCCGCGATCTTCGCGTAAAAGACCACATGCAGCATCAGGTCGCCCAATTCCTCGCGAATCGACTCCCATTCTTCATCCAGAATAGCATCTGCCAGTTCGTAAGTCTCCTCAATAGTCATCGCCCTGAGTGTCTGAATCGTTTGCTTGCGATCCCAGGGGCATTTGACCCTCAGGTCATTCATGATGTTTACGAGCTTCTCAAAAGATCTTTGACTATTATTATCCATTACAAATATTAAAATTAATCATAAATTCCGGGGAGAACCCGAATAAATTCCATTGCCCTTATTCAAATCCTTTTCCTTTCAATAACAGTTTCGCCGGGTACCGCGAAATGTTTTTTTACGACAGCGTAGGACGCTGCCGGCCTGCTTCATCAATCTGATTTCACGGCCGACCGGAAAAATTTGCTCATAAACAGCAACTGATACGAAACGGCATTTTCCCAATAGGGCCAGTTGTGCGCACCGGGCCTGGTTATATAATCATGCTGAATATTTCTGTATAATAACTGTTTATGTAATTCCTCATTCACTTTAAAAAAGAAATCCTCCGTACCACAGTCGATGATCAGCCTTAACTTTCCCGGCTCTATCAGATCCAACATATTGACGACCGTGTTCTTTTCCCAACGCTCCGGATACTCGTTGTATTTTCCCAGTCGCTTACTGATTTCCCAGTTCTGAGGAAAGGGCCGGATATCCACCCCACCACTCATACTTCCCGCTGCGCCAAATACATCCGGATGTTTTATGGCCAGATAAAGCGCTCCGTGACCACCCATGCTTAACCCGGTAATTGCCCTTCCCTTCGGATCCTTTACTGTGCTATAATGCTCATCTATCCAGCTCACCAGTTCTTTGGAAATATAGGTCTCATACCGGTATGACGGATCCACGGGGCTATCCCAATACCAGCTACCGAATCCGCCATCGGCGCAAACAAGGAGTACTCCGTATTGATCTGCTGCATTGCGCACAGCCACGGATTTGGACCAATCGGAATAATTACCACTATAACCATGAAGCAAATAAACTACGGATACAGGGACAGACTTGCAATAACGGTCAGGCGTGATCACGACAGCTTTGATTTTCTTTTTCATAGAAAGGCTGTAAGTTTCAACCGTGTCGACGGAGGAAGCCGAAACAAAAGTAGTCGCAAAAAGTAAAAGAATGATTAAATAAAATTTCTGGTCCCGCATTGTTTTTAAGTTATCAAACGAATGTAGTAATTTCCTCAGATTGCATTTCGCGATAAAACAAAAAAATGCTCTTTTACCGATTTTTTGTACCATTTTTCCTTACCTTTAGGGATTAGTCCATTAAAAATACGATGCAGGATACCGACTCCTCAATTTTCCGGAAAAAGGATGGATTCAACGGACAGAAAGCCATTGTTTTACCTGGGCAGGTGATCAGGTCGTATGAACAAAACCCGCTCCTGGCACCGTTACATCTCACGGATATTGGTTTTTATCCAAAGGCCCGGTTTCATTATCGGGAAAGGCAAAAAGGCTGCCCGCAGGATATTCTCATTTATTGCGTTGACGGTGAAGGCTGGATAAATATTGAAAATCAAACCCGGATCATTTCACAGGGACAGTTCCTGATCATTCCCAAAAAAACGCGCCACAGTTACGGTGCTGATGAGCATAAGCCATGGTCTATTTATTGGGTTCATTTCAAAGGTTCTTTGGCTGATGAGTTTACGCTGAAGCTAAAAAAAAGCCCGGCTAATTTCATAAACCCTGTTTCGTTTGACGAGCAGCGAGTGGATCTTTTTCATGAAATTTGCGAAATTCTTGAATCTGGCTACAGTACCGACCATTTACACTACGTTAACATGTGCCTTTGGAAATACCTGGCATCGTTTTGTTATCCCGGACTTAACAGGAAAAAAGATGATGAACTGTCTGACGAGACCGATATTGCGATTCGCTATATGCAGGAACATATACATGAGACCGTCTCCCTGCAGGACATGGCAAACCTGGTTCACTTGTCCACTTCACATTTCTCGTCGGTATTTAAAAAGAAAACCGGTTATTCCCCTGTGGAATATTTTATTCATATCAAGATTCAGAAAGCCTGCCAGTTCCTCGAATTTACAGATATACATGTAAAGGAGCTTTGTTATAAACTGGGCTTTAATGATCCCTTTTACTTCTCGAGACTTTTCAGCAAGTATATGGGGCAGTCACCGGTCGAATACCGTAAAAAGAAAAAAGCAGGTTAATTCCCTTATTCTGCCGATCAAAGAAAATCCGTTATCTGAAGGTGGATGGTCGCGCCAATATGAGCCTGATTCTTGCTGAGCACTTCCTGCAGACTGGAAGTCGCCTTATCAAAATCTCCAAGCCCAAGATATCCTAATCCCATCAGATACTGACAATGGATCTTATTACGCGCACTCAAATCGTCATCAAATATTAAGAGCTCGGGCAGAGAGACAGCAAAATAATCCATTTTGACTACATCATCCTGGTGTCCGGAGCCGTAATTGACCAATCTGTTAAACACTTCTTGAGCCTCGACATTCCTTCCTAGCTTTTTCAGTGCAAGACCCTGATAGAATATTTTATCGGGCTGCTGATCATTATAATACAGTGCGGGTGCGGGTTGCGACGAACCCCGCGTTGCAATTTCCCAGTGCTGTGAAGCCAGATCCATGCTGCCCATCTGCTCATATGCTCTTCCCAGCCAATAGTACACATCATTCTCGCGGGCGCCATACAATTTTCCCTCACCAATCTGCGGGGGATAAACCAGCGCCGCCTGTAATAACTCAAGTGCCGCCTCGGGTCTGTTGGCTGCCAGCGCTTGTTTTGCCAGCTCCATGTGCACCAGCACATGCTGCCCCGACACTTTTCCTTCTCCGCCTTCCCACGGATGAAAACTCCGGCTGCTGATCAATTGCCTGGCTCGCTCATAGTTTCCGGTCAGGCTATGCAATGTCACGTATTCGAGATAAAGGTCGTCACGGTCGTTCACAAGCTGTTCAAATCTGCTTAAAAGATCAAGCCGTTCGCTGATAGGACGATTTAGTTTCTTGTACAACTGGTCCAGCTCGAACAGTATTCTTGCATCTGATTCATCGGCATGAAAAGCTTTTTCAAATAACTCCGGTGACTCCTTTTTTTTATCAAACTTATTGAAGTAAGCCAGGCCAAGGTTCCGGGCCGCTGTTGGAAACTGAGGGTTAATGGCCACCGACCTTTCCCAGCAATCACGGGCCTTTTCATATAATCTTTTTGCGTAATAATAATTTCCCAGATAATACCAGGCCTTGTAATCATCCGGATGGGCAGATATCGCTGCCCTCAAAACCTCTGTATCCTCGATCCTGTTGGGAAATACACGATCCGGGGATTGTTCAAATGCTTTGTACAACCAGTTTTGTGCAGCCTCCTGATTATTTCTGGCTTTCTCAAAATAAAACAAATAGTAGAATATCATAGGGTCCCGGGTTACACCGGCCAGGAGGTCCAGCATCCCGATCGCCTCATTGAAACAACCGGCATCACTATATTGCAGGGCCATTTCGATATAAGAATGGCTCCGGTTTCGCATCAGTCTTTTAATCTCCGCAAGTTGCGCTGAAGCCTGCGAAATTTGTCCTTTTACCTGCAGGCATTTCACCAGTTCAAACCGACTGGCGAAATCAAAACTATCTGCTTCAAGCGTTTCTTCAATAATCCGGATGGCTTCGTCTGTACGTCCTGATATCCGCAACGCCAGCGCATAGATATGGCGCGACTTAGGGCTCAGGTAGTTTCTCAACACTGATTTCCAGGCCAGTTCCAGTGTTTCCTGCCAGTCTTTTCTTCTGGCGCTGATAAAGGCCAGTTGCAAAAAGGCATTATCCTGCATCGCTGCGTTCCAGGTGCTCTTGTACAGGTAATCGGTGGCCTCCTGGTCTTTTCCCTGGTATTTCAGACAAAGCCCAAGGTTGTAGAACGGCTCTCCGTCTACTGGGTTTGGATTATGTATTAACTGGGCTTCCACGGCTTTCCGGAAACAAGGTTCTGCCGTTTCAAATTCGCCCCGTCGCAGGTACCACAAACCCTTCGCATTGTTGCATCGGATATCGTTTTCATCTCTCTGCAGCGCCTCGTTGTAATAGTCGATAGGAGAATAAGTAGCATGCCGGTATTGTTCCAGGTGGAGACCCGCAAGATATAGTTGTTCATTATTTTCTATGTCAGCCGGTTTCCCGATTGGTTTTGCCGGATCGGGGATAGCTTCCCCCTGGCGGGTCACCGGTGTGTAGCTGATCAGCGATGCTCCTTTCTCGTCCTGTACTTCCAGATAATAATCCTGATGGGTGGAAGCATAGGGATTGGTGATCTCCCTGTCAAAGGTCTGAAGGGGTGAAAGTTCCGCATTTTCCAGAAGTAGCTCCTTGTTGCCGGCTTTTAATAGGATTGTCACCATTCGGTGACTGGTGACATATACCCTAACCCTGACTTGTTCCCTACCCCTGGTTTCAAGGTTAACCGCGACTTCCCTGGAAGCGTTCTTCACGTAACCCACATTCTTATAGGGCATGAAATACTGTTTAAACTCCCTGTACTCGTTCGGCATGATCCAACTGAAATCGGGCTGATTATCGGTATATACACCGCACATTAGTTCAAAATAGGGTCCATCCTCGTCCGTGAGCTGCCTGTCCCAGGCCTTTCCAAACTCACCACAGCCCCAGGTCCATTGTTTTTTTCCCGGGCTGACATGGCGATTAGCCACGTGAAGGATTCCCGCGTTTCTTTTGTGATCGTATCCCCCCAGAAAATTGAAATTGCTGTCGACAGCCATGTAAGAGGTTGGCACCGGGATATTGGTGTACACGGAAATATCCGTCCCCGGTGAATAATCTACTTTGTAATAAGTTCCTGTGGCAATGGGGAAGGAACTCACGTCGCGCTTTCCATGATCAAATACCGCATGAACATCCGGTGGAAATACGCTTTGGTAATGTTCATCTACCGAAACCGCGGGATTGGCCCACCACAAAAAGGTCTGTGGGAAGGGCGTTCTGTTGTGCAATTTAGCATGAAGCTCCAGGTATGCTTTGCCGGGATGCAGGGTGAACCCGAGTGCGCATTTCGTGCCGAACATCCGCTCATACTCATTAACCCATACAGTCTGGCTACCATCCGTATTTGACCGGATCAGGTAATCGGTGGGTTCAAAGGTCGATGGCCGGTGATGTTGCGGCCAGTTGAATTCAATACCTCCGCTGATCCAGGGGCCTGCAAGGCCGACCAGCGCGGGTTTGATCACATGGTTATAATATACAAAATGATAATCATTGGTCTTGTCATATGCCATCTGAATACGGCCACCCAATTCAGGAAGGATCATAATTTTCAGATATTCATTTTCCAGGAAGATCGCTGTCCATTGCCTGTCTTCTTTTACATCACTGACCTTATCAATGACCGCGTAAGGGTACACCACGCCGCTGCTTCCCTGATAAACCCTGTTTTCCAGAAACATCGGGTTCTTATCAGGATTACCCACGGCGTAGGTAGGTATGGTAATCTTTTCTTCCCAGGCGAGTACTTTCATTTTTGTTCAATTTTCTGTTGTTCGATTTATTAAAATTTCGCGGGACTGTCAATACAGATCCAGATACCCCACAAGGCAGAAACATTTATCCCTTAATAGTGAAAAATCACACAGTGATAATTCTGTTAATGCCCGGACATAACTCCTTCCATATCTTCCAGTGATTTGCCTTTGGTTTCCCTGACATTATACTTTACAAAAAAGTATCCTGCTACACAAACTGCTGCGTAGATGTAAAAGGGCGTATAGGTTCCCATTCGTTTTGCCATGACCGGAAAGGTGAAGGTGAGAATGGCATAGGACAGCCATAATGCAATAACGGCCACCGAGGTTGCTGATGCCCGGACACGGTTGGGGAAAATTTCTGAGATCAGCACCCAGGTCACCGGGGCCAGCGTCATGGCGTAGACGCCGATCGCGGCTAATAAGGTCCAGGATGCGGCGGGTGACTCCTGTTGCAGGAGCCATGCGCTGATCAGGTATAATATGGCGAGTCCGGCCGAACCAAAGAGCATTAATGGTTTGCGACCCAGGCGGTCAACCTGCCACATTGCCACCAGCGTACAAATCAGGTTTACCAGGCCGATGAAGACCATTTGTCTTAATTGATCATCCTGGCTGAAGCCCACACTCTCAAAAATCCTGGCGGTATAATTGAACACTACATTGATACCACAAAATTGCTGGAAAGCTGCAAGGCCGATACCGACGATAACAGCAGGCAGGACAGATTTATCAAGCAATGCCCGGAACCCCGGATTTGAATGGTCTTTCAGGGTTTGTGCAATCGCAGGTATGGTATCCTGTGCATAATTGACGCCACCAATCTTCTGAAGTATGGCCGCAGCTTTATTTTCGCGACCAGCCTTTACCAGCCATCTGGGACTTTCGGGTAACCAGAATACTCCGGCCAGAAATAAAAAAGAAGGTATGGAGCCCAGTCCGACCATCCATCTCCATGCCTCGGGGCCCTCATGACGCAACGAGTAGTTGACAAAATTTGTGATCAGAATACCCAGGACGATCGTCAGTTGATTGATAGAGACCATCCTTCCCCGCATGGGGGCCGGGGCCACTTCAGCAATATACATTGGCGATAAAACCGAGGCCATACCTACACCTACTCCGGCGGCGAAACGGGCAACAATAAACATTGCACTTGTATGAGACGCTGCCATCCATAACGATGAAACCAGGAAAATGGACGCTGCCAGCATTAGCCCTACCCTGCGTCCAAATTTATCCGACACCTTGCCCGCAATCAGACAACCCAGGATGCAACCAAAGGCCAGTGTGGCTGTAGCAAATCCCTCCTGCACCTCATTGAAAGCAAATTGTTCTTTCAGAAAAGGAAGCGCTCCCGCTATGACCGCAAAGTCAAAGCCAAACAAATACCCACCAAGCGCTGAGATAAAAGACACACCGGTTATGTAACCCGGGTTGAAATGGTAGTCCCTGCTCATATGAAAATCATTATTCAGCAAAGATGCCGGTAAAATGATCTTTATACAATGGACTGGAGCCTTAAAAACATAGATTATTTTACGAACACCCCAGGCCCACCGTCGTGGTTAACGAAAATCAACTCTCAGCCGAACTACCTCGAGAACAGGAACTCCTTGTCTTTGCCTTTTTTCTTCAGGGCCTTGTCGATACCCGCCTTCACCATTTTTTCCATTATTTCATATGCTTCCGGTGTAGGATGCACGCCATCTTTTGCGTATTTTTCGGGGAGCCCGTTTCTTTCATCTTTCAACGCCGTGTGGAAGTCCACATAAACTAGTTTATTACGGTCAGCGTACTCTCTGAGGCTTTTGTTTAACGCGATAATTTCAGGTGCCGGATTAAGCTCCTTTCGCCACCGAAACTCGTAAGCAGGCAAAACCGAACAAAGGACAACTTTGATGCTGTGCAGTTTTGCCAGTTCACACATAGAAATAATATTGCCAAGGGTATTTTCCAGGGAAATATAGCCGTTGTTTTGCGCGATATCATTTGTCCCGGCAAGGATTACTACTGCCCTGGGTCTCAGATCGATCACATCCCGCCTGAATCTTACCAGCATCTGTGAGGATACTTGTCCGCTGATTCCCCTCCCCACGAACTTGTTCTGTGTAAAGAACTGCGGGTGGGTATTCACCCAGCCTTCTGTTATTGAGTTTCCCATGAAAACAACGGCATCCGCAGGCACATTTTTGTTAGCCTCTGCATACTTTCCGAAATTAGCCCAGTCCTTCCCCGTTTGAGCCTCGGTTGCATACGTTACCAGGATCGCCATAGCGAATAAGAACAACTTATTCATTTCATTTGGTTTTTAATAATTTCTCGAAAAATCGCACTTTTCGGTCCCAATCGGCCGGCATCATGATTATTTATCATGAATACTCATTGAGAACGGATAAGCTGATGGGCCTGTATTCCGTGTCTTATTGGGAACTGCACTCATCACCGCTTCAATAACGCCTCCCTTTTGAAGGTCGTAGTGATCCAGATAATTCTTAGTGACTGCCTTACCATTAAATGTCATTGACGAGACATATTTATTGGACGCACTGTTCTTTGGTGCACGAATGACCAGCCTTTTACCGTTTTCAAAATTAATCTCAACATTTTTGAAATATGGTGTCCCCGTTACATACTGCGTGCCCGCAGGCATTACGGGATAAAAACCGAGCGCGGAAAACACGTACCAGGCGCTGGTCTGGCCATTATCTTCGTCACCGCAATAACCATCGGGGCCTGAATGATATAGCCTGTTCATCACCTCGCGCACCCAGTATTGAGTCTTCCAGGGCTCGCCAGCGTAATTGTATAAATAGATCATGTGCTGAATGGGTTGGTTCCCGTGTGCATACTGGCCGAAATTCATGATCTGCATCTCTCTCATTTCATGGATGATCCCGCCATATTTTGAACCGGTAAAATCCGGAGGCATGATGAATACAGAATCCAGCATACGCACGAACATTTTATTGCCACCCATCAGTTTTTTTAATCCCTCAATATCCTGAAATACGCTCCAGGAGTAATGCCAGCTATTACCTTCTGTAAAATCTCCGCCCCATGCATAAGGATTGAAATAAGCCGCAAATTTGCCATCGCTTTGACGTGGAGCCATCAGCAAGTGTTTGGGATAGAACAGGTTTTTGTAATTCATAGCCCTGGTCTTGTAAATGTTAATCTCAGATGCCGGCTTCCCAAGCGCTTTGCCCAAAGCATAAATGGCATAATCGTCATATGCGTACTCAAGCGTGCGGGCAACATTCTCATTGACCTTTACGTCATTGGGTACATAGCCCAGTTTGTTGTAATATTCAACTCCCCTCCTGCCTGTGGCGTTTGGCCCTTCATTATTCGCTCCATGAACAAGCGCTTCCCACAATTTCTGAATATCGTAGCCTCTAAGGCCTTTCAGGTAGGCTTCAGCAACCACGGAGGCTGAATTGTTCCCGATCATGATACCGCGGTAACCAGGCGAAGACCACTCCGGCAGCCACCCGCCATGTACGAAATCATTGATCAGACCTTCCTGCATTTCCTTGCAGACAGACGGATACACAAAGTTCAGGAATGGATAAAGCGCCCTGAATGTATCCCAGAATCCCGTGCCGGCAAACTTATATCCTTTTTCGGCCTTGCCTGTGTAAGGGCTGTAATGTACCCACTGACCTGAGGCATCCTGTTCGTGCATTTTAAGCGGGAAAAACACCATCCTGTAAAGGCAGGAATAAAAAGTTCTGATTTCTTCATCAGTACCTCCCGAAACTTTGATCCGTCCAAGTGTCTGATTCCATATCTTCTCGCCTTCAGTCCTGACCTGTGCAAAATTCTTTTTACCTACTTCCCGGTTCAGGTTCGTTTGGGCCTGTTCAAAACTGATAAATGAAGAGGCTACTTTTGCTGTTACAACGTCGCCCTTTTTAAGGTTCCTGAAGCCCACGACGGCTCCCGCGTGTTTGCTGGTGATCTCTGAAAGATCATTGAATTCGCCTTCACTCCATCCTTTGACAATATCAAATTTCTTGTCGAACTGAATAATAAAGTAACTTTTGAAGTTAGCGGGAACACTGCCGCTATTTCGGGTGGAATAACCCATGATCTTGTTCTCGCCCGGGATGACCTTTATATAAGAACCACGATCGATGGCATCGATGATGATTGAACCCGTATCGGCAGTGGGAAATGTGAATCTGAAAATCGCTGCGCGCTCCGTGGGCGTAATTTCTGTGGTTACATCCGGGTCTGCCAGATAAACCTTATAATAGTTTGGCCTCGCCACCTCGGCTTTGTGTGAAAACCAACTGGCGCGGTCCTGCTCCTCAAACTTCAGCTTCCCGGTAGCCGGCATGATACTAAAATAGCCGTAGTCGTTCATCCAGGGAGAAGGCTGATGGGTTTGTTTGAACCCAACTACCTTATCCGCATCGTAACGGTACATCCAGCCGTCGCCCATTTTTCCGGTTTGGGGAGACCAGAGGTTCATGCCCCAGGGCAGACCAATTGCCGGATAGGTATTCCCATTGGACAATTCAAATTTCGATAAAGTACCCATCAGGGGATTTACATAGTCCAGCGGACTGAACGATGTCTGTTGGGCATAAGCGCCCATTTGCATAAAGCAAATGATCAACAAGACAGGAATGGAGAATTTTCTCATAAAAATCGTATTATAATATATATTTACAATAAATCATGTAATAGTTTATCCGGGAGCAGAGATTACCCGACCGGCGTGGTCAATTTTCCGGGCGGAACAAAACCGAATCTCAGATGCCGGGATCATGCTTATAATCCTCCCAGAGCTCATCCAGTGTTTTACCCGTAAGGTTCTTCCAATCAGCCGGACTGTAACTGTGATCCCTCAGGTTTGCATCAATGGCTTTGATGGTCCCCGGCTTCACCCTTGCTTCAATCCATTTGAAGAAGCGGGCCGTCACCCTATAACTATCTGTATACTTATGCTTCGTCGTATCCAGATTAGGAAGGCTCCACCCGGCCCCTGCATTATCTACACCGTATTTATCCCGCACATAGTCGGCAATTCCTTCAGTCACCCACCAGGGGCCTACACTGTTTCCGTAGCCTTGCACGATGTGCATCACTTCGTGTGTAACCACGTCGATGTCACCCGGGTGCTGCCTGAACCAACCCGGATTATAGACCACTCGCCCGGCGCTCGTCGCAGCAACGCCTTTGTAGGCCGTATCAATTTTAAATACGACCTCTTTGGCTGTCTGCGGGTTGAAGTCTTTCGCCAGTTTTGGATAAACGATGAAAAAGGTTTCCACAAGTCTGGATTTGATCTTCGGATCAAAAGTAGGATCGTTGCTTTCGAATAAAAGCGTATATCCTGCCTGTTCAAATTTTGTGCCTGCCCCGTCTGGAGTTTTAGACGTTGAAAGAGGTTTGCTACAGGACGTCAGTGAACCAACAAGTAGCAGCGAAAAAATCAGCTTCATTTTATTCACTATTATAATTTACACCAAGAGGTGAGGTTTTTCGTTATACGTCTTCCAGAGCAGCTCACCGAACAGTGTGTTGGTCCAGGCAAACCATTTACGCGTAAACTTCTCAGGATTGTCTTTATTAAAAGATTCATGCATGAAACCGGTTCCACCATGCGTTTTCCGGAGTGTATCGATACAAGTCCTGATTTCGCTTTCATCCCTGGAAGTAAACGCTTTCATGATGATACTCATCGGCCAAATCATATCCAGGCCGATATGTGGTCCCCCGATTCCTTCGGCTGCTTTTCCCCTGAAAAAGAATGGATTTTCGGTTGACCATACATATTTCCGGGTATTCTGATAGATGGGGTCGTTCTGGTTTATTGTTCCCAGGTAAGGCATCGCCAGCAGGCTTGGCACATTGGCATCATCCATCAGAACATGACTGCCATAACCATTTATTTCAAAGGCGAATATCCTGCCGAATTGCGGATGCGAAGTAATGGCAAATTTAGCAAGGGCTGCACTGACATCCGCGGCCAGCGCGTTCAGCTCGTTCGCGAGTTTTGTGTCGTGGTGAATCTTGCTAACCATTTCAGCCGCCTGTTTCAGGCTGGCAACAGCAAAGAAGTTAGAAGGAATCAGGTAAGCAAAAATGGTGGCATCATCGCTGGGTCTGAACATGGAGCAGATCAGACCATTCGGTTTAACCGGATAGCCATATCCGCCCATCGGGATTCCATCGGTAGCCCAGGCGGTCTTACGCTGGAATTTGTACGGCCCATGGTCCGTCTTGCGTTGCTGTTCTTTAAAAGTCTTCAACGTCAATGCCACAGCTTCTTTCCACTGTGCATCAAACGGCGATGTGTCACCGGTTACCTTCCAGAATCTGTAAGCCAGGCGGATCGGGTAACACAGGGAGTCGATTTCCCATTTCCGCTCATGAATGCCCGGCTTCATATCGGTAATATCAGTCTCCTTCCATTCACTAATCTTCGAATCATCGTTATAAAACGCGTTAGCGTAGGGGTCTTTCAAAATAAAATGCACCTGTTTATTGATTACACCGATCAATAACTTGTGCAGCGCCCGATCCTTTTGTGCAAATTGTAAATAAGGAAATACCTGTGCTGAACTATCCCTCAACCACATGGCATCAATGTCGCCGGTTATCACGTAGGTATCTGGCCTGCCATTTTTTTCCTCGTAGAAGACCGTTGTGTCCAGGGTATTTGGAAAACAGTTATTAAACAACCATCCCAGCTCTTTATTGCGCACCCTCGACTGGAAGGTTTTAATGGCGGCATCAACGGTAACGCTCCTGAAATTACGCTTGCCTTCAGCCATTCTGACAACAGGAAAATCCTGAACCGGGGACGCGATTGAAAATTTTCCTGCAGCCAGTCCTGCTCCCAGAATCCCTGCTTGTTGAATAAAAGTTTTTCTTTTCATCAGTTTATTTTTTAATCTTTTTGATGGTCAGAGAATTCAGCGCATTAATCCCTGCTGCACCGGTCCCAGATTAATGAGAAAAATACATCGCTTCGCTCAAATCCACTGAATTATTTTTAAAATACGTAACCAATATACGTTCCGGTCGCCTTCAACCAATCCGTCAGGCATGACATCAGTTCCCCAAACATCGTCCGAAAATTTCTTTATTGTTCAACTCCGTGACCCCGGTCATCAATGCTTTCAAGCAAGGTTTAATTTCCAGGTATCATCCCTTTCTTTTGCATAAAAGCAAATCTTGCCAGAATCTCCAGCATACCTCCCTGCCCCACGAGGTTCTGTTCCTTCTTCACACCCATCAACCCCCGCTCATTTTTATCAGTCGTAAGTGCATGGTCCAGCGCTATTCTGAAAGCTGATATCATCGTTGGATCCTGATCGTATTTCAACAGATGCTGATAAGCACGGAGTAAAACAGCATTGAACCAATAATTATCTGTAAACGATCCGTTCCCATAAAAATATTTAGCGGATGCTTTTCCGATTCTTACGGCTTCTGTCAGGTATTTTTTATCACCCGTAATTTCAAAAAGATAAAGGTTCGATTGCATCATCGTCCCGCTGTTGTAGGAATAGATTCGTTTATCGGCCAATCCTGTTTTCAGCTTAAGATTATCCAGGTACAACCCTTCCGGCGTCAGCAGGTGTTTATTGACCCAGTTATATAGAAGTATAGCCGTATCCAGGTAAGGTTTCTCGCGGGTTGCCTGATATAACCGAAGGGCCAGAATTATACCAGGTCCATTCGAACAAGTATTTTTTGTGCTAAAGTCCCTTTCTTTCCAGTATAATCCCCCGCCGGAAGCCGTATCAAATCCGGTCATCATGAACCGATAAATCTCTTTCCCCGTGTCCATCCATTGTTTCTTTCCGGTGGCTTTCCAGGCGTCCATTGCTGTAATACCGATCCATTGATTATCATCATAGAACCGCTCACCACCCCCAAACTCTTCACTGTAAGACGCGTATCCGGGCGCAGGAGGTTGGTTATTGTGATATTTATTTATGATCCGGAAAATATTTTCAAATGTGTTGAACTTGCCAGTCAGCCTCCCCATTTCATGGGTAGCTTCGAACATCGCACACAGGGGCCACAGGTAGGATACTTTTTTCTGCGGCGCATTAGCCAGTCCCATTTCCCGGTAATAATTCGTTCTTTTTAGATAAAAATACTTCTCAATCCGGTTGTCCAATTCGTTCATTTCCCGGGAATAGTCCTGATGTTGCGCGTTGGCAATGGAAATAAAACTCAGGAGGAAGGCAAAAAAATTAATAGTTCTTTGTTTCACAATCAATCACACTTTTATTTCATTCAGATTTGGGTTTGATAGTAGTATCCTCGAAGCAGTTCCCTTTCTGCGTGCGAATGTCATAACTGGCTGCAGGGCGACTTATCAAAGGCAATCACCCGAATCTTCGTTTCTCACAAACCGTTGTCGGGCAAAGATTACCGCTATCATACATACATAGCTTACAACAATTTGCGACTGCCTTTAAACTACTGCAAAACCCCCGTTAAACCATTCAAATCCGGGAAAGGCGAAAATACTAATTAACTAATTACAACCCAATTTAAGACGAATGGATTTGCCTAACCGCACATCATTTTTATATAAGCGGCCATCTAAGTGTACATTTTGTGTCTTGCCGCTTCTCCAACCGGTCAATTCGGAGTGGAGTACGTTACCCACTCGGTTAATTTTACCGCAATGACCTCGCCTCCTGTGATCTGACGTTCAGCAAAGCGATGATCTCCCGGCAATCCTTTTAACGATCACCATTGTATACGCACATCAACGCCCTCGCTAAAATTTTCAAACTGGAGATTCAGCGTTCCTGTGCCTGCATTCCATTCATTTTTCAGGACAGGCAGATTCGCACCACCTTTTGATGCCCTGACCTCTTTTGGTTTCGCGGGCAACTTGATCCGCATGGCGTTGTGGGTCCCGGATGGGCTTTTCAACACGAAGCTGTAAGTCGTGCCCCGGACTTTTTCATCATATGCCCTACCAGCCGCCGCCAGGATTTGCGGGCGGTTACCATTCACTTTCTTCAAATCAAATAAAAAGGTCTGGGTGCCGGGTTCGACAACTTTCTCACGCAACACCGGTAGTTCGGGATCAAACAGATCGATGAAAGGCCCACGGAGTTTTAACGATTGCCCGTTTGCAAATTCGTCCATCACCGCGGCAATCAGATATGGACCTCTTTCCAGGGTGAAGTTATTCTTGAAGATGAGAGGGCCTGCTTTCGCATATTGCTGGTAGGCTGTTTTTACATTATTCAGAAATCGTATATCTCCTTCCGTCTCCATAACAATTTCTTTTGGATCCTCCCTTACAATGCACACCCATCCTTTCCCTGACTTATTAAAGCCATTACCAGGTTCTGCGCTGATGCCAAGTTTTTTAAACAGATCTTCCGAAGGCGCCTTAAACCTCAGGCCCTTTGTGTTCCACCACTCCCGCACCGACTGGAACGGATCATCATCCCTGCCATAATAGAGCAGGACACCTCCTTTTTTTACCCAGTCACTGATCGCTGCATGATAACTTTCTGATAAAGGTTTCATATTTGCATAGCTCATCACCAGTACCCTGATATGCCTCAGCGTGTTAGGATGTTCCAGGTTTTCCATGTGTACGGTCTCTACAGGGACGCCCTGCTTCAACAAAGGCATGGCCATACCGTAGAAATTCGACAATTGCGGATCCTCATAGCCTTTATGGGTTGGGAAGCGCTGAAACATCATTGAGTTCGAGACCAGCACGCCGATACCCTGGCTGCCATTGAGTTTGTTTGATGACCAGGGCATTTCATTCAATGCGTTAACCATCACCTGCATCTGTGTGGCATAGGCTGGAGAAATGGAATGGCGGACGGTATCGTTTTCCAGTTTGAATTTTCCCAGGTAGATCCTGTTAGGCCAGGGCATTACTTCGTAATGATCAACCGTCGGGTAAAGTAGTTTGGCAGTAAATGTCGCCTGGTAGTTTCTTTTATAATCGTCCCAGGTCCGCGGCCAGTCTTCAATCGGATCCGTCAGGAAGTACATTCGTTTTCCGGTAGGTGCCGTCATAGATACCATCGATCCGTATTCCAGGAATGCATTTTCAAACACCCTTTCTTTTCTGATTCCACGGTAATAAACCGGCTCTCGCGATGTGCCGGTCCAGACCTGTGCAATATATCCGTCCATGTCTTTGATGGACGCCAGACTGGCTTCGGGGCTCACAATACGCCAGGAGGAATAATTGATGAGTGAGTGTGTGGGTACATAACATTTGACATCCCTGCCGATACTCTTTGCATATGATTTGGCATATGCGAATACATCTTTCAGCGCATTCAGGTAAAGGTGATACTTTAGCTTGGAGGACAGGTAAGTGGCTTCCGGTGATTCGTGTTGCGGACGCCAGGGTTCGTGGTAATATTTCTGCCATTCGTTTTTGAAAGCATCACTGTATCCCGCCCTTGCCCAAAACTCAGGTTCCTCGAGGTACACCGCGGTGACGCCTGCATCAATGGCTCTTTTTACATGCGTCTTTATATAATTGAGATAATTCTGTGTCGGCACGATATAGGGTACAAAACGCCCGTGCCAGATGGTATCGCCGTTTTGCTGAACCTGTCCCTCGTCCCAGTGCGTTTTACCATCAAACTTACCGGTGAAATAATCCTGGTATTGACCCCAGGCAATGCCGGTCATAAACTGCACGTTATAACCCTTATCCCGCCATCCTTTCACCCGATCTTCAAATTTTCCGCCTGCATCGTTTACACCATAGACCATAACGATATCGGACCTCACATCATAAGCGGGGTTGAAAGGCGCGGCAATTTGAAAGGAGGTTTTCTCCCGCACAACTGACTGCGCGAAGCAAAAGGCGAACAGATGTACTGCAGCGACTGTCAGAACTAATCTTGCTCTCATAATTAAAATAATGGAGGCTGTCAACTTACAGTTGAAGCAGCCTCCAGAGGTTTAAAGTTGCTTAAGGCACATCTACTCTGATCGCCTCATTATAATTCCAGCGCCTGATACCTTCGGTGGCGTAGTTTATACGTGCCGCGGCGCGGATAAACACGGTTCTCCCCGATTGGATGGTACCGTTATGGGTTACTTCGATGGTCGTGCCCAGAAGAGGCTCAAACGAATCACCTCCGTACTCGTAGGCTTTTCTACGATTATCATTGTATGTCGCGCGATACCCGACATAGGGGCTTTCGCTCACCATAAACTGAATATCCGTCACATTCAGAAAATCATCGTGATAATTACCCATAGGTTCAATTTTTGCACGGAAATCGGCACGGCTTGTTGCACGGGTAACTTTTACCTTGGCTGTAATCTTTCCATCCTTTACCGTTGGGGTACCAACCCATTCCACTTTCAGGAACGGTTGAACTTTGAAGTCAACTTCAGTAACACCGTTGATCTCTACGTTCTTCGTTTCATTCGCAATGGTATCACCGTTTGATCCCAGCCGGAGTAAGGGGATAAAGGCACCGTCAACCCTGACGTTATACTGTCCCTTGAACACTTTTGTATTTTGATAGAGACCCTCTTTCATACACCAAAAATCAAAGTTATCAGGCGTAGGGGTTTCTTTCCAGCTCAACTCTCTTAACCTGATCCGGGTACCCTCGCTACCCTGGTCGGTCAATACCGGCTGACCAGTCACAACGTCCAGGATCTTACCTCTGATTGTTTCTTTTGGCTCCGCATAATTATCCGGCTTGCAGGAACCTATCGCCAAAACAAATACAAAGGCCATTATATAATAAACTGTTTTTTTCATAACATATTCTTTTTGCGTTATATCAAAATTATCTGCCAGGTTGTTGATCTATGACAGGGCTCTTGGATACCTGATCGCCAGGTACCATGAAGTAATATTCAGGGTAGGTCATGCGAAACCGTATTCTGAACGTCTCAGGTCCCGGATCAAAGAAATACTTGTTGGCAGAAGTTGAATAAAACGGATATAGCCCGCTGTAATTGGTACCATCTTCCTGCGTTTGCCCGTTTATCTTTTGAGTAGTCTGTATTCTCCACCTTCTTTCGTCCCAAAGTATCTTATGTTCAAATGCCAGTTCTTTGATTCTTTCTTTCCGGATCAACTGAAGCCCGCTCTGACCGCCGATATCACCAGGCCCGCCGAGTGGGTCTGCCCCAGCCCTCTCACGGATTTGCCGGACAGCTTCATAAGCTACTCCAAGAAGATTTTGTCCGTCAGGAGAAGCCTGACCTGCCAGTTGAAGTTCGGCTGCGGCTTCCGCCAGATTCAGAACCACCTCTCCCATCCGCATAAGAATGAAAGATTGTTCTGAGCGCGCTTCCAATACTAATGATTGCGGCATATTCGGGTTCAGCCATTTCCGGATCGTAAATCCCGTCATAGCGCAGGTTGCATCGTTCGTAAACGGTCCGCTTCTTCCGGAGGCGCTAATCTTAGAACCATTAGGCAGTGTAATGATATCGTCACCCTGCTGAGAAGAAACGAATAATACTTTGGAACTAAATGCACCTATACCGCGGTAGGCGTCAGTTTCAGTATATTTCACCGGGCCGGCAAGTGAATAATCCACTCTTCCGTTCAGTGTTCTGAGAGGAGCAATACCGCCACTTGCATCTCCGGTGTAAACGCCGGCTCTGATATCAATCGCTTCCCCTTTGAAAGTCTCGCCCGGAAGGATCACAAACGCCTTTAACCTGGGCTCCGCGTCCTTAAAGAAATCAGTTATCTTATCATACATTACATACTTACCATTGGCATCAAAGGTTTTAATCGTACCGTCGGGATTCTTTGGAATACCATCAAATAATGAAACGTATTCCAGTGTAGGACAGTTCCCTGAAGAGTATCCATTTCCTCCCATTAATTGCCTGGGTATATTGTAAGAATCGAATCCATGGGCGAGGTCAGGATACTTGTAGTCCTTTACGAAAATATTCTCCGGACTTGACGCGTCAAAATACATGTCAACCATATTCTGCATTTGAGCTTCCTTATCCCCTGCCGACCATTTTTTCTTGTACAGGCTATATTTCCCGGACTTAACGATGGCCATTGCAGCGCTATAAGACTGTGCAAAATACTTGGCGGATGCTGCTGCTGCGGTCGCAGGATCAAACCCAATGACGCGTACTTTGGTTTTTTGTCCAAACCCGGTAAGCGTATTATATTTTGCGATGCTCCCCGCATACAAAGCCGCTTCCGATTTGAAAGCCAACGCAACATATTTATTCACCATACCACGTTGCGGGCTATTTTCTGAGAGGAGTGCAATGGAACTATCCATATCAGCCAAAGCCTGGTTCCAGGTAGCTTCCTCGGTTGCCCGGGGCGTTTCCAATTGCTGCGCCGATTGCTCCGGATACTTTAATACTGATTTGACAATAGGCGCTCCACCCCAGCGTTTGGCGTATGCATAGTAAACATAGCCTCTGGCAAAATATCCTTCCCCCAGAAATTGTTTATAGTCTGTTTCTGTGAAATTAGCTTTGTATTTTGGGAGAATTTCAATCATACGGTTGATATCGCGCAATAGTCCAAAACCGTTTACCCAGAGATTCCAGTTAGCCTCACCGGTCATAGCAAAACTCCTGTCACGTCCTATTGAAGTACCTTCGTTTACTCCCGGGCAGACCAGCCAGTCATGGAAAAAACCACCACCCGGAGAATATTTAAAATCCTCATAGGGCATCTGACTGTAAACCCGCGAAAGATATACCATCGCTCCTTTGCTCGATCCAAACAGATCGGCATCCTGTACCACGTTTTTTGGTGGCACATCCAGGTAATGTTTGCAGGATACTGCAAACAACCCGGCCACAATTAAAATAAATAAGTTATATCTACGTTTCATATTATTAAAATTTTAGAATCTTACATTAATACCAAGGGAGACTGATTTGTTCAGCGGATAGATATATCCCCACAAGTCATTATTGTGCTCCGGATCAATGTATTTTACCTTGGTGAAGGTGACAAGATTATATGCACTGGCGTAAACACGAACACCGCCGATACCTATTCGCTTTATGATTGCAGAAGGTATGGAATAACCAAGCTCCACATTCTTCAATCGAAGGTAGGCGGCGTTTACCGTGTTGAAAGTAGACCAATACTCAGGTCTTGACCCTGTGTATGCATAGGTCCCCTGCTCCCAGGCAGTTTTCGTAGAGTAAGGATCAGCAGTCGGATCGGTAGGATGCCACCGGCTCGTAAACTGATCCAGAATTCCCGAATATCCACCTCCCCATAGAGGATCCTGTATCTTTTCTCCGTAAGAGGTAGTAGCCATTGCCTGACCCTGAAACAGGAAGGATACGTCGAATCCTTTATACTGGGCATCTCCCGACAAGCTGAAATTCATCCATGGGTTCTGGTTAAATCTTAAAGGATGAAAATCATTACCGTTGATTTCTCCATCTCCGTTCCAGTCTACATATTTATAATCTCCGGGAAGCGTACCCGCATCGGTATAGGTCTTGCTATTCCAAATGTCGTTCCAGCTCTGATACTGGCCTGCTCCGTCCAATAAAGAGGATACTCCCTGTAACCTGTCGTTCTGATTGTTTTTCCAGTTACTCCAGGAACTGCCGATGGGGCCTCGTTCCACATATAACCTCTTAACTCTTACCAGCGATACCATTCCCTTCAAACCATAAGCCAGATCTCCAATGCGGTTTCTGTGTGATAATTGCAACTCATACCCGTAGGTAAGATCACTGTTGATATTTTCTTCGGGGAGACCTGCACCAACTACGGTAGGTATCCCTCCATAACGTCTCGCCAGCAGCCCATCCCTCTTCCTCGAAAAATATTCGGCTGTTACTCCTAACAGGCCGTTCCATGCCGAAAAGTCAAATCCCGCGTTGAAAGTCCGGGCCGTAAACCAGGTGATCTGGGGGTTTGGAATTCCTTTATTATCGGCGCTTGCCAGAAAACTATTGCCGAATACATAGCCTGAAGTAAACCATCTCCTATCAGAGCCACCTGTAGGGTAATTATATCCGGAAATAAACTGATAGGATGAAGCTCCGTCATCTCCAACCAGACCGTAAGAAGCTCTAAGCTTAAGCTGATCCACGGAAGGAAGTGCATCCTTGAAAAACTTCTCTTCTGAGATCCGCCAGGCTGCCGCAACTGAAGGGAAATAACCCCACTGATGTCCGGAAGCAAATTTGGAAGATCCATCGTACCTGAAACTATAATCTAACAGGTATCTAGAGGCATAATCATAGTGAAAAGTCCCGACTAACCCCAGGTTGGTCATTTCATATATATCGTTTGGATTCATGCTGCCAATCTGTCCCTCAGCCACACCCGCAAATAAGTAAGGAATGGGAAGAATCAAATTTCGCTTTGCATTAAAATTATCCGCCCATCTTTTCTGGGTCTCCCAAACGAGCAGTCCGGAAACATTATGCACGCCGAATCGTTTATCATAACCAATTGTACTTTGAGACAGCAACTGGTTTCTGGTAACCATCCCCCGTTCTGCCTGACTCGGTGAATTCAGCGAAAATCCCTGATAGGCCTTAGACGCTTCATCGTATTTATAAACCTGATACTCTCTACCATACCTGCTGAAGTCCCACATGTTCCAGTCGTAGGAAACCATTTCCTGAAGGTACAGGCCTTTCACAAGCGGAAAATCGTACCTTAATTTAGCAGCAGGCTGAATCCATTTTCTCATATATTTCCGGTTGCCCACCACATTTCCATTTATATACGCCACGGGATTATCCCCGTCATTTCTATCGTTATAGTTTAGCTTCGTCGGATCATTGTTGGCGTACGCAGGAAAGAACGGCCCCACTTTCCAAAATCCGCGAATGATCCACCAACTGTCTACATCCGAACGATTTTGTTCGTCTGTAATAAAATTCATCAATACCTCTGCCTTCAGGTGGTCTGTAATATTCGCCGTGATTGTTGAACGGATATTATATTTTTTATAATTCAGGTCATCAGTCTTGAAGAAACTCCCCTGATACTCATATCCCGCCCCAAAATAGTATTTCAGCTTGTCGGTACCACCGGTGGCGCTGACATTATGAATGGTCTGGGGACCATAGGCTTTAAACACGAGATCTTTCCAGTCTGTGCTCGTTTTTTTGCCTGATTTGTACTCATTGATCTGATCATCGCTGAACACATGTGTCTGACCCTGGAGACGGTGCATCGACGCTTCATTCCTCAGGATCATGTTATCCACGGCGTCAACTGTTCCCGGCAACCCGGAGGGGAACTGGAACATGTAGGAACCGCTGTAGGATAGTTCACTTTTTCCTGCCCGGCCCCTCTTCGTCGTCACCAATACTACCCCGTTAGCAGCCCGGACTCCATATACTGCCGCGGTAGCATCTTTAAGTATCGAAATATTATCAATATCATTAGGGTCCAGGCGCTGAAGGGCCTCATTGTCTCTCGGGACCCCATCAATGACGATCAGTGGACTACCCATTGCCCTGATATCCATCTGAACGCTAAAAGACCCGGGCTCAGATGAACGTTGCGTGACGCGTAATCCCGGCAGGCGACCCGTAAGCATATTCTGAACGTTCTCATTCTTGGTTGCGATAATTTCATCCCCCTTAACATCGGAAACCGCGCCGGTCAGGTTTGCTCTCTTTTGCGTGGTGTACCCCACCACTACAACTTCATCCATGGACCCACTCACTTTCTGCAACACAACCTGCAGGTTGGTAGAATTAGCAGGTATAATCATCTCCCGAGAGTTGAAACCCGTAGAGGAAAATACCAGCACGGCCGTTCTGTCGGTTACATTTATATTAAAATGACCTCCTTCGTTGCTGGTCGTTCCGTTGGTTGTACCTTTTTCAATAATACTGACCCCCACCAGCGGAACACCTTCGGCGTCAGTCACGATACCCGAAATGGGTAAAATCACCGCCTCACGTTTGTTGGTACTTTTTGAAACCGGGGTTATAATAATGTTCCGTTTTTTTACAATTTGCCAATCTACCGGCACTCCTTCAAAAACTTTCTTCATCACTTCGTTAATATCGGCATTAACGACGCGGATGGAGATAACTTTCTCAACCGGCAACAGGTCATTGCGGTAGCTAAACCGATAGCTGGTCTGTGATTCGATTTTCTTCAGAATATCCAGAATTGTGATATTCTTATCATTAAGATTGAGCCTGGCCTGACCATAATTGGTGGCCGAAATTTGCAGCGTAATAAGTAGTAAAAAAGCCGAAATTTTCATTATGCGAAGCATTTTTGTCAAAGGCACAAGATTCCCTTTGCCCTTCCTGGCATTTTTTTTCATACATTTGTATTGAGTTTTATTTAATAATTCACATCTGGCAATGCCTGAAATGTGATTGAACTTAAGGAGGATGTGACAGCATTCTCCTTTTAATTTTTAAATAATTTTCAGGTATACATTTTCAAATAAATTTAAATCGTTAAACAATCATTTTTATTCAATAATTACTTCATTATTTTGGATCGAATAATTAATCTTCCCCGACAACTTCAGGATCTGTAACACCTCCGTCAGTTCGTAGTCCTCCACATGTAACGTATAACGAAACTTCATGGTAGCCGGGCGTTTGAACCGGAACTGAACATTGAACTGACGCTCCAATTCTCCGGTGATTTCTGACAGCGGCCTGTTGATGAAGACCAGCTTGTTCGTCGTCCAGGAAGTCTCAGCAACCGAACTATCCCGCTCCATCGTTACATTCGTAAGAACCGGTTTCTCTTCACTTGGATTCGCCACCTTACGGCTCGGCACCAACTGCAGTTCCGCACTTGGAATCACCAGCTTCTGAGACGGCTTCATAATTATTTTTTTCCCCGGCTGATCCCGGAAGGTTACTTCCACCTTTCCTTTTATCAGGGAGGTTTCCATATATCTCTCCCCCGGATAATTCCGCACGTTGAGCACCGTACCCAGGACCCGAATATTAGCTTTCCCGGCGTGTATCACAAATGGCCTTTTTTTATTGTGAACGACGTCAAAAAAAGCTTCTCCCGTCAGTTTGACTTCTCTTAGTCTTCCCGTAAACTCAGGATCATAGTCGAGCCGGCTATCAGCATTCAGCACAACAGCAGTACCGTCGGGTAACCTGAAAGTCTTTTTGGAACCCTTTAGCGTGACATAGGTCGCCTTTTCTGCAATCTCCTGCTCCGGTTTCTCGAATTGATTGAAATAAGTCCTGAAAATCCAAACACCCAGCAAACAGGCTGCAAGTCCCAGACCGGTCCCGAGCCATATAACCCGCCTCCGAAATCTTTTCTTTGCCTGAGTTTTATCTATCTGAAATTCCGGAAGCAATTTCTTCTTCACATAATGCGCAGCATAGGCCTGCCTTACCGTATCGGCGTCATAGTCAGGTTTCGCAGGTAAATGGACTATTTCCTGAAACAATGAGTCCAGTTCAGGATGTTGCTCGCGGAGTTTATTGAAAACAGTAGCTTCCTCAGGCTTAATTGTGCCTGACAGTTGCAATCCTAAAAGATCATAAAACAGATTTTCAGTCCTTTTGTCCATGTCTCTATATCATTAGAGACTCAGAAACGGATACAATGGGTGAAAAATTTCAAAAATTATTTGATTTTGCTCTCCTCAAGAGCGGCACGGACATGATTCATGGCAATTCGAAGGTGCGTCTTCACTGTGTTCATCGAAACACCCAGGATTTCTGACACTTCGCGGTAAGAAAATGAATCATCTTTAATCAGCCTGAAAACCAGGCGACATTTAGGAGGCAGCGAGGATATCGCCTCTTCAATCTTTTTTTGCAGTTCAGTATATTCAACACGATCGGAAGCGCTGGTTACATTTTCTGGGATCTCATCGTCATCCGTTATGGGTATAGTGACCAGCTTCGACCTGGAAATATAGGTAAGCGTTGCATTCCGTATCGAACGGTATAGGTAGAATTTAATATTCTCTATCGTCCCAAGCCTGGGACCCATCAGCCAAACCTTGATCATTAGATCCGACACCAATTCCTCCGCGGTCTCAGCATCTTTGAGAAGCGCGTAAGCCAAACGATGCAGCGGCGTGTAAAAATGGAAAAATAGTTCTTTGTAGGCCTGCTCATCACGGGCATACGCTATTCGCTTCTGCAAAAAAATCAAGTTTTTCTCGCTTGACATTCGATCTAAGCCTATTTGGTTACTTAACTGAAATCAGGAAACCCGGTGTTTCCTGATTTCCTGGATTAGGTGATGCTAAACTACAACAAAACCTTAACAATTTCAAAACATACCAAAAAAACTCACGTTTTTTGCAAACACGCGTACTTCAGCTTATCGTCGGATCAGCATAATCCAGTCAAATACCAGCCCCGGATTCCCTGCATTTGAACGGAAGAGAATGTAATCAGGAATGAAATGATCTGTTACTTCCGTTTCCCCGATTAAAATATTTTCTTCCTTATTGCCCTCCTGCATGGTGACCGGCGGCCAATCCCTGACCACCACGGGGTCCGCAATTCTGATGTCCATATTTGAAAATTTGGCGCCCCGCCGAACCTAAACCTGCATCATGCGAGTTTGACCGCATCGACCGGAATGTTTCCGTGAGCTACTTTCACCTCAACCTTTTTCCCTTTTAAGGCGACGGTCCCAAACCCCGATGCCGTAGAAAGGAAGCACGTAAAATCACCGATCCTCGAATCCACATACAATGTCTTCTCTACCGCGTCATATCTCAAACCCGTTAGTCCCTGTATCAGTCCGAAACTGGACATTGCCCGTGCATACCAGTGCCCACATTCGTATTCATTGAAAGGGTTCCGTACCTTCCCGTCATATCTGCTGCGGCAGGTCTTCACAATTTCAAGCCCCTCTTTTACCTTACCCATCATCATCAGGTGGGATGCAACCTGGTATTCGATCCCGGTCCAGACCTCATTACTATAAACAAAAGGCAGCGAAAGTTTTCCTCCTTTTGGCCAGGTGCATAACAAAAGGCCGCCTTCATGACCCAGCGCATAGGCCGGTCTTTGCGGATTCACATGATTCTTCAGGTTACGCTTAAAATTATATTTGTGTACGGAGACCAGGTGGCTGGCAACTTTGGAACGGTCAGCAGGATCTGTAAGACCACAAACTGCGGCCATCCAACTGCCTAAGACTCCATCCGACAGGCAACCCTTCCCATACTGGTACTTGGGGCCCTCCTTTTTCAGGACGTCTATGGCTTCTTTCGAATAGTTGCCTCCAAATGACTGGGCAGATGCCGGACTTTGCGCTCTTAATCCCTCCCACTGTATTTGCTGATAGAAGTATTCGCCGTTGAAAAGATTTTGTTCGAGAATAGTTTTCCCTTTTTTAAGCAGTGACCGGTAAGCGGAGACGTCTTCTTTCAAAAAGTCGCCCATCGCAATGATAGCCTGCAAAGCTCCCAGGTAAAATGTTGTGCACATCGGGTCCGGCCCCCAGAATTCAATATCATAGGTATTGTGGTGCGGCTCTTCCAAGACTCCTTTTCGTGTTGGATCCCATGTTTCAATACAATAATCCAGACTTCGCTTCGCCAGCGGATATATTTTTTCAAGCCACTTACTGTTTCCGCTGATCCGCCAGTCGCGGTGGGCTTTCATGATTCCGCCCAACTGACCATCCGCCGCAGCGTGAAAATCATGTTTGACCGGACTGATGGGTATATTCGCCCTGAATGTTTGATGGCCCTTCAGGCTCTGATCCTCACAGAACTCGGTGTTGCGCAAACCCATTTCCAGGCGCGGAAAGAGATGGCAAATGGCCTGCGCGTAATTCCACACATGGGTACAGGTACCGTGACAACAACCGCTATCATCGCCGCAACCCTCCCAGGCCCACAGTCTTCCATCATATTGACGCAAGACTGTAGGTGACTTGAGAATAGTCAGATTTGCAGCCACTGCTTCCAAAACCTCGGACGGCAGGGTGCTGCTGTAGAATGAATCTTTAAAGGAGACAGACTTTCGCCTAAGTTCTTCATAGTTTCTTTTCCAATAGTCTGTAACCGACAGAATATTGTTGAACTTTGATGCGTACCAGGGCTTATATGAAGGGCCGGTAAATTTTTCGTATTCCTGCAAACCTGCATCGACGGGTGTGATACAACATGCACCATCGTGACAACCCTCTTTACCATCGGGTCCTTTATCCTGGATTCGAAGATCAGATTCGGGCACGTACCAGGACATCATCACCCTGATCGTCTTTTGGGCGCCGGGCGCCAATCGTAAAGGAACAAATAAGGAAGCACCGGGCGCATCACGATCCACGGGTGCGTTGTTATTCATCTTCCCCTCTTCGATGGTGTTCCATATCATCGTCACCGGGTCGAACCAACCTCCCCGGAACCAGCAATAATCAATCACGGGTTGCTGATCTGCCGCGGTGAAGATCGCAAAATCGGTTTTTGTAAAAGGCTTGTCCTTTCCAGCTTCCTGTGACAAGATGAATCCGTTGTCCAGTTTTCGGATGGCGGACGATTCGCCTCTTGCCACAAAATTCCTGGCGTTGTAGGAGAACACTGCTTCCACTGTTTTGGAAGAAGGATTGATAAAATGATATTCCAGTGCACCTGCCGGCAGCCCTGAATTATCTTCGTCACCGGGTATAAAAGGGCTCCAGCCGGTAATCTCTACTTTTAACGGGACATCGCTGTCCTCCAGTTTCACCGTACCAAAAGGGAACCTGGACAAAAATGAGGCACGGTCAAATCGTGGCAACCCAAAATTGGCTCCACTGGCGCCGTTGCCGGTACCCCGCTGTCCGAATACTTTCCATTCGGGCACCGGACCTTCCAAAACTTTCGCGACAGGTTTCGGAGCTTTCACTGAAATAGCAGCGAAAATATTGGGTTCAAAGAATACTTCCGGTCGGTTGTTGATAGACATATGAGAAATAGCGCCGGTTCCTTCCAGGCAAAACATTCCCGCACCCAGACCACCAATAGGAAAAGCCACACGATTTAAAAATTCATCTTTGTACAAGCCATTAAAACCCCGAATTACCTTCGGCCCTGATTTGCCAGTCACAGACGCGACTGAAGCCGTGTTATGTGCAGGAGTCGATGCAGAGGTAATGCCCGTCGTAACAGCAGCAGCTCCACCTAAGGCCATTTTCTTGATGAACGATCTCCTGTCTTTGCTCATATACAATTCGTTTAATATTTTAAAAACAAAAAGATTACGCCACTACATCTTTATATCGGTGCACAGGTTTCGGATAACCGGGATGTATTGAATGGTTTTTTTTTATTTCATAGAACATATCACTGGTTACTGTTTCAGCCAGTGCTTCAAAGGTAACAGCGCTCAACGTGGCCGGCTCAAGCTCCACACGTGCATTGACCGTCATTTGGGCAATATTCCCAGAGCCCGCTTTATTTCTGTACTGAACGTCATCGTTGTTGCCGATCAGGTTTCCAACCGAAAATTGGTCATTTGCAGACTCCATCAATATTTTGATATGCCCGGTCTTGGCATTTCTTTGATTCAATCGTGTGATAAGCTGGCTGAAATAAGATCTTAGAAAAACGTCCCAGTCTACCTGCCTACCATGCAATATGATAGATGCATTCAACCAGCCAAGAGCCGCTTCACCAGTGGCATAGAGGTCGTAATCAACTTCGGCGATCCTTCCTCCGGCCTGAAGGCTCAGGGCTTTAGAACCAGGCTTGTCTGATATATAATTGAGCCAGTCTAACACTCCTTTGTCGCTGTTTGCACTGATACCAAATACTTTCCGGCCGGGAAATGAAACTTCCAGCAACTGATAAAGTAACTTCAACCGGCTTGGCAAAAGTGTATCAATTTTGGAAATCAGGATCACGTCTGCCTCTTCCAGTTGCTTACGATAAATGTAGGCTGCACCGGGGTGCAAACCGGCATTATCTCCGTTCAAAATATCCATCAGCATGGCAGGATCCGCCAGCACAGAGAGGGGCGATAAATTGATCCTGAGATCAGTCTCTTTTTTCAAGGGTTGAAAAACCGTGGCAGAAAGATCGGTGCAGCTACCCACAGGTTCAGCGATTACGAAATCGAAATGCCTGTCTGCATTGACCAAATCCTTGATAGTTGCCAAAAAACTTTCGAAGCGACAACAAAAACAGCCGTCACTGATCTCTCTGACCGTTGCTTTCGTTTTTGATAGCAGCTTTGTGTCCACAAGCTCTTCGCCCTGGTCATTGGTAATCAGGGCCGTACTCTTCCCATTTTTCGTCATCAAATGCGAAAGGTAATGAAGCAGGGTTGTCTTCCCCGCTCCTAAGAATCCGCCGATAATGATCAGTCTGGTTTTTGTCTCATCCATAACTGTCGGTTTCCGGAATCACTCAGGCTTTGACCTGGTATCCCCTGAATGCGTAATAGAGAATAAAAATAAACAAAGGTATCGGGACAAAAAACCCGGTACTCATACCATACACATCTGAAACCGCCCCCATCACCGGCGGAAATATGGCACCGCCTGCAACGGCCATGACCAGGAATGAAGCTCCCCTTTTTGTTTGAGGACCCAGACCCTTAATAGCCAGCGCGAAGATGGTGGGGAACATGATGGACATGAAAAAGAATACGCCATACAGGGCAATGAGTGATATCCATCCGTGCCGGTTGGCCACGATAGGTAATAAGATACATACTGCTAGTGTGTACAACGTCAGCAGCGTTGTGGGTTTATAGTATTTCATCAGGGCACTGCCCGAAATCCGGCCGATCATAAATAAAAGAAAACCCAGCGACAGGAAATAGGGTCCGTTTACTGATTCCCAGCGTGGATGCTGGTCATGATCTGAAACAAAATTAATCAGATAGCTGAAGATGCCGGTCTGTGCCGCCACATAGCAGGTTTGTGCAATAAACCCAAGGACAAAGTGCGTATTTTTCCATAGCGGTTTTTTTGTAATATATCCGGGAAGGGAAGGATCGGAAACTTCGACTTCGGATGCCGATGCAGCCGCGCTATGCCCTCCGTGTGCAGCCTGTTCATCCTCTTCCGTTATTTCCGGCAGCTTCAGGCGCATAAAAATAAACGCCACCAATAACACAGCGAATCCGATGACTGCAAATGGCAGAACGATTGACATCATTTTCTGACCCTCCTCATGACTCCGGTTCCCATAAATATACAGTGCGATAAGTGGACCGATGGTCCAGGCCAGCCCATTGAATGACTGGGAAAAATTGATCCTGCGTTCTGCAGATTCGGGCGGACCCAGTTTGGTTGTATAGGGATTGGCCGCTGTTTCCAGCGTTGTGAGGCCGGAACCGATGATCAGCAGGCAAAGCAGAAACAAGGCGAAAGATTCCAGAGGCGCCGTTGCAGCCGACAGCAATGCTCCGGCGGAGAATAAGATCAATCCAAATATGATACCCTTCTTGTAACCGTATTTTTTCATGAACATACCCGCGGGAACGGCCATCAGGAAGTAAGCACCATACAAAGATGATTGAATCATGCTCGACTGCCATTTGTGCAAATGCAGCATTTCCTGAAAATTCTTATCCAGCGTATCCAGCATACCGTGGGCTATCCCCCACAGAAAAAATAATGTGCTGATTGCAGCGAATGGTTTAGCGTAATTAATCCCGTCTTTGATAAAAAGCGATTGTTTTCTGGTCATTTTAACGATTCGTTCTAAAAGTCAAAAAATTTAAATATCACCATTTGGATACCTTATTTCAGCCTTGAATCTGCCCTTCGATTGCCGATCCCGATCGGGGAATGTCGGCTTTCTTATCACTTGCATTTGCTTTGCGCCAAAATATAAGGTCTAAAAGTTTCAAATCAGTTATTTTGTCGTGTTGAAAAATTTCGTTACTGTCTGCTTGTTTAAATTGTTGTCTTATGATTTCAATTAATTTTTTATTGTCGGTTGCCCAATGTTTATACGCCACGCTGACAATGAAAAACGAAATAAGGAAACTCTCTTTTCTGAGTCCGAGATAATCTTTTATCGGATTGTCTAACGCACAATATTCGTTTGGTCGGAAGGTGTGAACAAGCTTTGCAAAGAAGGAGCCGAGATCTTTTTCTCTCGAGTTCTTACCATGTTTAATAACTGCTTTGTTAAAAGTGTCAAAGTAGAGTTGAACTAAATTGTCTTCCTGAATTTTTTTTAATATCTCTTTTTTTTGACCTTCAAGTTTGTCGAGATAATTGTTGTCAATACCCTGAAGTGAATATTGCTTTTTAAATTGTCGAAAAAAGTCCGTTGAACTAAAATAATGTTTCTCATTATCAAGTGTCGAAAAGTAATAGTGCTGAAAACCTACTGAAACCTTGTCGTCAATGTACCATTTTACAAGGTCCGTTTTTACTATGTCGTCAACACTCTTGTCATTAATATCAACCGAAATCTGTTTGTAAACTGTCTGTTTAAGTCTGCTAATATATTTCTTCTCGTTGTCGTTCATTGCTGTCTTTTTAGTTGGCTATAACTCCCGGATTGACGTTATTTTTTTCCAAATGCGTTCTCAATTCGTTCTATGGACACACCGAGGGTTTTCTCTGCAATTTTGCTCAATGAATTTTTGTCACCCGTGAAATGAAACACCGTGTGATGATGGGTCATCTTCTCTCCCGGTTTTAAAAAAGCTGCAGGCGAAACACTTTCAATCTCGTAAAATGGACCCATCTGTGTGCCGTCGGCCAACGGGCCGTCATTGTAGACGTTCATCGCATCACCACTGAACGGATCGCGGTCTGTTCTCCATTCCTGGTTCAGGTACTTGCCATTATTGTCCACATCAAAAAGGGTAATCGTCAGCAAATTATTTTCCGCATCAAAACTGCCCGCCATATTTTTCACCCTTTTAGGCCGGATACCGAGCTTTCCTCTGGATTTACCATCGGCTTTAAAAAACAGGACATCTTTTTCAATACTGATCCTGTCTTTTGATATTTCACCGAAATAATCGGTCGTGGCCACTTTTCCCTCAGCATTTCCTATGAAAGGAACAACAATCGTACACTTGGGAGATGGCATGAGCATGTCCAGGTTCCAGGTGCAGGGTGCGCCGGTCTTTTCATCCCATGCTTCTTTTCCGGCATTGGTGATACTGTTGACAGTCCGGAAGGCTACCGTTTTCACGTCACTGCCGGGGTCAATACCCAGCAAAGTATTGATGTCCGCTTTACCCAGTAATTCCACATCCCGTTCCACTTTGATCTGGAACCTGCTGCCGGCATAATTTTGGATCGACATATCCTTATTCATCGAGACCTTCTGATTGCCCGAACCTGCGAGCGTCCAGTTTTCATGGTCGATAGCTGCTGGCGTAACCCAGTTCGGAAAATCCATTTTGACGCCGGGTTTAAAAAAAAGTGAGTATTTACCGCCCTCAGGGCCGAGCCACAAACGGTCTTCTCCCCCGTAGGCATTCATGTGCTTATCCAGCGGACCTTCAAATGCTTTGTGATTCACCCACCCGAAACTCTTGCCATTCAAGCCGTCAGCGGTAGATGTGAAGACTTTTCCCTGGTATTTAGCGGACACAATGATTTGGGCGCTGCTATCCGGACTTATTAAGACAATCAGACTCGTGTCTTTAGATTTCAGGAAATCACGATCATATCCAAAACTGCCTTTCTCGAAACTTTGCATACTTGTATCTTTATTATCTTTTGACCGGCCGGAACCCTGCTCATTACACGCGCTTAGGAACCCGATTACTCCGGCGAGTAATAAAATTGTCGCT
The DNA here is from genome assembly GCF_058792415.1 of Niabella sp. CPT15-335-S11. Taxonomy (NCBI): domain Bacteria; kingdom Pseudomonadati; phylum Bacteroidota; class Chitinophagia; order Chitinophagales; family Chitinophagaceae; genus Niabella; species Niabella sp. CPT15-335-S11. The sequence continues at coordinate 748,339 of NZ_JBYTEI010000002.1, forward strand.
TTCTTCATTGTAATTCTTTAGTTAACTTCCAATAGGTTCGTGCCGGGGAGTTTTGGAAAAGCGGCATGCGGCTCAGTTTGATACCAGTAAGCCACCGTAATAATATCGGACCGCTGCTCCAGATAACGACCGCCTGATTTCCAGCCCAGATCCTGGATCGTCACTTTCAGGTCTTTTTCAAACCGGATTGGATCCATGATATGCCAGCGATACATGCCGAAACGCATTTGCGAGCCGTAGAGCCCATCGGGTTTGAGGACCTGGTGTAGCCCGGCGTATGGTGTTGAGAACTCCTGATACTGGCGTGTGCGTTTGTTTTCAAAATTATAAGAGCCGCAGAAATAGTCTTCTGTTCCGGTGCCCACGATGGTTGCATTATCCTTGTCTCCATCCATAAAAAACTTTATCTCGCCTTCACCCCACCATCCATTATTGGTTACACTCACACCCATAAAGGTGCCTACATACTGACCTTTGCCCTTGATCCCGTCAATAATGGTGTGAATACCACGGATACCGTCAGCCCTGCGCCGATACTGCGCGTGAAAATAGCCTTCATCGGAAGGCACTTCTGTCAATGTATAATCAACCTGGTAGTACAACCGCATGGGTTGCGTGTCCAGATTCTGCATGGTAATTTTACAGTTCTTCCTGAAAGGCATTTTCCAATAGCTATTGAAAGCGCTGCCCGGGTTAACGCAAACAGCGAGAGAATTCAGGGGCGAGAATTCATTCCAGGCAATTCCAAAGAATGGCCCCACGGGGCTTTCAACCGATGGGTTTTCCTCATTATCGTAATAAACCCTGAATATGGAGAAGTTGAAATTTCCGGTAGGAGTCATCCAGATATGCTGAATAGCGCCGGGGCCGGCAATATCGGCCATCGTAAATGTTTCGCCCGGGTTAATAATAATAAATGGGTTCACTTTCCAGCCTTTACCGAGCTCTCGCGCTTCGTTGGCTGCGTTAGCGACATTTCTCTTTCCTTTGTCTGCGACGGGGTCGGCCAAAGCGCCTTTACCCTTTTCCCCAGTGAAATTTTCGGGGCTGATAGACCTGGTTTTTGCGTCTGACAAACGCGACAGGTTACCCAGGTTCATGTCCAGGCCATTAAATTTTCCGTTCTGGCTCCATCCGGCTGCAGACATCATCAGCATGGCGGAAACAATCCACAATTTTCTTTTCATCAGTGTATTTTTTTTAGTTCACCACCTTTGGCGGTTAATGATTTTGCAGAATACCTGCCTGCTCGCGAGACAGGAGACTTCGTATATAAATTCCTTTTTGTGAGAATAATTTTTCAAGCGTCGTTTCATGCGCTAATTTTTTTATTTTCAATGGTCACCTCCATTCGGGAGGAAATCCCACCAAAGGCGGCAGGCACGTAATTTACCGTAGAAAATTTTGCGCGCAAGATCTATTACTTATTTTGGCGCTTGTGAGCGCTTCGCGGTTCATCGCGTTGGTATAAATCTGCTCGAAAATTTTTATGGACATTTCATGCGCAAACTTCTTTGTTTCCGGGCAGGCTTGGTTTCAACGTATGGCAAGCCCGGAGAGCTTCAAAATTTAAAAAATTGTCCGGAACGCCCGGACATCCAAAAATAAGCGCAGACTTTAAGATGTCAAAATTAATTTCAGAAAAAGGCCACTTTACGTTTATTAAATAATGTTCTTTCCTTTTGCTCCAGGGGCGTGAATATTGGGCTGTATGCCTGAAAAAATCATCCATTTAAAAAATGAATCGTGAAAAAACTTCGCGTAAAAACGAAATTTTCCCTGGGTGTACCCCGGTTTATTAAGAAAATCCTAATTTAGATGCCTCATAATGTGAAGAATTATTAGTATGCCACAGGATCAAAACCGTCAATTTCTTGATTTTGAAACTCCTATTAAGGATTTGATCGAAGAGATTGAACTTACCAGGGAAAGAGCGGAAAAAACAAAAATTGACCTTAGTGACCAGATTATCCAGTTGGAAGCTAAAGTAGTCGAGAGCCGTAAAACTATTACGCACAATCTCACCGACTGGCAACGGGTGCAGCTTAGCCGGCATCCCGACAGGCCGTATACGCATAAATACATCGAGAAAATGACCACGGATTATGTGGAACTCTATGGCGATCGGAATGTAAAGGATGATAAGGCGATGGTAGGAGGGTTTGCGAGTCTGGACGGCCAGACTGTAATGATCCTGGGACAGCAAAAGGGATCAAACACGAAGAAGAGGCAATTGCGCAACTTTGGAATGGCAAATCCCGAAGGATATCGCAAAGCCCTGCGCCTCATGAAACTCGCTGAAAAATTCAACAAGCCGGTGATTACCCTGATTGACACACCAGGTGCTTATCCGGGGCTTGAAGCCGAAGAGCGGGGACAGGGTGAGGCAATTGCCCGCAATATCTATGAAATGATCAAGTTAAAAGTTCCGGTGATCTGTATTATTATTGGTGAGGGAGCCAGCGGCGGAGCATTGGGGATCGGTGTAGGCGACCGGGTGTATATGATGGAGAATACCTGGTATACTGTAATATCACCCGAAAACTGTTCCACCATTCTATGGCGGAGCTGGGACTATAAAAAAGTTGCGGCAGAACAGTTAAAACTGACTGCCACAAAAATGTATGGATTTGGTCTGATTGATGGCATTATTCCCGAACCCGATGGCGGTGCACACTGGGACTATGCGATCACGGCCGAAAACTGTAAGAAGCAGATACTGGCTGCACTTGCAGAAATCAAGGACATGGATCCCCAGGATCGGGTTCAAAAGCGGATTGAGAAATTCAGCAAGATGGGCTTCTGGGAAGAAGTCAAGTAGGAATCCATGTCGGGCATCGGATGGGGCCGGACTTAGAGTCCCTGATCCGGGCTGACCCTGATAAACCAAAGAACTAATTGACATTCATTCATCTTAAATTTTTCATATATATGACCCTTCAGCAAAAATTTACCGGTACCGGTATTGCAATTGTTACTCCTTTTCTTGATGACAACAGAACGATTGATTGGCAGACTTTCGAAAAACTGATCCATTTCTGGATTGACAATAAAGTAGAGTACCTGGTAGCCTGTGGCACAACTGGAGAAAGCGCCACACTCACCCGGGAGGAAGAGCAGGAGATCTTTTCATTTGTTCACAAGGTAAATGCAGGCCGGGTACCGCTGGTGGCCGGTGTGGGCGGAAACGATACTTACGAGGTCCTCAAAGCTTTTAAATTTTTTGATTTTACTGGATTCGACGCGATATTATCCGTATCACCTTATTATAATAAACCAAGTCAGGAAGGGATTTACCAGCATTACAAAGCACTGAGTGAGGCCACTCCCCTCCCGATCATCATGTATAATGTGCCGGGCAGGACGGGTATGAGCGTTTCTGCGCAAACGACTCTGCGTATCGCGCGCGACTGCAAAAATATATTTGCTACCAAGGAAGCATCCGGAAGTTTTGACCAGTTTAACCAGATCATGAAAAACAAACCGGCTGATTTTATGCTGATCAGTGGTGATGACGGGATCACCCTGCCAATGATCGCCTGTGGTGCAAAAGGAGTTATTTCGGTTGTAGCTAACGCTTACCCCGGAGAATTTTCGGAAATGGTCAGGTTATGCCTTAGTGGCAAATTTGACGAAGCACTTCCTCTACACCTCAAGTATACTGAAATCATCACTTCAATGTTTGCGGAGGGTAGCCCTTCAGGTGTTAAACAGTACATGACAGAGATGGGCCTCCTTAATAATAATATGCGCCTGCCGGTAGTCCCGGTGAGTTCCATCTTTGCTGAAAAAATCAGGGGACTGATGAAAACAGTCTGACAAATCAGTCACCTGACCCTCCATACTAACTTCAAAAATCTTACCTTTGCGGGCCTTTCAAAAAGGCAGCAGAGATTATATGAAGTATATCCGGAATTTTTGCATCATCGCACATATTGACCATGGTAAAAGTACCCTGGCCGACAGGCTGTTGCAAACGACCCATACGATTAATGACAGGGATATGATGGACCAGGTGCTGGATGACATGGATCTTGAGAGAGAGAAGGGTATTACGATCAAGAGCCATGCGGTCCAACTAAACTACCTGCATAAAGATGGGCAGTCCTATGTACTGAACCTGATCGATACTCCGGGTCATGTTGACTTCAGTTATGAAGTCAGCCGGGCGCTGGCAGCCTGCGAAGGAGCCCTGCTACTGGTAGATGCTACCCAGGGCATACAGGCACAGACGATCAGCAATCTGTATCTTGCTCTGGAAAATGATCTGGAAATCATCCCTGTAATCAATAAAATTGACATGGAAGGTGCGATGATCGAGGAAGTGAGGGATCAGATCATCGAGTTGATTGGCTGCAAGCCTGAAGAGATTCTACTGGCCAGCGGCAGGACCGGTCTGGGTGTTGAGGAGATCCTGGATGCCGTGGTAGAGCGGATCCCGGCTCCGAAAGGGAAAGAAGAGGGACCGCTCCAGGCGTTAATTTTTGATAGTGTTTTCAACAGTTTCAGAGGTATTATCGTTTATTTCAGGATCATGAACGGGACGCTCCGGAAAAATGACCTGGTAAAATTCGTAAGTACTGGTCAGGAATACAGCGCGGATGAAATTGGCATATTGAAGTTGAAAATGGTGGCTCAGGAAGAGCTAAGAGCCGGCAATGTAGGATACCTGATCACGGGTATCAAGGTAGCCCGTGAAGTGAAGGTGGGCGATACCATCACGCTGGCGAAAAATAATCATCCGGTGGCCATCAAAGGATTTGAGGATGTAAAGCCGATGGTTTTTGCCGGTATTTATCCTGTGAATACGGAAGACTTTGAGGAACTGAGAGATTGCATGGACAAACTGCAGCTCAATGATGCTTCCCTCACCTTTGAATTGGAAACCTCACAGGCGCTTGGATTTGGTTTCCGGTGCGGATTCCTTGGTCTCCTGCATATGGAAATCATCCAGGAAAGGCTGGAGCGGGAGTTTAATCAGACGGTCATCACCACGGTTCCGAACGTGAGTTTTGTAGCCTACACGACCAAAGGAGAAAAAGTGGTGGTGAATAACCCTTCCGAATTTCCGGATCCGGTAAAGACCGACCGGATTGAGGAACCGTATATCAGGGCGCAGATTATTAGCAAGCCTGAATATATTGGTAATATCATGACGCTGTGCCTGGGAAAAAGGGGTACATTGATCAACCAGAGTTACCTCACAACGACACGGGTGGAGTTGATTTTTGAAATGCCGTTGACGGAGATCGTATTTGATTTTTATGATAAGCTGAAATCACAGACTCGGGGATATGCTTCATTTGACTATCATCCGATCGATTACAAACCGAGTGAGATTGTCAAGATGGACATCCTGCTCAACGGTGATAAGGTAGATGCGCTCAGTGCGCTGATCCACAAATCCAGGGCGCAGGATTTTGGTAGGAAGATTTGTGAGAAGCTCAAGGAATTATTGCCGAGACAGCAGTTCCAGGTAGCAATACAGGCGGCTATCGGCGCAAAGATTGTGGCCCGCGAAACAATCTCGGCGATGCGTAAAGATGTGACGGCAAAATGTTACGGTGGTGATATCAGTCGCAAACGCAAGCTGCTTGAAAAGCAGAAAGAGGGTAAAAAACGTATGAAGCAGATCGGTAATGTGGAAGTTCCGCAGGAAGCGTTTTTGGCGGTGTTGAAACTGAATGATTAGCGGAGTGTGATTGAAGCGGGGCATTCTTTTGCTCCGGTAGTTTAATAATGAAAATGCGTTTTTTTTGCGTAGAGATTTTGTACCTTTGTATGTAGTTCTTTTATTTTATTTTCTTGTTAGATATTCCGGGTTTTCATTATCAGCGTTTCCTATATGAGGCAACAAGTGAGACCCGGAGGAAGAATAAATAATTGCCTAACAATGGCAGGTAGCCCGGGTGGCGAACCTGCCTGCCGGCAGGCAGGATTGGTAGACGCACGAATTTGATTTCAGTTTAGGCAATAAAAAGTTTGAAATAAATGCCTGAAAATGGCAGGTAGCCCGGGTGGCGAAATTGGTAGACGCACTACTTTGAGGTGGTAGCGCCGGTAAACGGCGTGCAGGTTCGAATCCCGTCTCGGGCACAAAGCCCTTCCAACGAAGTTGGAGGGGCTTTTTTGTTTTGGAGCAACAAAAGCGAAGCTTTTGAATTGCGGAAAAACAAAAAAGGCGCCAACACCGAAGGTGTTGAAGGGATTTGGGTAAACCCACCTTATTGGGATCTTGAAAAAATCCCGTATAAAATTTCATCTTCCTGAAAGA
>NZ_JBYTEI010000002.1:754707-1139147 GCF_058792415.1 Niabella sp. CPT15-335-S11
TACGGTGTTGAAGGGATTTGGGTAAACCCACCTTATTGGGATCTTGAAAAAATCCCGTATAAAATTTCATCTTCCTGAAAGCCCTCAACACCTTCGGTGTTGAGGGGGCTTTTTTGTTTTGAAACAACGATGTCTGGCCAGTGTATTAAACGGATATCATATTTTGGTAAAAAAAATTTTTTTCTTTAAAAAAATACGTATATTCGTAGTATATAACCGTTGCAAAGATCGCCGATGAAATAATGCCGCTGAAATTAGAAGTGTTTAGAAACTCTAAAGCACTTAATTTATTTTGATCTTTCACATCTTTATGTGATAGTCAAAATTTTTTTTTTCAACTAATCTATCTCACCTTTGCACCCTGAAAAAATACAAAACAATTTTTTTATTATCTAAAAAACTATATATGCAACTTAGTCAACAACGGACTTTTTTAGTCCTTGGCATTGCCATTTTTGCCTTGAACCCTTTTCACACACAGGCACAGGGAACAGTGAGCGTAAACGTAACGCTCAAAGACTTTACGGGATTTTCCGCCACGACGCCGGCTGGATCCCAGACGGTCAATTTTTCTTATGCCTCAGCATCGGATTACAACTCAGCGAAGTCTGTGGAAGTGACTGATCAACTCAGATTCACCAGCACGAGAAATTACAATATCCAGGTTTTGGCATCCGGAGCACTTTCGAACGGCACAAATACCATTCCCCTGTCTATTCTTAGAATCAGCGCCAAACTTAACGGTGGAGCTACGTACGGAACAGAAATAACGCCCACAACGACGGCTCAAACTATTGTTACCGGGGCCTTAGCTACCCTTGACCAGGGCTTTGATATCAAATATGCCATTCCAGTGGACCAGGCAAAAACGGTATTATTCCCATCCACAGCCGCGAAGAGCAGTACGGGGATCACATATAACACAACAATCACCTATTCTACAACAGCGATATAATTATACTTCTGCTCAGCAGACTTAAGCAATCGCTGACTCGCGGACCACATACCAGATCTAAACTGCTGTTGTACAGCCTTACAATTCTAAAAAATTGAAACGTCCTCTCATCCTACTCGCTTTTTCACTGGCTCTATGTGGCAAAGCCGTACTTGGTCAACAGATATCTATTTCACCTATGCGCCTTTTTTTTAAAGGCGCCCCCGGTGAGACTGTCAGCGAAAAGCTGGCCATAACCAACGGAGGTACCGAACCCTATGAATTCCTGATACGACTTCAGGACTGGGACCGAGATTCGTTGGGTAACAAACGTTACTTTCCGATGAGCACGCTGCCACATTCAAATGCTGCAGAGATCAACCTGCCTCAAACCAGCCTGTCCATTGGTCCGAACGAAACCAGGACTTTCACGGTCAGCATGAAAATCCCGGAGGCTGATACTGGGAATTTTACTACCAACAGCATGCTTTTTTTCACCCAACGCCAGGCGCAGGCTTTAGATCCAAAATCCAAAGCAGCTATCGGCATCATGATCAAGATAGAATTTGGCATCCAGCTATTCTATACACCCGCCAATGCCAAACAGGGAACGTCGAATTTCATTGGCTTCGACTATGAGCCGGTACAGGTGAAGGACAGTGTTGATCATCAACTTAGATTGACGTTCGAAAATACAGGGGAAATCAACAAAGATGGAGTCGTTCGTTTTGAACTGACCAACAAACAGACGGGTGTAGAAACCAAACTAAATTCGGTGCCAGTAGCTATTCAGCCATTAAGCAAACAGATCCTGAATTACCCCCTCAAAAAAATGGCCCGGGGTGATTATCTCGCGGTAGCAATCATGGATTTTCCGGCAGACAACGAAATCAAAGTAGCCGAAAAAAACATCCATGTGGCGGAATAATTCCATCTGCGTGATCTTGCTCGTGGGACTAAATAGTTGCGCGGGCATCATAGAAGCTCAGGATGGATTGCTCACTATTGACCAGAACGCCCTAACAGTTGGACAAGCCACAAATGTTGTCTCTGGATATTCTTTGACCAATAATGGCCCCTCTAACAAGCGCCAGGTTACTATTATGGGAAAACAGGATCCAACGGAGACAACGGCCGGAACTTCCATCCCGATAGGAAAATTTACAGCCGCACTCCTGCATGGAACCATTTGGGAACCTCCCGTCACACTGATAAACAATACCCCTCAGACAATTTCAAGCGGCGGCAGCTTCACATCAGGCCCATTTTCCATGGGATATACAGCCCCAAACCTGGCAGCCTACGCATGGCTGGCAGCCTACTATTCGACAACCCTCGTATTTGGTGTTCTGTACAATTACAAAGCCCAGGTTTTGCCTGGCGAAGTCATGTTCTCGATTAATGTACCTGCATTTATAGCTGAAAAAATGGATCCTGGATCTATTACCCTTAACGTGAATAGTCTGAGTTTTTTTCGTAATCAAACCATCAGCACAACCAAGACTGTATCCCTATGGCATACTGTACCGTTCAAACTTTCTCTTTCCTCCACAGCATCGCAGCTTTATTTTTCAGGGGGCTACGCCGGTGTCAGTGACCCGCATGCAAATGCAGATAAAATACAGGTACAGAGTATCTGGCCCTCTGGAAGCCCCTTTCAGCTGGGAACAATACCACAGGTCTCTGTAAACAGTGCAGCCGTGGGAATTGGTAATAGCACCGACGTTTCTCTACAGTTCTCAATCAGCAGCCCCGGTTTGAAAACAGGTTTCACGAACATGGGAAATTACTCAACTACCGTTGCGCTGGCGGGCAGCAACGCTGATTTGAGTGGGCCGTCCGCGACTTACAATAAACCCTTAACCCTGAATGTCACAGTCAGCGACCTAGCCGAGCTGAATGTGACCAGCAACCAGGTTGATATGACCCTGCAATCCGCAGTTGATTATAAAAATGGTGTAGTTATAGACAAGCCGAACCATCTCCAGGTAAGCAAAACCACACCTTTTGACATAAGCGTAAAAGCAGGCAATCAAAATTTTATATCACCATCGGGCGACATACTGCCTGTGAGTATCATGAGCGTTGGGCCTACAACTCCCCAGGCGAATGTGAACACGGTCCAACTGTCAGCAACAAATCAGTTACTTATTAGCGGATGGTCGGCTACCATAGACCAATACTTTGATATTCGGTACCAGATTCCCTCCACTCAAACACAGAATCTCTTAAATAAAAAAGCAGACGTCTACAGCGGCACGGTCATTTATACATTAACAGCACACTGACCAAATCAGAACTGGGATACTTCAACCTTTCGATCCTCGTAAACATATTTAAAAACGATATCCCTTTTTTCCCCAGGCGCCAACTTTACAGTCTGTTTTTCCAGGACCATCTTGAAATGAAGCCCCCGTGTCTCCACAGAAACGGTATAACCACCTACAGGTAGATAAAACATAAATTCACCCTGTTCATTTGTCAGCGTGCTTTGTTCAACGCCGTTTGAAGCCACTGCCTTCACCTTCGGGCCGGATGGAGGCGGTGCATTGCCGACATACTTCTCGGCCACATACTCCAGCTTACCTGTAAGAACTGCTGTTTTAACGAGTGCAATTTCCATACGAGTATTTCTCCTAAGTGTCATCTCTACAGGATTTAACAGACTAAAATTTTTAGTCCCAGCAATCGAAACCGAATAGAATTTATCTTTCTCCCCGATGAACTTCACAACGCCCTTGGCGTTAGTTATAGCCGTGGTCCCATCTATTCTCACCAACACTTCGGAGGCGGCAGGTTCACCTGGATCGTGCACTCCATTAGCGTTCAGATCGGCAAAGAAGAAAAGTTCCAGCTTACGGTCGAGGGAATTGGCTTTTCGCCCAAAGCCTTTTTCAATTCCGACGCGGAACTGGTGATTATAATACCATGAAATAAAGGTAGGGTCCCGTGGGTCGGGTTTCACGCGTTCACCTACGGCGACGTCGTAAAGGGAACGTTGCCTGTTCACCCCATATAATATATCCGCAGATACTGTCCAATTATTTTTCACTCTCCAGTGAACGTTTCCGTTGATCGTGTAGTTTGCATTGTGATTGTACCCCGCATAGTTGTATCTGGCCGCCAGAGAAGCTGACATCTTTTTTTTCAGAATATCGAAACTTGCATCCGGGCCCAGGGTCAGATACACATAACCGGGGCGTTCAAGATTCAGCGCAGGCAGATCTGCCAGATAATAGCTGTTCATCTGAAAAAATGCAGAAAACCCAAATATGGGCCCCTTATAATTCGTAATGACGCGCGAGGAAATAAAGCCTTTCAATGGTCTCCCGGGAATAGACTGTAAAGTGTAGCCATTATCTGCGTCAAGTGAGACCTTATGTATTGTACCAAAATTGTTCAATTGAAGCCTGGTGCGAAATGATTGAGACCGCAAGCGATCCACTGTATTGAACATTTTGATAAACTGCGAGTAATAATAGGGTTTCAAAGAAATATTCCAGGCTCCGACTCTAACGCGGTAACTCAATTCGTAAAAATTGTTCCCGCGGCTCTCCGTTTTTTCAAGATACTCGTCTCCGGGCTCATAAGGCAGCCTTGGCGTATTCTTCAGCAAGCGCACTGAGAAAGACAATGATTTATTTGTGTCAAGCGGAAACAAAATGCTATTGTCCAGTTGAAGCACACCCCGTCTCAGCCCCCCATAGTAAGGGGAAGAATAATAGTTATAACTCTCAACCCGAAGACGAGACTTGTCAGTGTTAAGTCTTAGGCCGGCTGCGAACCCTGGAATGGCCCGCTCCGCACTACTATCCTTGCTGAGCAGGCTATATCCACCTTCCAGCCCAAGACTAACTTTTTCGTTTAACGGCGTAGTTATCGATCCTGAAGTCAACAATGTATTTACTTTTGTATATATATCTGAATTCCCGATAATGTCGAACAGTTTGCTTTTGTCGGGTGTCCGATTTTCTTTATAGGCGACGGCTACGGTTTGCCCTAAAAACTTGGGAAAGCTGCTCGGGCTGGAATAGATCAGGTAATTGTTGTTTAAACCGTAGACATTCAGCGATCCACTCTTTCCGGTTCTTATATTTGCTTTGATCCCCGTTCCGTTTATATTAAAATCAAACGCGTCATATACGCTCCCGGCGCGGATACCCCACCTGGCTGACTGGAAGTCGATGTAAGAATCGTACATATGTACCGTTTTACCATCCGAGCTACCCATATAGTCGGTGTTGAATCGGTAGCTGAGTTTTCGATTCCCTGCCAGTGCTTGCATTCCGCTTCCCTGAAGTTGCCAGGCGGACATCGTATTGCTCATCGTCAGATAACGAAGCGAAATCAGGTTTGATTTATATTGCGTGCCAGTTTGCCAAACCGGTTCGAGACGCTTGATACTAGCAATATTCACAATCCTGATCGTCTTTGCTGCAAGTTGTTCACCTGATGCATCCGAAGCGACAACCGTGACCGAAAAATCAGCCGCAATCCGTTTGTTGACCGGATAGCTTATAGTTAAAACAACAGATCGCTGCCTTCCCGGATCCAGTTGAATTGTGTCTTCAATACCGGTAACCTTCAAACCATTTTGACTGTTTGCCAGGTTTAACCGAATGGCCGAAGTTATCAACCCGTGGTTATAACACTGCACGGTTAGTTTTGCCTGATTTGTTCCAAGTCCGAAATAGAGCTCAGATTCTCCTGTATCAATGATGATCCCTCGTGTACCTTCTATTTGAACCCGAAATGCCGTGCCTCCCTGAACGGTAACATTTTCCCGCGTAGCCACCAACTTCACAGGAAATTCCTGAAAATTTCTTTGGATCGTTAGCCTGTCGGCAAAGAACTTAACAGGAAACGATTTTTTCTCGAAGGGCAATAAATGGATGCTATCAGGAAGATTAAGCAGACCCTTTGAGGATTGTTCAGGGTTTGCCCGGAAAAGCCACACCTCTTTAGCAGAGACATTTTCAACCCATAAACTATTGGAAAAAGTCTCTCCAGCCCTCACGGAAACCGTATCAAATCTGAATCCATAGCGGACTTCCCATGTCTGTCCGTTGACTTGTTGCTGTCCGTAAGTTATCAGAACTAAAAATGGTGGTAGCCAGTTGGAGAATTTTCTCATTAAAACGACCTGCAAATGTAATGAACTGCTCTCAGAAAGCGCAATCCTGGTCATCACATAAAAATGTGAGGCCGGGTTAAAAATAGTGAAATTTAAGTATGGCCATTAGTTCCGCTTTGCTATTTATCCGAAGTACTTTATAAATGTTCTTAATATGCTGACGTACGGTATCGATTGAAATCTGATACCTGTCGGCAATTAGTTTGTAACTGAGTCCGTCTAAAATGGACTCAGCTATCTGCCGCTGCCTGAGCGTGAGTTTTTCATCCAGGTGAGACTGCCGATGCAGATAATTAAAGACCTTGGTGATCACAGAATTGCTCACAAAGGCGCCGCCATCAGCTACGCAAGTCACAATCCTGTCGATGTCTTCCCTCGTAGCCTGCTCCGGAATGAACCCGCGTACCCCTGCTCTGATAAAGTTCACCATTAACCGCAGATCGTTGGATTCTCCAAATACCAGTATGGGTACTCCCAGGAAATCTTTTGACAATTCGGTTATAAAATCTAAAGATCCAGGTTTAAAAAGCCCATCCTCTAAGAAAATCAGTACCGGCAGACCATTTGACTGACTATTCAGCGAATGATCAATTTCATTTTTGTTCCAGGTTAGGGTATTGAAATGCAATTCCCTGGCCCAGTTAACCAAACGTTGGGGTCTTTCTCCTCCGGAGGCATTGTCGGCTATTACAATAATTCTCATAAGAAAGAAGAACTTACAAGCAAGAAAAGCATACTATCAAAACAGTTTAGGATGGCTCTTCATATACTAAAGTATGCAAATATAGATATTCCGCACATTCAACCTCTTTTAAAACTGGTGAATTTAATGTTATGGTCACAAAGCCGACAAAACCGCAATTTCCGGAGCCAATATTCGCCCAGGAACGGAATAAGGTTTCGCACCGGCTCGACTCCCAATTAAATCAGCTAAAAGAATGCAAGCTGCTCCATTTTCGGTCTTCGGTACCGCCAACCTCAGAACTTCACGCACTTATTCATGCCCAAATCGTCATTGAACCATGGTGCAAAATCTCGTGAATGTTAAAAAATTTTAACACCCCCCAGGAAATTTAAAATCGTCCTGAACGTTTGGTATGTAACAAATTAGAGAACAAAATACGATTTGACTTAACTTCACTCAGTTATGAAAATGCTCGAGAATGATAGGGTCAGCCCTTCATATTGCCGCGGCACGGATTTACGCGGGACGGCCCATTCAGCCCGACTGAAAAGGGAAGCACCGGACAAAGCTTTGAACGAACCAGAATCGTCAGCTTGTTATGAACCTGGCAAACAGGTTCGGGCAACCTGTTCACAAATAATCATCTTCCTTTAATTTTGGCAGTCATTCAAAACAAAGAAACAGACTGAATTACCCTTCAACAATGGAATCATAGATGTTGATTCAAAAAGAAATATTGCCGGGCAAAAATGAGTTACTGCGGAACCTCGAAGATGATAAGGTTTGCCCCGTGGGCACAAGAAATGAATGTCTGAATTTCCTGGTTGCATTTTTCAATTCCGTCAGACCCTCTGATCTGAAAGACAGGAAGGAAGCTGAGGAGAACCTTCAAGAGGCAATCCAGTTTATAGAAGTTCATCCTTTTGTCGCGCGAAAATTGCGCCATGCTATACTCGTCCAGTTGGTTAACAGTAACCTGGAATCTTCGCTGACAGAAAGCGGTATACCGGTAGGCAGCAACTTTTGGCACGAGCTGATCAGCAGGATCGACCATAAAATCCTCCCGCCAGAACAAAATAAGGACGATTTTCTTTATGTACTGAACCGTATTTTTCATGAGAAATACGATTATATTTGGGTTAACGGAATAAAACGAACTACCTGGATTAGTTTTTTTGAGTTACTTCAGTTTACCCTCCAGGCGTCTGATCCCAGTCTGCAGGGACATATTCTTTCCGCCCTCCGTGTGCTTTCTTTTAAAGTGGCCAATATCGGACTAGAAGATGAGATCCGAGACTTTACTTCTGTTTCCGGAACACCGCAGGAAAGTCCATTCACCAGGCAAAGCAGGAAGCTGTATGACCTGACGCAACAGGCAAAATCATCGCCTGATAATATTCAGGAAGCCTGCAACAGGCTGAAGACCGTATTGTTTGAAATCGAAGATGAAATCGATTATATCACCCGCCGCAAAGCTGCCAGAGGGACCAGTATCCGGCAGAGTTATTTACTGCTGATGGCGGGCGCGAGAGTTAGGAGAATGGTGCTCCTGATTGATATGATCGACAATGATGATTCCTTCGAAATGGGCCAGTTTGTAGATATGTTTAAAATACTGGTCAGGAATGAGAATCTGAAATATAGTATCCGGGAATTTGCTTCTCAGACTTTCAGCTATGTCGCTTACCAGATAGCAGAGCATAAGGGAGAAAAAGGGAGTAAGTACATTACGGCTACCCGGAAGGAATATCTCCATATGATTGTCAGTGCGATGTGGGGAGGACTGATCATTTGCTTTGTGGCGATCTTTAAGAACCTCCTGGGGCGTCTGCATTACGCACATTTCTGGCAGGGCTTCTGGTACAGCATCAATTACAGCGTGGGTTTTGTGGCTATTGATCAATCGGGCTCTACACTAGCCACTAAGCAGCCAGCATTTACGGCCAATGCAGTTGCCGTTTCACTTGATTCCAAGAAAAATAATGGGAGTCCGGATTTAAATAACCTGGCTTTGACGGTAGCCAGGGTGGTGAGGAGTCAGACAGCCTCTTTCATTGGTAACCTCGTCATTGTATTTCCGGGGACCTATTTACTGGCCTGGATTTACCATCATATTTTTCATGAAAAGATTTCGTCAGGAAGGGCAGCTGTCCAGTTATTGCAGGATCAGCATCCATTTCAAAGCATGTCATTACTCTATGCGTGCAATACAGGCGTATTCCTTTTTCTGAGCGGTCTTATTGCGGGATATGTGCAAAACAAAGTACGATTTGGCCGGGTTGGAAAAAGAATCGGCGAATTGGGTTCGCCGGATGAAGGACAAAAAAAGAAGGGCGTACTTTGGTTAGCCAGGTTTATTGAAAAGCACGCAGGATCCTACGCGGGTAATATCAGTCTGGGTTTTTTCCTGGGAATGGCGGCCCCGCTGGGAAAGATTTTCGGGGTTCCTTTTGATATCAGACATATCACCATCTCCTCCGGGAATATGGCTATTGGTGTTTATGGCGTGGGTATCCATAATATTCCCTTTAACTATTTCATGACCGTGTTCCTGGGCGTACTTGGTGTGGGATTCTTTAATTTTCTGATTAGTTTTTCGCTGGCATTTATAGTGGCAGTAAAATCGCGCGGGATAAGGCTGAAGCAATACCCGCAACTCTTAAGTATATTAGGCGCACATCTCAGAGCGAAACCCCTATCCTTTATTTTTCCACCCAAAAATGCGGGATAGGTCTCCGCGCGGTCTTTACAATGTCAGTTAGATCTATTCTTACAATACTCGGGGTGATCATCATGTGGACGGCTCAGGGTCAGGACAAATACACCATCAGCGGTTATATAAAATCCGACCGGACCGGAGAATCCCTGATCAACGCCAGCATTGAATTGGGGAGCAATGCCACGGGTACCAGCAGCAACGAATATGGATTCTATTCGCTGACTGTCCCGGCGGGTGACTATGAAATCAGCTATTCCGCTATCGGCTACGCACCAATAAAAGAAAAAATCACTCTTAAGGGAAATTTGCAGAAAAATATGCGACTTACAGAACAAGTGCAGGATCTTGAGAATGTCACCGTAACCGCCCATTCCAGGGGGCGCTCTATAGCCGGGACTCAAATGGGCGTCGAAAGATTGACGATGAAGGACGTTGAATCCATTCCCATGTTTTTCGGAGAGCGGGATATCCTTAAAGCGATCCAGTTTTTACCCGGCATCAAACCGGCAGGAGAAGGCAGCAGCGGCTTTTATGTCCGCGGTGGATCCATCGGCCAGAACCTGATCCTTTTAGATGAAGCAACCGTTTATAACGCTTCTCATCTGCTTGGATTCTTTTCCACCTTCAATCCCGAAATGATCAAGGATATCACGATATTTAAAGGCGCGATCCCTGCACAGTACGGTGGCAGACTTTCGTCCGTGCTGGATATAAAAATGAACGAAGGCAATAACCAAAGAATGGGTATGAGCGGTGGTATCGGTCTGATCTCAACCAAATTAAACCTGGAGGGACCCATCAGAAAAGACCGGTCTTCCTTCCTGGTTTCGGGCAGGAGGACCTATGCCGATCTGTTCCTGGGGCTTTCGAAAGATACCCTTATCAAAAAAAACAGGTTGTACTTCTATGATCTGAACGCTAAAATGAATTTTGACATGGGGAAGAAAGATAAGTTGTTCATTTCCGGCTACCTGGGCAGGGATTATCTGCGGCTGGATAAACAGTTCAGCATCGACTGGGGAAATGCCACGGGCACGCTGCGCTGGAACCATATATTCAGCAACCGCGTCTTCTCCAACACATCATTAATCTACAGTAACTTCGACTATAACATCCAGCTGGAGAGCACCAGCAATCATTTCAATATATACTCTGAAATCCGGGACATCAACCTGAAACAGGAATTCCAATGGTTTCCCAAAAGTTCGCACGCCCTACGTTTTGGTTTTAACTCCATTTACCATGCGCTCAAACCCGGACAGGTTACCAGTTCAGACATCACCAGTTACAATAACTTCTATTTGCAGGACCGCTATGGGTGGGAAAATGCCGTCTTTTTTACGGATACCTGGAAGACAGCCAATTGGCTTAACCTGACCTGGGGATTGCGCTTATCATCTTTCTCTATTTTAGGGCTAGGGAATTTTTACAACGTAGATAAAACAGGGCGTGTGACAGATACGCTTCACTATAATAAAGGGCAACTTGTCAAAAACTACCTGAATCCGGAACCCAGACTGGCAGCAAGTTTTATCCTGAATAACCAAAGCTCCATTAAAACATCCTATGGGCGTAATGTTCAGAACCTTCATCTCATTTCCAACTCCGCGACCAATACACCTACGGACAAATGGCTGATCAGCACCAACGTGATAAAGCCCGAAATTTCAGATCAGTATTCTTTAGGATATTATCGGAATTTAAAAAATAATGTCTATGAGTTTACAACCGAAGTATATTACAAAGCGACCAGGAACGAAATTGACTATCGCTCGGGAGCGGATGTGTTTACCAACGATGCCATTGAATCGCAGGTCTTATTTGGTATAGGGCGGGCGTATGGCTGGGAAATAATGCTACGGAAAAACAGGGGTGCTTTTACTGGCTGGATAAACTATACCCTTTCAAAAACTGAAAGAAAGATAGACGGCATTAACGACAACGAATGGTACAATGCCCGGCAGGACAGGACGCACGACATAAACATCGTGCTGAATTATCAGTTAAATAAAAATTGGAATTTCTCCGCCAACTGGGTTTATTACACAGGAGATGCCGGTACATTCCCGGCGGGCAAGTACGTGGTGGATAATCAGATTGCCCTTTATTATGGCAGGAGAAATGCGTCCAGAATGCCCGATTATCACAGGCTGGATCTGGGTATAACCCGTCAATTTAAAAAACGAAGGAATTTTTCATCGGAACTGGCCTTTGGCCTCTTCAACGCTTATGCCAGGGAGAATGCCTACCTGATCAGTTTTCGCCAGAATAAGGACGATCCTTCGCGTACCGATGCCGTGCAGACCTCTCTCTTTAAGTTAGTCCCGTCCATTTCCTATAATTTCAAATTTTGAGAATGATCCGGATTACATCACTGAAAGTTTCGACCATTTTGTTGTTGTGTTTAGCAACGCTGGGTTCCTGTGAAAAAGTAATCCACGTGTCTATCGCTGATACTGAGAAGAAATACGTTATCGAGGGGATGATCAGCGACCAGATGAACTCATGCAGGGTAAATCTTTCGCAAACATTAAACATCAATGATTCCAACAAATTCAGAGGAATCAGCGGAGCGGAAATTTCAATCAGGGAAAATGAGGGGGTAGATAGAAAACTGATCGACATCGGCGACGGCATCTATCGTCTGAACTTTAGCGGAAGGCCCGGTAACCGCTATACACTGACAGTGAAAATAAACGGACAGATTTTCACTGCTGTTTCCACAATACCGGAAAAAGTGTACCTCGACACGCTTTACGTCACGAAAAGATCTTTCCTCGGGAAAATCAAGGAATTCGCTACCGTTGAATTCCAGGATCCGCCAGGTATCGGTAATACCTATCGTTTTATCCAATTCGTGAATGGCATGAAAGAAATGTCGATTTTTATTTTGAAGGATGAATTGTTTGACGGGAAGAAAGTCACTTACGACCTCATTGTTTTTGGAGATGAAACCACAACTCTTGAAAAAGATGATCAGCTCAGGGTTGAATTTCGATGTATAGACCAGGCTAATTACCTGTACTTATACAGCCTGGAGCAAGGGGCCTTCGGCCAGGGTCAAAGCGCCACACCGGATAATCCTGTCTCAAATATCCAAGGGGGGGCGTTGGGCTACTTCAGCGCGCATACGTCAATGTCAAAAGCGATCGTAATACAATAATTTCCTGCTTCGCCGTAAAATATGATGAACATCAGGTCATTTCATGATGGTGAATACAACCATTCGTTCAAGTCCCGTTAACTTTGCCTTTCGATCCGATTAATCTGTCTGCACATGAACTTGAGCCATATTGAGCACATCGGCATTGCCGTTAAGAGCCTCGAAGAGAGCATACCATACTGGGAAAAGGTATTTGGTCTGCAATGTTATGCCATTGAGGAAGTGGCAGATCAAAAAGTGAAAACGGCCTTTTTCAGAATCGGACAGACCAAGATCGAACTGTTGCAAAGCACAGACCCTGAAGGTCCAATCGGAAAATTTATCTCGAAAAAGGGTGAAGGTATCCATCACATCGCATTTGCCGTGGAAGGAATCGAAACGGCTCTTTCCGAATTGGAATCAAAAGATATCCGGCTGATCGACAATACCCCGAGGAAAGGGGCTGAGGGGCTGGAAATTGCATTCCTGCATCCTGCTTCAACGCATGGGGTGCTGACAGAGCTCTGTGAAGATAAAGACAAGGATAAGCGTGGCGGCTGAAACGAAAGGGACACTTTGATTCACTCCACCCTTTCCCGGATGAATTGGCTCCGAAAACCTGTGTTATTAATATCTCACAATAACCCGACATGAGTACAGAAAGTAAAATCAGAAAGCTCCTTGAAAAGCGCGAGGAGGCCAAAATGGGAGGCGGACAAAAACGAATCGATTCTCAGCACAAAAAGGGTAAATTGACGGCCCGCGAACGAATCGACCTTTTGCTGGATGACGGCAGTTTTGAGGAATTTGACATGTTTGTGCACCACCGTTGCACAGACTTCGGGATCGATAGAGAAAGGCCGTATACGGATGGTGTGGTGGTTGGATATGGCACGATTGATGGCAGATTGGTTTACGTTTATGCTTATGACTTTACAGTTTTTGGAGGTTCACTGGGTGAAATGGTGGCTCATAAGATCTGCAAAGTCCTTGACCAGGCGATGAAAATAGGAGCACCGGTCATTGGACTTAACGATTCGGGCGGAGCCCGAATCCAGGAAGGTGTCAGGAGCCTGGCTGGTTACGCGGAAATCTTTGAACGGAACATCCTTGCCTCAGGTGTAATTCCCCAACTCACGGCGATTTTCGGCCCCTGTGCAGGCGGTGCCGTGTATTCCCCTGCCCTGACGGATTTTATCATCATGTCCAAAACGAACAGCTATATGTTCCTCACCGGGCCAAAGGTGGTTAAAACGGTTACCAGCGAGGATGTGACAGACGAAGAGCTGGGTGGCGCAAGGGTACATGCCACTAAATCCGGTGTTGCGAACTTTGTAGCAGACAATGAACAGGAAGGTATCATGCTCCTTCGCAAACTGCTGTCCTATCTGCCGCAAAACAACCTGGAGGATCCGCCCTATATACCTACGGATGACCCTATCGACAGACAGGAACAGATACTGGATACGATCATCCCCGACAGCGCGGCAAAGCCCTATAATGTGAAAGATATCATCCACGCCATCACGGATAACAAGGAATTTTTAGAAGTATCGCGTTTGTACGCACCGAACATCGTAACAGGCTTCGCCCGGTTTGATGGAATGTCTGTGGGCATTGTGGCTAATCAGCCAAATTACCTGGCCGGTGTGCTGGACATAAATGCATCCAGGAAAGCAGCCCGTTTTGTGAGATTCTGTGACGCTTTTAATATTCCTATACTGACCCTTGTGGATGTACCCGGGTTTTTGCCAGGTACTGCTCAGGAATACGGCGGAATTATCCTTCACGGTGCGAAGCTGCTTTACGCTTACGGCGCCGCCACTGTTCCGAAAGTCACTATTGAACTCAGAAAATCCTACGGAGGTGCTTATATTGTGATGAGCTCAAAGCATCTCCGGGCGGACATCAATTATGCGTGGCCGACGGCCGAAATTGCGGTAATGGGAGCTAAAGGAGCTACGGAAATTCTTTTCGGACGTAAAATGCTGGGTATTGAGGATCCTGAAGAAAGGAAAATTGCGGGTGAAAAGTTCGAAAAGGAATACGAGGATAAGTTCAGCAATCCTTACGAAGCAGCGTCCCTGGGCTTCATCGATGATGTTATCGTGCCGCACACCACCCGGTTCAGGGTGATCCGGGCATTCCAGGCGCTGGCTACCAAGAAGGAAACGGTTATCCCCAAAAAGCACGGAAATATTCCACTTTAAATTAATTATTAATACATTTTAATATGGGAATTTTTGGCAAAAGGTCGCCGAAAAAAGATCCGCTCACGCCAGAACGAGTTCAATCGGCAACTATCGTTACCCATGATGAAGAGGCGCAAATAGTAGCCGCCATTGCGGTGGCGCTTCAATTATATACCTATCGGGCTACCGTCATTGAAGAACAAATTATCACCATTCAGAAAGTAATACGGCCTTATTCTCCCTGGAGTTCGAAGATCTATAATATGAAACAAATGCCCCAAAGAACCCCCAGGAAATTCTTTAAATAACCGGTCACCGCTAAATCGAAAGAATATGAAAAATTATAAACTGACGATCAACAATAAAGATTACCAGGTTGACGTAATGAACATTGAAGACCAGACAGCTACCGTCAGGGTAAATGGAGTGATTTATGAGGTAGAGGTTGACCGTCAGCTAAAGACGACGAAAACACCCAAGCTTACCCGTTCTTATTCCGTTCCCTCCACGGATGTTGAAGCATCTACGGCAAAGACCGCCAAGCCGGATGCGGTGAAAAAATCCAAAAATATTAAGTCTCCGTTACCCGGGAAGATCCTGGACATTTTTGTAGAAGTAGGCGACAAAGTGGCGGTAGGTCAGACAGTACTGGTGCTGGAAGCCATGAAAATGGAGAATAATATTAATGCAGATAAGGACGGTGAAGTAAAAGCGATTATGGTCCACAAGAATGATACGGTCCTGGAAGGAGAGATCCTGATTGAACTGGGGTGATGAAGTAGATGTTAGACGCTAGATATTAGACCCTAGACAATAGACGCTAGACATTAGATTGTAGACGCAAGACCTTAGATATTAACCGCCCGAACGTACCGTTGGGTACGAGCGGATATATATAATATTAAATTTGTTTATTATACCATATTTATCATATATTTAAGTCCTGCTACTGTAGTCAGGCAGGTTTACCCTCCTTCGGCGGGCAGGCCTCCGGACGGGAGGCTTAGCCTGAACCCCAACCTCAGTCTCAGCCTCAATCTCAGCTTAATAATTTGACAAAGGCACAAAAGTGAACATCCATTTGACAGGATTTTGCCAGTCTTTTCCTTTAAATGAGCCCACCGGCGCTTTGACCAGTACATCGTTCCAGCCCTTTCGTAAATAGATCTTTGTTGGCGCGCGATATTCATAGCCCTCATCCGTTAAAGGAACTTCGGAGTTTCCTTTCTGCCCGGCTCTTTTCCAATCGGGGGGCGCAATCCAGGTACCGTTTACGCGAACACCACTCTGACGGGTGTCCCAGGCTCCGGCCGGCGGCGAATCCGTCGCATAGGAACGTGAGAAATTATTAAACCCAATCCAAAAGTCTTTCATTCCTGCCTGGCTACTCCAGATCCGCGTGGTCGCATACCACGTCGTGTTTTCCCGGGCCACACTATCAAGTGCCCCCGCAATCAGCGGAGCCCACCAATGCCTGAGTATGACGGTGGCTCCCATGATCTCCTTATAGGGCTTGGCTTCGCGTACATTGCGCGCATCCTGCTCCGGCTCAAATTTCTTCGAAAGAACTCCGCCGTTATCAAAGGGCCCAAACAGCTTCCATTCCATCCGACGCTGCGTTACGTAGGGGAATGACCGGTTCTTGAAATACCGGTCCTTATGTTCCAGCAGCATGCTTTCGAACTCAAAAAAATCTTTGGTCCTTTGCTCATCCGGCCCGCCGATATTGGCCTGCCAGCCTGGTATGCCACCACCTCTCCAAGTACGTTCCGCAAAGCTGAGCATTCCCGGATAAACCAAATTCATCCGGATAGCATCTTCTTCGTGCGCTACCCTTCTGTCAGGCCAGTTGCACAGAATAGCTCCCAAATGCAGCGAATCGCCTGCTTTAAGATTCAGTACCTGCCGGTTGAACAGGGTAGTTACACCTTCAAACGGATCCATGTGATTCAGGTAAAGGTGCCTCGAATCAAGCAGTTTGTAGCCGGCACTCTT
The DNA here is from genome assembly GCF_058792415.1 of Niabella sp. CPT15-335-S11. Classification (NCBI taxonomy): domain Bacteria; kingdom Pseudomonadati; phylum Bacteroidota; class Chitinophagia; order Chitinophagales; family Chitinophagaceae; genus Niabella; species Niabella sp. CPT15-335-S11. The sequence continues at coordinate 771,509 of NZ_JBYTEI010000002.1, forward strand.
CAGTCCCCCCGCTCCCTCAGCCCAGAGCTGACGAATCGTCTGGCTGTCCAGGTTACCGCCGGGACTCCACCCTATCGTTGAAACTCCCCTACCCTGAACCAATTTTATCACTTCAGGGAGAAAATTATAATTTTTGATTTTTACTTCATCACCCCCAATGTGCAGGTAAGGAAGTTTATAAGTATCCAAAAACTCATTCAGGATATTTTTCACGAGGCGCGTACCATCTTCGGTTTGCATATCTGTGCCCATAGCTCTCCGGAAAGCGGCGCTATGGCCGGGCATATCGATTTCAGGGATGAGGGTGATGAACCGCTCTTTACAAAAGGCAATCAATTCCTTCAATTCTTTTTCACTGTAAAACTTACCGGGATCCCTGAGCATATTATCCGAGGCTGTAAGTTGCGGATACTTCTTGCTTTCGAAGCGCCAGGTAATATCTTCAGTAGCATGGAAATGAAAAATATTTAATTTGTACCGGGCCATCATCTCCACCTGTTCCTTTAATAACGCCATCGATTGATAATTCCTTCCTACATCCACCATATAACCCCGCCATGAAAATGCGGGCCAGTCGAGAATTTCACAGATAGAGACTTTACCAGCGTCGTCGGTCAGTTGCCGAAGGGTTTGCAGCCCGTTAAATATACCGTGTGGTGTAAAAGCTGCCAGGATAATTTTTCCTTTCGTGACACTAAGCTGATAGCCCTCCGCGATAGCCCCCGAGTTCCCTGGCAGTACGGCGGGATTGGTCAGGCGGCGCAGGACTACTGGTGCATCTTCCCCAGCCGGACGACGGCTAATCCGCAGATGAATACCTTTCCCTGACAGATCTTTCCGAAAATACTCTGCAACATCTCCAAAACTGATATCTCCCACAAAAACTTTGGTTGCTTTGGTGAATTCGAAGCGGCCGGTACCCCATCGCAGTTCCCTCGGAAGCGGGATCAGGGCCGGCTTTGTTTTGGAAACAGCCGGTAAATGCCGCGGCGGCGCAGTCCAAACCACAGCACTGACACTGCTAATCTGAGATATTAATATCAACCCTAATAGAATGTACCGGTAACGTAACCCAATCAGGATTACCCTTTCAGAAAATTTCGCGATCATATGCATGCAAAGATATCGAACCAAATAATTCTCAAACTCGTTCATCGCCACATGATCTTCCTCCGAGCCCCTTATGATTTTTGTCATAACGTTCGATTTCGGTTCCCTAATCGACGGCATTGAGTTAACTTTGCCGGCATAAACCAGGGCAGCGCTGTAACACCCTGGTGGAACCTGCTATTTGGCCTGCTTGTATTATGAAATTCATAAATGAATTTGAAAATTAACATTATGAATTGGATAATAGACCTTTTGACTCAGAACAGTGTAGCCCAGACTGTAATTATTTACGGACTATTGATTTCGATAGGACTGTTACTCGGCAAAATAAAGATCTTTGGTATTTCGCTGGGCGTGACCTGGATCCTTTTCCTGGGACTATTTGTCTCCTATAAGGGCGTAAACCTGAGTTTAGAAACCATTCACTTCCTGCGGGATTTTGGGTTGATCCTTTTTGTTTATTCCATCGGCCTGCAGGTAGGCCCGGGGTTTTTCTCATCTCTCAAGAAAAACGCGCTTACAACAAATTTACTGGCTGCTACTATTGTGATCCTTGGAATTGCGATCACCACGATATTCATCTATACGACATCGACCAAATTCAATATTCTCGTAGGTATCATGAGTGGTGCTGTTACCAATACTCCCGGACTTGGTGCAGCACAGGCTGCCATCAATGACCTGAAAATAAAAGGGCTGGACGGATCAGGAATGACGCTGGCTTATGCGCTTACTTATCCATTTGGCGTATTTGGCATTATCATAACTTTTCTGATTTTAAAAGTGGTGTTCCGGATCAATATCAGCAGGGAACAGGAATTACATCGCCGGCTGACTGCTCTCAGCGCAAATAAAGTGGTTTCATTTCATCTCGTACTAGAAAATGACGGCCTGGACAAGCAACCACTGAAAACCATCTTCGACCTGCTTCCCGACAAGATCATCGTCTCCCGGCTAATGCAGCACGATGACCGGATCATTACACCCACACCGGAAACGATCCTCGAAAAAGGAAATATCCTGCTGATCGTTGCGCCCCGCAGCATGCGCAAAAAACTATTGCTGTTAGTAGGAAAACCTGCGAATGTCGATTTGAGAACATCTCCCAACAATATTCTGATTGACAGAACAGTTGTGGTAACACGGAAGGAAGTGACCCGCAAGCGACTAGGAGACATTACCAGGCTGCACCAGGATGGATTTACTCTTGTCAGGTTAAGCCGGGCAGGTATTGAAATTATGCCTCATGGTGACCTGTTTCTTCAACTGGGCGACCGCGTAAAAGTGGTGGGCACTGTGGAGGGTGTTAATAAAGCCACCGAGGTGTTGGGTAATTCAGTAAAAAAACTGGACGTACCCGAGATCGCGCCAATATTCCTGGGCATTGTGCTGGGCGTATTATTAGGTAGTATTCCTTTTAATTTCCCCAACATACCCATTCCGGTAAAGATCGGTCTGGCTGGCGGACCTCTGATCATCGCCCTGCTGCTGAGCCGGTTTGGGGGTATGCTGTACCTCAATAATTACACGACCCACAGTGCCAACCTGATGCTGAGAGAATTAGGGATCACGCTATTCCTGGCCAGCGTGGGGCTGGCAAGTGGACATGGCCTTGGAGCTGCTTTTGCTACCGGCGAAGGATGGGTATGGATGGGAATGGGCGCCGCGATCACAGTAATTCCTCTGCTGATTGTGGGCTTTATTGCCCAGAAATATTTCAAAAAAACATTTTTCGAAACCTGCGGTCTGCTGGCGGGGGCCTCCACTGACCCCCCCGCGCTGGCTTTTGCCATTAAGACTGCTGGAAATGATATTCCGTCGAATACCTATGCTACTGTTTATCCCCTCACCATGATCCTACGGATTGTAGGGGCCCAGATGCTGATCCTTATTTTCGGGAGTTAATTTGGAGCGGGGATTGCGGATCGGCTCCTACTAAATCGTCAAGTTTTTGTCTCCATCATGAAATGTATTCCATAAACCGGCCTCCACACCCTCACGCCCGGGTATGTTTTGACAGTCAGATCGGAACCCATGCCGGGCTTGCGGGCGTCGTCACAGGCCTGAGGGCATCGCAGACCGTTCAAACCTTCCGTTTGCCATCTCCCCATTTAACTCTTAATTGGTCATTGTTCATTCCTAATTCTTTTCACCCGGATTACGCACCCGTTAACGATAACGTTTGCATAGTTTAATTCCCTTATATTGTTTGGGTTCAGTACATTTACGCAGATTTTATGAGATGCTAACGATTTAAAAAAATTATCAATATGTCAATTCAGTTAAAGAAAGATTGCAGGTATTCACTGCTAGTCCCTACAAGCATCGGCGTGCGCATTACGCCGGTTAATCAGCAGCCGGTACATTCCTCACACCTGTATGAAATGCATGTCTCCAGCGCCGAGACCAATGTTGCCAGTATCTCATCATTCCTTGGCCTCCCGGTGAAAGTACTGACTACTTTTGTTAAGGGCAGCCCCATTGCCGCATTCATAAAAAACAACCTGAAGAGCCGGCATATCGACTTTGAAGGGCCTGAGGTGGAACAAGGAGGGCCCTGGGGTTACCGCCACCAGTTTAATATCGCGGACAGCGGATTTGGTAGCAGAGGCCCGAGGGTTTTAAATGACCGTGCAGGAGAAGTAGGGCGTACCCTCAATATAAAAGACTTCGATCTGGAGCGTATTTTCGGCAAAGAAGGCGTGCAGATCGTTCATCTGTCTGGCCTCATTGCGGCATTATCGCCCGACACCAGCAACTTTTGCCTGGAAATCGCACGCGCTGCCAAAAAATACGGCACACTAATCTCCTTTGATCTGAACCACCGCGCAACTTTCTGGAAAGGCAGGGAAGACGAACTGCACGCTGCTTTTGCTGAGATTGCTTCATTGAGTGATATCCTCATCGGGAACGAAGAGGATTTTCAGCTTTGCCTGGGAATCGCGGGGCCGGAAGCGGGCGGAAAAGGAATTGAACAAAAAATCGAAGGATTCAAGGAAATGATCGGTAAGGTCAGAAGCCGGTTTCCTAACGCTTCGGTTTTTGCCAACACCCTGCGCGAGGTGGTCAGCGCAAATGAACACATGTGGGGCGCTATCGTGCTGGAAGGCGACAACTGGCACGTGATTGAGCCCAGACGGATTCAGGTACTCGACCGCATTGGCGGAGGAGATGGCTTTGTTGGGGGATTGCTGTACGCTATTCTGAAAGGAATGCCTGCAGAAAAATGGGCGCCGTTTGCATGGGCCAGCGGTGCATTGGCAACCACATTTTCTACAGATTATGCCCAGCCGGCCGACGAAGAAATGATATGGAGTATATGGGAAGGAAATGCAAGGGTTAAGCGCTAAATAAATTAACCGACTCAAATTGTTGTAATGAACCGAAGCATGACAAATTATTCTCAAAAAGCGGAATGTCTGTGCGAAGCTCCCTGTCTGCCTGCCTTCCGCAGGTAAACCGACAGGCAGGCGTTCGACAAAATCATTCACCGCCAGAGGCGGTGAAATAAAAAAATATACGAATGAAATTAAGTAAATACAGTTTTGGCCTGGGTGACCGGTTTGCCCATCAGGGAATAGCCCAGTTGAAGGCCATCATGAAAGCAAATGAGGCCGGCCTGGAAATCTCTCCAGTCTGGAACAAATCAAACCGCGAACACCATTATGTGCATACAGTACCCGCAAGTGTAAGAACGGAGGCCGATGCAGCCGTAGCACAATTGGGTTTTAAGGGGAAATACTTCGTAGATGCAGATCATATCAATCTTACTACAGTAGCCCCCTTTGTTCCCTATTCCGATTTTTTTACGCTTGATGTTGCAGCTTTTATTGGGAAAACAGCTCCGGCCGAAGAGGTAAAGGCGTTTGTCGACTCCTGTGAGAAATATCTCGAAGACCTTGCTATACCTGGAATTGAAGAACCTCTGACCGTAACCCGGGAGCTCCTTGAAGAAATAGCCTCGAAGTTTCTGGTTGCCACACAACAAGCTTCTGAAATCTACCAATACCTGCTGCAAAATAAAGGCAAAGGGCAGTTCGTCACGGAAGTGTCGATGGATGAAGTGGAAAAACCTCAGACCCCCGTCTATCTTCTTTTTATTCTGAAAATGCTGGCCGACAAGGGCGTTCAGGCGCAGACTATTGCGCCTAAATTTACTGGCAGATTCAACAAAGGCGTGGATTACCGCGGAGACCTGGATCAGTTTGCCAAAGAGTTTGAGGAAGATGTGCTGGTTATCGACTTTGCCGTTAAAGAATTCGGCCTGCCGGAAGAGTTGAAGCTGAGTGTTCATTCGGGGAGCGACAAATTTTCCATCTACCCGATCATGTACAATATCCTGAAAAAGCACGACAAGGGTCTACACATCAAAACTGCAGGAACCACCTGGCTGGAAGAAGTTATTGGACTGGCCATGGCTGGCGGTGAGGCATTGGAACTGGCCAAAACCATTTACGCCATAGCTTTCGATCGGCGGGAAGTCCTTTGCGCACCTTATGCCGATGTCATTGACATTGACGCCTCGCAACTTCCCTCTGTTGAAGAGGTGAATAGTTGGAGCAGCGAAAAATATGCGAATACATTGCGCCACATCCCGGGCCATCCGGACTTCAACGTCAATTTCCGCCAGTTGATTCACGTAGCCTATGCCGTTGCCGCCGAATTGGGTGACGCCTATTATGCTCAATTGGAAAAGCATGCAGATATTGTAGGCCAGTGTGTGGAAGAAAATATTTATGACCGACATCTGAAACGTTTATTTAACTTGTCTTAACAAATAAAATATAAGGACCGACCGCTTGTCGCGAAGCGGTAGTTCATTCTCAAAATATTTAAAATGTGAATTGTCATGAGAAATCTATTTGACATAAAAGGTCGTGTGATAGTCATCACGGGTGGCACAGGTGTGCTGGGAACTTCAATGACTGAGTACCTGGCTGAACAGGGTGCAAAAATGGTCGTACTGGGCCGCAACAAAGAAAAAGGCGAGGGTATCGTAAAAGGTATCCTTGACAAAGGTGGCGAGGCTATCTTCCTGCAGTCTGATGTAAATGATCCAAAAGCAGTGGAACAAAATGCCACGGATGTAGTCGCCAGGTATGGCAGAATTGATGTGCTGATCAATGGCGCCGGCGGAAATATGCCGGGCGCTACTATTGGCCCCGACAAGACCATCTTCGATCTGGACATCAGCGCCTTTAAAACAGTGGTCGATCTGAACCTTCTCGGCACCGTAATCCCCACTATGGCTTTTGCCAGGGTGATGGCAGATCAAAAGTCGGGCAATATCGTCAATATTTCTTCCGAGTCGGCTTTACGCCCGCTGACCCGTGTGGTAGGTTATGGTGCAGCCAAGGCAGCAGTGACCAATTTCACTAAATACCTGGCCATAGAGCTGGCGACTAAGTTTGGGGAAAACATGCGTGTAAACGCTATTGCGCCCGGTTTTTTCATCAGCGAACAAAATCGCACTTTACTTACAAATCCTGATGGTACCTACACGCCACGAGGTAACGCGATCATCTCCCATACACCTTTCGGTCGGTTCGGCGAACCCGAAGAACTCCTGGGAACCCTGCACTGGCTGGTGAGTGATGCATCAAAATTTGTGACAGGGACCCTGACGGTAGTAGATGGCGGATTTGACGTATTTTGTATTTAATAACAGATTGAGAAGCCCGTCGTTCATGTCCAGACCCGAAGCGCCCGAAATAAACAGGCTGCTTAAAAACTTTCGACTCCGGTTTTTGTAGTTTTTAATGTAAGGTCACGACGGTGTAATTCGCGGGTACAGTATTGTAAACTTCTAATTATTTAATATGCTATATTATTCGGTGGGTTCACCTCAACATGATTTTACTGCCGAAGACCTGAAAAATGGCCTGGATGAAGCGCTGGATAAACTGGGAGCAAAAAAGAAAATCCTGGCAATTCCACCGGATTACACAAGGCTTCCCAGCCGTGCAGGCGAACTGACTGAATTTTCCTGGATGTATTATGGAGACCGGCTTACAGATATACTGCCGGCACTGGGAACTCACACCCCCATGACCGACGTCCAGATCTCACACATGTTTGGAAAAACTCCCCGCAGCCTTTTCCGGGATCACGACTGGCGAAATGATGTGCTGACTTTGGGAAATGTTCCGGCAGCATATGTAAAAGAAGTGTCTGAAGGAGCAGTGGATTATCCCTGGCCTGCGCAGGTCAACAAACTTTTGGTGGAGGGAGAATTCGATCTGATCCTGTCGATCGGGCAGGTCGTGCCCCATGAAGTAGTGGGTATGGCCAACTACAACAAGAATATCCTCGTGGGAACAGGAGGGTCAGAAGGCATTAATAAAAGTCATTTTATCGGTGCCGCTTATGGCATGGAGAAAATGATGGGGAGATCGGATACTCCAGTGCGAAAGATATTCAACTATGCATCTGAGCATTTTATAAACCACCTGCCCATAGTTTATGTACTGACGGTGGTGGGCCTTAACAAGAGCGGGCGGCTGCAGACATACGGGTTGTTTGTGGGAGATGATTTCGATGCTTTCGACCAGGCCGCGAAATTATCCCTTGAGGTGAATTTTGAAATGGTTGACAAACCACTTCAAAAAGTCATCGTGTGGCTGGACCCCTCTGAATTCAAAAGCACATGGCTGGGTAATAAATCGGTGTACCGCACCCGGATGGCCATTGCTGATGGCGGTGAACTGATTGTATTGGCCCCGGCATTGAAAGAATTTGGAGAGGATAAGGAAATCGACCGCCTGATCAGGAAATATGGCTATTTCGGGACACCTGCCACGCTGAAGGCCACTGCCGAAAACGAGGAATTACAAAAAAACCTGAGCGCGGCTGCCCATCTGATTCACGGATCATCCGAAGGCCGGTTTTCGATCACCTATTGTCCCGGTAAAGAGGCTGATAATCTGACCCGGGAGGAAATTGAAAGTGTAGGATTCAAATATGCCGATATTGATGATATGATGTCGAAATACGATCCGGCTAAACTGAAGGAAGGATTCAATATCATGCCCGATGGTGAGGAGGTTTTTTATGTCTCCAACCCCGCGATCGGATTATGGGCCTACCGGGACAGGTTTGAGTTTTAGCGAGACCGGTTGGTTATGTCTTCGCATTATTGGGTCTGATGATATAGATTTAACAAGGCATTCAATTATGGAAAGTAACTATTGGGTGATATTTATTGGATCTGATCATTCAGCAATCTGCGAATTGAATTTAAATGGTGCTATAGATTGCGATGCAAGAACTGATGGATAATAAACTACTAAAAATACAACGATGAAAAATTTAGCAGACATCGGACTGATTGGTTTAGCCGTTATGGGTGAGAACCTGGTTCTGAATATGGAAAGCAAGGGCTACACGGTGGCCGTGTACAACCGCACCATCTCCAAAGTGGATAATTTTGTAAATGGTCGCGGCGCAGGTAAAAACTTCATCCCGGCTCATTCAATTGAGGAATTCGTGAGTAAACTTGAGCGTCCCCGTAAGGCTATGATGCTGGTGAAAGCCGGTCAGCCTGTGGATGATTTTATCGAATTGCTGCTACCTCATATGGAGCCAGGCGACATCATGATAGATGGAGGCAACAGCCTTTATACAGATACTATTCGCCGTGCAAAATATGTAGAGAGCAAAGGATTACTCTATGTCGGCACCGGTGTTTCCGGAGGCGAAGAGGGCGCTTTGACCGGGCCTTCGCTGATGCCCGGAGGATCACCTGCAGCCTGGCCGCATATTAAAGAGATCTTTCAGGCCATCGCGGCAAAAGTGGATGACGGAACACCCTGTTGCGACTGGGTTGGTGAAAACGGAGCTGGTCACTATGTAAAAATGATCCACAATGGAATTGAGTACGGTGATATGCAGATCATTAACGAGGCTTACCATATTATGAAAGATCTGTTAGGCATGAGCGATGATGAGCAACACGAAGTATTCAAAAAATGGAACGAGGAAGAACTGGATTCTTACCTGATTGAAATTACCCGGGATATCCTCGCGTTCAAAGACACCGACGGACAGCCACTGGTGGAAAAGATCCTGGACACCGCCGGACAGAAAGGAACCGGAAAATGGACCGTCGTCTCGGCCCTTGAAATGGGCATTCCGCTTACGCTGATCGGGGAATCTGTTTTTTCAAGATGTCTCTCTGCCCAGAAAAATATTCGCGTGGAGGCTTCAAAAATATTAAAGGGCCCCAAACCACAATTCGAAGGGGATAAAACAGCGTTTGTCAATGACCTGAAAATGGCGCTCTATGGTGCAAAGATCATTTCTTATGCACAGGGGTACGACCTGATGATGGAAGCTGCCAAAGAACATCAGTGGAACCTGAACCTGGGAGGCATTGCCCTGATGTGGCGCGGCGGATGCATTATCCGATCTGCATTTTTAGGAGATATTAAGAAAGCATTTGACAAGAACCCGCAGTTGAATAATCTATTGCTTGATGCGTTCTTTACAGAAAAGATCACCGCGGCTCAGGACGGATGGAGGCGGGTTTGTACTGCGTCCATTACCAATGGCATACCTGTACCGGCTCTGGCTGCTGCGCTTACGTATTTTGACGGATTCCGCAGTGAAAGACTGCCCGCCAACCTGCTGCAGGCGCAAAGGGATTATTTTGGCGCACACACTTACGAGCGGATCGATAAGCCACGCGGTCAGTTTTTCCATACCAACTGGACTGGTCACGGTGGCACTACCGCCTCCACAACCTACATTGTATAAGTAGCAAAGATTATGGATTTTTGAAGTTTGAGGCCGCCCGGTCGGGCGGCCTTATTTTTCGGTTTTTGAGATCCCGGGCTACCTCGGAATCAGGCTCACCGGCAGAACAAACTCAAAAAAGATTTTCCGGTTCGGGCTCAACGGATCAGCCGAAAGCAAATAACCGCCCCTTAGTCCGAATGTCAACGGGTACTCATTCCACCATTTTGTATCCAGGTAAATCTCCGCACCCGTACTTCTAAGGTTTCGGGTCGGGTAAGTGCTCTGGCCCCAGGCCTGGTTATAGTCGTAAAACGCCGCGCCGCGAACCCGTTGGAGGTAGAAAACATTCGCGAATCCAAAATCGGGATAGAATAGAGGCAGATGATAATTTAACCTGACACCCCACACCTTTGCCGAATCCGGGCTATTAAACCCGCGCGCCCAGGGAAACTGGTCGCTAAACGGCCGGTCGTGACCCGCGTTATCCTGCAGGCTGGCAGACAACACAAGGGCATGCGCGGGAGCCAGCCCGGGGAGAAACAGGTTTATCCGCGAAAACACCTTTCGAGCATCGTAATAACTGATCGAGTGGGCATACCGGAAATAAGCCTGGAAACCCCATTTGGGAAAAATATCCTGCCTGGTCGTCTGTACCTGGTGCGACCAGCGGATGAAATGATCCAGATAGCTGAACCTGACCGTGTTGAAATGCACTTTCGAAAGGCCTTTATTAAAATCAATCCGGTATGAATAATCTGTGCCCAGGCTCAAAGACCGGATCGTACGGCCACCAGTCCAACTGAGCGGTAATTGAAGGCCGATTTCATTTTCCCATTGATCCCACTCCTTGCGCAATCGCTGAACCTGACGGCGCCGGTTAAACGTGTATTTACTACCTACATGTATATATGGAAATAATCCACCATATAGCAGATCTCCACCCACAGCGTGTGTGCGATCGTTTTGGTTGTATAGGTAATACAAGCGGGTGTCTGTTGTATTTAGCACGTTATTGCCAAAAATGGAAAAACTAAACTCAGGATCTTCATAGTCAGGGCGCCAACTGTGAAAATTGAACGGTTGGCTTAGCCGGGGGTACTTGCTGACAGGATAGCTCCCTGCAGGCAGGTCCCCGGCAATAATAATATTATCAGAATGACTGATCGTATCTTTCCCCATGCTTCGACTTTCAAATTCGTACCGGGTCACCGGTTCCCACGTCAGCGCAGCGGCTGCTGCCTGTCTTACCCTGAATCCATCGGCGGTAAAAGAGCTCCAGGAAAGTTGTCTAAAACCAAACCAGGCATAATAATTTGTGAGATCCTGCGTGCGAAGCCGGCGCAGATCCCCCGAGGAAATATCCAAGGAAAAAATATTATCCTTCAGGCCCCCGGAACCCGTGAAGTAAACTTTCCCTGAATCAACTGAAATATCACCAACTAGTGAAAAAGATGGAGTTGTAAGTGAGGTGATCGTTCCGGACACCGTGTTTACCAGTCCGATAAAAGAGCGCCCGCTTTTTGTTCTAAGGGCCGCAACAATTTGCTGATTATCTAGGAACTTTGGGCTGGCGAAATATTTAATACTGTCGTTACGCACTTCCCCAACTATATTTCCATTTCCCGCGTCAAGAACTACAAGTGCCGATCGGCCATCAGCGAGAACTTCATTGGCAACAATCCTGCTTCCGTCCAGGGAAATATCGGGCGTGAAATACCTGGTTTTGTGCTGAAGACTTCTCTGAACACCGGTTGCCAGATCCAGTACCCTGATCACACTGTAATCCACCCCCTGCCACCGGGGATCTTTTTCGTAAGCAGCGTACACAATCTGGCCATTGCGATAGCTGAACTGTCTGTCAATGCTGATATCCCTCAATCTCACCAAGTGGTCCCCTTTTCTGTCGCGGATAAAAAACCCGGGACGCTGCGAATAGGTCGATCTAACAAAAAGCAGGGAGTCGGGCGACACTTGCTGTGGATATACTTCATTGATCACCGTTCCTAATCCGTGAACTGGCTCCTGATTCGTTTTGGGCTTTTTTTCGTCAAGACCGTACAAGTCACGATAGTACCCCATGGCATTTTGCGTGAATTGAGTAAAATTTTCACCGGAATATTTTTTCACTGCGCGTTGAAAAGGATAAAAAACACCTTTGTATGCGCTGGCATCCCCGGTTACTCTCTGCCAGAAAGCATCCCCAAATTTCTCGTACCCGTAACTCACCAGCAGGTACCCCAGGTCATAGTGATTCGGTACATAATCTTTGAGTGACCCATTGCGAAGTTTCATCCAGTTGTACTTCCGGTTCGCACTCCAGAGCGCCGGATAAGCTTTCAGAAAAGATGGCATCCGACCCCGGCCCTGCTCCGACAAGCGGGTTTCCTGGTACACAGCGTCACCTTCGTAAAACCAATTCGGAATTGCAGCACTAACAGCAACCGCATAGCCCTGCTGACCAAAAATTGTCCGGATCCATTTGCTGACACCGTTATTGAAATTGTTGTACTGGTGCACATGCCGGTACTCATGAATGGTAAGCTGGGTGGCCCAGTTTGTGGTTCCCTGATCAAAATTGTTGGAGGGCGGATTCAAATAAAACTCACTCCGGAAAGGACCCATGCCAACATAGCCGTTAGAAACTACTGTCTGGTTTCTCAAGACAACACTTATCTTGCCCTGTTTTTTTCCAAGCGGAAACGGGTTGGCGGCTGCCAGACGATGTATCAGCGAGGCTACTTCTTCCGCCGTACTATCCATTCCTCCAGGGAAGATGATCCGGGCTGTGTCTGTATTCACCTGCCGCCACCGCATAGAAAAAGGGCTTCCCCCAAATTCCTGGGCCGGCGCCCTGAAACAAATCACGGCCAAAAGCAATACTACCAGAAAATATCTCATGGTATCGGGTTCTTAACGCGGATCATACTTTCAACTTACCCTCTGGGGCTGATTTTAACAACTTCACCAAATACCTGTTAAAAATATTAAATTATCACCGCGGTCCCGCAAATTTGTGTTAACTGTGCGAATAAATTACTTTTACAACCTGTTTATTTTTACAACTGGCAAACTCCGGATCTCCTGAAAAAATTAAGTAAAATATTAATTATCACCCTGGGTATCATTTTGGCGGTTGTGGCAGGAACCTGGTTACTCATTCAAACGCCACCGGTCCAGAACTGGTTAATTAAACAGGTCACCTCCAGGTTATCCAATGATCTGCGATCAAAGGTGAGCATCAACCGGGTAGATTTTTCCCTGTTTGATAAAATGCACCTGCTGGGAGTGTTAGTAGAAGACCGACAAAAAGACACGATCCTCAGCGCCGGCGATGTGGTCGTAAACGTGAATGACTGGTTTTTTCTCAAAAAAAATATTGAACTAAAATACATCGCACTTCACGACGCAGTAATCAAACTGCAACGAACCGATTCTGTGTGGCGACATGAATTCCTGTTGGATTATTTCAGCTCTCCGGCTTCAACTCAACCCAAAAAACAAACCCCACTCAATCTGGCCCTCAAAAACATCGACCTAAAAAATATTCTTATACGGCAGCATGATGGATGGCTGGGCCAGGATATTACGGTATCCCTTGCTTCTCTGCGAACCGACACCCGCTCGGTGGATTTCAAACAAAAGCTGATAGACCTGGAGTCACTCACGATCAATAAACCCTATTTCGCGATAAGGGATTACCAGGGAAACAGACCTCCCCGCGAAAAAAATCAGCCGATAGCAAAACAAGATAGCACTGGAACAGGCCCACAGTGGAATTCCGGAAACTGGCGATTGTTTGTAAATCATTTATTTCTCAGGGACGGAACGCTGAAAATAGATAACGATCAAGGTACGGCGGTCCATAACCCTGGCATTGCCACCCAGAAAGATTTCTTTGATGATCGTCATATTGCATTTGAAAAATTAAATGCCGAATTCCGGTCCGTGAAATGGCAGGTAGATACCTTTTCCGCAAGTTTACACCTGGATGCCAGGGAGAAGAGTGGCTTTTTGGTAAAAAGCCTGAACGCTGGGGTAAAAGTAACCCCGAAGGAAATGAGTTTCGGAAACCTGGACCTCAAAACCAACAACAGTACCATTGGTGATTATTTCAGCATGAAATTCGCTGATTTTTCATCGCTCGGAGATTTTATTGACAAAGTAACCCTGGAAGGCGATTTCAAGGGATCTGAAATTAACAGTGATGATATCGCCTATTTTGCACCTGAACTGAAAACCTGGAAAAAGACCATTAATCTGACCGGTAAAATCAGGGGACCGGTGTCTTCATTGATTGGCAAGGGGTTAAAAATACAGGTGGGGCATCAGACATTTTTTGATGGCGATGCCAGTCTGACCGGGCTCCCCGAAACCAATTCCACCTTCATGGATATAACAGCCCGGGAATTCAGAACTACCTGGAACGATGTCACAGCTTTCGCGCCCCAGGTAAAGAAGGTAACTTCTCCCAATCTAAAAAGTATTCAATACCTGAACTTTGCCGGGAACTTCACGGGTTTTTTCAAGGACTTCGTAACTTTTGGAACCATTAGAACTGCCCTTGGAACCGTAAAGGCCGACCTGAACATGAAATTTCCGCAAGGTAAAAAACCGGTTTACTCAGGAAATGTATCTTCACCCGACTTCAACCTGGGAACTTTCCTGGATGATCATAATTTTGGCAGGCTCAGTCTGAACGCACGCCTGAAAGGGAGCGGCTTTGATGCCGAAAAAGGAAATATAGCCCTGGAATCAAAGATTCATTTTCTGGATTATAATAATTACCGTTACCAGAATATCCGCGTTGACGGGGAACTTAATAAAAAAATATTCAACGGTATTTTTAACATCAATGATTCCAATGCCAATTTCACACTAAACGGTCTGGTAAACTACGCTGAAAAAGTACCGCGCTTTGATTTCCTTGCCGATATCCGGCACGTCCATTTTAAACCACTGCATCTGGTTAAGGATGATCTGCGGCTTACGGGAAAACTGAATGTTAATTTCACGGGAACTAATATTGATGATGTGCTGGGGCATGCTAATATTAGAGAAGCAACACTGGTTAAGAATGGCTCCCCAATGTCGTTTGATTCGCTGAATTTCACTTCCGCTTTCAGAGAAGGCAAGAAGCACTTACATGTCAGTTCAAATGAATTTGATGCGGAGCTAACAGGTACGTTCAATATTAAAGAATTACCAAATTCTGTAAAAAGTTTTCTGACCAGGTATTATCCGGCTTATATCAAAGGGCCAATCCGTACTCCCAAAAACCAGGTTTTCTCCTTTGATCTGAAAACCAATATGGTGGACGATTATGTCCAGTTGTTGGACAGTAGCCTTCGCGGCTTCAATAACAGCCATATAACGGGCAGTATCAATACCCTCACAAATGGCCTTCTGCTCACGGCCCTGGTGCCTGATTTCAGCTACAATAATCTTCGTTTTCTGAATGCCAGCGTTCAGGCTGATGGGAATTATGATAGCCTGACCGTCGCGGGGAAAACAGCAAATATTATCGCAGGCGATAGTTTAAACATTCCTATGGCTGCTTTTAATGTTATGGCCCGCAATGATGTGTCAAAAGTTACGATCCATACCGGAGACAATTTTGCGTTCAACCGGGCAAGGCTGAACGCGACGGTCAGAACATTCGGCAATGGTGTAAGGATTGAAGTGGAACCATCCAGTTTTGTTGTTTCCGGGAAGACCTGGTCTATTGATGACAAAGGCGTCCTGGAATTCAGAACCGGGGTACCTGCACAGGGATTACTTGCTATGCGCGAGAGCAATCAGGAAATTGTAATCAGGACACTGCCATCCACTGCGGGTAACTGGAATGATGTGGCTATCGGCATAAAAAACCTGAACCTCGGAGATATTGCGCCATTTATTCTGCCATCAAACCGGTTAGAGGGCCTTGCTGAAGGCAATATTCTCATCGAGAATCCCGGCAAGGATATGAAAATAACTTCCAGGGATTTTATGGGTCGGGGTATACGTTTTGACAACGATTCACTCGGGGACATCAACGCGACAGTCTCGTTTGACATGGCCACGAAAGAACTGCTGGTTAAAGGCAAGACGCTGAACCCGCAACAAAAGGATCTGGCCTACGATATTCATCTTTATCTGAAAGACCGGGAGAGTAGCAAAAAAAATATCATAGCGCTGAATGCAAACCGATTTGACCTCAAGTATCTCGATCGTTTTCTGGGCTTCTTATTTTCTGATATCCGCGGGGAAGTCACAGGGAATTTTGATATCAAAGGCCCGCTGGATGCGCTAAGCGTAGTAGGAAAGGGCAGGTTACATCAGGCTGGGCTTAAGGTCAACTTCACCCAATGCTTCTACGAAATCGAAGACCAGGATATTGTCCTGGGCGAAAACGAAATCAACCTGAATGGTATTGTGCTGAAGGATACCGTTACCAAAAATCCCATTTATCTGCGAGGGAATATTATGCACAACGCATTTAAGGATATGTTCTTTGACCTGTCTGTTTCTACCCGTAAGCCCGGCACCCGGGATGAAAACAATAACCGGCCCGTTCAGGTTTTGAAAACCACCTTTAATGATAACAAACTTTTTTACGGGGATGTGAAGGCTACCGGTTCATTTGCGCTGGTAGGGCCTGCTAACAATACCTACATGAAAATTGACGCTATGGCGTCATCGACCCAGGAAAGCAGTTTCACCATCGCATCAGCGAACAGTCGGGCGGGGAAAATGCCGGAATGGCTGGTGGAAAGAAAATATGGAACGGCAATGGCGGATAGTATTTACCGGGCAAAAGAGTCAAATATTATTTACGATATGGATATAACCGCCAACCCTCGCGTCCAGATGCGGTTTATCATGGACGATCTGACTGGCGACGAGATCAAGGGCAGGGGATCTGGCTCGCTGAATATCCGTTCAGGTACATCGGAGCCTTTGTCAATACGTGGCAGGTACGATATCGACCAGGGTAATTATAATTTTACCTTCCAGTCGTTTTTCAAAAAGCCGTTTGAAATAAAAAGGGGAAGCGAGAACTATATTTCCTGGAGCGGCGATCCCATGAACGCCAATATCAACATTGAAGCTTACTATAAGGCAGACCGTGTAAGTTTTGCACCATTGGCCAATTCCGGAATTGCGATGGACCAAAGTTATTCCGGAACGAGGGAAAATCTGTATGTCGATGCCAGCCTGACCGGAAAGTTGTTTGAACCCAGGTTTAAGTTTGGCATCAGGCTCGATCCCAACAGTAAATTCAGAAACGACTTCAATGTGACCAATACCCTGGAGCAGATTAGTAAAAACCCGAATGAGATTACGCGCCAGGTCACTTACCTGATTGTATTCAACAGTTTTGCCCCGCCCGAGAGCGGTGTTGCGAACACGGGGCTCAATAACGCGGTCAATGAATTCGGGTACAGCACTATTTCCAGTCTGTCGGGGTTATTTTTTAATGAAATAAACCGGAAACTGAATAACGAACTCTCGAAGCTCTTCGGAAGCCGGGTTAACCTGGTGTTCAGTGGCGCCGTATATAACAGGAACCTGCTGAGCTCGCGGAATTCAGCGTTTAACCCGAACCAGGCAAATTTCAGCGGGGCCCTTACTTTTCCAATTTTCAATGAACGGTTTATCATCTCCCTGGGTAGTACGATGGAGGTGCCGCTGCAATCTTCTCTTCAGCAAACTGTACAGTTCCTGCCAGACGTGACGCTTGAATGGATGATCAACATGAGCGGGACTATCCGCGCGAACCTGTTTTACCGGGAAAATCTGGATCTGCTCACCACTTCAAGTACCGGAGCGGCCAAACTAAAGCGTACGGGAGCAGGGATTTCCTACAACAGGGAATTTGACAGGCTGGGGGAAATTTTTGTCAATGCAAAACGCAGGGCTGAAAAGAGTGCCCGGGCCGCAGCCGATAGCTCGGTTAAAAACCAGCAAGGTCTCAAAGCGGACGCCCGCAAACAAAACGGGGACTCCATCAGGCGGAGTGAAGACAGCCTGGGAAATTAATTCCGTACGGCCATCGTTCATTTTATTTTTAACGCTGAAATTTTGAAATTCGATAAATCGTATCAGAATTCGTGGCCTAGTTTTTCCTTTTTTGTTCGAAGGTATTTTTCGTTGTGACTGTTGGCCCCCACGATAATGGGAATATTTTCTTCAATAGAGAGGCCGTAACCTATCAGGCCGACCCTTTTCCTCGGATTATTACTCATCAGTCTCATTTTAGTCACACCCAGATAGCGTAAAATCTGCGCCCCTACCCCATAATCTCTTTCATCCATTTTGAAACCAAGATGAATATTTGCCTCAACCGTGTCCATACCTTCCTCCTGCAGTTTGTAGGCCTTCAGCTTATTCATCAGTCCAATGCCCCGGCCTTCCTGGTTCATATACAATATAATACCAGTACCTTCTGCCTGAACCATTTCCATGGCTTTATGCAGCTGCTCGCCGCAGTCGCATCGTAGCGATCCCAAAATATCGCCTGTAAAACAGGATGAGTGCACCCGGGTGAGGACCGGATCACCTTCCTTCCATTTACCTTTGATCAGTGCGAGGTGTTCACCGGAATTATTTTTCTCTTTAAATGCCACCAGCGTGAAATCCCCATATTTAGTGGGCATATTTACGCGTACAATCTCTTCGACTGTACGATCGCGCATCACCCGGTATTCCACGAGATCTTTAATAGTGATGATTTTTAAATCAAATTTCCGGGCAACCTCTTTCAAATCCGGAAGTCGCGCCATTGTGCCATCGTTATTCATGATTTCCACCAGGGCAGAACCATGCGGATAGGGGAACCCGGCTAATCTCACCAGATCGGTAGCCGCTTCTGTATGACCAACGCGCCTGAGTACGCCTCCTGTTTTGGAGCGCAACGGGAAGATATGCCCCGGTCTGCCGAGATCCCAGGGGACAGTTTCAGGGTTGTTCAGGGCTGCAATAGTCTTTGCCCGGTCTGCTGCCGA
This sequence comes from Niabella sp. CPT15-335-S11, assembly GCF_058792415.1. Taxonomy (NCBI): domain Bacteria; kingdom Pseudomonadati; phylum Bacteroidota; class Chitinophagia; order Chitinophagales; family Chitinophagaceae; genus Niabella; species Niabella sp. CPT15-335-S11. The sequence goes on from NZ_JBYTEI010000002.1 coordinate 790,342, forward strand.
GATACCGGTTGTACAGCCATGTCCCAGCAGATCTACGGAAATCGTGAAGGCTGTCTCGTGAAGTGCCGTGTTATTTGTCACCATTAAATCAAGTTTCAGCTCATCACATCGCTCTTCAGGTAAAGGCACGCAGATCAGTCCGCGCGCGTTTGCAGCCATAAAATTCACAATTTCGGGGGTAATTGTCGCTGCCGCAGTAATAAAATCACCTTCATTCTCCCGGTCCTCATCATCCACTACAATAACCAGTTTCCCTTTTTTGATATCATCAATCGCACTTTCAATGGAATCGAACATGCTCGAAAATTTTTGCAAAGATACGATGCTGCGGCCTGCGGGAAAATGATTTATGACATCAAAGCTTAAATCCCGACCCGGAAATTCGGACAGCCTGTCCCGCAAAGTGGCAGGTTCCACCGTGAGAAATGTAGGTTGAAATTGATAAACTGAGAATGGTCAGACTGCCGATAATGACTGGATTTTCCATCTTGAGTTGACTCAGATCAATAAATTAATTATCTAATATCTGGTTACAATTTGTTAACATTTGTGTTAAAATCGTAACGCTTTATTCCTTTTATTTGCAGCATGAAAAAATTAACATTTTCTATGAAAAAATTTTATCTTTTTATTACTGTTTCACTTTTCCTGGTTGCAGGCATTCAAGCCCAGGTAACGACCAGTAGTGTAACAGGGAGTGTAAAGGGACAAAACAATGAGGCACTCATTGGTGCCAACGTGGTATTGACTCATGTTCCTACCGGTACCATTTATAATACGACCTCAAAAACCGGAGGGGTGTTCAATTTTCAGAATATTAACCCTGGGGGTCCGTACTCGCTGGTAGTTTCCTATGCGGGGTATGACGCGTATAGCCTGTCGGATGTCAACATTCCGCTGGGTGACGTTTATGAAGCCACCGTTACGCTGAACTCAAGTTCACAACAACTAAAAGAAGTGGTGGTGCTCGGATCGTCAAAAAACCAAAGAATGGGAGCAGCCACGAGTATTTCCCGGACTCAGATCACCAACCTTCCAAATATCAACCGTAGCCTTCTGGATGTTACCAAGCTTACGCCGCAGTCCAGCGGTAGCAGCTTTTTAGGCATGAGCAGCAGGTATAATAACATTACGGTTGACGGCTCAGTTTTCAATAACAATTTCGGCCTTGGCTCAAACCCATTACCGGGTGGCGCTTCTCAGCCGATTTCTATTGATGCGATCGATCAGATCCAGGTAAACCTGGCGCCCTATGACGTGCGGCAGGCCGGCTTTACCGGTGCAGGTGTAAACGCGGTAACCAGAAGAGGTACTAATAATTTCTATGGAACCGTTTACGACTATTGGAGGAATCAGAGTTTTAATGGCCGGACGGTGGACGGTTATAAATTGCCGGCTGCGCAGCAATCAAGTTCCAACATCGTTGGTGCCAGCATCGGGGGGCCTATCATCAAAAATAAGCTGTTCTTCTTTGTGAATGGTGAATACGAAAAAAGAATGTATCCTGGTCAGAACTGGGTTCCTTCCAAACAGGTTGGCGACCCAAATCCCAATGCAGTACCGAATGTATTGGAATCGGATATGGTTAAGTTAAGCGATTACCTGAAGTCTAAGTACAACTATGATCCAGGTACTTACTCCGGTTATAAATTTAATACGAAAAATACAAAGTTCCTTGGACGTATTGATTGGAATATTAATGACAATAACCGTTTTTCAATCCGGTATAACCAATCTGAAACGTCTGACAACAACCTTACCAATACGTCCAGCGGACCAAACCCGCGGCTGTCAAACGGAAGAGTTGGAGGAAAAGCTGGTGGACTTAATTTTTCGAATGCAAACTATACGCAAAACAACAATGTATATTCTGTTGTTGGTGAGCTGAACAGTAAAATCAGCAGCACTGCTTCGAACCAATTTCTGGCATCCTATACAAAGATCCATGATTTCAGAGCAACCCCGGGTCCTCAATTTCCTTTTGTTGACATCATGCGGGATGGTAACAATGTGCTGATGAGTTTTGGTTCCGAGATCTATTCTTATCAAAACTATGTAAAGAACAATACGACGAATATTGCTGATAACTTCTCATTGAACCTGGGGAATCACAACCTGTTGGCCGGTGCCAGCTTTGATTATATGACCTTTGAAAATTCCTTTGCCAATTACGGCGGTCAAAGCTACTATCGCTTCGCTTCTTTGCAGGACTTCCTGGATAATAACGCGCCAACGGTTTTTGCGATCACGTACAGTAATACAAACAGGTCTGGTGTAGAAGCAGCGAAAGCAAAATTTGCCCAGCTGGGATTTTACCTGCAGGATGTATTTACGGTGAATGACCGGTTTAAACTGACCTATGGCGCAAGGTTTGATATGCCGTTCTATCCAGGTAATAAAGTCTCCAATGACACACTGTATGCCATTCCCCTTCGTGATCCTTCGGGCAATGAATTCAGAGCGAACGTCGGCACCTGGCCTAAAGCCAGATTATTGGTTTCCCCCAGAGTTGGCTTTACATATACCGCAGGTGAAGATAGAAGTTGGGTGATCAGGGGCGGAACAGGCCTTTTCACCGGAAGAATTCCATTTGTGTGGCTGGTGAATCAGTCCTCCGACAATGGAGTGCTGAATACAACGGCTACTTATAACTCAAATATGAGTAATTACCTGTTCAATCCCGACAGGACTTCGCACGTACCCCAGACGCTGCCATCTACTATTGGAATAGTTCCCGGTGCTTACTATAGTGTGACCGCACCGAACTTCAAAATTCCGCAGGTTTGGAGAAGCAACCTGGCAGTTGACAAGAATTTTGGGGATGGCTTCACGGCGACGCTTGAAGGTATCTATTCAAAAACGATCAACGGGGTATTTCACTACAATGCCAATTTAGGAGATAAAGGTGGCCAACGGACTGGATTTGGCGGTGACAATAGGTATCTGTGGAGTAGCAAATACACACCAAAAGTTGGGCAGGTTTTCGTTATGGACAATACGTCAAAAGGCTATTCTTACGCGCTAACTGCACAACTTGCGAAAAGATTCGCCAGGAATTGGCAGGCGTCCGTTGCCTACACCTATGCACAAGCAAAGGATGTATCGCCTAATAATGGAGACAGGTCTCAAAGCTCCTGGACTCAAAATACCATTATTAATGACCCCAACAATCCTGAATTGGGATACTCGGCTTATAGCATCCCGCACCGCGTAGTTGCATATGCATCGTATAAATTTGAATATTTGAAGAAGAACCTTGCAACGACCATCAGTCTGTATTACTCAGGCTCAGCACAGGATAGGTACTTGTACAGATACGGGGGGGATATTAACGGAGATGGAGCTACCAATGACCTATTATATATCCCAGAATCCAGGAGCGGACTGGAACAACAGTTCACTGCTTCATATAGCGTGAAGCAGCCTGACAATACTACCAAGGTTTATACTGCTGCCGATCAGGCGGATGCCTTTTGGAAGTTCATTGAAAACGATAAACAACTCAGGAACCGCAAGGGACAGTTTGTTGGGCGCTACGATGCACTGCTGCCTTGGGTAAACCAGCTTGATCTTCGGATTCTGCAGGATATTACGCCGACTTTTGCGGGCAGGAAGCACACTTTCCAGGTAAGTTTGGATATGAAGAACCTGCTCAACCTGATTGATAACAGTTGGGGAAACAGGTACACCTATAATTATGGCGGATATTCTGACCAGGGTGTATTGGGATGGGACAGCAAATTGAAAAAGTATTCTTTTAATCCTGAGGGGAGTAAAAGTATTTATAGTAAATCAAACAGCTTTGGCAGTACCTGGAACATGCAGTTAGGTATTCGTTATATCTTCTAGTTTACTTTTATATAATGTAATTATTAAACCGGCCGATGGCCGGTTTTTTTTACAAATATTTTTCAAGCGCAAATTTCCCCCATTAGAAGATCCAGATTGCAGCACTTCCTGAAAAGAAAAAAAATTTTTTAGTCCGGACAAATGTCCGTATATTTGGGACAAATTACAAACAATGAAATCCTCAAAGAAGAAATACAGTACACCGCCTGCTTCAGGTAACCAGTTGCTGGAGCCGGCCGTTGACTATTACACTGCGCAGGAAGGCAACTGGAACTCCCTGAAGCTAATGGGGTTGGATACCGAAGACATTTTTAAACCCGTTGAAAATACAGTAGATTTCATCAATCGGATCCGCGAGGGAATTCCCAAAGCTGCACTGGACCACCTGGCAGCTATTATTGGGTTTTCAGGTGCAGAGATGGCAGGAATTGTACATACCTCAGACCGCACTTTACGGCGGTATTCGCCGGATCAAAAACTTACTGCGGATCAGTCTGAGCGCATCGTAGAACTTGCAAAGTTATATGCGCGGGGAGCCGAGGTTTTTGACAGCCTGGAATTATTTAAAACCTGGATGTCAACACCCATAGATGCACTGGGCGCTAAAAGACCCAATGAGTTTTTAGATACTTCAATGGGAATAGATCTCCTGATGGATGAACTGGGTCGCATTGAACACGGTATATTCGCGTAAAGTTTTTCAATTCCACAAATCCGTCAGGCATTAAAGAATGAAGGTTTACCGAATCAGCAAATGTAATTACGTTGATGATCTGAGTGGTACGGGAGCATCGCGTTATCCGGGCCGCTGGCATAACAAGGGAACTTATGTGCTTTATACAGCTTCGTCACCATCGTTAGCTATGCTGGAGAGCCTGGTTCATATTTCTACAGTCATCAAGATTGAACTTTGCATGATTTGTCTGGAGATTCCCGAAAACAGCATCGTTGAACTTACAGCGAACCAACTTTCAGAAAACTGGTTTATTAATCCTCCACCGGATAATCTGAAAATAATAGGCGACCGCTTTGTTCAGAACGAGGAATTTCTGGCACTTAAGGTCCCTTCAGCAGTTGTGCAGGAAGAGTATAACTACCTGCTGAACCCGGCCCACCCTTTTTTCAATCGGGTTAAAGTAATTTATTCCAGGCTGATTCGCATGGATGAACGATTGTTGAGAGATAGATAGCAACCCATTTTGGGGGAGGGCTGCTCTCTCCATATCATGGTGCAGATCCGCCTCTTTATATACCTATAATTTTTTGGCAGCTATCAGAGTGAGCCTTCTAAATGTCCTGGTAAATCCTGCGATCTTAAGCACCGTATTTTTACAATTTCATGCAGATAACGGATCAGGCGACAACTAACTTCGACCTCAATTTCCGGTTATCTTTGCTACCATGACCACTGTTCGTGAACAAGAGATCACCATTTATACAGACGGCTCCTCCAGGGGCAACCCCGGTCGGGGTGGCTATGGAGTCGTCCTGATGTACGGTAAACACCGGAAAGAACTGTCGGCCGGTTACAGGGTGACCACCAACAACCGGATGGAACTCCTGGCAGTGATTGAGGGGCTGAAAGCGTTGAAGCAGACAGACATTCCCGTCACCATTTATTCGGACAGCCAGTATGTAGTCAACGCGATCAGTAAAGGCTGGCTTAATAATTGGATCCGGACTGATTTCAAGGGTGGTAAAAAAAACCGTGACTTATGGTTACAGTACCATGGATTAGCCAGAAATTTCCAGATCAGGATAGTTTGGGTGAAAGGCCACGCAGAGAATCCCTATAATAACCGCTGCGACCAGCTTGCTACTGAAGCTGCTGATGGTACTAGTTTGTTAACCGACAAAGGATTTGAAAATGCGCAGTAGGGAATTTTTTGAAACGTTCAGAAATAACAAACGGCGGCCAGCAAAAAACTCAGATCCCCGGGCAATGACTGACGATGCTGATCATAAAGGATCCGCCCGCTGTGGGAGTGATCATATCGGATCTCAGGTATCAACGTAAAATGCCCGCTGCGCAAGTTTGCCGATAAGGTATTCGCGAAGACCGGGTCTACCTCCTGGTTGCCGTTGATAGATTTCAGGTGAAAATAATCATTAAAATATTCACTTCGCCAGGTTAGGCCTGCCCATTCCGCGAAATCATAATTGAAATACAGCACGCCACTCCACCAGGACTGTCCCTTCAAGTTTCGCTGCAACTGCCTGTCCCACGCTTCAATAATTGCATAAGCACCACTAAATCCAATCGAAAACCTGGAGTTCACCGTGAATGACCCAGCCAGATCGACCTGGTCGGACCGGGAAGTATCAGGCGCCTTCCCTCCTGTGTAGTTTAAATAGAGTTTAAAATTCTGTGAAGGTGTGAATCGATACTGAGCAATCAACGTTTTTTTGTTCAATTGCCCTTCCGGGACTAAAATATAATCCGAAGGGTTGGTCACACCCAGCATCAGGCCCTGCTTTTCTGTGCCATACTCGACTTTTAAACCGGTGTGAAAGAATGGGCTGTGACTAAATAGATAGCTCATACTGTAATTTCGGTTCGACTGTGGATCGAGCACCTCGTATCCGAGGTGTGTGGCAAATGTGCCGGCCGTGAATTTCAGCGACTTAATTGGTGAAAAACTCAAATAGACCTGTTTGATGGCCTGAGATATACCCGTTTGGGTATATGTATACTCGCGAACACGGGGTCCAAAACCCAGATCGGCCACCAGATCCAGTTTTTTGGTCGAATATTGAAATTTGACGCTGGCCATCCCCAGGGTGAATTGATTTTGGGTACCTGTAAAACTGGTACCAGCCGCACTTTCTGTCTGGACCGGATGAAACTTATAATAAACATCTGCCGAGCCAGAAATTTTCACTTGATCTTTGTGACCCGTCTCCACAGAATCCAGATCAGCCTGGGCATAAGAAACAGCATAACTTATTACTAACGAAAGCACTGCCAATAATCGGATACCCGGCTTCCGATCTTTGTAAATGATTTGCCAACTTGTTGATTCTGCTGAAACAGCGTGGATTTCCCCGCTCTTTGACAGATTTAAGGGTAATATCTTTCCTGAAGCTAACCCGAGAGTAAAAACTGAACGATAGATGCCGGGAAACTCACTTTTTGCGGTACCTCTTGACAAAATCATAAACATTATTTTTATTTCGATATTACATTTATCAAAATAAAATTAGTACATTTTATGTATTTCTGCGAATATTTTGTATTTTTTTTTGATCATCATTGAAAATTCATTTATTTGTCAGGCAATAACATTACATATTTATATTCATAATATTCAATTTGTACCAGAATATCGGCTGGATTTCGCGTTTACCGAAACGTAAAGAGTACTCAAAATTAACGGGTGGCCTTCCCGATCCGGATTTTCACGGTATCGCAGGATTTCTGCTCGGTTTCTGATAGACTTGGTGTAATAAATGGCAAAAACCATTTGCCAGCGAGGCGGGAATTACAGAGAGAACGTTAGTAACTGCATGGAAATCAGCGTGGCGAACCGTCTGGTTTCCAAAAAAAGCAGTACTTCAGAAGGTAGTAAAAAATAGTGTAATTCATTGGGTCATTCAGATCGTAACTTAATGGTTTTTGAAGATCAAGTCCCGTTCCCTAATATGGTAAAACGTAATCCATAAACCAAACGCAACATTCCGACGGTATTTATTTTCGACTTCGCTTATTGAATTCATTTTGCAGAACGGGATGCAGCGCTTACCTTTGCAGCCTTAAAAAATAAAAATGGCAAATACCTCAGATATCAGCCGCGGAATGATCCTGAAATTGGATGGCAACCTATATTCTGTTGTGGAATTTGGTGAAAACAAGACCGCAAGGGCCGCAGCTAAAGTCTGGGCAAAGCTGAAAGGTGTGGACAATAACCGTTCCATTGAAAAAACCTGGAATTCGGGCGATTTGATTTACCCTGTAAGAGTAGAAAAGAGAGAGTACCAATATCTTTACCAGGATGAAACGGGTTACAATTTCATGGACAATACCACCTTCGAGCAGATCAGCATCCAGGAAAATATGATCGATGCGCCACAGTTCCTCAAGGAAGGTCTGGAAGTAGCTATAGCTATCAATACAGAAACTGAACAACCCGTCAGTGTGGAATTACCGGATAAAATTGTTATGCTGGTAACTTATACGGAGCCAGGACTTAGGGGCGATACAGCCACGCGTACTCTGAAACCGGCAAAGGTTGAGACCGGGGCTACCGTGAGTGTACCTCTCTTTGTGAACGAAGGGGAAAAAATTCGTATTAATACAAAGACCGGGGAATATGTGGAGCGTGTAAAAGACTGATAACGAAAAATCGTAAATAATGGCTCAAAACATAAATTTTTTTGGGCCATTTTTGGTCATATTCCCCCTTATATTTCAAAAATGGTTCTGTTTTCATTTCTTTATGGAATTGAAATACTTACCTTAGCCATTCTTTATTATATTGCTGGTTTATCATATTGCTTCGAATAAATTAAAACCAAATACCTGTCAAATTGAAAAATATGGATTTCAGACAGATTCAGGAATTGATCAAAATGATCAACAAATCAAATATCGGTGAGATTACCATCGAGCAAAAGGATTTCAAGATTTCAATCCACCAAAAACAGGATGCTGTTCAGGCAACCCAAATAATATCATCCCCTGGACAGCCCTACCCGGTCCATTTACCGGCACCTCCGCCAGTAGTCCAGACCGCCCCTCCTCCCGCCTCGATGCCTGCCGCCGAAAAAACCAAACCAGCCGAAAGCGCTCCAAATACTATCACAATCAAAAGTCCCATGATCGGTACGTTCTACCGAAGGCCAACTCCCGACAAACCTAATTTTGTTGAAGAAGGTGATATCATCGGCCCAGGCAAGATCATTTGCGTCATCGAAGCCATGAAACTGTTCAACGAAATCGAAAGTGAAGTAAGCGGAAAGATCGTGAAGGTACTGGTAGATGATGCCTCCCCTGTTGAATTTGACCAACCGTTGTTCGTGGTTGCCCCCTGATGCCACGTTTTTGATTGCACCATAAATATTTTATTGACCTAAACGGAAATTATTTATTGTGTTTAAAAAGATATTAATTGCTAACAGGGGTGAGATCGCCTTGCGCGTTATCCGTACCTGTAAAGAAATGGGCATCCAGACAGTTGCCGTGTACTCTACCGCCGACTCGGAAAGCCTCCACGTAAAGTTTGCCGATGAAGCTGTCTGTATTGGTAAACCGCCCAGCTCAGACTCTTACCTGAACATACCCAACATAATGGCCGCATTGGAAATCACCAATGCCGATGCTGTACACCCCGGCTACGGGTTCCTGGCTGAAAACGCCCGGTTTGCAGATATCTGTAATCAGAACAGCATTAAATTTATTGGGCCAACCGCGGATATGATCAACAGTATGGGCGACAAGGTCACTGCCAAAGAGACCATGATCAAAGCGGGTGTTCCCGTTGTCCCGGGCTATGAAGGACTGCTGGAAAGCAGTGACCACGCGAAACATGCAGCAAAAGAAATCGGTTATCCGGTGATCCTGAAAGCAACAGCAGGCGGTGGTGGCAAGGGCATGCGGATTGTTTGGGAGGAGCAGGAAATGGACAAAGCCTTTCAGACAGCCAAAATGGAAGCCGCTGCTTCTTTTAAAAATGACGGCATCTATATTGAAAAATTTGTGGAAGAACCCCGGCATATTGAAATCCAGATTGCCGGAGACCAATATGGCAATGTAAGCCACCTAAGCGAACGTGACTGCTCCATCCAGAGACGCCACCAAAAACTGGTGGAAGAGTCGCCTTCCCCATTCATGACCGATGAACTACGCCATGCTATGGGCGAAGCCGCTAAAAAAGCAGCGGCGGCCATCAGTTATGAAAGCGTAGGCACCGTGGAGTTTCTGGTGGATAAACACCGGAATTTCTATTTCATGGAAATGAACACCCGTATCCAGGTAGAACATTGTGTTACAGAGGAAGTGATCAATTTCGACCTGATCAAAGAACAAATCAAAATTGCTATGGGTGAGAAAGTGTCCGGCATTGATTATGTTCCGCAAATGCATGCCATAGAGTGCCGGATAAATGCTGAAGATCCCTACAACGACTTCCGGCCCTCGCCCGGTAAGATCACCACCCTGCACGTACCCGGCGGACATGGTGTTCGCGTCGACAGTCACGTCTACGCCGGATATACTATTTCACCTTATTACGATTCAATGATCGGCAAACTAATTGCCATCGCCCGCACGCGCGAAGAGGCTATTGGCACGATGAACCGTGCACTCAGCGAATACATTATTGAAGGCGTTAAAACAACGATTCCCTTTCACCAGCAACTGATGCAGGATGAAAAATTCCGGAGCGGTGATTTCAACACCAAATTCATGGATTCGTTTGTTCTCAGGAAGTAATTTTAAAGTCAGAGGCGCTCCAGGAAGCGCCTCTGACTATTTTATCCGGATACCCGTTAATTCTGAAAAGGATTATCTTTTTCTAAACCAACGGCCCGGTCTTCCCTTTTGGATAATTTACAAACCGGCAATCAGCTTTTCATTCAGCTTTACGTAGTCTCCATTTTTTGCAGCCTTCGCCAGCTCAATAGATTTCTGGGCTGCTGCTCGGGCTTCTTTCTTTTTACCCAATTTGGCAAAGGCTCTGGCCTGTTGATAGCTGACCCAGAAAGCGTCCGGCTGGGCTTCCGCAGCTTTCGTCAGCCATTCAGCCGCCTTATTCGCATCTTTTCCATTTTCCAGGTAATAATAGCCGGCCTGGAAATAGGCAGGTTTCTCCGACTTCATCGAAGCATCGATGGACGCCATCACTTTCGTGTCGACATCAGCCTTAATCGGCAGGAATACCATCACGTCAGCCCACCTGATATGGAGTTCACAACTTTCCGGCTTTACATTAGCGAATTGCATCGTAAAAGTTTCCGCCTTTGCCGGCGTTTTCATTACTTTAGACTTTACCCGCACAACATCATCTTCCGGCTTGTAAGCTGAAGGACTAGTCACATCGGTCTGTTTAGAAATGATCAGCGTCCATTCCGCTTTATCCGGAATTGACAGCAGGCCGTATTTACCCGGCGCGATCTTTTTGCCCCCTATAATCACCTCATCTCCAAAAGTAAGCGTGGTAGCGCTGTTCGCACCGGTTCGCCAAACCTCGCCGAAAGGAACCAGGTCTCCAAAAATATTTCGTCCCTTCATTCCCGGCCGGCTGTAGGACAGCTCAATAGATGAAAGTCCAAAATCCTGCTTGATTGTTTGGCTGGGACTCGGGGCCGGCGTTTTGATTTGTGCCCAGCCTGATGTGGTGAGCAATAAAAGGGCAATGGGAAAAAAAAGATGTTTCATCATGGAATGTTTTGTTTTAGTGCGATTATGCAATTGATTTAAAAGCTGCAACGGATGTTTCTCGGACGGCAATGAAAAATTCTTTACTTCGATTTCAATCTACTAACTGTATGCCAATTCTGTCTCAAATGTAGGTATTAATCTCCGAATCATTTATGCTTAAATGATGGATGGTACATTTCCAGCGTCTTCCTCAGAAACTCCCGATCCAGGTGAGTATAGATCTCTGTAGTAGTAATACTTTCATGACCCAGCATATCCTGTACGGCCCTGAGGTTAGCACCACCTTCCAGGAGATGCGTAGCGAACGAGTGCCTGAATGTATGCGGCGACACTGTTTTTTGAATGCCAGCTTTCGCAGCCAGGTCTTTAATGATCAGGAAAATCATAACTCTGGTTAGCCTTGCCCCCCTTTTATTGAGAAATACAAAATCTTCGTTGCCAGGCTTAACAGCCACATGCACACGGATCTCCTTTAAATAAATGTCCAGGTACTTAATGGCCGATTTTCCCACAGGGACCAGCCGTTCCTTATCCCCCTTGCCAAGAACCCGGATATATCCCACATCGGTGAATAATTGTGAAATACGCAGGCCGACCAATTCGCTTACCCTCAGTCCGCAACTATACATAATCTCCAGTATCGCCTTATTCCTACCTCCTTCAGGTTTGCTTAGATCTACCGCGGCAATAATGCGTTCTATTTCTTCGAAACTCAGCACATCCGGCAGGGAGCGCTTTATTTTGGGAGATTCAAGCAACAAAGTAGGGTCTGCCTCAACGATTTCTTCCAGTAAACAATATTTATAAAATGCACGGATCCCTGAAATGATGCGAGCCTGGGAAGATGCCATCATGCCCAACTCCGCCAGGCCCTGCAGAAATTGCTGGAGATCTTTCAGGTTAATATCGGCAGGTGTGCCGGATCGGCCAAAGCCTTCCAGGTGGGCAGTCAGCAGGTCCAGATCATGCAGGTAGGCACCGGCCGAATGGGCCGACAAGGATTTCTCCAATTCAAGATAAGCCTTAAACCCTTTCCGGTAGGATTCCCACATTTGAACCTGCCTTATTTTTTAAAAGTGAGCGGATTATTATGTTCAACAATCTTTCCTGCTACCTTAAGTTTCGCGTATATCTGGGAACGAGTAATATGTACGGTGTCAATCAGGGAATGAATATTATCATAATCTATCTCCCTTACACCGGTATCTGTGAGTAATTGTTTAGCAACAGAATCGGTAGCCATATCCTGAACATATATAAACGTATTGTCATAATAAGCCACGAGCCCCGGCTCCACATTATACTTCGGATCAAAGCTGTTAATGGCGCTGGTGTATTTGCTGGTGGTACCGGCAGCATCGAAAGGCAGCCGTAGGAGGAAACCGCGGCCTGTACCGCAATCATTAAATTTGATCCAGGCTGCTTTGTTATCGATAAAGTCGCAACTGATCATTTTTGCTGATGGCCTGACGTCCCTGCCGATAAACTCGTTAAAAACAATATCCTTAATAACGCCCATACCCCCTTTCTCCCAATGAATAGAATCAATCTTGCAATCTTTGAAAGAAATGCTGACGAAAGGCTTGTCTTTTGACTGGCTTTCAAACTTCAGTGGCTCCGACAGGCAGGTGGTATCCTGACAAAAAGGTTTCTGCGCGCCATCCCCGCCGCCTGTCTTACAACTTGCAATGGCAGCAGTCACCAACAGCAAGGAAATCGAAAGTCTGAGATTCATGTATAAATTTTTGTGTTTTGATAACCGTAAAGATACTCTTTTAAGGCGCCTTTACAAAAAGACATCTTCTATCAGAAAGAAATCCGGCGTTTGTTTGCCATTAAAGCTGATAGACAGAATATCATAACGGATCCATTCATAGCCCGGATGCTGCTGCAGGTATTCATGGGCTGCTTTCTGCAGGTATTTGAATTTCTTTTTGGTTACGCTATCTTCCGGGTAACCGTATTGATTTGTGGACCGGGTCTTCACTTCTACAAAATGCAGCCTGCCGTCTTTCTTCGCTACGATATCCAGTTCATATTGTTTATGGCGCCAGTTCTGATGAAGAATGGTATAACCTTTTGAAGCCAGGTATTCCTTCGCCAGGTCCTCTCCTTTCTTTCCGATCTCATTATGTGTAGCCATTTTTTTATCTTTACCCCAAGATAATCAAAATTTGTATGTCAAAATTGGCGAGTTTATCAGGTGATGTAAAGCACTATGATTGGGGCGGAATTCATTTTATTCCGGATTTGCTCCAGGTTGAAAATCCACAAATGGAGCCTTTCGCGGAATACTGGTTGGGGCAACACCCGCAGGCTCAATGTACGCTTTTTACTGAAGACCGGCAAGAAGTCCTGTTAAGAGACTTTATCAATGAGGCGCCGGGAAAATTGTTAGGAGAAAAGGTATTTGAAAATTTTGGTGCGCTACCCTACTTGTTGAAAATACTGGATGTGCGTGATATGCTTTCCATCCAGGTGCACCCGTCGAAAAAAGATGCAATAGCAGGGTTTGAAGAAGAAAACAGGAAAGGAGTTCCCCTCAACGCACCAAACCGGAATTATAAAGATGCCAACCATAAGCCCGAACTGATGGTGGCTTTAAGTCCATTTCACCTGTTGCACGGATTTAAACCTGAAGATGAACTTAAAGATATTCTACAAAGAATTAAAGAACTAAATATATTTCTTGCTGTTTTTAAGAATGAGGGGTATCGGGGACTATACAAGATGGCCATGGAATTGCCTCAGGAAGAAGTAAACGAGTTGCTGCACCCACTGCTAACCAGGATCATTCCTCTTTATCAGAAAAACGAATTAAAAAAATCTGATGAGAATTTCTGGGCGGCGCGCGCCGCGTTGACTTTCGTGCGATCGGGTGGATTGGACCGGGGAATTTTCTCTATTTACTTCTTCAACCTGGTGCATCTGCAAACCGGCGAAGCTATTTTTCAGGATGCCGGTGTACCACACGCTTACCTGGAAGGTCAGAACGTTGAGATCATGGCCAGTTCTGATAACGTGCTGCGCGGCGGACTTACCAGCAAGCATATTGATACCGTGGAATTGCTGAAGCATACCAGGTGTGAAGCTACTCACCCAAAAATCCAGAAGTATGCTGCACATCGGACCCATCGTATCTATAAAACGCCGGTCACAGATTTTGAACTTAGCTCCTGGTCGCTGAAAAAAGGTGAGGAAATCAGTATCCAGTCTATAACTTCAGAAATCTTTTTGCTGACTTCGGGTGAGGTGCAGCTGAAATCTGGAAAATCAAAAGCAGATTTGCGTCAGGGGCATATAGCGGCTGTCAGCTTTTATGGCGCTGAAATTACGATTCGGGCTACAACAGATGCGGTATTGTTCCGGGCAAGCGTACCAGATAAATCTTAGGTTGAACGTGTCGGAAGCGTGCTCTTGCAATTTGAATTATTGGAATTTGCAAGATCTTTTACTGCTTTTGAGGTCTTGCTCGCAAGCAAATCTGTATAGTAGTAATCATTTTGTGAGGTGACAATACGGGGTTATTGCAGGTCCACTGCACAATTGACCCATTCACCATCGAAGGATGCGTTATATTTTCTATAGAAATTTATCGCGGCTTCGTTCCAGTCCAGCACCTGCCAGACCATCCGGTTCAGGCCTTTTTCTTTGGCTTCCTGCAGAAGCCTTTCAAAAAGCAAGGTTCCGATTCTCTTTCCCCGCATGTCCTCCGTTACAAGGATATCTTCCAGGTACATTGCCTGACCTTTCCAGGTGGAGAAACGGATATAATATAATGCAAAGGCGACAATCCGTGATTCACCGGATTCATTTCCCGGGACCTCAGCAACAAAGGCCCACCAGACGGGCTTGGGCCCGAAACCGCTTTCTCTGAAATGAGTGAGGGTGATGGTGACTTCCTGCGGTGCCCGCTCAAAGTGTGCCAGTTCCCTGACTAATTCCAGGATCCGTCCGCAGTCCTCCGCCCTGGCACGGCGTATTTTTATCCCTGCTAAGTTGTTATCTGATACGTTCATCATAAAGTCTCTTATTTTCCTGGTCAACACAAACAGACACCACACATTGAAGGCTGGTATCCTCAGCCAGAACGGTGAGACAACGGACTTGCCGGGAAGCCAGGCCGTGTTCGGCGAAAGGCGATTATTTGGGATCGTAGGCCCATTCTACCAGGGTAGCACCCCAGGTAAATCCGCCGCCAAATGCGGCCAGAACGAGCTTATCGCCTTTTTTCAGCTGATTTTCCCATTCCCATAAACAAAGGGGTATGGTAGCAGAGGTTGTATTGCCGTACCGGTTGATATTGATCATCACTTTATCCCTTGAAAGACCCATACGGTCAGCAGTGGCATCAATAATGCGCAGATTTGCCTGATGGGGTACCAGCCATGCAATATCGTCACCGGTCAGGTTATTTTTCTCCAGGAGTTCAGCACTGATGTCGGCCATTCCCTTAACGGCGAATTTGAAAACCGCCTTCCCTTCCTGGTATATATAATGTTCTTTCCTGGTTACCGTTTCGATTGATGCGGGATAGGCAGATCCTCCTGCTTTCATATTCAGGTACTTGGCTCCGCTCCCATCGCTTCTGAGCAGGCTGTCTTTAATTCCAAATTCATTCGGACTGGGCTCCAGCAAAACCGCTGCGGCGGCATCTCCAAAAAGGATGCAGGTGGTGCGATCTGTATAATCTGTAATGGCACTCATTTTATCTGCGCCCACCACTACTACTTTTTTGTAACGACCACTTTCAATCATCATGGCGCCCGTTGTCAATCCATACAAAAAACCTGAACAGGCGGCAGACAAGTCAAAACCAAAAGCATTGACAGCACCAACCCTGTGGGCTACAAGGTTTGCAGTTGCGGGAAAGAGCATGTCCGCCGTGACAGTAGCGACAATGATGCAATCAATTTCTTCGGGAGCGATACCTGTCTTCTGAATCAGGTTAAATACGGCAGGCGCAGCGAGTTCTGAAATACCTTTTCCCTCTCCCTTTAATATCCGACGCTCCTCAATACCGCTACGGGTACGGATCCACTCGTCTGTAGTATCGACCATCTTCTCCAGATCAAAATTCGTTAACTTATCTTCGGGTATAGAAGCCCCAACCCCGGTAATTGCAGCGGTAATTTTGTTCGTCATCTGTTGTCAAAAATTTAGTGGGCAAAGTTAGTAATAATGGGTTAATAAAGAATAAATTAACAGGGTGTGTTTGAAGCAGACCTCGGGCATTCAATAGCCTGCTGGCGGGGCATGCGGATATTGGCGGCCCACCCCTGCGGAGCGAGGGATCTTTGGCTGAATATTGTATTTTCGTAGCATGATAGGATATCTTAAAGGAAAATTTGTGCAGAAAACACCATCGTCCGTGTTACTGGAAGTTGCGGGTGTGGGATATGAAGTCCAGATCAGCCTGAACACCTACACTGCCATCCAGCACCTGGAAGAGGGCCTGCTTTACACTCACCTGCTTATCCGGGAAGATGCTCATCTCTTGTATGGTTTTGCCGATGGGCACGAGAAGGATATCTTCCTTTCTCTGATCGGCGTTTCGGGGATCGGCGCCGGCACGGCCAGGCTTATCTTATCTTATATGAAACCCGAGGAGCTGACCAACGCGATCATGCTGGGTAATGCTGCCGCCCTGGAGAAAATCAAGGGAATTGGCAAGAAGACTGCCGAAAGGACTATCCTTGAATTGAAGGACAAACTGGGTAAGCAGGGAATAACTGTTACACTTCCGTCGGGGACAGTGGCTCCTCTGAAACAGGATGCGCTGCAGGCGCTGACAGCGCTGGGAATTCAAAAAAACCAGGCAGAACAGGCGATACACAAGATTCTGGCAGACGATCCTGCTATTTCACTGGAAGCCCTGATCAAGCGCGCCCTCAAGGGAGTCTGATACCATCAAGAGATCAACTGTAAATAAATTATTAACGGCCAGGGCTATTTTTTCTGGAACAGTTCATCTTTTGTAACAACCTTCACTTTTGTCCCGTCTTTCAATGTCTGACTCACGACGCTATAAGGCCCGGTAACCACTTCATCCCCCACTTTCAGCCCGTTCAGTATCTCGATATAATTGAGATCCTGGATGCCGGTCTTTACCACCTTCTTTTTAACCGTGCCATCGGCCATTCTTAAAAACGCCACCTCTTCCATATCATCGCCGGTATTGTTATCTTTTTTATCTGCATTGGCGGGATTGTCCTTATCTTTTTCTTTTTCTTTCTGTGTATCGGCAAAACTTTTGTCAGTCCCTTTGATCCTTGCGTTAACTGCTCCAATGGGTACCGCAATTACGTGATCTTTCCGCCTCGTTTTAATATCAGCGCTCGCATTCATTCCCGGCCTGAAAGGGAATTTTTTCGGTCTCGCAGGATCAACCAGGTCCTTGTATGAATCCTTTTCCAGCCGGATGCGCACCTGGTAATTGGTCACATCGTTGCTGCTGGTGCTCCCGGTACCAGATTTTACGCTGCTCGCTATCTTCGTAACATAACCAATAAATTTCCGGTTATTGTAGGCGTCAATTTCCACATCCGCTTCATCGCCGATATTGACCTTCACGATATCATTTTCACCCACGTCTACCCTCACTTCCATCGTATTCATATCCGCGATTGTCATCATTTCAGTACCAGCCATCTGGGCTGTTCCCACGACACGCTCACCCTGCTTAATCTTCAGCGATGACACAACGCCGTTCATGGGCGCGGTAATCGTTGTGCGCCCCAGGTTCTTATTAGCCGAGCGCAATCCGGTTTGCGAACTCTGCACACCTGCCTGTAAGCTACGTATATTTTGAAGGCTGGCTTTATAATTCGCCTTGGCTGTGGCAAGGTTGGTTTCATATTGCTCAAACTCGGACCTTGAGATCACTTTGTCGCGAAATAACTTTTCGTTCCTGTCGTACACCTGCTGGGCAAGATCCAGGTTGGCCTTTTGCGCACCCAGCGCAGCCTGGCTGTTAGCAACAGTTGCCTGTGACTGACCTACCCGGGCTGCGGCTTCATCACGCTGCAGCGCATAAATATCCGCATAAACCCTGGCCAACACCTGGCCTTTAACCACGCTGTCACCTTCTTCCACTTTCAGCTCCGTTACCTCACCGCTGATATCCGGACTGATCTTCACCTCAATTTCGGGGTAAACCTGTCCGCTTGCTGTTACCGTTTCCGTTATGGACCGGGTCGCCGCTTTTTCGGTGGTCACCTTAATAATATTCTTGTCTTTATTCCTGATAATGGAAACGACCACCAGTATCGCGATCAAGCCCCCGCCGATCAGCAGCCTTCTCCTCCATTTTTTACTCATAGCCTTGCGTATTTGAATGTACAATTTTCACCATTCGGTTATCATACCAGCCTGGCTTATCATTCCGGTTATAATTTAATGCCCTTGCCTTTATAAAACTCGAGCAGTTTCATCTTAAACACGTAATCATAATGTGCGGAAAGCGCCGTGATCTTGGTCTTGAACAGGTTATTCTGATTCGTGATCAGGTCGATGGGTTTCAGTAGGCCAAGATCAAATCTTTTCCTGGCAAAATCATAGGCCTGCTGGGCAGATTTCAGCGCGATCTGCGAGGCGTTATATTTTTCCAGGGATGCCACCGCATTGGCATGCGCCTGATAAATATCCTGTTTCAGCGTGCGGCCATCCTGTTCCGCGGTCAGTTGCATCGCCTCCTGGTTCAGCCGGGCTTTTTTCCAGTTTATGCGCGATGTACCGGCGTTAAAAATCGGGATACTCAGTGCAAGTCCGATATTCTGGCTGAAATTATTATTCAGTTGCTTGAAATAAGTGTTCTTATCGTAGGCGGTCGGTTGGTTCAGCCTGGAAGTCACCTCATAATTCACACCGTTGACATTGACCACGCCAATGGGTACATTCACCGATTGAAAATGGCTGGGTATTCGTTTTTGAGCATCTGAATACCTGGAGTTCAGTCCGCCAAAGAGGCTGATTGTGGGGAACATGAAGGCTCGCGATGCCAGGGCCTGGTGTTCCGCCGCTCTTAAGTTTAGCTGATTGATCTTTTGTTGAGGCAGATTCTCTCGGGCAGAAGCAAACACTGACGCTGGCTCAAGTTCGGACAGTGGATCCATGGGGATATTCTCCACCGGTGGCGTTTCAATATCAAATGTTTCTGCGGCATCCAGGTTCAGCAGGGCTTTCAGTTGTAGCAGCGAAAGGACGAAATTTGCTCTCGTAGTGATGAGTGTCGCACTGTCATTGGCCAGTTGGGTTTGCATTTCAGCGAGATTCAGTTCCGGCAGCACGCCGGCATCTACTTGTTTAGCTATATTCACCACCTGTTCCCGGCTTTGATCTACCTGTACCATGCTGGTATTGATCTGCTCTTTAGCAAGCAGGGCGGATAGATAGGCGTTTGCTACATTGAGTGAAATATCGTTCCGTGCTTTTTCAATCCTGGCGCCACTTGCCTCGGCTGTGAATTTGGAGGCTTCTGCGCTGTTCTTCTTGCTGAACCAGTTAAAGAGATCTAAACCGGCATCCAGCCCGTGGTTGGCAAAAAGAATCTGGTTGGTGGTAAATTGGTTCGAGGTAGGGTCGATAGAACGTCCGAACTGGTAACCCCCGCTATGCTGGCTGCTGACCCTGGGGTATTGAGCCAGGACATCGCGTTGGTGTGTTAGCCGGTCAATCCGGGCCTGTACATCGGCCTGTTTCACGGAAATATTATGGGCCAGCGCATATTCCACACATCTCAACAGGCTCCATTTCTCCTGGGCCCTTACTAAGGCAGGCATCAGGAGACAAAACCCCAGGACGGTAAAGAAGCATCTCATAGTTTGCAAATGTATATCAGAATTTTATTACAATGGTTTACAGTGGAAAAGGTTTTTTTACCGCTTGTCAGAAAGATTTACTTCTTTTGACGATACCTGAAGAACTATGCCGAAAGTATCACCGGCTGCAATGCTAAAAAACTCACAGACCATTCTCTGCCTCCATCGACCTGAGATCTGAATAGAGTTCCCGGTTATTGACAATATCTGCGTAGCTTCCTTCACCCACTAATTTTCCATCGCGAAGTACGAGAACACGATCGCAGTTCCTGATGGTTGATAGTCTGTGAGCAATAATAATAATGGTCTTACCCTGATCCCTGAACCAGTCGAGCGTATTTCTGATCTGCCGTTCACTGTTTAGATCCAGGCTACTGGTAGCTTCATCCAGTATCAGTATTTCCGGGTCTCTGTAGAGTGCCCGTACGATGGCCAATCTTTGTCTTTGTCCCCCGGACAACCCCGTACCATGTTCCCCTAAAAAGGCGTTATAATTGTTCGGGAGTTTTTCTATAAACTCGTGCGCTCCGGTCAATTTGCTCAGCATCAGGATTTTTTTCATATCTGGCTCGCTGTCACCGATGGCAATATTACTTAGAACCGTTCCTGTAAACAAATCAATCTCCTGGGGCACCACACCAATCAATCGCCGTAAGCTGGGTGTACTGACGTGTTCCAGATCGATATCCCCTATAGTAATACTTCCTTCCTTTAGTGGATATACTTTTTGAAGAATAGCGATTATGGTTGATTTCCCGCTGCCGCTCTCACCCACGATGGCTGTACTCTTTCCCGCTTGTATTGAAAGATTCAGGTGCCGGAAAACTTCCGTCCTCGTACCGTATCTGAAAGAAATATTGTTAAACCGAATGGCCCCCATACTCTCTTTAGAGAGCTCAACTTTTGAGTCGTTATCCGCTTCAATTTCAAGGTCAATAATCTCAAAAAGGCGGTCTGCGGCTATTAACGCGTCCTGAATGTATTTATTTGCACCGATCAGATACCCCGCTGGTCCCGTAAAATACCCGATCAATGCGTAAAAAGACAGTAATTCACCCGGCGATAATTCCCTATTGATCACAAAATAGCTTCCAACCCACAGGAGAATGATCGTAAACCCCCGGGTGACAAATTCAGAAATATTTGCCAGATAAAGTCCGTAAACCCCTGAGGTGTAAATGGATCCCAGAAGTTTTGAGAAGCGGGCTCCTGTCTTTTCATTGGCGTATCGCTCCAGTCCGAACAGTTTGACGGTACCTACAGCATTGAGGCTTTCGACCCAGTGAGATTCAAGTTCAGCACTTTCTTCCATTAATTTACGCTGCCATCTTTTATTGATGAGGTTACTCATAAAATAAATGACTGTATAGACAGGTATGATGGCAAGCATAATCAATGCAAGCTTCCAATAATAAACAAACATTATCAAAATCGAGAATATAATTATAAGGAAATTGACGACCAGGTTCAGCGACACATCATTCACAAATATTCTGATCTTCACAGCATCGTTCACCCGGCTAATGATCTCGCCAACGCGCATAGTATCGAAAAACCTCTGTGGTAAGCTCAAAAGGTGCTTGTAATATCCCAGGATGAGCCGGGCATCAATATGCTGGCCCGTCTGTAGGGCGAGTAAAGATTTAAAGTACCCGATCAGCGTCTGAAACAATAGTATGATCAGCATTGCTATACTCAGGAGATTAAGTAGGCGGAAATTCCCTTCGACCAGCACAAAGTCAATTATCTTTTGCAGATATATCGAAGTGGACAAACCCATTATTGTATAGGCTATTGCACCAATTAAGGCTTGCAGCATCAGCGATTTGTGTGGCCTGATAAGAAACCAGAATCTCTTAACATTCGAAACTTTTTGATTTCCCTGCACAAATTCTCCGCCAGGATGTATTAGCACGATAATTCCGGTCCACATCTTCCTGAATTTGGCAGGAGAAATTTTGTGCAATTGTCCGTCAGCCGGATCCATAAATATTACATTCCGCGGCGTAAGCCTGTAAAGTACCACAAAATGATGAAGCTGGTTTTCCAGTACCAGGTGTGCTATTGCGGGCAGAGGAATTTTAGAGAGACTTTCAAATGGCCCTTTGGCGCCCCTGGCTTCAAACCCAAGCTTTTCGGCAGCTTCAACCAGCCCCAGTACATTGGTTCCCCGCTTGTCTGTTCCCGCATATTGCCTTACCCGACTAATGGCTATTCGCAGTTTATAAAAAGCTGCTACCGATGCCAGACAGGCCGCACCGCAATCAGTAATATCCCTTTGCCTGACTTTAATTCCTTTTCGCATATTAGTCGGATGAAATCGGAAAAAGATTCTTGATTAATATGATTGGGCATTTTGAAAAACCGGACCTGTAGTCCCGGGAAGATTTCTTACCTGTGCTTTGTACCTGGCACAACCCACCCGGGTGCCGCCGGGTTCAGCCAATCGTCCAATTTGTCAAATAATAGTTGCCACAGCGTCCGCTCGGCCACAATAAAACGAGCCTGCAGGGTCAGTCCCTTTTTTAGCTCTCCGGTAAATCCATTTCTGAGAATAAGCCGGGAACTATCAAAACTGCAACGGACCTTAAATACAGGCTGGTTGTCGACCAAGTTGTAATCGTCTTCGATACTCAGAATTGCTCCTTTCAGTGTCCCGAAATAATTGTAATCAAATGCATCGATCTGAAACCGGACCTCCTGGCCCCGTTTAAGCAGACCGACATCCCGCGGAGGCACAAAGCACTCAGCAATCATCGTACTTTCCGGGGAGATTACCCCGATTGTCTCACCTTGTTGCAATATACTACCCTGGTAAATATGATTCAAGCCCTGAATAACTCCGTCAACCGGAGCAATCACGCTATAATTCATCTTATCTGTATCAATCTGCATGCGTTGTAACAATAAACTACCAAGTTCAGTCCTGTACCTCGCGAGCTCCTGCAGCCATTGGCTGTACTGCTCGCTTTTGAATGCCTCATATGTCGCCTCTAACCTCAAATATTCTATTTCTATATCATTCATTTCTTTCCTGGCAATGACCCTTTCCTTTAGAAGCAACCGGCTGAGCTCCAGTTCACGTCCCACTTTTTTCAAAGCTGCTTCGTTCGCGACCTGATCGAACCGAAATCGGCTTAACTGTTGGCGATACACCGGGCTCAATAGAACAGCCTCGGAAACTGCGTTAAGATCCCCCAAGGTTATTCGTTCCAGATCATGAATGAAGTCGCGCGTCTTTTTGATTTCTAACGCGGTAGCATTCGCTTGCGGTCGGGTATTTTTGTCCCTGAGTTTTAACACAATAGCGCCTGCTGTTACCATATCCCCGTCACGAAAATTAATTTCCTGAACTATTCCAGCCACCGGGACTCTCAATTCCGATCGCTCGGTAAGGGGTCTGATAATACCTCGGGCCCTGGTCGAGATCGTTGTTCGCACAAACGCCATCGAGACGATCAGCGCAACTACCACCGCGAGCAGCAGCATATATATTGCTGAAACCTTCTTAAAAACCGGGTAATCATTCCGCATGAAGAACCATCCTAATTGACGACAAACAAAAGACCGTATAAATTATAACAACTATGGAGCGTCACCACCTGGGCAAATGCGAAGCGGGCTTTTGCATAAATCAGGCTTATGTAATATCCATTTAAGATCAGTCCGCCGCAGAATGCCATCAGAAAATAAACGGGATGGTACCAATGTGCTAGTCCAAACAAGACAGCGGGCAAAACAATCAGCAAGAATCGATTCGTTACGTTTAGTTTTCGCAACAGGTAAAAGGGAAAATAGTTAGCTAAGAATGATTCGGCCACCGGAGCAACAACTATCACCATAAGGACTTTTTCAGTTGGAGACCACCTAAACACCTCTTCCATATCAACTTCATACCCAAAGACCTCCGCGTTGATCATATTAAACAAGTATCCGTTTCCAACCGCCAACGTTAAAAAAATAACAAACCGGAACAGGTCTTTCTGCGTAAATGCCATTACAGTGTATTAAAAAAATTTCAAAGTTACTCCGGGTCATTGCTGACCCGGAGTAAAAGCTCAAAAAGGATGATACCAACTTTAACGGTACTCGCTCGGCCGTATCGGATTATTGTGTGCGTCTTGGAGCATCTCTTTCACAAAGTGGGACGTTGCACCCACCGCGTAAGAGATCCAATACCAAAGCGTCTCGCCACCGTTTACTGCTGACATTTCGTCGGCAGTCATCACTGTTAAGTTTGAGGCAAAATATTCTTTCATGTGTTAATTTTTTAGATACTCATTAAAAAAATTTAGCAAAGAAGCGAATAATATCCGGGAGGTTATCAAAGATCAGAGTCATCAGTAAAACAGCAACCCAGAAACGAATTGAGAAAAGAAACCTATAGGAGACTTTCTTCATAACATCAACATTAGTTATTCCAGGGAATTTTTAGTCATGTCTCGGCGCTCGTCCATTCCACCCGTCTGACAGGCCATTACGAATATCACCAAAATTGTTTATTGCCGAAATAATGATCGTAGCAATAATTGCCGGGGTCAACCACCCGCCATTGACAAGTTTCGCCTCTTCCTTTG
Source organism: Niabella sp. CPT15-335-S11 (assembly GCF_058792415.1). Classification (NCBI taxonomy): domain Bacteria; kingdom Pseudomonadati; phylum Bacteroidota; class Chitinophagia; order Chitinophagales; family Chitinophagaceae; genus Niabella; species Niabella sp. CPT15-335-S11. The sequence goes on from NZ_JBYTEI010000002.1 coordinate 814,965, forward strand.
ATAAGGAAATGAGACCTGTAGTTTGCAATTTTTTTAAATTTTCCATCTTTAAATTGTTTTAAAAGTTAATTGAAATAATGATTCGCTATTACAGGTTAACTAAATTCTGCCCTCGTTTCAAGTTCAAAAGTATTGCAGCCAGGGGTTTACAAAGACCAACCATACACTGTAACTTGGTAAGTCGATGATATATCTATGCAGCCAAAACAGAAAAGGATACCAGAAACCAATAAGTCCTTTTGAAATCCTGGCTATTAATACTCGAAGTCAATTGGACCCACCAATTTAAAGTTTGCCCTACCCCTCGCATGCAGGGCAAACTAATGAGAACCTTGGTCTCATTTTGCCTTTGCTGTATCCCGAAAAAAATATAAAGTGCCTGTGTTACAATTTATTACTCTATTGTAGCACCCCCTCTTTCGTATCTGTCCTTTCAACCGGGGGCAAGACGGAATGATTCCTTTTTTTGTAAATCCATAACCTGTAACATAAAATAACAGTTTAGAAGATTAAGCAATACTCGTCTTTCGCGAATGGCGCCAATCGCAGGGCATACAGCGTTTACTCCCATGACAAGCCAAATCAATAAAGGTCTAAGTCTCGTTGGTCCAAGGCCTTAAAACGACAAACAGAATACCGGGTTATTCCAATACAATATTAAGACATATTTTTGAAACTTTTTATGCAAATACTGCATAACCTTTATGGCGGCACCAAGCTGTCCAACAAAAAGGAAAGCAGCCAAATGATGACAACAATCTTAAAACTTACAGACTTCCACAACCGCGGCGGAATGGTAACCAGGCAGTGACCTTTTTAGTTCCACTACCCCTAAGCCGTCAACATGCTGCAACCACGCCACTCACTGGCATCCAGCCGGCCCTGCACACGAAAGCTGCCATCGCCGTATACAATACCCAGGTCCTCGGTTGCCAAAAAACTACAGGACCAAATATTAGCTAAATCAATAATATTTAGCGCACCTCTTGCCGAGCTGCCGGGCGGAACCCTGATCAGTCCAAGAGGATCGCTTTCATCCCTGACCAAAACACGCATCCAGGGCGGCGTCCGGAAAATTCCCCCGCCGGGAGAGTAGGCCTGCGACAGCAACTCAGACATCCCGTATTCCGAATGCACTGCATCCAGCCCAAAGGCAACCTTGAGCCGCTCATGCACCTCCTCCCGGATGATCTCCTCCCGCCTGCCTTTCATGCCGCCGGTTTCCATCACCACCGTATGTCGGAGCGGCATCGGAAAAGCCTCCGCAAAATCCAGCAAAGCAAACGTCACACCAATCAATAGCGTTTTCTGTCCCTCCGCCTCCAAACGCTGCAGCGTGCCGGCCAGTTTCTCAAACTCATTCAGATAAAACCCGCTTTTTTCATGGCCACTCTCTTCAATCAAGTGATCCACCATCCAAACCAGCGATGAATGTTGCCGCTCAAGATAGGATGGCAGCAAGCCGATAATACAATAATCACGGGGCGACCCGTAAAAACGCTCAAACCCTTTCGTAAAACTCTTTTGGTACAGATCCAGGCTCCTGACCAGGTGCCTGCTTGGGATATTGCCAGTTGTGCCGCTGCTTTCAAAGATCATCTGCGGCTCAAAATCTGTAGTCACCACCCTATGCGTCTTAAAAAATCCGATGGGCAAAAAGGGAATATCGTAAACCGACTTCACGGTTTCGGGGTCAATTCCAATGGCGTCAACATAATCTCTGTAAATTTTGTTATGCTCGTATTGAAAGCGAAAAACGTTAAGGACCAGGACGCCAAAATCCGCTTTCGCATCAAAAATTTTGTTTTCCAGGTCATTAATCATTTTACTTTCTTAATTTTCGGGGCAAAATAAATGATAAGTTCCAAATTCTGTTAAAACGCGGCGAATTTTGATAACCGGATACCAAAGATCGAGAGTGGGCACGGTCGCCCGGGAAATATATTACTTTATAATTTTCAGCAACCTGTTTATCGCCACCTGCGCCGTGCTGATGGTGAGAAGCCCACTGCATCTTTTCCATATCACCAAACCTTTCGATAATTTCGGATGGTTCGTGTTTTTTTCCATTCTTGCCAGTTATAACTTTCACTGGTACCTGACAGATCCGGCAGAGGAAAGGACCCTACTCCGGTCACAATGGCTTGCCAGGTTCAAGCCCCTGCACTTATTGATCGCTATCCCTACCAGCATCGTTTCACTGGTCTTCCTGCTGCAATTCGCAGAACATTGGAAGATGATATTGCCGGTCATTTTTTTCACACTTTTGTACACGGCTCCCAAGCTGCCTTTGGCTATATTTGATCCGTTCAGAAAAATGATCATCGGAAAAACTATTCTGCTCACGGCCGTCTGGACCTATGTTACCTCAGTGCTGCCGCTATGGATGTACGCGGGAGAATGGAGACCGGGGTTCACTGCCTTCACCTGCTACCGTTTCACCCTGATCTTTGCCATTTGCATACTGTTTGACATTCGCGATAAGGACTTTGACAAAAGGACCGGAATAAAGAGCCTTGTCACTCTTCTTAGCAGTCACAAAATCAGGCTGGTATTCAACCTAACCCTCATACTGAACCTGGCTTCAGCAATCGCATTGATCCCAGTAGGCTTCCGGCCCTGGCAAATTATTATTTTACTGATTCCCAGCATAATAACCTATTTGCTCTATCCAAAGGCAATAAAATCCGCCGATGCTATCCTGTTTTATCTTACCTTAGACGGCTTAATGACCCTGGCACCGTTACTATTTTTGATAATAGAAATTTTTTGTTAAAAATCGCGGATTTAGCACAGAAATTGTAGTAAAAGAAATACAGAAAAAATTATGGACACGACTTTCAATAGGATTATACATTTTTCAAAGTTGATCAAGATCAGCGGCAGAGTGCGCGAATTCAATTTCCGGAAAAACAACAATGCCGGTCCTCAGGTTTTTGATGTGGATACGGCAGACGGACGCGGAAGCAGGCTCTATTTTCGGTTGATCAAGGAAAATGAAGAATGGTCCATGACGACAAAAATGGACCTGCCTACATGGATCACCGAAAACCAGGAACAAATTATTGAATCACTCGAGGAAGGTTTGAAAGAATACTAAACGCTGTTCAGGATATTTGATGCCCCATTTGAATAGAATTCTCCCTGCAAGAAAAAGACGGTTTTTCTGCTGATAGTAGCAATATGGGCATCCTGAGACTAACTTCTACACAGACCCTCATTCCATCGTAGTCGTATAATGAATGAGGCGGCCATCCTGGGTCATCCCTTCGATCACTACCCTGAATGCATCGGTCACGTCATTATTATTGAATGACAGAATGATCTCTTTTTTTGCAGGATCGATAGCTACGTTGGGATTCCAATACAACGTCGTGCGCAGATCCCTGTCGGATCCAGGTTTGACCTCCGGACTATAATATTTGGGAGAATAAAATTGACGAATCGCAGAATACCCCGCGATATTTGCTGAGGCAAGCCCTTTCCCTGGCTCCTGAACCTGGTCGCCTCCCCTGCGTGTATAAATGGCAATGGCACCATTACTTCCGTTAAAGCCGCCCATAAACGGAGGTCTGAATACTTTAATATAAGCCACGTCCCGCACGTTCAGCGCAGATACGAAACTCACATCAGCAGGCATTTCATCAATATAGAGTTGTGGTGCACCCCCGCGCCAGTTCAGAGAAGCCCCGCTGCCGTAACCCGAGATCTGCAACCCGGCTACACGCCCCTGCAGGAACGAGAAAATGTCGATGGCGCTCTGCGCCGACGGATCGTTCACCAGATCAAACTGGATACCATCACCTGAAAACATGCCAGATGCATATTTTTCATCCATCTTTTGTACCGATGATTTGGCACGGGCTGCAACAGTCACAGTCTCCAATTCTTTGTATTTTGAGCGTTCCAGGTTTCCGAGAACTTCCTCTGCCCTACCCAAATGATAGGCACTCCCCGTCGTGTCCGGAAAAATGCGGTTCGCCCATCCTTTCTTATTGATCTCGGGAACACGCAGCCGATCCGTCATAAAATCAATCTGGGATTCTTTCAATTTCTTGTCCTGCAACTGGTAAAAGACCCTGGCCGTATCAAATATGACCACCCCCGGATCTATAAACGTCCCATCCTGCTTTAATGATTCCAACAGCACTTTTCCTTCGGTATCTTTTTGTTTCATCAGGATCACTACGCCCGAACCGGGACCTATTACACCTGGCCTCACTCCAAGCACTTTGCCAGACAAGGCGAGATAGGCGGAATCTCTATGATATACCGGGTTAGAAAATTTTCCTGCCAGAATCTGATCCCACTTAAACCTTCGCCAGCCATTGGTCAGCATCACCAGGTCCAGGCGCTGCTGTACCTTATCACTCGTATCTGAAAAATAATACGCAGGATTATGGATTTTGCCTTTTATTTCACTGCTGAGCATGAGCCCCGAAAGTATATTCGAGCTGCTGTCTGCCCCGATAGCCATATCCGTTACAGCTACCGATAAATTTGACGCCACCGAATCAGGAACCCTGATCCTGATCTCATCCCGGGCTCTGTAACTGAGTCCCCACCGCTCTACTTCCATATCGGCCTTCACCAGATAGGGTGCCAGGTTGTTGATATACGTTATCCGTTCTGCCAGCGGCTTCCAGCTTTTGTCGAACACCGTGATCGTCAGGATGCCATATGGCAACTCCCTGATCGGGACCCCCGATCCCCAACGGGGAGAGGTCATCGCTTTTCCAATGCTAAACACCAGGTGCTGATACATAGTGCCGATGATATATAAGCTGTCGATCTTGCCTGCCAGGCCGGGTGAAAGTTCTACGTTGAAGTTCCTCCTGCCGGGACTTACTGTTACCTGCAGCGATACGCCATCATCTTTTATCCTGGGAAGTTCGGTCAACTGATCGGCTTTGTTGGCATCCTTCCATTTTGCCTGATAGACTGCCCCTCGTTTAGGAACCAGATTAATGTAACCCATGCCATCATGTACCGTCTTGAAACTGTCTACCACTTTGCCATTACTTTCGATAATTACACCCCTTACCGCAACCGGCCGCTCCCACTGATCGGTAGCTTTAAATGCAATCTTATTGTTGATGCCGGCGATGGCGTCTCCGCCTTCGGGAAAAAACGTAAGCGTGGTCCGAATCACGGGTTTTTTAGTAAGCCGCAGCGAATCTTTATTTAAAACGGGAATTGTTTTGCTAAACAGAAAAGCACTGTCAAAGTTTAGCATCCAGCGGGTGTAGGCGCGCACCGAAATATACTTTCCTTTGAAATTGGCTGGAATTTCAAACTGGCCGTTGGTCACGCCATCCACCAACGGACTGACCGAGTGGTTAACCAGCCGGCCGGCTTCATCGATCCAATCTACGTAATATGTCTTGCTGCTCACAGCAGGAGTCAGCTCGTTCAGCAGGTAGGCTTTAAACCAAATGGTCTCTCCCGGAGCATAAGCCGGTTTGTCGAAATGAATATAAGCCCTCTCAGGGCTGAACCGTGCAGCGTATTGTTCAATGTTCCTGATGATTTCCTGACTGTTGCCTTCCAGAAAACCGGCCATTCCCACTAGCAATAGATACAATCTGACATTAAAAAGTATTTTCATTTCGATCCCATGAAGTTGTTAGGGACTGTAATATTATAAAAAAGACGGCAGAAAACCCGATTTTCCCTCTCAGGGGAATTTTCGGAACACCGAATATTTCAAAAGCACCTCCAATAAAAGCCACCCAAGTGCTGCAAGGACAAGCGTTATGAACATTTCCCTGGTATCGGTATAATGAATGATCTCCACCTTTGATTTTTCGAGCGAGTTGATCTGGCTGTAGATCATCTGAAGTGTCGCCTGATCTGTAGCCCGGTAATATTTTCCTCCAGTCTCCCCGGCTATTCTTTTCAACAGCCCCTCATCTATAAAATCCCTAACAAGCCCCCCTCCGGGAGCCAGTTGCTCACCATCTACTTCTGCGCCGCCCCCCATACCGATCGCATAAATTTTTACGTGATTTGCTTTTGCGATATCCAATGCCGTCAGGGGATCAATAATTCTGGTGTCTGGCGCTTCTTCTTTTCCATCGGTAAGCAAAATGACCACTTTCGATCTGGCTGTTCCTTTGGACACCCGGTTAATCGATGTCGCGAGTCCCTCTCCAATAAGGGTTCCCTGCGCCAGGTAGCCGCCATCTCTGATATCCAGTGAGCGGATCATATTGATCACCGTGGTCTTATCCGGAGTAATGGGACATTTTGTAAACGCCTCGCCTGAGAAAATAACGAGACCAATCCGGTCAACCGGCCGGTTCTTGACAAACTCGATAGCTACGTTTTTAGCGGCAGCCAACCGGGAAGGGCTAATATCCCTGGCAGCCATGCTCCCGCTTACATCCATACAAAGCACAATATCGATTCCTTCGCCTTCCGTTCGCGTCATTTGTGTTTGATGCTGTGGTCGGGCCAATGCCATGATCAGACAAACAACAGCAATCATTCTAAGAATGAATGGCAGGTGCCTCATTCTGGTCCTGATGGTTGATGGTAAGGTTTGCCCCAGGCCCGAAATCAGCACAGCCCCCTGGTTTTTTCTCTGATTTTTCAGATAGGATCTTACCAAAAACGGAATCAGCCCGAGCAGAAGCAGGTTCTGGGGCCAGACAAACCGGATATGCTGCAACCATTCGTAGATCATGCTTCTGTCCTCCTCAAATCATTTGAAACCAACTCTTCTGTGAATGTTTGTCCAGCCTGGTAAATAAGATCCGGTTTGAGCCTGAGCAGGTCTTCAATGTGTTGTATAGATTGCACCACGACTTCGCGCCCCGATCGGACTTCATGGATCGCGGGCTGGTACCGGGCAAATTTTACAAAGTCGCTCAGATAGAGCATCTGGCTAACGGCGGCATATTTTGTTCCCATTGGTTCCTCTTCATAGAGAAACCTCAGTTGTTTTGCCAGATGTACAGAAGTCTGCTGAAGGGAGTCGATCCCCGTCCTTTCCAGTAAATACTTTCTATATATGTTTACCATCTCCTCATAATAAATACCAGGAGGAGGATTTTCTTTTTCAAGTTCCTGTAAAAGCCTTGTTGCATGCTGATAGGGTGTTTCCGTTGGTTTCGCTGCCGATCTCCTCCTTTTTCTGATGGCGGTGAGCCAGTGAATGATCAGTACCAGAAAAATCAGCAACACAGCAACGGGATACCACCATTTTTCCCAGTCGCTATCCAGCGTAAACGGAACGGAGCGCACATCCTGGATGTCGTGATAAGGCTGACTGGGATCAAAAGGATCCGTGAATACCACGTCAATCAACACGCTTTCCGTCTGGAGACGTGGCTGAAGTCTGAACGGCGGGATCACCCATCTTCCGGAATCAAAACTGGTGAGCTGAAAATAATAGCGAGTAATATTCAGGCCACCCTCATTTGACCTGGTCAGGCTGTCTTTCTTCAGGAATTCGAAATGCGGGATTGAGTCGGGCTTGAACCTGAACAAGCTGGTGTCCTGCGTCCTGATTTCCAGCGTGAGCCAGAACGGCTCTCCCAACAGGATTTTTTCTTTGTCGGTGGTTACACTTGCCTGTACAATTTGTGCATCCACCCGAAGCGTTGCAAAAAAGCAACACAGAAAAACTAAATATTTCATCACACCACTCATAACCCTTCTTTCGTTTTCTCTACCTGATACGGCTTTTGAAAAACCGTTGCAGTACGTAAACGTAATCGTCGCCCGTTCTTACATGCAGCAGGTCGCAGCCAGATTTTTTAAATATCTCCGCGGTGACTGATGTAGCGCCAAAAAAAGCATCCTCATACTTTCTGCGAACGAAGTTATCACCGGTATCCACCCACTGAATGCGGCCCGACTCGGCATCCTCCACAGGAATAATCCCGGCTTTTGGGAGCTGCATATCCATTTTGTCGTAAATTTTGATGCCAATGAGGTCGTGTTTGCGTCCTGCGATCCGCAGTGCATCCTCGTATTTTTCGTCGATAAAATCACTGAGGACAAAAGCGATAGCCGCTCTTTTGATGGCATTATCAAAATATCTCAGGGCAACATTCAATTGAGTACCTTTTCCAACAGGATTCAGGCTAAGCATTTGCCTCACCATGTATAACGCGTGCTGTCTGCCTTTTTTGGGTGGGATATAAAGCTCCACACGGTCGCTGTAAAAAATGGCTCCCACCTTATCGCCATTGGACACCGCAGAAAAAGCCAGAACTGCAGCTATTTCAGCCGCCACATCACGCTTCCTGCCGTACACGGTGCCAAAAAGTGAACTGTTGCTGATATCGACCAGCAGCATTACCGTAAGCTCGCGTTCCTCTTCAAAGATTTTTGAGAATGGATGGCCGAACCTTGCGGATACATTCCAGTCCATAAACCGCACATCATCGCCGGGGGAATATTCACGAACTTCTTTAAAAGACATTCCCTTGCCTTTGAAAGCGCTGTGGTACTCTCCTGAAAACATGTCCGTAGCCAGTTTTTTACTCCTGATCTCGAGTTCTCGGACTTTCTTTAAAATTTCTTCACGGGTGCGCAAAACCTAAAAATTAATTTTTATTATCATTTGTTGATCTCCGCGCCGAAACCAACACTCCGATCCTGGTGCTGACGGGCAGTAATTACCCCCGATGCTCACGGTACATTTACCTGTTTTAAAATCTCGTCGATAATATTTTCTGAATTCACATTCTCCGCTTCAGCCTCGTACGTGAGACCGATCCGGTGCCTCAGCACATCATGCGCAATTTGCCTGATATCTTCCGGGATTACGAAGCCGCGTTTGTTCAGAAATGCCTGCGCTTTACCGGCCAGGGCGAGATTGATACTCCCTCGTGGTGAAGCTCCATAGGATATCAACGGATTCAGTTTTTCCAATTGATACCGGTCGGGATAACGGCTCGCAAATACGATGTCCAGGATATACCGCTCCACTTTTTCATCGAGATAGATATGACGAACCAGTTGACGGGCCTCCATCACCTCACGAATTGAAACGACCGGATTGATCGGCGGAAGCGCCATGGCTTGCACGTTTGATCTTAAAATAATTTGCTCCTCGTTCATCTGCGGGTATTTGACAATAACCTTCATGATAAAACGGTCCACCTGTGCTTCGGGCAGCGGATAGGTTCCTTCCTGTTCCAACGGGTTTTGAGTGGCCAAAACCAGAAAAGGTTCATCCAGGAGGAAAGTATGTTCCCCAATGGTAACCTGCCGTTCCTGCATCGCCTCCAGCAAGGCAGACTGCACCTTGGCAGGGGCCCTGTTTATTTCATCCGCTAAAACGAAATTCGCAAATACCGGCCCTTTCCTGACCACAAACTCATTCTTTTGCTGGTTATAGATCAGGGTGCCAATGACATCGGCGGGCAGTAGATCCGGGGTGAACTGAATCCGGCTGAAATGTGCGTCAATGGCAGTGGCCAGCGATTTAATAGTGAGCGTTTTAGCTAGCCCCGGCACACCTTCCAGCAACACATGACCGTTGCTGAGCAAACCAATCAGCAACCTGTCAAGCATATGCTGCTGCCCCACGATAACGTGACCAATTTCCCTACGAAGCTTATCCACAAACGTGCTCAATTGCCCGATCTGATCATTTAGTGCCCTGATATCTTCTGCTGTTTTTGCCATATGTTATTTAAATAAAAACGAATAATACGCTTTGTATTATCAAAAAATCTGCCGAAAAAAATTGGCAATCTATTAATTACGTTGTATTTAAATACAAAATACCCTCAAATCAAATGCTAGCGCGGATTCTGACCTGCTACCCCCATCATTCAGAAAGGTATTTCCCCACAATCGGCATTCTCCGGCCAATTCCAAACGCTTTGTAACTAACCCGGATGATGGGACAAAACTGGTTCCGCTTGTATTCATTGGTATTGACCAGTTTTAAAATACGGGCCACCAGCTTTTCATCAAATCCCTGCGCCACAATTTCGCTTGGGCCGCGTTGATCCTCAATATATTGGAATAAAATATTGTCCAGCTCGTCATATTCCGGCAGACTATCAATATCCTTTTGACCCGGCCTTAGTTCGGCTGACGGTGGTTTCAACAGAATATTGGACGGAATAATCTCCTTTTCCCTGTTCAGAAATTTTGCCAGTGCATAAACCTGTGTTTTATAAACGTCTCCCAATATACCGAGTCCGCCCGCCATATCGCCATACAAAGTACCGTATCCGGTGGCCAACTCACTCTTGTTGGACGTGTTTAGTAATATATAGCCAAACTTGTTGGCGATGGCCATCAGTAAATTTCCCCGGCTTCGACTTTGAACATTCTCTTCTGCCAGTCCAAACGGAAGATCTCCAAATACAGGCTGCAGTTCCTTTAGAAACGCATCATAAATCTTTTCTATAGCGATGATATCATAAGGGTTTCGCAGGTTGATGCAAAGTTGTCGTGCATCGTCCACGGAATGTCCTGTGGAAAACTGGGAAGGCATCAATATCGCCCGCACGTTCTCGCGTCCCAGTGCTTCTACAGCCAATGCTTGCGTCAGCGCACTGTCTATTCCCCCTGAAGCCCCCAGAATAGCCTTTGAAAATCCCATTTTCGAAAAATAATTCCGGATACCGAGGATTAGCGCCTGATGAATTTCCTCAATATTTTTTTCATCGGTAAGATACTCCAGCGTATCTCTGCCTGCTCTGACTTCCGCGGCTGAGAAAAACACATCTCCGGGTTTTTCTTCCAGACCTGATTTTTCAGGCAAAACCAGTTCATCCCATTCAACCACTTTGAAATCCTCCGAAAAATAGGCGGCTTCATACACCTTCCGGCCGGCATTATCGTAGATCAGACTCCCCCCATCAAAAACAATCTCCGTCTGTGCACCCACCGTGTTACAGTACACCACCGGTAAACGGTATTTCAGGCTGTGCGCCTTCATGATGCTGTTCCGGACGACATCCTGGGTATAGTTGAAGGGGGATGCAGAAAGATTGATAATAATATCCGGACCCAGGGGCGCGAGCTTTTCCATGGGCGTGATCCTGTATTGGGGATTACTCCCCATATTCCACATATCCTCACAAAGCATTACTGCCATTTTTTTCCCCTTGAATTGCAGCAACGCCCATTCGGATGCGGGTTCGAAGTAGCGGTATTCGTCGAACACGTCGTAATTCGGCAAAAGGGTTTTATCTACCCTTCCCTGAATTTCTTTATTGTAAAGCAGATAAGCCGAATTAAACAGATCTTTCCCTCCGGACTTTTCATTCCTACTGGGAGCACCGATCAGGACGCCAATACCATCCGCAAATTCCATAATCTCTTCCACCACGGCTTCACATCTACCTATAAAGTCATCAAACTCCAGGAAATCCCTCGGAGGGTAACCGCAAACGCACAGCTCGGAAAAAATCACCAGGTCCGCGCCACTCTCCCTGGCTTTTTGTATGCCTTCTATTATTTTCTCAGTATTCGCGTCAAAATTACCTATATGATAATTTTGCTGTGCTATCGCAATTTTCATCCGTATATTTTTTATTTCACCGCCTCTGGCAGTTAACAATTTGGTCGAATCCCTGCTTGTCGGTTTACCCTCCTTCGGCGGGCAGGCCCTCCGTCGGCGGACGGTACGGGAAGGGGACCTCGCAAATTCATTCCAGGCTTAACCGGCCCTGAATTTTTTGTTCATGGGCAGCCCATTCTCCGCGTTATGTACCTGCAAATGTAGTCTTCACAGAGCAAAGATTAAAAAGCAGCCTGCGTGAGAGGCTGTATAATCTGCGTGGCGGAACCAGGTAATCTGAGATACCCCGGGTGTTTACTGAACCACCCGATTTGCGCAGCAGGAGCTGGCAAACGCGTCAGGCTTGGCCTTGAAAACGAATCCCATTCCGGTGATGTAACCAATGGCCTCCTTCAGTGCATCATGACTTTTGAAACAGGGCTGGGTGTTGATGTCAACATGAACTTCCATATCCACAGACAGGGTCGTGAAGACGTTGCTCAGCAGGTAGGCAACTTCCACGCTCTTTGACACTTCAGTCATCATTCGCTGCCGGATGGTCATTTTCTCGCGGGTGATCTCGTTATTCAGGTACATAAATCCCCCGTTACCTTTTCTCAAAAAAACGATCACTGTAGCAAATTCGGTTTCCGGCCCTTTGACCTGGCTGTCGGTCCCGATACAAACCCGGATCTGGTGTCCCATTTCTTTTTCGCGGAGAATAACACCTTTCACCTCTTCTTCGAGGTACTCACTAATGTATTCTCCGGTTAGCTTCCTCCATTGTTTTGTTTGATATTGCATTGCGTTTAGCGTTTCACAAGGTTATTAATAATTAAAATGAAAATTATTCTTTTTTTATGCACAGGTGTGAATGGAAAATCAGCTACAAAATTTGCATCGATCTGTTTTACGGCCACTGCAAAATTTGGGTTAGATTTGCTTCATGCTGCAGAGGCTTTATATCAATAATTACGCCATCATCAACGAGCTGGACATTGCCTTTTCGGACGGCATGAATGTTATTACCGGAGAAACGGGTGCGGGGAAGTCGATCATCATTGGTGCCCTGAACCTGATCCTGGGTGAGCGGGCAGACAGCAGCGCCCTGGTTAACAAAGAGAAAAAATGCGTGGTAGAGGGGACCTTCATAGCGATCAATAAAAAACAGGTGTCCGCGTTCCTGTCACGGAACGACCTGGATATGCTGGATGAAATCAGCATCCGGCGCGAGATTGCCGTAAACGGAAAAAGCAGATCCTTCATCAATGACACCCCGGTAAACCTTAACCAGTTACAGGAACTGGGAGCGTTGTTGGTAGATCTGCACCGGCAGTTTGATGTGCTGTCGGTTGGTGATGACCAGTTTCAGATCAGCGTGCTGGACGCACTGGCGGGCAACCAGCCACTGCTCGCCGGTTACCAGGAAACGTATGCTCAATGGCAGCAAACGCTCAGGAAGCTGGATGCCTTACAAACGCGGCAAACACAGTTCGAGAAAGAACGGGATTACCTGCAATTTCAGTTTGATGAACTGGAAGAAGCCGGCTTCCATGAAAATGAATTGGAAGAAGCAGAAGAAAGCCTGAAGACACTTGCACACGCCGAAGGTATCAAATCGGCACTTGAGAAAGCTTGTGCGGAGTTAAATGACAACGAACAACCCATTGTTCAACAACTCAAGGCACTCATCCACCTGTTGCACAACATCGGCGATTATAACAAGCAAATTCCGCCATTGATAGAAAGGCTGGAGAGTGCACAACTGGAGCTTAAAGATATCGCAGGTGATCTCGAGTCGATCAACAGCCATATCCGGTACGATCCGCAGAAGGCAGAAGAGCTCCAGGAAAGACTTTCGCTGGGTTACCGCCTGCAGAAAAAACACGGTGTAAACTCAGGTGCGGAACTACTTTCCATCCGGAACGATCTGGAAAAAAAACTGCAGGATGTTCTGCACCTGGGTGAGGATATTGAAAAAACGGGGATGCTGACGGCCCGCCTCAAAGACGAAACGATCGCTTCAGGGAAAAAAATATCACTCGCAAGAAAAAAAATACTGAAACCGTTTGAAAAGCAGGTCAATATGCTTCTAGCACGGGTAGGGATGCCGAATGCCAGCATCAGGGTCACTTTGCAGGACGCAGCGCCGGGTCCCGCGGGACTGGATGAAATAGAATTTTTATTTGATGCGAACCGTAGCGAACAGTTCAAACCGGTCCGTAAGGTGGCGAGCGGCGGTGAACTTAGCCGGCTTATGCTTTGCATCAAAAGCCTGGTGGCTAAAAGTCTGGATATGCCCACGCTGATCTATGATGAAATTGATACCGGCATTTCGGGGGAGGCGGCCAGGCAGGTAGGGATTATCATGAGAGACTTGTCGGCCGGCAGGCAGGTGATCTGCATTACCCATCAGCCTCAGATTGCCGGACGGGCAGATACTCATTTTTTTGTATACAAAGAGGCTGAAGGGACCACCATTCGCACGGGAATCCGCGTTCTCGACCAGGAAGAACGCATTACGGCGATCGCCAGAATGCTGGGCGGAGCTAAACCAACGGCAGCGGCGCTACAGAACGCTAAAGAAATGGTGTATCGATGAACAAAGGGATTGGAAACAGCCGGATGGCTACCAAAAATCAGAGTCGGAAGAGTCCGAACACTGAACTTTTTCTTATTTTTGCCGCCTAACAAAACAAAAGGGTATGGCACACAACTTATTGCAAGGTAAGAAAGGAATTATATTTGGCGCACTGGACGAACGGTCCATTGCATGGAAAGTAGCCAAGAGATGTTACGAAGAGGGCGCTCAGATAGTTCTAACCAATGCACCGGTTGCCATCCGTATGGGTGATATTCAAAAGCTGTCGGAAGAATGCGGGAACGCCCCCATCATTGGCGCCGATGTTACCCACCTTGATGAGCTGAAGAGCCTTTTCCAGCAGTCGCTGGATTATTTTGGATCCGGTATTGACTTCATCCTTCACTCCATTGGGATGAGCCTGAATATGCGAAAAGGATACGATTATTACAATATCAGTTATATCCATAACCACAAGACACTGGACATTTCGTCCCTTAGCCTGCACAAGATTCTGAGAACGGCATGGGATATGGATGCGTTGAATGAATGGGGTAGTGTTGTGTCACTTACTTATATTGCCTCGCAACGGGTTTTCCCCGATTATAATGAAATGGCCGATGCAAAGGCGTTGCTGGAAAGTATAACCAGAAACTTTGGTTATTACTACGGCACCCGCAAAAATGTACGGGTTAATACGGTATCCCAATCGCCCGTTAAAACTACCGCAGGCGGCGGTGTGAAAGGATTTGACGGATTCCAAACGTATGCTGACAGGATGAGTCCGCTTGGCAATGCCCCTGCAGATGCCTGCGCCAATTATTGCGTGACACTTTTTAGTGACCTCACGCGCTACGTGACTATGCAAAATCTTTTCCATGATGGCGGATTCAGTTTCACGGGTGTAACACCCGAAGTCATCAGGGATATCAAAATCTGACCCCTACCCCGGCGACTTCCCGGGCAAATTTTCCCGACATAAACCGGAGAGTTCGGGCTTAGTATCCAACAGTCTTACTTCATAATAAGACAACGGAACGCCTATTATCTCTCATTTCCAAATATGATTTTTGTCATCCTTGCCGATGGCAATCTTTATTAGGTTTGTACATTGTAAATCTGATTGCTATGTATAAACTTATTGTTCTGGCCAAACAGGTACCGGATACCAGGAATGTGGGAAAAGATGCGATGAAGGCAGATGGCACGGTCAACCGCGCAGCATTGCCCGCGGTGTTCAACCCCGAGGACCTGAACGCACTGGAAATGGCGCTCAGCATCAAAGATAGATTTCCGGGCACTACGATTACATTATTGACGATGGGACCGGTGAGGGCTGCGGAAATTTTACGCGAAGGGTTGTACCGCGGTGCTGATGCAGGGATCCTGCTGACCGATAAGGCTTTCGCGGGATCAGATACGCTGGCCACTTCCTATGCCCTTTCCTGTGCGATTAAGAAAACGGGTGATGCAGATCTGATTCTCGCCGGAAGGCAGGCCATTGACGGCGATACGGCACAGGTTGGACCACAGGTAGCCGACAAACTGGGTATTCCCCAGATCACCTATGCCGAGGAAATCCTGGCATTGCAGGACCGGACAATTAGGATCAAACGCAGGCTGGAAAGGGGTTTTGAAATAGTAGAAGCACCCCTACCCGCTTTGATCACCGTCCACGGAACCGCACCGGCATGCAGGCCCAGAAATGCGAGAAGCCTCATGAAATACAAACAGGCAACAACGATCTCTGAACTTCAGAAAGCATCCGACGATTATTTTCTCAACCTCCACAACGAGCGCCCATATTTAAAAATTACAGAATGGAGCGCCAAAGATGTAGATACAGATCCAGTTCAGCTTGGACTTGGCGGCTCGCCAACTAAAGTGAGACAAGTTGAGAACATTGTATTTCAGGCCAAAGAATCCAAAATACTTTCAGGGCAGGATGAGGATATTGAATCACTGATGCTTGACCTGATCACAAACCATACCATCGGATAAATCCGGGATCAACCGGCAGGAGCCGTCAAACAGGCGCCTGACCGCTGATTCAACCAAAAATAATCATTCATGAACAACGTTTGCGTCTATTGCGAATTTGAAGAGGGCAAAATCCAGGAGGTCAGTTTTGAACTGCTTACCAAAGGGCGGGCACTTGCCAACCAGTTAAACTGCCAGTTGGAAGCCCTGGTCATTGGCGAAAATCTGGACGGAATAGAATCGGAAGTATCCGGTTACGGCGTGGATACTTTATTTGTAGCCGATGGAAAAGGTTTATATCCATACACTACTCTACCCCACACGGCCATTGCCGTCGGGTTATTTAAAGAAACACAACCTCAGATCGTACTGATGGGCGCAACTTCCATTGGCCGTGACCTTGGACCGCGGATCTCATCATCGTTGGGGAGTGGCCTGACGGCCGATTGTACCAATCTGGAGATTGGAAATTATGAAGATAAGAAAGCCGGGAAAAAATATGAGAACCTTCTGTACCAGATCAGACCTGCGTTTGGCGGAAACATCGTAGCTACGATTGTCAACCCCGACCATAAACCACAGATGGCGACTGTCCGGGAAGGGGTTATGAAAAAAGAATCTATTTCCGACAATTACAAAACATCCAGGGTTCAGTTGGATGTTTCAAAATACCTGGATGAAACTGATTACGCCGTGAAAATCATCGACCGGCAAATTGAAGCGTCTAAAATAAATCTGAAGAATTCCCCAATCATCATTGCAGGAGGCTATGGGGTTGGATCACGCGAAAACTTCGGTCTGCTCTTTGATCTGGCACATACCATTGGCGCTGAAGTAGGCGCTTCCAGAGCGGCTGTGGATGCAGGTTTCGCAGAGAAGGGTCGGCAGATCGGCCAGACCGGTATTACGGTCAGACCAAAACTATATATCGCCTGTGGTATTTCCGGGCAGATTCAGCATATCGCGGGTATGCAGGATTCTGCGATGGTCATTTCTATCAACAACGACCCCAACGCGCCGATCAACAGGCTTGCAGATTATGTGATCCATGGCGATGTGAGCCAGATCATACCAAAAATGATCAAATATTACAAAAAAAATATTAAATAAATACTCATTATAATCAGACCGGCAGTCTGAACTGAATCGAACCTTTCAATAACTGCATCATATTTCAAAACCTTCCGTTGTATGGCCAATTTTTATACCGACACACCCGAATTGAAATTTCATCTTACCCATCCGTTGATGCAAAAGATCGTAACGCTGAAAGAGAGAAATTTCACCGAGAGAGAAAAATTTGATTATGCCCCGCTGGATTTCGAAGACGCGATGGACAGTTATGACAAAGTACTCGAAATAGTGGGAGATATCTGTGCCAATACCGTTGCGCCGAATGCTGAAGGGGTGGATGCAGAGGGGCCCAAACTGACAGACGGGCACGTGACCTATGCAACAGGCACGCAGAAAAACCTGGATGCCATCATACAGGCAGGACTGATGGGCATTACACTGCCCAGGAAGTTTGACGGACTGAACTTTCCAATAGTTCCCTATATTATGGCCGCCGACATAGTATCACGCGCCGATGCAGGTTTTGTGAATATCTGGGGGCTGCAGGACTGCGCTGAAACCATTCACGAATTTGCGGATGAAGACCAGCAATCAAGGTTCCTGCCCAGGATATCAAAAGGCGAGACAGCAGCAATGGACCTTACCGAGCCGGACGCGGGCAGCGACCTGCAGGCCGTTCAGTTAAAAGCTTCGTTAGTCGATGGCAAATGGTATCTGAATGGTGTAAAAAGATTTATTACTAACGGAGACGGACATATTTCACTGGTTTTGGCCCGATCAGAAGAAGGAACATCAGACGCGCGTGGCCTGTCCATGTTTATTTATGATCGCAACAGCAACGCGGTGACAGTTCGCAGGATAGAACATAAGCTAGGCATCATCGGGTCACCTACCTGTGAACTGGTTTTCAGGAACGCACCCGCAGAATTGGTGGGACAGCGCAAACTGGGTCTGATCAAATATGTAATGGCGCTCATGAACGGGGCACGTCTGGGTATAGTCGCCCAGTCTGTGGGCATTGCGGACGCCGCTTACCGCGAGGCGTTAGCTTACGCGAACGAAAGAAAACAATTTGGGAGCACTATCAGCAGGTTTCCTGCCGTATATGAAATGATCTCAAAAATGAAAGCCCGGGTGGACGCTATTCGCTCGCTTCTTTATGAAACCGCCAGGTTCGTGGACATTTATAAGAATTACGACCACGTCAGTCGCGAACGCAGCCTGCAGCCTGAAGAAAGGGTCGAGATGAAAACCTACCAGAAACTGGCCGATATATTTACACCGCTGGCGAAAGGTATATCATCCGAAATCTGTAACCAGGTAGCTTATGATTCCCTGCAGATTCACGGTGGCAGCGGGTTTATGAAAGATTATCCGATTGAAAGAATCTATCGGGATGCCCGCATCACCAGTATTTACGAAGGAACCACCCAGTTGCAGGTGGTGGCCGCGATCCGCGGTGTAACTACAGGTGGATATCTGAACAGGATGCTGGAATATGAACAAACTGAAATCCGCCCCGAACTGTTGGCTTACAGGAATCACACCATCACAATGCGCGAGGATTACCAGGCTGCTGTTGAAAAAGTCATCTCCCAGAACAATATGGAATACACCGATTTCCATGCCCGCCGGCTGGTGGAAATGGCTGCGAATATTATCATGTCGCACTTGCTGATCCTGGATGCAAACCGGGATCACGCGTATTGGAAATCACTGGACATTTTCCTGAAAATAGCGCAGGGGGAAAATAAGGGAAAACTTGAATTTATAAATATAACGAATTTGGGTGACCTGGGCAAATATAAGATCCAGGAATAAATGTGCACTACCGGTCAATACCAACCTACCGGTTTCCAGTATTTCTGTTATTAAGAGCGTTTCATTCCGTGAACGTCAGTAACTCAATCTATCCCTGAAAAAGTCATATTTGTATCCGGTAAGACGAGAAAGTGTGGCCTTGTCCGTTTCGCTATGGCATATTTGAGCGTACCTGTGCATACTTTGTGGCGTCTCTACCAAACCTGAAGATCTCGTTACGTCAATGCGCCTGCCAATTATCATTAATAGCCTTAAACACTATTTTGCTACATCTGCTATTCGCCATTTTCTTAATTTTGAAACGTGTCCAGGCCTTCTCGCAAAACCTGCATAATGGATTTGGGGAATTCTTGGCCGGGTTAAAAAATTAAAACGGACTTCCGGTTAGGAATATATTACCGGCAGCGTTACGAACTTTACCACAGCTCAACGGATAATCAGTGAATATCGGCGACAAAAAAAAGCATCTCAGCTATTTAAAGTTTAAGCGGCGAGTGAAACAATACAGCCTCGGGAAGGTACGTGGATATGAACTGGTTTTACTTTGGTTACAAGCCCGGTTGAACCGCAACCAGTTCCTAGTCCTTTCGGGCATCCTCGTGGGTTGTACGGCAGGTCTGGCAGGGGTCCTGTTAAAGACCCTGGTGCACCATATAAACCATCTGATTACAACCAAGGTTCATTTCGAATACCAGGTCTTTTTCTATGTTGTTTTCCCTTTTTTAGGGATCGTTTTGACTACGGTGATCGTGCTCACGGTATTTAAAGGTCAGGACCGAAAAGGCCTTGGGGCGATATTATATGAAATCGCTCAAAATTCGAGTATTGTCTCGAGCGTAAAAATGTACTCGCAGATTATTCAGAGTGCAATAACCGTTGGATTGGGCGGTTCCGCCGGATTGGAAAGTCCGATCGCAGTTACGGGGGCGGCCATTGGCTCAAACTATGCCCAGACCTACAAATTAGGCTATAAAGAACGCACATTGCTCCTGGCAGCGGGAGCTTCGGCCGGAATTGCGTCAGCTTTTAACGCACCCATAGCGGGTATCATGTTTGCCTTTGAAATATTGCTTACCGGGGTTGTCTTTTCCGATTTTATACCATTAGTGGTGGCAGCCGTGTGTGGTAGTTTGCTTTCCCGGATCCTGCTCCAGGAAGGGGTTCTCTTCCGGTTTTACTCAAGGGAAGCTTTTGATTACCATAATATTCCATATTACCTGATATTGGGACTGGTAGCGGGCCTGTATGCCCGATACTTTGTAGTTATTTCGCAGAAAGTTGATCACTATATAAAGCGGTTAAAAATGTCCCGGCTGAGAATCGCGATGCTGGGTGGCGCTGCACTTTCCCTGCTTTGTGTTTTCTTACCGCCTTTATTCGGCGAAGGATACTGGGTGGTGAAAGCATTTGCAAATGGCAACGCCCAGACTATTCTTCATAATAGCTATTTCAGGTATCTCGATCTGGGTGACTGGACCATTATTGTTTTCCTGGCACTGATTTGCCTGCTGAAAGCGTTTGCCACGTCGATCACCATTTATAGCGGCGGTAATGGCGGAAATTTTGCGCCTTCATTATTTGCGGGTGGCACACTGGGCTTCTTATTTGCTCTTATTTGCCGGCAGATTGGTTTGGAGCAGGTGCCTGTCTCCAACCTGGTTTTGGTAGGTATGGCGGGTGTTATGAGCGGTGTTTTATACGCGCCGTTAACCGCTATCTTTCTAATAGCGGAATCCAGTCTGGGCTACGATTTGTTCATTCCATTAATGATTGTGACAGTCATGTCTTACCTGATCGCACGTTGGTTCTCTCCTGTTCCACCAGACTACCGGGCGCTCGCTGAAGAAGGGAAGATATTCACCCATGAAACTGACAGAAACCTGTTATCAACGCTGCGCACCCGCGATCTGATTGATCCGGATTCTGAGGCGCTTAATGTTCATAAATCGATAACAGATTTACAGAACATTATCAGGCATGGAAAGAAAAATATTTTTGCTGTTGTTGACGGTAACAGGCATCTGAAAGGCATATTCACACTGGACGATATTCGCCCCATGCTTTTTAATAAAGACCTGAACACTGCTGCATCGGTTCAACAACTCATGAAAGCACCGGTTGCTACAATCCATCCTGATGAGAAATTGCCGGACGTCATCAAAATTTTTGACGAGACCGGTGTGTGGCACTTACCTGTGATTGATGAAAATGATGTCTTTATCGGATTCATTTCGAAATCTACCATCCTGAACAGATACCGGCAGCTTTTGAAAGAATATTCTATTTAGCCCTAGCCAAGCTTCTTGATTTCTTTTCGAATCGTTCGAAAGCTTTAAGAAGACTGGAATCGAATTAATCAGAATTACCAAAGAAAGCAAGGATTATTATTTCTCGCCTGCCTTTATTCTGCTTGAAATCAGATATAACGGCATCCCTACCAGGCGTACGAAGAGTGTTAGCACGGGCTCTCCGATAAATACTTAATAGCTATCAATCAGGATTCTCTTTCTGTATCCAAATACAAGCCCGGCAGGCTATAGTAGTTCGCCGGTTTAATTCCATTATTGCAACGGATTTTTCGTAAGTTTAGGCGTAGAATATCGCTTCAAATACCATATGCCAAAATAAGTTGAAAAAGATACTTTTTATTTATATTATCTTCTTTTCATGTAATAATGACTTTAAACGAGTGCCCGATTATGAATTGTTAATTAATCTGGACACTTCGTCAGTTTTTCAGAAGTTTGAAAGCCAGTTAAAATCGAATTTAGTAAACACAAATACGACAGAAGATTTAAAATTCATCTGCAAACTGTGGGGCTTCTTAAAATATCATCACCCATCTATTAGATACTATTCAATTCCATGGGACAATCAATTATTCTATATACTCGATAAATACCTCAGCGAACCCAATAGCGAAAAACGCTTGCTACTAGTTGAATCCTGGGTTGAATCTCTAGGTATTCCACCAAAAAGAAACAAAAAAGTTTATGCAGAACTAAATCTAAAAATGCCTCCCGACTATAGTGGGTTATTCGGTTCGGACAGAGTTAACAAAAACCTACTAAAAAAGCTGGAGTATGTCAGAGACAACGAATTTGCGTCATCCACCTCGGATTCTTATTCTTATGTTCACTTGGGAAATAGAGGCAATCCTGAATTTAAGAACGAGGTGGATTACCCTGGCGTCCCTAACGCCATGATACGGTTACTTTCACTGTTCCGATATTGGAATATGATACAATATTATTATCCATACAGATATTTACTTGATAACTGGGATAACATGCTGGATAAATACATCCCAATTTTTCTTCAAGCGAGGGATAATATAGAATATAAACTTGCAGTTCTGAAATTGATAACAAATATCAATGATTCTCACGCTGGCTTTTTTTTTGAGGACGAGCTATATGATTCATATTTTGGCAAGTACCTGATCCCATTTGAAGTTAACTTTATAGAAAACCACCTGATAGTAACCGAAAATCTCAGTAAAGTCAGTGTAAAACGGGGCGATATTGTGCGAAAAATCAATGGTATTCCAATTGATAGTTTGATCCATAAGAATGATTCGTTAACGCCAGCTTCTAATTATAACCGTAAGCTATTTAACATGACTCATCCAGTATGGGGTAGCTTATATAGAAGTAAATCCCAAAAGTTCGCTTTGGAGATCGAACGGAACAAGAAAATAAGAACGCTAACATTTGAACGGGCACTATGCGACTCCACATACAAAAAGAAGCATCAAAGCAGGAAAAGAATAGCATTCAGGAGCTATGAAATCTTTAAAAATAATATCGGCTATATTTTGTGCTCAAAATTGACAACGAACGATTTTGAAAAAATAAGATCTGCATTCAAAAATACGAAAGGATTAATCATAGATCTGAGAGAATATCCTTCAGTTTTTATGCCTTATGAATATGCAAAATGGTTGAAACAAAACAGGTCGCCATTTGCAAAAATCAGCATCTTTGATACGTTATTTCCTGGTAAATTCAATTTTAAAAGGCCTTTAAATAATGGACCTGATACATATACCTCAAAATTTCCACAAGAACATCCAATTCGCAAGTATTCGCCCAAAATTGTCATATTGGTTAACTCCCAGACCATCAGTCAGGGGGAGTTTACATGTATGGCCTTTGATTCAGAAAATGCTACCATTATTGGGAGTACGACTGCTGGTGCTGATGGCGACGTAAGCGAAATCAGCTTACCTGGTGGAATTCACACCTTTATTTCGGGAACTGGTATTTATTATCCTGATGGTCAGGAGACTCAAAGAGTCGGTGTCCGTATAGATGTATATTTAGCCCCAACAATCAAAGCCGTAAAGGAAGGGAAGGATGAACTTGTGCAGTATGCGATCAAATTATTATCAAGATAGATATGCATATATTGCATATCATAGTCGTCCTAGTCATGCCGAAAAAACCGGCATGAAACCGACTTTGGCATAATCCAGATGAGGGTTTCATAGCGAGATAACATCATCTTTCCGGTAGAACTTTCATCGCAACCAATCATCGCCAAGCTTTTGCATGTTAACATAACCCGCAAGAATTCGGTTGAGTTTTCCTGGTTACTCAATTTTGTGCTACTTTAGCCGGAAAATAGTGATAAACGACCGCCTCCTGATGAAAAATTTTGGGCTGTTCATTTTGATTGTCATTAAGAATAGGATTTTTTCATAAAATGAATAAAACTTACAACATCTATTGCGACGAAAGCTGCCATCTAGAGCACGATCATAAGACTTTTCTGTTTCTGGGCTCAGTATCCGTAGCATACAACCAACTAAAGGGTATTACTCAACGCATAAACGACCTCAAAGTAAGACATAATTTTTATGGCGAAATAAAGTGGGGCAATGTATCCAAATCACAGTACCGTTTTTATGAAGAACTGGTAAAATATTTTTTTGAAACTGAAATGACGTTTCGAAGTGTGGGTGTAGAAAAAAACAAAATAGATTATGAGGCGTTCAATAAATCGTATGACGATTTTTATTACACTATGTACTATTACCTACTCAATTATAAATTAGATACAGTATCAGGCAACTATAATGTGTATCTTGACATTAAAGACACGCTAAGTGCAACAAAGGTTAATCGCTTAAAAAAAATTCTCAATACTAAATTTGGTGTATTCCGCAATGTACAAAATATTCATTCTAAAGAAAGTTTGATCATGCAGCTTACCGATTTGTTGATGGGTGCTATTTCTTATCTGCATAACAACGCGGCAAAAGCCAACGAAGCCAAAATGCAGCTTATTGATAAAATAAAAAGCTATAGCGGCGAGAAGCTTGATAAAACTAATTACAATAAGAAGCTAAACCTCTTTTTTATAGAACTGCAATAAACGATGCCCCTAAACCTGCTTAAAAAATACAATCAGCTTTTAGAGCTTGCTGCGTACAGTGAGCAACAACGCAAAACATCTCTTATAGGTATATTTAACCGTGATATTGCTGAAAATACAAAATTCCATTTCAGAAGTAAGAAATTAAATCCTACACCTGCAGATGGTGTTACAAAAATGGAAACATTGTTTATCCACCTTACCACGGTCATAGTCGACAAATCCATTCGAAGAAGAGAATATGAACTGGGCAGAAGTGTAAGGCTGCACTGGGTAAAATACCATCTTGAGGAGCAAAAGGTAGACGAGATGCTCTGCTTCACAGTAAAAGAACCGGAAGGCCTTAGAACGTACATTTATGATAAAATGGAGAAATATGTAATAGTGCTGGAGCCGCTGCGAAATAAAAACGAGTATTATCTGCTCACTGCTTACCACTTAAATGGAAAAGATGAAAAGAGGGATAAAATCTTAAAAAAATATAAACGTAAATTGGATGAGGTGCTTTAAACGCAAAAAACGCAGAGCATCTGGGCTTGCGTTTTTCGATTTCCTTTCTTCAAACGAAGAATGAACTAAGTGCAAAGTAAGGAATTTTCGTACAAAATCCACAATATTTTTATAAAAATATTATAAACAAATAAAAGGCATGATAATTAATTGAATACTAACGAAATACAGATCATCCTAAATGGGCGGGGAAAACGAAAAATCAGATGACCCTGTTTATGCTCTAGATAAGCTCTTAGCGATTCTTTAGATATTTACGCTGCAGGACTATGCCAAATTTAATACAAGTAATATACATCGAAATAGAGTAAAAAATTCCAGTTTTGTCTGCCCCCCGTGTAATAGCAGGGGCATTTCATTTTAATTCCATTTTAGCGGGTCGCGCAAATATTTAGGAAAAACTCCCTATCGCCCCATTGTTCACAATTCGATTACAATAATTTAATAATACCTTTACCCCTTTCAAAAATCTCAAACAGCATGGTATTATGGCGTTAAAGGAAACATTTGAAAGGCAGGGCTTTTGGTTGTTCAGATACCGCGGAGTATTACCGGTGATTTTCCTGGCGGCGGGAGTCCTTGTTTTTATCGATTCAAAATTCGATCCCAGATTTTTCGCACCGGAAGAACCTATATTCGAATCTCTTTATTTTTACGCCTGTCTGGGTTTAAGTATCCTGGGACTCCTGATCCGGATTTACACGGTGGGACATACCGCGCCGAATACATCGGGGCGAAATACGCAGGAGCTGATCGCTGAAAGTCTCAATACTGACGGCTCCTATTCGCTGGTGAGACATCCATTGTACCTGGGTAATTTCCTTATTTGGCTGGGCCCCGCCATGCTGTCGGAGAATTTCTGGTTCATCGTGGCCTTTGTTTTTCTTTTCATTCTGTATTATGAAAGGATCATGTTTGCCGAAGAACAACACCTGAAACGTAAATTCGGAGCAGCGTACAGCCGGTGGCCTGATGAAGTTCCCGCTATTATTCCGAAATTCAAAGGCTTCAAAAGACCTGCACTCCCATTTGACAGGGCGAAAGCACTCACCAATGAAAAGACAGGAATTCTTCTGACTTTCCTGATCTTTGCCCTGTTGCGCTTAGCGGGTCAATTCATTCAGCAAAGGGCAGCCTATGACCTTTTTCTTCCACTCTGCACGGTGTTAGCCATAGTTTATTATATTACCTTCAAGTCACCGGTGCTCAGGCAAAAGCTATTGGTGGTGCGGAAAGTTCGTGTACCATCTGAGAGGGAACTTATCATTGACAATGATTAATTAACACGACGCAAAATCTTAATTGGCTCCGATTCTATACATTTAACGCCAAAGAAGACGCAACAAGTAAAATGACGCAACAATTTAAGACCCTGATCGGCAGAGACAGATTTTTTTCGCTCCTGCTGCTTGTTATTTTTATATTGGCCGTTATCGGCCTCGCCGTTCCCAAGATTGAAAGTTTTTTCTGGCTCAACAGCTATCATTCAACGCCGATGGAAAACGCGTTCAGAGTGTATACTTATTTTGGGGATGGGCTATTTTCGATCTTGCTGGCGGTCTTACTCTTCCTGTTCAAAAAGCGACTGCTTGGCTTTCAGATCCTGGTGTCTTTTCTCGCCTCAGGTATTTTGGCCCAGGTAGTTAAAAGAATCGCGAAAATGCCCAGGCCCCAGGAAATCCTGGCGGGCAGCTATATGCATTTTATTGAGGGTCATTCAAGTTTCGGCTGGGACAGCTTTCCATCGGGCCATACCATCTCTGCTTTTGCACTGGCCACTTTACTTGGCTTGCATACACGGAATCACTTCCTGCAAGTCGTCTATTTTTTGCTCGCCCTGCTGGTGGCATTTTCAAGGATCTACCTTGGAAATCATTTCTTGAACGATTGTTCGGCCGGCGCACTGATCGGCATGATCACTTCTCTGGCCGTTTACGCCTTTATACCACTTCCCCGTTTTATGCGTATCAAAAAGGAAGTCGATAATCAATCCCAAAACACTGATCTTCGCCATGCCTGAAGCCGAAAAGCTTAACAACAGCTTTCAGACAAATATTACGACACTAGCTCAGATGTTACGAATTATTACGTTCGTGACTCAATAAACATTGTTTTCAACCAGACTTCGAACCTGCTGAAAACCTTTCAACGGGCAGAGAATAGGAATTAACTTCGCGAAAATCCCCCGTTCCGCCATGACTTATAAAAAGCAGGTTCTTTGGCTGATATTTATTGTGGCGATCATTAAACTGATCGTCTCAGGCTTACTGCAATTGAGCAACGATGAGGTTTATTACATTGTTTACGCGCGGGAATTCCATTTCAATTATTTTGATCACCCTCCGCTGGTTGGCCTGATCCTCCGGTTCTTCAGCGCCGATCTTCACCTTCGAAATGAAATATTTCTGCGGTTAGGCTTCATCCTTTGCGGCGCCATCAGCACCTGGCTGATTTACCAGACGGGGAGGAAACTGTACAACGATTTCGCCGGGTGGATGGCAGCATTATTATTTACGGCATCCATCTATGGAAGCCTGATAAGCGGAATGATGGTCATGCCCGATGCCCCGATGTTGCTTTTCTGGCTTTTGGCTTTTTCCAAAAGCGTGGATGTGACACAACAAACCGGCCGAAAGAAAAACGCGGCACTGCTTTGGTTTGGCGTAGCAGCCGGCCTGGCCATCATGAGTAAAGTAAGTGCAGCTATGCTGTGGGTGGGGATGGGCGCCTGGATTCTGCTGATGGACCGGAAGCTGCTCAAATCAGTGTACCTGTACCTGTCGGTGCTGATTTCGCTGGCCATCGCTTCTCCTCTTTTCATTGCTATGCTCACCAGGCACGCTGAAGGTGCCGCTTATCATGCGCAACGCGTAGCGATCCATTCGCTGTTGCAACTCAGGCCCGATTCATTTCTAAGGCAGGTGCTGGGAGAGTTTGGTTATAACAATCCGATATGTTATGTGCTGACTATCCTGGGGATCATTTTGTTCTTCAGGCTCCGCAAAAGCGTTCCGCGGGCGAGCTGGCTGCCGCTGTTCTTTTCGCTGCCGCTGATTTTGGTGGTTTGGTTTTCGGCCTGGTTCAATGATACCCTGCCGCACTGGACAGGTCCGTCATTCGTATTGCTGCTGAATTACGCTGCAATATTTCTGGCAGTTAAGAAATCCAAAAAGCAGGCCCGTACTTTCCCCCGATCGGTAAAATGGGCAAATGGCCTCACGTTTTTCGCCTTAGTCGCCATTATCCTATCCGTTCATTATTTAGCCCTGCCGTTCAATTCCCGCGAAAAAGAAAAACTCGGCAAGGGCGATTTGTTGCTGGACTTCTCCGGATGGAAACAATTTCGTACTGATTTTGACAAGATATATCAGCAAGACCTATCAAACGGTCAAATGAAACCCGGTGCTTTCCTCCTCTGCGACTACTGGTTCCCTGGAGCTCACATCGATTGGTACGTAGCAGATCCGGGTAAATATCCCTTGCTGGTGCTTGGTAGTCTATATGATATTCACCAGTACGCCTGGCTAAACCGCAACCGGCCCCAACTACAACCCGGTGATGATGCTTATTACATCAGCATTTCAAACTATTACCGGCCTCAGGACCCCGTCATTACCGGCTTTTTTGAAAAAGCGGATACGATTCAATCAATACCCCAGTACCGCGCCGGTGCCCACGTAAGGGATTTCCGGATCCTCCGACTGCACCATTACAAAGGAGGCATTCAACCTGATGGAATCATCAAGTAGCAACACATTTCGCTTTATATATATAAAATTATTTCACATGACCAATCGCTCGTTTAAGGATCTCCGCATCGTGTTTATGGGAACTCCTGAGTTTGCGGTAGCCAGTCTTGACCGGCTATTTGGTGCAGGCTGCAATATTACCGGTGTGATCACAGCGCCGGACAAACCCGCGGGGCGGGGTATGAACCTCAGGCAAAGCCCGGTTAAGATTTACGCGATTGAGAAAGGCCTTCCCGTATTACAACCCGAAAAACTGAAAAACCCTGCATTTCTGGAAGAATTGAATGGGCTCCAGGCCGATTTGCAGATTTGTGTGGCTTTCAGAATGTTGCCTGAACAGGTCTGGAACATGCCGCCCATGGGTACGATCAACCTGCACGGCTCGCTCTTGCCCCAATACCGGGGAGCCGCCCCGATCAACTGGGCAGTGATGAACGGTGAAAAAGAAACCGGCGTGACCACTTTCCAACTAAATCACGACATTGACACCGGAAATATCTTACTTCAAAAAAGCTTTCCGATTCTGGAAGAAGATACCGCCGGGATGGTACACGATAAAATGAAGGAGATCGGCGCTGATCTTTTGCTGGAAACGGTAAAGGGACTGGCATCCGGTACTATTATAGAAAAACCGCAACCCGCGACAGGTAATGAAAAGCTGAAGCCGGCACCAAAAATTTTTACGGAAACCTGTCAGATCGATTTTTCAAAAGATGTGGAAACGGTCTATGACCAAGTACGGGGACTTTCACCCTACCCTACTGCATATACCTTTCTGGATGAAAAACAACTGAAAATTTATCGGGCATCAAAAAAACTTGAATTGCCTGTTTCCGCTCCGGGAGAATTTGAAACCGATAGCCGGACCTACCTCCGGGTTGCCTGCAGGAACGGTTACCTGCAATTGCTGGAACTGCAAATGGAGGGCAAGAAAAAAATGACTGTAGAAGATTTTCTCCGGGGTTACCGGTTTACGCGTTAGATCACTCAGATACGGACAGGTCAAATCTGTCTTTGTTGGAAATCTTCAAAGCTACAGCGGTCGCATCACTGATCCGCATCTTCAGGTCGCCCGATTGCTTTAGTTCTTTGATACTTCCCAATACGCGTGCGTATACCAGGGTTCCGGTTTCAGGATTCTGAATCTTCACAACTTTCCCCGGCTCAACGTCATCAATCAGCGCGTAGTACTTCTTATCGCTCCACCCCTTATTGGTCTTAAAAATACCGGCTGTGAACTTCCTTTCAGCATCCGGAGTTGCGTGCGTTCCGGCATTCCAGGCTTTTTTGAAAAAACCGGTTTCGTCCAGCGGCTCTTCTTTGGCAGCCTCGGCTTCCTGGTGTGCTGCTATCTTTTCTGATACGATTTGTTCCACTTTCTGATCTGAAACCGTTGCCTTCTCGGCTCCGGCTTCCGGCACCGGTGTGGGTTCCGGTGTTTTCACCTTGGCAGTTTTACCCGTTTTTTTCTGGGTATCCGTACTTTTTTTTGCAACCTCTGTTTTTTCTGTTTTGCCTGTTTTCTCTGGCTTCGCGCTAACAGGCGCAGGTTTTTCTTCTTTTACGGTAGCAGTCTCTGTTTTGGCTTCGCCTTCCGGCGGAACCAAATAACCCACTATCAGGGTTTGTCCTTTGTTTAGCTGATCCTTCTTCAGACCGTTCCACTCCCTAAGGTTCTTCAGTGCTACTTTTCTAAACTTGTTACTCACTGTCATCAGGCCTTCTTTTTCACCGACTGTATAATGAACAGGGATTCCCTTTTTGGATTTCTGGTTGAAATTTTCCGCCGATAAAGGAATCTTAATCTTTTGATTCAGAATCAGGTTCTTATCCTTATCGTAGCCATTTGCAGACGCCAGTTCGCTTACATTTACATGGTATTTACGGCTCAACGAGTATAATCCCTCTCCCGCGACCACGGTATGCTCAAAAGCCGGGCCCGCCGGCGAAGAAATAGCCGTTATTTTTTGTTGCGCCATGCTCAGGCCAATCCAGATAACCAGTCCGCCTGTTAATAAGAATTTCTTCATTCGGAACATCTTTAAGATTTCACATTGCTGAAACCACGAAATTACAACTTAAATTCATCTCGCCTCCTATCAGAGAATTTAACACATTTTTAATATTTGAGCTTTAACCGCGGCTCGTCTACCCGGTTGATATAAGTGTCGTTTGAGCAATAATCCCTATGTTGAATTCAGAATAACTAACTTTGCAGGTTCATGGACATTGAAGTTTTAAAATCCAAGATTCACCGGGTCGTCATCACAGAGGCCAACCTGGACTATATCGGTAGTATCACTATCGATGAAGACCTCATGGATGCCGCCAATATTATTGAGTATGAAAAAGTGCAGGTGGTCAATGTAAATAATGGCGAGAGACTGGAAACTTATGTGATAAAAGGCAAGCGGGGTACCGGAACGATTTGCCTGAACGGACCCGCGGCGCGCAAGGGCATGGCCGGTGATGTGATTGTGATCATCTCTTACGCAAGGATGGATTTTGAACTGGCGAAAAAACATCAGCCCAAAACTATTTTCCCTGGAAAAGGGAATAAGCTTTAATGTATCCCTTCTATGGTATTGAAAGGCATGTCGGGCAAAATAAAGAGTGCAGCCAGACTCATATTCTTCCTCT
Organism: Niabella sp. CPT15-335-S11; assembly: GCF_058792415.1. Classification (NCBI taxonomy): domain Bacteria; kingdom Pseudomonadati; phylum Bacteroidota; class Chitinophagia; order Chitinophagales; family Chitinophagaceae; genus Niabella; species Niabella sp. CPT15-335-S11. The sequence goes on from NZ_JBYTEI010000002.1 coordinate 846,178, forward strand.
CTATTGGCCTTGCGCTAATTGTGTGGTCGGTCAGGGATTTGTCGGCCTCAGACAGAGAGCATATCCAGTCTGCCTTAACGCAAGCCCGCTACTGGCTTGCCATTCCTGGTTTTCTGATTTTAATTGTTAGTCATTATGCCCGTGCGCTTCGCTGGAAATTATTGATTGAACCAATGGGCTATAAACCCACCACGCCGAATGTTTTTTTTGCGGTGATGACGGGATACCTGGCCAACCAGGCAGTTCCCCGTTTGGGCGAAGTGGTCAGGTGCACCGTTCTCACGCGCTATGAACATATCCCTTTCGATAAACTTTTTGGAACGGTCATTCTTGAGCGGCTATTTGACACGCTTTGCCTGCTGATTATTTTTCTGGTAACCCTGGCTATTCAGCCAGATCTGTATGTAAGGATCATGTCAACCTTTTTCCCGGCCTCCGCAAAAAGCGGGTCGATGATCCCAAACCTGCTGATACTGGGTGCAATTGGTGTAGGATTAATCCTGATAGCAGTGCTGATCTGGATGGTGATTAAGAAAAAGAAAGTTAGCGATGTGATTGAGCTCATTAAAAAAATTGCGATCCGGATCTGGGAAGGGTTAACGACCATTCGTCACCTGAAAAAAAGAGGGTCTTTTATTTTTCTTACGTTCGTGATTTGGTTTCTGTATGCCCTCAGTGTTTACGTAGCGTTCATTGCACTTTCGGAGACTCAGCACCTTGGCGTAGATGCCGTGCTGACGGTGTTGTGCGCCGGTAGTGTGGGAATGATCTCCACGCCAGGCGGAATTGGCGCTTACCCGTTCCTGTTGCAGAAAACGCTTTTAGTATATAGCATCAATAGCGGAACGGCCCTCGCGCTGGGCTGGTTCTTATGGCTGATACAAATCACCGTCGTGCTGCTCGCAGGACTCTTCAGCCTCGTTGCATTTCCAATTTATAACAGAAGGCGGAACCCTCAGGTTCCGTGAAAAACGATCCGGGTATTCCCTATCCAGAAGTAATCTCCGTCCTTCAACAATATTTCACTACCTGGTGATATTCGATCAATTTTATTATCTGTATTGTAGAAAGTTCCGTTCTTGCTGGGTACCGCATCCTGGAGACTGTATTGGTAGCCGCCCTGGGGCTTTTGCCGCCTGATGATCTGACAATGGTTTTTGGAGATAAACTGATCGGAAGTTTTAATGGCAATATCCGGCCTGAAGGAGCCGGGGGCATCATTGCGCCTGCCAACAGTAGTCCTGTCGCGAACGATAAAAAAATGCTGTGCTTCGGTAAGGATATTCGGGATCACTTCCAGGAAAGCTTCACTAATCCCGTGCTTTAGAGCGAAGGCCGGATCGATGTTTATCGCCGTAGGCACCATTTCAGGCCCATCCCTTTTTATACGGCCATCCAGGCCATCAAAATAAAACCGGTTCAGTTCTCCGCCCGTCCTAAACCTTTCAGACGGGTCCTTGCCCAGGCACTTCAGCACAAGCATTTCTAACCAATCCGGAATATCACAGTGAGTCATGTCAACACCTTCTTTCTCTCGAACCGCATTCATCCTCAGGGGACATAATTCAGGAACAGGCGCAGATTTATGTTTTTCTTCCAGTTCCAGCATAACGGCTGCCTGTTTATAATCTTTTACCGGAAACGGCACGCGACCGGTTAATAACTCATACAAAACAATACCAAAGCTGTAAATATCCGAAGGCGTATCAACGGTCTCACCCCGCCATTTTTCAGGCGCCTTATATTCTGCCATGCCGTCCTCCTTCTTGCTGAGTCCGACCGCCTGCGGATCAGTAAATGAAAGGCCAAAATCGATCAGCACATATCGGTAACTGCCATCTTCATTTTTTGTGCGAATAATATTTTTAGCATTAATATCATTATGAATGATGGCATTTTTTTTTAATATTACTGAAGCTGAATGTTCAGATAATTCCCCCGGAACAGGATAATGGTGACAATAACGCAACGCCGATGATATCTGGTCAATCACATCTAAAACTTCATCTATCGAGAAATATTTTTCTCTTTTCAGAATAGCCTCCAGCGTTTCACCATCCAGGAACTCCATTTCGAGCGATGGCTTATGATCCAGCACATATTCATTATAAACCCTCACAATATTTGGATGATCCAGCTTTTTAAGTATCTCCACTTCATCTTTAAAATCCTGGTACACCTTCGCGTTCTCGCCCTCAACAGAAAGATCGAGTTGCTTTAAGGCATAAATCTGTTCCGGATCGGATTTACTGCGAGCTTTGTAAACCGATGAGAAACCACCATGTCCCATCACCCTCAAAATATCATACCTGTTCCTTAACTCTTCCATGCAGATCAATTTATTATATTATTCCGGCAATTAGACCAATTCCCCACAATTCTTTAAGACAGAACCCGAAACTCCAAAACAACCTTGTCGTTGAAAGTGATTGAATCCCCATCTTTCAACACATGGGGTACGGTCGCCTGGTTGAGACTCACCCCACTAAAATCATTGAGCGTTGCATTGTAGATTTTTATTTTATGTGAAGGGTTATTTAGGAATTTCGACCGGAAAATTTTATACGCGCCAATGGTGTTGTCAAATACTATGGCTGCGTGTGATCGACTGATATAGTTATTGATCGCGTAGGCCTCTTCATTTTTTTCTTCGATGCCAATAAAGGCGATATCATTGTGAATTTTAGGACCATTTTCAATCTTGGGGTCTTTACATCGACCGATGTAATAATACTTCCCGGTGGGCTCCAGAAAATATTCAGGCTCCCAGGTAATCCCTTCTGTCGCCACCAGCTTTGCCCTGACTTTCTTAAGGGTCTCGCGGGGTGTTAACACTTCAACGCCAATGCCCGGAATTATTTGTGTAACCTTGCCGGACTTATCAGATTCTGTAAAAAGCTCAACGCTGAAATCCTCCTGATACCGGATACCCTTCGATTTAAAATCTCTTTTGATTCGGCTAATGAATTCGTCATCCCGAATAAGAGATATAAGTCCAATATTTTCAACAGAGCGTTCAGCAAATGCGGAATGGAAATTTATTCCCGAGACGACCGTATTTCCATAACCCAGCATTCTGACACTTTGGGAGATAGCACCAATAATAATTTCCTTCAGCTCTTCAATATTATCAGGGCCTTTTTCTCTGCTGGTACCAACTTTAGGTCCGGATTCTGTTGTAACATCGCCAGCCTCAACCTGTTCATCGTCGGCATTCAGGGAAGCTGACAATTGTTTTAATTTCTTTGTAAACCAATTCATCATAGTTTATCCAATTTATGACCCCATGGTCAGATCATTTTAATATTTTCGGCGATAGCCATCCATCCTGCATTTACTCCGTTTTAAAAATATCCGGAAGCCTTCAACTGCTGCAATATTTCTTTGGCCAACTGCTTTGCAAAATCGGAATTCCCGATCTCTTCAATCCTAATGGCGAAAGCTACCGGCGCTTTCAATTTAGGTGATGGTACATAAAATGTGTACCAGGCGTCCGTTACTCTTTTTAAAACGGTCTTGTTTCCAACCCGGGTGACTTTGTCACGCTCCGGGCTTCCCGTCTTGCCCGACACGGCCAGTCCGGTGGCCGCCGCAACCGAAGATGACTGCTCCTTCATAAACGAAGCCAGCAGGCTATTCATTCCCGGATTCCTGGCGGCTTTGATGGCTTCTTCATTTGTCGCTACCGGCTGATTCCAGGATTTTTTCAAAAATACCGAAGGTTGCAATAAGCCATTATTTGAAACAATGCCGCTCATCTTCGCGAGCTGCAAAGGTGTGGCCATCAGTTCACCCTGCCCCCAGGCGAGGTCGGAGTACCGCGAAGCGAAACGTCTTTTACTGCCAGCCAGGCGCTTGCTGTTATAGATATTCTTACCCACTTTCACAAAATTATTCCATTCCTTCAGAAAGTAATCCTGGTTGTAGCGTTCCGGTCTTCTGAAATGAAAACCTCCCCGGTTAAGGATATTCATACCCAGCAGGTCGTACATGTTAAACAATGAAGCCTGCAGGTTCTTTTCATTAGCCAGTTTGATGAAATACACATTACTTGAACGAACGATCGCTTTGTGCATGTCCACGGTCTCATTAACCGGTTCACCGTGACGGATCACTTCTCCCGGCGATATGAAAAAACTGAAATTAGCGGCTTTGGTTCCATATTGATTCATAGCTGCATAAGCGTCCACGATCTTGATGGTGGATCCCGGTCGCGAATTGAAAGTAATGCCGAGGTCGCGGGGGACCACTATCCGATCCTGGAACAGCCTTTTGAATATTTCATTATAGTCAAGGGGCTCAATATTGCTGATTAGTTTCAGATCCCTGGGGGAAGGCTGCGGGTTCATACAGGAAGCCAACACCTCGCCGGACTTTGCGTTGAGTGCTACGACAGAGATCCGGTAATTTTTAAATGGATCTTTCGTTTGGAGGATATGATTGATCTTTTGACTGAAAATGGCATCCACACTGACTTGCAGATCTTTTGGCTTCAGGTTTTGTGAATCCTTCAGCCTGCTTTCATTCCCCGCCCTGATCAAAGGGGCCAGGGCACTGTAGTCATAGCGCACCAGTTCAGATTCTTTTTCTGTTTCCGGTAGGAACCGGGCTTCCTTATAGCGATCAGTAGTTTTCTGCAAAACTGTAAAGGGCACGTCAAAGCCCCTAAGCATGGTATAATGCCTGAACTCGGCTGCGTAACCGGTATTTTCTTCGCGTGCGATCTCGGTGTTGTAGTCGCCCAGCCAGAAAATCATATCCCGTGAAAAAGGATAATATCGTTTTTGTTCTCTTCCCAGTTGCTTCGAATACATTTCTGCATCTGCTCCCAGGGGAATCAACCTGCTACGGAATCGGTCAAAAGTGTGCTTGTCAGACGTTGCAAGCAACACGCCATTTCCGTCATAGATGTTACCGGGCTTTATATCGCGCAGCATCAGCCCGATGCGTGGGTTGTAACTGTATTGCCATTCTCCCTTCCGGTTCAATACCAGCGCGGGTTTTACCACGTAACGGTCAGCATGAAACTGGTACCAAAGCAGGGCGCCGGTAAATACCAGCACGATCCCAAAGAAACTTAGAATGGCATACGTATTAACGTCGTCAAAATGTTCCCGCACATATTTCATTTCCAATACATCGCCTTTTTCATTGGACATGATGATGATCAGGGCAAAGGCAGCCATCGTCAAAATAATTCCCGCGTTCCCTTTACTCAAAAACGGAACCGACACTCCTGTCAAAGGAATTAGCCCCAGCGTGCCGGCTACGATCAGCGCAAACTGAAGCATGGTGGCAATGGCTATCCCGGCCATCAGGTAAAACATAAAGGGCTTTCCGGTTCTGCGGGCCGACAAAACGCAACGATACACCAGCAATCCAAAGGCAATAAACAATGCAGTAAGTGCCAGCAACCCCAATTCCTCTCCTATGCTTTCCACAATCATATCGGTATGATGCGCCGGCATTACATTTGAAAATCCTTTCCCCAGGCCCTGGCCCAGGAATCCGCCGGCATTCAGCGACCAAACACCGTGCGCTATCTGATCACCACCCGACAGTTTGTTTTCCCAGATGTTCACAAACATCCCGTTTCTGTCTGCCAGCCGCTGTGTAAACTCAAAGGGTAGTCCGGCTAACAGAATGAATGAAGAAATGATCAGGATGATTAAAAAAACAGATTCGTACTTCTTTTTTATCAGGGCATATAACAGCGTTCCAAAGCAGGCAAGACCGGCAAGCAGGGGCAGATAATTTCTTTCCGGGCTATTGAGGTATCTGCTTGTGATGAATAATAAAACGGCGAAAATCACGGCCGCCAGCACCATCTGAAAGAACTCATTTTTGGCAAAAGAATAAAAGAATAGAAAGGTCAGACAAAGCACGATGGCCGGACCGAGGTCTCCCAGCATAGCATATACTCCCAGCAATAACAGAAAAAGAATCAGCATCAGTAAATTGTTCTGCACCAGCCACCGGTTGTTGGGAATGTTCCGGAAATACCCGGCGTTTACTGTAAAATATACAGCAAAAAACACGATCATCAGGTACTTCGATAATTCGCTGACCTGGAATCCAAATAGGTTAACCCTCACCCCACTTCCTTCTGGTCCGGTACCGAATACAGTTAGCATCAGCATGATCAAGATCGACAAAATCAGCCATGAATAACCCCGGGGCGCCTTGAGTCGATTCGTCATTGGAAGTAAATAATGTAAAGGATCAAACCATTTTGAATGATAGAAGCGATTGACAGGGTTGTTTTTGAGGATGAATACGAATACCGCACTCGCCACCAGCACCCAGGCTCCATACTGGGCCATGCCGGCGCTGTAGATCTCATCGCGAAGCGGATCCTGAATACTGAAGAGTACCATCACGCCGGTTCCCGAAATAAACATGACCAGAGGCAAAATAAGAGGATCGCTCCGGTAATTGCGGATCGAAAGCGCCAGGTGAAACAACCAGAACCCGGCCACAAAAAAGATCAGGCTGTAAGTTAAGTCCCTGATAAAATCATCCGGTGTGCGAATCGTAAAGATCCGATCATTTTTAATTTGCCGGTATTCAACCCGATCAAGTATCCTGAGCTTATGAACTTGCCCCGTGAAATCCAACGTTTTGCTTTTATCAACCTGGATGACCCCTTTGGACGCACCAAATTCAAATCCGGGCCGGATAGGTTGAATGCTGTAATTGCTGCCTGGTTTCAGGTGTGTAAAAGCATAATAACCTTCGGGATCCGTCCTGGCATAAAATTCTGTTTGCAGCGCTTGTTCCCCTTCACGCAGGCTGTCATAGAAAGACTGGGGTAACACTTCTGTCAGCCGAACCAGAGCACCGATCTTTGGCCCTTTGTCCGCAGATGACTCAAGCTTCACCCTGCCACGAATACTGATTCCGGTCTCACGGTCCTGAATCGGTACTTTGGAAGAGTAAGCAACCGGTGCTTTCAGCTCCTGTTGATAAAGCCCGGAATCCATACCCAGGTGGGCCAGTCCGTTTAGAAAGCGAAGGTACCCGGCATCGCTTCCCGACTGCAGAAAATCTGTCGCCGGAATCATCAGATCCTTTTTATTCAATGCCCCCAGATTGGGCAAACGCCGCCCGTGCTCCACAGCTTTAGCCAGGGCTTGAGCAACAAATCGCGGATATTTATCATCCGTAAAATATCCTCCCTTGGTGATAATTTTTTGCAGAACCGGGGTATTGATCGGGGGAGACAGATTGATCACTTTCTCCTGCTGGTATCCTGTGTCTGCTTCCTTGAGGCCCTCCTTAATATTTGCATAATACCGCAGTGCCATCAGGGCTATTAAAAGGGTCACTGCGCCCAGAAGTATCCGTTCCGTTTTTCTTGAATATCTTGGTTGCTTTGCTTTCATACCCAGCTTTGCTTAATGAACGGGGGTTTGATGTCTCACACTATCTTTCCGGACGGTGTCGGTTGCCTGCCTGAGCGAGTCATACAAGATCGACAGGCTGTCGGTCACCGGGATGCTGTCTCTTTTAATAGCCAGACTGTCTCCACCATTGGAAACCGCCGGCGCAATCAGGCTTTTAGTGCCCCACCAGTTTGCCACGAATCCCGCCACCAGCGCGATCGCGATCCAAATCAAACTTATTTTTTTTTTAACCAACCGGTTTTTTTTTCGCCCGGAACCTGCCGCTTTTTCTTCGCCCTGAATCGGTACTTCAATAGCCCGCTTATAGATCTTTTTTCGATCAGATTTCCTGGCAGTATAGCTGGCCAGTGCCACGGTAATATTATCTTTTCCACCTGCTTCATTAGCACGGTCGATCAGCAATTGCAGCTTCTCCTTAAGTGGCAGATCCTGTCCGAGCACTTCCGCCATACCGGCCCGGTTCACCAGATCGGTCAGGCCATCGCTGCAAAACAGAGCGATGTCGCCCGGCAGGAAACTGTGCTCACTCATCTCAATATAGCCTCCTGTATCTGCCGGGTCTAGTAACACGTCACCCAACATTTTATTGATCTCATTGCGTCTCGGATGGTGCATAGCCTCCTCCTCTGTCAAATAACCTTTGTCCTCCAACTGGCCCACGGTGGAATGATCTTTGGTAAGCTTCAGCATCTCACCATCTCTGTACACATAACCACGGCTGTCACCGATATGCCCGATATACATCATTTCCCTATCCGCATCCAGGATCGCGGTTGTAAGCACACAGCTCATACGGTTCAGGTCGGGCTGAGAAGTCCTCTTCCCGTGAATCTGATTATTAGCGGCGATCACGGCTTCCCGAAGCAATTGAAGAGGGGGACCGAAACTAAAATGATTGAAATAATTTTCAATGGTTGTACGTGCAATCTGTGCGGCTTCCGCACCACCCTCATAACCACCTACTCCGTCAATGGCGCCAACCAGGGCCATGCCGGGCTTACTCCATAATTCGGGGATCCAGACAAAATTATCTTCATTTTCCTCGCGTTTCCGGCCGATGTCGGTTTGTACGGCCGACTGAATTTTTCTGTTCATGCTTTAGTTTTTGTCTGCATGTAAAAAACGAGCAGGATAAACAGTATCATGAGTATCGCTATCATCCGCTACGCCGCTTTAAAATCTATCTGAAATATTCCACATACGATCGTCGAGTCGTTTTTCAGCGGATGCCAGATGGGGTTCTCACCGGCCCGGCTCAACTGGAGAGACTGTTCATTGACGAAAGCATCGGCAAAAAGCGCTATATAGAAAGCCCTGGCAGGCTCCTCATATTTTATCATAATATGTTCTTTCTGCAGACTGCCACTGGGTTCGTCAATACACAATAAGGTGGACGTGCTGGCCATCCCCGGAATAGCTTTCGTGATCTTTAACTGCCGCTCGCGCATCGGGAAACTATACCGCTGCTTCTGGAGGACGAATTGTATGGTCGCCAGCCTGTCCTTCTGGCCGGAGGGTTCAGACGCTGCTGTATTCGCACCTGGCGCAGGCGCTACATTACCCAGCAATTCACGATTGAACTTTACCCTGAAATGCCCTTTGGATAGAATATCAATATTGGAAAATGTATCCGGATTCAGATCATAACGCGAATACTTGGAATGCTTGCTGCTGATGGATACTTTGATCTGCTCAGACGACAATTCGGCCCAGGATTTTTCCGACGTGGGCGCACTGATGACCTGCACGAATCCAGGTTCGATGTCTTCATTGTTAATGCCTTGCTCAGCAGGACTATACTGAAAATCCCAAAAATTACCAATCGGCTCAAAACGCGGATACTGGTTTTTCATTAGCTGGATGTACTCATAAAATTCATCTAAGATTCCCTGGGTAATACCGGCCAGCCTCAATTCAGCATGACGATAGTCTTCCGGGCGCATCAATATCAGATAGCTGCAATCGTACATCATTCTTCGATTAAACGACTCCCTGGCGATGGTCTCTTTAAAAGAAGACACTACCTGATCTACCAGTGCCTGATTGGTCAGTCTTTTTTCTTCCTCTTCTTCGTAGGGAAGAAGCCATTTTTTTATTTTCTCAAACATTGTTGAATGCTAATTTGCTAATTATTTTTTTTTGTTCATCCCCAATGCTTCCTTTTCTGGCTACACATCATAACTTTTCAATTTTCCGCTCGACAATCCGCGTAATCTTCATTTGTCCGTCCACAACTGCCGACACATCTATATTATAGGGGATCCAGTCATCGGCTTCATTTTGTTTTATTTTATAGAGCATATTAAAATCCACAAGTACATTGCCATCCTGGCTATGCGTAAATGAATAGGTCGCATCATTGATGTTCGCTTCTGTAAATTTCCATTTATTGTGGTATCGCTCACACTCTTTTACAATCTGTTCCAATGGTTTGTCGGCCTGGCTGTAATACTGTTTTACGGTATCTCCAAAGAAACGACTTAGCGTGCTGCAATCACTTCTACTGTGATAATAATCATTCAGAAATTCTTTGATCATGTTTTCTTTCGCATCAAGATCAACGCTGGTGACTACCTGATCTCTGGTCCCATCTGCACCCGTTGAAACAGTGGTGTCGGGTTTCAGCTCAGGGGGCGGAGTCTTTGCGGGCGCGGGTTTTCTGGTGGAAACGGTCTTTTCAATCTTCTTTGGCGTACTCCGGTTTCCAAAAAGGTCTGATACCATTTTCTTATTCAACGCCAACGCCAGCAATCCTGCCACCGCCAACACGGCTATAATGCCAATCACAACGCTTCCTGTCCGGCTTTTCGGTCTGTCACGGACCATCGGATAGGGCTGAACGGCAGTGTGTCCTGATATAGGTGGGGCGACCTGGATTAACGTTTGATCAGCCTCACTAACACTGTTCCCGATCTTTTGAAGTTCGCGCCTCTCCAAGGCGTTCTTAGCCAGGTACCCCGGAAGCAGGCTCCGCCAGGGTTCAGGCAACCTGGAAGTGTCTAGATCCTTGCGTACAATGCGCTCCTGCACTTCGAAATCAGAGAACCGGGTCGTATCGTACGGAGCCTGCCCGGTAACCAGGTGAAAAAAAGTCACCGCAAGTGAATAGATATCAGTTTTGTAGGTGAGATTTTTAATATCATACACTTGCTCAGGACTCATGTACATCAGCGTTCCCATCCGCGAACCCGTTTGGGTGACTGAAATATTATCCCTTAGCTTGGCGATGCCAAAATCAAGTACTTTGATCTGACCATCTTCCGTGACAAAAAGATTCGATGGTTTGATATCGCGGTGAATAATATTCTTACGATGTGTGTACTGAAGCGCATCCACCAGGTCGTTCCACCAGGTAACCAATTGTTGAGAACTAAATCTCTCGCCGTCTTTCAGCCTGTGTGAGAGGTCCTTCCCCTCCAGGTATTCCATGATCATACAGGGACGATCGTCCAGGGTTGCAAAATCATACACATTCCGGATGTGAGGGTGATTTAGCTGCACCATCAGCCGGGCTTCGTTTTCAAACCGGGAGACTACCTCGGGAACATGAAACAGTCTTTTCTGAAGAAGCTTAACCGCAGCAGGTTTGTGTAAACTATTTTCCGCGTACCAAACCTCTGCCATTCCCCCCTCTCCAAGCTTGTACCTTAAGGTATATCCGTTTACTGTTGAATTTTCCATGCCGCTTAAAGCCTGTTAATCTTGTGGACGTTCCGCGTTAAAAATAATAGTGCCTGTCAGGATCATTATTCCTTAAATTTCTCAAAGTAACCCTCAAATTACCACAAAGAGTTGACTATGGGTACCTAAATAACTGAAAAAACGGCAAAACCGGCAAAACTGCCGGTGAAATTATGGAAAAAGGAGGTTTTTGCGTCTTATACTGATAGCGTGGTTACATTTCTTGCAAGATGCCTCGGACGAAATGTAGGCAAAAACCGGACGAAAGGATTGCGCCCGGTTCACATGTTTTTCGTCGGGATGGATTATTTCAGGAACCGTTCACATTAATATCCAAAAACCTCATTCAGTTCAATTTTCTTAACCGTACCCAATTTCTCCAGTTCACTTTTATCCAGTTTCTTTTCAGATGCAACGATGCAATAAGTGAATGGCTTCGATGCCAGGTTGCGATTGTGAAAATCTTTTAATTCTTTATATCCGATCTGGTCGATCGACCCATAAATCTTTTTCCGTATATCATCTTGGAGACCTTTTTGTTGTGCGCCCAGGTAATTAAAAATGATGTCATCCTGCACGATGCGCTGTGTTTCCAGATCTTTCTTTGCGCTGGTCCTGGCGAGCGTTAGGTTCTCGGGCAATTCGGGCAGGTTATTGAGCAACTCGTTCATGGCTGTCGTTGCTTCCTTAAACTTGTCTGCCTGGCTTCCCACATAGGCTGTAACAAAATAGGGATCCTCTTTTTTTGATGGCGTCACGTAGTAGGCCGATGTGGAATAGGCGAGCGCCTTACTTTCCCTGATGGTCTGAAACACCAGGCTGCCCATACCGCCACCAAAATAATTGTTGAACACCGTCACCACCGTTTCCTCTTCAGGGTCATACAGATTATTGTTTCTAACCCATCTGATCTCGGATTGTACCATGTCGTAATCTGTGAAATAAACCTGGTTGGTCTGCTGTTGCGCCGGTTTGTATTCCTTTTTTGCCGGAACCGTGGTGAAGCTTACTGGCAGGTTATGAAGTGACTTCAAACTTGCCGTAAACGCCGGCAGTGACTGGGGACCATAGTACAGAATTTTGTGTGGATATTTGTTGAGGTTGTACAATAAGCTTACCAATTCCGCCGAACTGATTTGTTCCAGATCTGCATTGGAGATGACATCGTTAAACGGATTCTTCTCGCCGTAGCGCGCATAATTAAGTAATCCGCTGAGAATCGCAGATTTGTTCAACTTCGCGTCGGCCCTGCTTTTCAGAATCCTTGCTTTGAGAGACTGCAGCGCCTGGTCGTCCGGTTTACAATTCGCCAGCAGGTCTTCAAACAGACGAACTGCTTTAGGCATATTCTCCTGGATACCTTCCAGGGTCACGGTTGTATATTCATTACCGGCGGAAACGCTAAAACTGCATGCAATTTTATAGAATTCTTTAGAGATGAACTCAGCACTCAGTTTATCGGTACCCAGGAATTGCAGGTATTGTGCGGCTAGTCCGAGTTGTTGATCGTTCCAGGTCCCCAGTTCATAGCGGTAACGCAACCTGAAAATGCTGTTGTCTTTATTTTGAACGTAGAGGATCTCCGCCGGCCCGGCTGTCGATTTCTGCAGATCTTTGTTATAATCCAGCCACACAGGCCTGATCGGGGATTCAGGCATTTTGTTGATCGCTTTTACGAAATCGGATTGCGCCTTTGGATTTGTTTCTACCGGATGGATGGGCGGCTTATCTATCTTGACCACATTTTTATCCTCACCCTGCTTTTTAAATACCACCACATAATCACCCACTAAATATTTGTTGGCAAATGCCGTAATATCTTTTTTGGTGATTTTTGAGAGATCATCCGCCGAAGCAACCCTGTCTTTCCAATCGAGTTCATTGGTAAAAGCATTCATCAGGTAGCCGGCCCGGGCGCCGTAACTTTCGGTGACCAGAATCTGTCTTTTCTTCTCATTGTTAATGATGGACAGCAACAGGTCGTCGTCAAAATTCCCTTGTTTCAAATTTGCTATCTCTCCTAAAAGCAAATTTTTAACTTCTTCGAGTGACTGACCTTTCGTGGCATTTCCTCTGAGGTATAATACGCCATGATCGATCAGTGTAAACGTGGATGCTGATGCATACAGTAGTTTTTGTTTCTTCACCAGGTTCAGGTCCATCAGACCAGCTCTGCCGTTGGTCAATATGGAGCCGATCAGATTCATGACCGGCAGGTCGCGGCTTTGGTTACCAGGAAGCCGGTAGCCGATCGTTACACTTTCCGCATCGGGCCCCATGACCGTGTAAACTTCGGGATTACTGAAGTGTACTTCGCCTGCGGCCTTGTACGGCGTAACCGGTCTTTCTTTCATGAAGGCAAATGACTGGTCGATCTGCCTGATCAGGAGGTCCGGATTAAAATCCCCGCTCATAATGATGCCCATGTTATTAGGAACATAGTACGTATTGAAATAATTTCTGATAGCTTCCAGCGATGGATTCTTCAAGTGTTCGATGGTACCGATGGTGGTCTGTTTACCGTAGTTGTGATTTTTGAACAGCGCCGCAAATAAAGTCTCGAAGATCTTGCGGCTGTCATTATCCAGGCTGCGGTTTTTCTCTTCGTACACGGCTTCCAGTTCAGTGTGGAAAATACGAAAAACCGGGTTGCGGAATCGCTCAGACTGCACGGCCAGGTATTTATTGATCGCCGAGGCCGGAACATCGTCGGTATAGACCGTCTGTTCGAAAGACGTAAATGCGTTTGTACCCTGTGCTCCCATGGCGCTCATCATTTTATCGTATTCATTAGCGATCGCAAACCTGCTGGCCACGCCACTTACGCTGTCGATTTGCCTGTAGATATCTCTGCGCAGGGTTTCATCAGTCGTTGTGTTATATTTTTTGTACAACGCATTGATCAGTTCCAGTTGAGGTTTTTCGCGGCTCCAATCGAGTGAGCCGTATTTATCGGTACCTTTAAATAACATGTGTTCCAGGTAATGAGCGAGTCCTGTGTGATCGGCCGGGTCTGTTTTACTGCCGGCTTTCACCGCCACATAACATTGAATCCGGGGTTCTTTGGCAGTTGGGCTCAGTATCACAGTGAGTCCGTTCTTGAGCGTATAGAACCTGGCCTTCATCGGATCGTTGGTCACGTATTTGTAGGTGTAACCGCCTGAAGTGGCTTGTTTCCAGGCAAATTTCGACTGGGCGAATACGGCACCGGTAAAAAAGATAAAAGCTACAATGACAAAAAATCGTTTATTTCCCATAAAAAAAGAGTTTAATCTATAAAGATATCTTTTTTTTCTTTAGAAATAAAAAACAAATATGAATGGACAAAAAATGCAGGATTCACGGGAGGAGCTGATACAAACGGTGGTTCCCGGCACGGTGAGTTCACGACCGGTTTACGGCGGCGATATCAATTCGGCGTTTCAGATAGAAGATGCAGGCGGTGAAAAATATTTTTTGAAATTGAATGACGCTGGTCGTTTTCCGGGGATGTTTGAAAAGGAGGCCCATGGGCTAAATGTACTGAATGACGGGTCTTCGTTGTTTGTTCCCGAGGTTATCCGTCATGGTATTTCCGGGGACCAACAGTTTCTATTGTTGCAATGGATCGCAAAAGGTCGACAGTCGGTGAATTTTTGGGAATCATTTGGAGCCCGACTGGCTGAAATGCATAAGGTTCAGCAACCTTTTTTTGGTTTTACGGAGGACAATTATATTGGCAGTATGGTGCAGGTCAATTCGCGTGCGGAGAGCTGGTCCGTTTTCTATGCGCAAAGCAGGATCCTCCCGGCTGCCAAACAACTTTTTGAACGGAGAGATTTTTCAAAATCGGATCTTCTCTCTGCAGAAAATTTCTGTAAGCATATTGCAGAAATATTTCCCGAGGAGCCCCCCGCCCTGCTGCACGGGGATCTATGGTCGGGCAATTATATGGTTGCTGCCAATGGGCACGCGGCGATATTTGATCCTGCTGTTCATTACGGTCACCGGGAAATGGATCTGGGCATGACGCGGCTCTTTGGCGGTTTTGATTTGGATTTTTATAGGTCATACCAGGCTTCTTATCCTCTGGAAAAGGACTGGCAGGGTCGTCTGCCATATACACAATTATACCCTTTACTGGTTCATTCACTACTTTTTGGTGGTCAATATATCCAATCCGTCAAAAACGTTTTAAGACAATTTTAACATTTGAAATTCAAAACCCGTATCTGAATTGTTATACATTTGCTTTAAACAATTGATTAAATCATATTTTTAAATCAATTTTTTGATTGAAAATGAAAAATGAATTAAAAAGACAGGAGGAGCTTTCCACAGAGGAAAAGATAAAAGAAGCAGCCCGGAAAGTATTTATGAAAAGGGGGTTTGCCGCAACCCGTACCCGCGACATTGCCGAGGAAGCCGGTATCAACCTGGCGCTTTTGAATTATTATTTTAGGAGCAAAAAAAACTTATTTGAAATAATCATGCTTGAGAAGCTTGGGCATTTTTTCATGACCGTAGTCCCGGACATCGTGGATGAGAACACCTCCCTGCAGGAAAAAGTGCAAATTATTTCAGAAAAGTACATCAACCTGCTCAACGAAAATCCCGATCTGCCGCTTTTTGTGTTGAATGCCCTGCAGACCGAAACACAGCAAGTCTCCAAAATAATCAGAGGAGCCAATATCATTCAAAACTCAGCGCTGCTAAGACAATTTAACGAAAGGTTTCCGGAAGTCAGGTTCGAGCACTTTTTCATGAACGTGCTCGGCTTGTGCATATATCCATTCGTTATGCGGCCTGCGCTGGAAATGATCTTCAAACCAGTTAGCGAAAATTTCCCTGAACTGATGGAGGAGCGAAAAGCGCTGATACCAATATGGATTGAAGCTATGTACCAAAAACATTAATATTTTTATATACCCGATTAATCAAACGATTAAACTTAAAACGCTATGAAGAGGTTTGCTTCCTTTCTAATTTTTTTGGCCGCCGCCCATACAGCCTTCGCACAGGATTTTTCCCTGGAGGAGGCCTGGCGATCGGCGAGGACCAATTACCCGTTGATCAAAAAGTACGACCTGATCAAAAAAAGTACGGATTACTCACTTCAAAACGCCAACAAAGCTTATCTGCCCCAATTCTCTATTGGCGGACAGGCCACCTATCAAAGTGATGTAACCCGTATCCCCGCCAACATTCCCGGGGTGAAGGAAATCAGTAAGGACCAGTACAAACTGCAAGGTGAATTAAGTCAGTTACTGTATGACGGCGGCACTTCGCACGCCCAAAAAGAAATCGTGAAAGCGGGTGAACTTGCCCAGTTACAAAATATTGAAGTCAATATGCTGTCAGTAAAAGAACGGGTTACAGACATCTATTTTGGAATTTTGCTTTTAGAAGAACAACTGGCTCAGAACAAAATCCGCAGAGAGACCCTGTCGGCTTCCCTCAAAAAAGCAGAAGCAGCATACGCCAACGGGACCAGCTACAAGAGCAACGTCAATGAACTGCAGGCAGAGCTATTGAATGTGGATATGAACGCCAAAGAATTAAGCTCGGACAATAAAGCATTCCGGGATATGCTGGGGCTGCTGACCGGCAAAACAATCGATGAAAACACCAGGCTCTCCAAACCTGTCTCATTCCGGCCGGACGAAAACATCAACCGCCCCGAACTGAAGTTATTCGACCTGCAGAAAAGCGTTTATGATGCGCAGAAAAAGAAACTGCAGGCAGACTGGATGCCAAGGTTATCAGCCTTTGTACAGGGAGGTTATGGAAGGCCCGGTCTGAACATGCTGGACAATAACTTCAACCTGTTTGCGATGGGCGGCCTCCGCTTAGCTTTCCCGATCAACAACCTGTACAACTGGAAGAATAATGTGAAAATGACAGAATTGAACAAGCGGCAACTGGACACGGACAAGGAGATCTTTATGATAAATACAAAAACCACGCTCCAGAAACAGCTCAGGGATCAGGAGAAGTTTACCGCCCTGCTCGGGGAAGATGACAAGATCATCGCGCTCCGGCAGGAAGTGATGAAAGCCGCAGAAGCGCAATTGGATAATCAGGTAATCACGGTCAGTGAGTTTATCAATAAACTGAACGCAGCAAATCTCGCTTCCCAGACTAAATTTTTACACGAATTACAATTGTTGAAATCCATTTATACCTATCAAAATGCAGCAGGCAACTAACTCATTATCCCCGATCAGCTATGTAGCGGTCAGCACCATTCAAAATGATAAATCGAAAATCATGAACAAACTTTATCTATCCTTAATCATCTCCGTTCTCTCATTCGCAGCGTGCAATCCAAACAGGATAAACTTCGATGCTGCCGGCAACTTCGAAGCCGACGAAGTTATCGTTTCAGCCCGGCAAAACGGCGAAATACTAAGCCTGAATCTGGAGGAAGGTCAGCGCCTGGCGCTCAATGAAGTCGTTGGTCAGATCGATGTGGAAGCGCAAAAACTTCAAAAAGCCCAAACCCTCGCTTCCATGAATGCACTGAACCAGAAAACCGGTACTTCCGCTTACCAGGTTGAAGTGGTGAAAAAGCAACTGGCCACCCAGCAGGCTCAGATGCAACAACTGAATACAGAAAAACGCAGGATCCAAAACCTGGTAAAAGCTGATGCAGCCCCCGGTAAACAACTGGATGACATAGATGCGCAAATTACGCAACTCAATGCGCAGATGGCTGCAACCCGCGCGCAGATCGATCTGTATAATTCAAATGTGGCTACGCAGAACCGAAGTATCCTCAGCGAGCGAAACCCGCTGGAAAAAGCAACCGACGCGATCCAGTATCAGATCAGCCGCGGAGAAATCGTCAATCCCATCGCCGGAATTGTTCTTAGCAAATATGCGCTTAAAGGAGAAATGGCAACGGTCGGCCGCTCACTTTATAAAATTGCAAACATCGATACATTGAACCTTAAAGCCTATGTGACCGGCGATCAGCTCCCACAAATTAAATTAAACCAAGCTGTACAAGTGAGAATTGATGATGGCAAAGGTGGATACAAGTCATACCCCGGTACTATTTTCTGGATCTCAGATAAATCTGAATTCACGCCGAAAACTATTCAGACAAAAAAAGAAAGAGAGAACCTGGTATACGCTATTAAGGTCCGGGTAAAGAATGACGGCTTTCTGAAAATAGGTATGTACGGGGAGGTATTGTTTAATTCCCCTAAAAAAAGTTCCTGATATTCTAAACCGTTCGACGTGGAAAATAACATTATTTTAAATAATATAATCAAGACCTATAATAAGGGCAGTGTGACGGCAGTGGACCAGATAAGTCTCCAGGTAAATAGCGGGGAGTTGTTTGGACTGATCGGGCCGGATGGTGCAGGAAAGACAACGCTTTTCAGGATACTAACCACCTTACTGCTCGCAGATTCGGGCCAGGCAACAGTCGGGGGTTACGACGTTGTAAAGGACTACCGGCAGATCAGAAATTCCATCGGGTATATGCCGGGCAGATTCTCCTTGTACCAGGACCTGACGGTAAAAGAAAACCTCAGTTTTTTTGCCACGCTGTTCGGTACCACGATTGAAGAGAACTATGATCTGATCAAAGATATCTATGATCAGATCAAACCTTTTAACGACCGGCGCGCAGGCAACCTTTCCGGCGGTATGAAACAAAAGCTGGCATTGAGTTGCGCGCTGGTACATAAACCGAGGATCCTGTTCCTGGATGAGCCGACAACCGGGGTAGACGCAGTATCGCGCAGGGAATTTTGGGAAATGCTCAGGAATCTCAAAAAACAGGGGATCACCATCCTGGTTTCCACACCGTACATGGATGAGGCTATGCTTTGCGAAAGAATCGCCCTGATTCAAAAGGGCAGGATCATGGGAGTGGATACACCCGGAAATATTCTGAAAGGTTACCCGGTAAAACTTTATGCTGCCCGTTCCGAAAATATCTATCACCTGCTGAAGGATTTAAGAGATTTCCCCGAAGTAGAGTCCTGCTTTCCTTTTGGCGGGTGGCTCCATGTAACAATGAGAGACCGGGAGGCGGATGGTATTTCAGTCCTCACGGAGTACGCAAAATCAAAGGGTCACTCATTGGTGGAAATAGAAATTATTCAGCCGACCATTGAAGACAGCTTCATTCGGCTAATGACCGAACAGCCTTCCGCGCCCGATATCGCTCAGGAATCGGTTACAAATATTTAAACCTGTACCATGAATATACCTGAATCAAAAGGCACACACGAAAACCCTTCAGCCCTCCTGGCCGGCGAAATTGAGCCTGCTATTGTTTGCAGGGATCTGACAAAAAAATTCGGAAATTTCGTAGCCGTTGACCACATCAGCTTCGAGGTAAACCCAGGTGAAATTTTTGGTTTCCTGGGAGCAAACGGAGCCGGCAAGACAACAGCTATGCGGATGCTGAGCGGGCTGTCTTTTCCCACTTCCGGCATGGCAAGGGTCGGTGGATTTGATGTTTATCACCAACAGGAGAAAATAAAGAAAAATATCGGCTATATGAGTCAGAAGTTTTCCCTGTACGAGAACCTGACGCCATTAGAGAACATCCGGTTCTTTGCCGGGATTTATGGCGTATCGCGGAAGGAGATCAGGGAACGAAGCCGGGATCTCATCAATACGCTCGGATTAAGCGACAACGCCAACACGCTGGTAGCGTCTCTGCCACTTGGCTGGAAACAAAAGCTGGCTTTTTCAGTAGCCATTTTTCACGAACCCAAAATTGTATTTCTGGATGAACCAACAGGCGGTGTGGACCCGGTGACTAGGCGTCAGTTCTGGGATATGATTTATGAGGCTGCCGAAAGAGGCATCACGATTTTCGTAACCACGCACTATATGGATGAAGCTGAGTACTGCGACCGTGTAACCATTATGGTAGATGGGAAAATAGAGGCTCTGGACACACCGCAGGCACTGAAACAAAGATTTGATGTCAGCTCCATTGACGAAGTTTTTTATCAACTCGCCAGGGGCGCAAAGAGAACAGACAATTAACACCGCGACAGAATCAATCGGAGAACTCCGAAAAGATCCTGTCTCGCAAAAGAACGAACGACGATGAAATGTCCATAAAAATTTTTGAGCAAATTCACGTGAACAGCGAAAAAAATTTTTATGGTAAATTCCCTGCCTTAGCCGGCAGGCAGGCATGTGGCCATTAAAAACATGAAAATAAGCACATGAAAGAGTTACTGGTATTTATCCGGAAAGAATTTTATCACGTATTCCGTGACAGGCGGACCCTGCTGATCATGTACGGAATACCTATCATGCAGATCCTGCTATTTGGCTTCGCCCTGACCACCGAAGTAAAGAACGCAGATATTCTGGTGGTGGACAACGCTCACGACGAACACTCTGTCAGGTTAATTCATAAATACGAGGCTTCGTCGTATTTCACGATGTATGAAAAGCAAATGCCCTACAGCAGTATAGAACAGGAATTTAAGAAAGGTGATATTAAAGCGGCAGTTATTTTCCCGCAACAGTTTGGCCAGGACCTGGGCGGAACGCACAATGCGCAGGTACAGATACTCGCTGACGGCTCAGAACCGAATGTAGCCAAAATGATTATCCAATATATTACGGCGATAACCAGTGATTACCAACGGGAACTCAACGCCGCCAACCCGCAAAGCGCCAAAATCATTCCGGAGACGAGGATGCTATACAATGAAGAAGAAAATGGATCCGTCAATTTTGTACCGGGTGTAATGGCGCTGATCCTGATGATCGTGTGTACCGCACTGACATCGGTTGCCATTGTACGTGAAAAAGAACTGGGTACGATGGAAATATTGCTGGTCTCTCCTTTTAGCCCGGTCAAGGTGCTGATCGCCAAAGCAATTCCCTACCTGGTATTATCTCTCGTCAACCTGGTTATTATCCTGTTGATGTCCATTTACGTGATGCGGGTCCCCATGCTGGGCAGCCATTTGCTTTTCCTGTTTGTCAGTATGTTGTTCATCGCTACCTGCCTGGCTTTCGGGCTGGTGATCTCCAACTCCACCAACTCGCAGCAGATTGCGTTGCTGATATCCATGATCGGCATGATGCTGCCAACCATCATCTTCACAGGTTTTTTGTTCCCCTTGGAAAATATGCCAAACTTTTTTCAGTGGTTTGCTAACCTGGTGCCTGCAAAATGGTATTACACTGCGGTAAAATCCATTATGTTGAAGGGTTTGGGTATCCGGTATATCTGGAAGGAGGTGACGGTACTGACCGTAATGACCATCGTATTTCTCACTATTGCGTTTAAGAAATTTAAAATCAGATTAGCCTGAACGGTGACCGGCTGAGAAAATAAATATACCTATATGAAAGTTCTAGGATTCATATTACAGAAAGAGTTCCTCCAGATCTTCAGGGATAAAAGTATTATTGGGATGATGTTTGTACTGCCACTGGTACAACTGGGCGTCCTACCACTGGCTATGGACTTTGAGGTCAAGAATGTGAACCTCGTCATTGTGGACAATGATCACAGCCCAATGTCGGGCAAACTGATCAACAAGATCGGATCTTCGGGTTACTTCAGACTGGTTGCAGACGAACCCACCTACAAGAAAGCTCTTGAGCACATAGAAACCGGTGAAGCCGATATTGTCCTGGAAATCCCTTCGTCTTTTGAAAGGGATTTCGTCCGGGAAAACAGGGCCAAACTGAATATGTCGGTGGATGCCATCAATGGAACGAAATCCTCGCTGGGCAGCGCTTACCTGACATCCGTTATAAGTGATTTCAATCAACAGATTCAAATTTACCAAAACCAGAAAAGAGTTGTCCCCTACAACATCAGCATAGAATCCTCCAACTGGTTTAATCCATACGCCAATTACTTCTGGTATATTGTCCCCGGTATCCTCGCATTCCTGCTAACGATATTTTCGGGGTCACTTTCTGCGCTCAATATCGTCCGCGAAAAAGAAGTTGGCACTATCGAACAGATCAACGCGACGCCGATTAAAAAATGGCAGTTTATCCTGGGCAAACTAATCCCGTTCTGGGTAATGGGGATGATTGTGCTCACCATTGGTTTGTTGGTTGCCATTGTGTTTTATGGCATCAGACCAGTGGGGAGTATTGCGATACTCTATGCACTGACGGGGGTCTACCTCATTGCCATGCTGGGCTTTGGTTTGCTGGTTTCCACAGTCAGCAACAACCAATTGCAGGCCATGTTCATCTCCTTTTTCTTTATTATGATTTTTGTGCTGATGAGCGGATTGTTTACTTCTGTCGAAAGCATGCCGCTTTGGGCCAGGAATATTTCGCATTCCATACCGATTACTTATTTCATGAAGGCCATCAGGATGGTTGTCCTGAAAGGCAGCAACTTGTATGACGTAAGGAATATTTTCCTGATCCTTGCCGGATTTGGTTTGCTGCTGAACGGTCTGGCCATCTGGAACTACCGGAAAACGAGTTAATCCGCGTTATTTCGCATGTAAATTTTACTAAAGTTCGGGGGAAATTAATAAGCCTCTTGTCGTGTAATGGCTACCACCCTGGAAACGGTACGATAAATTTAAGGAATAATCCGACCAACGCGGCGAATTGAATATGGGATTAATATTATGAATGAGCGCAATATCTACATATTCCTTCTGTACTGTCCCCCGACCTCATAAAGTCCGTGGGTGATCTGGCCAAGAGAGCAATATTTCACCGTTTCCATCAATTCCTCAAAAATATTCTCATTGCGCACGGCAACCTGTTTAAGTCTGTCCAGTGCCTGCGCTGAGCGGTTGCAGTTACGGTGCTGAAAAGCTTTCAGGTTTTCGATCTGCTGATCTTTTTCTTCACGGCTGCTGCGGATGACCTGATCCGGCACATTTGTAGGACTCCCCTGTTTATTCAGGAAAGTATTCACCCCGACCAGCGGCAGCTTGCCACTGTTCTTCAGCGTTTCATATAATAAACTTTCTTCCTGTATCTTATTTCGCTGGTACATCCGCTCCATAGCGCCCAGTACACCGCCTCGCTGACTGATCCGCTCAAACTCAGCCAGGACAGCCTCTTCCACGAGCCCGGTCAGTTCTTCCACAGCAAAACTTCCCTGTATAAAATTTTCTGTTTTCGTACTGCCCAGTTCCCTGTTGATGATCAGTTGAATAGCGATCGCCCGCCTCACACTTTCCTCGGTGGGTGTTGTTATGGCTTCATCATACGCATTGGTGTGAAGTGAATTGCAGTTGTCATAAATAGCATACAGCGCCTGCAGCGTGGTCCTGATATCATTAAAATCGATCTCCTGCGCATGAAGGCTGCGACCCGAGGTCTGAATGTGATATTTTAGTTTTTGCGATCTGTCATTAGCGCCGTATTTGTGTTTCATCGCCTTGGCCCAGATCCGGCGGGCGACCCGTCCGATCACACTATATTCGGGGTCCATTCCATTACTGAAAAAGAAGGAAAGATTGGGTGCAAATTCATCGATATGCATCCCCCGGCTCAGAAAGTATTCCACATAGGTAAATCCATTCGCCAGTGTAAATGCCAGTTGGGTTACTGGATTGGCGCCGGCTTCCGCAATATGATACCCGCTGATGCTGATACTGTAAAAATTACGCACGCCGTTCCGGATGAAGTATTCCTGCACATCACCCATCAGCTTCATCGAAAACTCCGTGGAAAATATACAGGTGTTCTGCGCCTGGTCTTCTTTCAGAATATCTGCCTGTACCGTGCCCCTGACGCTTTCCAAAGCTTGTCTTTTAAGTGCCACATATTTTTTGGCTGTCAGCACCTGGTCACCACTGCGACCCAGCAGTTTCAAACCCAGACCATTATTTCCATCCGGCAGGGTACCGGTATAAGCCGGCATATTTTCCATTGGCTCCACCGGAATCTCCGAATCTGCTGCTTTTTCGCAGAGCTGATCAATCGCAGCGTTTAGAAAAAAAGCCAGGATTACCGGAGCCGGGCCATTGATGGTCATGGACACCGAGGTATCGGGACTGCAAAGATCAAAACCGCTATAGAGTTTCTTCGCATCATCCACCGTGGCAATACTCACGCCGCTATTGCCGATCTTTCCATAAATATCCGGGCGTTCTGCCGGGTCTTCCCCGTAGAGCGTCACGCTGTCGAACGCCGTACTCAGTCTTTTAGCGGGCTGACCCATACTCACATAATGAAAACGTTTATTTGTTCTTTCCGGAGTGCCCTCACCGGCAAACATCCGCGTGGGATCTTCATCCTGGCGCTTGAGCTCATAAACACCGGCAGTAAATGGAAATTTCCCCGGCACATTTTCCTGGAGCTGCCACGCTATCTGGTCGCCCCAATCCCGGTAGGTCGGCAACACCACTTTTCTGATCCGTATCCCACTCAGAGAAGTGGTGGTAAGCGGCTGGCTGATTGTTTTTCCCCGTACCGGGTAACTATACTCCTCCTTATTGTAGGATTCTGTCAGCGTGTTCCAGCCATCCAACAGCGACTTTACTCCCGGATCCAATTTTGATTCCAATTCCCCGTACCGTTGATGCAAACCTTGAAGCTGCGTATCGCCGGCATGATTTCCTTCTTGCATCATTCTGATTGTTCCTCTCAACTGGTAAAGGTTTGAAGCCACAAGACTCTGTTCTTCCACCCACTGATCATAACTTCGGATCGTTTCCACAATTTCCGACAAATACCTGACCCGTGCAGGCGGAATGACCTGAGAATGGTTGTAGGTATCTTGTATATGGGAATGATGTTCCACCGGTCTTCCAAAATAAACACCCGTGTTCTCTGCAATTCGTTCCAGTACGCGTTCAAACAGTTCATTAACACCCGGATCGTCAAACTGCGCCGCTATTGTCCCGATTACCGGGAGATCTTCGTTGGCGGCATGCCATAAGAGGTGGTTTCGTTTGTATTGTTTCCTAACATCGGCGAGCGCATCCAGGGAACCGGCCTTATCAAATTTGTTGATACACACCAGGTCGGCATAATCGAGCATATTTATCTTTTCGAGCTGAGATGCTGCGCCAAATTCGGGGGTCATCACATAAAGACTTACATCGCTGTGTTTGACGATGGACGTATCACTTTGTCCAACCCCGGCGCTTTCCAGGATAATCAGATCAAAGCCTGCCCGTCTGCAAATATCAATAGCCGCTTGTACGCTCCCACTCAGCGCAGTATCGTCCTCGCGGGTAGCCATGGAACGCATGTAAGCCCGCGGGTGGGAAATGGCATTCATCCGTATCCGGTCGCCCAGCAAGGCGCCCCCCGTCTTTTTACGGGAAGGATCAACCGAAATAACGGCGAGCGTTTTATCCTGGAATTGATTCAGAAACCGGCGGGCCAGTTCATCGGTAACAGAAGATTTTCCTGCACCGCCGGGCCCAGTGACGCCCAATAGCACAGGCCCCGATAACGGAGAGGACCAACGGTGGGCATCCAATACCGGCTGATATGGCAAACCAGATTCTGCGAGTGTTATAGCCCGGGAAATTCTCCGGATATCCTTAACCTCGCCCAGAGGAGTTTCGCTTCCCCAATGCAGGGGCGCATTACCAAAATCTGTATTCCATTCACTGCCATCGTTCGTTGCCGGGGTAGCTTTGCGGATCAGGTCGTCGATCATTCCCTCAAGCCCCATCTTTCTGCCATCATCCGGACTGTAAATGCCCGAAATGCCATAGCTGATCAGTTCACTGATCTCACTGGGCAGGATGGTACCACCCCCACCTCCGAAAATCTTAATATGACCGCAACCCGCTTCGCTCAGCAGATCTTTCATATACTTGAAAAACTCCAGGTGACCGCCCTGGTAACTGGTAACAGCGATGGCGTGTACATCCTCTTCAATGGCGCATTCCACAATCTCCCGGGCGCTACGGTTGTGCCCGAGATGGATGATTTCCACTCCCTTACTCTGCAAAATCCGTCTCATTATATTGATGGCAGCATCGTGTCCGTCAAAGAGGGAAGCGGCGGTGACCATTCTGATTTTCATGCCCTGTTGAATTAGATACAAACGAATGTTAGCAAATTTAGGATTATTAGGTTAAATTTTTAGAGATGCATTCTCCGAAAGACGCATTATTCATTTAAAATGCCTCAATTCCGCACTCTGTTTACAATGATTACCACGCCAGCCTGATTCTTCATATACTGATTTTTCGCCGTCTATGTTCCCGTTAATAACAGAATATCCACGCCAGCATGGTGCTTCATATATTAATTTTCCTCCATCTATGTTCCCTTTAATAATTGAGTGTCCACACAAGTATGGCTCTACATATACGTGATGAATCAGCCGAAATACTAAATACTTATCCCTACTTTTACCGCATGAACCAGCGTGAACTTTTCTTCCGGCACCTGGCCCAGACCTCACCGGCGCCCATGGCGCTCGAAATCACCCGGGCCGAAAACTGTATACTGTACGATAAAGAAGGGAAGGAATACCTGGATCTGATCGGAGGCATCAACGTAGCCAACATCGGGCACCGGCACCCGGCGGTAGTCTCGGCCATTCAAAGCCAGCTCGAAGCCTATCTCCATATAATGGTTTACGGAGAATTTGTGGAATCGCCACAGGTACGATACGCGCAACTGTTGACCGAGCACTTCCCCGCTTCACTGGATTCCGTATATTTTACCAATTCCGGTGCAGAAGCGGTGGAGGGTGCCATGAAATTGGCCAAACGGGTGACGAATCGCGCGGAGATCATCGCATGCAAACAGGCTTACCATGGATCCACACAGGGGGCCCTGAGTCTTTTCGGTGAAGAGCACTGGCGAAACGCATTCAGACCACTGTTGCCAGGTGTGTCACACGTCGATTTTAATTCCCGGGAATGGCTGTCGGAGATCACTGAACAAACCGCCTGCGTCGTTCTCGAAACGGTTCAGGGAGAAGCCGGTGTCAGGGTTCCCGATAAATCCTGGCTCAAAGCGGTACGCAACCGATGTACTGAGACCGGCGCTTTGCTGGTGCTGGATGAGATCCAGGCAGGATTCGGGCGGACAGGCAAATTATGGGCCTTCGAACATTTTGATGTGGTTCCTGATATTTTATTATTGGGGAAGGCGCTGGGAGGTGGTATGCCGCTGGGGGCATTTATTGCTTCCAGGGAAATGATGTATACACTTGCTGAAAACCCTGTTTTGGGCCATATTACAACTTTCGGGGGGCACCCGGTCAGTTGCGCTGCCGGAATGGCCGCGTTGCAAACGCTCCTGGACGAAAACCTGATTCAAACTGTAACCCATAAAGAAACAGTATTTCTGGAACTTCTCAGGCATCCAAAGATCCTGGATATCCGATCCTTCGGGCTGTGGATCGCCGTTGAGTTTGACTCTTTCCAAACAAATAAGAAAATCATAGATACCCTGGTCGCGCTTCCGGGCAAAGGCATCCTGACGGATTGGTTCCTGTTCGCCGACAGCAGTTTGCGGATATGCCCGCCGCTGACGATCACGGAAGACCAGGTCAGAGAAGCATGCGACCTGATTTTAAAAACACTAAACAAGCCCGATTTATGACACGGAATATGGCAGCAGAAAAAAAAATGGCAGCGCTGGAGGCTGTAAAACAGATCAAGGACGGAATGGTTGTGGGACTGGGAACGGGCTCCACCGCCCTGTTTGCCACGGAAGCCGTTGGGCGTATGGTGGGGGAAGGTCTGAAAATACAAGCGGTGCCGACGTCTGAAAGCACCCGGCAACTGGCAGCCTCGCTCGGAATTCCTCTGGTGGATATCAACAATATCGACGCTATTGACATCACGATTGACGGCGCTGATGAATTTACCGACAAGTTGGAACTGATCAAAGGAGGTGGTGGTGCGCTATTGCGCGAGAAAATTGTTGCTTCACTCACTCGCTTACATATTACGATTGCGGATTATTCGAAACATGTGGACAAGCTTGGTAAGTTCGGCGTGCCGATCGAGGTCATACCCTTTGCCTGCAATTATGTACTCGGCATGCTGGGAAGTTTTGGCGGAACCGGAACTATAAGAAAAGTAAATGACTCAAATTTTATCACTGATCAGGGAAATTTTATCATTGATACTGATTTTGGCCTGATTGAAAATCCGGCAGATCTGGCAGCAAAACTGGATCAGATCGTAGGCATTGTGGAACACGGGCTTTTTGTAAATCTGACCCACCTGGTTATCATGGCAAGCGGCGATAACATTATCCGTTTCTCCCGGCATTAAGACGAAAAGCATCTGAATTCTTCCTATTTTAGCGGGATAAACAGTCCGCTATGAACGATTGCCTCCTTCAGAAAATAGCCCTGACACTTATTCCAAATATTGGATGTGTACAGGCAAAGATCTTATTGCAGCACATGGATATTTCCGAGGTATTCACTGCACGTAAATCCACCCTGGAGCGAATTGAAGGATTAGGCGCCCTGAGAGCCAAAAGCATCAGAGACTTTCAGGATTTCGCTCTGGCTGAAAAAGAAATAGCTTTTATCGGGAAAAACAGCATCACACCCTTGTTTATCACGGACGAAAATTATCCGCAACGTCTTTTGAATTGTTATGACCCACCCACCCTGCTTTATTACAAGGGCTCCGCAAATTTGAATCAGTCAAAAATCCTGGCAGTAGTGGGGACCAGGAGCAATACCGATTACGGTAGAAAAGTGGTAGAAAGCCTCATGCAGGACCTCAGCGGGACCGGCATCCTGATTGTGAGTGGCCTGGCCTACGGCATCGATTCACTGGCCCATAAATTTGCATTGAAAAACCGGATGGAAACGGTGGGCGTACTGGCACATGGCCTGGATAAGATCTATCCGCAGGTAAACTCCGGCCTGGCCCGAGATATGGTTTCCCAGGGAGGACTGCTTACGGAATTCAGAAGGGACACTATCCCCGATCGTTATAATTTTCCGAGTCGTAACCGCGTTGTCGCCGGTATGAGCGACGCTACACTGGTTATTGAAACCGAAATCAAGGGAGGCAGCATGATCACCGCCGAGCTCGCAAACGGATATAACCGTGATGTATTTGCCTATCCCGGAAAGACCACTGATAAGAAAAGCAGTGGCTGCAACTTCCTGATTCAGCATAACAAAGCTATGCTGATGACAGACACCCAATCGATGTTGGAAATCCTGGGCTGGAGGGATCCGTCTGAAAAACCGCCCCCGAAGAAATCACGCGAGCTGTTTACAGAACTTTCACCATCGGAAAAAATCGTATTCGATATAATCGGACAGAAGGAACAAACGAATATTGACGAAATTCAACTGAACGCCGGATTACCGAGCAGCCAGGTAGCTATGGCGATCCTGAATCTTGAGATGCAGCAAATTGTGGAATCACTCCCAGGAAAAATGTATCGACTTTTATAACCTTCCGGGTCCCGGGAAAATCCTACTGATTCAAAACTTTGCTATAATTCGGGGATCTCCATTATCTTTGCACATGGCAATAAGAAATTCTTCTCCCGAGACTGGCCCAGAGGCCAGAATAATTACCGAAAGTTTAACGTTTGACGATGTACTGCTGGTGCCTGCATACAGCCAGGTGCTGCCGCGGGATGTCGACATCAGGACCCGGCTCACCAGGGACATTTCTCTGAACACCCCGATCCTTTCTGCAGCGATGGATACCGTAACGGAAGCTGCACTGGCCACCGCTATTGCACGGGAAGGCGGACTAGGCATCCTCCATAAAAATATGAGTATTGAAAACCAGGCCAGCCAGGTTCGAAAAGTAAAAAGAAGTGAAAGCGGGCTGATCCTGGACCCTATAACCCTGCGTGAAGACGCAGTCGTTGGTGATGCGCTTCGCCTGATGCGCGAAAATAAGATCGGCGGAATACCTATTGTGGATAAGAACCATAAGTTAGTAGGTATCCTGACTAACCGCGATTTACGATTTGAAGAAGATCTTAAACGAAGTGTAAGCGAAGTGATGACCAGCACCAACCTGGTGACGGCACCTGAAGGTACCGATTTGAAGAAAGCCAGGACGATACTACGCCAATACAAATTCGAAAAACTTCCGGTAGTTGACAACCAGGGTAAGCTGATCGGTTTGATCACTTACCGCGACCTCCTCCAGGTAACCAGTTACCCGAACGCTATTAAAGACAGCTTTGGCAGACTGCTCGTAGGTGCAGGAATTGGTATCACGACCGATATGCTGGACCGGATTGATGCGCTGCAACAGGTGGGTGTAGATCTGGTGGTACTCGATAGCGCGCATGGGCACAGCAGAGGGGTTATTGACGCGCTGAAAAAAGTGAAGAAGAATTTCCCTGAATTGAATGTTGTTGCCGGAAACGTGGGTACAGCGGCCGGAGCAAAGGTGTTGGCCGAGGCAGGCGCAGATGCTGTGAAAGTTGGTATCGGGCCAGGATCTATATGCACAACCCGTATTGTTGCCGGAGCCGGAATGCCTCAGTTGACGGCTATCCTGGACGCTGCATCAGGTTTGAAGGACACCGGAATCCCGGTTATTGCCGATGGTGGAATCCGATATACCGGCGATATGGTGAAGGCGTTGGCGGCAGGAGCCGATTGTGTTATGATGGGAAGTGTTTTTGCCGGCACGGAAGAGAGTCCCGGCGAAACAATCATCTACGATGGCAGAAAGTACAAAGCTTACCGCGGCATGGGATCACTTGGCGCCATGTCATCCGGAAGCAGCGACCGGTATTTTCAGGATCCTGAAGATGACGTTAAAAAATTCGTTCCGGAAGGGATCGAAGGTCGCGTGGCTTACAAAGGAACACTCAAAGAAGTGATCTTTCAATATATCGGGGGTTTAAAAGCCGGGATGGGTTACTGCGGCGCAGCAAATATCCAGGACCTGCAAAAAGCTCAGTTTATCAAGATCACAACCGCCGGCGTCACGGAAAGCCATCCACACGATATTGATGTTACCAAGGAAGCCCCGAATTATAGTAGATAGCTGCTAATATTAGACGTTAGACATTAGACGCTAGATACCAGACATTTTATACCAGATAATACATATTTATTATAAGTATTATGCGACTTTTACAGATCGGTATCTGACAGAGGGACTGTGATCAGTCGGCTTTTTTCACGGAACTCGCACCGCTTGCATCGCTGGTAAGTTTTGGATCTCCTTTATATTTTATGTGAGAAGCCCCACTGGCATCTGCCTTTAGATTCATGCTTGCGAAAACCTGCGCAGTGCTGGCGCCGGATGCATCTGCATCGGCATTTTCTGATTTCAGGTCAAATGCCCGCAAAGTAGAAGCGCCCGAAACATCTGCACTGATATCTTTTGTCTCGCCGGAAATATCCAGGGTGGAAGCACCCGAAACGGAAATTTTGACTCTAGGTGCCCTTACTTCCATTTCCCCCGAAGAAGCCCCACTCAAATCAAGCGACATTTCTTCGTCTTGCATAAATTTTGATTCAGTTTTAACAGCAGACGCCCCGCCAATTTGCAGTTGTCTGATCACAGGCAGACTCACGAATAACTTAATTTCATTGGTCGGACTGAGATTTACACCCCTCCGATGGCTGACCTTCAATTCATTGCCGTTTTTCTCAACCTGCAGATATTCGAACAAGTTATCATCCGTCTCTATCTTTACTGACCAGGACGAGTCCTGTCTCACATAAAGATGAACAACGCCACCGGTACTAATGGATTTGAAATTTTTCAGATTATAATCTCGGTTGGTGATCGATCCGTTACCCCGGATACGTCTGAAGTCCAGAATATTGCACGATATAAAAAGCAGACAGATTGCTGTCAGAAAAGTGAAATATTTCATTTTCGTCTTATTTTTTAAATCAGATCAGAAACCAGCGCATCTCGTCTTCCAGCAAGTCCACCCTCTCCCGTGACGAGAGTGTGAGCCACATTGGCCTCAACTACCTTTCAACCCAAAGTTTCAAACCCTCACTTTCAAACTTTCTTTACCTTCGCGGGACTATGACCGAGAAAATTCTTATCCTGGACTTTGGCTCTCAATACACGCAATTAATTGCCCGTTCTGTAAGGGAAGCTAATGTCTATTGCGAGATCATTCCATTTTCCCAGTCCTTTGAATTAGAAAGCAATTTAAAAGGAATTATTTTATCAGGATCCCCTTATTCGGTAAACGACACCAATGCACCGGTAATTGACATGAAGGGACTTGTTAAAAACCTGCCCGTTCTTGGAATTTGTTACGGCGCACAACTGACCGCAAAAACATTTGGAGGACACATTGAAAAAAGCAGCCAGCGTGAATACGGCAGGGCCATCATTTCTGTCCGTCGGAATAACGATCCCCTGTTAAAGGGCATTTCTACCAAGACCGAAGTGTGGATGAGTCACGGCGACAGTATTCTTGACCTGCCAGCCGGTTTTGATATTCTGGCAACGACCGAAAGCATTCCGGTTGCTGCTTTCAAATACGGGGACGATCAACCCGTTTACGGTCTGCAGTTTCACCCCGAAGTTTACCATACAAAGGAAGGCAAACAAATTATCAGCAATTTCCTCGTCAATGTCTGCGGATGCAGCCAGGATTGGACTCCGGCACATTTTGTAAGTGATACCGTTACTGCATTGAAAAAGAAAATCGGAGACCGGAAAGTAATTATGGCGCTAAGCGGTGGCGTTGACAGTACCGTAGCGGCCACCCTGATCAGCAAAGCCATCGGGGATAAGCTCTACGGCATTTTTGTGGATAACGGCGTTTTGAGGAAAAATGAATTTGAAGCTGTCCTCGATAACTATAAGAAACTGGGAATCAATGTCAGGGGTGTGGATGCGAGGGCCTTGTTTTACGAAAAACTCAAAGGTCACGAAGATCCCGAAACCAAGCGGAAAATAATTGGCGGGCTTTTCATCGATATTTTCCAGCAGGAAGCTGCAAAAGTAGAGGGTATTGAATTACTGGGGCAGGGAACCATCTATCCGGATGTGATTGAAAGTGTCTCCGTACACGGACCTTCAGTTACGATTAAGTCACACCATAACGTTGGCGGACTACCAGATCAGATGCGCCTCGAACTGGTGGAGCCGCTGCGTTACCTGTTTAAGGATGAAGTGAGAAAAGTAGGCAGGGAGTTGGGAATTCCACCGGCGCTGATCGACAGGCATCCGTTTCCAGGACCTGGTCTGGCGATCCGGATATTAGGAGAAGTTACGGAAGAAAAAGTGAAGCTCCTGCAGGAAGCCGATCATATTTATATCCAGGGATTGAAAAATACGGGGTTATATGCAACGGTTTGGCAGGCCGGAACTATCTTGTTACCGGTGAAAAGCGTCGGTGTCATGGGAGATGAGCGCACCTATGAGTTTACCGTGGCATTGCGGGCGGTTACCAGTGTAGACGGAATGACCGCGGATTGGGCGCATCTCCCCTATAATTTTCTGGCCGATGTCTCCAACGAGATCATCAACAAGGTCAGGGGAATAAATCGCGTAGTCTATGATATCAGCAGTAAGCCACCGGCAACCATTGAATGGGAATAAGATTGGAGCCCGGTCTGAAGTAGCAGTGTGATGTGTCCCGGCAATCCGGGCAGGCATTAAAACCAGATATTTATGAAAAAACAGCTTTTTTTCCAGATATTTATTTTTGGGATCGCCTTTTTTGCAACCTTGACAACCACCGGCTTTGCGCAGGCTATTCAAAATCCAAAACATAAAATGGCCATTTTTACGCCGCTGTACCTGGATGAGGCGTTTAATGCTGCCGGAAATTACCAATTTGGATCAACTTCATTCCCCAAAAACACCTTGCCGGGCTTGGAATTTTATCATGGGGCC
This sequence comes from Niabella sp. CPT15-335-S11, assembly GCF_058792415.1. Classification (NCBI taxonomy): domain Bacteria; kingdom Pseudomonadati; phylum Bacteroidota; class Chitinophagia; order Chitinophagales; family Chitinophagaceae; genus Niabella; species Niabella sp. CPT15-335-S11. The sequence continues at coordinate 879,989 of NZ_JBYTEI010000002.1, forward strand.
GCAATGGCTATCGATTCTCTGAACGCCCTCAATATTCCGCTGGATATTTATTTTTATGATTCAAAATCAGGCAGAGAGAGCCTGGATCAACAATTCAGCAAATGCGCCGCAGATGGGGTGGAACTTATTCTCGCCAATGGTTCTATTTCCGACATAACAAAAATGGCCAAATTGGCAGCCGCTAAAAAAATCACCCTGATCAATGCAACCGTCCCCAATGACGGAAACGCTACCAATAACCCCTATTTTGTTGTTGTTAATTCCACGCTGAGCACCCAGGCAGAAGGGATTTACAGCTATTTGAAAAAACACTACCCCGGAAAGCAGCTCATCTTTTTTACCCGGAAAGGCGGGAGTTCGGAAAATTATATCAGGACCGTCTTCGAGACCCTGAATAAACAGAATACAGGTTCTGTAATCCCTATCAGGTATGTGGAAGTGACCGATTCAGCAGTCGTTACGCGTACACTGGCCGGTATGGACAAAAGCCAGCCAGCACTTTTTTTAGCGGGTTCACTGGATATTAACTTCGGAGCCAATATCTTAAAGAGCGTTGCAGCCTCGGCCAAAGATTTCCCTAAGGTTACCGTCATCGGTATGCCGACCTGGGAAAGCATCAATCTGAACCAATCTGATTACAAGGGTGTCGAAGTTATTTACAGCACGCCGTTCCATATCCCGGCAGGAGAAGAGGCCAGCCGGAATATCCAGAGCGTGTACAATAAGAAAATGTTCGCAAGGCCTTCGGATCTTGTGTACAGAGGTTTTGGCCTTATCTACCGGTTTGCCCGGTTGCTGAACCTTTACGGAAAAGACCTGAACAAGAACCTGGAGAGTAAGGAATTCAAAGTTTTCAGCGATTTTGATTTTCAGCCCGTTTTTGGCGGTGGCAAGCTCAATTATTACGAAAACAAAAAGCTTTATTTTCTGACATATCTTAACGGATCTTTATCTGCCGTAAATTAGCGTTGTAATTGGATTCATTCTAAAACTATAACTCTTGCAAATTGTCGGAAGATTATTTCAGACGTTTCAGGGAAAACGTCATTGGAATTAATGCTGATTTTGTCTCACCTTACGGCAGGCAAAAAATGATCTATGCTGACTGGACTGCCAGCGGACGTGCGTATCGCCCTATCGAAGAAAGGATAACGCAGGAAATTATGCCCCTGCTCGGCAATACCCATACCGAGACCACGGCCACCGGTACAGCTATGACAAAAGCCTACCAGGAAGCAAAACAAATCATTAAAAACCACGTAAACGCGGGTCGTGATGACCTGCTGATCTTTGCCGGAAGCGGAATGACCGGGGCTATCAATAAATTGCAAAGACTCCTGGGCCTGCGGATTCCCGAGCGAATCATGGATTACGTGAAACCCGGGAGATTGCCGGAAGACCAACATCTGGCAGACAATGAACTGAAAATCCACAACCTTTTTTCCGGCTATCTCGACCTGGATCCCCTGCTTAAGCCAGTGATTTTTGTATCCCAGATGGAGCATCATTCCAACCAGACCTCCTGGCTTGAGACGATTGCAGATGTGGTCATCATTCCAAACGATACCGGTGGCAATATCAGCCTGGATGCCTTCAATACCTTACTGGGTCAATATGATCACAGGAGCAACAAAATCGCGGCTATTACCGGGTGCTCCAACGTAACCGGAATCCGGACCCCTTACCACGAAGTTGCCCGGATCATACACCAGCATAACGGCCTGTGCTTCGTAGATTTCGCCTGCTCGGCGCCTTATGTGGAAATCAACATGCATCCCCCTGTCACGGATGAAAATCTGGATGCGATATTTTTTTCGCCCCATAAATTCCTGGGCGGCCAGGGTACCCCCGGCGTGCTCATATTTGATAAAAAATTGTATAAGAATCTGATCCCCGATCAACCTGGAGGCGGGACGGTCATTTATACCAATCCCTGGAAACACCACGAGTATATCAGCGATATCGAACAAAGAGAAGATGGGGGCACACCACCTTTCCTGCAGGGTATTAAGGCAGCACTGGCGGTGAAGCTAAAGGAAGAAATGGGCAGCGAAAATCTCCTCAAACGAGAAGAAGAATTACTGGAGATCATTTTCGACAGACTACCGAAAATTCCGGGAATCGAAGTGTTGGAGGTGAATAATAAAAACCGACTTGGCGTAATTTCCTTCATCTTAAGAGGCGCTCATTTTAACCTCGTGGTAAAGCTGTTAAATGACCGGTTTGGTATTCAGACCAGAGGGGGTTGCACCTGCGCGGGGACTTACGGCCATATGCTGCTGCACGTGGATGAACTGCATTCTTACGAAATTCTGGACGAGTTACACCAGGGTCATCTGGCATGTAAACCCGGATGGGTCAGGCTGTCGGTACACCCTGTCATGACAAATAACGAAGTCACCCAGATCCTCGCTGCCATAGAACAGGTGGCTTTGAACTATAATCATTGGAAAGACGACTATGAATATGATGCCAGTTCGAATGAATACCGGCATAAACACTTTCAGGATTCCGTCCCCGAAGTGGTCAGCCAATGGTTCAGTAAAAAACTTGAATGATACGCTTAAGTGCAACCTGCAGGCATGCACAAATTAGTGACGGTTACTGTTGTTTTGTTTTCAGATCATCTACGATAGATTTTTGTGAAAGCAGTACCTTCTTTTGTTTTTCCTGTTCATCCTCATTATCCTTCAATTTTTTTTCCAGGTTTGTATGGGCTTCCTCAAGGTTCTTGAGTTTCTTTTCCTCCCTGGCAAGTACTTCTTCCTGCTTTTTTATCTGCGAAACAACGTGACTGCGTTCTACATCCGGGACCAGGCCTTCCAGAAATTTTTTGGCATTAGCGCCAATGACCGCAGGATCCCCCGCTAAAACGCTGGTCCCTTCCATCACCAGATATACCGTTGACTGCTGGGCATCTTTTTTCCCACTACTTTCAATTTTGAAAGAATAATCCAAAGGCACAGAACTGATCTCATTGATATCAGCCTGTTGAAAAACTAAAAATCCGCGACTCTTCTTTCCCGAGATTCGTTTATCCGCCATCCTGGCGTTCAGTGCATTTTCCACGATGGTCGCGGAGTAGGGAAACGTCATAACGATAGCCGGCTGCATTTCCTTTCTGAACTTGATTTTGCCCTCGCTGGCCTGCCCCCACGCGAACTGATTCAGTGCTAACATAAAAAGCGCGGATAAAAAAACTCTCCCCGAACTATCGATCAGGTCTCTCATAAATATTTAAGTATTTTATAACTAAACAGCCCGGAAATCATACAATATTTCCGGAATCCTCAACATACAGACTGCACCCAAAGATAAATAGTTGTCTGCAACAATCCGTCATTGAAAAGTTCTTGCGTCAACCGGGTGAAAGTAAATATTTCACTGAACTCCTTAATTTTGCCGGATAAACTTCTACATTGAGCGGCATTAAACAACTGGCGGGTCAAACGATATGGTATGGGGTTCCAACGATTGCCAGCAGGTTTCTGGGCTACCTCATGAATCTTTCTCTTCCTTTGATCTTTGCCCAACCCTCAAAAACTGCCGATCTGACGCAGGTTTACGCGATCATCCCCTTTCTCAATGTATTATTTACCTACGGTCTTGAAACCGCCTATTTCAGGTTCTCGCAATCAATTAACCAGCAGCGGCTCTATAATACACTTTCCATATCGCTCCTGATTTCTACCATAGTCCTAACGTTCTTCCTGTATCTGGGAAGCCCGCATATTGTACGCTGGGCCAGTCTGGAAGACCACCCGGAATTCGTTAATTATATGGTCGGGATAATATTTTTTGATTCCCTGTGTACGCTCGCATTTGCAAAACTCAGGCAGGAGAACAGGCCGCGTAAATATGCTTTCGCAAAAATGGCATCGGTCGTCGTCAATATCCTGGTGGTGCTGTTTTTCCTGGCTTTGCTCCCGCGGTATCTGCAAGCACACCCCGGCAGTCGGGCTGGCTTTTTATACAACGAAGAGATTGGCGTTGGTTACTACCTCATCGGAAATCTTGCAGGGGCCATCCTGACGTTTTTGTTACTAACCGGTGAATTTTCACAGATCCGGTTCAGGTTTGATCGGGTTTTATGGCGGAAAGTCATGCAATATTCCTACCCCCTGATCATTGTAGGTATGGGTGGAATGGTCAATGACATGCTCAGCCGACTGATTTATCAGCACGTGGTAGACCTGCCTCCGCAGGAAGCCAAGCACGAGTTAGGAATCTTTGGTAATATCTACCGGTTAGCTGTCATGATCACCATCATGATTCAGGCTTTCCGGATGGCCGCCGAACCGTTCTTCTTTAATCAGTCAAAGGGAGAAAATGCGCCCCGGACCTACGCGAGGGTTATGAAGTTTTTTGTCATCGCCTGCTGCTTTATGTTCCTGCTGATCAGCTTGTATATAGATGTATTCGCGTGGTTTTTCAAGGCCATTCACAAACCCCTGTGGGTGGAAGGTCTTCATGTGGTACCTATACTTGCCCTCGGAAATGTTTTCCTGGGCATTTATTATAACCTTAGTATCTGGTATAAACTTACAAACAAGAACATGACGGGTGCAGGGATTACCCTGTTTGGTGCGGCGATCACGATCGTGCTTAACGTATTATTAATTCCAAAATATCATTATTTGGGAGCAGCTATTGCAACCTTCAGTTGTTACCTGAGCATGATGATCATCAGCTACCTGCTGGGACAAAAACATTATCCTGTCCCCTATCCCCGGAAAAAGCTGACCGCTTACCTCGTTATTATTGTGGCCGTCTATGCAGTTCACCGCGGTTTGATATTGTTGTGGGATAACCGTTGGTTTAATCTGGGTTCTGCAACTTTGCTGCTGCTCCTGTTTGCCCTCTTTATATTCAGGGTAGAGCGGACTGAACTCTCCCGGATTCCTTTAGTGCGCAGGTTTGCACGATGATTGAGAAAGCGTCTGTCTGCAACCGACAGCGTTCAAAGAAATCTGTTGGAACAAAAAATAGCCTCAGCCATTCCCAATCCTTCCCGAGATCGGAAAACGATGGATCGATAAAACTAGTCGATAGCCTTTCATAGTGCTGCGAAAAGGGGGGGCCATCCAAATCCAAAAAATATTTCGGAAAATAAATTTTTATATGCCATAAATCATTATTATATTCAACCGTCTAAATCACAAAACCCAAAAATTGTTCGCCCATGAATAACCTATTTGCTATTGCCGCCCCATTTTTATTTCTTTCTCTGGGGGCCACTGCTCAGGAAACTATTGTAACAGGCACTATAAAAAACATTGAGACCGGGGAAGCCGTAGATGCGGCATCCATTGTTCTTTACGGGACGACTACCGGAACCTCTTCAGGATCCAACGGGAGTTTTGAACTCAAGGTCCCTGGACTTCCTGCCCGCCTTGTTGTTTCTTCCATCGGTTATGCGACCCAGGAAATAACGGTTGAAAATCCCAGACCATTGACGATTTCTCTCGTACCGCATAGTAACCTGGGGCAGGAGGTCGTAGTTTCTGCAAGCCGGTTCGCTGAACGGATCCTGGAATCGCCGGTCACGGTGGACCGGATTAACAGCCACACCATAAAAAATATGGCCGCTCCCAATTTTTACGAGGCTCTCTCCAATGTCAAGGGTGTGGACCTGACAACATCAAGCATCACGTTCCGGACACTGAGTACAAGGGGGTTCAATGGCAGCGGTAACCTACGTTTTAACCAGTTGGTAGATGGTATGGATAACCAGGCCCCTGCTTTGAATTTTCCGGTCGGCAATGTGGTTGGCATCACGGAAATGGATGTGGACAATGTTGAGTTGTTATCGGGAGCGTCTTCGGCACTTTATGGCTCCGGAGGCATGAATGGCACGCTGCTGATGACCAGCAAGAACCCCTTTAGATACCAGGGGTTGAGCGTTCAGATAAAGCAGGGGATCATGCATCTGTCTGACCCAGAGAGCAAGGCAAAACCCTTCTATGACTGGTCTTTCAGGTGGGGACAACAGGTTGGCCAGCGGTTTGCCTATAAGCTGGCCGCGTCTTATATGAAAGCGAATGACTGGATCGCCAATGATACCCGGGATCTGAACCGCAATAATGTTATCAGTTCGCTGAAGCCTGGTGGAACCCGGCAAAATGATCCTAATTATGATGGTGTCAATATATTTGGTGATGAGGCGAGTGCCAGCATGACCGGTATAGCCCAGGCAGCGATTTTCGGACCGGCAAATCCCACGCTCTCCGCAGTCCGGACCGCACTGGCGGCCCAATTGGGCAGGGCTCCCACACAGGCGGAAATTGTAGGTTATTACGCCGGAAACCCGGCGACGGGTCCTTTGTTTGCTTTTGGGAATGGTCTGACCAGGGGATACTACGGTGGTCAATTAGTGAGCCGCACCGGATACGCCGAAAAAGATCTGGTAAATTATGATGCCTATAGCCTGAAGACTACGGGAGGACTCTACTACAAGATCACGGATAACATTGAAGCCTCACTGGTCGGGTACTGGGGCAAGGGGACCAGTATATATACCGGCGCCGACCGTTATTCACTGCTGAATTTCAGAATTGGTCAGTATAAGGCGGAAATGAAAGGCAAAAACTGGTTCCTGAGGGCCTATACCACCCAGGAAAACTCCGGTGATTCCTACACGGCTACCACGGCGGCGTTGTACATTAACAGGCAGTGGCGTTCGGATGCCGACTGGTTCGGCATTTATTCCGGAACCTATGCCGGCGCTAGACTGCAGGGTGCACCGGATTCTGTGGCTCATGCTGCTGCCCGGCGGGCTGCGGATGCAGGGCGATATCTTCCCGGGACGGCGGCTTTTGACAGCGCCCTGACCCGCGCGAAAAACACGACCATCAAAGATGGCGGCGCAAAATTCGCGGACAAATCAAATCTGTACCATTATGAGGGCCAGCTTGACCTTTCAGAACAAATAAAATTTGTTGAGACACTCATCGGTGCTTCTTACAGGGTGTACGCCCTGAACTCGGGCGGAACCATTTTCGCCGATACCACCGGAAGAATAAAAATCAATGAATACGGAAGCTATCTGCAATTACAGAAGAGGTTATTTGACGAGGTGTTGAAACTGACTGGATCCGTTCGTTTTGATAAGCGGGACGGATACAAAGAGCGGTTCACACCCAGGGCCAGTGCGGTGGTCAGGGTTTCGCCCGATAACAATATCCGGTTCTCCTTTCAAACAGCTTACCGATTTCCATCCACCCAGGATCAATGGATCAACTTAAACACACCAGGCACCCGGTTGATTGGCGGCGATCCTAGTTTCATCCGTTTTTTTGGTTTCGACACCAATCCCGCATACACGTCTGAAAGTGTTGCCGCGTACCGGGCGTCCATTGCGTCCGGAACGCCAAATCCTACCGTACTGAAGCAGGCGACGTTCACCTCAGTAAAGCCGGAGCGCATGAGCTCCTTTGAATTGGGTTACCGTGGTCTGGTGACGAGACAGTTGCTGATTGACATATACGGTTACAGAAGTCAGTTTAAAGACTTTATCGCGAGGGTTGCAGTGGCAAGGGGCAGGAGTGGAAACCCGGCGCTGGCTGCGGTTGAGCTGGCCAGTCCGTTTACTTCGTCCAACTATTCTTTTGTGACCAATACGGATGTAGCAGTGACTTCCTACGGCTGGGGTATCGGAGCGGAATACCAATTTAGCAGAGGCTTTTTATTCTCAGGAAATCTTTCGAGCGATCATTTGAAAGACGTACCTGCGGGGTTTATATCGTTTTTCAATACGCCCAAATACCGGTTTAACGTAGGTCTCGGGAACGATCATATTGCACAAAATCTGGGGTTTAACCTGCTGTACCGCTGGCAGGATAAGATCGACTGGGAGGGCACTTTTGGTGCGGGGCCGGTACCTGCTTACGGCACCCTGGATGGCCAGGTTTCTTACCGGTTTTCGCATCTGAACACCAGTATCAAACTGGGAGCATCCAACCTGCTGAACAAGTACTATTCCAGCGCTTTCGGCAATCCCATGGTAGGGGGCTTGTACTATATCAGTCTGCGGTATGGGCTTTAGAAAGGTGGAAGTGTTTTAATTTCATTGTCTGTCAAACTCTACAAAGAATCCTTTGCAATAACTCAGGTCAGGATCGCTTTGAACGATATAGAGGTAAAATGACATAAACGAAAAAGCCACCCAAAAATGAGTGGCCTTGCGGACCGGACGGGACTCGAACCCGCGACCTCTGCCGTGACAGGGCAGCATTCTAACCAACTGAACTACCGATCCTTATTCTATTCTCAAAAAACTGGGCACCCTCAATGCGCACCGTCCGACCAATCGCATCCCCAGTTTGGGAGTGCAAAGATAATAGCAGAGGTCCTTAGAGCCAAATGTTTTTTTGTGCGGATTTCCAACCTCCTCCCCCTATAAACCTGAAGATGAAAATCATTTTTCTTAAGTATTCGTTTAGCAAGTTTCTGAGAAAAAGTTCTCCGGGTTTCTGTGATTCCTAGGGAACCGATCCACCAAAACGAGAGTCCTGCCCAAGAAACTTGCAGAATCTGGATCTAAACACCCCAATTGATGGTCTTGGTTAGCAAGAAAAGCGAATTCCAGAGGTCGACGTCCGGTTGAAAGCCAAGCCCCACCATCCGCAGAACGCGGTCCGTACATGTCCTCACCTTCGGCTCTTGCGCCCGTCTCGGTTCAGGTTTTAGGCCTCAATAGTAAGCTCCCCATTGTTCGGCTAAAGAAATTAGAGTTTTTTGGGAGATTTCGTCGCGCCTATTTCGAAATCGTTATTATTAAAGCTCAATTTAACTCTAAAATCCGTTTTATTTCTTCGAATTTATCGAGTGGGATTTCATAATCGGGGTTTGTTCGAAACATTTTAACGGTATCCTCTAAACGGTTTATCTTCCCCAGCAAGGATACGTCTTCACCTTTCGTCGCAAAAATTAATTTTTTCGGGTTTACTTTGTTTGAAACTATGCAATGATTTATTTGCTTTTTGCAGCGGCAATTATTTTTAGGTTGGGCAATGCCGCAATTTGCCTGCATAAATGCAAATAATTGTTCTCTCGCCCGGGATAATCGTTTCCGGAAAGCGGCCGGGCTGATACCCTGAATAGCTGCACCTTCTACGCTGCTTAAGTTGAGTATATCGCCTAAAATATAAGCGGCTCTGCTGTCTTTATCGAGACATTGTAACATTCCGTTTGTACAACCAATTTTTATCTCCTGTATCAGCAAATTTTGTTCGCCGGCGTTACCATTAAACCCCTTTGCTGCCAAAAGCCCATTTGCAAGGCTTTCAGACAAATCATCAAAACTCATTTGTCGAACTTTGTTTTGCTTCGCCAAATGAGTCAGCAAATAATTATTTGCTACCCGGTAGGCCCAGGTTGAAAATGCACTTTCCCTTTTAAAGCTGCTCAAACTGGTTATAACTCTAATTAGAATTTCCTGGCTGGCGTCTTTTGCATCTTCAATATTCCAAAGCATTTTAATAGAAAGATTATACGCCAGCTTTTCAACGAACTTTGCAACTTCGTTTAGAGCCAGTTTATCACCATTCGTAGCTCTCTCTACTATTTCGTTCATGTGACTGTCGCTCATCTTGTTTTTATTATCCATTTCACTAATTCGTTTGCGATTAAATTTGGGTGGTCTTCCTGCAGAAAATGCTTTCCGCGCCCGACGTTTATCAAAGTCAGGTTTTTAAAGTTACGACGGGCATATTCAACTGCCGGCGTTCTTGTTATCATCCCCGGCGAAGCATAAAAAAGTAAAAATGGCATCGTCTCGTTCAATACTTTTAGACCAACGGCTACTTTATTCAGTTCATCAGCAAAATCACCCTGTGCTTTACTAATTCCTTTCTTAGGAAATGTTGCAGGCCCGGGGCCGTAAAGCATAATCCTTCTTCTTTCGATGTCGTTTTCAAAAGGAGACAAATACCATTCTAATTCAACGGAAGATATTTTTCTAACTACCGCTTTTTTCATCATCATTGAAGGTATTTTATTTTTAGTTACCAGCATCCTTTCGGCCATTTTAGGATTACGCATCATGCTGAACATCATCTTTTGCATAAACGTCAATTGCTTATACCATTTTTCTGATGGCATAAAGGCCGCTTCAATAAAAACAATTCTTTTTATATTCTGCGGATTCTCCACGGCATATTTCAAACCCAGTAAAGAACCAAGATCATTTACAACGAGCGTAATGTTTTTAAGTTGAAGACTTTCAATAAACCCTTTCACATAGTTGTACTGAGATTGTATGCCATACTCTTTATTGACGGGAATACCCGATTTACCATATCCTGCCAGATCAAACGCAATTGCCCTGCCTTGTGTAGCCGCAATTGGAACAATGTTTCTCCATAAATAGGAGCTGGTCGGTATGCCATGCAGGAACAATATAGGTTCACCCTGACCTTGTTCGTAATAGGAAATTGATGCCCCGTGAACCCGTTGCGTTTTCTCAATAAAAGGAAATGCTTCCGGCACGTTTACTTCGGGCTTTTGAGCAAAACTACCGATGCCGGCGAAAATGGATAATGTCATTGCGATTTTGATTTTTAAGTAATTCATGCTTTTTGTAGCTTATAGTGATTAGACTATTTATTTGCATGGGGTGTGACTTAAAAATCAATATAAATTGTGATGCTCATTCTATTTGCGAGGGGTCACCTGGTTTTTAGGAATAAAAGCCAGGTTTAAAAGTCTAGAACATTTAAGGTCACGGGTCCCAACAAACCCGACTCTCTCAGCGGGTCGTTCTTTTTATAAGGGTTAAATGTTGTGAACGTTACCCTTTTCTTACTCGGTCGTGGTTCACCTTTCTGTATCCATTCCGGCCATTTACCGTCTTTCACACCGTCGTCAGGGTAGCGCTGATCCCCGATAAGCCTGTTGATCCACAAATTAGCGACAGAAATTTCCAGTTTATTATTTTTCTCTTTAATTGCGTCAGTGATATCAACCCTCCAGGGCGCTGTCCAAAGCACGCCCAAATCTTTTCCGTTTAACCTGATCCTCGCCAGATTCTTCACCTCTCCTAAATCCAGAAATAACCTGGAATTCTTTCCTTTTCCGATCCCAGGAGCGTCAAATATTTTTGTGTAATTAGCTATTCCAGAATAATATTTGATCCCGTCTTTGTCATGCTTCGTCCAGTCCATCAAATGATCAAAACTGGTAGTCGCCGACCCACCCAGTTTCGGATCAAAACTAACATTCCAGCTACCAGACAAGGTATCTACTACTCGGCCGCCGAATAAAGCAGTTTTCAGTTCATCTGCAGACTTTCCTTGTACCCCACTTCTTGTACCGACTTTGTCTGGACTAAAAATCACAAAATAACTTTGGTAGGAATCAAAAGGCAAGGTGATGGTTATCCGATTCTTTTGTGCCGTGTAATTATTTATTCTCGTGGTGGTGCCTGTAAGTGGATTCCATAATTCTATATTCTTTAATCTGGTCCTGAACGAACATTCAGCATTGATCTGTTGCGAACTGGTATTTGAAACAAAATAAATCTCGCCGAAAGAACCTGAACGATGGGTGTACCGCAAATCCTTATCAGATGAAAAGTCTTCCCTAATACCTTTTGACTTTATCAAGGATGCAATGACGTCATAGTGCGGGTAAAGATTATCCATTTCTAAACGGAGGTCTTCTCCCCAAATCATTCTTCCTTTTCCGAGGGTCCGAGTAGTAATTTTTTTTGAGCCCATCAAATTCCCCCAGGAACTCTTAACCAGAGACGCTATCTGTGCGTCGGAAGCGGGGTAATCCGAAAGACCCTGCGCCCTTTGTGGCGGCGGACCCACCACTGTGGCTCCTGCCCTGACGAGTGAAATGATTTTATTCAGTAATTGCGGCGTCATCGCTAAATAATCAGGCAAGACTAATAACTGGTAAGAAGCTCCACCGGGGAATATAATTTTCCCGTTCTGTACGCTCGCTTTATACATCAGACTGGGCGGAGCCGCATCAAAATTATATCCGCGGCGGTCGCGGATTGCTGCGTCACCTTTGGTTGCTGAAAAAGGCGCTACAAAAACATAAGGGAATTCCTCCGGAGTAAGATACAGGATGTCCGCAACTGTATTTCCCTGTTGTAATAAGTAGGAACAGCGTGAAATATACCTATGGTACCCATCTGCCATCGGCCACCAGGTCTGGTTTCGGTTCCATTGCACGCCATATGGCCCCATTGTCATCCCCGGCAATAAAGAATCATTCAGAACCTGGCTTTGGTAGGTATGATAAAAAAACTTATTGATACCTGCGGCAAAGGCCCAGTCTCCCTGGTTCTTCATGGAACCAGGGTATTGTTTCCAAGCCTCATCATTCTGAGCGGTAAAAGATTCTGCTGCAACAACAGGTTTTCCCATCAGGTGCCCCAAGGAAGAAGCTTCCATTACACTGAACTGGGTATTGAAACCCATTCCCTTACTCCAGAACTCACACATCGGTATATCCGCAACGGCGCCCAGTTCGAGGTCTGCGGTGGGATTCATATCATAGGGCTCGATAGACACTTTCATATTTCTTTTAGATGCATATCTTTTTACGTGTTCAGCGTGATTTTCAATAATTAATTCTTGTGAGGTTTTACGTAGATCCCAAAGGAACCGGTCGCTTATTTCCAGGCTATTCACTACGCTGCCCGTCAACACGGGGTAGTATGATTTAGGGTCGTACCCTCGCCGCCTCTTAAACTCTTCGCGGAATTTGCCCGTCCAGTTTTGTGCGCCCATCTCCCAGCTATCCAGATGAAGATTTTTTAATCCTCCCCTGCTTTTGCCGGAGGGCAGGCCAATTTTATTCAGAATCTTGCCTACATAATGTTCGAGGTGATTATTTAATGCAGTGGTATCAAACTTATCACTCTCAAACCCTAAGCCCGGCACAGGAGCCGGGCGGGTACCAGCGCCGTTATTACGGGCTACAAATCGCATTACCGTCCAGGTTCCGGAAGGCGGTCTCCAATTAAGCAGACCGTCCTTTCCCAACTTGTCGGTAATATCTATGACAGATGATCGCTTGATGATCGCCGCTTCATCGATTTTTTCAGATTTGTTCACTGGCGCATAGAATGGTTTTACATTAGCTGCGGAACTATAAGGCGATCTATAGTAGAGCGCTTTGTTATCGATATCATCAATTTTATAATCGCTGTGGGGCGACGGGAAAGCCAGTACCGCCACGTCCCTGTACCATTCATTTCTTTTCTTAATGAGTTCGGGCGTCAGCGCAGAGTTGCCGAAAAAAGGTTTCATAGCCGCGGGCACCGGCAATTTCGTTCTTTCAGGACCATTGGCCGACACCTGAATTGTATTTCCCACGAGTGTCTGCATTGATTCGGCAGCGGGAACCCAGGGGCCACCGCTACCTGTCCAGCCGGGACCTATCCCCAATGTAATGTCAATCCCTTCCTTTTCTGCGTTCCGAGCAATCACTTTGAAAAGATTCATCCACTCGTCACTTAAAAAATCCACTTTCCCCCGGGGTACTCCCACATTCACTTCCAAAAAGATCACGTGCCCGATCCCGGCCTTCCGCATGGCCTTTAAATCCTCTATTACGCCGTTCTCGGTAAGATTTCCATCCATAAAATACCAATACACACCCGGCCGTACGGAATCCGGCGGATTTATGAAGCCGGATCGTATCGTTTGAAAAGAGGGGGCTTTTTGCGAATCAGCATTTACACAAAACAACAGTAAAATCACAAGAACAGCCGTGTTACAAATCGCTTTTCGTATCATACAATCATTTTTTATTAAGGACCCGTTACCTGAGTATTCTTACTTCTTTTGGGGCACTTATCTTGCTAATAATCTTTCCGTTTTTATTTTCATGTCTCACTGATATAATGCCGTACGGAGTGGGAAAGGTGCCTTCGGCCCATTTAAGATGACCCAAGTGTGGCTTTATCCGAACTACTTTAGCGCCGGGTTCAACTACAGTAATTCCTAAAACGTGTTGTGTGAGCCAGGTGGTGGGTCCGCTGGCCCAACCATGGCAGAAGCTATGCCTGAGTCCCTTATAACAATAATCACCGCAATCGCCATGAATATCTCTCACGCCCGCTTTTACAGGCTCATCAATCCGGGAAGCTGGCAACCAGTCCAGGTTGAAATCTTCCCAAAATGTGGTGGCGCCCAAGTCCAGCATAGCGCCCCAATATGCTTTGATTATATCCAGAGCCTCGTCGTACTTCCCGGCCTTTGCAAGTGCCTGTAGCATGTAGTATCCATAAAAGGTCGAAAAATTCTTCGCTCCACCCTCAGCAATAATTTGCGCCGCTTTATTTTGGTCTAGTATCCCGGAGAGTGACATTATGGCCGCAGCTTGTTTGTTCCCTTTTGCGTCCGGTATATATTTTTTTAACCGGGAAATGGCTGTGCGGCATTTTTCAGCGCTTGCCGGCTCATTCAGAATAGTACATAATTCAGCTCCGGCAGTAAGAGCCAACACTGTCATGCCTTGAAGTCCTGCGTGAATCACATCCGGCTTCTCACTCGTTGGCCAATCAATAAACCTGTTGCCATCCATCATTTCTTTCCCTTCTTTATCGATCTTGGAAATGATAAAATCTATCAAATCCAAAAGATAGCCTTTCTGCTGTTGCAAGTATTTTTTGTCGCCCTGGTAATAATACCAATCGCGGTGTGTAATGATCCACCACATACTATACGTAGAGATCCCGTTCATCCACCCCGGCAAAGGAGTCTGATCTTTAGCTATATCCAGGCTTCGGGGCACGACCTCATTATAACCGAAAACGGTGTTGATAGTCATGACCTCCGGGTTCATATCTCCCACCCACACCAGCCGATCCCTTTTGATCCCGTCCCATAAATATTGCTGCATATTCAGATGCACCGTGTACGCCCCGGTAAGCCATATGTCATCGAGCCTTTTATCGCTGCATTTAAAGGAACCTTTATAAGGCAGATCCCGATAAATGAATATTGCATTTGTTTCCTTTAACAAAACTTCGCTATTGAAATCTTCGAGTTCGATTCGTGCGAAACGATAACCGCTGTTTCCTGATTCTTGTACGCCGAGCCACGGAACTGAAAGAACAAAATCCCTCATGGCATGGTCATTTGTAGCGCCTTTACCTTTTTGTCCACTATTCATCACTTCACTTACACTTTCACCCAAAATAATATGTAGCCTCACCGGAGCCTGCAATTTCATCATACCTGTTACCAGCTGAATACCTCCATGAATCTCCTTCCCAAAATCGAGAACAAAAGACGGTTTTACTTTCGCATCACTGGTTAACCTGCACAAATTTCTTTGTGGCAATTCAGCTTGCCCAGTTCCGGTTCGCAATAGATTTTCGACACCATCAATATACTTCTTTTCACTGTGACTTTGCCAAACGATCCTAACTGGTGCCAGATACTTAGTAACACGATCGTTGTTATCAAAATATTTAGTATGCTGATCAAATACCGGTGGCAGATGCTGAGCAGATAGGACACTTACAAACAAAACAGCAAGAACGAATAAACATTTTTTCATATCGAAGTACAATTTTATGGCTTGATAGCTCGTCTATAAAGTTACAATTTATCAACTCCTTCCGAAATAACCGTCATGCACTTACCTGCTTCTATTTATAAAACAATTTTATGGGAAACTAACCAGCAAGACTTATAGTTAAGAAAACAAAAAAGTGAATAGTTTACACCTTTCTTTTGCTATCCTTTTTTACAAAGAATATTAGCGAAACGATATATCGAAACCTCCAGAAGGAAATGAATGTACAAGACCATTATCTGAGCTGCCCACGATTTTAAAATCTCGGGTATTCAGTAATTTATTATTAACGAAGATCCTTTTATGTTCTGGTAACACAACCAACCCCGTGCTGTTATGAGGTATTTTTATTTTCCAGGATAAACCTTTTGAAGTTCTGTTCCAGCTACTGCTTATTGTACCATAATTGGATTCAATACTGGCGCTACATCGTGACAAATAGCGTGCGAACTGAGGTTCAAAACGGATCACTTTAAATCCATAGCCTTGGCTATCAGGCCGGATACCCGCGATATCTTCGTAAAAACAAATATCGTAACCTGCCTGCATAGCATGATTCAGCGATCCATGAGCGGCGATTTCTTTTGAAGTTCTGTTTACCGGCAAAGTCTCCCAAAGCGAAGTGGCGTCCGCATATTTCCACATGTATTCAAAACTGTGCTCTCCTTTTTTGGTAAAAAGTTCCCACGCGGCATCTGAATGGCCGTAGCGGGCAAGCATGCTACCAATACAGCCAATTCCGAAAATCCCCGTATTTAAAAAACCATGGCTTTTTGTTTTCATATTCCTGACAACCGCATTTGCGACTGCTTCCCGGTCTCTCTGAGGAACAATTTCAAAGTCAAGCGCCATTACATCGGCAGTTTGGCTGCCGAAACTTCTTATTTTCGGATCGTAAAAAACAGAAATTATTTCGTTTGCTATCGCCTGCTTCAAGGCGCGGTATCTTTCGGCATCATTGCTCCTGCCAAGCAGGATGGCAGCCTGTTCCATGATGCTGACATCCAAAAAATGGAATGCAGTAGAAGTGAATTCAACCGGCGTGGAATTTACATTTTCATACTTTGGCGGGCACCAATCTCCCAGGCCCTGGTAAATGATATAGCGTGTATTCTTACCATACTTGTTGGTCCGGGATGTGTCGGTAGCAAGTGTGGAAACATAATCAGTCCATTGTTTCATTTCTCCGTAGTGGTCTGAAAGTAAGGAAAGGTCGCCGGAATACACGTATTGCCACCAGGGCAACTGAACCACTGTGGTCCCCCAATCGGGTGAAGCCACGCCGCATAAGCGTTTCCCTGGAGCGATCATATAAGGGATTCCCGCTGCTTTATCTGTGAAATAGAAAGTGTTGTTAAACCGCTCGTGGAACAAAGTGTTTTTCTCCTCCAAACGGGCGCCTGATCGGATATCATCCAAGTATTTGGCCCAGAAATTATCCATCTGGAAATTCATATTCGCCATTTTGGTATAGGCATGTACATCCCCAAGCCATCCACATTTCTCTCTGTCCGGACAATCCGTTGGGATCCCATGCATATTACTCAACACCGAATTTACGGCCAGTTCATGGAGCCTGTTGATCTGGGGGTCACTGCAACTGAATGTCCCGGTTCGTTCAAGATCAGTATACACCGTTACCAGCTTTAAAGCAGATAAATCCGGAGTGCCTACAAAACCGGAAAGTTCAGCAAAACGAAAACCATGGTAGGTGAATTTAGGCTTCCAGCTCTCCGTTTTACCTTCGCCTTTACAGATATAGGAATCTTTAAAAACTGCACCATGGTGGATCCAACCCAGACTATTGAAATCCAATTCCCCATCTGTCTTTTTTTCCTCGGAAATCCTTATATCAAGTTTGGTTCCCGAGGGTTGTCTCAGCTCAAGCATCGGTATTCCCGCGGTGTTAATGCCAAAATCAAAGATCCATTTATTATCTGCTGTTCTCCAGTGTTTCACAGCGTGAATCATCTTGTGGGTTCTTACCGGGGGTATCAATTGTGGTAACAGGCGCGGCGGTATACCCTGAGAAGCTAATATGGCAGGCTTCCAATCCACAGATTTTAATCCGGGATTGCACCAGTCTTTAATTTCCCTTCGCGCATCGTATTCTTCACCCAAGTATAAATTGGATTTCAATACCGGCCCATATTTCCAGGTCCAGGTTTCATCGCTACCTTCTACTCTTTGTGTACCATCAGCATAATCAACGATCAGTTGCAACCTGAACATAGGATCCCCATAACGAAAAGCTGCCTTCAGCCACGCCCCGGTCTGGCTATACCAGCCATTTCCCAACATGACGCCAAAACAATTACTGACCGGTTGCAAATATGACGTTACATTAAAACTTGTGTACAGGGCATAGTCGTTATAATTGGTCTGAGCAGGATCCAGGAACCGGGTCGAATCTACTCTTTTCCCATTGATATAAAGCTCACTGGCTCCCAGCCCACATAAATAAATCATTGCCCGTCTGATACGGGTATTTTTTTTGTTCAGGTTCAGTATCTTTCTAAAATAGGGTAACGGATTCTTCTGAACATCGGGATAAGTGATCCATTTTGCATTCCAGGATCGGGGGTTTAAAAGGCCGATTGAAAAAACTGCAGGTTTACTCCACCTCGAAACTTTACCTGTCTGGTCCGAGATCCTGACCCGCCAGTAATATTCCTTTCCATCCTTCCATACGGAAATTTTTGGGTCAATATTAAACTGTTCTGCAGATACCTGCTTACCAGATTTCCAGACATCGGCTTTACCTGTCACCAGCTTCTCCATTTCCGATGCTATCTCAATTTCCCAAGCCGTCTGGATAACCCCTTCTCCGGGACCGGTAAGTTTCCAGCTTAATCGGGGTGCGTGCACTCCGTCGGGATCAGTGATATTGTTGCAGCGCAGATCAGTCACACGCAGCCCCGTATTTGAGGCTAAAGCGGTACTCCAGGATAAAAAAGTTATCCAGATCATCGTGAACAGTCTTAAATTTTTCATACCCTCTTTATAACGTAATCCTTATTCAGGGACTTGCCTGATCATTCATATGAACAATTTGCAAATACTTTATCTACTCCAAATAAACCTGTAATTAAATCTCCGGTTCGGAGCGCTGTCGCCATCGGTGCACAGTGAAATAGGATCAACCAGATCCTTCGGGTTGTCTGCCCAGTGAAAATCAAAGCTGATTTTATCTCCATTCATCCCAAGAATGGTCCTGGGGACGGAGAGCTCCAGCGCATTACCGTTATAAGAAAGATCAGTAGTAGCAATCTTTTCCCACTGCCGGGATACGGCGTTATACTTCTGTATTGTTGTAGTATTCCCGTCTGTTATTTCTTTATTAATGATGAAATCATAACCGAACCAACCCGTACTGCTATTCTGATCGGCGTCAATAAGCAACAGCATCCAGTTATTCCCGGTATGCGGCGTCAGATTTGACGCGGTCTCTGCAAAGAAATAAATGTTCTGTTGATCCACACCGACTTTACTAGTGATAATATCGTTTCTGCCGGAATTATTCACGTACTTCAGTCCTCCGTATCCCTTTGCATTGCGATGAACAACGTCTCCTTTTGTATCCAGGTACTCAACAGTGATTTGCTTCCAATCCGCGAAGGAACCATCAATCTTCATCCCACGGTTTAGCCCTTTTGATTCTGGTATCGGCCTTATGCCTTTGTATTTTCTGATATTCTGAGCCATCTGCATATAATAATTATCGGTATAGCCTCCCTTCATAGGATGGATACCTCTGTTAAACTCAGAATTATATTGATCCACAAAATAAAACGGATTATCCCTGCCCAGCCATTTGGACTTGTAACCGGCAAACCCGAATTCATACTTTCCTGCTGTCCACTCATTCCAGTCGTTGATATAGAGAAACTGGGGATTTGCCTGCAAAGCCTCGTCCCATCGCTCCTGGAAATAAATTCCATATCCTTCAGGATTATTGACCGTCTTTTTTAGCCATGGCACATACGTGGGTGCCGGCAAGTCATACTGATCCAGTTTCGGCTGGCCGCCCTTGCGCGACCATGATTTTCCCACACCCATGGGATCACTGGTCATGGTAACAGGGTGTTGTGCAGTTGTGACAGCTGCTTCCTCTCTGATCCCTTTATGGGTGGACAATAATTGTTCCAGGTTTAAAGCTTTCACTTTCGGATCTGCCATACTATAACCAAAGCTCCAATTATCCTCTGTTCCCACAAACCGCTTTCCGGCCCATTCATAATATCCCCACCACATGGTACGAAGGGTGAAGAAATCCTTGACTTCCCGGGTATAATTCTTATAAAACTTATCAGTAATATCAGGGTTGTGATGCTGAGGATGAGTAGGATCCGCGGCAGCAACAGAATCATAATGAGGATTGGGATTCTGCACTCCCCTTCCGTTCGCATCCACCGTGGGATTGCCATTATATAACAAAAGTGGCTTCCCGTCCCAATAGAACCACAGGTCTTTATATTTATTTTGCTTATACACCCGGTCATATAAGTCCTGTACCACTGTGATTACCGGACCATTAAAGGCCCAAAAAATAAACTGAGGCACTTTGTTTCCTTCGGCTTTCATTTTCTGCATCGTGGTAAATAATACTTCCCACTCATCCCAGTACCTTACGGCGTTGGTCACATCCATCACCAGTACATCCACTCCAGCATCCGCCAACATGGAAATATCCTTCCTGATCACCCATTCATCCTGGCTGAGGAAATACCCCATCTCCGGCTCACCCCAATGATATTCTCCTTCTGTCCAGAGCGGGTTTTTGGAGTCTAATCTGGCGGAAGGATCTTTCTGCAGAATTTTGGTCACATCGGCTTCATAAGGGCTTTTCTTGTTGAACTTATCCTGGGTATGCCACGTAATATAAAAAATACCCACCACCCTTCTCTGATCATTTTTAACGGGGCCGGCCAATTCAAAAGTTGGCATCGTGCGGCCGAGCCCATCGGTAGCAACCCAGGTATCGCTGTACAAATCCCTGATCCCCGTTTCCGTTTTAGGGGCGGACGCTTTTTTCTGGTTGTAGCAGGAAAAGAATGCCAATGAAATAATCGTCAGAAAGAAAAGTTGATTTTTCATATCAATTCGTTTTATCATATTTAGAATAAGCTTATACCTGTCAGTACCTGACAAATTCTAGTCTGACAGGTCCCATCAGTCCCGAAGGATCATACGGTGTATCGGGCTTGATGGTATTGACATTGCTCCAGGTTTGCCTTTGCGCTTCGGGTAGCTTACTGTCCCCAATCAGCCGGTTGACCCAGGTATTTACCACCTCAATTTCCAGATCATTAACTCCCTGCTTCAGCGCATAGGTAGCATCCAGCTTAAAGGGGGCGGTCCAGGCAGTACCAATTGTTTTACCATTGAGTTTCACCGTGGCCATTACCTTCACCGTCCCCAGATGGATATAGACGGTTTGGCCGGGTTCCAGCTTATCCAGGGTAAACTTTGTTTTATACAGCGCTGTTCCCGAATAGTTGCGGATGGCTTCATTCTCATGCTTACTCCAGTCAATCAGTTTAGGGAATACGATCTTACTGGAGGGCCCCCGCATGGCTTCATCAAAACTTAGATCCCATGGTCCATCGATGGGAACCGAAGCCATCGGTTCCGGAAAATTATTTTGAGGCGATGGCCGCCCATTTTCTTTTTTATTAAATATAACAAAACAGCTCTGGTATGCATCGAGGGATAGGGGGATCCTGATCCCGTGCGTTTCGACTGAGAAATTTTTAAGAATTCTTTTATTACCCGACACCGGATCGTACAAATAGGGCTGACCCTTGCCTGCCCGGAATAAGGGCTCAAGCGCAACCGTGCCCTCTTTTTGATTGGAGACAAAATAGATCTCTTTATCCGCATCGGAACGGTGAACAAATAAAATATTGTCGTCCGTATTTTTTTCAAAATCGGGCTTCAGATTGATTTCCTTAAAGGCTTCTTCCATGCTAAGACCATTCATCATTTTTCCTTTTCCAAAACTTGCAATCCGGTTGCTCTTGCCGTCAAGGCCTTTCCAGAGCTGGTCCGAAAGGTTCTTTACTTTTATATCGGCTGCGGGATAGTTCTGCATACTAGGCGAGCTGAAAGGCCGGGGTCCCAGGATAATCGCCCCTTCCTTTACTAATTGCACAATCTTTTGAAGCAATTCCGGGCGCATGGTTTCAAGCTTTGGTAAGACCAGCATCCCGTACGACATGCCATCGGGCAAAACAAGCCTGCCATCCTTTACACGTAGCCGGGTTTCAATAACCTCTGCGTTGATGTAATCGAACTGATAGCCTGGTGGTAACGCGGGATCGGTGACGCCTGTCATCTTTGGCGCATCTTCCCCAATAAAATATGCCACATCATTAACAGGTTTTCCCTGCTGCAGCATATAGTTGCAACGACGAATATAATCGATAAACGCCTTTCCTTGTTTAAACCAGGTATTGTGCCGGTTAAATTCTGTGCCGAACCATGCATTTACGCCCGGCTTCGTTTCAGAGGGTTGCTGAATATACACATGGAATATCGTGTTATTGATTCCTTCGGTGAATGACCAGTCGCCCCTTCTTTTCAATGTTGCCGGGTACCGCGCATAAGGATTTCCTGCTGCGGTGAATGACTCTGCTGAAACAGAATTTTTACCATAAATATGAGCCGCGGAAGAAGCAGCCCTGCACTCGATACTGCCTAAATCCCCTTCGGCCCAAAATTCCCCGCCTACTTCATTGCTCTGACCTCCGTACATCAGGAATTCCGAGGGAAATCCCCAATGGCCGTAATTTTCCAGCCAGAGGCCCAATCCGTTTTTATTACTTATTTCTCTCAATCCACCCACATAATCATAGGCAACTTTGTTGGCCACCAGTCTCCTCAAATCCCATAAAAAGCGATTGCTTTTGTCTTTGGATTCCACTACTCGCCCTGTTAGAACCGGCAACCACTTTACCGGATCATATCCATAAGTTTTTTTAAATGAACTGACGAGATCATCGGTCCAATTCTGTGAACCGGTCTCATAACTATCGGCTACCACGTACTTAAACGCCTTTCTATCTGCTTCCGGAATTTCATTTTGTATCCGCTTGATGAAGCTCTGAAAATGATCCCGAATCGCTTTTTTATTGATTTTGTCCACATCATAACCGGTCCCTTCAGGAGTGGCCGGGGCATTGGTGACCCCCGTGGGCATCATTCCATAACGCACCACGATCCATTTCCCTTTGGGCACGTTCCATTGCAGGGTTCCGTTTAGCGAAACCATTTTAGTGACATCCAATATCCGGCTCTGTCTGATCACGGCATTCTTATCTTTGATTTCAGTTTCAGCGTCCCAATGGTATTCCTTCCACAGGGGAAGCGGCGTCTGAAACATTTTTGCCAATTGTTTTTCCTCATATCGCTCAATTCTCGCCGCATTGGAAAACAGGATCTCTGCAAAACCACCGGTACCCTTGATATTAGTGAGGATCAGGCGATATTCTTTTGAAACTGCCTCGGGAAAACTGATTACAACAGGCGCCTTGGGCCTGAAACCTACACCTTTGGAAAAATTGCTCCGGTCGTAATGAAAGGATTTCAGGGTTTTGAAGCTATTGCCTGTTTTCGCCTGGATCACGATATCAGCAATGAAGGGTTGCCCCGACGGATAGATCAGCAGCGTTCTCGCGGGAAAGGGCTGATTCTTTTCCAGGGTTATCTGAAAGTTTTTACTCCCTTGGGGCACCGTTGATATCGTGCTTGTATCATTATCAAATGCTTTTTCAACCCGTATGGAATCCGGGTCAGAAACCAGTTTTACAATATTTTTATTTTGAAAATCATTTTCAAATTCGGGTTGGGGAAATGCCAGTACGGTAACCTGCTGGAATAAGGGGTCGCTATCAAATTGCCTGCTGATGGTTCCGGGGCCTTCCACAGTCATTTCCTGGGAAGCCAGGTATCGCATAGCCTGGTTAGGTTTGATCCAGGGGCCACCGCTCTGACTCCAGCCGGGACTGTTGAACAATCCAATATCTACGCCGTTTTTTACACCGGCATTCATGGCTGCATTTGTAACATCCCACCATTCTTTGGAAAACAACTTGGCTGTCCCGTACTTCAGAAACATCTCCTCTTCCGGGAAGCCCACATTGCCAATAAATGCCCGGCCAATCCCTACTTCTGCCATAGCTTCAATATCTTTTCTGACACCTGAAATTGAAATATTATTATTAATCCAGTAATAATAACAACCGGGGCGGTAGCTTAGGGGCGGATTTTTAAAGCTTTGATCCAATACTTTACTCTGGGAAAAAGTACTCAGGGAAATGATAAAACAGATTAAAAATAAAAATATTTTTGGCATAATTTATTATTTAAGGAAGCGTTTCAGTTGCTGTTTATCTGCATTAATTGAATTTAGTATTTTTCTGCGAATTCCAGTGCTGCTTCAAGGTTTATGGAGCTTTCCCAAGGTCGGTACCTTGTTCCTGCGGGTTTTCCATCTTTATAATACTCCACCCATGCTCCTGACCGGTCCAGCACCGAAATCATTTTTTTATAGATATCCGCTTTTTCGCTCCGGTTCAAAACCGAAAGATTATACAAAAGCAGCCCATAATCATAACCGACGGTGAGGCCTCCCTCAGGCCTTGACGGGAGGTTTCCTGTCTTTTGATAGGCTTCCATAATATCCCCCACCATTTTTGAAATCTCTTCTTTACTGAAAATACCCGAACCGATGTACAAAGGAATTAGTGCTGTCGACTGAATCCGGTATTTTTTGCTTTCCGCAGCCTGCAGATGGGCCTTGGGAAAGCATTTGGGACAGGCGTATCGGTTGTAGTCATTGCGTTGGGTCCAGGAAAAAAAATCGCAGCCTTCCAGTAAAGCTTCACAGACCCCATGCCTGAAAGCAGGAGCAGTTAATCCTATTCTCCTATCGGGGTTATTTGCATAAAAAACGGATCCTGTAAAAAAGTTTTCACGAAACCTGTCTTCCACCCTTTTTAGGACGGACCTGTTTTTGCTAATCCGGTCAATGTCCCATTTCTTATTCTTTTCTATCCATTGCAGGAATTGTTTACCTCCTGTGATAAATAGTAAGGTTGCTTCAGCAGAACCATCCAGCAGGGCACTTCTGGGCAGGATCCCCCCTGCCACATAGGTCTCATCCCCGTTAAACGGGAGCATTTCCTTGTGAAGATTTTTAACCTGGGAGTTCCATGCCCATTCCAGCATCGGAAAAATCTCCTTCAGGAACACCTGGTCATTAGTTTTCCGTAAATAATCAAATGCCTGCATGATCAGATAGCCCGTGATTTCCACCTCATCATTCTCATGAATATGAAAGGCATCCACGCCAATTCCCTGTGCGTTATGGATCTTACCCTTTTCCTTCCAGATCTTCCAGTAAAAGTTCAAAATTTCTCTGGCTTCTTTAATATATCCCAGTTTCAACAGACCTCTTGAAACCCCGTACTGGTCCCTGACATATCCCAGGTGATAATTATACCCGGCCAATACCGCGCCTTCAACACTCATCTGAGTTTTAATAAGTATTGCAACATCATCGATAGTTTGAAGAAGCTTATCTCTTTGAGGCAAATTCTTCGGTACCGTCTTATTAAAATTAATTCTCCGATTAGTGAAATATTTCCAGTATTTCCTGGTACGCTCCAGCAAAACGGAATCGGGCTGGTCTAATAAATCCCGCATATTCCGGATGCATTCAGGATAGGAGGGCCCGCCGCTGACCAATATCGTGCTTTCCCCCTTTTTGATTTCGATAATGCCCTCATGCAGTGTAACCTCCCCCTTCAGCAACAACTGGTGGTAGGATTCCACCGGTTGTGGATAGGAATTATAGATATATGAACCCGCAGGAGTTTTCAGTAAAAGGGCCTGGCTGACCTCCCCCTTAAAAATATCTGAGTTAGGGATGCGTTCAATTTTCCCAGGGAACCGGATGCGGAATGAAAAATCATCATAAGCCGTAATCCGCCTGATAAAAAAAGGTCTGTCCTTATCAACAAAATCTGTTATCCGGGCCACCAAATGATCGCGTCTCTTCAATTCATGTCTCCAGATGGCGGTACCTTTCTCGCGCACCGATACCACATTAATACTGCTATCAAGCTTCATTTCAAACGAAGTGGGGGGAGCACTGTAGGGAGGACCAAAGACCTGAATAATGTCTGCACCTGCCCCGTACACTGCGAGTTTGCCATTCCCCATACAAAAAATATCCTGACCCGCTGACTCAGTAACTGAAGCCAGAATAGCTAGAGGTAAATATAAAATAGCAATGATATAAAGTTTACTAATCATATCTAATAATCACGCTGACTGTCATGAAATAAATCCATTCAAATTCGTCCCCCGCTCCGTTGAAAGTTTATTTTCCTGAGTGTTTAAAGACTGATTTCACGGCCTCCAGGTATTTCATTTTGAAAAGAGTATCTGGTTCCAGGTAGCTACCCTCGGACCACTCATTCCACGCATTAATAGTTATCAGTTTTGGCTGGTCTTTATGCGTTTCTGCATACTCCTTTGCTTTTACAAGATACTTTCTGAATTTTTCAGGTGTGGAATTATTGATATAGCCCGCTCGAAATAAAAACCTCGGATTCGCGTCCCAGCTTACGGTTACGTTCGGGAAATACGGCGCTGTAAAATCCTTGTCAAATGTCTGCCACATAGCCACGGAGGAGTCCGCCCATTTTTCATAATCTCCGTCGGGATTTCGGAGATGGGCCCAGCAATAATTGGTCAGGCTGTTGAATCCGAAATACTTCAGCACAGCATCCTGGGTTTCAATCTTATCTCCGGGGACTCCTGCAATACTGCTGGGCAGCGCCGACCAAAGGATGGCCTGTAGATGAAGACCGGGGAAACCCGCTTCAACCGTTTTTTTCCTGAAATACTCAAGGGCGTCTTTAGCCGCTTCTGCGCCCCCAAGGCCATCAATGAAGGTCTGGAGTTCATACAGACAGAAAACCGGTTTACCATCTATCTTGTAGTAAGAAGGATCCTTAAAATATTGACTGATCACCCGGTCCACCACGATATCAAAATTTTTCCTGTCGGCTCCCCCTTTCCAGTACACGGAATCAATTTTCGGATTCTTCACATCCCAGTAGGAGGTGGCGTCATGATTTGCCCACATGATATAAAACTTCATCCTACCGTTATTAGCCTTCAGAAACCCGTTATTGATACAATCTTCCAGCAAAGGTTTTCCTTCATACCAGTACCAGTCGAAAATAAATACATTCACTCCGTGATTTACAGCCGCGTTGACTTTCTTATCCATCACCTTAGGATCGGCTTCATCCACGTATCCCCATAACGGCACTTTGGGCTGGCGATGTCCTGAATCCTTGGGTACCGCATGGTAAATGATCTCCCACTCCCCTTTCTTTTCCGGAAAAATAAATTCAAGCCTGGGTTCATAATGGTAGGCAGGCCAGTAAAAAGCTGCCACATCAATTTTCTGGGAGCTTTGCTTGGTTGTATTACAGGATATCATGAAAACGATTCCAGTAATCGCCGCCAGACCAATAAATTTAAAGTGTTTCATTTGTCATTTATTTTTGCGCTTCCTCAATTAAGATACAATAGTTATTTTATTTTTTGTCTATTCAGCTCCATGATCTCAAAAAAATACAAGCAGGTCATATATGTTTGAAAACAAATACATTCTATTCCTTCGAGCTTATTTAAACTGATAGATATAATTAAACCTGGCACCCGGAGCAGCATCCCCATTCAGGTACCAGTCTAATGGATCTTCTTTCTGCATATTGTCGCTCCACTTAAATTCAAAAGAAAAAGCAGCTTCAGACAACTTCAGTGCAGCGCGCGGGACGGTTATCATCATTTTATCGCCGACAATTATATATTTTGCTTTCCAGTTCTGAAGGGCTACCCATTTATTCTCCCGGAACACTTCGATGTCCGAGCCCCTTACAATCCTGTAATCATAGCCTTCCCAGCCCGTTCTAAAATTTCTGTCGGTATCGATGTAAAGTCTCATCCAGTTATTACCTGCCGGAGGGGTGATATCCGAAACGGTTTGGGCATAAAAGAATAAGTCTTTCTTGCTAGTCGCAACTTTCAGAATATGGAAATCATTTCTGCCGGTGTTGTTTGTATATCTCGTTACCGGCAGGGATTGAGCTCCGGGATGATCCCTTTTCTGCGTATCACCGGTATAATCCAAAAATTTAATCGGAACTTTCTTCCAGTCATCCATTTTTCCGATGATTCTGAAATCCCGATCTATTGTTTGAGCTTTAATACCTTTATATTTCCTGATATTATTCACTGTCTGCATATAGTAATCATCTTTCAGCCCCGCGGTGAGGCTGGGTTCAATATCCCGGCTGTATTCCGGGCTTGCCTGATCGCAAAACCAGGAATGCCGGGAATTCTTGTCCTTACTGTCCCACCTTCCCGCGATCCATTCATTCCAACCCGTAACGAATATGAACCTTGTATTTTCTTTTAACGCATCATCCCATTGCTCTTGAAAATTATAACCATAAAAAATATCTTTCTCCGGATTTCCGTGGCTTCCACCACGATAACTCCTGCCCCAGTTATCCATATTTCCATAAAATGCGGACCCTCCCATACCTGCTGTGGGATTGGGATGCTGCGCAACTGAAACATTCAGAATTTCCCTTTCTCCCCGATCATTGTAGTGCACTTCAGGTTTTCGTTTAAAACTGATCCAGGGCCATCCATTGACCACCGTTGGAACCGTGGGCCATTGGGACTCGCGGAAAGTAAAAAAGTCCTCATAGTTTTTTCCTTTCGCTTCTTTTGTTACACCAATGATCAGTGGTTTCCCGTCCATGTAAAACCAGCAACTGGGATATCTGTAAGGAGCTCCAGTCTTATAATAATAGTCATAGATTTCCTGCATAGTCTCTCCTGATCGGGTATTGGTATAATAAACAATCTTAGGAGGATTCTTTCCCTGGGCCCCTACTGCTTCCATGGCCTTCAGAAGGGCTTCCGATTGAGTTGGATAGGTCAGCCGGTTGGTGGCATCAATCACGAGCAGGTCCACGCCCGCATCAGTGAGCAACTGGATATTCCGGAGGTGTACCCAATAATCATCACCCCGATAATACCCATAAATCGGTTCGCCCCAAAAATAATATGACCCTTTCTTCCCTCCCCAGCGGGAATCATCAGCATCCTCAAATACTCCCGGGGTTTTTGTAAACAATTTATATAAATCCCAATGATACGGTGAAGTAGGAGACCCCTTATCACCCTGCCACAAAAAATAGAACATCGCAATATACCTGTCGGGCCTCGGATCCCCAACTGCGTCGTTTTGCAATAGTACGCGACCCAGATCATCCGTTCCGGCCAGGGGTTGGGCCTTTGAATACAAAGTAAACGAACAAAGAAACAGTAGCATATAAACTTTCATCATAAATCAATTTAAGATCAGGAATTACTGTTAACACTAAAAGCGGTATCGGTAATTGAACCGTCCCGACGGCGCAACATCGCCATTGATCCAAAAATCCATGATGTCATTTTCGTTTTGCATATTATCGCTCCATTTAAAACCAAAATCCGCGGTGGCATCAATTCCCAGCATTTTTTTTGGGACTTTGATCTCCATTTTATTACCAGAAACTGCATAATCCAGATCGCCCACTTTTTCCCAATACCAGGAAGCCTGGGCTTTCTCTAAAACAGCTTTAGCACCAGGATTCGTCCTGTTGATCAGAAAATCATAACCTTCCCAGCCTGTGTTTTTATTCTGATCGATATCAATAAAAAGCCTCATCCATGCGGGATCCGTTTTGGGGGTCAGTGTATTAGCAGTTTCCACATAGAAGTAAATATTTTCGCTATCCCGGGCCACCTTTGCGAGAACGATATCGTTTCTGCCGGTGTTATTTTGATAATGGAGGCTCCCCCAGCCGGGGCTGTCCCTATGTGCAGTACTGCCCTTATGAGCTTTGTACACGGGGGTTACAGTATTCCATTCCGTGAATTTCCCGTCAATACTGATGGTTTTGGGAGCTGATACCGGATCTAGTACCGGCACCCCTTTGAACTTCCTGATATTATTCACCATCTGGTAATAATAATTATCACCGTGGCCGCCTTTCATAGGTTCAATATCCCGGCTATTCTCCTGGTTGAACTCATCGGGAAATGCATTAGGCTGTTGTTGCCACATATCATATCTGCCTGCAATCCATTCGTTCCAACCGGTAATAAAAATAAAGTCCGGGTCGATCTCAAGTGCACGATCCCATTGTTCCTGAAAGTTGAACCCGTAATTAACGGCGCCAGATTCCGTATCATGTCCTTTTGCATCCGTATAACTTCTACCAAATGCACCCGGGGCATTCATCGCCGTTAACCCTCTTTCTTTTGACCAGTTTTGAGAAACACCAACCGTCGCCTGCTCAAAACGTCCGTTGGTCTGTTTCACAAAACCGTGCTGGGGATAGATCTCCAGCCAGCCCCAATGATCGGCTCTTTCGGGGCCTTTGTTATATACCGGCTGACCAGGCCGGAAGGTAAAGAACCGCAGCAACTCCTGTTTTAATTGGGGGTCTTCAGGTCGATTTTTTATCTCATCCGCAAATTCGGACGACCCCATCACAAAAGGCTTTCCTTTCCAAACAAACCACAAATCCCTGTATTTTCCGGGTTTGTACAGATCTCGATAGATCTCTCGCAAAATCTCTTTTCCTCCGTCGGAGGTCCAGAACGGAAGCATGAAGGCTATTTGAGGGGTTTTAACTCCCTCTTTGCGCGCCTGCGTCCAAACCTCACAAAGCTTTGTGTACGATTCTTTCCAGGTAATATTTCCGTTTGTACAATCAAAGATCACTACGTCCACACCGGCGTCAGCCAGCATTTCCGCATGTTTTCTTAGCACCCATGAATCGGTGTCAAGATAGTATCCAAAGAGGGGTTCCCCCCAGAACCAGGGACTATTTCTTTTCGGCCAAATCTCATTTTTATAATCCTCGAGCGCTTTAGGGTTCCGAGTCAGGTATTCCGTAACATTAAACGGCGGATTCTTCATGCCCGGCTGGGTATGCCAGGTCCAGTAAAAAATCCCAACCAGTTTGTCTTTTTTGGGTGTGCCAACCAGTTCGGACCCTGGGAGCTTCCTGCCTAGGGCATCAGTGGCAGTTGCGCTGATACCCGGTGACTGGGCTGTTACCGTTTGGATAAGGCAAAGAATAACAAAGCTGAATAAATACTTCATATCTGAAAAATTTAAATGCATTATTTGAAACTGATCGGATGCCAATAGGTGTTCCAGTTAGCCCAACCTTCGCCGTAGGCGTACGATAGGTACTGGGGCCTGGCCGGATCGATCTGTCCCGTTTCGTCACCACTCCAGCCACAATTATGCAGACCTGCTTTCAAATTAGACCTGATATCTGCTTTTCGCGTAAATCTCAATCCATCAGAAGACTCCCAAAGAATCAAATAACTATTGGGTGTCAGGCGCGAGGCGGTATGGATCGCGTAGAATTTTTTTAAGTCTTTCCGATATTTGACATCGCAATGATCCGCGGCCGTGATACCCGTTTTATCCACGGCCACTGCTTTAGTACGCAGACCCGCCGGCCAGTTCGGATCCCTGGTATTGGAAAGCGCAACCCGGGTTTCGTTCTTCCCTTCATCGATCCAAGAATAATAGAAAAAAAGGCTGTCTTCTTTAACGACCATACAGGGTTCACCTGCTCCATAAAAATCCGGATTCCCATTGTAGGTGATCACCGGTTGTGGATTGCCTCCCCAACCGGTCCCATTCCATTTCTCGTAAGGTCCTGTGGCTGAAACAGACCTTGCCAGGTACACATGATTATCCGTCCCCCGTACGTCTTCCGTAG
The DNA here is from genome assembly GCF_058792415.1 of Niabella sp. CPT15-335-S11. Lineage (NCBI taxonomy): Bacteria > Pseudomonadati > Bacteroidota > Chitinophagia > Chitinophagales > Chitinophagaceae > Niabella > Niabella sp. CPT15-335-S11. Next base: position 911,422 of record NZ_JBYTEI010000002.1, read on the forward strand.
AAGTATAGCCAATATAGTAATAACCGCCAAACCTGATCACTCCCGGATCGCAGTTGGACAGCTCGTCCCTGGAAAATTCGGTGGGCTTTAGCACCATTTGTTCAGGTCCCCAGGTCTTGCCTCCGTCAGTTGATTTTTTGTAAGAGATCTGGTCCCAATACAATCCTCCGGAGCTCTTAGCAATAAAAATCCTGGATTCAAACGACGGGGCGACCACCTGCCCGTTTAAATAACTTACCGAAGCACTGTAGGAGCCTTCCTTCTTCCACACACCCGCGGTTCCTTTTGCATCGCTCAACACCCAGAAATATTCACCCGCCGGAAACAGGCTTTCACTGGCTAATGAAATACTCTGGTTGTCAGTGTAATTAACATAGGTTTTTGAGGCAATGGCTGCAGATTTTAGCGTAGATGTATAATCCACCTGCCACTTATAGAGACTTATACTTATGGAGCTATTTGTGGTCTGCCAGCTCGGGCATAATACTCCTATGGAATAAAATGGCACCGAGGAACTGAATTTTTGTGCGGCGGTATTCGTCCCGGATAATGGCACCGCTTTATGGATACCGTCGCGATTAAATAGCTCCACGGCTTCACCGAAACTGGCGCCCGGAGCGGAAAACCAGGCTTCCACAACCCCATTACCACTTTCAATAATTGAGGGCCCGTAACGGTATCCTCCCCCGGAATAAATATCCCAGCCAGAACCAACACTGAACACCGGGTTATAGGTATCAGGCGGGGATGACGGAATTTTTGTTTCTTTTTCTTTTCCGCAGCCTGCAACAAAAAAAACACATATAACAAAAAAACGCCTCATGTTTCATTGTTAATCCCACCCGGGATTTTGCCAGTTTTGTCCGGAAAGGCCCATGATTTTGGTTACTTCTTCCTGAGGTACAGGATACATCAGCCATTTATCCTGCCAGCTATTTCTGTCCATTAATTTGATTCGCTGATATGTATAACCTGAAGACGATGGTGTGACACGCATAGCGGTAACAAATTTTCCGTTTTCATTCAGAACCTTCCAGCGTCGCAAGTCAAAGAATCGGTGGTCTTCAAATGCAAACTCGATTTTTCTTTCGTTCCGGTACTTCTTTGCAAATGCTTCTTTTGTCATGCCTATTGGAAACGGAGGCATTCCTGCTCTGGCCCTTACTGCGTTTACAGCCTCTCTTGCAGACATGGAGCGGCCGTTAGCAGAAACCGGCGCATCAGGACCCACAGACTGATTTGCTGCTTCGGCAAAGTTCATATATAATTCGGCCAGCCTAAACATGCGTGCCCATCCATCCGCATTGTTACCCGGTCCTGATCTCCAATTATTATATTTCCTTAGATAATATCCCGTGCGGGTGTGTTTGGTATTGAAATCAGATATCTCATCTGCTCCCCCAACGTAGGACTGAACTTTCCTCCCGCCGATGATCTGAACAGGTGTCTTCGCACCATCTGTATATAGTTTAGTAAACTGACCCGGAGCGTAAGCGATACTGCTCATATAATTGCCCTGTGTGATAACCCCTTTAAAAAAACTGACTGCCGGTGGCTGGGTATCGTTCATTTTCCATACCCCTACCGTTCCGGTTCCATCACTTAATACCCATAAATAATCGCCCGCCTGCTGCTCGGGAAAATTAAGTTCCAGCGCTGCCCCATCCGCGAAATTGACAAAAACTTTCTGAGCCAAGGGGATGCCGGCTATACTTCCCGCATAAGTATTGTTCCATCTATACAGCGTAAAAGTCAGCCTCCCGGTCGAACTGCCCCAAGTGGGGCATACAGCATTGATAGCTGTAAAGGCCGCGGTCGCGGTAAATTTCATGCCGGCACTTCCCGGATCAAGTGAAACGGGCGCCTGGTTATAGTAAATGGAACTATAAAACCTCGGATCCCGTCCCACGTAGGGATTATTAGGATCATATTCTGAATTGCTGTTGATGATCGGTACAAGATGCGCAACATCAGAATACCCTAAAATGGGCGCTTCACCGTTGATCATCTCATAGCTATCGACCATTTCCTGTGAAGGTGAAGGTCCGGTGCGATTAATACCGGGAGTAGTTGGCAGGCCTGCCCACTGCCAAACCGGGCATTGGTTAACACCCCATATTGTCTCTTTATCGACTGCTCTTCGGTCGTTAGGGTTGGTCAGAAAATACAGTGCATAAGCGTTCTGGGCAATATCGGGCGACGGAGTCACATTAAATAACCTATAATCGTTTGCCAGGCATTGCTGCAAAGCCTCGGCGGTGACCTGTGTGGCGTTGGCCCATGTGTAGGTGCCATCACTCCACAAAGGGCTGGCAGCATACAGAACTGCTTCAGATTTAATGGCATAGGGAACCGCCCGGTGCATTTTATTGAACTGGTTATCGTAAATATTCCAGGAGAAACCATTCTGTGTGTTTGGTGCCATTAAGGCCGAATCGCAATCTGCAACAATCAGCTTCACTACTTCACTGAAGCTGGCACGCCGATCCTTCGAAAAATCGCGGTTGATCTCAAGGGGTTCAGTAAAAATTGGCACTCCGCCAAAACGCTTGATGAGTTGAAGATAATACAAGGCTCTCAGCGTGTGAGCCTGGGCCACCCATCCTGCCTTCTCCTCGTCGCTTACCACCACAGTGGCCGTTCTTATGGCCCTGAGAAATGAATTACATTTTCTGATTCCCTCAAAGAGTCTACCCCAGGGCTGTCCGTCCTGCGAAGCCCCGCCATAAGTTGAGGAATTGACCGTTCCGGCATACCAGAGCGCATAAGTTGAGGAAGGGGATACGTCATCGGCATCATGCGCTTCATCCGTATATGAAGCCCGATCCATATAGGGTAAGGGTGTATAGAATCCGGGATTGCCATACAGGGAATTCAGGTATCCCCTGGTACGGTCGTAATCATTAAAAATTTCATTAATACCAATACGGCCATCGGTGGGCAGGTCGAGCGCCTTATTGCAGGAGAAAAGCGATACTGCAGCGATGATTATCAAATAGATCCTGTATTTTTTCATGTGTATATTTTTTCTTTTTAACCTTGGATAGAAAATTTCAAGCAGGGCTCACCACCTTTAGAAGATCACGCTGATTCCCGCGTTATAAGCCTTATACACCGGGAAACCGTAGTAACCACCGCCTTCAGGGCCGAAATCCTTAAATTTCAGTTTATCCCAAGTCAGAAGATTCTGCCCGCTTAAGATAAGCTTCACCTTATTCAAACCTATATTCCGGGTTACAGAGTAAGGTAACATGTAAGATAGTTCGGCATTCTTGAGCCGCAGGTACGAGAGGTCCATGAGCATAAAATCACTCGGCTGATTACTTGTAATGCTTTTCAATGATAAAGCAGGCCATGTTATCTTCGCACCATTTGTCTGCCTTTCAGGAGTCCATGCGTTGGCCGCAAGTGATGTATAAATACCATCATACTCAGCTCCGAACGGCCCGCCATACATTCCGGAAAATTTTGATACTCCCTGGAAGAGGAAGTTCAGTTCGAACCCTTTGTAAGAAACACCACCGTCTGCACTGTAAGCATATTGCGGAAGGGCGCCGTAACCTAATGGGGCCAAATCACGTTGGTCAATTATCTTGTCCCCATTTAAATCTCTGAATTTGAGATCTCCTAATCTCGGCACTCCCATACTATAGGTCAGGCCGCTGTTAGTCAGTTCCTGTGGCGTATTATAATAACCGTTCCCGCCGCTATAGTCGACAAGATATCCGAACAATTGGCCTACGGGATATCCTTCAATTCGATTTTTGTAAGCAAAATCATCCGTTCGTTTTGCCTCTTTAACATCTATATTGGTGTTTTTTGCATGACTGACCATCGCACCCAAAGAAACCTTCCAGTCGGGGTTGATATTTTTCTCATATCTCAAGGTTATTTCATATCCCTGATTCTTAAATTTTCCGCTATTTGTGGGCGGATAAGACCCTAAAGGAATTCCCTGATATAACGGGATATTCCCGGTGGGGTCTACTATGAGGTTATTCATTTTATCGCTGAACGCATCAAATGTCATTGACACGGCATTTAAGAATGTCAAGTCCACCCCCGCATTTACCTTTGTAACCAACTCGGCCGCTATATCAGGATTTCCACGCTGACGTTCAACAATAAGATATTGAAGATAAGGGATAGGTCCACCACCCTGATACCTGATATTGTCCAGGTAAGCATAGCGGTTCAAATTACCCTGATCGTTACCCGTAACCCCAAACGATCCCCTTAATTTGAAAAATGTCAACACGTCATTGCCTTTGAGGAAAGGCTCATTTGAAGCTACCCATCCCGCAGATATTGCAGGAGTAAACACAAAGCGTTTGTCCCTTGCATATTGCTCTGAACCCGAATAACCGAGATCCGCTTTTAAAAGGTAGCGGTCATCAAAACCATAATCTACTTCAACCCCACTGCTTACTCGGTTGTGTGGAAGTATTTCCGCACCAGAGAAGTTACCGGTGATCAGATTTTGATAGAACATATAGGCCATTCCCCCTATTCTGTGGACACCAAATTGCCTGTTATAATTTAAAGCGGTATTATAAGAAAGGGTATAGTAATATCCGGCTCCCTTGCCATATGAAAGAGGGGTATTATTATTAGTTCCCTTTTTGGTGAAAGTTAACTCGTCTGTATTATCTGATCTTAGCCAGCGTTCATAGTTCTGTGTTGTGGTCAGCGATCCCACCGAGTTTGTCTGATAGGCAAACGTACCTACAAAATTCAATCCCTTGGTAAGATAATCCATATCCATTTTCAATCCGAAATGAGAAGAAATATTGGTTACTGTGTGCCTTGAGTAACCTGACCGGTTCAGAATACCGTAAGTGGGACTGCCCACCCTGTCCGTTGTGATCACCTTGCCACCGGGGTCAGTAATCTTTCCTGTATTGGGATCCTTTACCTCAGGGGTTACAGGCCCATACATAAAAGAGGGCATAAGGAACACGGTAGAATAAGCGTCCTGAGCATTCACCAGACCACCGGGCTGCCTCTCTCTTTTTATATTACCGCCCAGACGTACAAACGCACCCAGCCAGTCGTTAATTTTCACGTCTACATTACCGCGATAATTTAGCCAGGTATAGTTGCTGTTGCTTTTATACTTGGTTTGGTCGGTATAAAAAGGTCCGCCCTGATGTAATACATTTAAGTTAGAATAGAAAACCACCCGATCATTACCACCTTGAATCTGGAGTGACCCTCTTTGCATCCCGGTAATGTCCCGGATATAGCGATTATACCAGTTGTTACTTTGATACTTGTCGGGCATGTCGCCACTACGATAATGATTGATCTTTTCCTGTGTAAAAAAATAATTCGGAGCTTCACCGTCATTTATTGCAGCCTGGTTACGCATCTCCGCCCAGGAAGCAGCGTCATAAAAGGCAGGTCGCGTTGTAGCCTGGTGCATTGTCTGATCGAATCTGCCGGATATTTTCAAACCATCCATTTTTACGCCCCTCTTGGTTCGTATTACTAAAACGCCGTTTGCTCCCTGTATACCGTAAAGAGCCTGTGTGGAAGCGTCTTTCAGCAACACAACTGATTCCACTTCTTCCGGAGTAATGTATTCCAGCGATTGTCCGCTGTTAAAAGAATTCATGATGCCGTCAATGACCACCAGCGGCGCAAGCCCCCTGCCCGAAGAAATACCCCTGGAATATAGACTTGTCGTAGTACGGGTCAGTTCTGAGTAACCTTGTTGCGTGAATAGTCCCGAAAGCCTGCCAGGTAATGTCATAGTGAAGTTAGCTACCGGAGAACGCGCAAGCACATCTCCGTCAACTCTGGAGACGGCGCCGGTAACTTGCTTTACTTTTTGAGATGTATATCCAAGATCTACAATATCATCTCCCGCTACGGCATCCCACTCTAATTGTACGTTCAGAACTTCCCCGCCAGTGAATGAAACGGTTTGTGATTTGTAATGTTTATTTGAAAATAAAAGCGACTTGCTTCCGTCATCGACAGTGATTGAATACACCCCATCGATATTGGTAGAAGTTCCGTTTTTACCGTTAGCTGAATTAATAAGTGCACCCAAAAGAGGTCTTCCGAATTCGTCAGTAACTTTCCCAGTAATCGTCTGGCTCAAAGATTGGGCATTAAGAACCATAGCTCCTGACATAAAAAACAGAAAGACTGGCAATCTCAGCATTTTTCCGATAATTTTCTTGTATTCCATAATAATTTTTTAGTATTCGGTTTGTCAGTTATAGGTTTACCATCCAGGGTTCTGCCAGCTAGTTCCCGTTAATGATAACAGGCGATTCGCTTCAGACAAGGGTATTGGCGTTAGCAAAAACTTGTTGGTATAACATTTTCTTTCAGTTTCTCGCACCGGACGACGACTATACGTGAATGTACCGTTCGAATTCCGTGTAATTTCCATCGCTGTCACCCATTTATCTGTTGCACCTAGGTCCCCGTCAGGTTTCGTCCAGCGACGCACATCGAAATACCTGTTTTCTTCCATGGCTAGTTCCACCCTGCGTTCATGCCGAACTCGTTGTATCAGCTTTTCTTTTGACAATAATGGTATCGGCGGCATACCGACTCTTGCTCTTATTTCATTAACAGCATCAGTTGCTTCCTGTAAGTGATTTGTCTCAGCCGCTGCCTCCGCAAAATTCAAAATCACTTCCCCCAGCCTAAAAAGCTTCCAATTTGCACCTCCAACTGCATTGTCACCGCCCGAATTGGGGTGAAGAAACTTCCTTTCAAAATATCCGGTGCGGGTAGCTTTTCTGACTGCTCTGTCAATTCCCGTTTGGGGTTCACCCACATAGGTCATGATAAACCTTGTTCGATTTCCCATACCTGCAGGAAAGTTTTCAGGGGATGAACTAGTTTCGGTAAAATTCCACAAAGCTTTTCTCCTGGACCCGTTATAGTAAATTGAAGCATAAAATCTTGGATCCCTGTTTACGTAAGGGTTATCGGGGTCATAAGTTTTATTTTCCGTGTTATAATTGGGTTGCGTATGTTTTTCGTCAAGGTAGGGTCGGTCCAGGTTAAGAATGGTTTGACCATCAACAGTTTCATATGCATCAACCAATTCCTGCGTAGGACAAGTACCGGATTTATATCCGTCCTGAGCTCCAATACCATCGATATTCCAAATATTTCCCTGCCCATCCCTGCTTTGATACAAAGTTTCCTTGTCAATCGCACCAGGGGAATTTTCCATACTATTTGTGAAATACTCATTATACAATGCAGCCTTCTCATTTTTGCCATCCCCGGGGCCAAAAAAGGCCACGTCGGACATATAGGTTTGAGGAAAATTAACCTTATCATATAACTTAAAGCCCTGAGCTCTTAAATTGGCCAGAGATCTCTTATTGATCTGGTATGCCTCCTCCCAATAATTGTTTCCGCCATTATAAAGCGGGCTGGCAGCAAATAAGATTATTTTGGATTTTATAGCCTCCGCCATTGCCTTGTTCACTCGGCCATACTCACTTCCTACTGTTATTCGCCAGGGAAGTTCCGAGGAACTGAGTGCAGTATCACAGTCGCTAATGATAAACTTCGCAACATTGTAATAGCTCTCTTTTTTTAACTTCGAGAAATTGTCATTAAAACTGTAAGGCGAACGGGAAATCGGCACCGCAGCACCAAACCACTTCAGCAATTCATGATAGTAGTAAGCGCGAAGCAAATGTGCTTCAGCTTTCCATCGATTCTTGTCAGACTCGCTTTTTACTGCAGCAGTCGGGATCCGACTAATGAAAACGTTCAATTTGCGTATGGCAGTCCAATAAAAATTCCAATAATTGCCATTATATGCATCGTCAAAATCGATTATTGGATGGCTCCCCGCCGATGCGTCGCCATTATACATCCTCCCCGATTTGATCCACGGCTCTGCTTCTGCATCGGTATCCCACGCCTCATCGCTCCATTCCACGGGACCGCGACTCCAGAAAAAATATCGTGTTCCTTTTACTGGCAGCCAGGTATAGCACGTATTTAAATAAGCGGCTGTCTTGTCGTTATCAGCAAATATTTCGTCCATTGATATTTTCCCGTCCGGTGCAATGTCTAAAGCTTTCTTACACGAAGAAACAAGAAACATCAAAATCACAAACGATGATATTACTATATATTTATGTTTCATATTATTTAGGTTTCAAAGAGTTAGAAAGTTATATTTAAGCCTACATTTAGCGATTTTGTGACGGGGTAATCAATGGATCCCCGGTTTTCCGGGTCCAGGTGTGTAATAGGCATATGGGTCCAAACAAAATAATTGTCGGCCCTTGCATATACCCGGGTTGATTTTAATCGGAGTCTATTTACCCACCCGGAAGGAAGCCTATAACCCAGTTCGACTGTCTTCAATCTCGTAAACGCGTGATTCATAATCCAAAAATCATTTGCCGTATGATTTGTCGTAGATCGGGTACTCAATGCGGGATAGGTAATTTCTTCGCCAGCAGCGTACCTTTCTGGCGTCCATGCTTTCAAATGGAATGGGAAATACGTTCCTAATTTAATGTTTTCATATTGTCCCTGATCATTCCCGTACCGAAATGAATAGCGCCCAAGTCCTTGAACAAAAGTGGTAAAATCAAAACCCTTAAACTCCAGATTCAGCGTAATACCATATGTCACTCCAGGTATAGTGGTGTATTTTACCGGCGCAATATCCTTATCGTTTATCACTCCATCGTTATTCAGATCGAGATACTTAAAATCACCTACGCGAGGATCTCCAAATCCGTATTTGATCCGGGACAAATACTCGTCGAGTTCCTGTTGCGAATTAAAGTAACCATTGCCATTGCTATAGTCGATCTTATATCCCCATTGCTGACCGAGCGGGAATCCAGTTGACCTGTAACGGTATGCATAGGTGGAATCCCGGATAGGCTCGTCAAGGAACACCACTTTGTTTTTATTCACACCCAGGTTGCCCATAATATTTATCCTTAGGCCGTTCGAAAACGTTTTCACATATTTAGCCTCCAACTCCCAACCACTGTTATCTACTTTACCCATATTTGCTTTTGGAAGATTACCCAGAGGAACTCCCTGTAATACGGGTACCGATCCCCTGGTTATTAATATCTGGCTACGATTCTCAATAAAGTAATCGAAGGCAAGCGTTAATTGTCGGAAAAGTCCTAAATCAATACCAAAATTTTTCTTCTTCGATAGCTCCCACGACAAGGCAGGATTTCCTAGTAACCCTTCGTTTACACCTGCCCCTAAACCGAGGCTTGGCAATGGGCCTCCGCCCATAGTGATATTATCGAGATATAAAAACCTATTACTACCAATTCTGTCGTTACCCACCACACCATAAGAGGCTCTCAATTTAAGCGTCGAGATCACATTGTTTATTCCCTTCATAAAGTTCTCGTTGCTTATCACCCAGCCGACAGAATAAGCGGGGAAAAAACCAAATCGTTTAGTAGGTGCAAATTGCTCAGAACCGTTATAGCCCATATTGAATTCTGCAAGGTAACGCGTATCGTACCCGTAAGTTACCCTTCCGGCTACGCCTACAACGTTATAGGGTATTTCGCCGCCCGTGCTTTCCCAATTATCCCTTTGCGCCAGGATCATTCCGCCCACGTCATGTTTCCCAAACTCTCTTTGATAATTTAAGGCGGCCTGAAGATTAATATTGTACCGCGAATCAGCGCCACCAACTATGCTTAACAGAGATTCGTTTGGCCTCTTTATAGTATAATTAAGTGAGTTTGTATTATAATCAACATTCGCCACATATAACCTCTCCGACTTGTTGGCTGACGTGGCGGTAGTGGATCTCGAGTCATAAGAGACCATCCCTCGTGCAGTTAACCCTTTTGTTACCCTGTTCAGATTCCATTTTAGTTCAAACGATGTATTGAGATTCGATCTCACTTCTCGCCTGTAGCCGAATCTGTTCATGATCTCAAAAGCGGACCGATCTATGTAATTCGGATCTACAATCTGTCCAGCCGGAACACCGTAACCCGGTATGGTCATCGGACCAGGCGTGATGGGGAGAATTGTGGTAGCGTGATAGAGCCAATCGATAACCATCCAATGGGTATCATTGCCATACAGCCATGCAGCAGGCATATTTACTTTTTCCAGATAACTTCCGATGTTTAAAGAGGCAATTAGATTTTTTGTTATTTTATAGTCGAGATTTGATCTGAAATTATAACGATCCAACCAGGACGAAGCATCATAACCCAAAAGGGATTGCGGCTGCACATTAAAATTACCACCCTGATGTAAATAAACTGCATTAAGGAAATAGTTCAAACGATTGGTCCCGCCGCTTGCGTTGATATTTACGCGTGTCTGTGGTGAATATTGCTTGACCATCTCCCTGTAGTAGTAGTGATCGGGATAAATATAATTTCTTAGCGCAGCTTGTTTTTGATAATCCGGATCGTTAGGATTAAGGCCGTCCAGCGGGTTTTCATATTTTGCTATGATATTAGCAGGAAACGGAGGATTTTTAATTCCGTCGTTTCGCGCTGCCTCATTTCGCAACCGCATATAATCGGCTGAATGCAATCTGGCTGGTTCTCTGGTAAATGAGTTATAAGTTTGTTCAGCATTTATTTGTAATTGTGTTTTTCCCGGAGAACCTCTTCGCGTAGTAATAAGGATTACACCGTTGGCACCCCGCACACCGAACACTGCGGTAGCCGAGGCATCTTTCAGAATTGAAACTGACTCTACCTCGTTGGGGTCTAGTGTTCGGATATTGTCCCTGGGAACTCCATCGATCATGATCAATGGCTGTTGGCCATTAGTTGTGGCGGCGCCGCGCAAGTATAAGAGGGCGTCATCACGACCCGGTTGTCCACCGGAAGCCTGTGTAGAGACGAGGCCGGAAAGTTTACCCGCCAGAGATGTAGCTAAGCTGGCGGCCGAGCTCCTCCTCAGTTCTTCTGTTTGTACGGTGGAAATGGCAGCAGTCACCGAAACTTTCTTTTGACGCCCGTACGCGGTGACCACCAGTTCACTAAGATTTTGTCCTGTGGCATCAGGTAATAGTTTTATGGTCACCTCCCGCTGAGTTCCAGCCACAAAAGTGTAGGGTAAGTAGCCGACAAACGAGACCACAACTGAATCATTCTCGGATATCATTTCCAATGAAAATCTTCCTTCAGAATTAGTTGTGGTACCGCGGTTAGTCCCTTTTACCGTAATAGAAACACCGCCTATGGGTGCGTCGTTTTCATTTAATACACGCCCATTTAAAATCCATGCGGCCGGAAAAATCTCTGTATTCGAATTGAATGTATTTCGCGGCCAGTCGGTTGTAGAATTAACGGTAGTCGCATTTACTTGAAAACTCTGTGTTATTGTTAACAAAACAATGGATACCGCGAGCCGAGATAAACGGAGTATTAGTCCGGGATGGGAACTCACATTCATAATTTGGTTTTTATATGTATTAAAAGTGCTCTGATTTTTTTGGGAAGTTTCTCACAATCGTCAACAAGCTATCCTCGACAGAATAAAACTAATTCGAGAAATCGGGTTATCCATCCTGCCCTGTGCTGTACTGTTCTGCACTATACCGTTCGCTGAGGTATCCGTTCCAGATTAGATTTCCATCGCTTGCCGGATTCAATTTTTGATACCCCGAAAATTTCTATTTAGTTGGCAGCCATGTGCAGACTCGCTTCCCGTTCCAATTGTTTACCGAAGAATAATCCACCATGTTAATGAACCCACCAACCACAGGCACCTTGTATTTCATTCGGTATAAAGGTGATTTTTCACTGGTAATATTGACAAAACCACTTTTGGAAATAACCCGGACGGGTTGGTCAAAATCCTTTTCCAAGTTCTCGTCTCTTGCCAAAACGATAGGTCCTCTGGTCAGTGCCTGAAAATTCTCACTGCCGGCTTGGCTGCCTTTTGGGGCATCAATCAAACGGCACCTCATGTCCAGTAGCAATTCAATTTTATCGCCCTGCGACCAGATTCGTGTAATATCCTTATATTTCCCAGGCGTTACGGGATATTCTTTCCCGTTCACCAGCAACACTGTTCTTTTACTCCAACTCGGAATTCTGAGTGCTAAATTGAATTTTTCCTGTTTTTTCGGATACACCTTAATTTCGACTTTTCCGGAACGTGGAAACTCAGAAACGATTTTAATATCAAGGCCTCTTCCTGATGGTGTTTTCGTTTGAATTTCCGCAGCATTGTACAAATTAATAACGGGGCCCTTCCTGGATTCCATTACCGCAACATATGGTATATAAGCTAATCCCATTGGACCATTTAAATTGCAACAGGTTATGCTCACCCCGTTTACCGTCCCGCCCCAGCCTTTAGTATTAGTTTTGACACCATTTAGAAGATTTACATAGCTGAAGCCGTCTCCCTCAGGTTTCATAGCTCCTATCAACCCGTTGTAAATGTACTTTTCAATATAGTCCACCGCTGAGGGATCGCCGCTCAACCTTAAGATATGGCTGCATAGCTTTAGCCATGTCACACCCACGCAGGTTTCCATCATACGCTGCATATTCAAATTGGTTTGTTCCACTGCGGTATTGTCCCATGCTTCCCCGTAAACAGCAGGGTGATAAGGTTGATCGCCACCGCCGTTTCCTATAATAGTAATTTCATTCGCTTTAATATTCCTGAATAAATTGAACAGGGCTTTTTTGCAATACTGGTCGCCGGTAACCCTGTAATAATCTGCGATTCCCTCGAATAGCGACATCATTTCGTAAGCTTTGGGATACGGGCCTCCCATTTCATAGGGCAGCACATTATTGTAGGCCTGCTCAATAATATTATATCCCTTGGCACCTCCTTCGGATATGATATATGTTGCAAAATTGAGGAAGCGCCTTTGCCCTGTTAAACGATATAGTCTCATTACAGGCTCAAGGATAGTACTGGATTCAATGTGGTTTGGGCTCCACCCCTCTGCGTTCACGGGAACTTTTGGTGGGTCCCCAATTTGCTCGATTAATAAATCAACCTGTTCAATCAGCGTAGAGAGCACCTTGGGGTCCTGCTCTACATTCTCATAATATTCTTCAAGGCCTAATAGTACATACTTACGTTCCCAAAGATCGCCTAGCTTTCCCTCTGGTTGTTTTGAATCCTCGGATGCACTGATACTTCCGTTATTTCGTTTTGTGGAAATCAGGTCATAAACAGTACTGCGCAATCTGGTTTTCAACTGGGGGTTTTTATTATACCGGTAAAACATACAGCCGGAACGAACGGCTTTTCCCCACATTTCTCCCTGAGCAAAATAGGAACGGCCTTTACGAAAGATATCGACAAACCCTGAATAAGGAACTACCCCTAAGTTCCAGTGCTGGATAGAGTTTTGAATGTCGTTTTCGAAATAACTCGTCAGCTTTACAGATTGTGGTGGTAATGGGGTAAAAATATCGCTTACCTGCGATGAAACTGAAAGCCATAGGACCCCGGATAAAAGTGAAAAAAATATTTTTTTCATAATTTATAGTATTTTCAGATCACCATTTGTAAATAACTATATCGCCGGGATCAACCTCCCGCTTACTTGTGTAGGCAGCAGCATTCACAATGCTTCCATCTTTCAAAACTCTTTTTACCGAATTGTCTAATTCGATATCAAGTTGCATTGCATTAGTAAAATCTCTGTTCAAAATCACCAGATAATGATCCCCGCTCTTCTTAATCAGTGAAACCAAAGCCCCTTGTCCGATCGTTTCGAGTTTTTTAACATGGTCGGGCAGATCTACAAGTCTTTTGGTGCCTGCAGGTAAAACATCTCCGGTATGATAGACGGACAATATATCTGAGCCCAGAAAAACAAAAGATAAATCTCTTATTTCTCTGTTCACAACGCAGATCCTATCGTAAACCACCGATCTTAGATATTTTCCGGAACTATCTTTTGTGATCGGGCTCTCATGAAAATTCCAGATCGTACCTTCTGGAAGCCAGTAAGTAAAATATTGGATTCCCTGGGCTCCGTAGGCAAGATTGCTAAACACCTGTAGCCTTAGTTCTGCGACTGTTGGTACTTTATACGGGGCGTGAGCGGTTGTTAACGCAAAGGCCCAGAATGGCTTCCCTGCTTTCTTTGCTTTTGAAGCGATGATTTCCAAATTAGCGTAAAAAGTTCCACGCAGCGAATTATTTACAATAGGGTAGTGATCGAAACTTAAAAACTGGGTTGGGACTTCAGCAATATATCGGTCGACGTACTCTTCATAGTTACTCACCCCCGCGCCCACGGGGTCGAAATAATTAGGGAGCAGGTTGATATATGTAAAATGTTTGTCATCAACAGAACGAATCTTCTTTACCAACTTTCCCAAAGAATCAAAAGCAGCGGCACCAGGCTCATCAACAATAGAATAGCCGGCCACCGACGGAAATTTCATTATCCTTTTTACCGTTTTCTCTGGTTCCTTAAAAAGTTCGGGACAGGTAACGACCATTTTCACGCCTGCGATATTTGCAATCTTTAATGCATGTTGAAGCTCTCTTATATTCTTAAAATCATGAGTCAGGCTATGAGTAATACCTGATTCCTTTAGCTCCTTGTACCGCTCCAAACTCGTGTGACCTGAAGGGATACTAAACCAGGCAAGAACCGGAATCTCTTCTTTCACGGCTTTGGGCTGTTGAGCAATAATGCTCAGCGCAAAAGAGATAAAGACCGCAGTAATCAATATTTGTTTCATACATTGGTTTATTTCGCTTGGTATAATAAATTAATGCATCCCCCAGGGAGCTACATCTTCATTAATACTCCGATCCATGCAATCTGACTCGGCCAGCGTAATCCGTCGACCTCTGAAAACGTTTGTGGCAAAACATTTATTGACGTACAAAATAGGAAATAACATACTCCACAAATGGACGAAATCGTTGTTTTAATGGCCTGCCAAACTTTTGCTAAAGCTAAACGATATAAATGTCACGACTGTCCTGTACTCTCATGGTCGTTAAATCCAGAGGCTCCCACTCTGCCTAATGTCATTTTTCATTATTACTTTTTGTTCTTTGTCAGTCTATAAAACAGATATGCACGCCTGGCAGGTATATAGAAGGCAGCTCTGGCGGGGGCATGGTTCGACCTCCTCCCAAAAAACCGTAGGAACTAAAAGTAGCAATTGGGGCAATATTCATAATTTAAAAATAAATATATTATTATTAATATGTATTTAATTCGCGTTGGCTCTTATATTGCGAAGTGCAAAACTACTTTGCATTGACCGCAAATCTCATTTATTAAAATATATACTAAACTTGACGAAAAACTGATGTTAAATGTAAAACTCATCATGCGGCTATTCATTGGCGCATATTTTCGAAACAATATAGAAAGAACACCCGAGAGATTTTTGGGAAGATATAACCACTCGATTTTATTATTTCTGATGTTAATTCACAAAAATATTATGCAAAAACTGAATAAATCAATGTTATTATTGAATACAAAGTAATATTTATTGTTGATTCCTTGGAAACCGCTAAAAAATAACGTATATTGCAATATTATAACGGTTAGCACATAATTTTCTAAACCAATATTGTCAAATTAAATTTGAATTGCCATGCCTCATTTACGACTTCGGAAACTTCGTCTGGCAAAGAATTTGTCTCAAGCCCAAATGGCTGACAAGCTTTTTAAAAGTCAAAGCGCCTACTGCAGATTGGAAAATGGCCAGACGACCTTGCCGGCAGGCCTGATTCCAGTGATCTGCGAAATTCTTAGTGTTTCCCCGGTTGACTTTTGGGACGACGAGATAAATTCCCCCGGGAACCAGCCTGACTCCCCCACGTAGAAAACTATTAGATCTCCCCCTACCAAAATTTCAGATTACTCGTATTCAGGGAGCAACTTAACGGAAGCAGCTAAAATCAACTAAACAAGAGAACAGCAAGATTGTTGCCACTCAAACCGAATCTGATACTGTCCGTGTTGAATCAAAAGTAATAGCACGGGGTTTAAAGTCAATTCATTCATTACCGACTATACACTTTGCACAGATACAGGCTTCCTTCGATGCCCGTCTGTAGTGAAGCAGCTTTCTGGTATTGCCTTCAAACCAATCGTAAGTGCTAGCGAGACCGACTTTCTTTTGAGATATACATAAGGATTATCCTGAATTTAATCTGGAATCCCGACGCAGGTAAGATGATATATATACGTATAAATGCATATGTACTTATGTGTATACGTAAAAGTATCCCGAATTTGCATCCCAATACTTCAGGTAGAAAAAGCAGGAGAGTTACTGTCGGCCAATGCCGGGATATTCCATCCCGGTCGGCCCAGACTTGCAGTCAAGCTCTGGCAACCTAGCTTGAGCCTCTTCGTGCCCGTGGATGAAGCAGCAGGCAGGGTGCACAAACCTGCCTACCCGGTTGCCGAATGCATTCCAATTTGGCTATTGCAATTTCCGGGAGTAATTTTGCACACGGCTCTTTACTTTCCAATCCTGGAAAAATGAAAGTCCCAGGGGCGCGACCACGCCCTGTAACTTGAAATGTAAAATATTAACCGTAGATGTTAGACCTGAATAATTTTGACCAGAACAGCGTCGCGAACCCCAATTATAATATTTTCGGACTTCCCAGTACCGAAGAAAATGCCGATCTTATCATCATCAACGCTCCCTGGGAAGTGACCGTAAGCTACGGAGCCGGTACCTCCCGCGCCCCCGAAGCCATTCTGAAGGCCAGTCTGCAGGTGGATCTGTATGACGCCGATATGCCTGATGCCTGGAAACGCGGCTATTATCTGGTTCCATCCGACCGGAAAATCCTGCTCAAAAGCGACTACCTGCGAAAAGAAGCTGAATTGTATATCGATTATATTTCGAAGGGAGGACGCCTGGCAGACAACCAGTTTATGCAAAAAACAATCCGGGAAATCAACGATGGCAGCCTGTTCTTTAATAACTGGGTGTACCAGCAGGCCATTGAATATTTAAATAACGGAAAACTGGTGGGATTGCTGGGAGGCGACCATAGCACGCCTTTCGGGCTGTACAAAGCACTGGCCCAAAAACATGAATCTTTTGGTATCCTGATGGTCGACGCCCACTGTGACCTCAGAGAGAGTTTTGAAGGTTTCCAATTCTCACACGCCAGCATCATGTATAACGCCCTCAAAGAGATTCCTAATATTACACACCTAATGCAGGTCGGCGTCCGCGATTTCGGACAGGACGAATGGGAATTTATCAAAAACAGCAATTACCGCGTTATTACCTATTTCGATAAAGAAATCAAAGAGCGGCAGTTCAACGGGGATACCTTTAAACATATCGTTGAAGAAATAATCGGGCAACTTCCTCAAAAAGTGCATATCAGTTTTGATATAGACGGACTGGATCCGAAATTATGCCCCGATACCGGAACGCCTGTACCGGGCGGGTTTGAGCTGGACGCAGTGTTCTATTTATTCAAAAAAGTTCTGGAAAGTGGCCGGCAGATCATTGGGTTTGACCTGGTGGAAGTAGGCAGCGGTGATACCGATTGGAACGCCAATGTGGGCGCCAGGGCGTTATATACACTCTGCAATCTGCTGGCAAGCAGCAAATGACCTGCCAGTCCCGCCCCGTTATACACCGGGGTCCCAGGATAGCACTGACCCGGATTCTGTCACCATTTATAAAAACCCCCACTATGTCCCAGGAGAGCGCCGGAAAAATAGCATATACTTTCGCCCTGCCAAACCGAAAAATTCAGATCTACCAGGCATTTGCTTATGGAATCCTGTTGCTGAACCTGCTGATGGTGTCCATGGTTCTGGCTAAAAACGGGGGTTATCTCATGCAGGCCGGAATTCAATTGGGCGTCTGGCTGATTTTGCTCCTGCTCGACATCCGCAATCATAAAAAGGGTAAGCAACTATTCCCGCTTGGTCTACTGATGCTGGCCTACGGCGTATTCTGGATCAGGTATGGGGTTAACTGGGCCTTCGCGGCGAACATACTACTCTGGTTCCTGTACACCGTCTCCAAAAGGAAGCTGATCATCTATTTTCATGAATACCTGGTGGAATATCCCTCTTTCCCGAAAAAATCTATCCCCTGGTCGGACCTCAACAACGTGATGCTGAAAGATGATATACTGACCATCGACTGTAAAAACAATAAAATCTATCAGCATAATATCCAGGATTCAGAACAATTCGCTGATGAAAAAGAATTTAACGAATTTTGCGGGAAGCATTTGACAAAATGAGTTTATCACAATCACCCTATATTCTGTATTCCGACGGAAAAGGCAACATTTTTGAAGACACCACCCTGTATGTAACCGGCCGGTCAGGCTGGGATGCCCTCCCCGTACCGGATTCAGCATGGATCCCGCTGCCGGAAGGTGGGTCGCTCTACGAGTTACCAGGCAGACGAGGTATCGGAATAGATGTAAAGACGGGTGAGATGCGGTTATGCACGAAAGGATGGGCCGTTGCCGCTTTTATTCCACCCGCTCATACCGGCTTTTATTTATCGGCCTACGAAACAGAGGCCTCCGCACCCGTACTGCCCTTGTTTTGCTATACCGCAGCAGGCTGGCTGGAGGGAAAATTCTATGTGCCGGCCGTAAGAATCGAGCAGGACATCCGCCAGGAATGCGATGGTTTTGACGTTCATAAAGTTGAAGATGGCGTTGAATACCTTACAAAGGCCTATCCGGCAAACAGGCTGGTCAAACACCTGGCTGAAAATTGCGCACTGACCTACCACTGCCCCGCTGCCCGGAATTATTTTATGGGTCGATGGGAATGCCCGGTACCCGTATCATCTGCCTGCAATGCAAATTGTGTGGGATGTATTTCATTGCAGCCGGATGAAGAACCGATCGTTTCAAACCAGGAACGACTCGCATTCCGGCCCACGGTAGAAGAAATTGTGGAGTTTTCCGTTCCCCATCTGACCGAAGCGCCCTACCCGATCATCAGTTTTGGACAGGGCTGCGAAGGTGAGCCGCTGCTGATGTGGGCGACCATTGAAAAAGCAATTTTGGAGATCAGGAAACACACGCCGAGAGGCAGCATCAATATAAATACCAACGGGTCTAAACCGGATGCGGTAAAACGCCTGTGCGTGGCGGGATTGAATTCAATCAGGGTCAGCACGAACAGCGCCAGAGAAGAAATTTACACCCCCTATTACCGCCCGAATAATTATACCTTCGGGGATGTGGTGGAAAGCCTGAAAATAGTCAGGGACGCCGGCGGATGGACATCCCTGAATTATTTCGTATTCCCGGGCATGACCGACGCGATAGATGAATATGAAGCCCTGCGGAAGCTGATCTCAGCGACCGGCCTGCGGATGATCCAATGGCGTAATTTCAATATTGACCCCGATTGGTATCTGCGAAAAATTGGTATTACAGAAACCGGGAAGCGCCTGGGCGTAGGGCAACTAATGCAATTGATCCGGGAAGAGTTTCCCGATTTGAAATTTGGGTATTTTAATCCACCTATCGAACGGATCCGCGGGCGTTTTGAAGCCGATTTCGCGCATTAATCTCCTCTAACCCTCAAAAAGTTTTTTCCGCATGAAGCCTAATATCCTCCTGGTACTGAGCCTGACCGCCTTCGTTTCCTGCACGCCTGCCCGGATGCCGGCAGGTCGCACGACGGCTTCAGCCAATCCATCGTCGTTGCTTGACCTTGTCAATGAGGCCCGGACAAAAGGATGCCGATGCGGCTCCACCTACATGCCAGCCGTCCCTAAACTAAAATGGAATAGCAAGCTGGCTGCCGCCGCAAAAAATCAATCGGATTACATGAACCGGGCAAAAAGAATGGGCCACAGCGGGAACAGGGGTTCCAATCCGGGAACCAGGATCACAGCAACAGGCTATCGGTGGAGTTTCTACGCCGAAAATGTAGCAGCCGGACAGTCCAGCGCGGCTGAAGTGATGAGAAGCTGGCTGAGGAGCCCTGGGCACTGCCGGAATATTATGAACCGCAATGCTACTGAAATGGGCGCGGCCCGATCAGGTGCGTATTGGACCGAGGTATTTGCTGCTCCTTATTGAATTTTCTAATAGCTTTCTTTGTGTAAAATTTGGTAACTTGCTAAGGATTACCTGTTTGCCAGTTGACGGTATCATCCATGCAATGTTATGAGACCCGAAAGTAAAATTCATGAGCCATACAACGTCAGATTCTCCGTTTGATAACGGGCACAACGACCCGCTGGCCGCCTGGTTCCTTGGACCGAAAGCGGAACATGCCAGTATTTGGGGGGAAATGATCGACTACATTTTTCAGGATTATGTGCACTGGCGCAGAAATTATTTCCCCGACGACCCGATCATTGTCAACCGCATCACGAGGCGAAGCCACGACCATTGGTTCGACAAACTGACCACTGAAGTGGACGCCGTGTTGAACCAGCTAAAATCCCATTTTCCGTTCTTTTCGCCGAGGTACGCCGCCCATATGCTGAGTGAGCAAACCCTGCCTTCCGTTCTCGGATACTTCGCGGGTATGCTGTATAATCCCAACAATGTTACCTATGAGGCCGCTCCGATAACCGTTCCGCTTGAGCTGGAAGTGGGTAAAATGGTGGCCGAAATGCTGGGATATAACCCGCATACCGCCTGGGCACATATCACATCGGGCGGCACGATCGCCAATACCGAAGCCCTGTGGGTGGCAAGAACCGCACAATTTAACCCGCTGATGGTGTGGGAGTTTTGTATGCGCGAAGATATCGGCTATCAAATAAAAACACCAAATGGTGATAATATCGATATACGGGAAATGGATTTTCCCGGTCTTATTTCCCTCAAGCCATGGGATGCCATTTTTATGGTCAGGAGACTAGCCTCCTACCTGAAAGACAGTACTCCCGAACTAGCAGCTGAAAGGCTGGCCAGACTGAATCAGTTTTTCAGACAGAGCAGATTCAATATCAATAATACCGGCCTGCATAATATTCTAAAAGAAATCGGAATGCAACCGCGGATCTACGTCTCGGAAGCCGCGCACTACTCTATAAAAAAGGCGGCAAACCTGCTGGGTTACGGCGAAAACTCCGTAGTGCTTGTACCGGTGGACTCGCATTTCAGAATGAATACCACGGCACTAAGGGAAATGCTGGAAAATCAGCCGCCGGAATATTATACCGCGTGTGTCATAGCCACAGCCGGAACAACCGAAGAGGGGGCAGTAGATCCGATCCATGAAATCAAATTCATCCGGGATGACTTTCACAGTGACCACAACCGGTCTTTCTGGATCCACGTGGATGCCGCCTGGGGCGGTTACTTCCGGAGCCTCTTTTCCCACCCGGATCTGAAAGACAAATCGGGACATGGCCATCTGGATGAAGTTTGTAACCGGTATATTGAAGTACTCAACGTAGCTGAAGAGTTTCCCGTCAGGATAATGGGCCACGATACCGGTATCAGGTCCACGATCCGTTGGGACGACCCCGGCCTGTACAAAGCTTTCCTGGCAATGCCCGATGCGGACTCAATCACCATCGATCCGCATAAAATGGGCTATATCCCCTATCCCTGTGGTATTGTCGCTTTCAAGAACGGCGTAGTCACCGAGTTGATCGCTCAGAAGGCGCCCTATATTTCCGATGAGCAAAAGGGCGTCCGGCCGATCAACGAGCCTGGCGAAATTGATGCAATCGGACCCTATATCCTGGAAGGTTCGAAACCGGGAGCAGCAGCGGCGGCGGCCTGGCTGGCACATAAAACGATCCCCCTGGAAACCTTTGGCCATGGCAAAATCATCAGAACCTCCCTGCTCAATGCCCGGAAATTTAGTAAGTACCTGAATCTACACAGGTCTTTATTTAAAAAAATAGAGGAATTGATTTACGGGAAAGACGCTTTCTGCGAATTCCCGTTTACTTTCAGGCTGGTTTACGACCCCTCCGACACGAATGTGGTCTGCTTTGTAGTTGTACCCCTGCAATGGCACGATGGCGCGCTCCAGGAAAAAACGGTTTCCCTAGCGGCGCTGAATCAACTCAACGAGACGCTATACGGCAGATTGACCATCAAGAGTCACAGCCCTAAAAAAACGCCCCATGCATTGGAATATTTTGTTTCGAAAACCTGGATCGACAGTTCCCAATACGCACCGGAATCGATCGAAAGGCTGCTTCATCGATTCAATATTTCAAGGGAACAGTACCTGGACAAAGGGATCATGGTCCTTAGGTCCACGCTGATGAACCCCTGGTATTTCACCGCAGAGCGTGCAGGAATGGATTATCTGATGGACTTTCTGCTCACGATGCACCGCTATACGAGGGATATATTAAACGAAGAGTAATCGTTCCAAAGCCCGGGCATCTTTAATTTTTACAAAATACTGCCTGTTTGAAGAAAATTTATTACCTTCGCACACTCTGTTTTAGTGAATAACTGAACAGTATTAGTGAATAGTTAATTGAACAATGGCTGGGAGAAGGGAATACGATATCGCTTTTGTGGGTCTGAAACCGGGTATCCATACTTTCAGCTATGATATTACGGATAAGTTCTTTGAGTCCTTTCAACAACAGGATTTTCACCATTGCAGCGTACAGATCAAAGTGATGCTCGACAAAAAAAGTAGTTTCCTGCAGTTGACCTTTGAGATCGGCGGGCAGTTGGAGGTTGCCTGTGACCGCTGCAATAGCAATATCACCCTTCCACTCTGGGACGATTTTAAGGTTACTGTAAAAATAGCTGATGAACCCGAGAAGCTGAATGACGAAGAAGGAGACCCCGATGTGTATTATATCAGCCGGGGAGAGAGTCATCTTAACCTGGAAAACTGGATTTATGAATTCATCAACCTGAGCATACCCATGCACAAAACCTGTGGATATGAAAATGCTGATGGACCCCAGTGTAACCGCGAAGCAATCGAAAAATTGAAAAATCTGGATGTTTCGCAATCAAACACGCAGACTTCCAACCCGGTATGGAAAGGATTAGAACAATTCAAAAACCTGGAGTAAGGAATTTCCAGATATTGAACGATCAATTAACAATTTTAGTCTAGTTTTTTATTTTTAATATATAAGTTATGCCAAATCCCAAACGCAGACATAGTCAGCAAAGAAGTGCAAAACGCAGAACCCATTATAAGGCAACAGCCGCCACTTTATCTACTGACTCCACTACGGGCGAAACGCACCTGCGCCATCGTGCTCATGTGAGCGAGGGTAAGTTAATGTACAAGGGTAAAGTTGTTGCAGAAAAAGCTCCCAACAAAGCCTGAGCGCCTTTAATTCATTATACATTACCTTTAATTCCAATTACATAACCAACCAAAGTTGGCTGTATTTGGGATTTTTTAATTTTAAGGTGTTCGCGTGCTTATGAACATTGGAATTGATATGATGGGGGGGGACTACGCCCCGCTGGAAGCCGTCAAAGGCGTCAAAGAATACTTTTCTGCCCACGGCCGTAAGGGTCTTCAGCTCACCCTTTTCGGCGATATGACTGTTTGCCGGAAACTGTTGGATCAGTATGATGTACCGCAGGACAGGATCACCCTGGTGCATACGACCCAGGAAATTGACATGCACGAACACCCTACCCGGGCGTTGAAAGAAAAAACAGACTCGTCCATTTCAATAGGTTTTCACTACCTCGCCGAAGGTAAGACCGACGCCTTCCTCAGCGCGGGCAACACCGGAGCGATGCTGGTGGGCGCCATGTTCAGCATACGCGCCGTAGACGGTGTGCTAAGGCCAACTATTTCTTCATTTATACCTAAACAAAATGGCGGTACCGGACTGCTTTTGGACGTAGGCATTAATTCAGATTGCAAACCAGAGCAACTGAACCAGTTTGCCGTTATGGGTTCCGTATACTCCGAGACAATACTTGGCGTGAAAAATCCAAAAGTGGGATTGCTGAACGTGGGTGAAGAAGAAGGTAAGGGAAACCTGTTGATGCAGGCGACCTATCCGTTGTTGAAAGATAATAAAGCCATCAATTTTATTGGTAATATAGAAGGCCGCGATGCCTTCACAGATAAGGCAGACGTCATGGTTTGCGATGGATTTACCGGTAATATTATTTTGAAACTGGCCGAATCCCTGTACGATATTGCTGTAAAAGAAGCTATTGATAACACCTATTTTAACCGCTTCAATTTTGAATTATATGGCGGAACACCCGTATTGGGCGTAGAAAAACCCGTGATCATCGGCCATGGCATTTCCCACAGTATCGCATTTTCCAACATGATCGATGGCGCCGGCAAAATGCTCAACACAAATGTGCTGGGAAAAGTGAAGGAAGCTATTTGCAGTGATTATTGAATCCAGGATCTGAAAATAAATCCTTAATTTTAAAGATAAAACCGGACGATTATGACAACTCATAAGGAAGAAGATATTGTTGTGGCCAAGGTCTTTACCGATATTGCCGCGGCAACCTCAGCAAAAGAAAAGCTGGAAGAAGCCGGCATCCAGGCTGTCGTAGATGACATGAATGTGATTGGACTTTCGCCTCTGGCCGGAGTAGAAGTACGGGTTTTTCAATCAGACTATGCCCGGGCCGTAGAAATCCTTCAGGACTAAACACTTTTTCCAACATGCAAAATCGCTGGAAGCTTCTGCCGAACAGCAGGTTGGCTAAGTTTGGTGAAGTTCAGCCCCACAACCAGGTATGTAATCACACCTTATTCTACCAGTCACCCGATTCTCTTACAGTTCAAGTAATAACTTAACCGGATCCTGCTGTGTAAGTAACAAGGTGGGATTCTCCAGTAGTTCTTTTACCCTGACCAGGAAACTCACGGATTCCCGCCCGTCCACAAGTCGGTGATCATAGCTGAGCGCAACGTACATCATGGGGCGGATGACTACCTGTCCCCCCAAAGCCACAGGCCTTTCTTCAATCTTGTGCATACCCAGGATAGCACTCTGTGGTATATTAATGATCG
Organism: Niabella sp. CPT15-335-S11; assembly: GCF_058792415.1. NCBI lineage: Bacteria > Pseudomonadati > Bacteroidota > Chitinophagia > Chitinophagales > Chitinophagaceae > Niabella > Niabella sp. CPT15-335-S11. The sequence continues at coordinate 936,317 of NZ_JBYTEI010000002.1, forward strand.
GTGTGCTCATCAGGGAACCGAATACGCCACCGTTGGTAATTGTAAAAGTACCACCCGTAAGGTCTTCAGTTGTAAGCTTGCTGTCTCTGGCCTTTCCGGCCAGTTCAAGAACCCGCCTTTCGATGTCCGCCATACCCAGGCTTTCTACATTCCGGATCACAGGTACCGTCAGGCCACGGGGTGTGCTGACTGCTATGCTGATATCAGCATATTCGTGATAAAGGACCTGATCTCCTTCAATGCGCGAATTTACATTAGGCCACTCGGCGAGCGCGATAGAGCAGGCTTTTGCGAAGAAACTCATGAACCCAAGCCCTACGCCATGAATTTCCTTGAACTTTTCCTTGTATTTAGTTCTGATGGCCATGATCGCGGACATATCCACCTCATTAAAAGTGGTGAGCATAGCCGTGGAATTCTTTGCTTCCACCAACCTGCGGCTGATCGTCTTTCGCAGGTTCGTCATTTTTTCAAGCCGCTCGTTCCTGGAGAACAGCTCCGATCCTGTAAAAGGTTTTTTACCCGCGTTGCTCAGGGCAGACAGCACATCTTCCTTGATAATTTTTCCCTGGAAGCCTGTAGGCTGGATTTGCTTAGGGTCGACATGCTTATCCGCCAGAATTGCAGATGCCACTGGTGTGGCCTTTATATGTTCAGCGGGCTTCTGGATCGGTTTGTCTGCTTCGGTAATCGTAGCCGCAGTTAAAGTTTTTTCAATGCCGGCACTGGTTGTTTCTACGCTTTTTTCGGCGGTTGTCCCCGCTTCTTGTTCTGCCGGTTTTTCCGGTCTGGGTGCCGTATCATCAATCGTAGCCAGGACGTCACCCACCTTGAGATCATCACCCTCTTTTACCACGGCCGAAAGGAGGCCGGCTTTTTCAGCATTCACTTCAAATGTCGCTTTCTCACTTTCAAGTTCAGCTATGACTTCATCCCGTTCCACGTAATCGCCGCTGTGCCGGATCCATTTCAGGAGGGTCACCTCATTAATCGATTCTCCTACTTCGGGGACTTTGATTTCAATTGCCATAGTGTGTTTATTTGGGTTGCGGCAAATTACATTAAAAATGTGAATATTAGGGGCGCCGGACTATTTATCAGTATTTCTTTTCTTCCGGATAAACGTTTTTATTAACAGACGGTTGTGAATCAAAAAGCTCAGATCACACGAATTAGTGATAATCGGTTAGAGCGGTATATATTATATTTGATATCCATGAGTGAGAAAAATATTAGAGTTGCCGTTTTTGATGATAACACTTACCGCCGAGAGAGTCTGTGTCTGTTGATCAATTCCTCCCCTAAAATGACCTGTACGGGTACTTTTTTTGATTGCAGCAATGTTGTGTCAGATGTCAGGAAGTCCGCTCCTGATGTGGTTTTGATGGATATTGACATGCCGAATGTCAATGGTATTGAAGGTGTGAAACTCATTAAACTCAATTTCCCGAAGGTGCAGGTGCTGATGCAGACGGTATTTGAGGATGATGACAAGATTTTCGCATCGATCTGCGCCGGCGCTTCGGGTTATATCCTTAAAAAATCGGGGCCGGCACAACTTCTACAGGCGGTTGAAGACGTCAATAATGGTGATGCTGCTATGACAGCATCCATCGCCAGAAAGGTACTGACGGCATTTCAGAAAAATATTTTTATTGACGACAACGTGGAAATCAGCCTTACGCCCCGCGAACGCGAAGTGCTGGGATTCCTTGTAAAAGGCTATAGTCACAAAATGGTGGCTTCAGCCTGCAGCCTCAGCATTCACACGGTAAACACGCATATCAAAAAAATCTACGAAAAGCTACAGGTCAATTCTGTGGCAGAAGCGGTGGTCAAGGCTTTGAATCAAAAGTTGATTTGAACAGGATCTCATGTTTAGTTTTGAATATAAACGGGCGGAATGTCTATTCTGCCCATTTTTTTTCTCTGGCCGCCTGATCTTGAACCTGACGAAAAAGATGATTCACGGAGAAGACCAGGAATTCTACATTGATTCAACTGTTTTAAACGCAACAATCCGGCACGATTAAAGATCACCTTCAAGAATTAGATTGAAAAAGCAGCGCTGATAATTTCCTCCTGTTCCTCTTTATGCACTTTTGAGAAACCTGAAGCGGTAGATGCACTTGGCTTTCGACCAATAATTCCATAATTGACGGACCTGAACTGCATTTGCAGGAAAGAGGCTGCTCCCATATTCAGCGGTTCCTCCTGCACCCAAAACCAAACTGCATTTTTATATTTGTCATACAATTTCTCCAATTGTTGGGCCGGTACCGGATAGATCTGTTCCAATCTCACAATCGCAACATCCGTCCTCCCCTCTTTTTGTCTCCGGTCATTGAGTTCGAAATAGATTTTCCCTGAGCAGAACAAAACTTTCTTTATCGTCGCGGGATCCGAAACTGATGCATCATCGATCACTTCCCTGAATTTTTCAGACAGGAATTCATCTTTATGTGAATAAGATCCGGGATGTCGCAGGTTGGCCTTTGGTGAAAAGTTAATCAGCGGCTTCCGGAAAGGCCAGGCAAGCTGACGTCTTAACGCATGAAAATAATTAGAAGCGGTGGTAACATTGGTGACAACAATATTAAGTTCGGCACAAGCAAGCAGGAAACGTTCCATCCGGGCGCTGCTGTGCTCGGGGCCCTGACCTTCATACCCGTGAGGCAGCAACATAACCAGTCCGTTCATACGGTTCCACTTTGTTTCAGCGCCCACAACAAACTGGTCAATGACGGCCTGTGCGCCATTTACAAAGTCGCCAAACTGCGCCTCCCAGATAACCAGGACATTGGGCGTTGCCATTCCAAAGCCATATTCAAAACCCAGGACTGCATTTTCACTGAGCAGTGAATTATAGATCCGTAATTTGGCTGTGGCCCCGGGTATCCGCGATAACCGGTTATAATCCTTGTTAGTTATTTCGTCCCGCAAAATGCAATGTCTCGAACTGAATGTGCCGCGGCCAACATCCTGGCCACTCATTCTGACATCCGATCCATCAAGCAACAGCGTACCAAAAGCCAGCAATTCCGCTGTCGCCCAGTCGATCTTCGTCTCCGTTTCAAAGAGATTCTTCTTATCGCGAATCAGCTTTTCAACCTTTCGAAGCGGCGTAAACCCTTCCGGCAGGGTCATGATCGCATTGAAAACGGTCAACAGGTGTTCCTCTGAAACTGCGGTGTCCGGACTCTGCAAAAAATCAGTGGGCACAGCCTTCCGGAGTTTTTTCCACAACAGTTCCGGTGACTGGTACTTATACGGGAGCGGATGTTGCCTCACCTCATCCAGCCTGTCCTGGAGATCAGCCCAATATTTCTTCTCCATTTCTCTGGCCAGATCGCGTGCATCTTCTTCGCCGTTTTCAAGCAGATAGTTAACATATACTTCCCTGGGATTCGGATGTTTTTCAATCAGTTTGTACATGGATGGCTGGGTGAACTTAGGGTCGTCGCCTTCGTTATGCCCGTGCCTTCGGTAGCAGACCATATCCACAAACACGTCTTCCTGGAACTCATGCCTGTAGCGGGCTGCTATTTCGATACATTTTACGACAGCTTCGGGATCGTCGCCATTCACGTGCAACACCGGGCTTTGTACCATGGCAGCCAGAGATGTACAGTAATCTGAACTCCGCGCATCAGAAAAATCGGTTGTAAATCCAATCTGGTTATTGATCACGAAATGTATGGTGCCGCCAACTTCAAACCCTTTCAGCTTCGACATCTGGAGCAACTCATAAACGACTCCCTGACCCGCTATAGCGGCATCGCCGTGTATCAGCACCGGTAAAACCTTGCTGTATTGTTCGTTATGAAGAATATTGGCACTGCTCCTTGCAAAACCTGCCACCACCGGATCCACGACCTCCAGGTGTGAGGGGTTGGGCATGAGTTTCAGGTGTATTTTGTTACCCTGAGCGGTGAGTACCTCACTCCCAAATCCAAGGTGATACTTCACATCGCCACTGCCCATGGTCTGATTGATCTCTCCGGTACCTTCGAACTCGCTGAAAATCTGTTCGTAGGTCTTTCCGAGAATATTCGCCAGTACGTTCAGACGTCCGCGGTGCGCCATTCCGAAAACTACTTCTTTCACACCCAGTTCTTCGGATTTATTGATGAGCGCGTCAAGCGCTGGAATGGTGGTTTCCCCTCCTTCCAGTGAGAACCTTTTCTGGCCAACATATTTGGTGTTCAGGAACTTTTCAAAAATTACGCCCTCGTTCAGTTTTTCCAGAATTCTTTGCTGCTTGGTCAGCGGCAGTGGCACGTTAAAATCCTGCTCAATTTCCCGCGTCAGCCAATCAACCTTGTCCTGATCACCGATATATTTGAATTCAATCCCAACGTGATTTGCATAACATTTTTTCAGATGCCGGACGATATGCTCAAGCGTAGCCGGACCCAATCCCACGAATCTGCCCGCCTCGAAAACCGTATCAAGGTCTTCCCCCGACAGTTTAAAAAATGAAAGATCCAGGTTGGCTCCGCGGTCCTTGCGCTCTTTGATCGGGTTGGTTTTTGCGATCAGGTGACCTTTGTTCCTGTACCCCAAAATCAGCCGGTACACCGACAGCTCCTTTTCCCAGCCTGCACCCGGTTCTGCGGGAACAGTACCATTCACTTTAGGTGCTGAGCCGTTAGCGACCGCAAAATCGAAGCCTTCAAAAAATTTGCGGAAATCCGGGTCAACACTTCCGGGGTCAGCCACAAAATCGCGGTACATATTTTCAATAAAACCCGGAGAGGAACCCATGATATAAGAAAAATCTTTCATTGCAAACTAGAAGATTATATATTTTTAGAGTTTTAATTTAACTGCCCAATGAAAACCCTAAGGTACAACATTTCCGCCGGTTTTCAACGGTTTGCCAAGTTTTTGGCCCGTACACCAGATTTCACCGGCGGGATAAAGAGCACGAAAATATTATTTTTTGCCGCCGTATTAGATTTTTACCTTACCTTTGCCGTCCAAAATAGAATAAATGGCCAATCATAAAGCTACAAAAAAAGACGCGCGTCAGGCTGCAAAACGCAGGGATAGAAACAAGTATTACGGCAAGACCACCAGGAACGCCATCAGGGATTTCAAGGCTGCCGATACAAAAGATGCTGCGGCAAGTCTCCCTTCAGTGGAAAGCATGATTGATAAGCTGGCACGCAGAGGCGTTATCCACAGAAACAAAGCTGCCAATCTGAAAAGCAAGCTGGCTAAGCGTTTGAGCGCAGCCGCCCCAACAGCCTGATCATAAAAGAACAATCGATATAATCTCAAGGGAGAAGGACAAGACTGTCCTTCTCTTTTTTTCTACCCCCCATTTTGGAAAGTATCTGTAGCTTTTTTAACACTCCCCTCTGCAAGCAGTAACCGGCGGGCGGTTTCGTAGTCCCGGATACCGGTCTTTTCCATCAGCATCTGCGTACCCCGGTCCACCAGTTTTTCATTCGTAAGCTGCATATTGACCATCCTATTGCCTTCTACCCTGCCCAGCTGAATCATCGCAGTGGTGGAGATCATATTCAGCACCAGTTTTTGAGCGGTACCACTTTTCATGCGGGTGCTGCCGGTCACAAATTCAGGTCCCACGATCACTTCAATCGGAAAGTCAGCAACGGTGCTAACCTTGGCATTCGGGTTACTGGTAATACTACCCGTGATGATATGGTGCTCCCTGCATTTTCTCAGGGCGCCGATCACATAAGGTGTACTGCCGCTTGCAGCGACACCTACAACCACGTCATTTTCGCTGATCTGATGTGCCTGCAGGTCTTCCCAACCCTGTAACTCATCATCCTCGGCATTCTCTACTGGCGTAGTAATGGCTTTTTCACCACCTGCTATGATACCTATCACTACACCGGCAGGCATTCCGTAGGTCGGGGGTATTTCACTGGCATCCAGGATACCAAGCCTGCCACTGGTGCCGGCGCCGATGTAAAACAGCCGTCCACCCATCACCATTTTATCAATAATGGCTTCTACCAGTTTCTCGATCTGAGGTATGACCGCTTTTACTGCGAGCGGTACAGCCTGATCCTCAATATTCATTGCAGTGAGTAGTTCTAAAACAGACATACTCTCGAGATGGTCGTACCTGCTTGGCTGTTCCGTTATCTTCTCTCCCGACATATAATCAACTAGAAATTTTTAAAGTAATTATTCAGCGTGATAATTTATTAATCCGTCTATAGGCTTCTGTAATATCTTTCCCAATTCGAATCCATAGCTTTCACAAAGTTCTTTCAGCACATCCCGGAATCCAAAGGCAACACCGCCTACAAAATGAACCGGGTATTTCCATGACTCCTGGTATTTGCAAAGGTGGGTAAAAAAGAAATCATTGAGACCATCCTCAATGATATTCTCAATCATATAATGCCCACGGTTTTCGGCCAAAAACTTCGTGAAAGATGCCATATACCTGTTGGCCAGCGGTTTCCGATACACGTTTTCGAGTATTTCGGCGCCATTAGTCAGGTAGGATGCATCAAACCGGGCCATTAAATCCTCATCGAAGGTGTTATACATAAAATACTGCAGTACTTTCCGCCCCAGGTAAGCACCACTTCCTTCATCTCCCAGTACATATCCCAACCCCGGCTTGTTCTTGTTAATCTTCCGCCCATCATAATAACAGGAACTTGATCCTGTTCCCAGGATACAGGCAATACCCCTGGAGTGTCCGCACAAACCCCGGGCCGCACCTTCCACATCATGACTCACCATCACCTTCGTCTCCGGAAAGACCTTCTTCAAACTTTTTTTGACCATTCTGGCATTGTCCGGATTGAGACAACCCGTTCCATAATAAAATATCTGATCGATTGCTGAATTTTTTGTTAGAGGCACAAGCTCTTCTTTCAAGAGGTTTATCAGTTTTGCTTCATCCAGAAAATAGGGGCTGATGCCCGAAGTAAGAAACGTTTTGACTTTCTTGTTTTTGACCAACGCCCATTCCGTTTTGGTGGCGCCGGCGTCTGCAATTAACTGAATGGGAGGCATCAGGAAGAAATTTCTCAAATATACCACTATTAGGAATAACTCCGCTATTCGTGGAGGTTGTCACGCTTCCTGCATTTTTAATAACAGATGGAGAGTACCCTTGAAAGGGCATTCATCGCTTTATATTTCAAAAATCCCGGATATTACTCCGGATTAACAACAAACTTTGGCTATTTTGCAGTCCCGAAAATAAAAATTAATGAAAAAGAAGTTTGAGGTTTGGCTCCCGTTGATGTTTTCGGTGGTGATGATCATTGGAATGTATCTTGGTTACAGATTTAGCAGTGCACAGCCCGGCGACAGGTTCTTTAAACTGCCCAAAAGCAGCGCCCTGCAGGAAGCGCTGGAAATTATCAAGTTGAAATATGTGGACTCTGTTCGTTCCGATACCCTTGAAGCCGCCGCTCTCACAGAAATGATGAACAGACTGGATCCGCATTCGGTTTACTTACCTCCTGTTCAACTGGAAGAAGCCACTGAGGATCTTTCGGGAAATTTTCAGGGCATTGGCGTGGAATTTAACCTGATCAGAGACACCGTAAATGTAACCTATGTAATAAAAAACGGCCCCAGCGAAAAAGCGGGAATACAGATAGGAGATCAGATCATTAGGGTGAATGACTCCTCCCTGGTGCAGAAAAACGTTACCAGCCTTAGAATCCGGAATCTTATTCGCGGGCCCCAGGGATCGAAGGTGGCATTGCTGATCCTCAGGCATGGCAAACCACTGACAGTTGCGGTAACGCGCGAGTATATTCCTTCGCCCAGCGTTATTGCCGCCTATATGGTGGACAAGCATATCGGCTATATCAAACTTGATAAGTTCACGACAAACAGCTACCGGGAGTTTATGGGAAATGCGGATAGTTTGAAAAAGCTGGGGATGAACGAGATGATTTTTGATTTGAGAGGGAACGGTGGCGGCTATATGGAACAGGCCGTTGACATTGTTGATGAATTTTTGGATGGAGACAAACTGATCGTTTATACCCTGGGTACCAATAGCCCGAAAAAAGAATATCGCTGTAAGCGGCCCGGGATCTTTGAAACAGGCAAAGTGGTGGTACTGGTTGATGAACTGTCTGCCAGCGCCAGCGAAATTGTAAGCGGCGCGCTGCAGGACTGGGATCGCGCTACCATCGTGGGCAGGCGGACATTTGGAAAAGGACTGGTCCAGGAACTGTTCCCGCTGAGCGATGGGTCAGCGATCAAGCTGACCGTCTCCAGGTATTACACACCGCTGGGTCGCAGTATACAAAAACCTTACTCACAGGGTAAGAAAGTGTACATGGATGAGGTGTGGGAACGCTATGCCAATGGTCAGGCTTTTTATGCAGACAGTAATAAAGTAAAGAACGGAAAACAATACCGAACTCCCGGTGGAAGGCTGCTGTATGGGGGTGGCGGTATTATGCCGGATATATTTGTGGGGCTGGATACTGCAAGGGCCTCGGCTCAAATTAACCGGTTATTTTTTAGCGGATCCTTTAACGATTTCCTGTTTCATTATTACCTGCAGAATCCCCAGGTACTAAACGCTTACAAAGACGTCCGCGAATACACCGACAATTTCCAGTTACCACCGAAAATCTGGCATGATTTCGTAACTTGGGCTAGGAAAGATTCGGTGAACCTCTCGGTTATTCCGGCAGAGGAAAAACAAAGGGTGGAGTACCGGATGGCCGCCTACCTGGCAAGGTTCAAATGGAGGGATCCCGGATTTTACCAGGTGTTCAACAAACATGATCCCGCCTTTATTAGGGCGGTCGAAGCTCTCAAAAACAAATAGACCCGGATTTCTTATCCGGATTTGGGTCAGTCAAAAATCTCAAACCTGTCATTACACCATTCACATGGACATAAAAAATAATATCTTAGAAACTATTGGTAACACCCCATTGATCCGGTTAAACCGGATTACCCGGGATTTCCCCTGCACTGTACTTGCCAAAGTGGATTATTTTAATCCCGGTAACAGCGTGAAAGACCGGATGGCCATCAAGATGGTCGAGGTGGCCGAGCAGGAAGGCAAACTTAAACCCGGCGGAACCATTATCGAAGGCACGAGCGGCAATACGGGTATGGGGCTCGCGCTGGCTGCCATCATCAAAGGTTACAAATGCATTTTTGTAACCACCGACAAGCAATCCAGGGAAAAAGCGGATGTGCTGAAAGCAGTGGGTGCTGATGTGATTGTTTGTCCGGCGAATGTGGAACCTGACGATCCGAAAAGTTATTACAGTGTGGCGGCAAGGTTGGCTGAGGAGATCCCAAATTCCTATTACATGAACCAGTATGATAACCTGGCTAACCGGTTGGCGCACTACGAGACAACCGGTCCGGAGATCTGGAAACAGACGGATGGAAAAATAACCCATCTGGTGTGCACGGCTGGGACCGGCGGCACGATCACGGGTACAGCGATGTACCTGAAGGAGATGAACCCCGATATCCTGGTTTGGGCGGTGGATGTTTATGGATCCTTGCTGACTAAATTTTTCCGCACGGGCGAGGTGGATATGAAAGAGGTGCACCCTTATTTCAGCGAAGGCTTTGGTGAAGATTTTGTCCCGAAGAATTACGATATGAGCGTTATCGACGTTTTCACACAGGTTACCGACAAAGACGGCGCTATTATGGCCCGCAGGCTGGCGCGGGAAGAGGGATTGTTTTGCGGATATAGCGCCGGAAGCTGTGTGCAGGGACTGATGCAGCTACGAAGCAGTCTGACCAAGGATGATTTGGTCGTTTGTATTTTTCATGACCATGGTAGCAGGTATGTTGGAAAAATTTATAATGATCAATGGATGATGGAGCGTGGTTTCCTGGAAGTTAAAAGTATCCAGGATATTGTCAACTCCAGGTCAGGGCCTGCGGAACTGGTCAGCCTGAGCCCCGACCAAACGGTGGCCGAAGCTGTGGAGCTGATGAAGGTTTTTGACATTGAGAATATTCCGGTGATGCTGAATGGTGAGCCTGTTGGCGCCATCAGTGAAAACGGGTTGTTCCAGCGGATATTTACGAATCCCGACCTGAAAAATGAAAAGATCGAAAAAGTGCTGGAAGCGCCACTCCCTGTTGTGGATTTTTCAACATCGGTCGAAAAAATCAGACTGCTGATCACCCGCGATATCGGGGCTGTGATGACAAAGGATGAAGTAGGCAATTATCACATTATAACAAAATATGATGTGATTCAGGCGCTGGGGTGATGATTTCGATGCTTTCTGAAATGGTGTCCTGGGTTTTAAATAAAGAGGAGACTAGTTTTCCCTACTAAAAATACATCATCATGAGCATCGGATAGGAATAGTAGGTCTTGCAAATAAAAATTATAACAACGACTATGCTAAATCTCAAAATACCAACTATAATTATATTACTAGTATTTATATTTTGGGGGTGCCAATTAAAAAATGAAAACAGGCCTGCCATAACAAGGTCTTTTTTTAACGCAATCGCTACTTTTTCTGTAAAGGATTCCAGCGAAATAAAAAGACGTTTTTTGGATACAAGTAACCTCTCCAAAGATTCAAAAATATTTCTACAACTATTATCTTCTGTTCAAAAGGATATTTCTAATAAAGAATTCAGCAGATTCAGTGTTGCCAGCTATGACAATCTGAAAAAAAAAGACCAAAATATATTTATGGAAAATTTTACACAGGAAGATATTTATGCTGTAAAGTACGAAGATAAACCTTATATATATGTATTGTTTAATGGAGACAGGGTGCGCTCTTTTACCACGATGAATAAAGGCACATACAGATATTTTGTGAAGCTGTAGTATGGTATCCCCGCGACGAACCCCAACGTTAAGATCTGCCTACCTACGGCCTTAACCTCAGCCTTTACATTAACTTCAGCCTCAACGACCCCAAACCTAAAACCTAAAATCCCTCCGTGCTATATTCCAACGGAGTCCGGCGCTTATCCATTTTGTTTTGTCGTCTTCCTTGCCTTCAATCCGGTAAACACGGTATGCGCCATTTACATCGAAAAAGAGATTTGGGAGGATCTCATAAGAGACCGTCAGTGAGCCAAGCATCGCCCGATTCCTGATCCCGCCGCCGATTGAATACCCATCTTCGGCCACTCGCCCATCGTTGTAATTGCGAAACAGATCACCCCCGAAATTGGGCGAGTCATAAGCAGAATAATAAGAAGCCGTATCCAATCCTTTCAGATAGGAGATCACCATGGCATTCACATAAAGTCTGGGCAGGGGCTGATAATTAGCTATAGCCACAAATTCTCTGAAGTTCGCGCCCAGCGGATGCGCCAGCGGCTGGTTGTAATGCAGGAAATTGTTCTGGGCCCACTTATCGGTGTAGGTAAACGGTCTGACAAAATTACCTTCCACCTGGAGGTCCAGGTTCTTAATAGTAAAAGCATCTGCATATTTTGCACCAACCTGGTAGCCGTGTTTATTTACCCAGGCGCCACCGGAAGAGAATACCTTGCTACCCACAAATTCGTTGATCAGCCATTGCCCGTAAATTTGAAAATATTTTGCAAAATTCGCCTTGGCATCGAGCCCGATGCTGGATTTGGCACTATTACCTGTGTAGGACGAATAGGCGCGGTTAAACATCGCCGGGTTCAGATAACCCACCTGCAAACCCCCGTTCTTGCTGCTGTTGAACATGGTGGATTCAAAGAAACCCACATTCAGCCAGTCCAGCGGCTGCCAGCTCAGGTAATGGAACATCATGTAATTCCTGGGCCTGGTTGAGTCTTTGCTGCCATAGGAATTATCGAACGGCGCAATAGTTTGGGCCGCTACGGATGTAAGCTGTATTTTCCCCGCCTGAACACCCAATTTCAAAAAAGGAAAGGGCGCGCTAAAATCGCTGATAAATAAAGTCCGGTATCCGTTACCGACGAAAAACCGGTCGTGCCCGATCTGGAAATCAATATTGCGGCCTGCATGGAAGGTTACACCTCCCCGCACATCCCAGTAATCATACCCGGTTCCCTTGAAAGATTTATAGTACCCTTTACCCGGTACACTCACATGGCCTGCTGTGTATTGCTGTACATAAACAGGATCCCTTTCCTGATTTTCTGAAAAATACAGGTAATAACCAACCCGCTGATCTATCTGACCGCGAAAACGTATTCCCCGGGTATTCACAAACGTATTCTCGCCGGTGGCCCTGCCAAGTTCAAAATTGATGACGGGGTCGATGATCAGACTGTAGTCTTGCCGCTTATCAACGGCAAATAGATGGGCAGGATTCCTGAAAAATGCGCCCAGGATAGGTTTGCGCTGAAATGAATCCGCGTAGTTCAGCGTCCAGTCGCTGTTATTCATCAGCATACTCCGGATATTATGCAGATCCACCCGCGACAGTACGCCCGGCAGTTCGCCCGACTGATAAAGACCATTGATGCGCTCCACCCTTTCAGTCGCTCTTTTTCTGCCAAACGGCCTGACTGTGGTAAATTGCAACACGGAATCACCACGCAATTTAATATCCAGGCGGTTCAACAGAAGATTCTGCTTGTCGCTTAATTCAATCGGATCTGTTTGCGCCATTGTTTGTAACATTGTAAACAATAAAGCGGCCAACAGGCAACTGGTTTTAGTGCTCTTATACATAGAATTTCAATAAGTAATCAGAATATGGATAATTTTCTTATCAAAAATATACAGATTGTGAACGAAGGCCAAACTTTGGCCGGAGACATTTACTTGCGTGGCGAAAAAATCGCAAAAATTGCGCCAAGCATTCAGGTGCAGGAAAACCACCAGGAGATTGATGGCACCGGAAAGTTCCTGCTGCCCGGTGTTATCGATGATCAGGTTCATTTCCGGGAGCCCGGCCTGACCTATAAAGCAACAATCGCCACCGAAAGCAGGGCCGCTGTTGCGGGAGGTATCACGAGTTTTATGGAAATGCCTAACACCCTGCCCCCGGCCGATACGATGGAACGCCTGGAACAGAAATATGAGATAGCCGCCCGGACTTCTATCGCCAATTATTCGTTTTATATGGGGACCCGTAATGATGACGCAGGCGATGCACTCCAGGCCAATTTGTACAAAGACAGGATCTGCGGGATCAAAATATTCATGGGAAGCAGCACCGGGAACCTTCTGGTGGAAAATCCGGCCGTGCTGGAGTCACTCTTCCGGGATAGTGAATTGCTGATTGCTACACACTGCGAAGATGAGCGCACCATCCGGAATAACCTTGAAAAAGCACTGCAGGAAAACAGAACGCTAACCGCCGCCGACCATCCCCGGATCAGAGATGAGAATGCCTGTTTCATTTCCTCCAGCTATGCCGTTCAGCTCGCCAAAAAATTTCATACCAGGCTGCACATATTGCATATCAGTACAGAGAAAGAGTTACAATTGTTTTCCAATACACTGCCGCTAAAAGAAAAGAGAATTACCGCAGAGGTCTGTGTACACCATCTTCATTTTACCGCCGACGATTACCCCAACCTGGGTAATTTGATTAAATGTAACCCAGCCATTAAGGCCCCTGCAAACAGAGAAGCGCTTTGGAAAGCATTATTGGATGACGGACTGGACGTCATCGCCACAGACCATGCCCCGCATACCCTGGCAGAGAAAACCGGCCCCTACCTGGAAGCCCATGCAGGCTTACCGTTGGTGCAACATGCCCTGCCGTTGATGTTATATTATCACCAGGAAGGGAAAATATCACTTCCGAAAATTGCTGAGAAAATGAGTCATGCTGTAGCCGATTGTTTTGGTATCCAGAACAGGGGCTATATCCGGGAAGGATACTTCGCGGACCTGGTCATGGTAGGCACCGAAAACCCATTTGAAGTAACAAAAGAAAATATCCTCTATAAGTGCGGTTGGAGCCCATTTGAAAAAGCAGGCAAAGACAATGGTCCATTCCACTTTCCAGCCAGCATTACCCATACTTTTGTAAACGGGCACCTGGTTTATGGAAACGGGGTATGGGATGAGTCTTACAGGGGACAAAGACTCCTTTTTGACCGGGATTGATCCAAAGGATTCGCCAGTCAGGAAAACTAATAAGCCGGCTATATGCAAATCGATAACATTTCCTACGCTGATCTCTCCATCTTTCATACCGAGGTGGAGTATTCCATTTTTCATAAGCTGAATTTCACGAAAACGGCTGGTGGCAGGGGATGGCTGAAATATTATTTTTCAAATCCTTTTCATGAAATCAAAGAGATTAAAGCCACACAGGCTATACTCAGTAAGATGGTCGAACGCGTTGATGAATGGCCGTCAGACATAACCAACGGGACCATAGTGGTGATGGAGAAATTCTTCGACTACGCACTGGATACCATCAGCCCCCGGCCATCTCCGATTGACTCTTTTTTTTACAGAGTCTTCCACAGCGAAGACTACGCGATGATCAGGTTCTCAGTGAAACATTTTGCAGATTTTCTCAGGGGTATCAAGAAAATTGCAGAGATTCTGTCAGACCCTGATCTGCCCGTCCTGGCCAGAGTCCAGCTGGACCGGGTGGAACAGTTGCTCAAGCACGAAACCTTCCGGTTATTATCCGAAATTCCGAAGGAAGGCCAATTATCCATTACCAGGAACCTGTATTTTGCCTCACAGGTCAGGGGCCCCCAGGTCGAGAAACTCCGGGAGCTCATGAATATTTATTTCAGATTGGATGCCTGGTATTCGATGGCAGTTGCCGTTAAAAAATTTAATCTTTCGTTCCCCGAATTTGAAGCCCAGGAAAGTCCTTTCATCAAAGCTAAAGGGCTATACCATTTGTTGTTGCCTGATCCCGTGCCTTACGACCTTGAGATGAACCCCGACCATCATTTTATTTTCCTGACCGGAGCGAATATGGCGGGCAAAAGTACGCTGATCAAATCGCTGGGTGGTGCAGTCTTCCTGGCTCACCTGGGTATGGGCGTCCCCGCGAAAGCTATGCGGCTTACCGTTTTTGACGGACTGATCACCAACATAAACGTGGTTGATAATATTGCGAAAGGCGAGAGCTTCTTTTTTAATGAAGTCCAGCGTGTCAGGAACACGATAGAAAAGATAAGAGATCAGAAGAAATGGCTGGTATTGATTGATGAATTATTCAAAGGCACCAACATCCAGGACGCTATGAAGTGCTCCCTCACTGTAATCAGGGGCTTAGTAAAAGTAACCCATTCGTTGTTTGTCCTTTCTACCCATTTGTATGAAATTGGTGAAGAGCTCGTCCTGGAGCCCACGATAACCTTTCGTCAATTTGAAACCCGGATCACAAATGGGGCGCTTGAATTCAGCTACCAGCTTAAAGAAGGCATTAGTAAGGACCGGTTTGGCTACCTGATTCTCAAGAAAGAAGGAGTCGTGGATTTGCTGGATAGCCTGTAGGCGTTCTGCTTAAGCCAAAGGCATCATCCGGGAAAAGTTTAAGTGCTCATTGCGACCTTTCCAAATTAAGAGAAACCCAACTTAGGAAGGGCTGGAAGCGGCGCCGGAATAATGAGCCGCGGCAGGGAACAAAAAAACTGAAGCAGGTTTTTATTTTTTAGAAATCCAGCGTTTCAATATTGGCATCGTTCAATAGGATCATGGCCAGACGTTCATGGTTTTTTTCAGCGCCGCTGATCTGCCAGTTTCCCGTCCAGCTATTCCGATCCTTATACTGGTTAAGTCTGATATACCGAAGGTGGTGAGATTTAAACATTTTTTCATAGTGCGAATATTGTTCAAGCGTATTCAGGCAACTGATCTTGTAATTACGTACCGTACTCTTCTTTTCCAGGAACTTTTCCAAATACACTAAAAGCCAGAGAATGATCAGCACGGCCACGGCGCCCAGGATGGCTATATCAACATAACCCGCACCCACACTCATTCCCAGGGAAGCAGTGATCCAGATAGCAGATGCTGTGGTAATGCCGCTGATCCGGTTCTCGGCCCTGAAAATCACACCGGCGCCCAGGAAACCAATACCCGTGACAATGTTTGACGCGATCCTGTCTGGGCTTTCAATCCCAATTTTAATAGAAAGAATAGTAAAGAGGCAGGAGCCCGCAGAGACGAGCATCAGGGTTCTTAATCCGGCGGACTTGTGCCGGTATTGGCGCTCGCTCCCGATGACCACGCCAATCAACAGCGAAATGCCCAGAAGCCAAAACTCATGTAAGGGAAAATCACTCATAAAATAACCGTTATTTATCACAACTGAAGATAGATATTAATACGCAGTTCCCGAATCTTATTATCTTCATCCGATAAAAAACCCTTTAAAAAATATTTGTTACTTTACCACCAATTTAAAGCAGGCTGTGATCCTGCATCCTCTCGCAGGGGACAAAGTAAAACACACAGATGAGAAAACAACTGGGCCTATTTGACCTTACGATGATCGTAGTGAGTTTCGTGATCGGAATGGGCATTTTCCGGACACCGGTGAATGTTGCCGCAGCAGTCCCCAACCAGTTTCTGTTTTACCTGACCTGGCTGGCAGGCGGACTGGTCGCGCTCTGCGGAGCCCTGACCTACGCGGAAATCGGATCGAGGCTGCCTGCAACCGGCGGCTATTACAAAGTGTTTGCCTATGCATATCACCCATCCATTGGCTTCGCGATTAATTGTATCATCCTCGTCAGTAATGCCGCTTCACTTGGCGCCGTGGCCCTTGTCGGCAGCGAATATATCGTTGGTGTTTGGATGCCGATGGTTGGCAACGCATCCTGGCTGGCAGTGCCGGGGAATTTGACTTATGTGAAAACTGTACAGATAATAGTGGCCATCGTAGCTATCTTTATTTTCTACCTGGTCAATATGCTTGGCTTACGGATGAGTTCGCGCACACAAAATGTACTGATGGTGATTAAGATTACCCTGATCGTACTGCTGATCTCACCCTTGTTTTTTTCGTCTCATGCAACCGAACTGCCTGCAGCGAGACTGACAACGATCGCCAACCCCACCCTCCGGGAATATATAAAAGCTTTTGGCATCGGCCTGGTTGCAGTCAGTTTTACTTTCGGCGGCTACCAACAAACTATCAATTTTGGGGAAGAGATCCGTAACCCCAACCGGACCCTGCCCAGAGGTATCCTCCTGGGTATCGCCCTCATTTTGCTTTTGTACATGCTGATCAATTACGCCTACGTAAAGGTCATCGGTTTTGAGGAGCTCAAGACGAGTCGTAACATTGCGGCCATCATGGCCTCCAGGATTTTCGGGCCCGGTACAGAAACGGTCTTATCCATCTTTCTTTTTCTTGGCGTACTAGCTTATATCAACGGTTCGCTGATGAGCAACCCCAGGGTGATGTATGCGATGGGAAAAGATGGTGTGCTCCCGGCGTTCGTGACCCGGAAAAACAGGTTCGGTACCCTGAATATTGCACTGACCATCTTTGCATTGCTCGGCGCCCTGATCGTGTTTTGGGCGGAAGAGTTCGATGTGATCCTCAGCTTCACTATCTTTCTGGATTGCTTCGGCATGGCGCTATCAGCCGGATCGATTTTTGTGATTCGCAGAAAGACGGCGAACCTGGACAATAGCGGCATCTTCAAGATGAGATGGTATCCGCTGGTGCCCATAGTTTTTATCCTGGCATACGCCTTTGTGGCGGTTAGCATAGCGCTTGACTATAAAAAAAATAATTATGCCGCACTCATTGGATTAATAGTCCTGGCGGCTTTTATATTGATTTATT
Source organism: Niabella sp. CPT15-335-S11 (assembly GCF_058792415.1). Taxonomy (NCBI): domain Bacteria; kingdom Pseudomonadati; phylum Bacteroidota; class Chitinophagia; order Chitinophagales; family Chitinophagaceae; genus Niabella; species Niabella sp. CPT15-335-S11. The sequence continues at coordinate 953,992 of NZ_JBYTEI010000002.1, forward strand.
ATTTATTTTATCACCGGAAAAATAAAAATCCTAAGGAGACCGAACATGAACCTGTCTAAGATCATCAATGAAACGGGAGAAGATCGCGAGCACTATTTCAACGCTGTGAGTCCGCCCATCATGCAGGCCAGCAATTTTGCATTCGAATCAGTAGACGATCTTTCAAAAGCGTTTGCTGATGAAATGGGCACCTATATATACAGCCGCGGACTCAACCCAACCGTCGATATCCTGCGTAAGAAGCTGGCAGCGCTCGATGGCGCAGAAGACGCGCTGGTCTTCAACAACGGGGCAGCCGCGACTTTCGCCGGCGTACTGGCTAATGTAAAGGCCGGAGACCATGTCGTTAGTGTAGAACACCCCTACTCCTGGACTAAGAAAATGTTTGATGTGATCCTGCCCCGGTTTGGCGTAGAAACGACCTATGTTAAGGGCGAAACCCTGGGCGATTGGCAGACAGCCACAAAGCCGAATACAGTTCTATTCTACCTGGAATCGCCCAATAGCTGGAGCTATGCCCTGCAACCGTTGAAAGAAATTGCGGCATGGGCCAGGGAAAAAAATATTGTGACCATCATTGACAATACTTATTGCACGCCCATTTATCAACCTGTTATAGAACTGGGTATTGATATCGCCATGCAAACGGCTACCAAATATATCGGCGGGCACAGCGACACGCTCGGAGGCGTGCTATCAGGAAGTCATGAAATGATGAGGAAAATTTTCGACAGTGAGTTCCTGACCATCGGAAGCGGCATTCAACCTTTCAATGCATGGCTGTTACTGAGGGGTCTGCGGACGCTGCCAGCCCGACTTGAACGTATCCGCAATACTACCGAGGTGATTGTCAATTACCTCGCAAATCATCCCCAAATAGAGAAAATTCTCTTTCCTTTTCACGAAAGTTTCCCGCAGTTTGAACTCGCGAAGCAACAAATGAAAGCAGCCCTGGGCCTGATCACTATCGTCCTTAAAGATGACCGCCGCGAAAGCATTGTAAAGTTCTGCGAGAGCCTCAACAGCTTTCTAATGGCCGTAAGCTGGGGAGGTCATGAATCGCTCGTCCTGCCCCGGTGTGCCGGCATACGACCCGGCAGATATGATCCGCAGACAGAAAACCACCGGTGGATCAGGTTGTATATTGGACTGGAAGAACCTTCATATCTGATAGACGATCTTGAACAGGCTTTCGGCAAAATTGGAAAATGACGACATCCGGATACGGTATTCGGTGGATAACTTTCTGTTCAGTTGAATTACGCCGGGGATTTGAAAAGTTATCTGCGGAACTATTCGTGCGGGCACTATCTTTAAAGATACGATTATTCAATCACTCTTCCAAATACTTATTTCCTCACGGGCGGGTGAATATTTGCTTCATTCAAAATCGAATAAATCCAATATCATTTCCCGGGGTTCACGGGAGCTAATGGCAGCCAAACACTGAACTCGCTCCCTACGCCATATTCGCTTTGAACATTAATAGTTCCGCCCTGGGATTCAATCAGTTCTTTGCTGATGGCAAGTCCCAGACCGGTGCCTTCGCGCTTACTTCCCGGCACACGATAATACCTGTCGAATATCCGTCCCAGATACTGCGGTGCAATTCCCTGGCCGCTATCTGTCACACTAAACACGATCCGCCCTTTATCTTCTTCGAAACCAACCCGGATATGTACTTCAGCGTTTTCATAGGAATACCGGATCGCGTTCGAAATGATATTGCTCAACACCCATGAGGTTTTGTCTGCATCTGCCAGGATCGCGGGCAACACCCCAGGAGTCAGAACGTCCAGTCGAACTCCTTTTGACTCTGCCTGCGTTCTGTTGGTATTCACAGCCTTGCGCAGCACTTCTTCCGGATCCACCGGCACTATTTCCAACTGGATCTTTCCGCTCTCCAACTGGGTCAGGTTGAGTAGTTCAGAAGTGATAGTCAGCAGCCTGGATGCGTCCTCACGGATACTTTCCAGCAAGTCCTTCTGCTCGGGATTGAGGGGACCAACCTGTTCATTTCCGAGAAGCTGCGTGCTCATATTTATCGAAGAAATGGGTGTTTTCAACTCGTGAGAAACCGATGCCACAAATTTGGTCTTCGCAAAATCCAGCTCTTTATAAGGCGTGATGTTTTTCAGGAATATAACATCGCCGATGTGCTTTTCTTCTTTCTCACCGGTCGGAATAATTTTAATGGGGATTATTTCTTTTTGAAAATAGCTTTCTTTTTGATCCGCATATATTTTCAGGGGTTCGGTCGACTTCTCCGCCACAAACAAATCTTTGATCAGCATCCTGATCAGGTCATTGTTCAACGCGATATCCTGGGCCTGACGACCGAGAACATCTCGAGATTTCAATCCGGAGACCTGCAACGCCTCATCGTTGATAAACAGGATACGCTTATGTTCATCCAATCCGATAATCGGCTCGTGGATATTATTGATCAGGGTTTCGATACGCTTTTTCTCTGTCATCAGTATCGACATGCTGCTGTTATTGTATTCAAGCAATTTTTCCGCCATCGTATTGAACGCGTCGGCCATTTCACCAAACTCGTCATAGCGGTGAAAATGAACCCGCTCTTCATAGTTCTTCGCAGCAATCCGTTTAATGCTTTCCGTAAGCTCTTTAATTGGATTTGCGATATTGCCGGGGAAATTTACCAGCATAACAAAAGAGATCAAAAAGCAAAGTGTTCCCGCGACGGAGATCCAGGTGATCGCTTTATCTGCGGTATCCGTTGCCAGATCGCTTTTCCGTTGAATCGCCTTCATGTTCAGCAACATTACATCGCCAAGGTCCCGTCTAACAATTTTGTACAGCGACTCATCCCCGGGAGCTGATCTCAGTCGCCGGTAATCCGCAGCCAACTTTTCTGTCACCAGCTTCTCGCCGGCTTCGGTTACATTATCCTGTTGTTTTTTCAGGTTCAGTTCAAAAACCCTGGCTACTTCCGGGTTTATGATATCCTCATCCAGGTTCAGGTACATTTCCCGGCAGTAGGCCACTGAATTGTAATTAGCGGCCAGTATATTCCGGGTGTCGGTTGAGAGTTTATTGATATACTCCAATGATAGTACAGCCATCAATAAAACCAGCACAAAAAGTGCTCCCAGGCCGGTAACCAATTTCCCTTTGATTTTCATGTGTTTTTTTAACTCAGTATGACCAGGTCGATATTACTATCGCTTAATTTTTTCAGCAGGTTCTTAAAGACATTCGTCGCGCCGATAATCTGCATCAGACTCAAATGTGGTTTACCAATACAAATTGTCGTGATCTTTCTTTCTTCGGCCTGTTGTACAATGGCCGCTGATACTTTCTCTGCCCTGACTTTAATAATTTCGGCGCCTAATTCCGTAGCTAGTTGAAAGTGGTGGATCAGGTGCCTTTGTTTATCCAGCGGTATCCGATCGGGATTCTCATCGGGCGTTTCCACGTACAACACAAACCACCTGCTGTAATAATAATTGGCCAGCCTGGCCGTTTTCCGGATAACGTTTTTTGCTGTGATCTCATTACTGCTGATGCATGCTAAAAAACGCTCCTGGCGGACGGCCTGTTTGATGACTTCGGTATCGACTTTACGTTCTACCGCAGAAGTAACCTCTTTCAGGGCTAGTTCTCTGAGCTGAAGGATATTTTCATTCCTGAAGAAATTATTCAGTGCCATCTGAACCTTATCAGCCCTGTAAATCTTTCCTTCCTTCAGCCGGGAGATCAGTTCATCGGCAGGCAGATCGATATTCACCACCTCATCGGCCAGGCTCACCACCTGGTCCGGAATGCGTTCGGTTACTTCAATGCCTGTAATTTTTTTCACCTCGTCGTTCAGGCTTTCAATATGTTGAATATTGACGGCTGATATCACATTGATACCGGCTTCCAGGATGTCCATTACATCCTGCCAGCGTTTCTGGTTCCGGCTTCCTTCAATATTAGTATGGGCCAGCTCGTCTACGAGTACTACTTCGGGTCTTAAACTGATAATGGCATCTGTGTCCATTTCCTCGAGTTCTTTCCCTTTGTAAAAAAGCCTGCGCCTGGGAATCTCAGGCAACCCGTCCATCAGCGCCTGCGTTTCTTCTCTGCCATGCGTTTCAATGAAACCGATCTTTACATCAATGCCATTGCGCAGCAGCGAATGAGCTTCCTGCAGCATCCGGTATGTTTTTCCCACACCGGCAATCATGCCAATATATACTTTGAATTTTCCCTTCCTTGACTTTTGAATCAGGTCAAGAAAATGCTGAACATTTTCATTGATTTCGTTTGTTACCATCTGCCTGATATTAAAACGGGCTTCTGATCTGATATAAATAAAAATAATCAGGTAAAGTTACCAATTAATCGGACCTTGTATTATTATCTTTATTTCATCCGTGCATTTTTATTTCACAGCCTTGGGCGGCTAATGATTGTGCCGGCGGGACTTCACTTACACATCCTCTCGTGTGAGAAAAATTGATCAAACTTCATTTCATGCAGTTCCCCGGCGCCCGAATAACTTTTACAGGGGGGCATTAGATCATCATTTTAATTCATCCAGTGCAATATTAAGTTTGAGCACATTCACTTTTTCCGGCCCCAGGAGCGGGTTATTCCTGACATGATTGATTATATCCAGCAAAGCGGATTCCTTCAGTTGTCGCAACCTTGCAATTCGCCTGACTTGTGTACGGGCCGCCTGAACGGTTATATCCGGATCCAGTCCGCTCCCACTGGCTGTTACCATATCAACTGGAACCTGCTCTCCCGGGTTCCTGGCTTTGAAATCATTTACTCTTGCTCGCACCGTTTTCAAATAATCCGGGTCCGATGGTCCTTTGTTACTTCCACCACTTCCCGCGGCATTATAATTTACCGCTGAAGGACGGCTGTTAAAATAGATATCCTTGTCAAACCGCTGACCGATATTAGCATAGTATGACCTGCCGTTTTTGTCACTTACTTTTTCCCCCTCCCCATGCCCGGATGCAAACCAGGCCAATCCCAGTACTATCAACGTATAGATTCCGCCACATATGATCAACAGGTAAAAGCTAAGCCTTAGGGCTGAAAAAAAACTTTGTTTCATTATAATCTTTAATTCATTTATCAAAAGAAATTAGACACGATCAAATCTATTATTTTGATCCCCGCAAATGGCGCTATCAATCCGCCAAGCCCGTATAGCAGCAGGTTTCGACGCAACAGCGCACTGGCGCCCACGGGCCGGTAAGCCACCCCTTTCAGTGCCAGTGGTATCAGCAACGGTATGATGATCGCATTGAAGATGATAGCCGAAAGAATAGCGCTCTCCGGACTGTGAAGCTGCATAATATTCAACTGGCGCAGCGCAGGAATAGCCACAATAAACAGAGCGGGAATGATGGCGAAGTATTTTGCCACATCGTTCGCAATGCTGAAGGTGGTCAGTGTGCCCCGGGTCATCAGCAACTGCTTGCCAATTTCAACGACTTCAATGAGTTTGGTCGGATCATTATCCAGGTCCACCATATTTCCTGCTTCCCTCGCAGCCTGGGTCCCGTTGTTCATAGCCACGCCTACATCTGCCTGCGCCAGGGCGGGAGCATCGTTGGTTCCATCTCCCATCATGGCCACTAGCCTGCCGGCTGCCTGTTCTTTTCGTATATAATTCATCTTGTCTTCCGGTCTGGCCTCGGCGATGAAATCATCGACACCCGCCTTGTTTGCAATATATTTTGCGGTCAGGGGATTATCTCCGGTCACCATCACGGTCTTAATTCCCATCTTCCTCAATCGGGCAAACCGTTCCCGGATCCCGGGCTTGATAATATCCTGCAATTCGATGACCCCAAGCACTTTTTCATTTTGGCAAATCACGAGCGGCGTACCGCCGTTACTGGAGATGTTTTTTATTTTATCATCTGTTTCCCGCGGGAAAAGGTTCCCGGCTTTTTCTACCAGATTTTTAATCACATCGGCGGCGCCCTTCCTGATCCGGATGCCTTCGTAATTGATCCCTGAGCTCCGGGTCTCGGCTGAGAACCCTATAAAATGCGGGTTTCTTAATTCAAATGTAGCCGGGTCTATTCCGCCCAGTTCAACGATTGATTTACCTTCAGGGGTTTCATCAGCAATAGAGCTCAGCACGGCTGCCCGGATCAGATCTTTTTCTGCGACACCGCTTGCGGGCCAGAAACCGGTCGCTTTTCGGTTCCCGATCGTAATTGTCCCGGTTTTATCCAGTAACAACACATCAATATCCCCGGCCGTTTCCACGGCTTTCCCGCTTTTGGTGATCACATTGGCACGCAAAGCACGGTCCATCCCGGCGATACCTATCGCACTGAGCAGGCTACCAATGGTCGTGGGTATGAGGCACACAAATAATGCGATTAGAGAGGCAATGGCCAAAGGAATACCGGAAAAAACGCTAATCGGCTCAAGCGTCATCGTAACGATGAGGAATACCAGCGTAAAGCCCGCCAGCAAAATAGTGAGGGCAATTTCGTTAGGTGTCTTTTGCCTGGAAGCGCCTTCAACCAATGCGATCATTTTGTCCAGAAAACTTTCGCCGGGACTGCTGGTCACCCTTACTTTAATTTGGTCGCTCAACACTTTTGTCCCGCCCGTAACCGAACTCCTGTCTCCCCCGGCCTCCCTGATCACGGGGGCACTCTCTCCCGTAATTGCGCTCTCATCAACGGTTGCGAGACCTTCGATGATTTCTCCGTCTGCAGGAACCATATCACCGGCCTCACAAATAAAAATATCTCCTTTCCGGAGTGTGGAAGAAGCAACCAGATGGACTTCATTCAGCGTGATCTCGCCAACCAGTTCCACTTTCTTTGCAGGCGTTTCCTCCCTGGTCTTCCGTAGCGAGTTGGCCTGTGCCCTTCCCCTGGCTTCTGCAATGGCTTCGGCGAAATTGGCAAATATCAGCGTCAAAAATAGGATCGCAGTGACGGTTATGTTATAGGCAAGACTTCCCTGCCCTTTTAAACTTCCCTGCCCTACCAGAATACAAACTGCTATCATGATGAGCGTCCCCACCCAGACTGTAAACATGACCGGATTTTTGACCATTCTGGAAGGAACTAATTTTTTGAGAGATGCACCCAGCGCCTCTAAAACAAGATCCTTCCGGAACAAGCTGGCCTTTTTTCGAATATGTTTTGACATGACATATAATTTAATTTCTAGACAGGGCTCTGTCGTTTTCGATCGATGAATTCACCTCCAACTAACGTACAATTCCGAAGTGTTTTCTTCTTGAATCCTGCCTATTAAAAGTAATACCACCATTTAGTGAGTTTTTATCTAAAATTAAAAATTTCCGCAACCGGACCCAGGGTTAGCGCAGGCAAAAATGAAAGGGCCGTAATGATGATGATAACCGCAAAGACCATAAAACCAAACGTGGGCGTATCGGTGTTAAGCGTGCCCGCAGTTGCAGGTGTGATTTTCTTTTGTGCCAACAATCCCGCGATGGCTACAGGCCCAATGATACCGATATATCTCGACAAAATAAGTACCAGCCCCGTACTGATATTCCACCAGGGTGTATTATTTTGAAGCCCGGCAAAGTTGCTGCCGTTATTAGCTGCGCTCGAAGTATATTCATAAAGCATTTCACTGAATCCGTGAAAGCCCGGACTACCAGGTATTGACGCCGTATGCGCCGCGAAGACCGTTGCCAGCGCGGTGCCCGACAAGATGAGTAGGGGATGGAGAAGAGCAACAATCATGGCTATCTTCATCTCACGCGCTTCCACTTTCCGCCCAAGGAACTCGGGCGTCCTGCCCACCATCAGCCCACTGATAAACACAGCCAGGATAATAAAAATAAAATAGTTGAGTATGCCCACACCCGCTCCACCATAAAAACTGTTTGTCATCATGGCCAGTAACATATTCATCACGCTGAGCGGCATGAAGCTTTCATGCATCGCATTCACCGAGCCGGTTGAAATCACCGTGGTAGCGATACCCCAGTAGGCCGAAGCCGGCGCCCCAAAACGAACTTCTTTCCCTTCCATATTTCCCCCGGTCATATGAACGTCCATTGCCGCCAGATTTGGATTACCTTTTGATTCAGCTATGATCGCCGGTACTACGAGCATCAGGAATCCAACCGTCATCACCGTTAAAATAACGATGCTCATTTTCCTTTTTTTCAGGAAAAATCCAAGCGCAAACACCATGGCAATTGGAATGATCATTTGGGCGACCATTTCAGTCATATTAGTTAAATAATTAACGTTTTCCAGGGGATGGGCCGAATTAGCGCCAAAGAAGCCGCCACCATTTGTTCCGAGGTGTTTGATTGGAACGAAAGCTGCTACCGGACCGGTGGATACAAACGTCGTATCGCCCTGCAGGGTCAGCATCTGCTGTTTGCCGTCAAAGGTCATCGGCGTATGATTCAACAGCAGGATCACAGCAACCACTATACTTAACGGAATCAATATCCGCGTGATACTTTTCAGGAAAAAACGATAGTAATTGCCTGCAGTGCGACCCGCACCTTCCTGTAGCGCATGAAAAATAGTAACCGCGGCTGCCATGCCGGTGGCTGCCGATACAAATTGCAGGAACATCAGATATAGTTGGCTGAAGTAACTCGCGCCCGTTTCCCCACTGTAGTGTTGCAAATCGCAGTTTACCAGAAACGAGATCGTTGTGTTAAACGCCAGGTCGGCCGACTGACCCGCCTGCCCATCCGGATTCAACGGTAACCATCCCTGATTCATCAATATAAACATACCCAGCAAAAACCAAACGAGGTTCATGGTCAACAGGGCAAACAACTGCTCTTTCCAGTTCTGTTCCCTGGACGAATCTATACCAGAAAGCCGGAAGATCAACCGTTCCAGCGGGTTTAAGACAGGGTCCAGGAACGTGGGTTCGTTCCGGTACACTTTCGCCATATAGCGTCCCAGTGGTAAACCCAGAAGAATCGCGGCAACGAACATGGTGATCAGCCCCAAAATTTCTTTGTTCATGTCTAAAATTTTTCCGGCTTCACAAGCACGTAAGCGGTATAAACAAAAACGGCTAATGCTATCACAAATAGTATTGTCATATCTTTTCAAAATAGTTGACCGAAGCATAAAACAGTGCGAAGCAGAGCAGCCCGGTTATGAGTAATAAAATCAACATAATAAACAGATTTACTCCCCCGGCGCCAAATCGCGTACCAGAAGCTTACAATGATCGAAAGCAGCACAAACAGTGCGTTTCAACAGTGGAATGTTGGGAGGGGACGTTGGAGCGCCTATCAATATGATAGACAGGTTTATCAAAATGAAAAGCAATCAGGACAAGCCGTATTCGTCCATTTTCCGATAAAGGGTGGCTACGCCAATTTCCAGCAGCCTGGCGGCTTCTGCCCGGTTACCCCTGGTATGGTTGAGTACTTTCTGAATTTGAAGTTTTTCGGCTGCTGCCAGAGAAAAGGCTGAAAGATTTCCTTTTCCGGTGCTTCTCTTTTCCCGGATTTCGGGAGGAAGATCGGCAACTTCAATAATATGATCACGGCAAAGAATGACACTTCGTTCCATTACATTCTTCAGTTCACGTATATTTCCCGGCCAATCGTAATCAGAAAGCCGGCTGAGCGCCTCCTTGTCAACCGTAATCTCCGCCTTATTGATTTTGGTGGAGAAAAACGAAGCGAAAAACTTAGCATATTCGGGAATGTCGGTGGGTCTGTCCCTTAAAGGAGGCAGATCGATCTGGAAAACAGAAAGCCTGTAGAAGAGATCGCTCCTGAACAATCCGTCTTCAATATCTTTTTTTAAGTTGCGGTTGGTAGCAGCAATGATCCGGACATCGGCTTTTTGCGGCTTCGTATCACCGATCTTTATAAACTCACCCGATTCAAGCACCCGAAGTATTTTTGCCTGGAGACCTGACGGCATCTCCCCGATCTCATCCAGAAAAAGAGTTCCCTGGTGTGCTTCTTCGAGCAGGCCTTTCTGATCTTTAATGGCTCCGGTAAAAGCGCCTGCCCGGTGGCCAAAAAGTTCACCCTCCAGCAAATCCTTGCTGAACGCAGCGCAATTCAACGCAACGAAACTCTTGTGTGCCCGGCTGCCAGCCTGATGAATAGCCTGGGCAAACACTTCCTTCCCCGTTCCGGTCTCCCCTGTCAATAAAACGGTGCTGTCCGTTGCCGCCACTTTCCTGGCCAGTGTCAGGACTTCTTTAATTGCCTGAGATTCTCCGATTACCTGCTCAAAAGAATATTTTTTGCCCAGTTGTTTTTCGAGGTGAAGAACTCGTTTGTTAAGCGTAGCTTTTTCAATGGCTTTATATAATAATGGTATGATACGATTATTATCATCGCCTTTGGTGATATAATCAAACGCCCCGTCTTTAATGGCCTGAACGCCATCCGGAATATTTCCATAGGCAGTCAGGAGGATTATCTCCACTGAGGGATATTTTGACTTGATTCCCTTTGAAAGGGCGAGGCCATTTCCGTCGGGCAACTTGACGTCACATAGTACCACATCGACCTCATGGTGTTCCAATTGCTTCAGTGCGGCTTTGCTTCCGTCTGCCTGCAGGACTTCAAAGCCTTCCAGGCCGATGATACGCGCAAGAAGGTTGCGTATTTTTTCTTCATCATCTATGATCAGAATGACGCGATCCATAAGTCCTGATTATATCGCAAAGGTAATAACCCCGACTCTATTATAATGGACAGTTGCAGGCAGGTTAGCCCGACCTCCAACTTTCACCATCCTATTTCCTTTACAACGCTAAACATCAAAGTCGGTCCAGACTTTCCTGAACCATCTTTATTTTCTCCTCAGCATCGGCTTTCTTGCGGCGTTCGTGATCTACCACCTCGGGTTTTGCATTTTCCACGAACCTGGCATTGCCCAATTTTTTTTCAACCGAACCCAGGAATCCCTGCAAATAGATCAGTTCCTTTTCGAGTTCTTTTCTTTGGATAGATTTATCAATGCCTGTCTGCGGTCGCAGAAACAGTTTGTCTTTTCCCACCAGCACGTTTACACAGTCCGCAACCGGATTTTCTGTAAACTCAACTGCATCCAGATTAACTTGCTTTTGCAATACGGATGAGATCTGATCATAACCAGTGGTATCATGGGTCTGAATAAACAGACTAACCGGTTCCCTGGGTTTGATGTGATTTTTCACCTTTGCATCACGGACTGCCGTGATCGTATCTTTCAGAAGCTCTCCAAGGGCCAGCACTTTCTCGTCGTGATCGCCGGGTTCGGCAAATTGTCTCACGCAAAGGGCGTCTTGTCTGTAGCCCAGGAGCGCATAAATTTCTTCAGTGATAAACGGCGTGAACGGGTGTAACAATTGCATCAAATCTTCAAAAAATCCGACCGTTTTATTGTAAACCGCACTATCGATCGATTGATCGTGAGCAGGCTTCACCCATTCCAGGTACCAGGAACAAAAATCATCCCAGATCAGGGAGTAGATCGTCTTTAATGCTTCATTCAGCCGGAACTGGTCCATGAGCGTGGCTACTTCCTTCTTGACCTTGCCCAGTCGGTTCCCGAACCAGGTAACCGGAAATAGCTGATCGGGGCTGCCGGCCGGACTGGTACTTACCCGCGATTGCCACATTTTCACCAGCTTCAGCGCGTTCCATATCTTATTATTAAAATTGCGTCCCTGCTCCAGTGAGCTTTCATCAAAGAGCAGGTCGTTCCCCGCCGGCGAGGAGATCATAATACCAAACCTCACCGCGTCTGCGCCATAGGTATCGATCAGTTCAAGCAGGTCGGGCGAATTACCCAGGGACTTGGACATCTTCCTGCCCAGTTTATCCCTCACCATCCCTGTAAAATAAACGTCTCTAAACGGGATTTCTTTTTCGAACAAGAGGCCGGCGATTACCATCCGCGCCACCCAAAAGAAAATGATATCCTGGCCGGTAACCAGTACAGAGGTGGGATAATAATAATTGATATCCTCATTGCCAGGGTTGGTAATACCCCGGAACACTTCACTGGGCCAGAGCCAGGAGGAGAACCAGGTATCCAGCACATCTTCATCCTGCCTGAGGCTGCCCTTTTCAAACGATTGCCCCTTCTGCGCGAATTCATCCAGGGCCTCTGCTTCCGTCGCAGCCACTACGAAACCGCCATCGGGTGCGTACCAGGCTGGAATCTGTTGTCCCCACCACAGTTGTCGGCTGATGCACCAGTCTTTCACATTCTCCAGCCAGTGCTTGTAAGTCGCGAGAAAACGTTCCCCGGGATGTATTTTAATATCTCCGTCCACTACGGCACTCAGTGCAGGTGCGGAGATTTCTTTCATTTTCAGAAACCATTGGGTCGAGATCCTGGGTTCCACTACGGCATGGCTTCTTTGAGAAAATCCATTTTTATTGATGATATCTTCGGTCTTCACAAGGTTCCCGGCGGCTTCCAGGTCTTTGACAATTTTTTCCCGGACCACAAAGCGATCCTCACCAATATATAATTGCGCGGCTTCACTGAGTGTGCCATCCTCATTTAACGTGTCGATGACTTCCAGGTGATGTTTGAGCCCGATATTATAGTCGTTGATATCATGGGCCGGTGTGATTTTCAGCGCACCGGTACCAAAATCTTTGTCCACATATTCATCAAAAATAATTGGGACGCGCCTGTTGATCAGCGGTACAAAAGCATACGCGCCTTTCAGGTGTTGATATCGTTCATCATCCGGATTGGCGCAGATGGCCGTATCACCCAGAATAGTCTCCGGGCGTGTGGTAGCCACCGTGATATAGCCGTCCTGTCCGTCCAGCTTATAGCGCACATAATAGAGTTTGCTTTGTACTTCGCGGTATTCCACCTCTTCATCGCTCAGGGCAGTTTTGGCTACGGGATCCCAATTGATCATGCGGGCGCCCCGGTAGATCAGGCCTTTTTTATAGAGGTCGATAAATACGCTGATGACGGCTTTGTAGTAGTGGTCATCCATCGTAAAATTCACGCGATCCCAGTCAACACTGCATCCCAGCCGGTCGATCTGGTTGTAGATGATGCCACCATATTTCTCCTTCCATTCGAATGCGTAACAGAGGAATTCTTCTCTGGTCAGACTGCTTTTTTCGATGCCTTTTTCTTCTTTCAGCATCTGCACCACTTTGGCTTCGGTGGCGATGGAGGCATGGTCGCTACCCGGCACCCAGCAGGCGTTATATCCGCTCATACGGGCCCGGCGTATCAGGATATCCTGGACGGTCTCGTTGAGGGTATGGCCCATGTGCAGGACACCGGTCACGTTTGGTGGTGGTATCACGATCGTGAAGGGTTGCCGCTCATCCGGCAGACTTTTAAAATATTGTTTTTCCTTCCAATATGCGGTCCATTTAGCCTCAATAGCGGCCGGTTCAAAGTTCTTTGTAAGCTCCATAAGGGTGCGAAATTAACCGAAATTTCGCAGTTGGCGGGAAAACGATTGCGTTTGAAGCGAGCATTGTTTTTTACTAGCCTGGGTCGGTAAGTTGATTTCGCAATTCCCTAAAATAAGTTGCAGCGTGCAGCATGCGACTTCCGTACCATCCAAACATTTCGCCATCGACCAGCAGGATTTTTGAGTGACTGAAAACGTTTTGAAGTTGGCGTGCATGTGATTCCTTAAACGGGAATGGTTCGCTGGAAAGCAATACCCATTCGGGCTTGAGTTTTTCTATTTCTTCGAGGTTGGTTTCGGGATACCTTAGGCGGTCGGCAAAGATATTTTCAAAACCGGCATATTGCATCATGGCGTGGATGAAGGTATCGCCGCCGACGGTCATCCAGGGTTCTTTCCAGATCAGGTAGGCCGCTGTTTTGCCAGTGCCATCCCGCAATGGTGAAAATGCTTTTTTTATTTCTCCAGCCAGCGCTTCGCTTTCCCTGTCTTTTCCGGTGGCCCGTCCAACCTGCGTGATCATGTCCAAAGCCTGGCTGAAATCGTTCACGTCGGTCAGCATCACGTTGTAATCTCGTTGCAGCGGTTCCACTTGTTCCCTGATGTTCTCTTCTTTGTTGGCGATGATCAGATCGGGAGACAGTGCGCTGATTTTTTCAGTCTGGATATTCTTGGTGCCTCCTATCCTCGTCTTTGTGCGAAACCACGCTTGTGGGTGGACGCAAAACTTGGTAATGCCCACGACCTCTTCTTCCAACCCCAGACTGTAGAGCAATTCGGTGATGGAAGGGACTAGGGAGACGATGCGGGTCATGATAATTGGTAAAGGAGATATTAGACGATAGTATTTAGACGTTATATATTACCCGCCCCCGCCCGAATCGATCGCCCCGGTCGGGCGGGCGTAGCGAACGGTACGTTCGGGCGGGGACTATATATATCATATTTTAAATATATATTGGCCTTAAATTATACGTCATAAGGCCCTATTTTGATACAAGACTCGTTACTCTCCCGATTCATTCGTCAATCGTAATTGACCTACTTCATTCGTCAATGATCATTCATAATTCGCCATTGAACAACGTCATTCGTAATTGATCATTCGTAATTCGTAATTGACTCACTTCTTCTCCCCAGTGTAAATACAGCAGATCCCCATGGTGAGTGACCGGTACTGTGTACTGCTGAAGCCGGCTTTTTTCAATAGTTCCAGAAATTCCTCCCGTTCTGGAAATGCCCGGGCTGATTTATTCAGGTATTGATAAGCCGCTTTATTCCTGGCGAAGATCCGTGCGAACTGAGGTGCCACCACGTCCATATAAAACCGGTACAGCCCCGCAAATCCAAATGTGTGCGGCTGCGAGAACTCCAGGATCATCAGCTTGCCCCCTGGCCGCAACACCCGGCAGATCTCAGCCAGACCTTTCTCAAGGTTTTCAAAATTACGAACGCCAAAAGCGGCCATGGCGGCATCAAAACTATCCGCGGCAAAAGGCAGGTCTTCGGAATCCCCCTTCACTAAGTCGATCTTTCGGGCGAGACCTTCTTTCTCAATTTTTTTCCGGCCCTCTTCCAGCATCCCGGCTGATATATCCACCCCGGTGATCCGCTCGGGATCCAGCGTCCTGCAGGCCATGATCGCCAGATCAGCCGTACCCGTGGCGATATCAATGATCTGCTTCGGGTTTGACGCCTTTAGCGTATTCAGACCTTTCTTCCGCCATCCGATGTCGATCCGTGCCGACAGCAACCGGTTCATGAAATCGTATTTCCCGGCAATCCGGTCAAACATTTCTGCTACCTGTTCTTTTTTGGTCTTGTCCGACTCCCGGAAGGGAATTATATCATCATGAGGTAATTGAGCCATGGCGGCAAAGTTAGCCCAAAATCGGCTTTTTTACTGCAAAGCCTGTTACCTGCACCAAGTTGAACCGGATTCACCTTTTAGGATTTATGATATGCCCGCCCTACTTTTGCTGTTATGGAAATTTTGTCCGCATCATACCTGAAAAGCAGCGCCAATTTCAGTCAGTGTCCCGCGCCGGACCGGCCGGAATATGCATTCATCGGCCGTAGCAATGTGGGCAAATCTTCCCTGATCAATATGCTTTGTCATAAAAAAGCACTGGCCAAAACCTCATCCACACCGGGTAAGACCAAACTGATCAACCATTTTGAAATCGTTTCGTCTGTCAGCAACCGCGATAGCAAAAACAGGACTTCATGGTATATCGCCGACCTGCCGGGTTACGGGTATGCAAAAGTTGCCCAAAAAGAACGGAAAAGCTGGTCGGTGATGATAGAGCATTATATTCTGAAAAGACCCAATCTCTGCAGCCTTTTTATCTTAATTGACAGTCGCCATGAACCCCAGAAAATTGATATTGAGTTCATCAACCAGCTCGGCGCCTGGGGCGTCCCTTTTACTATTGTGTTTACCAAAGCCGACAAAAACAAACCTGGGGCAACCGTTCGGAATGTGGAGCAATTTTTGGAAGCCCTGCGATCAGGCTGGGAAGAGCTTCCTCCTTACTTTATCTCATCCGCCATCGATAGAACCGGACGGGAAGAAATTCTTGATCATATTAACAAACTGAACAATTTGTTCAGGAAAACTTTTCCAGGAAAAACGCTGTAATGGCGGTTAGATACTAGACGTTATCCACCCGAATCGTCGGCCGCGGCGGACGGGCGGGGACGTTAGACGCTAGATTTTAGACCTTAGGCTCATTAATTACATATAAGAAGCATATGTGCTAAACTCCCCTGCAATTAATTCCAGACTCCCTATATTTGCAGCGATTTGGTTGGCGGTAACGCCATGAAAAGGGAAGTCCGGTGAGAGTCCGGCGCTATCCCCGTAGCTGTAATGCCCACTTGATCTCATTGTTAAATGAGACGCAGAAAAGTTTTATTAAGACCCACTTTCATCACATATGGAGGGAAGGAAATAAAACGGGCCAAGCCAGAAGACCTGCCAGATCATGATTCAATATTCAGCTTTCGGGAGAAAAGTGGGGTATTAGCGGTTTCCTTAAAACCAGCTTTCATAGTCTGCAGCTTTTAAGTTACTTCTAATGTTCATTTCACCGGAAGCAGTCACTAAAAACTTTTTACATGAAAAAGAAAATTTTAGTAGTGGCTGCTGTACTCATTTACGGCACACTACAAGCACAAACCGACAGCCTGCTTAACCTTGAAGAAGTAACGGTTACAGCAACGAAATTCCCGAAAAAGACTTCTGAGACTGGCAAAGTAGTCAACATTATTACCGCTGAAGAGATCAGCCGGGCAGGCGGGAAAGATCTCTCACAATTGCTCTCAGAACAGGCCGGCATTATCGTGAGCGGCGCCAACAGTAACCCTGGAAAAGATAAGGCTATTTATATGCAGGGCGCAAACTACGGGTACACCCTGATCCTGCTGAACGGCGTGCCGGTAACCGATCCGACCGGAGTAGGGGGAGCTTTTGATCTGAGAATGTTGCCCGTTGACCAGATCGAAAGAATCGAAATTCTGAAAGGCGCTGAAAGTACGCTCTACGGATCCGAAGCCGTAGCCGGGGTCATCAATATCATCACCAAAAAAGGGGGAGCCAAACCCGTTGGTGTATCGGGCGGCATTTCTTATGGCACCCACCAAACATTCCGTGCAAATGCCGCGCTGGGCGGGCACTACAAAGGATCATCCTACAATATCGGTTATGTTCACCAGGAGACCCGGGGCATCTCCGAAGCGGTTAACCAAATCGATACCGCTATCAGGAACGGGTATAATCAAAACGCGTTCAGCGCAGATTTCAACGCCAAGCTGACTGAAAACTTCTACCTAAAACCCTACTTCAGGTATTCAAGGTACATGGGCTCCATTCCCGATGGCGCGTTCCAGCCGGCCGCTAATCCCTATGATGCCCGGCTGATCAACACAGGAAGCCAGGCTGTATATTATTTCAAAGGAGGTTCCATTACCGGAATCTATGCCTATGATGATGTGGAACGCCATTACAAATTTTCCTGGGGCGCTTCTGACTATGCCGGTCACAAAAAAACGGCCGAGCTAATTTCCACTTATTCCTTCAATCCATATTTCCAGGCGCTGGCCGGATTCAGGTATGATAAGCTGGTCATGAAGCATCCCAGACCGGATGTCAAGGATACCCTGGCCACGGTTGCCAGCCCTTACTTGTTGCTCTTCCTGAAGAACCGCACCGGTTTCAACCTGGAAGCAGGCGGAAGGCTCAACTTTCATTCCAAGTACGGGAACAACGCGACTTTCAGCCTGAACCCTTCCTACCTCATCAATGAGAAAGTGAAGCTTTTTGTAAACTATGGAACCTCGTTCCGGGCACCCGCTTTGTCCGAGCTTTATGGACAATTTGGTGCCAACCCCGATTTGAAACCCGAAAAATCCCGGAACCTGGAAGCCGGAATTTCAGCGAAGCTCCTGAATGATAAGCTCCAGGGCCGTGTCGTTTATTTTGACCGCAGGATTGATGATGTCATTACCACAGACCAGAAGTACCGTTATATCAACCTCAATCATCAAAAAGATCACGGGGTTGATATCGAGACCGGAATCGCCCTTACAGAACTGCTGAACCTGAAACTGTTTTATTCCTTCGTAACCGGCGAGGTTACAACAAAGAGCGGAAACGCAGATACCACTTTCAATAACCTGTTCAGGAGACCAAAACACAGTGCCGGCGCGACCTTGGGCTATCAGGCTACCAAACAACTTTTCCTGTCGGCGCACGCCAGGTATTTTGGCGAGAGAAAAGATATCGCGTTTAACGCGGTGACCTACAAAGCTGAAAATCGGACATTGGACCCCTATACCCTGGTGGACCTGTACGCTGAATACGGGATCCTGAAGAATAATCTGAAGTTGTTCGGACAGGTCAATAACCTGTTCAATGCCAACTATTCGGAGATCACGGGATACGCGACCCTGGCCCGCACCTGGACGGGAGGGATCCGGTTTAACTTCTGACCTCCGGCAGCGGCGTTTTGGGCAGCGTGATGCTGACCAATAACTCGACTGGATACAACACGACCGGGCAATCACCTCAGAAGGGTAAACGGGGTGGTTTCCCGGTCTTGTTTTCAAATAATATACATTTGCAACCAAAAGGGAAGGACATGAAACCGATCAACCTGAATGCTTTACTGACTATTACGTTTACGTTGTTCGCGATTATTGATATAATCGGCTCAATTCCCATCCTGCTGTCCGTCAAGAATAAGATGGGCGGCAAGATAAGAGAACTCAGGGTAACGGCCATTTCCGGGTTGCTGATGATCCTATTCCTGTACCTCGGCGATTCAATCCTGCATGTGCTGGGGCTGGACGTTAAGTCTTTTGCGGTGGGAGGCTCGATCGTAATCTTTATCCTTGGACTTGAGATGGTGCTGGGGATTGAGTTTTTCAAGCCTGAAGGAGACGAAAAAGCTACAACCATTGTCCCGCTTGCCTTTCCGCTGATCGCGGGCTCGGGCACGTTGACCACCATCATGTCGTTAAAAGCAAACTACGATGAAACAACGATATTATTAGCCATCTTTCTGAACCTGATCATCATTTTTATTGTCCTGAAATCCCTCGGTCCTATATCCAGGCTCTTAGGTAAAAGCGGATTAATCGCTGTAAGAAAATTTTTTGGCGTAATATTGCTGGCCATTGCCGTAAAAATCTTTGCGGCCAATGCAGCGGGTTTGTTGCAGTCCGCACCATAGCCTCCCCCGGCCTTGTAGTACAACGGATAGTACGTGGGTCTCCGGAACCCATGATCCCGGTTCGATTCCGGGCAAGGTCACCACGCAAAAGCCGCCTTATTGGCGGCTTTTGTTGTTTATGGAAGTTCCTGCCTGCTTCTGATGGCCTTATCTAAAGATATTCACTGCTATAGCTCGCTCACTGTTCAACACACTGGATAACATTAAAACGCCGTGTTCTGTAAAAACATTAGGTAGTTTTCTTCTACCGCCCCAACTTGATATCACATTTTGTGATATCAAGTTGGTCCATTCCTGTTCCGTAAGCCGGAACATGAAATCATCAGGAAAGCGGCCCTCATTTCTGGTTACTGCCTGATTTAGAACCCTCGTTTCTACGCCGTACAACTCTGATAAATCACTGTCCAGCATCACATTTTGCCCGCGCAGCAAATAAATTTTACTGATCACTTTTTCATTGCTTACCATTAAGGCCTTTGCCATCGTTATGTTTTTTAGCTAACAAGCAGAAAGGTAGAGCTTTTTTCCCTACTTGCCGTCTCACACCATTCTTTGCATCGTTCTGTGTTCAGCCATTTTTGCCTTGTCCCTCAAACCCATATCGAATGGCGGCTTCAAGTATGTCGGGGTTTATATCCTTCAGTGCTCTGAACTTAATGCAATATCCGGTAACAGTTGCCTTGCCCAGTTTTTTTCCAAACGTTTGGGCTAAGTAGGTCTTATCTTTGATCCCCATGATATAGACAGAGATGCCCGTTTTGTTTGCACTTAGGCCGATCTGAAAATTTTCTTTGCTTGTTCCATCCGCATAATTAATCGTGTAAAGTCCATATCCGATCGTAGGGTTGGCAATCGTTTGACCTTCGCTGTTTTTACCGTCAAAGAATGATAATTTACCAGACGGTGACACCTGAAGTATGAGCCGGTGCAATTCCTGCAGGTCGCCACGTTTGGGTTCGGGTTGGTCAGCCAAATAGTTTTTAATTTGTTCCTGAACGTTCATATACTAAATAAAGGTACGGTTGCATGCGATAGATTCTCTAATCTCGCCTAACTTTTAATTCAAACGCTCATTCATTCTTCTTTATCTACAGCTCAGGAAGATTCACTTTCGCACAATTTACCGGCCGCAGCTAACAGCCGCCATCCCATGGCCCGGGCGGCTATAGATAGATCGGGGTCCCGTTCAGGTCATCGTAATAATCATCCCCTATAACGTTTCGGTCAGCAAAATCGCGAAGCGAGGTTTCGCTGGCAACTCCTTCGGTAACCGTTGCTAACGTATTTCCCCCGCCACCCTTACCTTTACTCAAACGTAACACGACATGCATTTGCAAAAAACTGTATTTATAACCGGCGCAAGCTCGGGCTTTGGAGAAGCCTGTGCCCACAAATTTGCCTCCAATCAACACCGCCTGATTTTATCAGCCCGCAGAAAGGAAAAGCTGGAGAACCTGACAAGTCTGCTCCGTTCAAAATACGCTACCGAAATTCATCTTCTGCCCTTCGACGTGCGTGACAGAAACGCAACGCTTACCGCCATACATTCCCTGCCTGAAGCATGGCAGCAGATTGACATATTAATCAATAACGCCGGACTGGCCGCAGGAAAAGATGACTCGATGAAGCGAACCTGGATGACTGGGATGAAATGGTTGACACAAATATCAAAGGCTTTGCACGGATAGCACAGGCCGTTGCAAAGGGTATGGTCAAAAGAAATAAAGGACATATTATTAATCTCGGCTCAGTAGCCGCCAAACAGGTCTACGCCCAGGGCAACATGTACTGCGCCACCAAACATGCCATCGATGCACTCAGCCAGGCCATGCGGATCGACCTCCTGCCCCATCATATTAAAGTTACCGCCATTCACCCCGGCGCGGCAAACACGGAGTTTTCGATGGTGCGCTTTAAGGGCGACCAATCCGCAGCAGACAAAGTGTATGAGGGCTTTACGCCACTTTCAGCGGAAGATGTGGCAGAAGTCATTTATTATTGCACCACACTACCGGAACACGTTTGCGTTAATGACCTGGTCATTACCGGTACGCAACAGGCAGATTGTTTTTATTATGATAAGACTTCGTAATGTATCTATCCCCGAATGCATGTTGAGCTATCTCGAAAAGAAATTTCGCGGATATTATCCGTTAACTTTAAAGTAAAATTTTTTAATACGTGACTCTAAAATTTGCTGTAATCGGAAGCGGCAGTTGGGCGACCGCGCTCGTCAAAATCCTGTCGGATAGCGGGCATACCGTACATTGGTGGGTTCGAAATGATGCCTCAAAGACCTATATCCTGAACAGGCACCACAATCCGCATTATCTCACATCCGCCCTGCTCAACACCGGACGACTCCAAGTGAGTACCGATTTGAAAGAAGTGATATCAGGCGCAAACGTACTTGTGATGGCCGTTCCATCGGCTTTTATCGCTTCGGCCCTCTCCGTCCTGGATAGCAGCAACCTCAGGGATAAGAAGATTCTTTCCGCGATAAAAGGTATCCTGCCGGAGGAAAATGTCCTGCTGAATGATTACCTGGGCAGAAAATTTGATCTGCCACTTTCGGATTATTTTGCCGTACTGGGACCCTGCCATGCAGAAGAGGTCGCTGCTGAAAGGCTTTCCTACCTTACGTTTTCAGGTGTTGACGTTAAAATGGCTGAAGACATCGCGGGTTATTTCAGTTCGCCCTATATCAAGACAGTCGTTAATCACGATATCTTCGGGGTACAATATGCCGCTGTGCTGAAAAACATTTATGCACTGGGCGCCGGTATCGCCCACGGCTTGGATTATGGCGATAATTTTCAAAGTGTTTATATTGCCAACAGCGCCGATGAGATGGCCATATTCCTCCGGAAATTTGGGGCCGAACATATTGTGGTCGGAGAACATGAAAACGGCGGCGACCTGGGAAAGCGTTCAGCTAATTATGCAGCGTCCGTGTATCTGGGCGATTTACTGGTGACCTGCTACTCGCTTTACAGCCGGAACCGGACTTTCGGCAATATGATTGGCAAGGGATATTCAGTCCAGGCCGCACAACTGGAACTCAATATGATCGCGGAAGGTTTTAACGCGTCAAAGTGTATTTACGACATCAATCAGAAAATAAAGGCTGAAATGCCCATCGCAGAGACGGTTTACAAAATCCTTTGGGAGGGTCTAAATCCCGCCGATGGATTTAAAGCATTAGAAGCGGTCCTCGTTTGACAAATCGGAAGGAAAAAACAAATCCGCCGCGATACCATCAGCATACAACATCCCTTCGCGGGTCAGTTGCAAACGGTTACCGTCGATCACGACCCGACCCGCCTGTAAAAATTTTTCAGCCTGGTTCACGACGATTATCCTCTCCGGCTCACTGAACCGTTCCAGATCAATACCCTCGCTCTTGCGCAAAGAAACCATGATGTATTCATTCAGTTTCTGAACAGGCGTCAGCACTTCTTTTTCCCGGGGTAAACGATCTTGTTCAATAGCATCGATATACTGCTGGTTATTGGCAACATTCCACCATCGTTCTATCCCGTTGTAGGAATGAGCTGATGGACCAACGCCCAAATAATTTTCACCATTCCAATAGGAAGAATTATGACGGCTTCTGTAACCCGGCCGGGCAAAATTGGAAATCTCATAGTGTTCATAGCCGACTTCTGCCGCGCGGTCCATCAGGAGCAGAAACTGCCTCGACTGATCACCCGGGTCAACATCGGCCTTTTTTCCGGTGCGGATCATTTTATATAAAGGCGTCTTCTGCTCCACGGTTAACGCATAGCAGGATAGATGCGGCACATGCAGTTCGAACGCCCGTTTCATATTTTCTTCCCATCTGTCATCAGAAAGTCCCGGGATGCCATAGATCAGGTCCATGGTTATATTATCAAAATAATTAATGGCTGTTTCAAGGCAGCTTATCGCCTGTCTCGCCGTATGCGCGCGGTTCATCCACTTCAGGTCTTCATCAAAAAATGACTGTACCCCGATGCTCAGCCGGTTAATACCCGCCTGTTTCCATGCTTCCAGTTTATCCGCAGTAATATCATCCGGGTTGGCTTCAAGTGTAATCTCCGACCCGGGATCCAGGTCGAAATGCTCCCTGATCGTATCTAAAATAACAACCAACTCCCCAATATCCAGGAGGCTGGGCGTTCCTCCCCCAAAATAAACCGTCGAGATATGATTCTTTTTGCCACCTTCGGAATGATCCGGACCATTTCGACCTGACGCGCCAATGATCGAGATCTCCCTGGCTATCGCCTGCACCAGCGCATCCTTTTTTCGCAGCGAAGTGGAAAAATGAAAATTACAATAGTGGCAGGCCTGCCTGCAAAAGGGTATATGGACGTATATGCCGGACAAAGAAATATACTTATTAAAGGTTTCGGAATTTGGTTATTCTGAGTGCATCCCTAGGTTTCCACTGAAAAAATAACCGTTATTTGTATCCGTAAATGACAAAGGTACACTACCTGGCCGCAGTTTTACTCATTTTGTGTACAGGCATGCGGGCAGCCTGCCAGCAACCGTATTATTTAGTGGATTTTTTTCGAAACGCGGATGGTTTTGTGCAATCTGGCATGGGCTTTGGGCAAAAGAAACCATTCAAATTTTAACCCCTCCCAGTCAAAAATACATTTTGGATTTACCAACTTCTTTTGAGAAACCAGTCGCGTTACCATTTTGCAGCCCGATTTGGGCTAATTTTGCAGCGATGCGGAAGGGACTTATTATATTTTTTTTATTTCAACTGTTGTTTATTTTTTCCTGGGGTCAAAACCTGGATACTGCACCAGTCCGGCGTGCACAGCCGGAAAACGCTCAGCAAAAGTCGGACACTAACAAAACCATCAAAAACAAATCGGACAAAAACAATGCAATCCCAAAAGCCGCGGACACGCCAACGCGCCCGCAACAGAACTTGCCAGCGGTTGGCAAGGGTACAAAACCCGATACATCGGAAAGACAGGATACACCGACATCCCGCCATCATGAAAGTCAGCCTGCAATCACCATAGGCAAAACATTATCCGAGGGAGGTACCAGAGGTACCGGACTGTCGCGCAATGCGCTGACTGATTCACTTTCCCGTAAAATATTGGCTGGCCACCCGTATTTCAATTTCACCGGGAAAGTGTCCCAACCCCTTTATTCAAAAAAAGGACATACCTCCCATAAAGACCTGATCTTTTACCTCCTGATCGCTTTCTTGTTTCTGCTGGCCGGCTTCAGAAATACATTTGAAAAATACTTCCAGAATCTGACCGACTTATTTTTCAAACGGTCAGTCAGGCAACGGCAACTACGGCAGCAGGTCAGTCAGAATTCCACGGCCGCCCTCATCTTTAATCTTCTTTTTGTCATTGTAGGCGCCATTTACCTGGCGCTCCTGCTTCAGGCTACCGGAAAATCTTCCGGAATTCACTTCTGGCTCCTTTTTTTGTACAGCCTCGCAGGCCTGGCAGCGATTTATATCGGCAAATATCTGTTCCTTAAAATGTTGGGCTGGATATTCAGAATAAAACCTGTAACCGACGCATATATTTTCCTCGTATTCCTCGTCAATAAAATGTTTGTACTCTTTTTATTCCCGCTGGTTATTGTGATTGCGCTTGGAAGTCTACCCATGAAAACAGCAGGTCTGACCCTGAGTTGGATCTTGATGGCAGGCTTTTTTCTTTACAGATTTGTAGCTGCCGTTGCCATTGTTAACAAAGGTTCCAGGATGTCAGTTTTCCATCTGATCGTATTTGTCTTGTCTTTTGAAGTGCTTCCTATCCTGATGATTTATAAGGCGGTCAACCTTTATTTGGTTTAGAAATTGTACCTTTGCACCGAATTCAGGTGAAATTAATGGCAAATACAGAAGAAAAGAAATTCGTCGAGATCTCTGCTGAGAATCAAATACAGAACATACTGATCACACAGGTAAGGCCCCAAAGCGAAAAATCGCCGTATTTTGAACTTGAGCGGAAACATGCAATCACTCTATTTTTCGAACCCCTGATTGATATTGAACCCATAGCTGGAAAGGATTTTAGAAAGCAAAAAATAAATATTACCAATTTCTCGGGCGTTATTTTTACCAGCCGCCATGCTATCGATCATTTTTTCAGGATTTGCGAAGAAACCAAAGTGAGTGTTTCCCAGGATACCAAATATTTTTGTATTACTGAGGCGGTCGCCCTTTACCTGCAGAAGTTTATCCTTTACCGCAAGAGAAAAGTCTTTTTTGGGACAGACGGAACAAATAAGAGCCTGTTTGAAGTCATTCATAAGCACAAGGAAAATATTAAGTTCCTCTATGTGTGTTCCGAAAATCAACAGGATAATGAGATCGTCAGTTGGCTGAAGGACAAAGGACGTGAATTTGAACTGGCCTTCATGTACCGGGCCAAGAGCAGAGAAATCACGCAGGCGCTGGACGGCAAAGAATTTGACGTTGTCTGTTTTTTCACGCCCGCCAGTATCAGGGCCTGGCTTGATAATTATCCTGACTTCAAACAGAACAGCGTGCTTATCGGCACGTTTGGCAATAATACCCGTTTGGCAGCGGAAAAGGCCGGACTCCACCCGGAAATAGTCGCGCCACTACCTAAAAATCCAAGCATGATCACAGCATTGGATAATTTCCTGATTGATCGGAAGAAAAAAGCGCTCTAAACCGCTTTGATCATGGTCAGCATCATCTTAAATTTTTCCTTTGCCTTTACGGCGTGAGTAATGTTGGCGGGCATGATCAGGCTCTGACTCTTGGAAACGTTATAAACTACACCGCCTACCGTTATTTCGGCTGCGCCGTCAAATACCTGCACGAGCGCATCATATGGTGCGGTATGCTCGCTCAGTTCCTGTCCTTCATCAAACGCAAAAAGCGTAACAGTCCCCGCAGGTTTCTTGATAATTGTTTTGCTAACGATGGCGTTGCCGGCATAGTCTATCGACTGCGAAAGGGCAAAGGGTTTTGAAAAATCTTCCATATCCTGACTTGAATTCCTTCAAAAATACGAATAAAACCTCAATGATAATACACCTGAAAGGGCTGGAGTCCGGCCTGATACCGCCAAAGACCCTTCGCTGCTGGTGACTTAAGAACCACGACATTAATCCGTACCTTTATCAAAAGCTTAACGCGCTGTGATATATACTACCGGATTTTTTGGCAACATTTGCTCAATTATGGTTAACTTTGCAAACTTTATGAAGTTTCCGGTTATTATTTTCCTGGCAGTTTTGCTGGCTGGTTGCGGGCCCGGCATGAATAAGATCATGAAGAGCAAAGATCCGGCCTATAAATTGGGTATGGCGGAAAAATTCTATGCTGCGGAAAAATATAACAAGGCGTATACCGTCTTTGAAGATGTGATGCCGTTTTATAAAACCACACCACAGTACCAGGATATTTATTATAAGTTCGCTTATAGTTCCTACAACCAGGATGATTACCTGAACTCGGAAAATCTTTTTAAAACTTTTGTAGAAACTTTTCCCAATAGTCCGCGGGCGGAGGAAATGGAATACATGAGGGCTTATGCCCTGTATAAACAATCGCCTAAAGCGGAACTGGATCAGACCAATACTTATAAATCTATTGGGATGTTCCAGACTTTTATCAATAGCCACCCTGGTTCTGTAAGGATCGCTGAAGCCGCCAGGCTCATTGAGGAAATGAGAAAGAAACTGGAAAAGAAAGAATTGGGCAGCGCACAGCTCTACTATGACATGGGACAGTTCAGGGCGGCAGGCGTGACCTTTACATCTGTACTGGACAATTTCCCGGAATCAACGCAGGCGGACCAATACAAGTTCATGGTTGTCAAATCCTATTACCGGTTTGCCGAACTGAGTGTGGCTGAGAAAAAGACAGAACGTTTTGAGCAGGTCCTGACCGAGTGCCGGGACTTTATCGATCGTTTTCCGGAGAGCAAACTGCGGAAAGACGTGGAAAATTATATCGCATTATCAAACACCGAAATTCAAAAATTTAGTAGTCATGAGCAAATTAAGACGTCAACTTAGTGCAGGCATCTCCAATAGCGTGGAAACCAAGGCCCTGATTGAAATTAAAGCCAAGACGGGGAATATATACGAATCGATCGTGATTATTAGCAAAAGGGCTAACCAGATCAATATATCAATTAAAGAAGAGCTGCATCATAAACTGGATGAATTTGCCACTCACACGGACTCCCTGGAGGAAATCCATGAAAACAAGGAGCAGATTGAAATTTCCAGGGCTTACGAAAGGATGCCTAATCCCGCCTTGCTTTCTACGCAGGAATTCATGGAGGACAAGATCTATTTCAGAAAAGCCGAGGACGAACTTTTTAGTTGAGATTTAACCTAATTCTGAACAACCACAGCAATGCGGGATTCCGTATTGCTGTGGTTTTCTGTTTCTAGAACCCTGCAGAATCGCTAATTTTGAACATCATGCTCAAGGGTAAGAAAATAATGCTGGGAATCACCGGTAGCATCGCTGCTTACAAATCTGTACAGCTTGTAAGATCATTGGTAAAGCAGGGTGCCGAGATAAAAATTGTTATGACACCGGCCGCCAGGGATTTCGTTTCCCCCCTGGTCCTGGAAACCCTTTCCAGGAATGAAGTTCTGTCGGATATGTTTGCAGGTAATACCTGGTCTAACCACGTCCGCCTGGGACGCTGGGCCGATCTGATGGTCATCGCCCCGCTGAGCTGCAATACGATGAGCAAAATGGCACAGGGCCAGTGTGATAACCTCCTGCTCTCCACCTACCTTTCCGCAGTCTGCCCCGTGATGATCGCCCCCGCTATGGATGAAGATATGTGGCAGCATCCGGCAACACGCCGGAACCTGGAATACCTGACGGGACTTGGCCACCTGCTGATCCTGCCGCGCGAAGGTGAGCTGGCTAGTGGACTGTACGGTCATGGGCGAATGGAAGAACCGGAAGAGATCGTAACCAGAATAACCAGCTTTTTCTCCAATGATAAGAGGCGTGACCTGGCAGGCAGGAAAGTGTTGGTTACTGCCG
Organism: Niabella sp. CPT15-335-S11; assembly: GCF_058792415.1. Classification (NCBI taxonomy): domain Bacteria; kingdom Pseudomonadati; phylum Bacteroidota; class Chitinophagia; order Chitinophagales; family Chitinophagaceae; genus Niabella; species Niabella sp. CPT15-335-S11. Next base: position 982,123 of record NZ_JBYTEI010000002.1, read on the forward strand.
GGCCAACCCACGAAGCCATTGATCCGGTCAGGTTTATCGGAAACCACTCTTCCGGGAAGATGGGCCTGGCGCTTGCGAAAGAGTGCAGGAATAGGGGCGCCGATGTGGTACTGGTCCTTGGGCCTATTCAGATCCCCGCCATTCCGGAAGACATGACCGTAATCAGGGTCACGACCGCCGATGAAATGCTTGCTGCCTGCACAGATCATTTTGCGAAGGCTGATATCACGTTAATGGCCGCTGCAGTGGCCGACTTCAAACCGGAATTTGTCAATCCGGAAAAAATAAAGAAAACGGAGTCAGTCCCGGAGATCCGCCTGACTAAAACACCGGATATTTTGAAGCAACTCGGCAAACTAAAGAAGGATGGTCAGGTCTTATTAGGGTTTGCCCTGGAGACAGAAAACGCCAATGAAAATGCACAGAAGAAGCTCCGCGAGAAAAATGCGGATTTTATCGTCCTGAACTCTTTGAAGGATGGAATGGCCTTTGGATCTGATTTTAACAAGATAACCATTTTTTCGCGTGGGGGAAGAGTAATGCCCTTCGACTCGAAACCAAAAGCGGAGGTTGCAAAAGATATCATCGATACCATATTATCCTTTTACAAAACCGAAACAATCTGACTATGAAACGGTATTTATCCCTGCTATTTCTGATATGGGCGGTGTCCTGCGCGCCGGGACGCCCGTCGGACGTGCTCTCCAGGGAACAGATGCAGGATGTACTGTGGGATGTGGCACGTGGCGGAGAGTTTATCAACGGATATATCTATTACAAATATCCTGATCTGAATAAGGCTGCCCTGAATAACAAGATGATGGATGAAATATTCAGGGTTCACAAAATAACTAAAAAGCAATTCGATAAGAGCCTGGCTTTCTATAAAGAAAGACCTGCTGTGATGTTGACCATGCTGGATACCATCGAGGCCAGAAAGACGCGGCTGGTGAGAAATACCGCATCCGGGGAATCCAATCCCCCGGTACCGGAAGGCCCGGTACAAAACGGCCCTGAATTCGGAACCGGTACACCAAAAATAGTCCAATAGCCCGGCTAAGTTACCTGACTATTTGGAACGATCCTTTTACCTGAGTTTAAAGAATTTCAACCATTGTCTTCCATTTATTTCAACGGACAGATTATTCCCGCAGATCAACCGGTTATTCACGCTGATAACCGAAGCTACCGCTATGGAGACGGATTTTTTGAAACAATGCGTTTGATTGATGGCCGGATCCCATTGATCGATTATCACTTGCGGCGGATCAGGCAGAGCGTGAAGTTGCTGAATTATCTTCCCCTGGAAGATCTGCTTGCGAAGGTTGAGACGATCATAGGTGAACTAGCCGCCCGCAATAATTGCTCAGGCTCTGCCAGGATCCGGTTATCGTTTTCCAATGGTCGCGGTTCTCTATACGAACCGACTGGTATTCCGGATTGCCTGATCGAAGCCACGCCCCTTGCCCGCCCTGAGGCGGCACTAACGTCCAAAGGACTCCTGCTGGGCATCTGCTCTCTGATCAGGAAAAGCTGCGACGCTTTTGCTAATCTGAAATCCGCCAGCTACCTGGCTTCGAGCGTGGCTGCAGGTTTTGCCCGGGAACACAACTGGGATGATGCCCTGATCATTAATCAATATGATCGTATTGCCGAATCAACCGTGTCTAATATTTTCTGGGTGAAGAACGAAACCCTGCATACACCGTCGCTTTCTGAAGGCTGCGTTGCGGGCGTGATGCGATCTTTTCTGATGGAAAACCTAAGGCAACAAAACGGGGTAAATTCCGGGATCCGTCTGATTGAAACCACTTGCACAGAGAACCAACTGCTGGAAGCAGACGAAATTTTTCTTACAAATGCCCTGACAGGGCTCAGGTGGGTAGAACGTTTCGGCGCCAGGCAGTACACAAACACTATTGCGGGGAAAATCTGGAAGGAACTTGTTTACCCCAACTGGATCGATGTATAAACTTTCCTCAATGTTTCAACGGCACTAAGGCCGGCAGCCCCAAGATCCAGGCTGTAGTCGTTTACATAAAGCTCAATATGCTTCCGCATAACATCTTCGCTCATTGTCTGGGCATTGGATGATACAAAGCCGGAAATCTCAGGGTAACTCGCAAACGACTGTTCCAGACTCTGGCGTATTTCGTGGTTTACCTGCTCGTAGATTTCTTTGCCCAGACTTTTTCTGATGACAATTCCACCCAATGGAATGGGCATTTCCATCTTCTCCTCCCAGTATTCACCCAGATCCTGCACTTTGTGAAGCCCTTTTCCCTGGTAGGTAAACCGGTTTTCGTGGATGATAACGCCCAGGTCTGCCTCGCCATTGACCAGTGCATCCTCAATCTCATGGAAAACCATGAATTTCTTATTCCTGGCTGAGGGGTAGGCGAAACTAAACAGCAAGTGCGCCGTTGTATGAACGCCCGGCAACAGCACGGTTGCCTCGCGGATCTCCTCCTCAGAAAACTGGCGATCTTCACGGGATATAAGCAGCGGCCCTACGCCTCTGCCCAGTGCGCTGCCGGAAGTCAGCAGATCATAAGTTTCCGAAGCCTGAAAAAAAGCAGGGAAACTAAGCTTAGTGATATCCAGTTTGCCCTGTAATGCCCATTGGTTCAGCGTTTCAACATCTTCCAGCACGGGTTCAAAACGCAACCCTGTGTTACCAGTTTGGCCATTCACAAGGGCATCGAAAATGAACGTGTCGTTCGGACACGGTGAAAATCCTATGGATAATGTCATGAATAAATAGTTTGAATAAGTTGATTGGTCACCAAAGCGAGGTTTTGCACAGCATTTTCGATCTCCCATTTTTCCCTGTCACGTTCGCCCACTATATTGGAAATGCTACGGATCTGTAAAAACGGAATTTGTTCCATCAGCGCTACATAATGAAAGGCGGCTCCCTCCTGTGACTCCACTGAAGCGCCAAGGGCCCCCCGGAAGTGTCGGATATCTTTGGGGCTGGTGGTGATTTCGTTAACCGTAATAGCCTTTACAGTCTCCAAACCAGCCCGGTTAATCAGATCACGGTAGGGATTGACCAGCCATCCTTTCTGAAAAGGCGTCTGGTGGGTCGGGATGAGGCCGAGATCGAAAACAGATCTCCTCTTTTCATTTTCAACGACTCCGAGATCGCCGAAACAATCCATCTCCACAATAACAACAGATGAAATGGGCAATTGTACATCCAGGCTGCCGGCTATCCCAACCTGAACCATCAGATCAGGCCTGTTTTTTGATAGATGCTGCATGATCCGGTACGTTGCCTGCACACCGCCAACACCGGTGATCAGCAGATCCCAGTTTTTGAGTTCCCGGATGGTTTCCTTTACTGGCAAAATTTCCAGTTCAGTCGCTGCGATCAGTAAACCCCTCATAATTAAAGCTGAAGTGGCAAAGGTCGTCAATAAACTGTTAACTTTGTCAGACTTTAAAATCCCTTTATGAAAGTATCTGTTTTCAGGACCGAGCATTTTAATGCGGCGCACCGGTTAGTCAATCCCACTTGGGATCAGGCAAAAAATGAAGAGGTATTTGGCAAATGCGCCCTGCCGAATTTCCACGGCCACAATTATGAAGTGCAGGTGAAAGTAACCGGCGAGGTGGATCCATCCACAGGGTTTGTGATGGATCTAAAGGTGCTGAGTGAATTGATCGTGGCAATGGTGGTTGACAGGTTTGACCATAAAAACCTCAACCTGGATACTGAAGAGTTCCGGGAGCAAAATCCAACTACAGAAAATTTTGTCGTTGTGATTTATAATCTGTTGAGACCCCTGATCGCCGAACACCTGGATATTCAGGTTCGTTTGTATGAAACACCCAGGAATTTTGTGGAATTTCCCACTAACTAAAAAAACGCTAAATCAACAATAAGCAAGTATATGGGCTATAAGAAAAAGGAAATCTATGAAGAACAGCTCACCCAGGATCTGCAGAAACATTACGATGGTATCCTGGAACTCCTGGTAGACAATACAAAAAGTGAAGGACTGATCAAGACGCCCCTGCGTCAGGCAAAAGCTATTCAGTACCTGACCCAGGGATACCAGATGGATGCCCACGAGATCATCAATTCGGCTAAATTTCATGAAAAAGTGAGCGAGATGATTATTGTAAAAGACATTGAATTGTACAGTCTTTGCGAACATCATGTGCTCCCCTTTTTTGGCAAGGCTCATATCGCCTACATACCTAATGGCTGGATCACGGGGCTGAGTAAAATAGCCCGGGTGGTGGACGTTTTTTCACGGAGATTGCAGGTACAGGAACGGCTTACCGTTGAGATCATGGTTGCGATCAAGGAGACCCTGAACCCCCTTGGCGTGGCGGTAGTCATTGAGGCCCAGCATCTGTGCATGATGATGAGGGGTGTTCAAAAACAGAATTCTGTAACCACAACCTCAGCTTTCGATGGTGAATTTCAACAACACTCAACACGCAATGAATTTTTAAAACTGATCAGTGCCGACTTTCATTAAACCCACCCTGGACGAAAGGTACCGATGACCGTATCCAAAATATTTAACATAAAAGCTTAACAGAAATTTGCCGGTCCGACAACACTGAACGACGATCTTGCTTAGCCTTTTCACTGAAACTGCGACAGGCGCGAGGTTTATCGATGGCAAAAAGAGAAAATAAAAAAACAGACACATGAAGCATGCAATTGTATTTCCCGGACAGGGAGCCCAGTTTTCCGGCATGGGCAAAGACCACTACCAAAACAGCGCCTTCGCACAAAAAACTTTCGAGCTGGCCAATGAAATTCTGGGGTTCCGGTTATCGGACATCATGTTCAACGGAACTGATGAGGAATTGAAACAGACCAGGGTGACCCAACCAGCCATTTTTGTCCATTCAGTGATCGCTTTCAGATCCGCGGACAACCTGAAACCGGACATGGTTGCCGGTCATTCACTAGGTGAATTTTCCGCTCTGGTGGCCAATAATTCCCTGAATTTTGAAGACGCCCTGAACCTGGTATCCGTGCGGGCAAATGCCATGCAGAAAGCCTGTGAACTGAATCCATCTACCATGGCGGCCATTATCAACCTATCCGATGAAAAAGTTGAGGAGATCTGCAGATCTGTGCAAGATGAAACCGGGGAGATCGTTGTTCCGGCCAATTATAACTGTCCGGGCCAGTTGGTGATCAGCGGCTCGATAAAAGGTGTCGAAATCGCATGTGAACGGATGAAAGCTGCAGGTGCAAAAAGGGCACTGATTCTTCCTGTAGGCGGCGCTTTTCATTCGCCGTTGATGGAACCTGCCCGCCAGGAGCTGCAGGCTGCTATTGAGAATACGATGTTCCGCGAACCTGCCTGCCCCGTTTACCAGAATGTAGTGGCTAAGGCAGTGATGGACCCCACCGAGATACGGCAAAATCTTATAGCCCAGCTCACCGGAGCCGTAAGGTGGACCCAAAGCGTTCAGGCAATGATCGCCGACGGCGCAGTTAAATTCACCGAGTGCGGTCCGGGTAAAGTTTTGCAGGGGCTGATTATGAAAATAAACAAGGAAATGCAGGTTGAGGGAGTGAGTTAGGCTTAGCTATATACTGGCCCATGCCGTAACTAAAATTCCGGTCTTAAAATATGATAAATAACATATTTGGGCGTTTAATTCGTCATAGACCCCTTCGATGGTATAACATTATATTTGCTGATAAATTAAACACAAACAAAATGGGTGCCGCTTCCATCATTATTCTTTCAATAGCCGCGGTTTCATTTTCGGTTATTGCCTTGCTAATTTCCAGATTTGTTTTAAAGGCGGGGACTAATGAACAAAAGGGAGAACCTTATGAATGTGGTATTCCCACCCATGGTCCCAGTTGGATACAGTTTAATGTGGGATACTATCTGTTTGCACTCATCTTTTTGATTTTTGATGTGGAACTCATCTTCCTCTTCCCCTGGGCAGTGGTTGTAAAGAGCGTGGGATGGTTGGCCCTGGCAGAGGTTTTGATTTTTCTATTTATATTATTTGTAGGATTTTTATACGCCCATAGAAAAGGGGCACTTAAATGGCAGTAAGGGATCTGCACTTGTAAAAGATCGTCTCATAATAGTCCCGGATTGTTAAAAATCTGATCTGTTATCAGACTGAATCGGTATCAATCCTGGTTCATACCGGTTGGCATGATAAACCCTCTTGAAAAAATGAGCGAAGAACAAACACAACCCACCACGCAAGTTTTTCCCGGAAAAATTATCCAGGGCCCCGGAACCACAGTATCCACGGGTGTTCTGGACGATGTCATTAACTGGGCAAGAAGCAATTCGCTGTGGCCGCTCACCTTCGGAACCAGTTGCTGCGCTATCGAATTTATGAGCGTGAACTCAGCAAAGTATGACTGGAGCCGGTTTGGATTTGAAGTGGTCAGGGCCACCCCGCGTCAGGCAGACGTAATCATTATCGCCGGGACTATTGTCAATAAAATGGCGCCGGTTTTGAAGAGGCTTTACGACCAGATGGCGGAGCCTAAGTACGTGGTGGCAATGGGAGCCTGTGCGATCAGCGGAGGACCTTTTTTTTATAATACCTATTCCGTGGTGAAGGGTGCCGATCATGTGATACCGGTAGATGTGTATATCCCCGGTTGTCCGCCCCGGCCCGAGGCGCTGATACATGCACTGATCACATTGCAAAAAAAGATCAGGAGCGGACTGACCAGAGAACAGATCAAGAAGGATATGACCGGAGCGGTATAGTGGTTCTGGTTGAGAAGAACCCTGCCTGGAAACGATTTCTAAACGCTGGCCGGCTGCGGCGGAAGTCATTTTAGAAATAATTGGAAGAATAAAATACGTTCTGCAAGATATGACCAAAGAAGAACTTAAAATAAGCTTATCTGAGACCTTTCCGCAGGCGACATTTGACGAAAGCGGGCAGTGGCTGAATATGACGGTTCCTGCCGATTCCTGGCTGGAGACGGCCCGGTCACTGAGAAGCTATAAAGACTTCCCCTTTGATTACATGTTTTGCCTTACCTGTGTGGACTGGAAAACAAAACTCACGATGGTTTACCACCTGAGCGCTACCAGTACCCGCGATACAGTCGTGGTGAAAGTTGATCTGGACAGAACGGATCCGAATATTGAATCTGTGGCCCAAATCTGGCTGACCGCGGATTTTCTTGAGAGGGAAGTGTATGAAATGTTTGGTGTGAATTTCCTGAACCATCCCGATCTGCGTTTACTGATACTGCCTGATGGCTGGGAGGGCAGAAATCCGCTCAGGAAAGATTTCGAGGATCCGGTGAATATGATAAAATTGTAATAAAAGGAATGTACCGTCAATCTGAAATATTAGAAAATGCAGGGCACGATGGTTATATGGTGATCAACGTAGGTCCCCAGCACCCTTCAACCCATGGTGTGTTGCATTTTGTGATTACCCTCAACGGTGAAACGATCGTGAAGCTGGAGCCTCACCTCGGCTATATTCACCGCTCCATTGAAAAAATGTGCGAGAGTCTCAATTACCGGCAATTTGTGTACGTCACGAGCCGGATGGATTATTTGTCGTCACATATAAATAATCACGCCTGTTGCCTGGCTGTGGAGCAGGGATTACAGCTTGAGATTCCCGGGCGGGCAGAAGTAATCCGCGTATTGATGGATGAACTGACCAGGCTGGCCTCCCATCAACTGTGGTGGGGAAGTATGGCCATGGATATCGGTGCGCTGACGCCTTTCTTCCACGCGTTTCGCGAAAGGGAAATGATCACCGAAATTTTTGAAGATACCTGCGGAGCCCGTCTGACCATGAACTACATCTGCCCGGGTGGCGTAATGGTGGATCTGCATCCCGATTTTCAAAAGAAAGTCAAGGCGTTTATTAAGCAATTCAAAGAAAAGCTTCCGGAATACGATGAACTGGTTACGGGTAATATCATCTTTCAAAATCGCACCAAAGGTATCGGCATCCTATCGAAGGAAGATGCGATCTCCTATGGTTGCAGCGGCCCCACTGCCCGTGCCAGCGGCGTAAGCTGCGATATCAGAAAATTATATCCTTACAGCATTTATAATAAACTGGATTTTGAGGAAGTCACCGATCATGGATGTGATTCCTGGGCCCGGTATGTAGTCCGTATGGAAGAGATGAGACAATCGCTTTCTATTGTGGAACAACTCATTGATAATATCCCCGAAGGTGAAATTCAGGCGAAAACTAAAGCCGTTCTCAAACTGCCGAAAGGTGAGTATTACAGCCGCGTTGAAACGGCGAGGGGTGAACTGGGCGTTTATATTGTAAGCGAAGGTGGCACCACCCCTTACAGGATCAAGTTCCGATCCCCCGGATTCAGTAACCTGAGTGCGATGGAATCGATGGTTAAGGGTGGAAAAATAGGAGACTTTGTGGCGGTGATGGGGTCGGTTGACCTGGTCATCCCGGATATTGACAGATAGGTTAGACATTCATTCGACGAGGGCGAGGCCTGGTGGAGAATGAAGTCATGATATTATAAATATAAATATTCATCGTTTCCCTGCAGTGTTACAGCCCGGGGCTGATAAGCAGGATGACCCGAAATAGGCTTATGTGGAACTTAGAAAACATAACAAACACGGTAGATAGCTGGCTAATTGCGCAGTTTGGGCAGACTACAGCCTTTCTGGTTGAAGCAGTCATCATCATGGTACTGGTTATCGGTCTATTTGCTATGCTGGGATTGGTACTGGTGCTCATGGAGCGAAAAGTGGCGTCCTTCATGCAAATCCGTCTGGGACCCAACCGGGTAGGACCGCATGGGATGTTTCAGACTGTTGCGGATACCCTGAAGCTGATCGTGAAGGAAGGCTTTACACCGAACAATGTGGACAAGTTTCTCTTTAACCTGGCCCCCTTCATCGTAATGATAACAGCGATGGTGGTAATGGCACCGCTGGCATTCGCCAAAGGATTTCAGATCTGGGATATCAATATCGGTATCTTCTTCATCACGGCGGTTTCTTCGGTAAGCGTGATCGGCATTCTGATGGCGGGTTGGAGCAGTAACAATAAATATTCTCTGCTTGGTGCAATGCGCAGTGGCGCGCAGATCGTCAGCTATGAACTGAGCGCGGGCCTGTCAATCCTCGTCATCGTGATGCTTTCAGGAAGCCTCCGCATTTCAGATATCATCGAAGCGCAGTCAAACGGATGGTGGATCTTTAAGGGACATATCCCCGTTATCATCGCTTTTGTGATCTATATCATTGCAGCGACCGCTGAAACAAACCGTGCACCTTTTGATATGGCTGAAGCGGAAAGCGAGCTGACAGCAGGCTTTCATACTGAGTATTCCGGAATGAAATTCGCCCTGTTTTTCCTGGCGGAATATGTAAACCTGTTTATCGTGAGCGCCGTGGGCGCCACCCTGTTCCTGGGCGGATGGATGCCCCTGCATTTCGGACAAAACACAGCATTTAACCATATCATGGATTATATTCCGGGGATCGTATGGTTTTTCGGAAAGTCTTTTTTGATCATTTTCGTGATCATGTGGTTCAGGTGGACTTTCCCCCGGCTGCGGATCGATCAGCTACTGAACCTGGAATGGAAGTACCTGTTGCCTATTTCCCTGGTAAATCTGCTACTGGCGACCATTATCGCCATTTCAGGCTGGCATTTTTAGGACAGGCTATGGATATATATTATGAAATTATGTTTTTTGAAATTATTCATCTAAAATACAATCCGGCAGTTTACGAACAGTAAATGAAAAGGAGATTCGGCCTATGTTTTTAGTCGATTACATAAAAGAAGTTTGGGGAGCCATCAGATCATTAGGTATCGGAATGCGTCGTACCTTTTGGTATTTCAGGCATCCCAAAGAGATCATCACCCAGCAATATCCCGATAACCGTGATACGCTGGTACTGGCAGAGCGCTTCAGGGGAGAAGTGGTGATGCCCCATGATGAAAACAATGAACATGCCTGCACGGGTTGTACGGCCTGCGAACTGGCCTGCCCCAACGGCACCATCAAGATCGTAACCAAATTTGATCTGACCCCGGAGGGCAAAAGGAAGAAGGCGATCGATCAATTTGTGTACCACCTGGAGATGTGCACGATGTGTAATCTGTGCGTGGAAGCTTGCCCGAGCGATGCGATCATCATGTCGAATGAATTTGAACATAGTGTGTTTGACCGGAGCAAGCTGACCAAGATCCTGAATAAACCTGGATCTAAGGTTAGGGCGGGTATTGAATAGAAGTGATATCGCTACCCCGCCTTAGGGGCGAAGAAAGAAACCCGAAGGTGACAAAAAGAGGTAGCGGTAAGAGTAAATAATGTAAGACCAGAAGTATGACGAATGTTTAAGACTGAATTAAAATAATTATAAAAACTTATATAAATTGACTGGCTACCAAATTATGTTCTATCTCGTGGCTGCATTTATCCTGATCACGGGTTTGCTTTCCGTGACTTCCAAAAAGGTATTCAGGTCGGCCATTTTCCTTCTATTTTCCCTGCTGGGAATTTCGGGCCTTTATTTCTGGATGGAAATGGAATTTATCGCCGCTGTGCAGATTTCAGTTTACGTTGGCGGGATCGTGGTGCTGATTATCTTTTCCATCTTCCTGACGGAACAGGCAGGTAAAGAAACGAAGCACGCGCCGGCCGTGCGAACCGTATCGGCAATACTGGCCGCTGTTTTTGGAATCATCCAGACCGGACTGATCATTTACAGGTTTCAGTTCAGCAAATCAGATGCACCGCTCGATTTTTCAGTCACCAGAATCGGAGAGGCTATGCTAAACTTTGGTTCAGATGGCTTCTCTCTGCCTTTTGAAGCAGTGAGTATTTTACTGCTCGCGGCGATGGTGGGTTGTATTGTCGTGGCGATGAAATCCAACATCATTATCCGGAAACAAGACTCAAACCGTACAAATTCAATTTAAGGAGACAAATCATGATCCCCATATCACATATTTTAATCCTGAGCACGACCTTGTTCTTTATTGGCATGTATGGTTTCCTGACCAGGAAAAACCTGATAACAATGCTGATGGCCATCGAACTGATGCTCAACAGCGTGAACATCAATTTCGTTGCTTTTAACAAATATCTCTATCCCGGCAGACTGGACGGCGTATTTTTCACCATATTCATCATCGCTATTGCTGCGGCAGAAGCGGCCGTAGCCATTTCTATTATCATTAATTTATATCGCACCCACAAATCAATCGACGTGGATGCAGCGAGTGAACTTAAATACTGATCGGTTGACAGGTTTAGAGAACAGTTTATAACAAAGGAGAATTTGAATTTATGAACGGATACAACTACATATACTGGATACCCCTCCTCCCCTTTCTGGGGTTTGTGTTGCTGGGCCTGTTCGGAAGAAAATACTTTGCGAAGTCGGCCGGCCTGATTGGCACCACCCTCCTTCTGTTATCGGCAGCGCTTTCCCTGTACACAGCCTATCAATATTTTTTCACCAATGGGTTACAAAATGGCGTTTATCCGAAAGTAGAGCTTTTCAAATTCACCTGGCTGGTGTTCTCTCCCGGGGTCTCCATAGACATGGGTTTCCTGTTGGATCCTATTTCTGTGATGATGATAGTGGTTGTGAGTTTCGTTTCTCTGATGGTACATATTTTCAGCCTGGGGTATATGAAAGGCGAGGAGCGGTTCCCCACCTATTTCGCTTTTCTGGGATTATTCACTTTTTCGATGCTGGGGCTGGTACTCTCCTCCAACCTGTTCCAGATCTATATGTTCTGGGAGCTGGTTGGTATATCTTCTTATTCGCTGATAGGTTTCTATTTCCAAAGACCATCAGCGGTTGCGGCTTCGAAAAAGGCTTTTATTGTCACACGCTTTGCCGATTTGGGTTTTCTCATTGGCATCCTGATCCTGTCTTACTATGGCAAGAGTCTGGATTTCGGCACGATCATTCATGCCCTTTCCACCCAGCAAACACCAGAATTTATGGCCGCCACTTCAGCGGGATTCCTGGGAATATCAGCACTTACCTGGGGAATGATCCTGGTGTTCATGGGCGGCGCGGGAAAAAGCGCTATGTTCCCCCTGCACGTTTGGCTACCGGATGCTATGGAAGGCCCTACGCCGGTTTCTGCCCTGATCCATGCTGCCACCATGGTTGTAGCCGGCGTTTACCTCGTGGCGAGATTATTCCCGCTGTTTTCAATTAACGGCGCATCTCTGTCTGTGGTGCTTGTCGTGGGATTGGTTTCTGCGCTGTTCGCAGCAATCATTGCCTGCACACAGACCGATATTAAAAGAGTGCTGGCCTACTCAACGATGAGCCAGATCGGATTTATGATGTTCGCACTCGGAGTGAGCGGTCCGCAGGGAGAGGGTGGGCTGGGATATACAGCGTCTATGTTCCATCTGTTCACACACGCTTTCTTTAAATCATTACTTTTCCTTTGCGCAGGAGCGGTGATTCATCTGGTGCATAGCAACGAAATGAAGGATATGGGCGGGTTAAAAAAATTTATGCCCCTTACCCATATAGCTTTCCTGGTAGCCTGTTTGGCCATCGCCGGAATACCACCCTTTGCCGGTTTCTTTAGCAAAGAACAGATATTGCTGGCTACCTGGCATAAAAGCCCGTGGATATATGCTATCGCTTTGCTGACTTCGGGCCTGACCGCCTTTTATATGTTCAGGTTGTACTTCTCTATTTTCTGGAGAAAAGAAAATTCGCAAGCCAGTCGCCTGGCATCCCATCCAACTGAAGCCAGCCCATCCATGAAACTGGCGCTTGTCATACTTACGCTTTGCACTTTGGGCGTGGGATTTATACCTTCCGGCCAGTTTATCACCCCGGATGGTAAGCCACTGGAAACGCCCTTCCACGTTAGTTTCTCGATATTACCTGTATTGGTGGGCGTTGCCGGTATCCTGGTGGCCATGTGGATGTATCGTAAGGAAAACGGGCTTGAAGATAAAATGGCTAAGGCGATGAACGGACTTTATCTCCTCGCTAAGAATAAGTTTTATATGGACGAGCTTTATCTGTTCGTTACAAAAAAGATCATATTCAAATATATAGGCCGTCCTTCTGCATGGTTCGATAAAAAGGCAGTGGATGGCGCCGTCAATGGAATTGCACAGGGCACCCTGGAAGTCTCCAAATCTATTAAGGGAATGCAGAGTGGTAAGATACAACGGTATGCGATGTATTTCTTCGGAGGCGTCGCTGTGCTCTTGATATTGTTCCTGTACGTTTGGAATACACCCTGAACCGGAAATACTTTCCGTTGAGGAAAGGTTTAGGCGGGATCGAAAAATAAATTTTTAATGATCAGCATTGGGTTTTGATGGATACACGTACATCTCAACGCTTTAACTGATCAGGATTAGAATTACAGACTATGAATTTGTCATTATTAATTATCGTACCACTGGCAACCACGCTGCTGCTTTTGTTTGTAAAGGGGCCGAAGCAAGTGCGGACCCTTTCATTGCTGTCTGCATCGTTGCAATTTCTGCTTTCACTGGTACTTACGTTTCAGTTCCTCGCGGAAAGATCAAAAAATGCCGCGGCATTTTTGTTTGAACAGGACTACCAATGGTTCTCCCATCCCAATATTCATTACCACATCGGCGTAGATGGCATATCGGTAGCCATGATCGCAATGACCGCCTTCGTGGTTCTCGCAGGCGTCCTGGTGTCCTGGAATATGGAAAAGCTCAGCAAAGAATTTTTCTTTCTCCTGGTCTTTCTCAGTCTTGGCGCTTATGGTTTTTTTATCTCACTCGATCTGTTCACGATGTTTTTCTTCCTGGAAATGGCAGTCATCCCAAAATTTCTGCTGATCGGAATCTGGGGAAGCGGCAAAAAAGAGTACAGCGCCATGAAGCTGGTACTGATGCTGATGGCCGGGTCGGGTCTGGTTTTCGTGGGTTTTGCGGGATTATACCTCAACAGCAGTGCCGGTGGCAATCTTAGTTTTGATATGCTCCGGATCGCGGGGCAGCATATCTCTCCCGAACTGCAGAAACTTTTCTTCCCGTTCGTGTTCATTGGATTCGGAATTTTTACGGCATTGTTCCCCTTCCATACCTGGGTGCCTGATGGTCACTCTTCTGCGCCAACGGCGGCTTCCATGTTCCTGGCAGGCATCTCCATGAAACTGGGCGGATATGGATGCCTGAGAGCTGCGACTTATCTGATGCCCGAAGGAGCACAATTTTATTCGAATGCCATTATTGTGCTGGCCTGCGTCGCTATTCTATACGGAGCATTCGTTACAATGATGCAGACAGATCTGAAGTATATTAATGCGTATTCCTCCGTGAGCCACTGCGGATTTATTCTTCTGGGTATTGGTATGTTAACCAAAACATCACTGAATGGTGCGGTCCTTCAGATGGTGAGCCACGGCTTAATGACGGCCCTCTTCTTCGCTGTAATTGGTATGATCTACGAACGGACTCATACCAGAGAGGTAGCTAAAATGGGGGGGTTGTTAAAAATCACGCCATTTATTTCTTCGGCCTTTGTAATCGTGGGTTTGTGCTCATTGGGTCTGCCGGGACTGAGCGGATTTGTTGCGGAAATGACAGTATTCATGGGCGGTTGGCAAAGAGCGGGTGCTTTTTACCAGGGCGCCACGATCGTCGCCTGTGCATCCATTGTGGTGACGGCGGTATATATTTTAAGAGTGATCGGTTCGGTGATCCTTGGGCCCCTGAAATCAAAGGGACAGACCGCAATAGCTTTCAGCGATGCCCGCTGGAATGAACGGCTCGCCACTTACCTGCTGATGGCTGGGATCCTGATCATGGGCGTTATGCCTTTCGCAGTAATGGATCTGATCGCAGGTTAAACATATTTTTTGACATTATCACTACACGGAATTAAATGGACAATTTTTTACTCTTAATGAAACAGGAATTACTGGTAACAGTCATTATTTTCTTCCTGCTTTTTAAGAAAATCGCGGCAAAGGAATGGAGCAACAAATCCCTGGTTACATGGATGAATATCCTGCTGACCATCAACCTGATCGCCGGATTTATCCTGCCTGCAACGGGGAACCTGTTTGGGACAATGTTTGTGACCAACAACCTGATCAGCTTTGAAAAGACGATACTGAACCTGGGTGTGCTGATCATTTCGCTTCAGTCCTATAACTGGTTATCAAAGCACAAGCACGCCGCGGAGTTTTATATCCTGATACTCTCCACGCTTTTGGGTATGTTCTTTATGATCAGCTCGCGCAATTTGCTCATGTTCTATTTGGGACTGGAACTCGCCAGTATTCCACTCGCATCGCTCGCAAACTTCGACCTGGAAAAAAGAACTTCGTCTGAAGCGGCGATGAAGTATATCATGTCTTCCGCATTCGCTTCAGGACTCCTGCTATTTGGTATTTCGCTGGTTTATGGCGCCACGGGAACACTTGACTACGCTGCTTTACAGAGCGGCGTGGTATATAGCCCGTTGATGATCATGTCGTTTATCTTTATTCTTTCGGGATTCGGTTTCAAGATTTCAGCAGTGCCTTTTCACTTGTGGGCAGCCGACGTGTATGAAGGTGCACCGGTTTCTGTAACTTCCTATTTTTCGGTCGTTTCTAAAGGCAGTATGATCTTTGTGATGGCGACCGTTTTTTTCACAGCTTTCGGAAATCTTCAAACCGACTGGTACCGGATGGTTGCACTGCTTGCTGTTGCTTCGATGACAATCGGTAATCTCTTCGCGCTCAGACAACAAAACCTGAAGCGGTTTCTGGCGTTTTCTTCTATCTCACAGATCGGTTTTGTTCTGATCGGCATTCTGGGAGGCAAAGATATTGGCGTGAGTTCATTGATCTATTTCGTTTTGATCTACGTTTTCTCCAACCTGGCTGCCTTTGGTGTTGTGGCTGTGGTTAGCGAGGTTGCGGGCCGTGAAAATATCCGCGATTTCAAAGGCTTTTATAAGACGAACCCCACACTCAGCTGGATCTTCGCCATCGCGCTTTTTTCATTGGCCGGGATTCCTCCTACAGCCGGTTTTTTTGGTAAATTCTTCCTGATCCTTTCTGGCGCGGGCGGTACAGGAGACTACCTGCTGATTACGATTGCCGTACTGAATATGGTGATCTCGCTCTTCTATTACCTGAAGATTGTAAAATCGATTTTCATGGATGAAAACCAATCACCCATGGAACGCGTTAAAGTAGGCAGATCACCAATGATAGGCATGGCTATTTGCATTGCGGGCATTTTTGTCACGGGAATTGCCAGCAGTATTTACGATTATATCAGCACGCTGGTTAAAACGATGTGGTAAGATAAGGCTCAATGATGAACTAGTCTTTTATCGATTTCTTTTACCCAAAAAAACGGAACATGGCGATCAATAAAAATCACGAATTTGAGGAATTGGATGGCATTAAATGCGCTATCGTGGAAAGGAATATTTCTGCTGAACGGGCGATGTTCCTAAAAAATTTACTCGTGAATAACGGATACACGGTTGTGATGATACCAGCACCACCACCGAAAACGGCAGCAGCAAAGACAACAAGTCCCGCTACACCGGCACAGGAAACGGCATCCACCGATCAGGCAACTCAGGCGCCGCCACCGGAACTGTTTACGCTTGGCGTAACAAACCTGGCGTTTAATCCAACCAATGCGATTTTTGGCAGATTATTAAAGACGCCAAACGGCCATGTGGTCACCCAGGCATACTGGAACCAGGAAGAGGACCAGCCTGCTGTTGAGGAAACGCCTTATTATGAACATACTGAATTGAAATCGCCGGATGTTACTAAACAAAACTGAACAGGAGAATGGATTGAGAAAATAGGTTCAACAGGTGTTGGAACGGTATATGTTTTTAAAGGGCTTGGCAAAGCCTCAAAAAGGGAATAAACAATGGACTCGTAAAGGGCTCAAATAAAGGGAATAACCTCAAAAATCAACGTTCTAAACGATGTCTGTCAATACTTTATAATTTTGTCAAAGGGCTCACAAAGGGCTCAACCTAACTTATAATGAAGAGCTCAAATAATCTTAGACGATGAAGAAACGCTGCGTCAACAAATTTTTGCGCCTCGCTTTTAGCTCGCAAACCAGAAGTTTTACTGCCAAGTGTTAGTATTTGATCAATTTTCCCGAACTTTATACTATGCGGTCACTTCTTGTTTCGGGAGAATCCCCCTATTTCAGACTTGAAACGTTCTTGGCGGGCGTTGCCTTTACTGCGCTTGTCCTCCTCGTTCTTAAATTTCTGGCGAGGGGTAATCGCGATAATCTTGACGAAATACCTGAAGACGCCGAAGATGAGATCGAGTGAATTACGAATGATCAATTACGAATTTTTGAAATAAGAATATTTTTGCCGGAATGAAAATTGTTGCGTTGCCAGGGGCATAATGGCTAATATTAAATTTCCAATTTGAGAATCAGGATATTCATCCTTCAAAGTTTTGACTTCCGGGCAGACTCCCTTTGACGAAGAAAATCACCTGGGTTCGCAATAGGGGATAATCGCAAAGCAGTCGATAAAAAAAGGAACCTTCTCAGGTTCCCTTTTGTAACTAAGCAATTATGATTGGACTATAGCCCCGTCAATGTACGCAGTCGGTCCCATTTATTCAGCTTCATCTCTTCTGCTTTCTCCAGGAACTCGGCGGCCCTTGCGGGATCTTTCTGTTGGATAATTTTGAATCTGTTTTCGTGGTACATGAAATCACTCAGCGGAATCGAAGGATCTTTGGAATCCAGCACAAATCGCTGTCCTTTAGGCTTCAGCGGATTATAGTGGAACAGGGGCCAGTAGCCACTCTTCACTGCAAACGATTGCTCCTCGGCGCCTTTGCTCATATCAATTCCATGTGCTATACAATGCGCGTAGGCAATAACTATTGACGGCCCTGGATAAGCTTCCGCTTCAATAAGCGTCCGCAGCGTATGCGCATCATTTCCCGCCATGGCAATTTGCGCCACATAGGCCGTACCATGAGCTATGGCTTGCAGGGGCAGGTCTTTCTTACCGGTAGTCTTTCCGTTCACACTGAATTTGGCGCTTGCACCAAGTGGTGATGATTTTGAAGTCTGACCACCTGTATTGCTATACACCTCGGTATCCAATACCAATATATTTACATTTTGATTCGTGCTGAGCACATGATCAAGGCCGCCGTATCCGATATCGTAAGCCCATCCGTCACCACCGATGATCCAGATGGATTTCTTTTCCAGGAAATCGGCAAGATGGTAAAGATTTTTCGCCGAAACGGAACTTTCATTCTTCAGTCTCTCTTTCAATTGCTGTACCAGCTCATGTTTGGCCTGAATTTCAGCGTCGGTTGACTCGGTCGCCGTAATAATCTTCGTGACCAGATCTTCGCCAATAAATGGTCGGAGCTCATCCAGTAATTGAAGAGCCATATCTTTTTTCTTGCTCGTAGCAAGAGCCAGACCTAGGCCAAACTCGGCATTATCTTCAAAGAGACTATTTGCCCAGGCCGGACCAACTCCTTTTGCATTTTGCGACCATGGAGTGGTAGGCAGGTTCCCTCCAAAAATTGAGGTGCATCCTGTTGCGTTGGCCACGATCATTTTTTCCCCAAACAATTGCGTGAGCAGTTTGATATAAGGCGTTTCACCACATCCGGAGCACGCGCCGCTAAATTCAAACAGCGGTTGAAGAAACTGTGAACCTTTCACGGTGTTCCTGTTGACCACGGTACGATCTACTTCAGGAATTTCGAGGAAGAAGTCCCAGTTCTTGCGTTCAGCTTCCTGAATATCATTTTTGTCCATCATGTTGATGGCTTTATGTCCAGGCTCGGTCTTGCTGAAAGCCGGGCAATATTCAACACACAGTGAACATCCTGTGCAGTCATCCGTAGATACCTGAAGTGTGTAAGCCTGTGTTTCTTTATTCCATTCCTTGCCAATTGGAGCAACGTGTTTAAAAGTCTCCGGTGCATCAGCCAGCAGCGCTTTGTCGTAGACCTTCGGCCTGATACTTGCGTGCGGGCAAATGAGGTAACACTTTCCGCATTGGGTACAGAGATTTTCATCCCAAACAGGTACAGCATCTGCAATATTTCTCTTCTCCCACTTGGTCGTTCCGCTGGGGTAGGTTCCATCTATCGGGAATGCACTTACCGGTAGCTCATCGCCCTCGCCAGCAATGATCTTTCCCAAAACCTCCTGCACAAACTCAGGCGCACCAGGTGCAACCGGATTACCCAACGGTGTGTCGCCCACACTGTATTGGGAATAGTCGATCTCGTACAAACCGCTCAACGCCATGTCTACGGCTTCGTAGTTTTTCTTCACAACGGCCTCGCCTTTCTTGGAATAGGTCTTGTATGCCGCCTCTTTAATTTTTGCAATGGCTTCTTCGCGGGGCAATATATTGCTGATGGCAAAGAAGCACGTCTGTAAAATAGTATTGATCCGGTTTCCCATACCAGCCTCTTTAGCCACGGTATAGGCATTGATCGCGTAGAGCTTGATTTTTTTGCGGATGATCGTTTCCTGAACGGGCCCCGGTATCCTGTCCCAAACTTCTTCTTTCGGATAAGGTGCGTTCAGCAGGAAGGTTGCTCCATCCACGGCATATTTCAATACATCGTAAATAGCCAGGTAGTTGAAATGATGGCAGGCAATAAAATTGGCAGAGTTTATCAGGTAGGTCGATTCGATAGGCGCCTTTCCAAATCGAAGATGCGATACTGTGAGCGATCCCGATTTCTTGGAATCATATACGAAATATCCCTGTACGTGGTAATCAGTCTCGTCGCCAATGATCTTGATAGAGTTCTTGTTGGCACTTACTGTACCGTCTGCACCCAATCCGTAAAACAAACCACGGAAAACATGCTGGTCCTCAATTGAAAATTCCTTATCATAGGTCAGGCTGGAAAAAGTCACGTCATCGTCGATACCTATGGTGAAGTGATTTTTTGGCTTTTCCTTTCCCAGTTCGTCGAAGACGGCTACGACCATGGATGGGGTAAACTCTTTGGAAGACAACCCGTAACGACCACCAATGACCTTTGGACGAATGACATTATCCGTCTCATTCAGCGCATTGACAACATTCATATAGAGCGGCTCGCCAATACCATTTGGCTCCTTGGTGCGGTCGAGCACGGCAATACCGGTAACCGTCTTTGGAATGGCATTTACGAAAGCAAATACATCCAGCGGACTAAACAACCTCACAACCACAACACCCGTTTTCCGTCCTTTCGCGTTCAGGTAATCAACGGTTTCTTTTACAGCGCCGGTTCCTGAGCCCATGATGACAATCACCTGTTCAGCTTCCGGATGACCATAATATTCATACAATTGGTACTTCCTGCCGGTAAGTGTTGCGAACTGATCCATGGTCTCCTGCGTAATGCGCGGGAGGTTATTGATATAGACATTACCAGCTTCACGGCTTTGGAAGAACACATCAGGATTCTGAGCAGTACCCCTGATGAATGGTTTTGCCGGGTTGAGCGCGCGGTTGCGGTGCGCATGAATCGCGTCCATATCCAGCATCTGCGAAATCACTTCGTCCTTAACCACTTCCACTTCGTTCAGTTCATGCGAGGTGCGGAAACCATCGAAAATATTCAGAAAAGGCACCCTGGCCTTCAGCGTGGTGGCGTGGGCGATCATCGCCATGTCCATCACCTCCTGCGGGTTATTTCCAAATAACATGGCAAAACCGGTAGAGCGGCAGGCCATCACATCGCTATGATCTCCAAATATCGATAATGCATGCGTGGCCAGCGTCCTGGCAGCAATATGAAATACAGTTGGCGTCAGCTCACCTGCTATCTTGTACATATTAGGGATCATCAGCAGCAAACCCTGTGAAGCGGTGAAGGTGGAAGCCAGCGTTCCTCCCTGTAAAGCTCCGTGAATAGTACCTGCAGCGCCAGCCTCACTCTGCATTTCCATGATTTGAGGTACATTCCCGAAAATATTTTTTAATCCCTTGGCGCTCCATTCATCCGCCCACTCCCCCATTGTGGAAGAAGGTGTAATGGGGTAGATAGCGCACACTTCACTACATTTATAAGCAATGTAAGCGGCGGCCTCATTGCCATCCATTACTTCAAATTTTGGCTTGACAACCGATGATGTGGGAGTACTATTTTCCATAACGATGTACAGTTTTTAATTGAACGTCAAAATTACCACTATTCTAAAAGTCAAAAAATGACTTATATCAGGTTTAAACATTCCATTCATTAGGTTTTAAGAACCCCATACAGCATATACCTTCAATTCAATCAGCAAACGGGCAAATAAACGGAGACAGCTAGCCCCGAGGGAAAATGTCGCGTAAGTCTATCACTTCATGCAATCCACTGAAGAGATACAGTTTCCCGGTAGCCACCTCTTTACATTCATAGCGTGTCCTTCTTAGTTTTCCCTTGCGGAATCGCCGGCCACTGCTCAATCCAAAATCAGCCCCTTCGGGAAGCTGCTCCAGGAGCAGGATCCCATCCACCTTATGATCGTAACGGCGCAAAATCCGCTGAAGACCTTCTTCTGCACAGGCAGATGCTCCGGGATTACTCAGTGAATCTTTGAGCTCAGCTTCGATATCGGCCGGAAAAACCTTCTTCTCTACAAAACGCGCCAGGATATTTCCATAAACGCCTTTCCATTCCTTCCCGTGTGCCCGAACCCTATTACCGTATTGTTCAAAGGTTACTAAATGAGCCAGCTCGTGCAACAGGGTCACCAGAAAAGCGAATGGGTTTAAATTGCCATTTACGCTGATGCGATGAGTGCGGGTGTCTATTTTATGCCGGTAATCTCCCAGGATGGTGTCCCTGCGACGGGCGACAGTCAAGTGCACTTTGTAATGAACCAGGTAGGCCAGGACATCATCGTAGGTCCCGGGGGGCAGGTAGCGGGCCAGGGCATTAAGGGGGACTTCCTTCTTAGGCATCTTGCTTTTCTCTGAGTATTTTCCGCAGGGCGGAGGTTTCCAGGATTGCGTATAAAGCATAAATACCCAGGCATATGAATAAAGCAGGCCTGCTGACCGTTCCTTTGCTGGTATATATATAGAAGAATGCGGCAACAGCAATTACTGCCAGCCTGATCAGGAAACCCGAATAGAAAACGCGCACAAAAACATGTGGATTGGGATCATAGACTGCTCTGACCGAGCGCCCTAACGTAAATACTGCCACAAGGAAAAGGATCAGGTTTCCACCCAAAATCACTAAATAGTCGGTACCATGACCCGCCAGAAAGTTTCTGAGCAGAAAAATGGCGCCGGTTAGAACCAGGAAGGCCGTAAACATAAGCCGGATAACGGGCCCGGTAGTCTGCTTTGTTTCTTTATTTGACGTCATGATCTTTTTTCATTCGGGTTGTCTCCCTGTAAAGCTCAAAAAAGGTTCCCGCCAGGGCCAGCAAAGGTAATAATATTATGAGCAAGGGGGAACTATGCAGTCGTTTATCCAATTTCAGACCGGCAAAAACAGCGATCCCCAGTGTTGTTATAATCTGGGCAGTCAGGCTCGTGTACCGTATCCAGGTGCGGTAACGGTCGTTCTTGTTCAGTTTGGGGTCCATCACTATCTAAAACTAATAAATAGTTAATATCCGGGAGGGAAAAGATATTCACGCGAGCAGGAAGCCTTCCGACCAGCTCAATTAACTATTTTTGAATTTTACCAAAAGATACTTTTAATTTGGCTTTCAAATACTGAAGGTTTTTTAATCCTTTTTAATGGCGCAAAAGAAAAAACAGATGAGAAATTCCGTCAGGATATTCTGGCGTTTATTTTTTTTAGGACTGGGCTTTTTTATCCTGATCGTGGCATTGGCGAACTTTGGCGTGCTGGGAAAAATGCCGTCACTTGCTGAACTTGAAAATCCTAATCTGCTACAGGCATCAGAAGTCTATGCGACCGATGGTACCCTGATGGGCAAATATTACCTGCCCGACGGAAACCGGACAGTCGTGAAATACAAGGATATCTCGCCCAACATTGTAAACGCACTGATTGCCACGGAAGACAAACGGTTTTATGTGCACTCAGGAATTGATTTGAAAGGCACGCTCAGAGCTGTCATGCTCCTGGGCAGGGAAGGAGGCGGCAGCACCATTACCCAGCAATTGGCGCTGGCGCTTTTTAATCGCCGTGCTTCCAACCGTGCTATCCGGGTGATTCAGAAACTCAAAGAATGGATTATTTCCATCAAACTGGAAAGAAATTTTACCAAGGAAGAGATCATCGCACTGTACCTGAACGCCGTAGCCTTCAGCGATAATATCTACGGTATCCGGAACGCCGCAAAAACATTTTTTCAAAAGGAACCCGACCGGGTGAATATGGAAGAAGCCGCCCTGCTGGTCGGTATGATCAATGGCCCGGGTATCTATAATCCCCGGCGTAACCCCAAAGCCTCCCTCGACAGGCGAAACGTTGTCATTGCCCGAATGGTGGAAAACGGCAACCTGAACGCGGACCAGGGATCCAGACTGCAATCTTTACCTATTACGCTGAACTATAAAAAAGTAGATGAAAACATTGGATACGCACCCTATTTCCGGGACGTACTTCGCGATGAAGTAAAAAAAGCCATTAAAGGACTGGAAAAACCTGACGGTTCATCCTACAATATATATGAAGATGGACTGAAAATATACACGACGATCAACCCGCAGATGCAAACCTATGCCGAGGAAGCGGTGACCGCTCAGTTACCTAATCTGCAGCGGGCCATGATGCGGCAATCGTTTATCAGGGACGGGTCGGTCTGGAAAAACAGGCAAAATATCCTGGAAAGAGCGATGAAGGAGAGCGACCGGTGGAAAAATCTGGCAGATGACGGACTGAGCGATAAAGAAATCCGTGCCAGTTTCGACAAAAAAGTACCGATGAAGGTGTTTGCCTGGAATGCCGCGAGGCAGAAAGATACAGTCATGACGCCCTTTGATTCGATTAAATATCACCATGAACAGGTGCAAACCGGGTTTATGGTGATGGATCCTGTAACCGGCGAAGTGAAGGCCTGGGTGGGAGGAATCAGTTTTAAGACCTTCAAATACGATCACGTTAATCTGAACACTAAACGACAGGTTGGTTCTGCCATCAAACCACTCCTGTACGCTCAGGCTGTTGAAGAAAGAGGATTTTCGCCCGAGACAGAAGTGATCGATGCACAACAAAATTTCGGGAACGGACAGCTTGTTCCGGCAACCGCCAAAACCTGCACCGGGAGGACCATGACCATGGCGTCTGCCCTTGCCTGGTCCAGGAACTGTGCCACCGCCTATATCATGAAACAAGTGGGAGCTCCTCAGTTTTCTGAGTTTTTACGCAGAATAAATATTCCGACGCGGGTCCCGGCCTACCCTTCCATCGCCCTCGGCGCCTGCGAATTATCCCTCTTTGAAATGATGTGGGGTTATTCCATTTTCGCGGGTCGCGGATTTTCAACCAAGCCTTATTTTATATCCCGCATCGAAGACAGGAATGGCAATGTCATCAAACGTTTTGATTATAGTGTAAACCGGAAAGAAGCGATCAGTGAAGCCACCGCTTATACAATGACCCGGATGATGCAGGGTGTTGTGGACAAAGGTACTGCCAGTGGACTCAGAGCCCGGTTGGGTGCGGCTGAAATGGCGGGAAAGACCGGTACGACCAACGATAATGCCGACGCCTGGTTCTTTGGTTTTGTTCCCCAGTTGATGGGAGGTGTTTGGGTGGGCAGCGACGACCGGTTCATCCGGAATGAAGGCGCAGGCGGATTTGGTGGCCAGGCGGCCCGACCGGTGTGGGAGTATTTCTTCAAAAAAGTCTATGGCGATCCTTCGCTGGGTATCAACCGCGACGAGAAATTTGTGGAACCCCCCACGATGAACAATGATATCCTGATGGCCGATCCATCCCTGTACGTCACTGAAGATAATCCTGAGCCCGGAGCAGCCGGAGAAAATGTTGGCGTAGGCAGCGAACAGGATTACATGCAGAACAATAATGAGTACATCGGCCCCGAATCCAAGCCACTAGAAAATAAGGACAAGATCACGAAAGATACTTCCCGAAGGGAACCTGTAAAAGAAAAACCGAAGCCGGTGATGGAGGAGCCCAAACAGAAAAAGGGAATTTTCAGGAAAATATTTGGTAAGAAATCTCAAAAAGAACAACAGCCACCGCCTTCACCGAACGAATAGACAATCGAAAAAAAATTTCTGATTCATGGCAGAAGTCTTCCTGATTCCCACCTACCTGCATGAGGATGGCATGTCTGCCCTTCCCCGGTACATTATTGAAACCGTCGAAAAATGCCAGGTATTGTTTGTGGAAAATCAACGAACATCCCGGCGGTACCTGAAAAAACTTAAAAAGGAGATCGATATCGATCGTTTTGAATGGTTTGAAACCGGTAAAGCCGAAGATGCCGTTCTGCAGGACTTTGCGAAAAAGATCAGCGAAAATAAGTCGATCGGGATAATGAGCGAAGCGGGTTGCCCGGGTGTTGCGGATCCGGGTCAGTTGCTGGTCGCCCGGGCGCAGGACCTGAACGTGCCCGTTATTCCTCTTGTGGGCCCAAATTCCATCCTCCTGGCGCTGATGGCGAGTGGCCTGAATGGCCAGCAATTTTGTTTTAAGGGATATTTGCCCATCAACCCTCAGCAACGCATCGGGGCGATACGTGCCGTTGAAGCCGAATCGGTAAAATCAAACAGCACCCAGATCTTTATAGAAACTCCCTATCGTAATAACCAGTTGGTCTCCGCATTACTGCAGTATTGCAAAGCGGAGACCAGGCTCTGCATAGCGGCCAGCATCACGGGTCCTGATGAATATATTAAGACAAAAACGATCTCCCAATGGAGAAAAGAATCCATCGATCTGCATAAAAAACCGGCAATTTTCCTATTAAAAGGGTGACGAGGGCGGAGGTGTGGTCATCGAAAGGATACTATCTACCACATACCTGGTATTTCCCCGCCATGGGATAATTCCATTGAATTCCTTGTAATGCAGATCGAAACGCTTTCCGCTGTGGATAGCCAGGGAATCAAAGATTCTTTTACTCTCGATCGAAAATTCGAATTCATTGGATTGGATCGATCCATCGGTCTTTCCCCTGCCAATTCCTTCCTGAATTAGTTTACCTTCGTAGGTTTTGAATAATTGACCTTTCCTGACGGCATAATTCAGTACCCCGGATTTGACCCCCTCGCCGAAGACAAAGTAATATTTCCAATAAAAATACCCTGCAGATGCGAGTATAATGATAATCAGCAGATAGACAAGAAACCGAAAACAGCCCCGTTTGCGTTTGGGCTGTACCTGATTCTCAGCAACTAAGGTAGGCATAGTGAAATTTTTAAGATAAAAAATGCAGCCTGCTATTGATAATTGCATTATTTTTGCGCCTCGAATTTACAATTTGTTTTTTAATGAATCGTTATTCACACCATACTAAACATTTCACCTTCCACCGCGATATTACCAGTGGGGTTTTTGCGGTAGGGTTTGATGTATTCAGCCATTCCCCAAGGCCTCAGCATTGTCGTACATGCTGGCAGTCCAACCCCTGACCAGGGCGCCTGTCAGTGAAAAACATTCCGGCAAATTCTATTTAAGGGCTGGTCGCCAAATTCATTTTAACAACAAATTCAATGGATAACAAGGAAGTCATCGTGCGGCAGGCGGTACCGGCTGACAAAAAATTCTCCAAAACCATCACCGACGAAATGGAGTCCTCCGCCAAAGCGAGAGGTACAGGTATCGCTAAGAGAAGTCCCGAATATATTGACAAAAAAATTGATGAGGGGAAAGCAGTGGTAGCCGTCACAAAGGATGGTGATTGGGTGGGTTTTTGCTACATTGAGTCCTGGTCTCATGAAGAATACGTGGCCAATTCGGGGTTGATCGTATCCCCCGCCTACCGTAAAAGCGGCGTCGCAAAGCAGATCAAGCAGACCATCTTCAAGTTGAGTAGGGAAAAATACCCCAATGCCAAAATCTTTGGTCTGACAACGGGGCTGGCAGTCATGAAGATTAATAGCGACCTGGGATACGAACCGGTCACCTATTCTGAACTGACACAGGATGAGGAGTTCTGGGACGGATGTAAAAGCTGCGTTAACTATCCGATCCTGGTGAGCAAGGAACATAAAAATTGTCTCTGCACGGCGATGTTATATGATCCCAAAGACCATTACGAACCCGCAGAAACCAAGGCTTATTTCGAAAAAAACAAACCAGGTCTGGAACGGCTCCTGCGGTTCAAGCAATGGAAATTTCTTAAATCATTCAGAAGAAAAAATTCTTCCGATAAAAAAAGTCCCGGCATATTGAGTGTAATATTCAATATGCTGTTTAACTAAAATCTTAATCTATTTCCGATGGCTAAAAAAGTGGTGTTAGGGTTCAGTGGTGGCCTGGACACGTCATTCTGCGTAAAATACCTTTCTGAAGAAAAAGGATACGAAGTTCACAGTATTACCGTGAATACCGGGGGTTTCAGCAGAGATGAAGAAGAAAAGCTGGAAGCCCACGCCAGGAACCTGGGCGTAAAGTCTCACAGGACAGTCAACGCGGTAAAAAATTATTACAATAGTATCATTAAGTACCTGGTTTACGGAAATGTACTTAAAAATAATACCTATCCGCTCAGCGTTTCGGCGGAAAGACTTAGCCAGGCGCTTCATATGGCTGACTACGCCAAGGCCATCCATGCGGATGCGGTGGCCCATGGGAGTACCGGGGCCGGTAATGACCAGGTTAGATTTGACATGATATTTAATATCATGATCCCCGACCTTGAAATCATAACACCCATCAGGGACATGAACCTGAGCCGCGAATCCGAGATCGAGTACCTGAAAAGTAAGGGTGTGGAAATGAATTTCCAGAAGGCACTTTATTCCATTAATAAAGGACTTTGGGGCACCAGCGTGGGAGGCAGGGAAACACTGAATTCACGGCAGACTCTCCCGGAAGAAGCCTGGCCAACCCAGGTAACAAAGACCGGTTCCGAAGAACTGAAGATCAGTTTTGAAAAGGGTGAATTAGTGCAGATAAACGATCAGAAATTTGATCATCCGTCGGATGCCGTTCTGTTTCTGCAGCAGATTGCCGGACCTTACGGAATTGGCAGGGATATTCACGTGGGTGACACCATCATTGGCATTAAAGGGAGGGTTGGATTTGAAGCAGCGGCGCCGATGCTGATACTGAAAGCCCATCACGCGCTTGAAAAACATGTGCTCACTAAGTGGCAGTTGCAATGGAAGGATCAGATTGGACAGTTTTATGGAAACTGGCTGCATGAAGGCCAGATACTTGATCCTGTGATGCGTGATTTGGAGGCGTTTCTGGAAAGCAGTCAGCAAAACGTCACCGGACATGTCTACCTGAAACTTCATCCTTACCGGTTTGAAGTGATCGGTATCGAAAGCGATTTTGACCTGATGAACAGTGCCTTTGGAAGCTACGGGGAACTGAACAAAGGCTTTACAGGAGAAGATGTGAAAGGCTTCACGCGGATCTTTGGAAATCAGGTTTCCATTTTTCATAAGGTGAAGGATTCAGTTGAAGGTACCGGGCGTTAACATCTTCTATTTTTCATTCATTTATTTTGGCAGGGCGCTGAAACCGGATAAGGGCACTTCGAAAGCCGCTACCAGCCTGGCTTCCCGTGAATACTGGTCCTCTTAAATTACAGTCTGGCTGAACGAAGGAGTTGCAATAAAGGTGCAGCCCGGGGAGTAGAGAGCGCTTCTTTCCCAGGATTTTCGTAACTTTCCGGCTCACAGTTTTTTATTTAATCTCAAAATTTTGGCTATGCAAATAAGGGCAGGAATCATTGGTGGCGCAGGGTATACCGGTGGCGAATTGATCAGATTGTTGATTAACCACCCAGATGTCGTGATCAGTTATATCCATAGCCGGAGCAACGCGGGGAAGTTCGTGTACGAAGTACACGCTGATCTGCTTGGCGATACAAAGCTTACATTCACCAACGCGTTTACCCAGGATATTGATGTACTTTTCCTTTGTTTGGGTCATGGCGAATCTACCCGCTTTCTGAAGGAAAACAAATTCAATGATTCGATCCGGATCATTGATCTGGCCAATGATTTCCGGCTTGTCAAAGATCGTCGGCAGAGTACTTTCAACCGTGACTTTGTTTATGGCCTGCCTGAGCTGAACCTGGCAGAAATTAAATCGGCCTCAAATATTGCCAATCCGGGTTGTTTTGCAACCACTATTCAACTGGGCCTTCTGCCCTTGGCAAAGGAAGGTTTGTTACATGAGATCTATACGACGGGCATTACCGGAAGCACCGGCGCGGGGCAGTCGCTCTCAGCGACTTCGCACTTTAGCTGGCGCGCGAATAATATCCAGGCTTACAAGACCCTGACCCATCAGCACCTTGGTGAAATATGCGAATCTATTTTCCAGCTTCAGCCGGATAGCGATGTTGAGCTGAGCTTTGTACCCTGGCGCGGAGATTTCACCCGCGGGATTTTTGTGAGCTCTACCATCGCTACTGACCTTTCACTGAATGAGCTGTATATTATTTTCGAAAAATTTTATGAAGGCCGACCGTTTGTTCACGTTAGCCGGAGCCCTATTTACCTGAAACAAGTTGTAAATACCAATAAGATCCTGGTACAACTGGAAAAAGCCGGCAGTAAGCTGGTGGTCCATACAGCGGCAGACAACCTGCTGAAAGGTGCCAGCGGACAGGCTGTTCAGAACATGAACCTGTTATTCGGGCTGAACGAAGAAGCCGGTCTGAAGTTGAAACCTGCAGCTTTTTGATTCAAATCTGTACTCACTTCAGGCCGATGTATACTGAAAAAGCCGGTATACAAACCGGCTTATCAATCATTTTTCGTTTCTTATTTTTCTTTGGGGCTTTCTATCAAAGCATTCCAGACCAGTGCACTCAAAAGCGCACCAAGTAATGGAGCCGCTATAAACAGCCAGATCTGGGACAAAGCCGCCTTTCCGGAAAAAAGTGCCGGACCGATGCTTCTTGCGGGGTTAACAGATACCCCCGTTATTTTGATACCCACAATATGAATCAGCACCAGGCTCAGACCAATGGCCAATCCTGCAAATCCCCCGTGGATATTCTTGGTAGAGGTCGATCCGAAAATCACCAGCAGGAAGATGAACGTAAATACTGTTTCAGCTATGAAAGCTGCCAGAGTATTGTACTCACCCGCGTTATAACCCACGCCCCAGCCATTTGATCCGAGGCCCCAGGGTTTCATTTCAAAAAATGGATGGTTGCTCACAATCAGGTATAAAAGAGCCGCGCCAAGAGCAGCACCTATAACCTGAGCCAGCATGTAGGTCAACGCCTCGCCCCACTTCATGCGGCCGGCAATGACCATTCCGAAAGAAATTGCGGGATTAATATGGCAGCCGGAAATATGCCCGATCGCATATGCCATGGCCACCACACTGAGGCCAAACGCAAAGGCAATTCCCAGAAGTCCCACACCTGTTGTACCATCGGCGCCTGCAATAACTGCGCTGCCGCAGCCCATTAATACGAGGATCATTGTCCCCAGCATTTCGGCGACAAATTTTGAAGTTGCACTTACTTTCATAGTGAATCGTTTAGGGTTTATAATAATATTCTAAATTAAAAAAATCTTCGTTATCTCATACAGAATTTTTAGTTGATACATTATTCATGGCTGTCAACAACCTGCATTTTAAAGAATTGTAATTATACGATTTTTTCAGAGACCCAAAAAGTATTTCATTCGAGGCAAAATCAAGTTTTTTACCCCTCGGTCCGATTCTGTCCCCCGGATGTCAGTAAAATTTAGCTATACCTAAGCTTCTGCTTATCTTCGCAAAAACTAATACGTCAACCATTAAAACAGATTCTATGAGAAACCTGCTGCCAGTACCCTTCCTGATCATATGCGCTTTTTTTACAGTACTTGGCCCGGATGCTTCAGCCCAGGTAAGTGTTGTGGTAAAAGCCGGAGGCAACCTGTATAACGTGAACCAGATCGACTCTATGAACCACCTGTCCAATACATCCGCGGTTCCGGGATTTCATGCAGGTGTTACTTTTGAAATACCGATTTCAGAAAGGGTTTCATTTCAGCCAACTATCCTGTTCACCACAAAGGGTTATAAGTCGCACATAAAAGGGTCCATCGCAGGGACTAACGGGGACGTCATCTATTTTAATAACAAAACTTCCATGATCCCTTATTACGTGGAAGTTCCGTTGAATGTGGTCTACAAACAACGGCTGGGAAACAACTTCGCCTTCATAGGTGCGGGACCTTACATAGCTTACGGCCTGGGTGGAAGATGGAACAATGAACTATCCGGAACAACACAGACGACCGTTAAGACCAAGGGGACTTTACAGTTCCTGGAAGATTATGGCACGGGTTCAGCATCGGCGGATGTGCTGCCTTATAGCCGCCGGATTGATCTGGGCGCCGGCGCATTGCTGGGATATGAATTTGCCTGCAGGTACAGCGTACAACTGGGAGGGCAGATGGGCCTGCTTAACCTGGAGCCTTATCGGGATGGCCGCAGGCCGGTTTACGCATCAAAACTCACCTATGGCCTCACCCTTTCCCTGGGATACAGGCTGTGATGAGGGCCGGGGCCCTGTTAAAAAATGAAAACTTCTTTTTTATTTTAGCCGGTCGTCTTATATTTGCATCCTGTTCTTTAAAATTCTTATCAAGAAAGGTCGAGGGTATGGCCCTTTGAAGCCTTGGCAACCTGCTACATGACAGCAAGGTGCCAAATCCAGCTCCCTGGAATATGGGAGGAAGATAAGCCAGGTAGTTACGTTTTACTATTTAAAATAGCTTACTCATCTGTCTTTTCAGGCGATACTTCTTTGACCCAGGCTTTGATAGGCTATCAATAAATAGATTAAGATGAGACTAAAGTCAATTTATACAACAGACCACATGAACCAAATTGCGTTCGATACCACTTCTCCCTTCATCGCACCCGCGATGTGTTGTTGTATTTGTTGTATGCCGTAGCGGGCAAAATATACGTTCTCAGCAGAGAGGCTGTCCTCTCCATTCCTTACAATTTTTTTACTTACAGATCATCGGAATCTCATGGAAAAGGAGACAGTCCGTCATACATTTTATTAACCCCTAATATTTAAAAAATAATCAACAAAATGAGTCAATCTTTACACTTCGATACACTACAAGTCCACGCCGGCCAACAGGTAGATCCTACAACAGGTAGCCGTGCCGTACCGCTATACCAGACCACTTCCTTTCAGTTTAATAACACCGATCATGCCGCCAATCTGTTTGGCCTGCGGGAGTTTGGTAATATTTACACCAGGATCATGAATCCGACCACTGATGTTTTTGAACAGCGAGTGGCAGCCCTCGAGGGCGGCGTTTACGGTCTGGCTACAGCTTCAGGCATGTCTGCACAGTTTCTGACACTAACCAATATTCTGAATTCGGGAGACAATTTCGTAAGCACTACCTTTTTGTATGGCGGCACTTTCAACCAATTTAAGGTGTCACTTAAAAAACTCGGCATTGAAGCGCGTTTCGCAGATGGTGACGACGTGGAAAGTTTCCGCAGCAAGATCGACAGCAACACGAAGGCCTTGTACCTGGAAACCATTGGCAACCCCCGTCTGAATATTCCTGATTTTGACAAATTTGCAGCGCTGGCCAAAGAATTTGATATTCCCCTGATTGTAGACAACACATTCGGCACTGCGGGTTATCTGTTCAGACCCATCGAGCACGGCGCTAACATTGTCGTGCAGGCTGCTACCAAATGGATTGGAGGGCACGGTACCAGCATGGGGGGTATAATCATCGATGGCGGGAACTACAATTGGGGAAATGGCAAATTCCCACAATTTTCTGAACCTTCAGAAGGATATCACGGCCTGAATTTCTGGGAAGTTTTTGGTGAGGGGAACCCTCTTGGTCTGCCAAACGTAGCATTTGGTGTACGTGCAAGAGTAGAGGGGCTTCGCGATTTCGGTCCGGCACAAAGTCCATTTAATTCCTGGCTTTTTATTCAGGGACTTGAAACGCTCTCGCTTCGAGTACAACGGACGGTTGATAATACGCTGGCGCTGGCTAAGTGGCTGGAACAAAACAAAAACGTAGAATTTGTTTGGTACCCGGGCCTGGAAAGCAGCGAATACCATGAACTTGCGAAAAAATACCTAAAAAACGGATATGGCGGTGTTCTGCAATTCGGTATTAAAGGCGGACTGGAAAAGGGTAAAAAATTCATTGATTCCCTGAAACTGATCAGTCACCTGGCGAATGTAGGCGACACCAAGACGCTGGCAATACACCCGGCTTCCACAACGCACGAGCAGTTGGGGGCGGAAGAGCGCCAGGCAGCCGGCGTGTTGGACAACCTGGTCCGAATCAGTCTGGGGATAGAGTATATTGAAGATATCAAAGCGGATATTACACAGGCTTTTGACGCAGTATTCGGATAAGCATCTACAAAACCATGGGGCCATCAGGGCCTCATGGTTCATTTTAAAAATACCACATACACTATGAACCAGGGGGTTTTTAATGTTGATCAGCCATTTACACTTGAGAGCGGTTCGGTTCTTCAGGGTTTACATCTCGCCTATACTACATATGGCACATTGAATCCCGAAAAGGATAATGTGGTATGGATCTTTCATGCGCTGACGGCCAACAGCCAGCCACATGAATGGTGGCCGGAAATGATCGGAGAGGATAAGATCTTCGATCCGGCGAATGAATTCATCATCTGCGTAAATATGCCCGGAAGCTGCTATGGCAGCAGCAGTCCGCTCGATATCAATCCTTCCACGAAGGCCCCTTATTTCCACAGCTTTCCTTTTTTCACTACCCGTGACATGATCCGGACCTACCAGTTGCTAAGAAAGTCACTGGGTATTGAAAAAGTTAGAATCGGGATCGGCGGAAGTATGGGTGGTCAGCAATTGTTGGAGTGGGCTATTGAAGAACCGGACTTATTTGAGTTTATTATACCGCTGGCTTCCAATGCTGTACATTCCGCATGGGGCAAGGCTTTTAACGCTTCGCAGCGATTTGCGATTGAAGCCGATACCACCTGGCATGAACAACGCGAGGATGCCGGCAAGAAGGGAATGGAAGTTGCACGGAGTATTGGCCTGCTCTCCTACCGGAATGCAACAGCATATAACAAGACACAGTCAGAAGCCACAGATGAAAAACTGGAGGATTTCAAAAGTGAAAGTTACCAGCGATACCAGGGCACCAAATTGTCGGCCCGGTTCAACGCATTCAGTTACTATGCACTAAGCAAAAGCATGGACGCACATAACGTGGGGCGAGGACGCGGAGGCGTTGAAAAAGCACTTTCCGGGATAAAGGCCAGAACCCTCATTCTAAGCCTGGAAGGAGATATTCTCTTTCCACCCGAGGAACAGGAGTTTATGGCGAGTCATATCAACGACGCTCAGGTCAAACTGATCCGCACGGATTTCGGACATGACGGATTCCTGCTTGAATTTGAACAGATCAGCAGCGCGATCCGATCGTTCCTGAAGCTACGGAGCGTTGATCCGGTTTCATTTGCTATTTGAGGCGGATCGGGAAATATGACTTAATTTAAAACAATAATATAAATATAATTTTAATACTATGAGTAAGCACAAAGAATTGGTCATCGGACTATTCGGTTTTGGCGTGGTCGGCGAGGGTTTGTATAAAGTCCTCCGGCAGACCCCATCCCTGCAGGCCTATATCAAGAAAGTGTGTATAAAACACCCGGATAAAAAGCGGAATGCACCGGCCGAACTCTTTACGACCGACAAGGACGAACTGTTGTTCGATAAAGATATCAACGTTATTGTGGAAGTGATCGATGATGCTGATGCAGCCTACGAGATCGTGAAGACCGCTTTAAAAAATAAAAAGGAAGTTGTCAGCTCCAGTAAAAAAATGATCGCGGCACACCTGCGTGAACTGATAGACCTTCAGCAAAAGACCGGCAGATCATTTTTATATGAATCTTCTGCCTGCGCCTCAATTCCCGTCATCCGCAACCTGGAGGAATATTATGATAACGACCTCTTGCACAGTATCAGAGCGATCGTTAACGGAAGCACAAATTTTATTCTCACCAAGATGTTCGAGGAGAACCTGAGCCCGAAAGAAGCGCTCCTGCTGGCACAGCAATTAGGGTTTGCGGAAAGTGATCCGGTCCTGGATCTGGAGGGATACGACGCTGTCAATAAATGGGCCCTGATTCTGAGCCACGCCTACGGCATTGTAACCACGCCGGATCAGATCCTTTTCAACGGTATCCAAAATATCAACCGGGGCGATGCCGCCGTGGCAAAGGCCAGGGGGCAGCAAATCAAACTGGTAGCGGAGGCCAAAAAACTCCGGAGTGGCGGCGTAGCGGCACTCGTATTACCTCAGTTTGTAACTCCCGATAGCCCACTCTCCTTTGTAAAAAATGAATACAACGGGGTGGTGATTGAAAGCGGATTTGCCGATCAACAATTTTTTTATGGCAAAGGCGCAGGTAGCTTCCCAACTGCCTCTGCGGTGCTGAGTGATATTTCAGCGCTCCGGTATGGGTATAAATACGAATACAAAAAGTTATACCACCACGAACCCAACCAGATCAATGACCAGATCTACCTGAAAGCATTTGTCAGCTTCAGCGATCTCGCAGATATTCCAAAGGACGAGTTTGAATGGATAGAACAATGGCATGCCCAGGAAGACCGGAAGTATTTGTCCGGCGTAATTTCCCTTCAGAAACTAAAAGACAGCACCTGGTGGAAAGAGAACGGCACTTCGCTTATCCTGGAACCCGATCCGGTCATTGAAGACGTTGAGATAAGAAAACTCAAGAAGAAAAGCCTGGAATTAGCCGGCTTACATTAGCCCCGGCAAATTGCCAAGCAACACGAATATGACTTAGATTTGCCGGTATCTATGACCGGCAATTTTTTTTCCAGGGCCACCAACAGGAACGACGGGCGGATCCTGATATTCTTCATGGTGGGATGGCTGATCATCAACCTGATCCAGGCGGCTTTTATCGGCGTTGATAAGGACGAAGCCTATTACTGGTACCTTTCACAGCACCTCGACTGGGGTTATTTTGATCATCCGCCGATGGTAGCGTTGCTCATCAGAATCGGCGAGAGCCTGGCCCACGGCCCGCTATTTACACGCCTCGGTACCATATTGGTGAGCACGCTAACGATCCCGGCGATCTACGCCGCGCTACCCGATCATCTCAGGAAGGTTAAAAATTACCTTTGGTTGTTTGCTGCCGTACTCCTATTTAATGTGTACGGGTTTATAACCACGCCTGATGCCCCCCTGCTCTTCTTCACCGCACTTTTCTTTGCCGGTTACAAATCGTTCCTCGAGAAAGACAAGTGGCCGGCAGTCCTGTTGATGAGCCTCGCCATCACTGGTATGTTTTATTCCAAGTATCATGGAATTTTACCTGTCCTTCTGGTCGTCTTGTCCAATCCCCGGCTATTGATCACCCGGGCTTTCTGGATCATGGTTTTGATCGTGACCCTGCTGTTCCTGCCGCATATTTACTGGCAGTACCAGCACGACTGGCCCACTGTCCGATACCATCTTGTAGAAAGGGTGAGCGGCGCATATCAACTCAGTTACACAACAGATTACCTGCTGGGACAATTATTGGTGTGGGGACCCATCATCTCCCTTCCCTTCTATTATGGTCTGTTTAAGATCACCATCAAGGGAAAATTGATGCGCGCCCATTTTTTCACCTTTATCGGCGTACTCCTGTTTTTCTTAATTTCTTCTTTTAAAAACGGACCGGAACCGCATTGGACGCTGATCGCGGGCGTGTCCTTCGTGGTGCTGTTCATGGAACTGATCAACCAGGGCTCCCCCAGATTCCGGAAAGTTATTATGACCCTTTGCAAAATCAATATCGGTCTGATCCTTTTGGCCAGGATCCTTTTCCTGATCCCCGGATCACCTTTTGAAAAGGTCGTTAATTACAGAGCGTTCTATCACAGTAAGGATTGGGCAGCTAAAGTCTGGCAGGCCGCAGAAAATAAACCCGTTCTGTTCAGCGACTCCTATGCCAATCCATCGCTGTACACCTATTATCATACCGGTGCCCCGGCGACCGCCTATAACACAAAAAATTACAGAAAAACAAATTTCTCACTAACTGGTGATGATTGCGCGTTTAACGGGCAGACGGTCTGGTATTACCGCTCACATGAAAATCCAACATCATCAAACGAAATTGCCATCAGATCGGATTATGAAAACGGCGTACTGATCCCCGTTTCCAATTATACCTGCGTCAATGGAATCAGGATCCGGGCGTCACACATGCCCCATGCTATGAAAGCCGGCGAGACAAAAAAACTAGAACTGGAAATCAGCAACGAGGGAGGCGTGCCGGTTTACACCCGGGCACTCAGGCTGGATTACGCGTTCATTACTGCAAAATTTGAATCCGCCAATTCAAAGGACCGGTTTTTACTGCCAGATACTGTGATGGCGCCGGGATACCGGAGGAAAATAACCATACCTTTTACCGCGCCGACAGCTCCGGGGCATTACCCGACCCTGTTCTCCATCGTTAACGGAATTATCCCGGGCAATTTCGCCAGCCCGTTTTATAAGCTGCAGGTTAATTAACCCTGAAGCCGGCTATTTTATTTTGCAGCCGCAGTCAGCCGGTTTTGAATGATCCGGTTATTGTACTGCTGGATAAAAGCCCTGAGCTGAGTTTCCATCTCCTTTGCCAATGCGGGCTGCGTATCTAGCAGGTTTCTTTTCTCCATCCTGTCGATCTTGTAATTAAATAACCCCGTCGATTTTTCGCCATCAAAGAAAAGCAGGTAATCGCCCTGAAACCACCGGTAACCACCGGAATAGTGAAAGGCGTAACCGGTACCCTTCCTGGTAAGTACATTTTCACCAAATGCCAGAAAGGGTTTGGGGTAATTCAGGTATCCCAGAACTGTAGGCATAATATCCGTCTGTTGTATCAACCCCGGATCTATGCCCCGCATCGTGGAGTCACCCGGAGCATACAGCAGGATCGGAATCGCTGCATCTCCCCAGGCATTATGGTATTCCTTATGATAGGAGATTGTGGCATGATCAGCGGAAATCACAAAAAGCGTGTTTTCGAACCAGGGCTCCCTCTCCGCCTTTGCAAAAAACTTGCGGAGCGCCATATCGGTATAACTGATGCACCGTAAAACCGGCAGTGGACCTTTCTTAAACACGCCTTCGTATTGAGGCGGGACTTTAAACGGATGATGTGAGGATACGGAAAAGAAAACGCTGAAGAACGGTTGTTTAAAAGTCGAGAGTTTTTGCTGGTAGAATTGCATAAATGGTTCATCCCATATCCCCCAAATGCCATCATAATCCGCATCGTTATTATATTCAGTTTTTCCGTAATAGTTGTGAATACCCATCATTTTCATGAAAGCCAGGAAACCCATGGATCCGTTCGGTGCACCATGAAAAAAGGAATTGTAATATCCCTCTTTGCCCAGCAGGTGCGCCAGGCTCTGGATGCTGTCGGACACGTAAGGTGTCAGCACAAAAGGCTCCACGGCACTTGGAATACTGGTAATAATAGATGGCAGCGCATCGATCGATTTCCTGCCACTGGCAAAAGAGTTCCAGTAGACTTTGCTGACCGATGCGAGCGAATCCAGAAAGGGCGTGTATCCCTTATAAGTCCCATGATCCAGATCGTGGTTGTAAAAACCCACCGCCTCTTTGCCAAAACTCTCCAATATAATGATCACGACATTCTTTTTCACAAAGGGCTTGCTGGTATCACCCGGCAAATGAATCGGATCATAAATCCCCGCCAGCTCGGAGTCTGAGAAATAATGGACTTCTTTTATGCTTTTATTATTGAAGGTCCGCACGAATACAAAAGGCGTATTCAACACCAGGTAAACCTCATGCGGTCGCTTTACATACTCCCCTGCATTGCTGATGGTGATCGGCCTGGTACTGTGCCTGAAACCACCCCGGATGCCCCCGACCGCAAGTGGTATTGTGGCCAGGAAAATCAGGGAGGCAGTAACGTAGTAACCTACACTGGATCGTTTGCCGTCTGCAAATTTCCTAACCCTGAGCCGGTCATACAGCCAGATCATCAGGAGGATCAGCAGCACAAAAATGACCGTTACGTACCAATACCCCAACAGGCCCCGGAAAAAAACCTCGGTCCTGTTCTGCTCATTGGAAAATTCCTTGAAAAAAGAAGCGGTAGTCCTTCTAAGCGCGAAACGGTAATAAACCAAATCGAAACAGTTCATGAAAACCGCTATTCCGTTAAAAAGACAGAAAACCCATTTGAGCAATAACTGGTAACCCCGAGAACTCCGCCAGGCATAAGGAATAGGAATCCCCGACAGCAAAATAAACAATCCGTTAAAATACAACATCCCAGCCAGGTCAAACACAAATCCCCCATACAAAATGGAAGGCCAGTCCCCCGCCTGGATCCCCGGAAATAATCCCCTGTTGACAAAGTAAAATATGATCCTGCTGATAAAAAACAGGAACATGGAAACCAGCAGCCTGTATATCCACACCAGGTAATAAGGACCCTCAAACTGCCATTTTGATGGTATTTTTTGAAATTTTATCATTTTCCGGTAAAATGGCTGCAAATGTAAACTTAATATTAAATTTTTGTAAACTTAAAGACACCCGATTAAAACCGGCCGGATTGGACTTAGGTCAGTCACCCTGAAAATTTCCGAAAATAACCCATGAACGCCCGTAGTACGCTTACATTAAATATTGCCCCCGCCGTTTTAGCCTCATTTCCTATCTTTACCACCTGTCAATTTGGCTTTTTTCAACAATAGCACTGTTTTTGAAGAAATACCATATTCTATCGCAACATTTAATTTTTTTAATAAAACAATATGTTTGGTTTTGTCTCAAAGATTTTCGGGGGAAGCAAGTCTGAAAAGGATGTGAAAAAGATTCTTCCGATTATCCAAAAAATAAACAGTTACGCATCTGAATATCAAAATCTTACCAACGATCAGCTCAGGGGAAAGACTGGTGAGTTCAGGCAGAGGATCGGAGAGCATCTGAGCGATATCGACCAGAAAATTGAAAATCTGAATAAAACGGCTGACAACCTGCCCCACGACCAACTGATTGAAAAAGACAGTATTTATCAGGAAGTCGATAAACTGAAAAAAGAGCGGGATAAGGAAATTGAGAAAATCCTGGATGAACTGATGCCCGAGGCATTCGCCGTCGTTAAGGAGACCGCCCGCCGCCTTAAGGATAATACCGAGTTGGTATCGACTGCAACACAGCTCGACCGCGACCTCAGCGTTCAGAAAGATTATATCACAATCAACGGTGACCAGTCGATATTTCAGAATAGCTGGACCGCCGCAGGCGGAAAGATCACCTGGAACATGGTGCACTACGATGTGCAGTTGATCGGTGGCGCTGTATTGCACTCGGGCAAAATTGCTGAGATGGCAACGGGTGAAGGTAAAACCCTGGTGTCAACGCTGCCGGCCTACCTCAACGCACTGGCCGGCGAAGGGGTGCATATCGTAACGGTGAACGACTACCTGGCGCGACGTGACCAGGAATGGAACGGCCCGCTGTTTGAATGGCTTGGGCTGAAAGTGGATTGTATCGACAAATATCAACCCAACAGCTACGAAAGAAGACAAGCCTACCTGGCCGACATCACCTACGGCACCAATAACGAATTTGGTTTTGACTACCTGAGGGATAACATGGTACACACTGCCGAGGAAATGGTGCAACGTAAACACCATTACGCTATGGTGGATGAGGTGGATAGCGTATTGATCGACGATGCCCGGACCCCTCTGATCATCAGCGGCCCGGTTGAAAAAGGCGATGACCAACAATATCATATCCACCAGCCCCGCGTAAAACAATTGTACCAGGAGCAGGAAAAGATTGTGCGGAACAGCCTGAATGAAGCAAAAAGACTGATCGATCAGGGTGAGGACGACCCAAAGACCGGCGGACTCCACCTGTTCAGAGCCTTCAGGGGATTACCGAAATACAGCCCCCTCATCAAATACCTCAGCGAGCCCGGCATCAAAGTTAAAATGCAGAAAGCTGAAAACTATTACCTGCAGGAACAGGAAAGAAATATGAAGGTCGTGGATGCTGAGCTGCTGTTCAAAATTGATGAAAAGAATAACTCGGTGGACCTGACCGAAAAGGGCATCGCCGCCATTACAAAATCCGGTGAAGACCCTGATTTCTTTGTACTGCCGGATATCAGCGTTTCTTTGGCTGATGTGGAAAACAGCGATGCAAAAAATGAGGAAAAACTGAAGCAAAAAGAAGCTATCCTGAATGATTATTCGCAGAAAGCCGATCGCATCCATTCCGTCCAACAACTCCTGAAGGCCTATGCCCTCTTCGAAAAAGATGACGAGTATATTATTGTGGATGGCGCCATTAAAATAGTAGATGAGCAGACCGGCCGTGTCATGGAAGGACGTCGTTATTCCGATGGCTTACACCAGGCACTGGAAGCGAAGGAAAACGTAAAAATTGAGGCGGCTACGCAAACCTATGCCACCATTACCCTTCAGAACTTCTTCCGGATGTATCATAAACTTGCCGGCATGACCGGTACAGCTGAAACCGAGGCTGGTGAATTCTGGAGTATTTACAAACTGGACGTGGTTACAATTCCCACAAATGTACCGATCATCCGCGACGACATGCAGGATCTGGTGTATAAAACAAAACGGGAAAAATATAAATCTGTTATTGATGAAATAGAAAAGCTCCGGAATGCCGGAAGGCCTGTCCTGGTGGGGACTACATCGGTGGAGATCAGTGAACTGCTTAGCAGGATGCTGCAGCAGAAAAAGATCCCGCACAACGTTCTTAACGCCAAACAGCACGCCCGGGAAGCGCAAGTAGTCGCCGAGGCAGGGTTGACGGGAGCAGTTACCATTGCGACCAATATGGCCGGCCGGGGTACAGATATCAAGCTCGGACCCGGTGTAAGAGAGGCTGGAGGCCTGGCTATTGTGGGTACAGAACGGCACGAAAGCCGGAGGGTGGACAGGCAGTTAAGGGGACGTGCAGGCAGACAGGGAGACCCTGGAAGTTCGTTGTTTTTTGTTTCCCTGGAAGATGACCTGATGCGGATGTTCGGTAGTGAGCGAATTGCAGGTATGATGGATAAACTGGGATACAAGGAAGGTGATGTCATCCAGCACAGCATGATCAGCAACAGTATTCAGCGGGCACAGAAAAAAGTAGAAGAAAACAACTTCGGTATACGTAAGCGTCTGTTGGAATATGACGATGTCATGAACAAACAGCGCAACGCTATCTATGAAAAAAGAAATCACGCGCTCTTCGGCGAAAGACTGTCGCTGGATATTGACAATGCATTCAGTATGGTGGCTGAAAGCCTGATTACATCCTTTAAAGAACAGGATGACTACGAAGGTTTCAAACTGGCCTGCATCGTGAATTTCGGCATGGACACTTCTATCACGCCCGATGAATTCCGGACATCAGAACAAGGCAAATTAGCGGACAAACTTTATTCAGAAGCGATAAAGAGTTATGCGGATCACAATGAATCTATTTCCAGCGATGCCGTACCGATCTTCAAAAATATCAGGCATACACAGGGTAGTCACATTGAAAATGTCATTGTGCCGTTCACGGATGGACGGAAGACCATCAATGTGCTTGCTCCCCTCGATAAGACCGTTTCTTCAAACGGAAGGGAACTGATCCTGAGCATGGAAAAGGCAATCACGCTGGCAGAAATTGACAACGCCTGGAAGGAGCACCTGCGGGCAATGGATGACCTGAAACAAAGTGTGCAAACTGCCTATCTGGAACAAAAAGATCCGCTGGTAATCTATAAAGTGGAAGCTTTTCAGCTATTCAACCATATGGGGACCACGCTGAACAAGGATATCATTACATTCCTGACGCAGTCTGGCTTACCCGCACCTGAACCAAGCCAACCGGCCCAGCAATACCGGGAAGGAAGGACGCAAAAAACCGATTATTCCAGGATGCGCGTGAACAAAGCTGAAGTGGACGCGGCAGGACAGGAATACGGCGCCAACGAGAATGATTATTTCGACCCTTCAGGTCCCGTTAAACAGGAACCGGTGCGTGTGGCTCCTAAAATTGGGAGAAATGATCCTTGTCCCTGCGGTAGCGGTAAGAAGTACAAGCACTGTCACGGTAAACACGAATAAGTTATTGAGGCTGCCCGACCCGGCAGCCCTTTTTCATTTATAGCTCAATTTTTCTAAATGTTGATTTTGGAAATTTGGGTTGATTTATCCGCCGCTTTTTTTGGTCTGCGTATAACCATTGCGCTGCAACCATTGTAGTATTTTTTCTCTTTGGTCACCCTGGATAATGATCTCTCCATCTTTGGCGCTACCACCCGTGCCGCAAAATGATTTCAGTTGCCGGGCAAGCTCTTCCAGGTCTGAAGTACTGCCGGCAAATCCCCTGACTACTGAAGCCGTCTTGCCACCGCGCTGCCTGGTTTCCAGCCAGACCCTTAACTTCTGGCTTCCGGGCGGAAGGGTTTCCGGTTCTCCGGACGGACCTTCAAATTTAAAGCCGGGGTCAGTACTGTAGACATACCCCTGTTTATCTGACTTCAGTTTTTTCATCTTTTCCCAATTTTAATCAAGCCTGGGCAACGCTCAAATTTCGGCTTTCAGGCTCAGATCAAGACTTCGTGCCTGATGAATGAGTCCGCCTACACTGACAAAATCCACGCCGGTAGCTGCAAAATCCCGGATAGTGTCCAGGCTGATC
Source organism: Niabella sp. CPT15-335-S11 (assembly GCF_058792415.1). Lineage (NCBI taxonomy): Bacteria > Pseudomonadati > Bacteroidota > Chitinophagia > Chitinophagales > Chitinophagaceae > Niabella > Niabella sp. CPT15-335-S11. The sequence continues at coordinate 1,025,931 of NZ_JBYTEI010000002.1, forward strand.
CCGCCGCTGGCTTCAGTCTCAAATTCACCATCGATGATAACAACGGCTTCCCGGATCTGTGCCGGCGTAAAATTATCCAGCAGGATCCTGAACACTTTACCTGCGCCGATTGCCACTGCGACCGCAACATCTTCCAGACTGCGGGTTTCAACCTCGATCTTTATATCAAGACCTTTTTGTTGGATGTAATCCCAGGCTTTGACAATCGCCTGCTCCAGACCTCCCGCGTAATCGATATGATTGTCTTTCAACATGATCATATCATACAGGCCAAACCGGTGATTCACACCGCCGCCGATCCGCACAGCTTCCTTTTCAAGTAATCTAAAATTAGGTGTAGTCTTACGGGTATCCAGTAACCGGGTTTTAAAACCCTGTAATGCCTGCGTGTACTCCCGGGTAAGGGTGGCTATGCCGCTCATCCGTTGCATGCAATTCAATATTAGTCGCTCGCCTTGCAGAATGGTGTGTTCCAGTGCCTCAATTTCAAAAGCGCGGTCACCCGGTTTCATCGGATCCCCATCAGCCATAAACGACGTGAAGCGGCAGCCCGGCTCCATGTATTCAAAAACGACCTTTGCCACTTCTACTCCGGCCAGGACTCCCTTCTGTTTGACCTTGAGCACAGCCTTTCCTTTCGCATGCGGATCAATACAGGATAAAGTAGAGTGGTCGCCATCGCCGATATCCTCCTGTAACGCTTCACTGATGAGGTGAATAAGCTTTTGATGAAATTCAGTTGTCATTTTGTAGTGCTAACGGCAAATTTACTCAATACAGAATTATTTTTCCTCGAATGGTTTTAAATGGTTCCGGGGATTGAGTTCGGGAACCGCCAAATGCTCAAGCAAATGTCTCCAGTCGCAGAGAAACAGAATTCCCTACCCAAAAAAAGCCTCCCTTCGGGGGAGGCTCTTTTTGAACAATACATTAATTACTTTATTTACTCGATCAATTGGAAGCGAAGTTCCTTGATCAGTTCCTTGCGACCTTCATTCTTCATGAATATGTTGACCCGGTAGTTCCCATTTCGTGTTACCAGGGTTCCTATGGCGTATCGCCCGTTAGGGGAGTCACCCTTATGCTTCAGGTCGAAAGCCCTCACCGAATTTTTCCCGAAAAAATCCCGCAGGATCTGCAATGCCTGCGCTTTACTGTAGGTATTGCCCTTATCCATGATGGTGAGCAGCATATTGTCGCCTGAATTATCGGCGATTTGCGTCGCATTTCCAGCTTTCAGGCCGTTAATGACGCCATCCAGACTTTGACTCATAACCTGACCAGCCCATAAAATTGATATGGCGACCAGTCCAATATGTAAAAACTTTTTCATGTGCTTATTTTCTCTCAACCGTGATTCTCACCGGATTCTTTCCTGGTTCTAAACCTGCCGGCTGAATATACCTTTTTTCATCAAACACCTGTGAGTGCCAAAAATATGCCAAAAATCACATTAAGACTGCATTTATCTTCTTAATTTTGATCGCTTCTCTAAGTCCCTTTCCAGGGATTTAGATTTTACCAGGCATTGAAAATCAACTAATTAAAAATATATAATATGTCTCAAAAAAAAGCGATCCTCATCATTATGGACGGCTGGGGCCTCGGAAAGGTTGCTTCGGCAGATGCTATTCAGCATGCAAACGTACCTTTTACAAAATCCTTGTATAGCAAATATCCCAATACTACCCTAACGACCTTTGGTGAGGCGGTAGGTCTCCCGGAGGGACAAATGGGGAACAGCGAGGTGGGACACCTGAACCTGGGTGCAGGCAGGATCGTGTATCAGGAACTGCAGCGTATTAATCTGGCCATCAAAAACGGCGAGCTGGCCCATAACGAAACGCTGCTTAATTCGATCAAAACGGCTAAGGAAAATAATAAACCCCTGCATCTTTTGGGCCTCGTAAGTAATGGCGGGGTCCATTCGCATATCAACCACCTGAAAGCACTGGTTGAAATCTGTAAACAGAACGGGTTGAAAGATGTCTATATTCATGCGTTTACAGACGGGCGCGACTGTGATCCCAAAAGCGGAATCGGCTTTCTAAAAGAGCTCCAGGATTTCCTCGACGGCCTCGGCTACGGTAAGATCGCTTCGGTGAGTGGCCGGTATTACGCGATGGATCGTGATAAAAGATGGGAGCGAGTGGCACTGGCTTATAATGCCCTGGTGAAAGGTGAAGGCGAAACGGCCCGGTCTGCCGAACAGGCGGTTCAGCAGAGTTATGACGCCGGTGTTACCGATGAATTCATTAAACCCACCGTCATCAGAGATGCCGATGGAAATCCCGTTGCCACCATTAAAGATGGCGATCATGCACTTTGCTTTAATTTCCGTACAGACCGCTGCCGGGAAATCACCGATGTCCTGACGCAGAATGACTATCCGGATTTTGGTATGCATAAACTGAACCTGGATTATGTCACGATGACCGTCTATGATCACAAGTTCAAAAATGTAAAAGCAATCTTTCTGAATGAAGACCTGACCAATACGATCGGCGAAGTGATGGAACAGCAGGGTCTGAAGCAAATACGCATCGCTGAAACCGAAAAATATCCGCATGTGACTTTCTTCTTCAGCGGTGGCAGGGAAACCCCTTTTGTAGGCGAGTCCAGGATCCTGAAGCCTTCACCAAAGGTGGCTACTTACGACCTGAAACCTGAGATGAGCGCCAACGACCTGACCGAAGCACTGTTGCCTGAAATTCATAACCAAACCGCGGATTTTATCTGCCTGAATTTTGCCAACACAGACATGGTGGGGCACACAGGTGTTTTTTCAGCGGCCATCAAAGCGGCTGAGACGGTGGATCATTGCGTGGAGCAGATCGTGACGGAAGCACTTAAACAGGACTATGTGATTTTTCTGACGGCAGACCACGGTAATTCAGATTACCTGATCAACGAAGATGGTACACCTAATACAGCACATACTATGAACCCCGTGCCTTTCTTTATCATTGATAATAATTGGAGAGGTGAAGTTAAGGAAGGAAAACTTGCCGACCTGGCGCCTACGATCCTGACCTTTATGCACCTCCCAATCCCGACGGAAATGACGGGTGATATCCTGGTGGACAAATCGACCGTACCGGCTTAATAGCTACACGTTACTACCAACCGGCAGCCCACTGATTTTACAATGTGGACTGCCGGTTTTTTCTTTTATATTTAAAAAAAAAATAAAGCTCCTGCGGCTGCACAAACTTTTCATTCTCAAATTCATGCCTTATCTTTAACGTAAATATTCATGCCATGTTAAAAAAAATTTTGCTGATCCTGGTCATTGTACTAGTCATCATCCAATTCATCCGGCCTCATAAAAACATTTCGGAAGGTCCACAACCCAACGCCATTCAGACCCGTTATGAACTACCTCCGAATGTTAAGATAATCCTCGACAGAGCCTGCATGGATTGCCACAGCAACAACACCCGGTATCCCTGGTACGACAAGATCCAGCCGGTAGCATGGTTCCTTGCCAGACACGTAAATGAGGGCAAGGATGGGTTGAATCTGGATGAATTCACCAATAAGCCAATGCGCGTGCAGTACCACAAAATGGACGAAATAACGGAACAGGTGAAAGAAGGCGAAATGCCGATCACTTCCTACACCTGGACGCACGCTGACGCCAAACTGAACACTAGTGAGAAGGAAGCTATTTACGGCTGGGTAGCTAATGTCCGGGCCAGTATGGAAGCAGCTTACCCCAGAGACTCCCTTGTAAAACCCAAAAAGGAAGATTAGTCGGAAAGGTTGTAACTTTGGGGATTGTGACCCGTGAAGAATTCTCAGATATTGCGTACACTATTCCCCATGAGCCTGGTATTTACAAGTATTTCGACCATGAGGATCGGATTCTGTATGTAGGTAAGGCAAAAGACCTGCGTAAGCGGGTGAGCAGTTATTTCAACAAGACCTTTACCAATTACAAGACCCACGAACTCGTCAAGCGGATCGCAAAGATCGAATTTACCATTGTTGATAGTGAGCAGGATGCTTTCTTACTGGAAAATTCACTAATCAAAAATTTCCAGCCCAGGTATAATATCAATCTCAAGGATGATAAATCCTATCCCTATATCGTTATCAAAAATGAAGACTTCCCGCGGGTATTTCTAACCAGGCAACCGATCAATGACGGATCGGAGTATCTGGGACCCTACACATCTGTACATAAAGTCAGGGAACTGCTAGAGTTTATCAAACGCACGATCCCTCTTCGGACTTGTGCACTGAACCTGAGCCCGAAAAATATTGCCAAAGGAAAGTATCAGGTGTGCCTGGAATATCACCTTGGCAACTGCAAGGGACCCTGCGAAGCATTACAGTCCAAAGAGGATTACGATGCAAATATCAAACGGGTGCGGGACCTGCTGCGTGGAAATCTATCCCCAGTGATCAATCACTTCAAACAGGAAATGAAAGAATATGCCGAACGGCTGGAATTTGAAAAGGCTGAACAGGTCAGGAAGAAAATTGAATACCTGAACGACTATTATCAGTCTCATACCGTGATCACAGGCACCAAGGGAGGTGACAAAGATGTATTTTCTATCATACGTGAAAAAACGATTGCCTATGTGAATTACCTGATGATACGCGGAGGCACCATCGTACAAACGCAGACCAATAAGCTGGAGACGCACCTGGATGAAGAACTGGATGAAATTCTGGTGCACGCGATCAGTCACCTGCGGAGCAGGTTCAACAGTCATGCCCCCGAGATCGTTGTTCCGTTCCAGATCGATTATCCCGAAGCTGACACCCGGATCGTTGTACCAAAAGCAGGTGACCGGAAAAAATTGCTGGAACTTTCAGAGAAAAACGCCGGCTATTTTATCGCGGAAGCGAAAAGAAATGCCATGCTCAAAACTTCCCATCGTGCAGATCCGATGAAGGATCTCGAGCAAATGCAGGTAGATCTTCATCTGCCGGAACTACCCGTACATATTGAATGTTTTGATAATTCGAATTTTCAAGGTAGCTATCCTGTTTCCGCGATGGTTTGTTTCAAAAACGGTGTACCCAGCAAGCAGGATTACCGGCATTTTAATATAAAAACGGTGGAGGGTATCAATGATTTCGCCAGTATGAAGGAGGCTGTGTTCCGTCGCTATTACCGGTTAAAAAAGGAACAACAATCCTTTCCCCAACTGGTGATTATTGATGGCGGCAAGGGTCAGCTTAGTGCGGCGGTGGAAGCCATCGAAGAACTGGAACTCACAGGAACCATTACGCTGATAGGCCTCGCCAAAAAAGTGGAGGAAATCTTTTTTGCAGGAGACCAGGAATCGCTGAAACTGCCATACAATAGCAGCAGCCTGAAGTTGATTCGCTATATCCGCGACCAGGTACACCGCTATGGCGTTACATTTCACCGGAAAAAGCGAAGTAAGGGTACTTTCAAAAACGAACTGGAGGAGATCAAGGGTATAGGTAAGGCCACCGCCGATCAATTGCTAAAAGAATTCAGATCCGTGAAGAAGATTCGTGAGAAACCCATAGAGGAAATTGCAGCTGTTGTGGGCCAGGCAAAGGCCAGGATCATCCATTCGCATTTGCATGATCAGGCGGCAGTTCAACATACCCCCGATCAATCGCCCCATCATTAGCCCGCTGTTTTGTTAGCTGCATTCAATTGCTCTTTCAGCGCGGGAACTGAAAACACCGGTTCTTTGCAGGTATAGTCCCGACAAAGAAAAATAGTCAGCGGCTTTAATGATCTTTTATCTTTCAAGAGGGGATAATCATCATTTCCAGTTTTCGAGGTCATCAGCAGGGCATGAGGCAGATAGGTCCCAAGGATCTCCTTATGCGCTTCTTCCATATCGCCGATCAGTACGATTTCTTCGGAACCTTTGACGAACTGGTAAAGGTCGCAGACCCAGGCGCCAAAACTGACCGGATATTTTGTAATCATTTCATGCAGTCCGGTAACCATATTTACTGCGCGCCTCGTCCAGTCGGGCCGCTCTAATAAGATCCCCAGCTCATATAAATTTTGCGCCATGACGGCGTTTCCGGACGGTGTGGCACTGTCATATATTTCAGTTTTCCGAATGATGATATCCTGCTGACCTTCGGGCGTAAAATAAAAAAGATCACCATCTGTTGAAAAAAGATTGATTACTCCCTGTGTAAGCTGTGACGCCTGATCCAGCCAGTCCGTATTGCCCGTTGTCCGGAGCAATTGCAACATGGCTTGTATCAAAAACGCGTAATCATCCAGGAATGCCGGATACTTTGCCTGCCCGCTTTTCCAGGTATGGAAATACAATTCATCTTCCGCCGGGAAGACTTCCAGCAGGAACGCCATATTCTTCATTGCCGTATGCAGGTATTCATCGTTTCCGGTGGCCGCGTAAGCTTTGCTATAAGCCATATTCATCAGAGCATTCCAACCCAGGATTATTTTATCGTCCAGCGCAGGCCTGATGCGGGTCTCCCGGGCTTTCAATAATTTTGGGCGCGCAGTGCGTAGGATGGCTGCCAACTCTTCAACGGAAATATTAAAATCCTGGGCTATCTGTTCGAAGGGTCGTAGTACCCGGAGAATATTTTTCCCCTCCCAGTTGCCTTTTTCAGTCACGTCGTAGCAGGCCGCAAAAACTCCAGCATCCTCTCCAAGCAATTGCTCAATTTCGGCATAGGACCAGGTGTAAAATTTACCTTCCTCCCCCTCGCTGTCGGCATCCAGCGCGGCATAGAATCCGCCCTCGGGGCTCGTCATTTCGCGTTCGATGAAACCCAGGGTTTGTTCCAGTGACTCTTTATATCGTGTAGATCCGGTCAGTTGAAACGCTTCACTTAGCAGCGAAATCAGTAGGGCATTATCATATAGCATCTTTTCAAAATGCGGGGCCAGCCATTCTCTATCTGTCGAATACCTGGCCATACCGCCTCCCACCTGATCGTAAATGCCACCTTCGATTATTTTATCCAGACTGAGCAGCGCCTGCTGACGTGCCTCCGCTGCCTGGCTGTCGACCCTGTTCTTTTCTCCATTGCCAAAACGCAACAAAAACTGCAGGGAGGAAAATTGAGGAAATTTGGGAGGATTGCCAAAACCACCCCATTGTTTATCGGCCTGCCTGAGTAAATGCATGACGGCAATATCAGCCTGTTCTGTAGTCGGTCCCGGCGCTCCTACCCTGACGAAAGCTCCCGGTGCGCTTGTTTTTTGAATATGTCCCACCAGGTTTTTGGCCTGTCCCTCCATATCAGCCCTCCGATTCTTAAATGCGTCAGACACAGCCGTCAGGACATCCATCCAGGAGGGGCGGTTTGCCATCGCCCTGGGCGGGAAATAGGTCCCGCCATAAAACGGCTTTTTGTCGGGAGTCAGAAACGCATTTAACGGCCAGCCGCCGCTGCCGGTCAGTAGCTGGACGGCATCCATATAAATAGCATCGAGGTCGGGCCGCTCCTCCCGGTCAATTTTGATACACACGAAATGCGCATTCATAAAAGCTGCGGTCGCTTCATCCTCAAAACTCTCCCGTTCCATCACGTGGCACCAATGGCACGCTGCATAGCCGATACTTACCAATATAGGCTTGTCTTCCTCTCTTGCCTTTTGCAACGCTGCATCGCCCCAGGGATACCAGTCCACCGGGTTGTGTGCGTGCTGTAACAGGTAAGGGCTGGTTTCGTTGATCAGGTGATTGGCCATAACAATTCAGCAAATTTAATCTGGTGAAAAATACGATTCGGAGCATTTCTACAGGCTCAAAGCATAACATATTAACAGGAAGAAAGAAAGATAGTTTTATCGGGATTTTCGGCCTAATACAGATCGATTCACACAAAACCTGCGATAAATCATCTTAAAAAGGCGCATAGCCTGCGTTTTTTATTGTACTTTTAAGTATCCATTTTTTTCTTACAAATAAAAAAATATTTGAGCCATGAGAAGAAGGGATTTTATTCAAACTACAACACTCGGAAGTCTTGCAATGAGTATTCCAGCCATTAGGTCATTTGGAAGCGATTTCCCGCCGGGCTACCAACTCCAGCGCAGGATACTGGGCCGGACCGGAGAATCCGTGTCGGCGATCGCTTTCGGGGGCATCATGCTCAATGATAACCCTCAGGAATTTGCCAATGAAATCGTTGCAAAAGCCTGGGATCTGGGCGTAAATTATTACGATATCGCGCCGGGTTACGGCAATGCCCAGGAGAAACTGGGCCCGGCATTGAAACCCTATCGTAAGAATTCCTTTCTGGCCTGTAAAACGGGTCGCCGCGACGCGGCAGGCGCTGAACAGGAATTAAATGATTCCCTGAAGAAATTGCAAACAGATCATTTCGACCTCTACCAGTTGCACGCAATTACCCGAGTTAAGGAAGATGTTGAACGGGTTTTTGAAAAAGATGGGGCCATGGAGACTTTCATCAGGGCTAAAAAAGAAGGCAAGGTCCGCTTCCTGGGCTTTTCGGCCCATTCCGTACCGGCTGCTATGCGCGCGTTAGAGCTTTATGATTTTGATACCGTTATGTTTCCCATTAATTTTGCTGTTTGGAATGCAGGGGACTTTGGGCCGCAGATCTATGAACTGGCGCTCAAAAGAAACCTGGGCATCATCGCGCTTAAATCGATGGCGCTCACACTTAATAAACCGGGACAGGAAAAATATGACAAGAACGTGTGGTATCAACCCATACAGGAAGATGACACGATGAAAATGGCTTTGAAATTTACACTCTCCAAAAAAATCGCAACAGCAATACCGCCGGGCAAATCGACCCTGTTTCTGAAGGCACTGGATGTGATGAAGAGTTACAAGCCCATCACCCGCTCTGAGACCAGGAAACTGGTGGCCCTGGCGGCTGAAACGGTTCCCGTGTTTACCAATAAATCCGTTTGAATTATAAAAGTTTAAATCATGTATACGTCCGCCAAACTCTATTCATTAAACGCAACGAATTACCGCACTTACCTGTTTACCACGCTGTTTGTGGCCGGCAATATCCTATTGCCGCAGTTAGTACATCTGGTACCCCAGGGTGGTTTGGTGTGGTTACCGATTTATTTTTTCACATTGGTAGCTGCCTATAAATTTGGGATCGTGGCTGGTTTGCTCACCGCCCTGCTTTCTCCGTTGGTTAACAACCTGTTGTTCGGTATGCCATCGGCAGAAATGCTGCCTATCCTTTTCAGTAAATCTATCCTGCTGGCTATTGCGGCATCCTGGGCCGCCCACAGTTTTCGAAAAGTATCCATACCTGCACTGATCCTGGTGGTGATCGCTTATCAGGTTACAGGCACGCTGGTAGAATGGTTGATCGCAAAAGATTTGTATGTGGCCTTGCAGGATTTCAGGATCGGATTCCCAGGCATGCTGGCACAGGTATTCGGCGGTTTCCTGGTGCTGAAAGCTTTGTCCCGAGTGTAATGATCCGTCAAAGACAAAACGGCTGCCCGAAGAAACCGACCTGGAATGAAGACTTTTGAAGAGATATTGCAGCGAATAGCTACCCTCTCTATCCATGAGGAGTTTGATATGATCGTGGCGATTGCCAACGGGGGAATTATTCCTGCAGCGATCCTGAATCAGCGGTTGCAGATCGAAATGCAGTTGTTGAAAATAAACCTGCGTGATCCGCAGCAGCGTCCAAAATATGATGCTCCCAGGCTTTTGACGCCTATTGATTTTAACTATCGTGACCGAAATATATTGTTGATAGAGGATCGCGTCAAGACCGGCGCCTCTCTGCAATTTGCCAAAAGCCTGCTGGAAAAAGAGGCAGGAAAAGTGAAGACTTTTGCGGTGAACGGACCGGCAGATTACTCACTGTATAACGAAGCCTGTTTTAAATTTCCTTGGCTGTTGTGAGTAACCCTTCTTGTTGAACTAACGCTTTTTTTGCGGTTTCACCAGGTAGTGAAAAAAACGCATTCAAATATTCAATTTTTCTAACCGGCCTGTCTACCGAAGGTAGGCTTGCTCGTTCGCCTGTGGTGGGGCCTGCCCTCCGCAGGCGGGCAAGCCCGCTTATGGAGGGCAGGATCGAGCTATATTCGAAAGAATCGACCGCTTTGGTCGGGCGGACATGCCTCCTTCGCGAGCCGACCATTAAAATATAAAAATCTACATATGAAACGAAGAGATTTTGTTCAGAAAGGCGCTGTTGCCAGCGCAGCCATGTTACTGGGCATTAAAGGAATCAACAATATTTTCGCCAGCAACGGCTTGTGGGTGGCTAAATCCCCCGACCTGGTGGCTGTTATGGGCGGCGAACCGGTGGCCATGTTCGAGAAAGCGCTTCAGCAACTAGGCGGTATCGGACAGTTTATTAAAAAAGGCCAAAAAGTGGTGGTTAAGCCAAATATCGGCTGGGACCGGGGTCCCGAAATGGCGGCCAACACCAACCCCGACCTGGTGGCAGCCATCGTTAAAAAATGCCTGCAGGCCGGCGCTTCCCGGGTGACGGTGTTTGATAATACCTGCGATAACTGGCAGAAATGTTACAGTTCAAGCGGCATTGCAGACGCCGTTAAACAGGCAGGAGGTGTGATTGTGCCCGCCAACAGCGAAGTGTATTACAAAGAAGTATCGATACCCAAAGGAGTTAGCCTGAAATCAGCAAAGATTCACGAAGCGCTCGTCGAAGCAGACGCCTGGATCAACGTCCCGGTTTTAAAAAATCACGGCGGCGCAAAGATCACCTGTTGTATGAAAAATTATATGGGGATCGTGTGGGACCGGCGTTATTTTCACCGGAATGACCTGCCGCAGTGCATTGCGGATGTGTGTACCTGGACCAAGAAACCCGTGTTGAATATTGTAGATGCGTATCGCGTGATGCATCAAAACGGACCGCAAGGGCGGAGCGCCAGTGACGTATCTGTCTTGAAAACCCTGATCGCTTCCAGAGATATTGTAGCTGCTGACAGCGCGGCGATCAGCTTTTTCAATCAGGTTGAGACAATGCCGATGTCTTCCGTGGGTTATATCGCCAAGGCCGAAGCACATGGGCTGGGTACTTCCAATCTCCAAAAACTTAATATCGCAAGGATCCGACTCTGATGGCAACGAAAAAGAAAAGAAACTGGCTGAGAATCATCCGGGTAGCATTGGCGAGCCTGTTATTCGCCATGATAACTCTTTACCTGGTGGATTTCACCAACCTGCTACCCAAAAGCTGGAAGATCCTGGTCGATTTTCAGTTTATCCCCGCGATCCTGGCGGCATTCTCGATCGGATGGGTTGTTATCCTGCTGGTGACCCTGGTTTTTGGCAGGATTTATTGTTCGGTGCTCTGCCCGGCCGGTATATTTCAGGATCTGATCGTCCGACTCTCCAGGATCAGATGGACCAGGAAAAAGGGAAAGAAAAAGAAATTCTTTTTCGAATACAAAAAGCCTTTTAATATACTGCGGTACAGCATTCTGGGGCTCTCGGTGGTGCTCTGGCTGCTGGGTAGCATCCACTTATTGTTGCTGCTGGATCCCTACAGCAATTTCGGCAGGATGATGTCGAGTATCTTCCGGCCTTCGCTGATGTGGACCAACAATATGGCTGCAGAAGGTCTGATGAAAGCCGGAAAATTCTGGCTTTTCCATGTGGATATCAATACCGTTTCCATAGCCGCCCTGGTCGCGGCTTTCGTGGCGATGGGCGTGTTTATCATCCTGAGCGTACTTCACGGGCGCTTGTTTTGCAACACGCTTTGTCCGGTTGGCTCCACCTTGAGCCTGTTTTCCAGATTTTCGCTTTTCAGGATTCAGATCGATCACGCGCTCTGCAACAGTTGCGGCAATTGCACCCGCGCCTGCAAGGCCGAATGTATCGATTTTGATAAACAGACGGTTGACAATAGCCGGTGCGTGACCTGTTTTAACTGTATTTCGCATTGCCACCGGGGCGGACTGCATTATCAGCTTGTCAATCCATTTAAGAAAAGGGAGGAGGTTCCCCTCAGCGAGACCGGCAAATTCAATGCAAAAGGCCGGCGGATATTTTTCAGCACGATGGGAACCGTATTGGCCACGGCGCCCCTGTTGCCTGCTTTCGCACAAAGACGGCTCCGGCAAAGACATGGGCGGGACGATGGCGAAGCCGGCGAAAAACATATCAGCATCAAGGGGGAAGGAGGACCAAGCGAAAAACACCATAAGCAAAACAAACCCATCACACCTCCCGGGTCAGGGAGCCTGGATCATTTTCTGGCTAAATGTACGGCCTGCCACTTATGCGTGGTCAAATGCCCGACCCAGATACTGAAACCAGTGGGTTTTGAGTATGGTATGGATTATCTGTTGAAGCCGGAGATGTGGTACACCAAAGCCTACTGCAATTATGACTGTACGATCTGCAGCGATGTCTGTCCCAGTGACGCACTCAAGCCTTTAACGCTGGATGAGAAACAGGTCACTCAGGTGGGGCTGGTGCAATTTGTGGAAGACCTCTGTATCGTGAAGACGGATGAAACAGATTGCGGGGCTTGTGCGGAGCATTGTCCCACCCGTGCGGTTAAGATGGTGCCTTACAAAGGCAGCCTGACGATTCCGGAAATTACTGAAGATATTTGTATCGGTTGCGGCGGCTGTGAGTATATCTGTCCCGTGCGGCCCAAACGCGCTATTTTTATTGTAGCCAACCCGGTGCATAAGAAGGTAAAGAAACCTGAAGAGGGTCCGGAGAAAAAAGTAGAAAGCCTGGATTTTGGATTTTAATTACGAATGAACTTGCCTGCCTCTGGTTGGCCTGCGGTCGGCGGGTAAACCTGTCGGCAAAGGCATGGGTAGATTATACCCTACCAGAACAAAATATTACGAAATAGTTGGAATCTGACGAAAAACGTCTAAAAATGGCAAATTAGTCACAAATTAATTACCCAATACCTCCGCTAGTTTGAGATCCAGATCCTCGCCCCGCAGATCCTTCCCCAAGATTTTTCCATCGGGGCCCAATAACAAGTTGCGGGGAATAGCGGTGATCCGGTATTTTTTGGCGACTTCATTCTCCCAGCCCTTGAGATCGCTGACCTGGGTCCAATCGAGCTCATCTTTCTTAATCGCATAAAGCCATTTATCGCGGTCCTCATCCAGCGATACGCCGAGCACTGCGAACCCCTTGTTCCGGAATTTTTCAAAGGTTTTAACCAGGTTGATATTCTCCCTGCGGCAGGGTCCGCACCAACTGGCCCAGAAATCGATCAGGACATATTTCCCCCGGAATTGCGACAGCGAAATCGCCTTACCGGCGGTGTCCAATTGCGAAAAATCGAGCGCTACGCTTCCTACAGAATGAAATTTTGCATCTACCAGTGCTTTTTTCAGGTGACCACCTAATGCATTTTCCATCGCCTCGGGCTTGAGGCTGTTTACACGTTTTTCCAATACGGCTACGTCCTCGGTCAGTCCGATGGTAGATAAAATAGCCAGCACACTCACCGGTGAGGATGGGCGTGGTCCAATAAAACCATCGATCTTCTTTTGCATCCCCGCTATGCCCGCTTCAAGCTGGGTTCGCGCACTGTCGCTTCCGGTCTGGACATCTTCCGCCAGATGGTTCAGCCTTTCAAACTCCGGTATGAACTGGCGTTGAAAGATCGTAAAATCCTGCTGCACCTGAGATCCGGTATAAGCCCAGGACTCCGGATCCTGATCCATATTACCAGCAAGTTTCACGGTTTCATTTCCCATAAACACCACCGTCTTGATTTTCTCGCCTACCGTCAGGCCCAACAAACTCGCGCCTTCCAGCTTCGAGCTCAGACTGAAAGACTCGCCTTTGGATTTGGTCTCGGCCAATGCAGCTCCCTGGTTACCAAGATCGGTGAGCGTTACACTGGTCCCGTCTTTCAGACCTTTAACCACGCCATTCAGTTTCAGCGACTGTGCCTGTGAAATAAAAGGGATCATCAAAAAAAACAACCATGCAAATCGAATCATAAAAAAGTATAATGTTTTTAATCAAATTTTTAAGAGCGGTTAGCCAATCGTAGGCCAAATTTTATCAGAACATTTAAAAGTCACCGTTCAGCTTGCGGGCTCCAGTACAGCCTCCACAAATTTCTTCGCATCGGCTAATTCAGCGCCCGGCTGACCCACCACTTTGATCAGCGCGGATCCAATGATGGCTCCGTTCGCGTGCCTGCACGCCTGAGTGAAGGTCTCCCAGTCACGAATCCCAAAGCCCGCCAACACAGGATTTTTCAACTGATAGCCTTTTAGTCGGGCCAGATATTTATCCACCGACTCAAAATCTCTTTCCTTTCCGCCTGTTGTGGAGGAAGATGAAACGGCGTATAAAAACCCGCTGCTCAGGCTATCCAACTGTCTGACCCGTTCTTCCGACGTTTCAGGTGTAACCAGAAAGACAAATTCAAGGCCGTTTTTGTTCAAAATCTCCCGATATTTTGTTTCAAACTCATGTGCGGGGACATCCGGGAGGATGAGGGCATCGATTCCTACCCTTGCCGCATCGGCACAGAAATTCTCAAATCCGTATTGCATCACCGGGTTCAGGTATCCCATCAGCACTACTGGCAGGTCGTTTCCCACACCGCCTTCTTCAACCGGCCTGCGCATGTCACTGAGCTGCTCAAAAAGTTTTTTCATGGTCATGCCATTGGCTAGCGCTATGGAACTGCTGTGCTGAATCACTTCCCCATCGGCAAGGGGATCACTGTAGGGCATACCCAACTCGATGATGTCCGTTCCGCCCTCCTGAAGCGTCCGCATCAGCGGCAGGGTACTGTCGAGCTGAGGGTAACCCGCCGTGCAGTAAATATTCAGGACATTCTCCTGCTTGTTTTGAAATAGTCGTTGTAACCGCGTCATATTTTGTTCGTTGTCCTTCCGAATTGTCACTTGCGGGTGAAAAATTATATCGTTCTGAGAAAATAAAAAACTGATTGAAAAAATCCGGGGTTAACTCCCGAACGCCCGCATATAGGTATCCATATCCTTATCCCCTCTCCCGCTCAGGCAGATCACCACGCGCTCATCCTTTCCAAATTGGATTTTTTCCAGGGCGGCCAGTGCATGTGCGCTTTCCAGGGCGGGAATGATCCCCTCCAACCGGGTCAGTTGAAACGCTGCATCCAGCGCCTCACGGTCGGTCGCATTCAGAAACTGCCCCCTTCCGCTGGCAAACAGGTTGGCGTGCATCGGGCCGATACCGGGGTAATCCAGTCCCGCAGAGATACTGTGCGCTTCCTGTACCTGTCCGTCTTCGGTCTGCATCACGAAACTCTTGCTACCGTGGAGGATACCGGGTTTTCCTAACTGGGTAGTGGCTGCCGATTCCCCGCTTTCCACCCCACAACCCGCTGCTTCAACGGCAATAATCTTCACGGAAGGTTCATCCACAAAATGATAAAAAGTGCCGGCCGCGTTGCTACCGCCGCCCACACAAGCGATGACGGCATCCGGGAGTTCCGATCCGGTCTTCGCTTTCATCTGCCAGCGGATCTCTTCGCTGATCACACTTTGAAAACGGGCCACCATATCCGGGTATGGGTGCGGACCTACCACGCTGCCAATGATATAAAATGTGTCATCGGGGTGATTGATCCAGTCGCGGATGGCTTCATTGGTCGCGTCCTTCAGCGTTTTGCTGCCGCTGGTGGCGGGGAGGACGGTTGCCCCAAGCATTTTCATGCGGGCCACGTTAGGCGCCTGCCGCTCAATATCTTTTTCGCCCATATACACCACGCACTCAAGGCCTTTGAGAGCGCATACGGTGGCGGTGGCCACGCCATGCTGACCAGCGCCGGTCTCTGCAATGATCCGGTGTTTGCCCAGTTTTTCCGCGACCAGGATCTGCCCGATGGTATTATTGATCTTGTGCGCGCCGGTATGGCAGAGGTCCTCCCGCTTCAGATAGACTTGAGTATTGTACTTGCTACTGAGTCTTGACGCAAAATAAAGGGGAGTAGGTCTGCCCGCGTAATCAACCAGCAGCGAATGGTATTCTTTCTGAAATTCCTCTGATGCAATGATTTGCAGGTAGTTGGTACGTAATTCCTCTACATTCGGGTACAACATCTCGGGAATATAGGCGCCTCCAAATTCCCCGTAATAACCCAGTTCATCGGGTTCTTTATAACTTACAGCCATTCCGCTTATCTGATTTAGAAAGGGGTAAAGATACGAAAAAGCCGCCTGCTGCTCAAATGAACAGACGACGCGCTCCCGCGGATTAAAATTCCTGGTATTCGGGTTTGTGTTTCCGGCCAAGGCCGATATTGAAGCCGGCCCGGATCACGGGCTGCATCGTGCGCGTACCGTTACTGTTCCGCCTGATATACGGGCTGTTTGCGTTGTTCAGCACATCAAACAAAACTGAAAGGTAGTAGAAAGTGGTGCCGCCTTTCACCCGCCCGGATGCAAAACCTGCGCCGGTCAGCAGGGATGGGGCATTGTAACTCGATTTGTAGCTGGTTCCGCCAATCGTAAATTTCTCATTGAAAAAATTCTGTTCAATTTGCGCTTGGGCAAACAGGAATGGGACCGGGTAAGCCCGTAGAAAAACGCCCGGACCATAAAAATGCTGCCTGACTTTATCGGCGTAATCGTAATTGGTTCCGTTATACACCGGGTAATCCCTGGCTCCCGTAAACAAATAATTGATCACGAAGCCCGCATCGAAATACTCGTTGAGGGTATATCCCAGCATCGGGCTGGCGCCCAGCATCGTGAAGCCACTGCCGAAAGACGCGCTGATATTACCGCCCGTAAACAACCGGTTTCTTGCCGGCATCTTCATTTCATGAGCGGGCCCGTCCCCTGCCTCGTTTGCATTCCTTACAATCACGCTATCGCCCTGGGCAAAGCCGGTCAATCCCAGCATCATCAAAAAAAAGAAGCAGGAAGCTGCTAATTTGAAAAATCTGTTCATGTGTTTATATCAATATTTTCTCTATTGGTCCGATGCTTGCAGTTTCCTGCAATCATAATCCTCACCAGGTGGTGAAAAAATCTCACTTAGTCCGGATATTCAGGCTGTTTACCGCAATGCCCGTGAGAGTGTCGAACTCTTTCTACGGATCAGGTGCTGAATTCCCTGCCTTTCAAGACCTAAAAATAAGTGAAAAGGTTGGATCAGCGGCTATCCTAGTCGGGATTTGATCACAGATCAACCGTCCTGATGCTGAAATTGATTCAAATCTTCCACGGTAAAAATCAGTTTCTGATCACAAATCAAAGATCTTGATAGTTAAATTGTCGCAAATCGTCCAGCATGAAAATCCGGTTTTAACTACGGATCAAAGATCTTCCCCGGATTCAGGATCAGGTTGGGATCAAATAATCGTTTTATCCCCCTAAGTAACTCCAGATGTTTTTGCTCAAAAACAATATCCAAAAAGCTTTTCTGGATCAGTCCGATCCCGTGTTCGGCAGAAATGGTACCGCCCAGGTTTTTCACCAACAGGAACACATCACGAAGCGCCGCTTGCATTCCGGGGTGATTAAAGCTGTCTTTCACCCCTTCTTTCTTAATACGCACGTGAAGGTTTCCATCACCCGCATGGCCATAGCATACCGCCAGGAAATCATGTTGCACACCTAATTCCTTAATGCCCCTGATCAGTCTGGCCAGTTCGGCCCGGGGCACGACGGTATCTTCTTCAATGGTATATCCGTCAGACCTGACCACTTCGGCCATCCGCAACCGCAGTTTCCACAGCTCCTCCTTTTGTGCCGCAGTGTCCGCCAGCAGCACTTCGTCCACGCCAAACTGTTCAAGTACACCCGCAATCTGCTCCATTTCCTCCATCAATACTTCCGGATGTTGGCCATCTACTTCGATGATCAGGTGGGCGGCGATGCCCTCATGCACCGGCGCCAGATGCTGATCCACGTACCGGGTCACAACCTTCAGCGCATCGATCTCCATCAGTTCCAGCGCGCTGGGGGTGATGCCCGACCTAAAGATAGCCGTTACCGCCTCACAGGCCCGATCCAGCGATCCAAAAGCAGCCAGCATCACCAGATCGTGTTTGGGATAGGGAATCAGTTTCAGCACAATTTTGGTGACGATGCCCAGGGTACCCTCGCTGCCCACCACCAGTTGAGTCAGGTTGTAGCCCGTGACATTCTTCAGCACATTGGCGCCTGTCCAGATAATTTCGCCAGTAGGCATAACCATCTCCAGATTCAGCACGTAATCCTTCACCACACCGTATTTGACGGCTTTGGGGCCTCCGCTGTTTTCAGCAATATTGCCTCCAATAAAGCAACTGCCGCGGCTCGCCGGGTCGGGCGGGTAAAACAATCCCTTCTCCCGGACAGCCTCCTGCAACACCTGGGTGATCACACCCGGCTCTGTAATAACCTGCAGGTTGCGCTCATCTATTTCTAGGATCCGGTTCATCCGCTCGGTGGAGAGCAAAATACCACCACGGTAAGGAAGTGCGCCACCGCTGACGCCGGTACCAGCGCCCCTGGGCGTGACGGGAATCAATTCCCGGTTGCAAAACTTCATCACCGCGCTGATCTCTTCGGGGGTACGGGGTTTAATCACCAGCTCCGGCCAGTATTGCAGGGTTTCCGTCTCGTCCCGCGAATAAGCCTCCCGCGTGCTTTTATCAAAAAAGACCTGATCCTCACCGAGGATCGCGATAAGTTCCTGAATATGCGCTGGATTTATTGAAGTCATTCGTTGTTTTTTGATAGATGGCGAGCGCGCCTAATGCAGCGCCTGCCCTGTCAGGATATTTTACTCCAGACCGTCTTGCCTTTATGCGCGCGGAGAAAATCCTTCAGCGGGGCATTCTCAGGCAGGTCCAGCCCGGGATCCTGCTCCAGGATTTCCTCGCAGAGCAATTTTGCTGTTTCCACCATCGCCCGGTCGTTCACGATATTTGCCAGTTTAAAATCGAGCACCCCGCTCTGCCGGGTACCTTCGATATCGCCGGGCCCTCTCAGTTCCAGGTCCTTTTCGGCAATCTCAAAACCATTGGTGGTGGCCGCCATGATCTTCACTCTTTCCCTCGCCACCTGCCCTATTTTCCGGCCGGTGAGCAAGATACAATAACTTTCCTCGGCGCCTCGTCCCACCCGCCCCCGGAGCTGGTGCAATTGCGATAAGCCAAATTTCTCGGCGCTTTCGATCAGCATCACCGATGCATTCGGGACATTCACGCCAACCTCGATGACCGTAGTGGAGACCATGATCTGGGTATCATGATCCACAAACCGTTTCATATTGAGATCTTTTTGCGCTGCGGGTTGCCGGCCGTGCACCATGCTGATCCAGTAGGCCGGTTCGGGGAAATAGACCTTCACGTTCTCATAGCCATGCATCAGGTTTTCATAATCCAGCTTTTCACTTTCTTCAATCAGCGGGAAAACAATATAGGCCTGCCGTCCTTTTTCGATCTCAGCTTTCAAAAAATGCATCACCAGGCCGCGGTCCTCTTCATACCGGTGTACGGTGCGGATGGGCTTTCTGCCTGGCGGCAGTTCATCGATCACGCTATAATCCAGGTCGCCGTAAGCCGTCATCGCCAGGGTCCGGGGTATGGGCGTTGCCGTCATCACCAGCACATGCGGAGGGATATCGGCTTTTTCCCATAGCCGCGCCCGTTGGGCTACGCCAAAACGATGTTGTTCATCAATGATCACCAGGCCGAGGTTAGAGAACTGCACGGCCGCCTCAATCACGGCATGGGTACCCAGCAGGATGGGAATGGAACCATCCCCCACCCCTTCCAGAATGCGCTGCCGCTCTGCTTTTTTGGTTGATCCGGTGAGTAAAGCCACGGGAATCTGCAGTTGGGTCAGCAGATCCAGTACGGTTTGAAAATGTTGGCGGGCCAGGATTTCTGTCGGCGCCATCATCACGGCCTGGTATCCGTTGTCGATAGCCAGCAGCATGGACAAAAGCGCCACGATGGTTTTGCCGCTGCCCACATCGCCCTGCAACAGCCGGTTCATCTGCCTTCCGCTACCGGTGTCCTGCCTGATCTCCCGCAAAACGCGTTTTTGCGCGTTGGTCAGTTCAAAAGGGAGGTGTTCATGAAAAAACCGATTAAAATAGTCCCCCACCTGCTTAAAGATCACACCTCTTGAGTGGCGGTGCCGCTCGGAACGGCGCAACTGCAATCTCAGTTGGGCAAAAAAGATCTCTTCAAATTTCAGCCGCCTGAGCGCCTGCGCGTGTTTCTTCAGATCGGGCGGGAAATGGATAGTCCGGAATGCCTCAAACCGGCGCATCAGCTTGAGTTTGTGGAGGAGCGGTTCGGGAAAATTCTCCGGAAGGTCTCTTTCCTGCAGATGGGCGATCAGGGTTGCACTCAGCTTTCCGATCTGCCTTCCCCCCAGTCCGCGGGTATTCAGTTTTTCGGTCGATGGATAGATGGGCTCCAGGAACGCCTTGCCTGCTGCTTTTTCCGGGTCCCAGACCTCCATTTCGGGGTGGACGAGCTGGGGGCTTCCCATGTACCAGGTCACCTTACCATAAACCAGGTAGCGGGTCCCGGGTTGAAACACTTTCCGCATCAGGCTGATCCCCTGAAACCAGACCAGGTCCAGCGAACCCGATGGATCGGTGAGGGTGGCGGTGAGTCGCCTGCTTCTTTTGACGCCCAGTTCTTCAAACGGCCCCAGCACCCCGGTAAACTGGGCATAGTCGTCGGCCGGGCTAATATCTGCGATACGGCTGATCCGCGTCCGGTCGATATGCCGGAACGGAAAATGATATAGTAAATCTTCAAATGTGAAAATTCCCAGTTCTTTTTGCAACAGCTCCGCCCGTTGGGGGCCTACCCCTTTCAGATATACGATCGGACTGGATAATATGTTAGCCATGGAGGAGCTCACGGTTGTAGCGCAAAAATAACCCCATTTTCTGCAGCACGCTGCAAAGCAATTTGGCGGTAAGATAAAAAACAATTGTTGTTCACTGTAGATTCCAGCCTTAAATTGGATTAAAACCGGGCTGAATGACGAATGGATCTGAAAAAAGCAAAATCCACCTGGAAAATGTCCATTCCCGCGCTGTCACAAATCCGTTTTGCTCAAATCGACCTCAACGCCTGCCTCATAATCCACTCCCCCATCACTCAAATGGTCCAAATTTTCCCGAAACCGTAAACAGGATTTCCCGATTTTGAAAGTGATTGGCGGCGTTAACCCCTTCCTTTGCACCTCATTCAACAAATCATGAGACTACACTATCTATTTATATTAAGTTTTACGTTTTTTACAACCCTGCTCAACGCGCAGAACCGGACAGGAAAAATAGAAGGGACCATCACCACGACCGATGGCGCCCCAGTTCCCGAAGTGAATATCCACCTCAAAGAGCTGAAAAAATATACCCGGACCAATCACGACGGGCATTTCTCTTTCAGCGATATCCCCTTTGGCAAATACACCATCGTCTATTCTTTTGAAGGCGCATCCCCGCAGGAAGCCAATGTGACGGTCCCGCCGGAGGCAGAAGCCACCACATGGTACCGTCTGCCCCTCAACACAAGGGAGTTACAGGAAGTGATCGTCACCTATAAAAAAGGCATGAACAAAGGCAGCACCCAGATCTCCAAATCGGGCATTGCGATCATGGACATGCCCCAAAGCGTATCTGTTATTGGCCGGCCGGTGATTGAAAACCAGCAGGCGCAAAAGCTGAGCGACGTGATCAAAAATGTGAACGGGGTCTATCTTGGCAGCTACCGCGCCGGTACCCAGGAAAATTTCTACGCACGGGGATATAATTTCTCCGGTACCAATATGTTTAAAAACGGCTTCCGGATCAACCCGGGCTCCATGCCTGAAATGAGCGGACTCGAAAGCGTAGAGATCCTCAAAGGCAGCGCAGCGATCCTTTACGGCAATGTGGCGCCCGGCGGCATTATTAACATGGTGACCAAAAAACCAAAATCTGAATGGGGAGGTGAGATCAACATGCGCGCGGGAAGTTTTGACCTGTATAAACCGGCCATCGATGTGTATGGCCCGCTGTCCAAAGCGGTATCTTTCCGGGTAAACGGGACCTATGAAAAAGCAAACAGCTTCAGGGATGTGGTCAAATCCACCAAGTATTATGTCAACCCCTCGTTCCTGTTTGCCATTTCCCCGCGCACTGAGTTGCTCCTGCAGGGCGATTACCTCAACCATTCGTTTACCCCTGATTTCGGTATCGGCACCCTGGCAGACACGATCATCGCCAACCTGCCGCGTTCCAGGTTCCTGGGCGCACCCTGGCAATACGCCAAAACCGAACAGGGAACGGCTTCTGCGGTGCTGAACCACAAATTCAACGAAGCCTGGCAGCTCCATGCCGGTCTGGATGTACAGGATTTCAAAAGGGATTATTTTGCCCTGGAAAGAATCCAGGCCAAGGCCAACGGGGATTGGGGCCGGCCGATCGGCAAGACCAACAACCATGAGAAATACACCACGGGCGAAGTCAACCTGACCGGAAAATTCAATACCGGCGCTTTCCGCCACCAGGTTTTGGCCGGGACCGATGCGGACAGGTACTATACAACCCTGCTCACGTCTGACATGGAAAGAAAGATTTACGACAGCATCAATATCCTGGATCCCGGGAAGTTCACGCCCCGGACGGATGTGCCAAACGCAAAATGGGCCACCCGGACCGAAACGCCGGTGACTAGAGTGGGGATCTATGTGCAGGACCTGGTGAACCTTTCGGAGAAATTCAAGTTGCTGGCGGGCCTTAGGTGGTCCTGGTTGGAAACGAGTCCGGTAAAAACGACTTATTTGCTGAAGAACGACTCTGTTGGTCTTGCGAAAGCCATCACCGATCAGGCCTTTTCACCACGGCTTGGCCTGGTTTATCAGCCCACCAAATTCACCTCGGTTTTCGCCAGCTATTCCAATTCTTTCACCCCCAATTCGGGAACGGATATTTACTTCAACCCGCTCCCGCCTTCTGTGATCGACCAGTATGAACTGGGCATCAAGAATGACTTTTTCAATAGCCGTCTGGATGTCAACCTGACGCTTTACCGTATCCTGAATAACAACCTGGTGCAGATGGCGCCTTTTGGATCCGATGGGCGTCCGAATTCCAATGGTAGTATCAAGGAGCTGACCGGGCAGACCACCAGCGATGGTCTTGAACTCGATTTCAGCGCCCGGCCGATCAAGGGGATGGAGATTTTGGCGGGATATAGTTATAACTATATCCGGTACACCCGAGCGGAGAAGGGAGCCGGTTCCTATGTTAAGGGGCAGCGGCTTGTCAATACACCGGCCCACACGGCCAATGCGTCTGTGTTTTACCGTTTTGAGGAAGGAGGGCTAAAGGGGCTGAAACTGGGCGCAGGCGCCTATTATACCGGGGAAAGAATGAGCGGCTGGAATTACACGGTTAATGCGAAGCGCCCTTACTACTCGGTGAAACCGTACACAACTGTTGATGTCTCCGCGGGCTATGAGATCGGCAAGGTCGGGCTGTTGGCAAAACTCGCCAATCTGACGGACACTTATAATTATGCCGTTCACGAAAATTACAGTATCAATCCCATTCCACCCCGAAACTTCGTGATTACGGCCAGTTTCAAGTTCTGAGATGGTTTGGCGGGGTCTTCATTTCAATGTGAACCGCTGCGCATTATTTAATGGTCACCATCGACTTCAAGATTTACTGGCGTAAAAAATTTATGAGCAAAGGCGTAGTTCACAAGTCCTTTATGGCACAGCCTACCAGCAATCATAGCGGGATGGGTGTTGAACTTTTGAGCGTATTCCAATATGTTGTCTTCATTTCGCAGGTCAGAAACTTCGGTCATAAACTGTTCTTCCTCTGCTTCTGAAAAAGTCCATTTCACTGCAAAATCATTCGCTTCCTTTTCTTTTTCGATATCCTTATCATCATAATCTACTTGTTCCAGGAAGATGTCCTTTTTGCCGTGCAGTAGTATATGCCCTGCTTCGTGAAAAAAGGTAAACCAAAAGACATCGTTTCGCTTGTATCTGCCTGACATTTGAACGAGCGGAGTATCGCCGATCCAACGGGTAGCGCCACTTATGGGCGCTTTGGCAATGCAGGGAGTATAAACCACTTTAACACCAGCATGCAGGCAGATTTTCTGCAGGGCTCGAAAGTATCCTTCTGCTTGTGCTGCCATTAGCTCCTTAATTTGTTCAAGATTCTGCCTGAATTTCACCTTATCATAAGCTGGGACTTCCATTGCTGCCGCCTGCAAATCACCTTTGCGCAGCCAGGCCGAAATGGAAAATGGGTTGGAAGTATTATGCAAAGAAATACGAAAAGCCACTTTTAATTCCTGATTCAAATAATAATCCGTCCAGGCATGATGATTGGCGATACCGAAGAAAGATAAAAGCGCATCTGTTTTTTCTTCTTTTGTAGTAACCGCAGGCAACCAATTTTTCTTTATCATTTCTGCAAGAGGAAATGCTTTTGCCCAGGGTACAGCCCCGGCTATGACCGCTTTATGCTTCTTTCGGGCTATAAACTCGTCATAGCCCCTTTGGTGATTCATCCAAAAATGGGCCGGAATTTTAGTAACATTTTCAAATTGAATTGCCATATCCGGTGTTATGCTGCTTTGACCGTTTAGGATGGCAATAATGGTTTTTTCGGGCTTACCGGTACGCAGGGCAAACTCCTTTGGACCCATGCCCATCTCTTCCAGCTTTTCAGCAAGGGTTCCGCCCGGGTGCGGGACAGTTTGAGGGAAAAACTGATTCTTTTTGATGGTCATTTTTAGTTCTTTTTTTGTGTTAGTGATAATCTTCTATCCTAATTATCTCCACTCCTTTAATCTCAATCCATATAGACCTGCCGTGCACATCTGTTGGTATAGGGTCCTCTTGACAGGTAAAAATCAATCTGTACGGATGATCTAAATCACAAGCCCAAAGACCCTTCTTATCTTCTTTCAATTCGTGCCACCTTCCCGACAAGTATCTTACATCTTCCAGTGTAGTGGCAAAACGAATCTGGACAAGTCTTGTATTGAAAATATCCGCCCTCCTCTTACCCATTTCCCTGACCCGTTTTTGTTCGTCGTTGGCTAATTTCTCAAGTCTCCTGTCGGCAAAGCTAATATTCATGGCAAATATATGGTTATTTTGGTTAACAGTAAGTGTAAATTATAATTATTTACATATTTAGTTTCTGAAAAATCCCGTTTAATGACAGAAGCTATCGTTCCGAATGTGAGACCTTTATTTTAAATATGTTCAAGCATTGATCGTACCATCGGCAAGTTAACAAAATCGTTCATTACATCAAGCGCAAACCCCGGAGTCTCTTACCCCTATTTGTGCATAAGTTCACTCAAAAATGAGCGACTGACGTCACTAAATAAGCGTTTTACAAGAAAGAAAATGGTTTGATCCCATTTTATAAAAGACACCGTTTGATAAACTGTGAAAGTTAAAAATCGATCTGTCTGAAAATATGTTGATGTAATGGATCTAATATAAAAAAATATGGAAACATCATTGAAATGAAAATAGCTTTATTTCTCATTTGTATCTTCCTAACCGGTTGTCATTCAAATAATAATGAAAGGATTGACAGCGAAAACAAAAACACAACGTTAGTTACCGAAAACTTTGCGCGTCAGTCTTAACAAAACTCCATCATAAAAATAGTTTCGATATTTGGAAACTTTCCTTATCTTTGCAAGAAATGAAGAGCTATTCACTTGCCGAAATGAAAGACAAATATATCGGTAAAATAGGCACGACGGAACGGGATGATTATGAATATGAACTTCGTATGGATGTTATTGGGCGAATGATTAAAAATGCACGACAAGAAAGAAATCTGACTCAAGAGCAATTAGGTGAGCTTGTGGGAGTGCAGAAGTCTCAAATTTCTAAACTTGAGAGTAGCGCAAACAGTGCAACTGTTGACACAATTTTAAAAGTGTTTAAAGCATTGAAAGCGGAAATACATTTTAATGTAAAAATCGAAAACGAATACATTCGACTTGCATAACATCCAGACGAAGAATACGAAGCATCACAGAAAAAAAAGGTGGTTGATAGTGTTGTTCATCTTCATAAAAAAGCCGCCAAAATTGGCGGCTTCAACTTTTTCGAACACTGAAAAAATCCGGGCTTGAATTTAACTTCCCGCGAACTCCTTCTTGATGATATTCAGCGCCCCACCGGCCTTGAACCACTCGATCTGCTGTTCATTATATGTGTGGTTCACCTCAATGGTTTCCGTGGTTCCATCGGCATGGCGTAAAACCAGGCCGAGCGGTTTGCCGGGAGTAAAGGTCGTCAGCCCCACTATATCGATCGTATCATCTTCCAAAATCTTTTCGTAATCCTCCTTATTGGCGAAGGTTAGCGCCAGCATACCCTGCTTCTTCAGATTGGTCTCATGGATCCTCGCAAAGGATTTCACCAATACCGCACGCACACCCAAATGACGGGGTTCCATAGCCGCATGCTCACGCGATGAGCCCTCACCATAATTCTCATCACCCACTACGATAGAGCCGATCCCCGCCGCTTTATACGCCCGTTGTGTGGCCGGTACAGGACCGTATTCACCGGTAAGCTGATTCTTCACAGCATCGGTCTTGTCATTAAAGAAATTCACCGCCCCGATCAACAGGTTATTGGAAATATTATCCAAATGCCCCCTATACCTCAACCAGGGCCCTGCCATGGATATATGGTCGGTCGTACACTTACCCCTCGCCTTAATCAGCAATTTCAGCCCCAACAGATCGCTGCCTTCCCAGGCGGCGAACGGATCAAGCAATTGCAGTCGCTGGCTATCGGGCGACACGATCACCTCAACATCTGACCCATCGGCTGCAGGAGCCTGGTAACCCGGATCATCGACCTCAAACCCTTTTGCAGGAAGCTCGTCGCCGCTGGGCGGATCTAGTTTAACCGCTTCTCCTTTATCATTGATCAGCGTATCGGTCATGGGGTTGAAGGTCAGGTCTCCGGCAATAGCCAGGGCCGTAACCAGCTCGGGCGATGCCACGAAGGCGAAGGTATTGGGGTTGCCATCGGCGCGTTTGGCAAAGTTCCGGTTGAAGGAATGGACAATGGTATTCTTTTCTTTCCGATCCGCACCTACCCTGTTCCACATACCGATGCAGGGACCGCAGGCATTGGCAAACACCGTCGCCCCGATCTTGTCAAAAACCTCTAAAAATCCGTCCCTCTCAATGGTGAACCTTACCTGCTCGGACCCGGGGGTGATAGTAAACTCCGACCTGGTCTTCAGGCCTTTTTCGCTCACCTGCCTAGCCAGCGATACGGCCCGGCTGATATCTTCGTAGGATGAGTTGGTACAACTGCCAATCAAACCGACTTCCACTTTTGTGGGCCATTGGTTTTGAGCAGCCACTTCTTTCATTTTCGATACCGGTGTGGCCAGATCCGGCGTGAAAGGCCCGTTGAGATGGGGTTCCAGCTCGCTGAGGTTGATTTCAATGACCTGGTCAAAATATTTTTCGGGCTCAGCATAGACCTCCGGATCTGCCGTCAGGTGTTCCGCAATCTGATCAGCCATTGCAGCGACTTCCTCGCGGCCGGTTGCCCTGAGGTAACGTTGCATGCTCTCATCGTAACCGAAGGTGGAGGTGGTTGCGCCAATTTCGGCGCCCATATTGCAGATGGTGCCTTTTCCGGTGCAACTGATGGATTTGGCACCTTCCCCGAAATACTCCACGATGCATCCCGTTCCGCCTTTAACGGTCAGGATACCCGCTACTTTCAGGATAATATCTTTCGGCGCTACCCAGCCGTTTAATTTACCGGTGAGTTTGATGCCAATCAGCCTGGGCATCTTCAGCTCCCAGGGCAGTCCGGCCATCACGTCACAGGCATCGGCGCCACCTACGCCAATAGCGACCATACCCAGTCCGCCGGCATTCACCGTATGACTATCAGTCCCGATCATCATCCCCCCTGGAAAGGCGTAATTTTCCAACACCACCTGGTGAATAATCCCCGCGCCGGGTTTCCAGAAACCGATTCCGTATTTATTGGAGACCGATGCCAGAAAATCATAGACCTCCCTGCTGTCGGTATTGGCCGCGGCCAGGTCTTTGCTGGCGCCCACTTCCGCCATGATCAGGTGATCGCAATGGACGGTTGAGGGAACGGCCACCTTCTCCCTGCCGGCCTGCATGAACTGCAGCAGCGCCATTTGCGCTGTGGCATCCTGCATCGCTACGCGATCGGGATGAAAATCCACATAATCCGAACCACGGTCGTAAGGCTTTGATGCGGGCTGTGTCAGGTGTGCGTAAAGCACTTTTTCTGTAAAGGTCAGCGGCCGGTTCACCAATTTGCGGGCTTCCTCTACCCTGGCTTCAAATCCGTTATAAACTTTTTTTATTAGATCGAGATCAAATACCATATGAAATATTTTTTGATTTGTTAATTTAACATAGCAGTGTAGCGGCGAATTTACAAAAATCAACCGTTCCAAAAAAGCGGGCTCCCCTTGCAGGTAAAGTTAAATCAACTATTTATGACGCCAGGCGGCCGGGCAGAGGTGGGAAAGTTAAGACGGGAATGAACTGAAACTCAAATCGCCGATGCTTTGCGCCGCATAGCTGAGTTGGGAAACCTAAGACAAGAAAGGTCCGCAGAAGCAAACTGAAGCGAGTTATCCCCGTTTTCCAAAACCTGCTCGATGTATGCAACTATTTTATAAATTTGCCTTTTAGCACCCTTTAACAAATAGCATATGAACCGCCTTAAAAGCTTTGTGGAGTGGAATGCCTTTGGGGTATGTTCCTCCATCGGTGAAAAGCTGAATATAGCGCCATCCCGGATCCGCCAGTACTTTATTTATGCGTCGGTACTAACGATGGGGTCGCCTATTATCCTGTATATGATCCTGGCTTTCACCAAAAATATCCGCCATTTTATCCGCTCGTCCAAGAGAAATCCCTGGTATTACTTATAGTCTGCCTGCTTATCGATCTATTTTTTGCCAGCCATCAACAGTAAATTCACAAACACCTTATCCTCCTTTTTTTAAAATATTTCCGGGAAACTGTAACATTTTGAGTATATTTCCGATAAGTAATTGTCGGTTTATCGCGAATCAATAACCTTGAATAATACTTTGTTTGAACCAGGTGACACCAAAAACCACGGATGCACTGGTGGAATTGTGCAAGAAGGGGGACAAACAGGCATTTTTTGTGGTGTACCAGCGAAATGCCAAACCCTTGCTGAACACCTGCATGCGGATCCTGAATAATCTGGCTGACGCAGAAGATTTGGTTCAGGAGACGTTTATAGATGCATTCACGCATTTGCATCGTTTTGATAACAAGTGCTCTTTCGAAGTATGGCTGAAAAGAATCATCATCAACAAATCTGTCAGTCTTCTCAGGAAGAAAAAGGTAAGTCTGACTGTTTTAGACCAGCATATATCTGAAAAACCCGAAACAGAACTGCCCGATGAAGAGATTTCTCAAATTAATATTGCCCATATCAAGGCGGCCATGGGCCGATTGCCCCGTAATCAGTGGATTGTTTTCAACCTGTTCGCCATTGATAATTTATCTCAAAAGGAAATCGGCCATTTATTAGGGCTTTCGCACAACAACGTCCGGATACTTTATTACAGAGCTAAAAAGAAAATTATACAATATCTCAATTATGTGGAGAAAGACAAGAAAACTGGAAACATTTATCAGAGATCACGCGGATGAATTTGATGTTTCCGAGCCCTCAACCAATCAATGGGACAACCTGCTAAAACGGCTTGAAATGCAAGAAACGGGCGCAGGCGAGCCTGCGGACGCCGGAGCGCATACCACAGAAGGCGGAGAGATTCCCCCAGATTTACCAAGCCTCCATCGGTCAATTAACGGGGAACCGCGAATTCAATAACCCCGAAACATTTATCCCGGGAGATATCATTTAAGATGATCCTGTATGCGTGCCCGCATATTAAGGTGACTCTGCGCCATTTTTTTCAAGATTCAACAGACTGCCATTAAGAGAGCAGTCTGTTGAATCAAGTACCCGCAGCAGAACGGCTTTAACCCTATAATATACTTTTTTTTGTTAAAGTAGGAAATTGGGGTTAACTACATCCGAGGCTATTACCGCAGTTCAGGCATTTGTAACAGGTGCCGCTCCGGATGGTGATATTTCCACATACGTTGCAGGTGGGGGCATCGCTCTGCATACTCCTGGCGATAGCGTTCACAGCGTTTATGCTTGCGTCGGCCGGTTTCATTGTGTCTTCCGATTTTGATGACTGCTTACCTACAACCCGCACTCCACTCAGTTCATGCTTTCTCTCACCAATCGTTGGCGTACCTCCATCCCATTGCGGGAGCTCATCAGCATCCTCATGCTGCTCCGGCGCATGAGGCTTATCCAGCACATGCACCAGGTCCGCACGGTTCAGGTATTCGTAAGCCAGTGCCCTGAACATGAAGTCGATGATGGATGTGGCCGATTTAATGTTCGGATGTTGTACCATCCCCGACGGTTCAAAACGGGTAAATACGAATTTCTCTACAAACTCTTCCAGCGGCACACCGTACTGCAGACCAATCGACACCGAAATAGCAAAGCAGTTCAGCATGCTACGCATGGTAGCGCCTTCCTTGGCCATATCAATAAAGATCTCACCCAGGGTTCCATCGCTGTACTCGCCGGTGCGCAGGAACAGGGTCTGCCCATTGATTTTGGCCTTTTGCGTGAAACCCCTCCGTTTAGCCGGTAAGGAGCGCCGTTCTACAATCATCGCGAGCTGGCGCTTCAACGATGTATCCGCACTGTTCTGAACCCGGTGATTGACTTCTTCCAGCAGTTCATCTACCGTCAGTTTACTCAGGTCAACGATCTGGCTATCTGCTTCCGCTGTATCTTCTTTGTCACTTCCGCTATCCTTGCTCTTTTTATCAGATTTGTTACTTAAAGGCTGGCTGAGTTTTGAGCCATCACGATAGAGCGCACATGCTTTCAAGCCCAGTTCCCAGCTTAGTTTGTAGGAATCTGCAATCTCTTCCACTTTGGCCTCGTTTGGCAGGTTGATGGTCTTGCTGATCGCTCCGCTCAGGAACGGCTGGGCCGCCGCCATCATCCGGATATGGCCGTGCGCATGAATATAGCGCTCGCCGGAAGGTCCGCATTTATTGGCGCAATCAAACACCGGCAGATGCGCTTCTTTCAGATGGGGCGCTCCTTCTACAGTCATGGTTCCGCATACATAAGTGTTTGCTGCGCTGATCTGTTCATTCGTAAAACCCATCGCCTCCAGCATATTCCATTCAAAGTCGTTATACTGTTCGGGTTTAAATCCAAGGCGCTTCATACAATCCTCGCCCAGCGTAAACACATTAAATGCAAACTGAATATCAAAAGCTGTTGCCATCGCCGCGTTCAGTTTGGCGATATCGCCTTCGCTAAACCCTTTGGATGCCAGCGTCTCTTCGTTAATAAATGGCGCGTTCTTTAAAGTGGCGTGACCTTTTGCATAATTGACGATCTCTTCAATTTCGTGTTCTGTATATTTCAGGTTCCGAAGCGCCTGTGGAACGCTTTGGTTGATAATCTTGAAGTATCCGCCGCCACTTAGCTTTTTAAATTTCACGAGGGCAAAATCGGGCTCTACTCCCGTAGTATCGCAATCCATCACCAGGCCGATAGTGCCCGTTGGTGCAATAACGGTGGTCTGCGCGTTCCGGTAACCGTTCTGCTCACCCAGCTTAACGGCATCGTCCCAGGCCCTGGTTGCTGCTTTCAGGAGGTAATCGGGGCAATATTTCGCATTGATCCCCTGCGGCTTAATTTCCAGCCCTTCATAGGCTTCTGTGGCGTCGTACGCCGCTGCCCGGTGATTGCGCATCACCCGCAGCATATGTTCTTTATTTTCTTCGTAGCGCGCAAATGGCCCTAATATACCGGCCATTTCAGCCGAAGTGCTATAAGCAACACCGGTCATGATAGCAGTGATTGCGCCCGAAATGCCACGGGCCTCTTCGCTGTCGTAAGGAATGCCGCTAACCATCAGCAGGCTGCCGAGGTTTGCATAACCCAGTCCCAGTGTACGGTAGTCGTAACTTAACTGAGCCACTTCTTTTGACGGGAACTGTGCCATCAGCACGGAAATCTCCAGCACCACGGTCCATAGCCTGCTGGTGTACCGGAATCCATCCACATCCAGGATGTTATCATTTTCATTAAAGAATTTCCGCAGGTTGATACTGGCCAGGTTGCAGGCTGTATTATCCAGGAACATGTATTCGCTACAGGGGTTGCTGGCGCGGATGGGACCTCCTTCCGGACAAGTATGCCATTCGTTGATGGTCGTATCGTATTGGGTACCCGGGTCAGCACAGCGCCAGGCGGCGTAATTGATCTGATCCCAAAGGTCCTTAGCCTTAACTTTCTTCATCACGTGTCCATCGCTTCGTGCTTTCAGTTCCCAGTCACCATCTTTTTCCAGGGTCCTGAAAAAGGAATTCGGAATGCGTACTGAGTTGTTGCTGTTCTGTCCGCTG
This sequence comes from Niabella sp. CPT15-335-S11, assembly GCF_058792415.1. Classification (NCBI taxonomy): domain Bacteria; kingdom Pseudomonadati; phylum Bacteroidota; class Chitinophagia; order Chitinophagales; family Chitinophagaceae; genus Niabella; species Niabella sp. CPT15-335-S11. The sequence continues at coordinate 1,058,367 of NZ_JBYTEI010000002.1, forward strand.
ACCGTCTTATATGCTTCCCCTTCATAATCGCTGGGATATCCGGCAGCTATCAGGGCAGCCACTTTATTTTCTTCCTCTACTTTCCAGTTGATGAACTCCACGATCTCCGGGTGATCCAGATCCAGGCAGACCATTTTTGCCGCCCGGCGGGTGGTTCCTCCGCTCTTGATCGCGCCGGCCGCCCGGTCACCAATTTTTAAGAAACTCATCAGTCCGCTGGATGTACCGCCTCCGCTCAGTTTCTCACCTTCTCCCCGGATACTGCTGAAATTAGTTCCAACACCGCTGCCATATTTGAAGATCCTGGCTTCGCGGACCCAAAGATCCATGATACCCCCCTCATTCACCAGATCGTCATTTACGCTCAGGATAAAACATGCGTGTGGCTGGGGGCGCTCGTATGCTGAAGTTGATTTTTTCAAATTCGCATCTGCAGGATCTACATAGTAATGCCCCTGTGGTTTACCGGTTATACCATACACTTCATGCAGACCGGTATTAAACCATTGCGGGCTGTTGGGTGCGCATGACTGGTTGAGGATAGAATACACCAGCTCTTCATAGAAAACCCGGGCATCGTCAGGCGACGCAAAATACCCATAACGTTCGCCCCATACCCGCCAGCAATGTGCCATGCGGTGCGCGACCTGCCTGATGCTGGTCTCGCGACCCAGGGTCCCGTCCGGCTGGGGAACACCCGCCTTACGGAAGTATTTCTGGGCCAGAATATCCGTGGCAATCTGGCTCCACTGCGCGGGAACTTCTACATTGTCTAACTGAAAGATTACCTCACCACTTGGATTTTTAATCACCGATGACCGGTAATCATACGCAAACATGTCGTAGGGGTTAATCCCATCTTTCGTAAATTTCCTTTCAAATACTAGTCCTTTCTGAGTTTGTTTTTTCTGGGGTGCCATTTCAAAATATTTTAAGGTTTGATGCTTCTAAAAAAAGTCCCGTGGGACAACGAAAGTATCCCAACCAAGTCATGATTTCCAAGTCTAAATATTAACAAGCTGTGGATAAAGAAGGTTGTTTTTTCACAAACGCAAATGGGTATTAAGTTTGGCAAGTTTTACACATCAGGTGGAAAGAATAAGGCTTTCGAAGTCCGAATTTTTCAGTAAATATTTCGGAATACTGATGGAACAGCCGTACCGCGCATTTGTTAACAAATCATGAAATTCTCGAGGGATCCGAAACCGCCGGACCGGTCAGGATAGGTTAAGATCAGCTCATCAATCCGCGTTAAAAATATATTTTTTTATTCGCAGATTTTATGGTATTTTTAAAGGTTGCACCGATCTGAGCAAAAGCGAGCCCTTATTGCAATTCCTTTATTTTCCGAATCACTTCATCGACCTCATCCCTGGTATTGTACCTGTTGAATGAAAAACGGATGGCCACGTCATTGTTATCCGGATAAAGCGCTTCAATGACATGCGAAGCAGTGCTCGCCCCGCTGCTGCAGGCACTTCCTCCCGACACGCAAATATTTTGCATGTCCAGGTTAAACAACAGCATTTCTGATTTTTCCGTCCTCGGAACCGATATATTCAATACGGTGTACAGGCTACTCCCATTGTAGTCGCCGTGGAATCCCAGCCCAGGAATATGTTCCTGCAATTGTTCGATCATATAATTTCGCAAATCAATGATAGCTGCTGAATCCTTTTCGAAGCGTTCCATCGCAAGTTCCAGCGCTTTGGCAAAGCCAACAATACCATACAGGTTTTCGGTACCCGCGCGCATATTCCGCTCCTGCCCTCCACCGTGCAACAAGGGTTTAACCAGCCGATTCCGGTTGACGTACAGGATGCCTACACCCTTGGGCCCATGGAACTTGTGTGCTGAAGCGGAAATAAAATCGACCTGAATGCGTTGCAGATCCAGCGGATAGTGCCCCACCGTCTGCACACAATCCGAGTGAAAGACTGCATCATATTTCCGGCAGATAGCACTGGCCGCATTAATGCTCAGGAGGTTCCCGATTTCGTTATTGGCATGCATCAGGCTCACCAGACATTTGCCCCTTTGCCCTGCCAGTTGAGCTTCCAGATCCTGAAGATCGATATGGCCATTGGGCAACAGCTTCACAAAGCTGAAGGAAATATTGCGCTGCGTACAATAATATTCTATGGTATGCAATACTGCATGATGCTCAATGGGAGAGGAAATAATATGTGTACACCCCAGGTCCCGGATAGATGTAAGGATCGCCGTGTTATTACTTTCTGTACCCCCGCTGGTAAAAAAGATCTCCCCCGGGTGCGCATTTAATAATTTTGCTACGGATTTCCGGGCGCTCTCCACCGCCATCCTCGTCTCCCGGCCATAGGAATAGATTGACGACGGATTCCCAAAACGTTCAGTCAGGTAGGGCATCATGCCGTTCAGCACTTCCGGGTCCAGAGGCGTAGTTGCCGCATTATCCAGATAAATTCTTTTCAGCTTACTGTCATTTAAAGTTGTAACATAAATTAATTTACTAACCCGCAAGGGTTCTGTTCCGTTGATTGATTTTATTCAGCCGGGGCTCTGACTACATCGCTTCCTTAATATCGCGCATCAGTCTTTCGGCTATGTTGTTGGCCTTTGTCTCCAGATCGCTCTCGGAATAAATTCGAATGATAGGTTCTGTATTTGATGTACGCAGGTGTACCCAATCCCCATCGAATTCAATTTTCAGTCCATCTTCTTCATTGATCGGGTATTTGCTGTATTTTTTTCGAATCTTCCGGAAGATCTCTTTGACATCCAAGTCTTCGTCCAGTTCGATTTTATTCTTACTGATAAAATAGTCCGGATATAAACTGCGCATCGATTTTAACCCGTTCTTCTGCCTTGCCAGATGGCTCAAAAAAAGTGCAATTCCGATCAGCGCGTCCCTTCCGTAATGAAAATCCGGTACGATGATCCCCCCATTGCCTTCACCGCCAATCACGGCGTTCACTTCTTTCATCCGGGCCACCACATTCACTTCACCAACGGCCGACGGGTAATACTCACCCCCGTGCTTCTGCGTAATTTCCCGCAGAGCGCGGGTACTGCTCATATTGCTGACCGTGTTCCCCTTACGATGCCCCAGCACATAATCGGCAACGGCCACCAGCGTGTATTCCTCTCCAAACATACTGCCGTCCTCGCACACGAAGCAAAGCCTGTCCACATCCGGATCCACCGCGATCCCGAAATCAGCCTTTTCCCGCACAACAGTATGACTCAGATCTGTCAGATATGCCGGAAGCGGTTCCGGGTTATGCGCGAAGTTGCCGGTAACTTCTCCATTCAGTACCACCACCTGCTCAATTCCCAGCGCTTTCAGCAGCGCCGGTACGAATATGGCTCCGGTAGAGTTGATGCCATCTACCACCACTTTGAAATTCCGCGATGCGATCTCTTCCCTGTTCACCAGGGGATATTGCAGGATCGCCTCAATATGTTTCTCCTGGTAGGACGAATCGGTCGCTACCTTTCCGAGTTTGTCGACCGGCGAAAAAATAAAATCGTCGGCTTCTGCGATGCTCAGCAGCTCCTTCCCGGTTTCAGCGGATATAAACTCACCATCACTATTTAGCAATTTCAGTGCATTCCATTCTCTGGGATTGTGGCTGGCGGTGATGATAATGCCCCCATCGGCGGCTTCCATTTTTACGGCCAGCTCAACCGTTGGCGTTGTACTCCAGCCCAGATCCTTAACGTCCACGCCCATTGCATTGAGCGTGGAGACCACCAGGCCACTCACTTGCGGACCGCTAATTCGACCGTCCCTGCCAACAACTACTTTGAGCGTTTTTCCAGGAGCTGCCTTTTTCCCAAGAATCGCAGCAAAAGCCGCTGTAAATTTCACTATATCGGGCGGCGTAAGGTTCTCGCCTGGTTTACCGCCTATTGTTCCCCGGATTCCGGAAATACTCTTTATCAGTGCCATATTAACCTCATTGTGATCTGAAAACACTTGCCGGATCACGCCGGAATGCTTACGGATTCTGCTGCAAATTTAAGGCGGACGGCCGATAAATTTAAAATTTTTAACCAGTTAGGGGGCTTTTCACAGCCAGACCTGTCATTTCTAATTGTCCATGGTCAGGCAGTGGCAGCGAGGAAACGCACGCTATTCATTTGCCGCTTATCTTTGTTAAAATGAGATCACTGTCTTATATACCTTTGCCGGATTGGTTCGTAAATCCCGACAAAAGACTTTTTTATACGATCAACGTCAGGGGCGCCAATGATTTCTTCGACTGGCTGATGCCATTGCTGCGTAACCAGTTCTTCTGGGCACCGCTGTATCTTTTTATCATCCTTTTCGCGTTAATCAATTTCAAAAAAAATGGCTGGTGGTGGGTTATTTTCGCAGTCGCTACAGTTTCTATCACGGATATGACCGGAAATTATCTGTTTAAGCAGACTTTCGAGAGGCTTCGCCCCTGCCAGGATCCGGCCATGGAGGGTATTGTAAGAATGGTTCTGGGGAGATGTTCGGGTGGATTCAGCTTCGTTTCCAACCACGCTATTAATCATTTTGGCATCGCAACATATTTCCTATTCACGTTCCGGGCTGTTTTCAAATATGCCTGGGTCCTGATGATCTGGGCCTTTCTGATTGGTTTTGCCCAGATCTATGTGGGCGTGCACTACCCGTTTGACGTCTTTTTCGGCAGCCTCCTGGGCATCGGCCTTGGAGCCGTAACGGGTTTTTTCTTCAATAAACTTTTTGGATTCACTATCTTCGAAATGCAATCAACATCTCGTTAATGGAAATTTTCGTAATAGCGATTCTGATATTGCTGAATGGGATATTCTCGATGGCCGAGATCGCCCTGGTTTCTGCCAGGAAAGCGAGACTCGAGGCGCAGGCAAGCAAAGGGGATCAAAAGGCAGCGGATGCACTCCGGCTGGCTAATAGTCCCGAACGTTTTCTTTCCACTGTCCAAATTGGCATTACCCTTATCGGTATCTTGACCGGTATTTATTCCGGCGACACTATAACCGGATATATTGCAAATTTCCTGGCGCAGTTCCCTGCAATTGAGCCGTACAGCAAGGGACTGGCAACAACGGCCGTGGTGATCATTGTTACTTATTTCACGCTTGTTTTTGGTGAACTGGTACCTAAAAGGATTGGCCTCGCCAGACCTGAGGGAATTGCAAAATTCATCACCCGCCCCATGCGGTTTCTCAGCTACCTCACTTATCCGTTCATCTGGCTGCTGACCAAATCAAGCAGCTTTATTATCAAGATCTTCAAAATCAAACCCCGCGAAGGACAGGTAACTGAAGAAGAAATCAAGGCCATTATCAATGAGGGAACAGAACAGGGTACCCTCGAGGAAACTGAACAGGACATCATCGAAAGGGTGTTCCACCTCAGCGACAGAAATATTACGTCATTGATGACCCACCGGAATGATATTGTTTGGTTTGATATCAGCGAGAACGAACAGCAAATCAAAGAAAAAATCCTGAGCGAACCTCATTCCATGTATCCGGTTTGTGATAGTGACATAGACAATATCAAGGGTGTGATCACGATGAAGGATCTGTACATTCACCGGGGCAATATTCAGGTGCTGGAACTAATGCGGTCCGCTTTGTTCGTGCCGGAAAACAATACAGCTTTCCGGGTCATGGAAAAGTTTAAAGAATCGCAGATCCACTCCTGTTTTATTGTGGATGAGTATGGCACCGTCCTGGGCCTGATCACGTTGAATGATATTCTTGAAGCCATCATCGGTGAAATGCCGCAGGAGGATGAGGTCGACTATGAGATCCTGGAAAGGGAAGATGGTTCTTTCCTGGTTGATGGCCAGATCCCGTTTTACGACTTCCTGTCCTATTTTGACAAGGCAGACTGGATGCATGAAGGAGAACAGGAATTTGATACGCTTGCGGGATTCATCCTGCATAAATTAAAAAGAATACCTGAAGCTACCGACTCGCTCGAATGGAACGGTTTCCAATTTGAGATCATGGATATGGATGGCCAGCGGATCGACAAGGTGTTGGTAAATATCAGCCAGGAACTGAGAGATGGCATGGAAGAAGATTAACGAGTAAAACCACCGGTTTGCAGGATAGCTATGATGTACCTATTATCCGGATAAGTCCGGAAGGATGAATTGTGATCCAGACAAAAATTATTTTATCAAACCTAAATTCTGAACCATGAAAATGCTTTTTACACTTTTTTTTTCGGCCCTCGTGATCTCGGCCAGCTCACAGGGACACCGGCTTGTAAAACTCTGGGAGACTGATTCCGTCATTGCGATACCCGAATCGGTACTTCCCCACCAGGGCAATCTTTATGTATCGCTGATCGATGGGGCGCCATGGGATGATGACGGAAAAGGTGGTATTGGTATCCTGAGCCCCGACGGAAAGCAATATAATGGTCATTGGGTCACCGGACTCAGCGCTCCCAAAGGAATGGGTATCCTGGGCAACCGGATGTACGTTGCCGATATCAACCGGGTTGTGGTGATAGATTTGAAAAAAGGAACGATTGAGAAAAAAATTCCGTTGCACGGATCTCAAAACCTGAATGATATTACAGTGGGTGACGGCGTTGTGTACGTATCCGATTCAAAACTGGGTCAAATCTGGCAGATCCAAAAAGATAACCCGAAGCTATTTTTGGAGAACGCGCCGGGAGTGAATGGGGTCAAGTTTTATAAGGGTGCATTGTATTATGGAGAAGGGAAATTTTTTAAGAAACGGGATGCAAACGGGAAAATATCACTGATAGCTACGGTTACAGAGCCGATCGATGGTATTGAACCGCTTGCAAACGGCGACTTTATCCTAACCTCCTGGATCGGTTATATTTACTATGTTTCCAAAAACGGAAAGGTGCAGACCTTACTGGAATCACATAAACAAAAAATAAATACGGCTGATATCGGCGTGGATATGAAGAATAATATTCTCTACGTCCCGACATTCTTCACGAAGAAGATTATGGCGTACAAGATTATATGAAGACTTTAGAGTTTACCGCCCGAACGTACCGTTCGGTAGGGGCGGGGACGTTAGATGTTAGAACTTAGACGCCAGACTTTGCATTATATACATTTATATTTAATATCTAAAGTCTAATATCTAGTATCTAGTATTTAGCGTCTCCTACCTCAGCATATCCTTGGCAACTGTTCGCCGGTCAGGTAGTTTACCACCCGCCTGCCGCCAATGGCGCTCTTCAGTAAAACCTGGCCGGGAGTGGCGGTGTTAATTTGCCCTATAATAGCTGCTTCGGCGCCGGCTTCCGCATCCCGGAGCAAAGCAAGGCACTCATCTGCAATATTTTTATTTACAACGGCAACAAAAATGCCTTCATTGGCAACATACAAGGGATCCAGCCCCAGCATTTCACAAGCGCCTTCAACCTGATTACGCACCGGAATAGCCGTCTGCTCAATTTCAATACCCAGTCCCGTCATTTCCGCTACTTCATTCAATACAGACGCAAGACCGCCGCGGGTCGGATCGCGGAGAAATTTTATATCCTTTCCAAACTGATCCAGCATTTTCTTAATGATATGAACCAGAGGGCGGGTATCACTCATGATATCGGTTTCAAACTCCAGACCTTCACGCTGACTCATGATGGCAATGCCGTGATTAGCGAGACTTCCACTGATCAGGATTGCATCGCCCGGTTCAATATTTTTGTGGTGAATCTGTGACTGCTGATGTACCTGCCCGATTCCCGAAGTGTTGATAAATATCCCATCGCCCTTGCCCTGCTCCACTACTTTGGTATCGCCAGTGACAATCGTAACCCCTGCCTGATCTGCGGCATTCCTGATGCTCTGCAAGATCCTCGCCAGGTCATCCGTTCTTAATCCTTCTTCCAGGATAAAGGAAAGCGACAGATATTTGGCCATGGCACCACACATCGCCAGGTCATTGACGGTACCGTTAACTGCCAGTTCCCCGATATCACCACCTTTGAAGAATATTGGCGAGATCACATAACTGTCCGTACTGAACGCCAGTCTGCCACCCAACTCAAAGAAAGCACCATCGTGCTGCTGGTTCAGCAGATCATTCTGGAGTACATCAAATACGCCGCTCTGCAACAGCCGGTGTGTAAGCAGACCACCACTGCCATGCCCCATGGTGATCACATCAAAATCAAATTTTGGTAATGGACAGGATAATTGCATGAAAAAAATCTTTGATAATAAATAATAATCGAGTTCTTAAGCTAAATCTTTGCATGTATAATATCACTACTAAGTGATAAATATCAACAATTGTTTTTACCGAAACAATCTCACCGAAGGTGTTTAAACATGATGCGGAACTATTGCCCCACAACACGCCCCGCATTTGAATAATGATAATAGGCCGCGCAGGAACCCTCACTGCTCACCATCGGCGCACCCACGGGATGATCCGGTGTACAGCTCTTACCAAAATTGGGACAGTCAAAGGGCTTTTTCAACCCTTTCATAATAGCTCCGCTTATACAACTCTCATCTTCTTTTACCGCCTGGACATCCAACACAAACTTTGTCCGGGCATTATATAACCGGTATTTCTCGGACACTTCAAATCCGCTATCGGGGATGTATCCGATACCCCGCCACGGTTTACCCGCTACCGTAAACACTTCTTCCATCATCTTCTTAGCCATTTTATTTCCCTCCCGCTGGACATACCTGACATACTGATTCTCCACCCGCCACTCACCGTTCTCCAGTTGCTGAACGGCCATCAGAATACCCTGCAACAAATCTACCGGCTCAAATCCCGTCACGACAATGGGCACCCGGTACTTTTCAGCAATGGGTATATATTCCTCAAGACCCATAATGGTACATACATGCCCCGCTGCAAGAAATCCATTAATTCTGTTTTCCTCATCCTGCAATATCGCTTCCATGGCAGGCGGCACCAGCACATGTGAAGCCAGGATGGAAAAGTTGAGCACATGTTGCCTGGCGGCCTGCACCACGCTCAACGCGTTTGCCGGAGCAGTGGTTTCAAAACCAACGGCAAAAAAGACCACTTCCTTGTCGGGGTTCTTTTTGGCAAGCTCCACAGCTTCCAATGGTGAATAAAGTATCCTGACATCAGCGCCGCAGGCTTTGACCTCCAGCAGACTTTTCTGCGAACCCGGCACCCGTAGCATATCCCCAAAAGAACAAAGGATGACATTGGGTTGCTCCGCCAGCCAGATAGCTTCATCAATGACCGAGACACTGGTCACGCAAACCGGACAGCCGGGCCCGTGAACGATATTGATCAGCCCGGGCAATAAGTCCAGGATACCATTTTTCACCAGGCTGTGCGTTTGCCCGCCACAGACTTCCATAAGCGTCCAAGGCTTGGTTGTCACCGCGTGGATCTTATCGAGGTATTCCCTCACCAATTCGGGATCCCTGTATTCAGACAGATATTTCATTCGCTTACTTTTTTTGTGTTCCCCGTCCTTGGCGGTTTAAGATTTTGTCGAACTCAGCATTTACATTGCCTGTTCTAAGAACAGCCTTTCACACTTCGGTTCATTTATTATTTTTTTTAATCCAATAGTATGAACTATGCCGATCAGTGGCCGAAGAATCAAAGGTCTTTTGCAGCCCCGCTATTCAGTTCATCCGCTACTTCGCCGATCAGTCTCAGGTACTCGAAAGTTTTCATGGCTTCTTCTTCGTCTACTACACTGATGGCTACCCCCACATGTACCAGAACGTAATCGCCCTCCTTGGCTTCAGGAATCATGCTCAGGTTGACCTCCCTCAATATTCCTTCAAACGACACTTTCCCGCTCCTGAACGTTTCATCAGGCTGGCTGGTTATGGAAACCAACTTCCCGGGTATAGCTAAACACATACAATATTTTTTTATTTTAAAAAATCTATTTCCCTAGACTGTTGCGGTTGTCCCTCTCCCCGCATCATTTGTCTGTAAACCAATTGTCCGAAACTGATGCATTCATCATTAGGACTGAGCTGCCTGTGATAAAACAAACCGTATCGCCCGCCCAATCGTTGTTGCATCAAATCTACCAAAAAAGCATTCTGGAAAACTCCGCCACTGACGGCAATTTTCCGGACTTGCAACCGGGCGGCCACCGCTTCGATCCAGTTGACCAGGGTTTCAAATACGCTAGCCGCTATCCGGCCGGTGTCAGCGCCCTCGCTGATATCATCCAGCACTTCAGCAATAACCGGTCGCCAGTCGATTACTGTACCTCCAAATTCAACGGGATAACCTCCGGCTATTTCACCACGATATCCTCGGGCTGCCACTTCAAGTTTCATGGCTGCCTCTCCTTCGAATGTATTTACCTGCATCAATCCAAGCAGCGACGCAATTCCGTCCAGGAATCGACCCATACTGGATGTCTGCAGTATCCCGCTCTTTTTCATCAGAAGGGAATAATAATCCAGTTGCTTTTTTTCAAAATGAGTTTCCACACGCGAAGTATCGCCATCCAACAGTGACAACGCCGACAGTCGCGGTTCCCGGCTCATTTTATCGCCAAGTATCTGGGGAAAATACTTCAGGTGACTTACTCGTTCCATTTTGCCGTCTTCAAACAGGAAAAACTCACTCCCCCAGATCTGCCCATCATCCCCATAACCCGTTCCGTCCCAGGCCAGGCAAAGGACCTTTTCGTTGTCATGCTCCAGATCGTTTTCACCCAATACCGCGCAGGCATGCGCCACGTGGTGCTGTACCCCCATGATCGGAACTCCCATCTTTGTTGCCAGTTGTTTTCCATACTGCGTTGCGAAATACCCCGGATGTTTGTCCACCAGGATTTCCGCCGGTTTAAATCTGAGCAAAGCGGTCAGATGTTCCAGCGTAGCCATAAAACTTTGCTGTGATTCAAAAGAGTCCAGCCGGCCAAGAAACTGACTGATAAATAAATTATTTTTTTCAAGTACGGCAAAGGCCCCTTTCATTTCTGCACCCATCGCCAGCATCGAATCCTGGCCCTTAAATGGATTTGGAAAGAAATTAGGAGCCATTCCACGAGACCTCCGTAAAATGATCTTTTGATTGCACGGTGTAAACTGAATCACACTATCGTCCTGGGGTATTACAATATCGCGATCGAATGTCAAAATCAGATCGGCGAAAAGATTCAACCGATCCAGGGCTTCATCATCCCGGAACACAATGGGACTCCCGTTGAGGTTACCACTGGTAGCAATTAAAGGATTTTGTAACGCATTGGTGATCATTTTCAGCAATGGAGTATAAGGCAGAAACACGCCCAGCTTGTCCAGTCCATTGGCGATCAACCCGGTTTGAAGTCCGGAACTCTCTTCCTTCTTCAGTTTACAAAGCACGATGGGCGCTTCCCGGCTGAGCAAGGCCTCCTTTTCAGTTCCGGTGATCCAAACATCCATTTCTGCTGCTTCCACGCTGTCATACATCACTGCGAAAGGCTTAGCAGGCCGCCGTTTCCGCCGACGCAGTAGTCCAACCGCTTCACCGTTATGAGCGTCGCACATTAACAGGTACCCCCCAATTCCCTTCACGGCTACGATCTTCCCTTGCCTGATCGCATTCAATACGATCGTAATTTGTTCCGCATAGTCGCCCGGGATTTCTCTACCAGCCCCATCGTACAGGTACATCGGGATCCCGCAATGGTGGCAGGAGTTGGTCTGGCTATAATGCCGCCGATCATGAATATCCTCATACTCGCGTTTACAGCTCTCACACATTTCATACGGCGCCATGGTCGTTCGCTCACGGTCGTAAGGCAGCTCCGTCATGATAGAGTACCTGGGGCCGCATTGCAGGCAGGTCGTGAAAGGATACTGAAACCGTCTGTTTGTCTGTTGCTCAATTTCGCTGGTACAATCCCCGCATATCGCCAGATCGGGCGTCAGCAAGAGATCGGGCTGCGTTACATGCCTGGAAATGTCAATGCTGAAATCTTTAAAAGTCTGGTCAGCCACCTGCCGCATTTCATATTCGCGGATCAGCGCATTCCGGGGGGGATCTGCAATAATCTCATCCAGGAATTTCTCTGCTTGTGTGGGATCAGCATTTAGCACAATATGCACACCATCCGTATCATTGCAAACCCGGCCGTTTAGCTGATATTTCTCGGCTAACCTACTGACCAGGGGACGAAATCCGACCCCCTGCACAATTCCGGTTATATGAACATGATAGGTGTACATGGCCAGGACCAAAATAACTTTCCAGCACTATCTCCACACTTTAAAAACCATCTGCCCCGGCCTGAGCATGCATTTAAATATTGTCTTATATCATACGACAACAGGCAGTTTTGACTTCAGCCATGCGATCCAGGTCTCCATGCCTTCACCGCTGGTACAGCTTAGTTCCAGGATCTCAAGTCTGGGGTTCACACGCAGGGCATATTCTTTGGCCTTTGCCAGGTCAAAAGGCACGTAGGGCAGCAGGTCGATCTTATTAATAATACACAAGCTAGAGCTGTAAAACATGTCCGGGTATTTCAGTGGCTTGTCCTCTCCTTCCGTTACACTCATCACCACCACTCGCTCGCTTTCGCCAAGGTCAAACATCGCCGGGCAAACCAGGTTGCCGACATTCTCAATAAACAGGATGGAATTCTCCTCCGGCTTCAGCTCCTGCACCGCGTGCAGTACCATATGGGCATCCAGGTGGCAACCCTTCCCGGTATTGATTTGCTTTACGGCGGTACCGGTGGCTTGTATCCTGTCCGCATCGTTGGACGTCTGCTGATCTCCTTCAATCACAAAACATTTCTGGTCCCCTTCCAAAGCTTGCAGAGTTTTTTCAAGCAGCGTGGTCTTCCCTGATCCCGGTGAACTCACCAGGTTGAGCGCAAGCATGTTTTTTGCGTCAAAATAGCCACGATTTCGCTCGGCCAGTAAGTCGTTGTGGTGCAGAATATCCCGCTCCATATCCACCACTGTGGGCGTGTGGCTATGGGTTTCACCATCGTGGGTATGTTCATGAGTATGTTGATGCGCATGATCGTGGTGGTGATCCCCGTGATCATGATGATGATCCCCGTGTTCGTGTTGATGGTCGTTCCCACTATCTCCGCACCCGCAGGTTGCACACATATCTTGTCAGTTTAATGTGAAATAATCTGAAAGTCTCAAGAGATAAAGTTACGAAGATTCTGAAGGTTAAGCAGCGGGCGGGAACTGACTTTGGTCAGGTTTTACCCACTCATTTGTCAGGAAAAAGGCAGCGATTCAAAAGCGGGATAACAGACTAGGAGGCAAGACCCGCTAAAAGCTGAAAACCGCCTTCCGGTCGGGGTAATTAAGCTTCGTGCTTTTCCGTTTCCCGTCCACGATGAAATGGATAATATTCATCTGATCATCGAACTGATCATAGAGTATGGTGTTTTCAACCGTAATATTCTTTGTATCAAACCTGTCGAAGACGGCTGTCGTATAGACATTAATCGCTTCATGATCCTGTTCCCAGCCGAACAGCGTGAGGGGCACACCCTTGCCCGCCGAACGAACAATCAAGTGCGTGGAGATATATTTTTTCACCCATTCACTCATCTCCTTTTTCAATGCGGCGTTGCTGAAATCAATCCGGGCCTTATATAATTTTGAAAGTACCGCCTCAAAATCATCCGTGAAGATCCGGCTGCTGATTTCCACTTTTTTCTCCCCGGCAATATATTCAATCTCCGTTGCACTCACATGATAGGGATGCGCTTCGGGAACAGGCCTGCCGGAAATAGAAAGAACACCTGCCAGCGTGACCCAAACGAACCATTTATTGAATAATATGACCATTTGAACAAATAAACGCATTATTTTTAACACCTGAAATTAATTTCAGGGCATTACTTCATCAAAACGACGACAAGACGAAGTCACCAAGAAGAGATGAACGACTTTCTTTTTTATTTCACGGAGGGCTGGAAACATATCATCAGCAAAGATGCTTTTGATCATCAGCTTTTTGTGCTGACGCTGGCTGTCATGTACAGTTTCCGGGAATGGAAAAAGGTACTGATCCTGATCACTGCTTTCACCATCGGACATTCAGCTACGCTTGTACTGAGTGTGCTCAACATCCTGCACATTCACAGGGGTACAGTCGAGTTCCTGATACCGCTGACCATCATCTGCACCGCGGTATGGAACGTGGCGGGCCATAAAAAAGATCATCGAATGAATCTCAATTATTTTCTGGCTCTTTTCTTTGGATTGATCCATGGGCTTGGATTTGCCGAAACGATCCGGGTCATGCTGGCCGGAGACCAGTCGCTCGCACTGGGTATTCTCGGCTTCAACACCGGATTAGAGGCAGGTCAGGTATTAGTGGTGCTGATCATATTACTGATGACCAAACTGATCGTCGACCTGGTGAGGGTCCCTCAAAAAACTTACACAGTGGTAGTCTCGCTGATGGTAGCGGTGCTGTCCGTCAATATTGCCTGGAACAGATTTCCATACGTTTTCTAAATTCAAAGAATGAAAAAGATTTTTGCCGGTATCGTATTGCTGTCAACCTGCCTCATCGGCAGCTCGCAGGATATTCAAAATAATCCCGGAAGCAATCACGGTAACAAATTTGAGCAGTTGGGCACAATTCTGCCCACACCCAATGAATTTCGCACAGCCAGCGGTGCGCCGGGCCCGAAATACTGGCAACAGCGCTGCGATTACAAGATAAATTGCACGCTGGACGAAAAAAACCTGACCCTGAAGGGTTCAGAAACCCTGGATTATTTCAATAATTCGCCCGATGTACTGACCTATATCTGGTTACAGCTCGACGAAAACGAACACAGTAATCTCCGGAACGCCAATTACCAGACCAGCTCGATGATGCCGGTAACAATGACTGCGCGGGATCTGGGAAGAATGGAGTCAGACAATAAGACCGACAATGGGTTCGGCTGCAAGATCAGTAAGATCGCTGATGCTGCGGGAAAACAGTTGCAATACACCATCAATAAGACGATGATGCGCGTGGATCTACCCACTGCGCTGAAACCGGGGCAGCGATTTGTGTTAAATATTGATTGGTCGTACAGGTTTGCTGACCGTATGAGCATGGGTGGCCGGGGAGGCTATGAATTTTTTCCGGAGGACGGCAATTATTTATTCACCATAACACAATGGTATCCGAGGGTTTGCGTGTACAGCGATTTTCAGGGATGGCAGAATCATCAGTTCACCGGTCGGGGAGAATTTGCCCTGACTTTCGGGAATTTTGATGTAAAGATGACCGTCCCGGCCGATCATATTGTAGGTAGTACAGGGGAATGTCAGAATTATAACCAGGTGCTGACCCCGGGGCAGTTAGGGCGATATAATCTTGCGAAAAACGCAAAAGAACCCGTTGAAATTGTCACGCTGGCTGAAGCCAAAAAAGCAGAAAAGAGTAAGAGCACCGCTAACAAAACCTGGCATTACAAGGCAGAAAATGTGAGGGATTTCGCATGGACCTCGTCCAGGAAATATGTGTGGGATGCCATGCCTCAGCTTGTTCAGGGCAAGAAGATCATGTGTATGAGCTTTTACGGAAAAGAAGCTTATGGACTTTACAGAAAATTTTCTACACGGGTGGTGGCACATACCATCAAGACCTATTCGCAGTTCTCCACCCCGTATCCTTACCCTGTGGCGCAAAGTGTGGAAGCCGCCAATGGCATGGAATACCCCATGATCTGTTTCAACTTTGGCCGCACACTTCCCGACGGCACTTACAGTGAAGGCGTTAAAAACGGTATGATCGGCGTGATCATCCACGAAGTAGGCCATAATTTCTTTCCGATGATCATCAACAGTGATGAACGTCAGTGGACCTGGATGGATGAAGGACTGAATACCTTCGTTCAATTTCTCACAGAAGAATTGTGGGATAATAAGTTCCCCAGCAAGCGGGGACCGGCCTGGGCAATTACTGATTATATGAAGTTGCCCAAGGATGAACTTGAACCCATCATGACCAATTCCGAGAACATTGTCAATTTCGGACCGAATGCTTACGCCAAACCTGCAACCGGACTGAATATCCTCCGGGAAACCATTATGGGGCGCGAACTGTTCGATTTTGCCTTTAAGGAATATGCGCGCCGCTGGGCTTTCAGGCATCCAACCCCTTCGGATTTCTTCAGGACCATGGAAGATGCAAGCGCTGAGGACCTGGATTGGTTCTGGCGTGGATGGTTTTACGGCACTGACCCCGTTGATATTTCTCTTGACACAGTGAAATATGCAAAAGCTGATCCCAATAGTCCGCTTCCTCCAACCGCGAAAATCAGTTACCGGATCGAGGCGCCGCTGCTAAATAATTTCGAGGATATCACCAAGATCAGAAACAGGGAAGATGGCCGTATCAGATTTTATACAGATGTAGACACTGCTGCAAGAGATTTTTACTGGCGCTATGCAAGAGGATTAGAAAAATTCGATACCAGCAGGGTTCTGACCACTGAACAACCTCAGTATTTCGCGAAACTCACGCCAGCAGATGCACAGATGCTGCAGGGCAAATATTTTTATGAATTAAGTTTCTCCAACAAAGGCGGCATGGTAATGCCCATTATCATTGAATGGACTTACCGGGATGGAAGCCGGGAGACCGACCGGATACCGGCACAGATCTGGCGGTACAATGAGAAGAAGGTCAAAAAGCTTTTTGTAAAAAATAAAGAGATTGCTTCCATCAGACTTGATCCGCTGCGCGAGACCGCTGACATCGATGAATCCAATAATGTCTGGGGTTCTATGCCCGCTCCTTCAAAGTTCAGGGCCTATTCCCAGCAAATGGCAGCTCCTGGCAGGCGAAGCCCCGCGCCGGTTGGCGTAAACCCGATGCAGAACGCGATGAAGAAATAGTGTTCTAAAACTGTGCGACAGGCGTGATAAACTGGCAGTGCTGCGAATGCGAATTATTTTGTACGCTTAAAACAACGCGCTAATTATTCGGCATATCTAATCCTCTTGCCAAAAACTGCGCCTCGATAATCCCGGGCTATTCGAAAAATTACGGTTTTAATGTGAGCGCCCCCGAAGGACATTTCCGGACGGTGGCGATGATCTCCTCAGTAGTCGCATTTTCGGGCTGTATCCAGGGATGCTCCTGTGGCTTGAATACCTGGGGTAAATTGCGTACACAATTTCCCGAGTGCTGGCACTTGGCTGCCTGCCAAACGATAGTCACTTCACCATTTGAATATTCTTTTCTGATATTTTCTTTATCCATTTCCAAAGTTTTTCGGGTTAAAATAATCTGCCTAAAATGCAGATTCTTTCTGGCTGTCTTCACCATTGTGTTCAGACAGGTATTAAAATTACAACTTCCTCCTGAATGCAAAAAACCCTTCCCACGAAGGGGAAGGGTCTAATATTAACGTAAAAATTATTTTATTTCTTACGCAGGTTCGGATGTGGAGGTGCCACTTGGTTTGGACCTTCTTCACCCGGAGCAGCTGCACGCAGATCTACTGAGTTGCAATCGCCACCTTCCTGGCCCGAGCTGAAGATAAACCTGTCAAGACTGATACCTTCCTGTTCGTTCAGGTGTGTGATCACCTTGTTCACGTGATCCCAGCTTAATTGCTGTTGTCTCTTTGTAGCTGCACAGTATCCAACTACGACTACTTTACAAGTAGGATTAGCCCTCATTTTTGAAGCAACAGTTGACAAAACAGCTTTTGCGTCAGAAGACAATGTGTTGGAATTAGGTGCGAAAGATACGCTCGGCAACGGGCCTAACAGTGTTGCACACTCAGAAGCAACTGCGCCGCATCCTTCTGGGCATGGGCATTTACCAACGCCATCAGCATCAACCGGCTGGCAGTAAGTCGGCGTTACTTTTTCTTTATCCTTGCAGTCGGGAACGCCATCGCCATCTGTATCCAGGCTTACACCATGTGTATCAACCGGACAACCGGCAGGAGTTTGCTCAAGGTCGAACTGATCAGTTACGCCATCACCATCAGAATCAGGCAATACTGGAGGAGGAATATTCATCAGGCGAGGATTGCGAATCTCGCTGTATGCATAGTTCAAAGGATTTACCCAGTACAGTGGCTGAACCCTTTTTGCTTTATTACCCAGGTTGAAATTCAGACCAATTGTACCATAGTTGTACCAGTCTTTTGCCTGATTGCCGTATGTATTCGGAAGAATACCGTCTACAAGATCGCTGCCAACGAAAATTGCCCTATCTTCCAGTGCCAGGTTAACCCTGTCGCTGAGTTTGAATGCAATACCTACACCAGCAGTTAAAGAAGGTTTAACGAAGCCAGCAAAGGTGCTTGACCATTTGTCGCTCGTACCGGCATTTCCGAGTGCCTGGTTATAATCATGTCCTTTCAGTGCATCCCTGTAGGATTTCAGGACATCTCTCTTATTGTTGCCATTCCATGCGGTGCTTGGTTGATCGGTGGTATTCCTGAACGCTCTCCAGGTATTTACTCCTACACCAGCCAGGCCGTAGAACGTCATAGCTGTCTGAGCTTTATAGAACCTGATGTTGTGGAGATTGAACAGCGCCTGTAAAGACAGATCCTGTGCCTGTGTTTTGTGGTTCGGATACCATCCTTCCCTTGGAATTCCGGCAATTATCCCTTGATCAGTAGGCCTGTAGCCTTCACCCCTTGCAACACCGTAAACATACTCCAATCTAAGAGACATTACATGTCCCAGTGATTTACGAATGTGAGCGCCAAAGCCCCAGGAGCGCAGGGGATCTGCAGCCATATCACCTATCACAGTGAAGGAACCGCCCTTGACACCAAGTTCCCACATGTCACGCGGTTTAGCGGGATAGTCGTAGGTACCAGCCAGAAACTGGCTTTGTTGGGCTAATCTCTTGTTAGCGATAAGAGAAGAATCAGTGACGTCATGCCCAACTCCGTAGATAGCTCTGGTGCCATGGGTTGTGGTTTGTTGTGCAAACCCGGCTGACGCAAAAAGGCAAGATAAACCTGCCAATAAGATGTACTTTTTGCTTGTCATAACTAAGGATTAAGATTTAAAAACGATTTTCTTAAAGTCAAGCAAATTTAGAGCCATTTTGTTAAAAAACAAATTTTTAACCAAAAAAAACACTAATTTCTTTTATTTTCAGGTCACTTTAAATACCTAAAAATCATTTAGTAACCCGCTTTCTTTTGAAGAATTTGGTTTAATTTGCCGTCATTTCCTATATGAACCTCCCCACACATCTAATTAAAGAAGAAATTGACAGTTTTGAGACCCGTTTCAATGAAGCTGTGCGCAGCCAGACTCCCCTCCTCGACAGGATCATGCGCTATATCGTTAAGCGGAAAGGCAAACAAATCAGGCCGATGTTTGTTTTTCTGACGGCAAAAATGTTCGGTCCTACAAACGAGACCACCTACCGCGCCGCTTCCCTGGTCGAACTGCTCCACACCGCCACACTGGTCCATGATGACGTGGTGGATGATGCCCATGAAAGAAGGGGCTTTTTCTCCGTCTATGCATTATGGAAAAACAAGGCATCGGTACTTGTAGGCGATTACCTCCTCGCCAAGGGACTGATTCTTTCCCTGGAACACCAGGACTACCGCATCCTGCATATCCTTTCGGAAGCTGTCAGACAAATGCCCGAAGGTGAACTGCTTCAGCTTGAAAAAGCCCGGAACCTGAACCTGCGGGAAGATATTTATTATGAGATCATCCGGAACAAAACAGCCTCCATGCTGGCGGCAACCTGCAGCGCCGGTGCATGGTCCACTTCTCAAAACGATGAATATACCGAGATCATGCGGCAGTTTGGCGAAAAGGCAGGAATCGCTTTTCAGATCAAAGACGACCTGTTCGATTATGCCAGCGAAGACGTTGGGAAACCAACGGGGAATGATATTAAAGAAAAGAAGATGACATTACCCCTGATCTATACCCTGAACAATACTGACAGTGCAACCCGGCGGAAAATCATTAATATTGTAAAAAATAACAACAACAAAAAGAAGAAGGTGGACTGGGTGTTGGAAGTAGTACGCGAGACCGGCGGTATCCGGTTTGCCACACAAAAAATGTATGATTTTAAAAAGGAAGCCCTTGATATCCTTGCCAGGTGCCCGGACAATGAATACCGGAAAGGTCTTGCCGATCTTGTTGATTACGTAACGGAAAGAAAATACTGACCCGGACCTTAAACAATCGGGTATTTTGCTGTCCCGGGGGGTCTCATTCAGGATGCCGGCGGAAACCAGTTTCTGTTTCGCGCTTTCCGGAGAAATGAACAAACTGCCGCAGCGTGATGTAAATCTGCCATAGCAACGGCGGGGAATGCGTTGTTAGTGATTTTCTTATTCTAAAAATTACGGTCTTTGGAAAAACGTTGGACAATACTGGATACTTCAGAAGAGAAAGAAAGTGCTCTCAGGGAATCCTTACGGATCAATCAGATCCTTTGCAGGATCCTGGTTCAACGTGGTATTGAAACATTTGACGAGGCCAAAGATTTCTTCAGACCCGGGCTGGACCAGCTTCACAGTCCCTGGCTGATGAAAGATATGGATAAAGCCGTACAACGCGTACTGCTCGCCTTCTCCAGAAATGAGAAGATCCTGGTTTATGGTGATTACGACGTGGACGGAACCACCTCCGTTGCCTGCATGTACCAGTTTATCAAAGCACATCACCGAAAGGTGGACTTCTATATCCCGCACCGCTACCGCGAAGGATATGGTATCAGCAGGGCCGGCGTGGACTTTGCCAAAAAGAACGGGTTCACCCTGGTGATAGCCCTGGATTGCGGGATCAAGTCTATCGAACTCATCGGGTACGCCCGCTCCCTGGGTGTGGAATTTGTGGTCTGTGACCATCATCTGCCGGATACCAGTCTGCCCGATGCAGTAGCTATTCTGAATCCGAAGCAACCAGATTGCCATTATCCTTACAAGGAATTATGCGGCTGCGGCGTGGGTTTCAAACTGATTTCGGCGCTTTGCGAGAAAATGGATCTTCCCGAAGAGACGGCATTCAGATATCTGGACCTCGTAGCAACGGCCATCGCAGCCGATATTGTTCCGCTTACGGGGGAAAACCGGATCCTGGCGCTGCATGGTCTCGTCAAGGCAAATGCTGACCCCAATCCGGGCATTAAGGCCCTGATCTTTCTGAGCGGGGCGAGTCTCCCCCTGCATATTCAAAACCTGGTTTTCCTGATCGCGCCACGGATCAATGCGGCCGGGCGCATGGATGATGCCCGCAAAGCGGTTCAATTATTTATAGCGCCTGATTTTGAAGAAGCGAAGGTCTTTGGCGAGGCACTTCACAATGACAACACGGAAAGAAAAGAAGCGGATAGTAGTATTACAGTGGAAGCACTGGAAATGATCCAGAAAAACAAGGACTGGCAGCACCGGAAATCAACCGTGGTTTACCAGCCACACTGGCACAAGGGCGTGGTGGGCATTGTGGCCTCGCGAATTATTGAATATTATTATAGGCCGACCGTCGTGCTTACACAAAGCGGGCATTATGTAGCGGGGAGTGCCCGTAGCGTTCCGGGATTTAACCTGTATGAAGCAATTCACGCGTGCAGAGACCATCTGCTGGGATACGGCGGACATTTTGCGGCAGCCGGGCTCACCCTGGAAAAAAATCAGGTCGATGCGTTCAGGGATAAATTTGAAGAGGTGGTCGCCCGAACTATCACCGAAGAACAACTGGTGCCCGAAATCATTATAGATACCGAAATGGAATTGAAATGGATTACGTTCCCGTTTTTTAATATCCTGAGACAGATGGAACCTTTCGGTCCGGGTAATATGGTGCCGGTATTCGTGGCCCGGAACGTTGTGGATACGGGTCACAGTAAAATAGTAAAAGAAAAACATATCCGGTTTTCGGTCCGGCAGGGTGATACCACCGTTACGGGGATTGGTTTCAACCTGGCCGAACGGTTCCCATTGATTGAAAGCAGAGAACCTTTTGATATCGTATTCAGGATCGATGAAAATGAATGGCAGGGTCAGAAAAGCCTTCAGATCAGGGTAGAGGACGTACGGCGAAATGTGCAAACACCTATTTAGATTCCAGGATGAAATCTGAAAAATGGATGCAAAAATATAACTTCTAAAGATACGATTTTTTTGTGAAATTTCCGGCCATCCGGCAAAAGTTCGGTGTACTCTGAAGGACCCTGTCCGTCGCCGCAACTTTCAGCCGACGCTGGACGCTCTCAGGGAAATTTTACCTTGAAACACCAGCGGGAATACAATTTTCACGGTTACAAATTTAATCTTTTAAGTTACAAATAATACACTTTTCGTTACAAATAAACTATCTTTGCAGCCCCTTAGGAAAAACTAAGGTTATTTTATTTTATTAATTTTTAAACAACAGGGTAATGAACAATTACGAATTGATGGTGATTTTTACCCCGGTTTTAAGCGAAGAAGAGTTTAAAGCTGCACAAAAAAAGTTTGCCGAAATGGTAACTGATGCAGGTGGCTCTATCGTTTATGACAACCCCTGGGGACTGAAATCACTGGCGTACCCCATCCAGAAAAAAACCACGGGTTTATACTGGGTGCTGGAATACACTGCGCCATCCGACTTCAATGAGAAGCTGAAAATTCAGCTTCTGCGTGACGAATCCGTTCTTCGTCACCTTTGCACCAAACTCGACAAATACGCCGTTGAGTACAATGCTAAAAAGGCAAAAGGCGTACGTACTGAAACCGAAAAAGTAGTGGAGGCTTAACCTATGGCAAAGAATGAAATTAAATATCTGACAGCCATTAAAGCTGAGAAACGTCCGAAAAAATTCTGCCGTTTTAAAAAGTATAACATCCGCTACGTAGATTACAAAGACGTGGAATTCCTGAAGAAATTCCTGAATGACCAGGGGAAAATTTTACCGCGCCGTCTTACTGGCAATTGCCTGAAAGCACAGCGCCAGGTATCTGAGGCTATCAAGAAGGCGCGCCAGATGGCCCTGCTGCCCTACGTTACCGATTTATTGAAATAGGCGTCATCCCTAATTCCGCTACACGCGGAAGACAGTAATGCCTTTGATTTACTGGGATAAAAACAACACACAATGGAAATTATCTTAATACATGACGTCGATAACCTGGGAGCTGCAGACGAAGTGGTAACCGTTAAAAGCGGCTATGCGCGCAACTTTTTGCTGCCCCGCAAACTGGCCGTGGAAAATACACCTTCCAACCAGAAGCAATTGCAGGAAAGACTGAAGCAGGCGAGGAAGAAAGAGGAAACAATGCTGGCTGCAATCAATGAAGTCGTGGCCAGGCTGAGCGAATCGCCGCTGAGACTGGGCGCCAAGACAGGAACCAGTGGCAAGATTTTCGGCAGCGTGACCAACCTCCAGATCAGCCGGGCTATCCGGGAACAAAAAGGTTATGAGATTGACCGCAAAAAAATCGCTATTACAGAAGAAGTAAAGGAACTGGGTACGCACAAAGCGACCATCGACTTTGGCAATGGCCATGTCACCGAGATCCTTTTTGAAGTAATTGCCGAATAATTTCTACTTTTAACATCATTTTAACAATGCTCCCGGCTTCCGGGGGCATTTTTTTTGCCCTAAAAAATAAAATTTGTATGGTACCAGAAAAATACTCTTATCTTTGAACAAGATTCGGTGTTTTTTCAGTTATAGATTCCGGAATATTGTTTAAATGTTCATTGGTCTTAATACTGTTTAATGCACTTATTTCTATAAAAAATTTAAACAAATGAACATTTACGCAGGAAATTTAAGTTGGACCCTGAAAGACCAGGATTTACAAGACTTATTCGCACCTTATGGGGAAGTTACTTCCGCCAAGATCGTATCAGACAAATTCAGCAACCGCAGCAAAGGTTTCGGTTTTGTTGAGATGGCCAATGACGACGAGGCCAGAACAGCCATTGACGCTTTGAACGGAAAAGAAGTGGGTGGCAGGAACATCGTAGTTAACGAAAGCCGTCCGAAAGAATCCGGTAGCGGCGGCGGTGGCTACAAAAAGAAAAGTTTTGGCGGCGGCGGCGGCGGTTACAAGAAAGATAACGGTTACCGCGACAGGAACAGAGGTTACTAAGAACCCCCTCCAGGTTTATTAAACCAGTCAAACGAATTTTAAGCCCCGGCGACGGGGCTTTTTGAATTGAACCTAACTGAAGAGATGCTCCCGCCCGAACGTACCGTTCGGTACGGGCGGGGATGCTAAACACTACCTGCTTACCTTCGCAGGCTTGCCTGCCGAAGGAGGGCGAACCCGGCAGGCGTCAGGGATATTAGATTATTATATAATCCAGCCCAATATACCACTCAGTACCTAACCTGTTTTCATTGCTGAAAATTTCACGAGAACATCACTAATAAGTGATATTACTGAAAATCTATACAAATTTTCTCAAGCAGGTACTTACATGATCGATACACACGTACTTATATTATCGATACAGCGGCCAAATTGCATGCCGGCGACGGTAAATCTTGAACCCTTTCTCAAAACCAAAACAGCCTGCCGCTTTCACGACAGACTGTTTGTTTATATTATTAATAGATTAAATATAATTAACACGCATCAGAACCAACTGCCCACAAATGCTTCGTTCACGGTTGATTGATTCGCGAGACGTTTCCGCCGCGCCGCAACACGTTTTTTCTGCTTATAGGTACTGATCAGCATCATCGGAATAAAGAGGAATATCAGCGGAGGTATGCCCATGAATGAAACCCATCTCCCGCCGTACGTCTTGCGCATCGGGCGTTTGAGCCTCTCAGCGATGAGGTACATACTGGGCACCATCACCAGCGTCAGGAAGAACGCTACGGTCAATCCGAATATAATGGTCCAGGAAAGAGGGCCCCAGAATTTCACACTTTCGCCACCAAAAAATATATGGGGATTCAACTCGGCGAACGTACCGTAGAAACTAATATTGAACCCAATGGCCAACGGGATCATCGCCAGGATAGCCGCCACCGCCGTAAGCATAACCGGAATGATCCGTATTTTACCTGCCTGTATGACGGCCTCTCTGGTCCGGAGACCTCGATCACGGAGCTCATCGGCAAACTCTATCACGAGGATACCGTTCTTGATCACAATTCCTGCCAGGCCCAGGATACCGACGCCCACCATCACAATGGAAATGGCCATCCCCGTCAGCGCAAAGCCAATCATCACCCCAATAATACTGAATACAATTTCGGTAAGAATGATGACTGATTTACTGATGGAGTTGAACTGCCATGCCAGCACCATCAGGATGAGCAACAAGGCCCAGATAAAAGCCTGGTTCAGGAAGTCAACGGTCTCCTTTTGCTGCTCGCCTTCCCCGGTTTGCTTGATCGTTACATCGCTCGTTGTAGTCTTGAACTGACCAATAGCTTTTTTAATCTGCGCATTGACTTCGGTGGCTGTGTAACCGGATAGCAAAGCACTGCGGAGCGTGATGGTGCGCTTCTGATTCTTCCTCTTCACACTACCCAGCGTGTTGGAATAATCAATATTGACCAACGAAATAATAGGCACACTCTTGAATTTTCCGGTCGCCATTTCTCGGAAAGAAACATTCATATTCAACAGATCCGTCAGCTTTTTACGCTGAATTTCATTGGAGCGAACCTGTATCTTATATTCATCTTCGCCGTCCTTGATCTTGCTGGCCTCAAATCCGAACAAAGCTGTTCTGATTTGCTGACCGATCTGCGCCGATGAAACGCCCTCTAAGAGGGCCTTTTCCCGGTTGACGGTCAGCGAGATCTCGGGACTCTTCAAATCAATATCCATTTTCAATTCTTCGATCCCGGGGATCTGCAAGCCATCCAGGTAGTTTTTGAGGCCTGTAGCCGTATTGATCAAATGTTCATAACTATCACTGGATATTTCGATGTTAACAGGCGGATCTGTCGGAGGACCGTTCTTCTCTTTATCCACTGTAATCTCGGCGCCGGGAATCCCCCTAATGGCCGCCCGCAGCGAGTCGAGATAAGGTTCGGTTGCCTCGCCGTTTCTCTTGGCAAACTCTACAAACGACACCTGGATCCTGCCCAGCTCACTCCTTGTCCCCATGCTACCGCTATTGGGTTCAGCAGCTCCCACCGCAACGTTTGAAATAACGCTTTCAACAATGGGATTCATTTTATTTTTCGCCGGATCCATTTTCAACACGCGGTAGGTGCGGGCCTCAAGTTGCCGCAGCACCGAATCTGTATATTTTACATCGGTACCCGTTGGCAGCTTCAGGTACACGTACAACATGTTGGGGTCGTTGTCAGGGAAGAACACCACTTTGGTCCGGCCAATACCCGCCGAGATCCCAATCATGATCAGGGATATAAACAATAGACCTACCGCTCCCAGCAATAGCCAAACGGGCCGCCATCCCTTCAGTACCCAGCGAAGCAGCGTTTCGTAATGGCCCATGATCCAGGGTAGAACTGCGTTCTGAAACCGGTGTACCCATCCGTCGAAGAAATAGGCATTCAACACACCCATCAGCGCCAGGAACAGGGACAGGTTCCCAATAAAAAATAAGACCGAACCGTTTTTACCGACCGCGAATCCAAGCAGGTCAAACAGAACGCCGATAATGACCGCCGTTCTGAAGAACGGACGTTTAAACACCCGTGATCTTTGTCCCTTGAAATCCGGATCATCATCGCGGTGGCTCATAAAATCCACGGCGAATACCGGGTTCATCAGGAAGGCAACCAGCAACGAAGCAGCAAGCGTAAAGATCAGCATCAGCGGCAGGAATATCATAAACTTACCAATCATTCCAGGCCAGAACATCAACGGAACAAATGGGGCCAGGGTTGTTAGTGTTCCGGCCACTACCGGTATAAACACTTCGCCCGCAGCCATCCTGGCCGACTTCTCCCCACTTACCTTTCCATTCCCTGCCATAAAGATCCGGTGCGTATTTTCAATAACCACGATGGCATCATCCACAATGATCCCCAGGCCGAATAGCAACGCAAAAAGCACCATGAAATTCAACGTGATCGAAGTACTGATCAGTAATTCTCCCAGTGGCAGAAATATGAATGCAACGAACATACTCAGCGGTACACTCAGCGCCACAAAAAATGCGTTGGTGATCCCCATGAAAAACATGAGTATGATCAGCACTAACGTGAACCCAATTACAATAGAGTTGATCAGGTCGTTGAAAGATGTGCGCGTGGAGATGCTCTGATCACCACTGATCGTTACGTGAAGATCTTTCGGGAAGTCAGCTTTCTGCATTTCCGCAGATATCCTCTTCACGCTTTCTGCGGTCTCAATCAAATTTTCCCCACTCCGCTTAATGATATTGAGCGTAATAACATTTCTGCCATCCAGCCGGGCATAGCTGCTGGTCTCCTTGACCGTGTCCTTGATAGACGCAATATCCTTCAGGTAAATACCGGACCCATGGCTGTTTTGGACAATAACCTTTTCTATATCGTATGCCGTCTTGAACTGTCCTTTCAACTGCAGGTTACGCCGCATATTACCCACTTCAAACTGCCCGCCTGAGATGTCCATGTTTTCATAACGGATGGCGTTGCTGATATCATTGAATGTCACGCCTGCGGCCATCATTTTCTCATTATCCACATTTACCTGGAACTCCCTTTCGGGTGCCCCAACCAGATCCACCCGCGTGATCTGCGGAATCTCCTCCAGGTGATCCTTCAGGTGGTCGGCGTAGTACTTCAAACGCATCGGGTCGTAATCGCCGCTGATATTAACATACATGATAGGGATCTCGGAAAGGTTAAATTCCATTGCGGTTGGCGCTTGCGTCAGGTCGTTTGGCAAATCCTGTTTGGCTTTGTCTATCGCGTCCTTCACCTTCTGAAGCGCTATGTCTACCACCTCATTGGTTCCAAATTCGATAACGATCACCGAGTAATCCTGGAAGGAAGTACTGGTAACCTTTTCAATCTTGACACCTGAGATACCTTTGATTTGTTTTTCGATCGGCTGGGTAACCAGGTTCTCCATATCGCGCGGCGAGTTCCCCACGTAAATGGTTTGCACGAAAACCATCGGCACTTTAATATCCGGGAAGCTTTCCTTGGGAAGGGTGACAAATTTCTGTACGCCCATGATGGTCACAAGCAGGATCAGCAAGTAGACGGTAGTCCGGTTCCTGACTGCCCAGGAGGTCCAGCTAAACTCTTTGAACTTCCCGTTAAAATTTTCTAATGCACCCATAATATTTACAGAGGTTTGGAATAATTAAGTATTGTTTAATCGCGGAATCCCGCTATCGCAGTGCCATTCACCGGTTTCATCTAAATGGTTCATCAGAGGGCCGGGACCATGCGGCATAAACCGAAATATCTAAATTCATTTTGGAGCAACTGTGGTGATATTTTGTCCATCGTAGAGATCCTCAAACCCCTGCGTGATCAGTTGATCACCGCTGGACAAACCGGATTTGATTTCCAGTTTCTCGCCGTACAACTCCCCTACTATTACACGTTTTTTGCGCGCTACAAGTCTTTTATTTTCTGTTACAGCTACGAACACGTATTTACCCTGCTGATCCGATTGGAGGGTATTCACAGGCACCGTAATCGCATTATGGGTTGTGTAATCCTGTATTTGCACTTTTGCGATCTGATTGGCTCTGAATTCGCTGCCGCTCGGAACACTGGCCTCCACATAAAAACTTCTGGAATTCGGATCAATCAATTTGCTCACGACAGATACCTTAGTATTGAAAGTTCTGTTTCCCGCATCGGGCAGGGTCACAACCACAGGCGTACCCAATTTAACCCGCTCCAGGTAGGTTTCCGGAACATTCACCAAAACTTTCAATACCGATGTATTCACAATAGATATCTGTGGGCCGGATGCCGACATGCCGGTAAACTGCTCCCCTACCCGCACATTAACCTGATCAACGATACCGCTGATATCAGCCCTGACACTTGAAAAATCCAGTTGTTCCCTCGCAGCCCTGGCCTGGGCTTCCGCTGCTGCTAACTGGCTGGTCAGTGTCTGAACCTGGGTTTTAGACTGCAGGACCTGCATTTCGGTGCCGATATTATTTTGCCACAGGTTCTGCTGGCGTTCCAGCGCGGTCTTTGCAAGATTCAATTGAGACCTCACTACAGCCGCCTGTTGCTGCGCAGCCGTCAATTGCTGGCGGGCCACGGCGTCATCGAGTTTCACCACTACCTGACCCTTTCCTACCCGGTCGCCTTTCTTTACGTAAAGGGCTCTTACAACGCCTCCCATTCCGCGGGGTGCGACGTAAGCCGTGTTTTTCGCATCGATCTTACCTTGTAAGTCGATATAATGATTAAACTGACCGTCGTCGATCGCTTCTACGCTCACCAGTTTTTCTTTCGCAGAACCCGGATCAAGCAGGGCTATTTCATCTTCAAGTCCTGAGATCTTGTCGTTCAGCGCCTTTTGTTCGATTTGAAGTTTTGCCAGTGCGGCTTTCTTGTCGCCCAGACTTCCCTTTTTTTGTGCCGCCCCTCCGCCGCAGGACACCATGGCCAGCGAAAGCGTTAAAATCCATACCGTCGTAATGATATATTTCATATTGGTTTGATTTATAATGTTAAATTCATTAAAGTTTTCCGGTTGCCTTCAGGAAATCTACACGGGCAACAACCGCGTTGTATAGTGCATTGAAATAATTGGTTTGAGCACGCTCCAGATCAACCCGCACGGCATTGATCTCGGTTTGCGACCCGGTGCCAATCTCATATTTCTTTTTGGTTTGATCGTACACCTTCTGAGCCAGCTTCATATTTTCTTTCTGTGCATCCACATCTGAAATCGCCGTCCTGAAATTGTTTAAGGCGGTTTGGATCTCCCTGTCTATATTCAGTTTAAGCGCTTCAATCTGGTTTTCGGTCTGTTTCAGTTTGATCTTTGCCTGAGCAATTTTTGCGTTGGTCGCGAATCCTGTAAACAATGGGATGTGCAGATTCAGCGAAATAGCGCTTACGGGAGACCAGTAACTTTGACCTGAATAGATATTGAATTTATTGGCCTGCGCCAATTCATTGTAGTAACCGCTCAGGGAAAGCGTGGGTAACTTACTTAATCGGTATCGTTGTATGTCGTAACCATTTAGCTTTGCGCCCAAAACGGCGGTCTGATAGTCTTTTCGTTGTGCGTAATCAAACTGTGATGCCTCCAATATGCCCTCCCTGATATTTTCATCGGTCAGGGGATCGGTAAGTATCAATGAATCGCGGACGGGCATTCCCATCAGCACTTTTAGCCCAAGATAACCATTGTCGATCTGCGTGACCGCCGTAGTCCGGGCAGAGTGCAGGTTGGTCAGTTGAACCTCCAACTTGTCCATATCCAGTTTTTCAGCAAAGCCATTGTCGTACATGATCCTCGTGTCATGATTCAGTTTCTCGATGAGACTGATATTTGAATCCAGCAGTGCCACCTGGGTCCTGCTGACAACCAGTTGGTAATATATTTTGGTAATATTGGTCCTGATCTGCTCTTCCGTTACTTCTACGTTCTTGTCCCTGAAATCAATCAGCGTCTTCCTGGCCTGCAGGCCGGTGAAAACCTGACCGTCGAACAGAAGCTGGCTAAGGGAGACACCGCCCATAGATGTCCATTTTACCCCAAACTTAAGCCTGGCAAATTCTCCTTTCTGACCACCAAAGAATTCTGCCGGAACGAGGCTGGTGGGCAAAGCGGCATTGTAAGTAAGCTGACCGCTCGCGCTGAGCTGGGGATAAGCATTTCCCGTGACTTCGCGGTTCACTTCTTCCTGCAATTTAACATCCAGCAAAGCATTTTTCACCTGAACGTTATTTTTTTTGGCGTAATCCAGCGCCTGTTGTAACGAGAAGGCATGCGTCTCCTGGGCTATCAGTCCCTGCGTTGTGAACAACATCAACAATATCAGCAATAGACTAAGTCTTTTCATCCGGTAGATTTTTAAAATATTCTTCTTTGTATTTTGATATCAGCTCATATCCTGAAGGTGTTGCCAGCCCGTACAAAAAAAGCAAAAACAGCTCCCGGTGCGTCTCCACAAGTCCGGCGCTTACCCCATTCTGAAAACCAGGCGAGAAGGTGATCAAAATGCTCTCCAGCCTGTACCTGGAAACCAGATTTACATTCAGCTCTTTCCGGTAATAACCCTCTTCTATGCCCCACTCGAGGTTAGCCTTGATCATCCGGAACAGCACTTCATTCCTGTACTCGGCGAACCGCCTGTAGGCGCCCCGGTGATATTTTTTGAGGTCATATACCACCAGGGGGTTAATTCCCTTAAATAGATCCAGCATATATCCGATTGCCGAAAAACCCTCGTGAACGGCATTTTCAGCGGTAACTTTCCCCTTTTCACATTTTTGGATATTCACATCCAGAATTCCTTCTACCACCGCTTCAACCAGCTCGTTTTTGTCCCTGAAGTATTGATAAATGGTCTTTTTACTGCACCCCGACTCTTCAGCAATATCGTCCATGCTTACACTTCGAATTCCGAATTGCACGAACAACTGTCTAGCCTGCAGTGTTATTCTTGTTTTCAAATCCACGGTAACTCCCATAAATAAGCCCGCGAAACTAGGGAAACTTTTCATGTTACCAAAGTTTCCTACGTTTTTTTTAGATTATTTTTTCTGCTTCAAAATTTTGCCACATTACTCTCACGCAGTACCCCGGGTCGGGAAGGGACATTTCAACATCCGAATTTGTAAAGAGCTCTATTTTTAAGAGCCGTAAAAATACCGTAGCCGGGGTCATAGAGTGATCCGCTCTATGCGAACGGCAAAAAAATGACGCCGAACGCCCGTTTTAGGCGGTAAAACCCAACGGCTTTCTCGGGAAACTTCAATAATATTGCACCCGGTGAGCAGAATTGACCCAACAAAAAATCACAAAAGCCGGAACCGCGCGGCTGTGATCCGGGTTAAAAAAGATACCGGATCCGAATCAACCAGGCAATCATAAACATTAAGCAAATATTTTACTTTCAAACAATGGCAACAATTAAACCCTACCGGGCTCTAAGGCCTGATAAAGAACTGGCAAAAGAAGTGGCTTCCAGACCCTACGACGTGATGAACAGCGAAGAAGCCAGGGAAGCAGTAAACGGAAATCCACATTCATTTTTGCATGTGACCCGCGCTGAGGTTGATCTCCCGGCTGGTATTGACGTACACAGCGACGAAGTCTACCAAAAGGCCAAGGAAAACCTGGAAAAATTCAGACAGGACGGAACCCTTTTCCTGGAGGAAAAACCCTGCTATTATATCTACCGGCTGATCATGAATGGCCGCAGTCAGACAGGACTGGTCTGCCTTTCATCCGTCGATGACTACTTTAACGATATCATCAAAAAACACGAATTCACCCGCCCGGAAAAGGAAAAAGACCGCATCGACCATATGCGTACCATTAAGGCGCAAACGGGCAAAGTGTTCCTGGCTTATAATAACGTCCCCGAATTAGATGCCATCATCAATGGATGGAAAGAGGACCATCAGCCCGACAATGATTTTACCGCCGATGATGATATCCGCCATACCGTATGGGTAGTGGATTCAGCGGACACGATCTCTTCAATAACCGCTCTTTTTGAACAAAAAGTTCCCGCAACTTATATTGCTGACGGTCACCACAGAGCCGCTTCGGCCGCAAAAGTGAGCCAGGCTCTGCCCGACAGCGAGGAAGCCCGTTATTTTCTGACGGTCATATTCCCTGCAGACGAGCTGGCAATCCTGGATTATAACCGCCTGGTCAGGGATCTGAACGGACATAGCACCGACGAATTTTTAAAAGCCCTTGAAGCAGATTTCGAAGTAACTTCTTCAGACATTGCAGTAAAACCGGCTCAACTGCATGAGTTTGGCATGTACCTGGACGGGAAATGGTATCGCCTCAACAGCCGCCCCGGCACTTATTCAGATGATCCGATAGGCGTGCTGGACGTAACTATCCTGGCAAATAATGTTTTGAATAAACACCTGGGCATTCAGGATCAGCGGACCGACAAACGAATCGATTTTGTGGGTGGGATACGCGGACTCGGAGAACTGGTAAAACGCGTGGACAGCGGAGAGATGAAAGTAGCTTTCAGTCTCTACCCGGTCACCATTCAGCAATTATTTGATATTGCCGACAGCGGAAACGTAATGCCGCCAAAAAGCACCTGGTTTGAGCCCAAGCTCCGCGATGGATTACTCACTCATTTGTTATAATGCAGGTTTCATCAGCCTTGGGTTGCCGGCTCAACAAACTGCTGCAGCCACTTCCTCGCGCCTGCGCCAAAGAATTGTTATAAAAACCAAATTCGTACCGACAGAGTTACTTTAACATAATTTTGTTTCCGATATTTACGCCGTTGCGGGAATATTCGCGCCCTGCTCATAAATTATCGGCATTTGTTTAATTTTATGCTGAGGGCTTGGACTTACATTTTAAAAAAACTATCAATGAAAAGAATTTTTGGAGTCGCTTTATTTTTAACAGGATGTCTTTTCGTGTCTGCCCAGGGCGATATTGCTTCCATGCGCGATAATGCACGGAAGTTCATGCAGTCTGGCGATATGAACAATGCAGTACTGGTTTTAACTAAAGCACTGGAAGCCGACAGGAACAATACCGCTGTTCAAAAAGACCTTGTACTGGCTTATTTTTACAATAAAGAATACACGAAAGCACTTGAACTGGTCAAGCCACTTTTAGAACGCCCCGACGCTGACGTGCAGAGTTTCCAGTTAGCGGGGAACCTCTACAAAGTACTTGAGCAGCCTAAAGAAGCAGAAAGGAATTATAAGGAAGGACTCAAAAGATTTCCGGATAGCGGTCCGCTTCACAACGAATTTGGAGAACTACTGGAACAAATGAAGAACCCAAGCGCAGCCATTGCCCAGTGGGAAAAAGGAATGGAAGTAGCTCCGTCCTATGGCGCCAACTATTACAATGCGGCTTTTCACTACTTCAACCGCGGCGATGACAAGGTTTGGGCGATCATCTACGGAGAGATTTATGCCAACATGGAAAGCCTGAACCCCAAGGCCAATATTGCCAAAAAAATGGTACTGGATGCTTACAAACAGAAATTGTTCGCGTCCAGCAACCTGGCTAAGGATGCTACAAACATCAAGAATGATTTCGCCAGGGCTGTCGTTGAAACTTTCGCCAGGCAATCCAATATATCGGCGCAGGGCCTTACCCCCGAAACCCTGGCCATGATCAGGACCCGCTTTGTGTTGGATTGGAATAATACCTATGCAAAAAAATTTCCGTTCAGGTTGTTTGATTACCACCAGCAACTGATGAAAGATGGTTTATTTGACGCTTACAACCAGTGGATGTTTGGCCCGGTCGACAATGTAGCAGCCTTTGAAAACTGGGTGCATACAAACCAGGAGGCCTATGACAAGTTCACCAAGTTCCACACTTCCAGGATTTTTAAAATGCCGAAAAACGAGGTGTATTCCGCGGGTAAATAGGATATCTTTCATTTGTTTTCCGAAGGACCGATCTGATCGGGATGAAAGACACCGATTTTGCGATTAACATTTTCTTTCTTAAATTGTATTGATTCTGCGGCAGTTCGCGAAATTGCCGGGGCGGACGAGGTACAAATACCATCCGTTACCGGAAAGCCGGTGTAGTTAACTAATAAAATGGTTGTTGTGCATGGATTTTCCTGATTACAGATTATTTGATGCGGTTGAATATCAACTGAAGAATTTTCCGAAAGCGGATATGCTTGCGGCTAAGGTGAACGGGGCCTGGAAGACCTATTCCACAGAGGAGGTTAGTTCGATCGTGAATGGCATGTCCGCCGGACTGCTGGACCTTGGTATCAGTGGCAGGGATTTCACGGCTGAAAGCAGCGACAAGATCGCGATGATCAGCAACAACCGTCCCGAATGGATCTTTGCCGATCTGGCGGTGCAGCAGATCGGTGCTGTGCTGGTGCCGCTTTATCCAACAACCAACCCGCATGAACTGGCATTTATCCTGAACGAATCGCAGGCCAAGTATATTTTTGTAAGTAACCACGACCTGCTGGAGAAAATCAGAGAAATAAAAAGTGAATTCCTGCACGGTATCTTTACATTCGACAAGATCGATGGCTTTACGCATTATACAGAACTGGTTGCGAGAGCCACGGCAGAAACCCTTCAGCAGGTAGAACAGATTCGGAAGACCATACCCAACTACCATACGACGACCATAATTTATACATCCGGTACAACTGGCGTTCCGAAAGGGGTCATGTTGAGCCATGCCAATATTGTAAGCAATGTATTTTTCTCTAAAGATAGTTTTCCCTTTCCCGATCAGCCACAGACCCGCGTACTCAGCTTTCTGCCGCTGAACCATATTTTTGAAAAGATGGTAACCTACATCTATCTTTTCAGTGGCATCAGTGTATATTATGCCGAGAGCCTGGAAACGATTGGTGATAATTTGCGGGAACTGCAGCCAAACGGATTTAGCACGGTCCCGCGCCTGCTGGAAAAAGTGTATGAAAGAATTATTTCTAAAGGGAGGGAATTAAAAGGAATCAAGAAAGCTATTTTTTTTGGCAGTGTGGCACTGGCCCGAAAATATGACAATCGAAAAAAAGGCAGCTTCATTTACGAATTTCTCCTGAAGATGGCCAGGAAACTTGTATTCAGCAAATGGAAAGAAGCGCTGGGAGGCCGCATTGAATTTATTGTTACGGGTGGCGCTGCCGCATCTGAAAAACTTCTCAGGATATTCAACGCCGCTGAAATACCTATTTATGAGGGTTATGGCCCCACTGAACACAGCCCTGTGATTGCGGTCAACAGGAAAGCATCGGACGGCATGTATTTTGGAACGGTGGGTCCGCCCATCAACGGTGTGGAAGTCAAACTGGCCCCTGATGGCGAGATCCTGGCCAGAAGCCCAAGTATCATGCAGGGGTATTACAAGCGCCCCGACCTGACTGCAGATGCGGTGAAAGACGGTTGGCTCTATACCGGGGATATTGGTATTTGGGTGGAAGACAGGTTCCTGAAGATCACCGACCGGAAAAAAGAACTATTTAAAACCAGCGGGGGAAAATATGTCGCACCACAACCCATCGAAAATAAGATGAAGGAAAGCCGGCATATTGAACAGATCATTGTTGTGGGCGATGGACGTAAGTTTGTAGGCGCCCTGATAGTACCCTCATTTGTGGCGGTGAAGGAATGGTTAATGGAGCGCTATCCAAATGAACAGTTCACCCACGAACAATTAGCTGCGCATCCCGAAGTAAATAAACTGATCGGTTCCATCATCGAACACTACAACAAAAATTTCAACCACGTAGAGCAGGTTAAGAAATTTGTGTTGCTACCCCACGAATGGACGGTAGCCGGTGGCGAAATGACGCCCAAACTCAGCCTGCGGCGAAAAGTAGTGCTTGATAAATACCGCAATGAGATTGAAAAACTGTATAGCTGAGGTATATTTCTACTCAGAAATCTCTAAAATCCCATTTACCCCTGAAAGGTCTGGACCGCATGAGATTGGCATAAGCGTCATCAAACTCCTCCCTGCCGGGGTTCCAACTGAGCGGCCTTTGTAACTCATAAGTGATATTTACGATATTGCAGACCGTAGCAGTCCGGTGCCCCGTTTCTACATCACAGATGGGCATGCTTCTCTTCTTAATGGCATTGATCCAGTCCTGATAGTGATTATCCGAGAAATAAACTCTTTTTTCTTTAGAGCTAAATGAATGTTTCACCAGGTGCTCCGGCGAGCTCCGGAGAAACTCGCGGCTCACTTCAATCTTCCCTTCTGTACCCTGAAACCGGATTGCGTTGCCCTCTCCCCATTTGGTATGATAGACCTTTACTCCTTCGGGATACTCAAAATACAAACCAAATTTGGCCTGCGGATCTGCAGGTGGTACAAACTTAACCGGTCCTGAACGGTCCTTATCAAGCGCCCACTGCACGATGTCAAACATGTGTGCGCCCCAATCCGTAATATAGCCGCCGCCAAAATCGCGGTAACCCCGCCACCACGCCCATTTATCATCCTCGATGGGCGGCGCCAGCGTGGGATTATAACCCCGGTACAGCGACGGACCGATCCATTGATCCCAATCCAGGTACTCGGGTGCCGGCATCGAAGGCAGATCACACTGGCTGACAGGCTCACCGACCGAAACATATGCAGCTTCCAGTTTACCGATATGCCCGTTCCGGATCAGTTCTACCGCCTGCCTGAAATTAAACCAGGACCGCTGCATACTGCCCGTCTGAAAAACCCGCTTGTATTTCCGGGTGGCCTGAACCATGGCCCGGCCTTCAGCGATCGTGAGTGACATGGGTTTTTCGCAATAGATATCTTTGCCGGCCTTTGCTGCATCTACCGCCATTTGGGCATGCCAGTGATCCGGCGACGCGATAACTACGGCATCGATATCCTTGTTTTCCAGCAACTCCCTGTAATAATGGTGCCCCTTTACCTGTGTGTTGGGCGACTTGGATGAATTTGCTTTCGCGGCGCTGCTGAGAAAACGAGCCAGCTTTTTTGAATCCACATCGCAAGCGGCCAGTACGACGGTTTCTTTGCAACCGTTGATAGAACCTAAAAGGCCGAGGCTCTGCTTACCTGTACCGATGTAGCCCAGGTTGATCCGGTCACTTGGCGCGATAATCCTGGAGTCACCCATGCCACCCAGTACCTGGCGCGGCAGGATGGTAGCCGCAATGGCACCCTTGGTTGTTTGTCCAATAAATGTTCTTCTTTTCATATGGTGTTTATTATTTATTTAGAAATACTACAATAATGTATTCACCGGCGTCAGATCCATATCTGAAAACTGTTTGTTTTCACCGGCCATGCCCCAGATAAAACCGTAATTGGTGGTACCACAACCGTAGTGACCGCTCCAGGGCGGGGATATCACCGCATCATTATTCTTCATGATGATGTGACGGGTTTGCTGAGGTTGACCCATCATATGAAACATCCGTTGTTCCTCCGGAAGATCGAAGTAAAAATAGATTTCCGTCCTGCGGGTATGCGTATGAGGGGGCACGGAATTCCACACACTGCCGGGTTCCAGCACTGTGAGACCCATAACGAGTTGACAACTCTGAATGCCATCATCATGGATGTATTTGTAGATGGTGCGTTTGTTGGATGTAAGCAGATCGCCCAGCTCAACCGGCGAGGCCTGTTTCCTGGTAAATTTGGTTGTCGGATATTCCTTGTGTGCGGGCGCTGAGAGCAGGTAGAACAAAGCGGCTTCTTTCTTGCCCTTGCTGGCAAAGCTAACCCGTTTGCTGCCGCGACCGACATACAGGCATTCCAGTTTGTCCAAATCATATTTCTTACCGTCAACAGTCACAACGCCGCTGCCGCCCACGTTAATGATTCCTAATTCCCTGCGCTGCAAAAAGAAATCCGATTTCAGTTCATCTTCATTTTTCAGCAACACGATTTTTCCTACAGGCCTGGTGCCACCGATGATCATCCGGTCATAGTGGCTGTAGACCAGCGTCAGCTTGTTTTCCTGCATCAGGTTTTCCACTAAAAAATTCTCACGAAGCTGTTCCGTGTTCATGGTCTTCGTTTCATTCGGACTATTACAAAATCTAATTTCCATCCTGGAAGGTCCCCTTCATTTCCAGAAGGGCATTGGTTTTACTTGATTAATAATTTTACTACCAGAAAGGATGCCGCAGCAGTAACTCAAGATCAACTTTTCTACACAGCCTCACGTTTACCTGGCCATCCAGCCTCCGTCAACAAAAAGTATCGTGCCGTTTACATAATCAGAAGCTTTCGAGGCCAGAAACACTGTCGGTCCCTTAAAATCTTCCGGGACTCCCCAGCGGCCCACCGGGATCCGGTCGAGGATCGCTTTGCTCCTTTCCGGATCTTCGCGCAGCGCTTGAGTATTATTGGTGGCAATATAACCCGGCGCAATACCATTTACACATACACCTTTACTGCCCCATTCATTTCCGAAGGCCCTCACGAGGCCGGCTACGCCCGACTTAGACGCCGTGTAACCCGGCACATTGATTCCGCCCTGGAAGCTCAGCAATGAACAGGTGAAGATTATTTTGCCTCCACCCTTTTCAATCATGTGCCTGCCAAATTCCCGCCCCAATAAAAACTGGGCATTCAGATTGACATCGATCACTTTATCCCAGTACTCATCCGGGTGTTCGGCGGCAGGTTTACGAAGGATCATTCCCGCATTATTCACCAGAATATCGATACGTTCATTTTCTTCCAGTACTTTTTTAATAAGGGCATAGATCTGACCCCGGTCAGAAAGATCTGTCGGGTAATAAGAAAACTTTCTTCCCAATGCTTCAATAAGTCCCCTGGTGGCGCTACTATCATCCTTCCGCGAAGCGCCTACAATATCCGCGCCCGCCTCCGCAAGTGCAACGGCCATCGCCTGGCCCAGACCGGTGTCGCACCCCGTTACAAGGGCTGTCTTTCCATGCAAGTCAAATAATGACTGAACCATCATCGTTATTCTAAGAATTTATATTTTTTCGTTTTATATCAATTCGCACCGGTTTTCCGAGCAGAATAGTTTTTTTCACCAACCGGTTTCTTTTTATCCTTATTCCACGTGCTTTGATCTCCCTTCAATCTTCGCGCTGCATTACCCATGACAACGCCGGAAATTTTTTGCCTTAAGCTTCCAGGTTAAACCCGAAATAGTTGTTCGCGTTATGGAAACAAATATCCTGGATAACCTTCCCGATCCAGTTTAAGTCGTTGGGAAGTTCGCCATTTTCAACTTCACTACCAAAAAGATTACATAATATTCTCCGGAAATATTCGTGACGGGGATAAGAAAGAAAGCTCCTGGAATCAGTAAGCATACCAATGAAGCGACTTAACAGCCCCATATTGGAAAGCGTATTCATCTGTTTGATCATACCGTCCTTTTGATCTAAGAACCACCATCCGCTTCCCCATTGCATCTTGCCTCGCAAAGAGCCGTCGTTGAAATTGCCAATCATGGTGGCAAACAGTTCATTGTCCGACGGGTTGAGGTTATATAAAATAGTTTTGGTGAGCTTATCCCGGTCGATCAAGCCACCCAGGAATCTGGAAAGGGCTGGCCCCTGGCGATAATCGCCAATCGAGTCCCACCCCGTATCGGGACCTAACTGACGCATGGCCCTGAGGTTATTATTGCGCATCGCACCGAGATGAAATTGCTGAACCCAACCTTTTTCATGATCCCATTCCGCGAAAATAACCAGCATGGCCGACCGGAACTTATCTTGTTCTTCCCGGGTCAGCGCGCTTCCACCCCGGATTTTGTCAAAGATCCTGCTGATCTCCGCGTCCGTATATTCTTCTGCATACAATTGTTCCAAACCATGGTCGGAAACTTTGCAGCCCATGGAAGCAAAGAAATCATGACGGTTCTTCAACGCATCCAGAAAACTTGAAAAACCCGATATATCCTGGCTAGAAGCCTTTTCGAGCTTTGCCAGGTAACTATTGAAATTTCCCGCGTTGGTCACGTTCATTGCCGCATCTGGTCTCCAGGCAGGCAGTACGGGAATTTCAAAACCATCCTCTTTGATCTTGCTGTGATGCTCCAGTGAATCCACCGGGTCGTCGGTGGTGCAGGCCATCTTCACATTCATTTTCCGCATCAGGTTCCTGACACTATACTCAGGTGTCTGCAATTTTCCGGTACAATCTTCATAAATTCTCATAGCCGATTCCCGGTCCAGGATATCATGAATACCAAAATAACGCTGCAACTCCAGGTGCGTCCAATGATACAGAGGGTTCCTGAGGGTGTAAGGAACGGTTTCCGCCCATTTCAGGAACTTTTCAATATCGGGCTGGCCGCCGGTACAATAACTTTCATCTACCCCGTTAGTTCGCATAGCGCGCCATTTATAATGATCGCCGTAAAGCCAGACCTGGCTAAGGTTGTCGAATTGCCTGTCGGCTGCGATCTGGTCCGGGGGTAGATGGCAATGATAATCGATAATAGGCATCGGTGCCGCAAATTCATGATACAGCGTCTCAGCAGTTTTGGTTTCAAGTAAAAAATTTTCATCCAGAAAATTCTTTACAACATTAAGTGGTTCCATAATTTGAAAATATTCTTAATATAAATAAATGTTTCCCCGTATCCTTCCACCGGCAGTCCAAACCTCCATCCCCGGCCATGGCTATGCCGCAACGCCCGTCAACAAAGCGATTCCTGTCCGGGGCGCCCTAGTTTAGTCGAAACGAGCGATTCGGTCGGGAGGTTCTCCTTTGCGACCGGTTCATTGGGGCAGGCGTCTTGCATGTTTTAACAAGAATGCAACCCATTCCCTCGCCCCCTTATAATTCTCATACTCCAGTGGTAACTTACGTCCGTCCACGTATTCGTTATATATCCATGGGTCCCCCAGCACAAAAACCATTCCTTTACCGTATCCGGCAGTGGCGATATAATCTTTCCCTTCCCTGCTGACAATAGCTGTCGCAGGCTTTCTCACGGTCAGAGAGCTAACCTCTTTGGTATATAATTTCTTCGCATTTTTAAAAATAGGGTTATCAGGTTCGATGTACAACGCTCCCTGCTCATAATGATCCCCTTTAACCATTAGCTGGTCATCATCGTTGAATCGGACACCAAATTTCTCGGCCAGCAGGTTAAACTTCTGCAGCTCAGCATTCCCATGATTGTTGCCTAACAGCACCAATACGCCTCCCTGCCTGACCCAATCTGCTATAACCCTCGCGTTGCTCTCGTCCATGTAATTAGGATGAGCCGTCTCCTTATCGGTATCCGGATCTACTATAATATACACCGACGCATTTTTCAACTGTTCCTTTCCGCTTTTAGAAACCGGTGCGGATTTCATCGTGGAAATTTTAGCACCAAATTGCTGAAAGATATTACCCAGGAAGTAAAAACCGTTGTTATCTCTCTCTTCCCAAACGTAATGGAATGGGATGAGTTTACCGGACGGTCCTTTGATCCATTCGTTGTTGTAATAGTTATCCAAAACCACGTTGCGGCCTTTGCCCAGGGAGACAAAGGGCAACATTTCTATTTCATTGGCGGCAAGTATAAAAGCACCCATGCCTTTAGGATCATCCCGGACAAACTTCTCGCTCATATAATAATCGAAACTCCCGTCTCGGTAGGGTTTGCCGCCCAAACCGGAAACAGATACGGATCCTTCCAGATGTAGAAATCCATCCTTGTCCGTCGACAATTTGTTTTTCACCAACCCGTCAAACGCTTTCTTAGCGTTCGCTGCAAACTTTTGCGGCAGGTATCCCATCCTCGCACCTTTGGCAAGCGTATAAGCCATCATGGCGGAAGCTGAAGACTCCGTGTAATTCGGTTTGCGGTTTGGCAGATCAACAATATCATACCAAAGCCCCGTACCTGTATCCTGATATTTTACCATCGCATTCGCCAAGCGGTTGAGGATATCGATGATTTGTTTTCTGCCCGGATGATCCGGCGGGAAATAATCCAGCGCATCTACCATGGCCATACCATACCAGCCGAGCGATCGGCCCCAGAAATGCGGCGACTGACCCGTCTTTTTATCCGCCCATTGTTGCTGACGCGATTCATCATAACCATGGTATAGCAATCCGGTTCTGGGGTCGCGCGTGCGTTTCTCCATCAACACAAACTGACGCGTCACATCATTAAAGATGGTGTCTTCGCCAAAAACCTGTGCATATTCCGCGTAAAAGGGCTGAACCATATACAGTCCGTCCAGCCACATCTGGTTAGGGTATATTTTTTTATGCCAGAATCCGCTCTCACTGGTCCGAGGGTGTTTCCTGAGCTGGTTGCGCAAAAGCTCCACCGCCCTTTTGTATTTTTCTTTATTGGTTACCCGATAAAGCATTAACAGCAACTTGCCGTTATTCACGTGATCGATATTGTAAGAATCCGCATCGTGATCTACAATGCTTCCGTCCTGGGCAACATGATCGTCTATTTGCTTTTGAATGTAATTAAACCATCTTGGATCACCTGTAGCCAGCCATAACCCTTCTATCCCTTTCAGGATCACGCCCTGATCGTAACTCCAACTGGCCTTATTGCCAGGCGCCACGGAAAAAGAATCGGGCCAGATATGCATCACTGTTTGAGACATCCTTGCCGCGTAAGAAACAGGCTGAGAGCCCGCCGGGCTGACGAAGAGTGGCCCAGTGTTCTGCCCCCATGAAACTATGGCAAGTGCTATGCAGACAGTTACTCCAGATATTTTTTTTATCATGATCGTTTTGAAAATAACTAATCCTGTTAAACGCTACAATATACTTTGAATTCCCTGAGCGGGCAAGCGGAGCGGCAAAATTATTTACGCAAACGTTTTACGTGGGCTTATTTAATCACCGTGAACCAGTCCACATCCATAAACCCTGCGCCAGTTATGCTCGATTCACAGGTAGCGAACAGCCCCATTTTGTGGTGAAGCGGCATCACTTCATCCTAAAGTTTAAAAAGAGGGCTGCCGCACAGGACAGCCCCTCAATCAGCGTTGGTTTATAGAATGCAGTTGCTATCTGGTCAGAACCTGAAATTCAATTCCGTCCTGATCATAGCGTCCGTATATTCCAATTGATTGAAGCGATTCTTAGTTCCTAAATAAGTAAAGGCGGGGGCATTGGTGATAATATTTACTTCCGGCTGGCAATACATCGCAAATTTATTTACTACAAGTTTACTGAAACTAAACCATATTATCCGGCAGGCGTATAAGTATATTTACGAAATCGTTGGCGTAGATTCCATAGGTTGGATGAAAACTATTATAATATGATAAACCCTATCGATTTTTGATGGGCACAAAAAAACCTGCTACCATCGTAACAGGTCTGTAAGTTAACTGCTTAAGCCCTTTCCATATCAGACGCCTTTTTCCGGAAAAAATTTTATGTTTCCGGTAACGGAGTATTTCGAGGGCTGTGCTGCAGGTGTGTATAGCGTTTTCAGGTCGAAATCGCGAAAGAGTAACCGGCAGATTACCAGTCCTGCTTTGCTAACCCGGCTTTAATAGCTGCAAGCGCTTTCGCCTCGCCTAACAGGGCAGTAAGCTTGTTTCCTTTACCATCGTGCCCCTTGGCAATATATCCTCCCTTAGCAGTTTTTGAAATAACGGCGTCCAGGATCGGGACATTTTTTTCCTTTGTCTTTACGTTGTAGGCTGTGAGTGATACATTCTCCATCTTCAAGAGTTTAAATTAAAAAAATGAAAATAAGCCTTTTTCCCTGCATTGCTTGTAAAATATATCGTAAATTGATTAAATACCAGGCTATTAACAATATCGAAAAGGTTTTATGTCTGGCTACAACCAAATTCTTATCAAATTAAGTCACTGATAATAAACGTTTTATATATAAACGAACATGCCATGTGTCGAACACCACTGGCATTTAGTTTTTTTTAACATAAAGTCCCCAAATGACCGTCGGGGGGGCATTTGCACCTGATTTCACCCGGTTTTAGCTACATACAGGCAGATCACTTCGCTTGCGATAATTGGAAACTTTCGATCGCTCCGGTGGTTGAGCAACATACAGGCAGATCACTTCGCCTCCGGCGGATCATGAAAAAACCCTGCTTTGCAGGGTTCGGATAAAATGCAATCAGGAGTTAACCAGGTCAGATATCCAGTTTAGCATACCTCGCGTTGGATTCAATAAACTCAC
Source organism: Niabella sp. CPT15-335-S11 (assembly GCF_058792415.1). Taxonomy (NCBI): domain Bacteria; kingdom Pseudomonadati; phylum Bacteroidota; class Chitinophagia; order Chitinophagales; family Chitinophagaceae; genus Niabella; species Niabella sp. CPT15-335-S11. The sequence continues at coordinate 1,102,946 of NZ_JBYTEI010000002.1, forward strand.
GCCTCGGAGCCACTTCATCGCCCATCAGCATACTGAACACCCTGTCGGCTTCGGCTGCGCTTTCAATAGTTACCATTTTCAGGGTGCGACGGTCGGGATCCATCGTCGTTTCCCAGAGTTGCTCGGAGTTCATTTCCCCCAGACCTTTGTAGCGCTGGATGTTCACCGCATCTTCTCGCCCCCCGCCCAGCTTCTCAACTAACGCCCGGCGCTGATCTTCGTTATACGCGTAGGCAGACTCCTTACCTTTTTTCACCAGGTAAAGAGGTGGCTGGGCGATATACACATAACCCTGTTCTACTAATTCTTTCATGTAGCGGTACACGAACGTGAGGATCAAGGTGGCAATATGACTTCCATCCACGTCGGCATCGGTCATAATAATGAGTTTGTGATACCGCAGTTTCGCCAGGTTCAGAGCCTTCGGATCATCGGGTGTACCTACGGTCACGCCAAGTGCCGTATATATATTACGGATCTCCTCATTCTCGTAGATCCTATGCTCCATGGCTTTTTCCACGTTCAGGATCTTTCCCCGCAACGGCAAAATAGCCTGGAAGCTTCTGTTCCTCCCTTGTTTAGCAGTTCCCCCTGCTGAATCTCCTTCTACAAGGAAGAGCTCGCATTTTTCAGGGTCCCGGTCACTGCAGTCTGCCAGTTTACCCGGAAGTCCTCCTCCGCTCAATACGGATTTACGCTGTACAAGCTCACGGGCTTTCCTGGCTGCAGCACGCGCCTGGGCGGCAAGGATCACTTTGTTGATGATATTTCTGGCGTCTCTGGGATTTTCTTCCAGGTAGGCTTCAAGCACCCTGGCAACCGTGGTGTCCACCACGCCCATGACCTCCGTATTACCCAATTTGGTTTTTGTCTGACCCTCAAATTGAGGTTCAGGCACTTTGACAGATATAATAGCGCTGAGGCCCTCCCGGAAATCATCGCCTTCAATACTCACCTTGGCTTTATCAAACAAGCCGTTCTTGTCGCCATAGCTCTTGAACACGCGGGTCAGCGCGCGGCGAAAGCCGGCCACATGGGTACCGCCTTCAATGGTATTGATATTATTTACATATGAATAAATATGCTCATTAAAGGAATCATTATAGACCAGTGCCACTTCAACCGCCACATTGGATGCCTCATCATGTCCGTCCACATGCAGTACTGTCGGGATCAGCGGGCTCCTTCCGGCATTCTTATCGAGCATTTTGACAAATTCCATGATGCCTCCCTCACTGTAGAAGACCTTGGCAACCGGGTTCCCGGATTCATCCAGTTCCCGCCTGTCCGTGAGGGTAATGCGAATCCCTTTATTCAGGTAAGCCAGTTCACGAAGGCGACCCTCGAGTATGTCCCGCTTGTATTCGGTAACGATGAAAATGGTGTTATCGGGCCAGAAATGCTGTCTGGTCCCGCGTTTTTCCGTTACACCGATCTCCCTTACCGGGTATTGTGGTACACCAATTCTGTATTCCTGCTCGAAGGTCTTTCCATCGCGCCAAACCGTCGTGTGCATATGCGTACTAAGCGCATTTACACAGCTCACACCTACACCGTGCAAACCGCCGGAAACCTTGTAGGATCCCTTATCAAACTTCCCTCCGGCATGTAATACGGTCATGGCCACCTGCAGGGCACTCACACCCTGTTTTTGGTTGATCCCGGTAGGGATCCCACGCCCGTCATCTTCGACTGCCACAGAATTATCTTCATAAAGGGTAACCTCAATATTCTTACAATATCCAGCAAGGGCTTCATCGATGGAGTTATCCACCACTTCATAAACAAGATGATGCAGTCCCTTCTCGGAAATATCTCCGATATACATAGCCGGTCTTTTTCGAACGGCTTCCAAACCTTCGAGCACCTGGATACTATCCGCACCGTATGCCGGTTTGGCGCCCTCAGTCATTGCTTTAAGTTCTTCACTCATAATATTATAGCCTGGGTCTGATTTTACAGAACCCAATCTGCGAATTTACGAAAAAAAGACGGGATTTCCATGCCTCAAACCGGCGAAATGAGGGCCAAATTAGACAACAAAAAAGCGGGATTTGAACCCGATTCGGATGCAGGTTACCAACGCTGAATTTCAGGAAGCCAAGTCCGGCAATTCGTGCCTGGCCACACTGGTTTTGGGTCAACGCGGACCACAGCAGCACCTCTTATTTTTTACTGATATGAGCCACCAGGTCAGCTTCTGTGGCCACTTTATTGCCGACGTAAACGGTTCCGCGCATTTCGCAGATACCCCTGCGGATCGGGGCAGTCAGTTCCATCTTGAGGATCATGGTATCGCCGGGCCTGACCATCTGTTTAAACTTACAATTATCGATTTTCAGAAAATAGGTATCATATTCACCTTCACCGAGCTGGTTGATCGCCAGAATGCCCCCGCATTGTGCAAGTGCTTCAACTTGAAGAACGCCGGGCATCACAGGATTATTGGGGAAATGCCCCTGAAAAAACCATTCATTAAATGTAACGTTCTTTACACCTACGATCCGCTGGTCACTCAGCTCAATAATTTTGTCAATCAGCAGAAAAGGGAACCTGTGCGGCAATTTTTTTTCGATATAACGGAGGTCATATACCGGAGGAACCTGTGGGTCATAAGTAGGCACATCCCTTAAATGTTTATTTGCTTTAATATGCCGTTTAATTAATCTGGCAAACTCAACATTGGTGCTATGTCCGGGGCGGTTGGCGATCACCTGCCCTTTTACCGGGTAGCCGATCAGGGCCAGGTCACCCACGATATCCAGCAATTTATGCCTCGCAGGCTCATTAGGGAACCTGAGCTCAAGATTATTTACGAAGCCTTCACTGCTAATTTCGATGTCTTTCTTCTTAAATATTTTTTTGAGTCTGCCCAGTTCGGCCGCGTCCACAGGTTTATCCACGACCACGATGGCATTGTTCACATCGCCACCTTTGATGAGGTTGTTATCGAGAAGCATTTCAAGTTCGTGTAAAAAGCAGAACGTACGGCAGGGTGCAATTTTCTCCCTGAAATTCCGCATGGTTTTGAGCTGTGCGTGTTGTGTTCCTAACACCGGCGAGTTAAAATCGATCAGGGTGGTGATCTGATACTCCATCGCGGGCATAATCACCATTTCCACTCTTTTCTTTTCGTTAGTCAGATAAAGGTTCTCATCGATGGTGTACCAAATCTTGGCAGCATCCTGCTCCACAACTCCGGCTTCTTCAATTATATCGATAAAAGGCATCGAACTCCCATCCATGATCGGCACTTCCGGTCCGTTGATCTCTACCAGGCAGTTATCCACGCCCATACCGACCAGCGCCGCCAGCAGATGTTCCACGGTGGCCACCTTAGCCCCTTTGTATTCCAGGGTGGTACCGCGACTGGTATCAGTAACCAGATCACAGTCGGCCTTTATCACCGGCTTATTAGGCATATCAACCCGTTGAAACTGAATACCATATCCCACAGTGGCAGGTCTGAGTGTGATGTCAGCCAGAATTCCGGAATGGAGTCCGGTTCCGCTGATACTTACTGGATCGCCAATGGTATGTTGTTTGTCAGGGTTAAAATTTTTATCCATGTTAAGCTTTTGATAAAAGCAAATATATCAGAAATTTAGTGGAAATTTCAAAGATTCAGGGGTAGCTTTTGCGGTAGCCAGCGTGCCAGTCAGCCTCAATTTCCGCCGTCACCCACTGCTTCTTCGGGGTTCTTTAACTGTTTAAGAGCTGACTCCAACTCAAAAAGCCGCTTTTCGATATTGGGAAGTTTTCGGCTGATCACCTGACTCCGGAGAGCGGCTGTATATTCAAATGCCGGTGAACCGGTAACGGCCTGACCCGGTTCCATGTCTTTTGTCACGCCGCTCTGTGCGTTGATCCTGGCCCCATCGCCAATATGAATATGTCCGATCAATCCGGCCTGCCCGCCAATCATCACACCGTTACCCACTTTCGTACTGCCGCTGATTCCCGCCTGCGCCGCCACTACCGAGCCAGCGCCGATCTCTACGTTATGAGCAATCTGGATCAGGTTGTCCAGTTTCGCTCCTTTACGAATGATGGTAGATCCGATCGTGGCCCGGTCAATCGTAGTGTTGGCCCCGATTTCCACATCATCTTCAACCACTACATTCCCCAGTTGGGGAACTTTGGTGTAGGAACCGTCCAGTTGCGGAGCAAATCCAAAACCATCACTGCCGATTACGGTACCCGCGTGGATGATCACATTGTCCCCGATCACGCAATCCTGGAGCACTTTTACACCAGGATGAAGGATCGTGTTGCTGCCCACTTTCACACGATCGCCCAAATAGACTCCCGGGTGGATTTTCGAGTTGTTGCCAATAGTAACCTGATCCCCCAGGTATGCAAACGCACCAATGAAAATTCCCTCGCCAATCGCCGCGGTGGCAGAAATAAACACCGGCTCCTGGATGCCCGGCTCCTGTTGCTGCCTGAGACCCTGATATTTCTGAAGGAGACTTGCGAACGCGGAGTACGCATCGTTCACCCGGATCAGCGTTGCGCTGACGGGCTGTTTTAGCTCGTATGCCTCATTAATAATAATGATACCCGCTTTTGTAATATACAGGTACTCCTCATATTTTAAATTGGCCAGAAAACTCAATTGATCTGCTCCGGCTTCTTCAATCTTGCCAAAAGATTTTACAGCCGTTTCGGGATTACCCTCCACCCTGCCGTTGATCATTGCAGCAATCTGCGATGCAGTAAAAATCATTCGTGTTGTTTTAATTATTAACGCTCAGAGGGTAAAATATATATATTTTATATAATACTAATACTCTTTTATTCTAAGTGTGCAAAGGTAATATTTTTTAACCCGCATGCTGATCTGCGGGGCGATTAATGCGTTCTCAACTTGTGAAATATCTTTTAAATCACCGTTTTTATAAAGAATATGGATATTGTCATCGGCAGGGTTATACAACGTGTTTACTGCTTCCCCCCAAAATACGAAATAACGGGCTTCAGCCTCCGTCAGGTTCATTCGTTGCGCCATCGCTTTCCTCGTTTCCGTCAGTTCCTTTTCGTCAAAGGGGTTCGACTGAAGCCTGATCCTCATAATTCGTCTTTCCACCAGGTCGCGGCAAAGCCTCGACAGGATTGCATCTTCATGGTCACACCAGTTCTTAACAGTAGTCGCCACATCGTGATCATCCAGTCTGCAAAAATATTCCAGCTCCCGGCTGTCTTTCACCTGAACTATTTCGCGGTGCAGGAAATGGTTGAGTGGCGCGGTTGCTGCCACAACTTCCCGTCCGAGGCTGATCAGTTCCCTTGCCCGCCGGATGATCATGATCAGCATTTTTTCTGAAGCTACCACCGTTTTATGCAAATAGACCTGCCAGTACATCAGGCGGCGGCTGAGCAGGAATTTCTCGATGGAATAGATGGCTTTCTCCTCCACGACCAGGTTTCCATTCTTCACCGCCAGCATTTTCAGGATCCGGTCGTACCCGATGACGCCTTCGGCTACGCCTGTAAAGAAACTGTCGCGGTTCAGGTAATCCATTCGGTCCACATCCAGTTGACCGGAAACCAGTTGGTGAAGAAATTTTTTTGGGTACTGATCGGTGAAAATTTCAATGGCCAGGCTTATCTGCCCGTTGAACTCCACATTGAGTTTCTGCATCAGCAGCAGTGATATTTCCTCATGGGTTGCACCTCTGACTAACTCGTGCTCCAGAGCATGGGAAAAAGGTCCATGTCCAACATCGTGCAGCAGTATCGCCACTTTGGCGCCTAACTCCTCTTCGGGAGTAATAGCCACGCCTTTACTTTTCAGTTCCTGGAGGGCATTACACATCAGGTGATAGGCTCCCAGGGAATGATGAAGCCGGCTGTGAACGGCACCGGGATAAACCAAATGAGCAAAAGCCATCTGGTGGATACTTCGCAGCCGCTGGTAGTAGGGATGAGAAACAATGTCAAGCAGCAGCGGATGATCCAGTGTAATGAAACCGTAGACAGGATCATTGATGATTTTTCGGGTCACCTGCATAGTTACAAAAATACTAAGAGACGTTAGATTTTAGACATTAGATTTTAGACGTTTTTTAATCAGGCTTTTTTACGATCATCATTCGTAATTCGTCATTGAACATTCGTAATTGACTCCCCTCTCCCCAATTCATTATCTTTGTAGCTAAAGCATTGGCGTCAAAATGATGATTAAGTACAACCAGAGCACCCTCGACAGACTGGAAGCTATTCCGGAGCATGCCGGCTATATCCTTCGGTATGAACGGGGTAACTTCCAAAGTGGATACTGTGTGCTGGAAAATAAAAAAGTGGTGGTCCTGAATAAATTCCTGCCGATAGAAGGCCGGATCAACACCCTGATCGAGCTGATACCGCAACTCGCCATCGAATCCGCCCAACTGGACGATGGGCTCAAAAAACTTTATAAGGATATCATGGAGGAAGCCCGCGGGCGTAAAGAAGAAACCATCCCCTTTCCGGAAACATAAACCATTTGAACCATTTTGTCCCAGCCAGCCTTACAAATAACCTTCCTCGGCACCGGAACCAGCAGCGGGGTTCCGATGATAGGTTGCGACTGCGAAGTCTGCGCCTCAACTGACCCCAGGGATAAAAGGCTCAGATCGAGCGTGCTGATCAGGGGAGCTGGTACCACTCTGGTTATCGACAGCGGCCCGGATTTCCGGCAGCAGATGCTGACCGCCAACGTACGTGAGCTGGATGCCGTTCTGCTTACCCATTCCCACAAGGACCATATCGCCGGGCTGGATGATATCAGGGCTTACAACTACTTCCAACAGCGGGACATGCAGGTTTTCGGTAGTAAAGCAACCCTGGACCGCGTAAAAATTGAGTTTGATTATGCGTTTCAGCCTATCAAATATCCCGGCATCCCAGCTATTCAGCTAAATGAGATCAGCGAATCACCGTTCAGAGCCGGCAACCTGGAAGTCCTTCCTATTCCCGTCTGGCACCTGAAAATGCCGGTCCTCGGTTTCCGGGTCGGCATATTTACCTATATCACCGATGCCAACCGGATTGAAGAATCATCGAAAAACAAGATCAGGGGAAGTAAAGTTCTTGTGCTTAACGCACTGCGACACGAACCTCACATCTCACATTTTACCCTGAAGGAAGCGCTCGATATGGCCGACGAGCTCGAAATACCCGAAGTGTATTTTACCCATATCTCACACCAGATGGGTTTCCACAGTCTGGTTGACAGTCATTTACCGCTCGGCAGGCATCTTGCCTGGGATGGCCTGGCCATTCAGGTTTAGAAAGTGATTATCACCAAATAGTGATAAATAATTTTCCCGGCTTACCAATTCCAGATATTCAGGAACACCCAGATCACCGGTACAGCGATCAGCATAGAATCAAATCGGTCCAAAAAGCCCCCGTGGCCGGGAAGGATCCGGCCACTGTCCTTTACACCGGCCATCCGTTTCAGCTTTGACTCTAGCAGATCACCCAACGTACCAAATACAGCCACAATAAGCGCTATGCCCAGCAGTTGCTGCCATTGAAACCAGGGCTTGAAGATCAGCGTCAGCGCCAGCAAACAAAGCAGCATCCCACCGGCAGTTCCTTCCACCGTTTTTTTTGGCGACACCTTTGAAAAAGGCGTCCGGCCAATTGCAGAGCCTACCAGGTAGGCCATCGTATCATTGATCCAGATGGCTGCAATGACAATCACCGGAATATAATAACCGTTGGGGCGGGACAAAAGCGATTCGCCGTTATTGAGAATGCGGATATTCTCAGAAAGCCTCAAATGCAGCAACAAACCCAGGCTCAGCGAAATATATAATAATCCCAGGGCAAGTCCCCCGATTGCTTTCCAACCGACCTGGTACCGTTTAAACACGCCCATCACGAGCAGGACCGCGCCCGCGAGCAGGAATGAAAGCGCAAAATTTTCTCTTACCGGGTAATAACTCAGGAACAGGCCCCCGCTGAATAACAACATGATATGAAAACCAATCAGCGAAAAACCTAATACAATGTAATAGTGAAAATAAGTCTTGTGGATTTTTTCGATCAACTTCCCAAACTCCCACCAACAGCCAAAATGAATAACTGCCAGCAGCAAAAAAAAGCTCCAGTCGTTATAGAGGGTGCCTGCTGCCATTATGGCAACAAATACCAGGGCTGTCCAGGCCCGGGTCCAGAAAGTCGTCCAGTTAAATCCCATTTGTATAGTTTTGGCGGTCGGGCTGCCTGCTCAACAAAAACACCAGGTAGATCAATACCGGCACCAATAAAAATCCCCAATAGCTTCCGGTCCGGTCCTGCATGACATCTTCCATACGCATGCCCTTCATTTTTTGCGCAAACACCAGAGCGATGGCCAGGGCATTGTTCAGAAAATGAGCCAGGATACTCAGCCACAACCTGCCGCTGTAATGATAAATCAGCCCGAGTATGATACCAAGTGCGAACCGCGACAAAAATCCATATGCGGAAAAATGAACCAGGCTGAACACCAGGCTGACCAGAAGTATGCTCATCCACATCCTGCCCGATGCACGGTACAGATAATTTTGAAATCCGCCCCGGAAAAGTGCTTCCTCACAGATCGCCGGAACAAGGGCCAGTACTACTACCGTCAATAGGATCTCGAAGGGATTGCTGAGGTTCATCAAACCCGCCGCCATCTTACCGTAGTCTGCTTCCCAGGCGTCAAACCTGATTTTCCAGGACGCCGGAAACGGCAATTGGTAAGTAAAATAACCCAGCGAACTGCTGAGTCCCCAGGCACTGACCATAATCAATAATACCAGGGTCACCTCGCGGGGCGTTATTTTTCCTCTGAACCCCGTAAGACCGGCGGGATCCTGGCTTATCCGGGAAGCGGTGTAAAGCGTTGGAAGCAAAAATCCAAATACCATCGTCGCCGTCTGCAAAAATTGCATCTGCCGGATGTAGGCCGGGTTCTCCATCAGCGCGCCAACGGAGCTTAAAGGGACGCCAATCCAGACGCTCACGATCCAACTTGCAATCAGACTGCTAAATATCAGGCCTCCAATGGCAAAAGCAATCAACATGAAAATAGCAGTTCTGTATGAGACTCCGTTCCGGTTCATCCGTGATTTTTTTAGTTCACCGCCTTTGACGTTTCATGATTTTACCGTGTGCCTGCCTGTCGGTTTACCCTCCTTCGGCAGGCAGACAGGGAACTTGACATATACATTCCGTTCTATGAGAATATGTTTTCATGTTTCCTTTCACTGGCTTTAAAAAGATGTACGTAACTTTGCGGGTTCAAAAATAGGGGTAAATCTCCCCAAATGGAAATTTATCACGGAGATGAAATGCAGGTTCTCCTGGGTTTTTTGATGAATCCCTCCACTGCCGGATTACCGATCCGGCGCGGCGAATCGACATAAAAAATATAAAAACAGGTTATTTTGATTAAAATTGGACATATAGAATTACCCTCGTTTCCCCTGCTGCTGGCTCCCATGGAGGATGTAAGCGATCCGCCATTTCGGGTCGTTTGTAAGGATAACGGTGCCGATCTGATGTACACGGAATTCATCAGTAGCGAAGGACTGATCCGCGACGCGATCAAAAGCAGGCGGAAACTGGACATATTTGACTACGAACGACCCATCGGCATACAGATCTTTGGGGGTGATGAAGAAAGCCTGGGACTGGCAGCGAAAATCGTGGATACCACGGGTCCCGACCTCCTGGATATCAATTTTGGATGCCCCGTTAAAAAGGTCGCGCTCAAAGGCGCCGGCGCCGGCGTGCTCAGGGATGTAGATCTGATGGTCAGGCTGACTGCCGCAGTTGTCCGCTCTACCTCGTTACCTGTTACCGTAAAAACCAGGCTGGGATGGGATCAGGATACGCTCAATATTGAAGAGGTCGCAGAACGATTGCAGGACGTAGGCATCGCGGCACTCTCCATTCATGGACGTACCCGTACCCAGATGTATAAAGGGCAGGCCGACTGGACACTGATCGGTAAGGTGAAGAACAATCCCAGAATTCACATTCCCATTTTTGGGAACGGCGATATTGATAGCCCGCAAAAAGCGCTGGAGTACAAAAACCGCTATGGCGTCGATGGCATCATGATCGGCCGCGCGGCGATCGGTTACCCCTGGATATTCAGGGAAATCAGGCATTTTATCGAAACCGGAGAGCTGCTTGCTCCCCCAACCGTGGAGGAAAGAGTAGCCTTGGTGCGCAAGCACCTGCAAAAGAGCGTGGAGTGGAAAGGCCCAGTGGTGGGGATCAATGAAATGCGCAGGCATTATGCGAACTACCTGAAAGGCTTACCTCATATCAAAGATTTCCGGAGCAGGCTGGTAACGATCCCGACTGAAGCCGGCGTTAATGAAGTCCTGGATGAAGTGATTGAAAAATATGCTGACTTTGAAATGCAGCCCGTCCCCATTGAACTGGTTAATTATCATGAAAAGTGCCCGGTGAATTGATTGCCTTTACTTTTGAACAAAATTGAATCATGCCGGTCTACCAGGAATACTTTGAGAAATACAGCGCCCGTGAGAAAGAATTAAAGAAGTGGATGAACGGACTGAGTTTCGCGAGGCTCATCATTTTCCTGCTGTTCCTGTATGCTGCTTACCGCTCCACCCAGACCGGCAGCGGGCTAACTATTTCCATCACCATTTTTCTCCTCGCGGTTTTCTTTGTCGCTGTCAGAGCTTACGACCGGCTGCAACAGAAAATGTTATATTATGCTACACTCGCGAAGTTCAATAGCGACGAGATCGGTTTCCTGGCGAGTGGCCTTTTAAAATATCCGAATGGCGGAGAATACCAGGACACCCATCATCCCTGGTCGTACGACCTGGATATTTTTGGAGAGGGCGGTCTCTATGCCACCTTGAACCGCTGCAGCAGCCCCTTTGGCAGAAAAGCGCTTGCGGATGCACTGCTGAACCCTGATATTGTGCATATCCCGGACCGGCAGGCTGCTATCTCCGAACTGGCCGGGAAAATCGAATTCAGGCAGCAACTCTATGCCCACGGAAGCCAGCACCAAAGCCTGGAAGAAGATTTACGAAAACTGATGACCTGGAAAGATGACCGGTCGGGACAGATCAACAAACTCCTTTACTACTTGTTACAGATCTTTCCTCTTGTAACGATAGGCAGCCTGGTCTTTTATTTAATGACTGACCAGGATACCGCGTTCCGCATCTTCTACATAAGCTTTATCCTGAATTTGCTGATCGCTTTTTCTTTCGCAAAAAAAATCACCAGGCAGTTATCCGTCTCCACATCGGTCACAAAAATCCTACATGGATTCCGGGAGCAGTTCAGGTTGATCGAACAGGAGAAATTTCAATCGTCTTTCCTGCGCTCACTACAGGAAAGGCTGAAAGATGGCCAGCAGCCCGCTTCACAAAGTATCCGGCAATTGGCATCACTGATGGAATACCTGGAGAGTATTATCAACCTGCTGGTCAGCATCCTGTTAAACGGACTGTTCCTGTTTCACGTTCACGTCCTTTATCGACTGGGTCGATGGAGACAAAAACACGCCGCCCAAATTGCAGGCTGGATGGACCTGCTAGGTCAATTCGAATCGCTTTCCAGCTTTGCGAACCTGAGTTATAACAATCCGGGATTTTGTTTTCCGGAGATTTCAAAGGAACCCGAATTTCAAGCGTGGGACCTGGGACACGTCCTGATCCGCCCGGAGAAAAGGATCTCAAATGATTACGCGTTCAAACCACAGCGATTCGTCATCCTTACCGGATCAAACATGAGTGGAAAGAGTACCTTTCTCAGAACCCTGGGAATCAACCTGGCTCTGGCCAGAGCGGGTTCTTCCGTGTGCGCATCCCGGATGATCTGCTACCCCTTTGATATTTTTGTGAGCATGCGTATTACCGATTCCCTGCAAGACAGCGAGTCTTTTTTCTACGCGGAACTAAAAAGATTACAAGCCATCATCCAGCATCTTCAGCAGGGACATCAGACCTTCGTCATCCTGGACGAGATCCTCCGTGGTACGAACAGCGATGACAAGCGGGGTGGCACTATCGGGCTGATCCGGAAAATGGCCGGCGAAAACACATTTGGCATCATTGCCACCCACGATACGGTTGTAGCTCAGCTTGCTAATGAATACCCGGATTATATTATCAATAAAGCTTTCGAATCCAGGATCGTCAACGATGAATTATTGTTTGATTACAAGCTGAAGGATGGGGTCTGCACTACGCTCAGCGCTTCGTTCCTCATGAAGAAATTGGGGGTTATTGATCCCTGATTTTTGACGGTATGGTTACAGGGGACATCCGCGTCAATCAAGTCGGCGATACGGCTTTCAGGCCAACGATACTTGCGATCAGCGTGAAAATAAAGAATACCCGCCAGAAGGTTGCCGGCTCCTTAAACAAGATGATACCGGTGATTGCCGTTACCGCCGCACCAATTCCGGTCCAGACGGCATACGCCGTACCAATCGGCAGTTTTTGAGTAGCAACATACAGCAGCACCATACTGATTGTCAGCGTAAGTAAGAAGCCCAAAAACCACAATAAGGATTCCCTGCCGCTGGTTTTATGCGCCATTCCCAGGCAGGCTGCAAAACCAGCTTCAAATAATCCGGCTATTATCAGAATGAACCAGTACATACCGTTGCACTATTTTTGTGTGAAAGTAATCAACCTGTTCCACATGAGCGATGAATATTATATGGAGATGGCTTTGCGGGAGGCACAAAATGCGTTTGATGAGGACGAGGTTCCGGTGGGCGCCGTAGTGGTGCAGCAAGACCGAATCATCGCCAGGGGTTATAATATGACGGAGAAGCTGAAAGATCCCACGGCTCACGCGGAAATGATCGCGCTGACAGCGGCATTTACGAAGATGGGGTCCAAATACCTTCCTGATGCGGTTTTATATGTAACCGTTGAACCCTGCGTGATGTGTGCCGGCGCACTCTATTGGAGCAAACTAAAAAAAGTGGTCTGGGGCGCATCCGACCCCAAGAACGGCTTCAGCCGGGTACAGCCTGCCATCTCTCCCTTCCATCCAAAAACCGAGATCATCAGCGGAATCATGCAGGAAGAATGCGCAGCACTGATGCGGGAATTCTTTGAGAAGAAGAGACGCTAGAAGATAGACACTAGATACTAGATACTAGATACTAGATATTAGATATTAGATACTAGATACTAGATATTAGATATTTATATATATATTAATTGCGAATTGCGATCCGTGACCTGTAGTAGAGGCAAACTAAAAGAGTTCCTAACTACATCGAATGCGACAATTTTAGAAAAAGTTCTCTTACTTACGGATCATTCGTAATTCGTAATTGACCATTCGTAATTCTAAGGTCCTGGACACAAATTTTGTAGTGATTTTTTGCAGGAGTGCCTGCCGGAAAAATTTTTCAACCATAAAACATTAAATTTGTTATAGTTACAAAACCGATTATTAAATAGTAAAAATAAATCATCATGGCATTCACTTTACCCGACCTGCCTTACGCAAAAGAGGCTCTGGAACCGCACATAGATGCGCAGACTATGGAAATTCACCATGGCAAACACCATCAGGCTTATGTAACCAACCTAAACAAAGCGATCGAGGGAACGGAACACGCTTCCAAATCGCTCGAAGAATTAGTTAAAAATGCCGGAAAAATCTCAGCCGCAGTCCGGAACAACGGCGGTGGCCACTGGAACCACAGCTTTTTCTGGGAGATCCTGGCCCCTAATGGAGGCACACCGTCAGGAAAACTGGCAGCAGCGATCGACAAGACTTTCGGATCGCTGGATGCTCTAAAAGAAAAATTCAATGATGCAGGTCTGAAAAGATTCGGCAGCGGATGGGCCTGGCTGATCGTAAAAGACGGAAACCTGGAAATCTCCAGTACGCCCAATCAGGACAACCCCCTGATGGATGTAGCAGAAGTCAAAGGGGCGCCAATCCTGGGTGCTGACGTATGGGAACACGCGTATTATCTGAAGTATCAGAACCGCAGGGGCGATTATCTGGGCGCGTTCTGGAATGTGGTAAACTGGAAAAAAGTTGGGGAGCTTTACGAAGCAGCACTTTAGTCACCAGAAAAGATAGCCATTCGACATCGAATGTGAACAGGGGCGAATTAATTCGCCCCTGTTCTGTTTAAAAATTAATTCAGCCGAAATTCCGGTACGCATTTGCTCAAGAGACAATGCGCCCCTGTTCTGTTTTAAAAATCATCGCAACCCCAATTCTGCCGCTAGTGGCAAAATTTCGGAAGTCACATGCATCCCCCCGGCTAAAAATATTTGGTCTTGCCGGGCATCGCAATCGGGTAAAAACCATCTGCGTTGGGAAGCACGGGAGGCGTGGCATTCCATGCATACTCTTTTGGCATGATATCCAGGCCTGAGTTCAGGGTCTTTTCCCAGTCGATCACCTGACCGCTGTAAGTGGCCAGGCGCCCTATGATACCCGTCAGCGTGCTTTTTGCGCCATATTCGGCATCACTGTATTTATATTGTCCTTTAGCGATGGCAGCGAACAATTCATCGTGTTCAGACTGATAAGGATTATTCTCTGTTTTCTTATCGAAACGGAAAAGTTCCTTCCCTTTTAAATCCCGTATTGCGGCCTCACCGGCGAAGATCCTCCCCTTCGTACCGATCAGCAACTCGTCCACTTTACTCATCGTACCCGGAATATGACGGCACTGACTATTCATGATCGTTCCATCGGCATAGGTAAATTCCACATAGTGGTGGTCATAAATCTCACCGTATTCCTTACCGGTTCTCACCTGCCGGCCACCCATACCCTGTGCTTTAACCGGATAAGCATCCATGAACCAGTTCATTACATCAATATTGTGCACATGCTGTTCTACGATATGGTCGCCACAAAGCCAGTTAAAATAATACCAGTTGCGCATCTGATATTCCATTTCAGTCTGCTGAGGCTCTCTTTGTTTAACCCATACGCCACCGCCATTCCACCAAACTTGTCCGGATACTATATCTCCGATCAGCTCTTTCCTTTTAAACAATTCGCGGTATGAATTCTGGTAGCGCCTTTGCAGACCAACCACCACGTTCAGTTTCTTTTGACGGGCAATGACAGCCGTTTCCAGTACTTTTTTAATGCCTGCCGGATCAGTAGCTACTGGTTTTTCCATAAAGACGTGCTTCCCTTTTTTAACGGCTTCCTCAAAATGGATGGGTCTAAAACCCGGAGGGGTAGCCAGGATAACCACATCGGCCAGGGGAATTGCTTTCTGGTAGGCATCGAACCCGACAAATTTTCTTTCCTCGGGAACGTCTACGCGACCCTTAAGGTTACCGTTAACGCCCATATCCGACATATCTTCCGACGTCAGTTTTTTATAGCAACTGTCAAGCCGGTCTCGGAAAGCGTCTGCCAACGCCACAATCTTGACGGGCTGTTTGCTAAGCAGGGCCTGTAAAGCAGCCCCGGTGCCCCTGCCACCGCATCCGATTACGGCTACTTTTATATCACCGGCAGCTCCGGAAAAGAAATTAGTCTTTCCCAACAGCGGTGCGGCCATTAATCCACCTGCAATAAGAGAACTTTGTCTGACAAATTTTCTCCTGGTCGTTTTAGTGTCCATGATTTTTTTTCTTTATGTGAGTTTTAAATATTTCAATCGCCGGCAAAAAAAGACTTTAGACGTTAGATACTAGACCTTAGATTTTATCTGGCGTCAAATATCTAAATACTATAGTCTAAATACTAATATCTATTGTCTAATATCTCCTAAATTCCCAGGTACGCATCATAGAACTTCTTTGCTTCTTCCGGCGTGGGTTGTTTCAGTGGCCTTACAATCCGGAACCCGGTAAATGGCGCGTCAGCATTCCACCACCTGCTTTTGGGAACCTGAGGATCGCGGCGGTTCCAGTCGAGCCGCGAAGAAATCCTGTTTGCCGCACGCAATGCATCAGCTTCATCCACATAACTGCCGCCCCTCAGGGTACCGGGATGTTTAACTTCAGGCATCCGGACCGGGTCTTTAGCATCCTTCGCTACTTTCCCATAAAAATCAGCCTGGTACTGATCCAGCACCCATTCGCTCACGTTTCCAAGCATATCATAGAGTCCCCATGCATTGGGTTTCTTTAATCCCACTCTGTGAAAGGCATCGCCGCTGTTCGGTTTATACCATGCGTAATCCCCCAGTTGAGCTGCGGCATCACCAAAAGGATAAATGGTGGAAGAACCCGCCCTACAGGCGTACTCCCATTCTGCTTCAGTGGGTAGCCGGTAGAAAATGCCTGTCTTGCCGTACAACCACTTACAGTACATCATTGCAGTAAAGGGTTTTAGACTCACCACAGGGAACCCGCCTTCGCGGCCTTTTCCCAACGTCAGATCGATATACGGGACAGTCGGTCTGGTCACCGCATCAACGCTCCCGCCCTGTTCCAGTTCCGCATCGTTAAAGAAAGGGCTGAAGGCATCATGCGTCAGTTCAGTCGCTCCCATCCAGAAAGCGCTGATCTCCACTTTATGCTGAGGGGTTTCGTCAGACTCTTTTTGTTTATCATTTTCGGGGCTACCCATCAGGAAACTCCCGGCTTGAACAGGTACCATCGTAAAACTAACCTGGGATCCCGGGACCTTCTGGTCGTATTTCTGAAAATCATTCGGGCCGGTGGTCTGAGCAGTCAGGCAGAGGGCCGGTAAACAGGCTATCGCAGCAATAAATAATTTCATTTTTAATTAAAATCTAGAACGGGCTTCAGGTAATATTCCGGATTCGGCAAACTGATCTTCCGCCACGTTATTTCGTCATACAATACAAGTATCCGCATCGAAGATAGAAAAAAAAGCTATTTGGTTGTCTGGTGATGAGATGATATTTGTCATCGGACTGAGAATTTGTTACCTTTCAATTTTAAACTACCTTTAACCGATTCAATTCTGCACATATGAGCTGTCCATAAAAATTTTCTATAGTAAATTTCCCGCCCCTACCGAACGGTACGTTCGGGCGGGCATGCCTGCCCGCCTCTGGCGGGTGGCCATTAAAAACATGTAAAATTGACACATGAACCGAAGAAACTTTGTAAGAAACGGTATCCTGGCATCAGGAACCCTGGCCATGAGCGGAAAAACATTCGGAAGCAAATCCGCCGCCCCCGACAAGCCCTTTAACCTCAACTACGCTTTTCACGATGGCATGTTCACCAACAGCGCCGGAAAAGATGTTATCAGCCAGATCAAATACGCTTATGACCGCGGTTTCAGGTCGATGGAAGACAACGGCATGGTTGGTCGCGAGCCCGCAGTCCAGTCCAAAATTGGCGATACCCTTGCATCCCTCGGGATGAAAATGGGCGTGTTCGTGGTCTCCAAAGGCGGGAACGGCGCCAATACGCTCGCCAGTAACAAGAAAGAACATATTGATATTTTCCTGGATGGCTGCCGGAAATCGGTAGAAGTGGCCAAACGATGCCACGCCAAATGGATCACCGTGGTACCGGGAGATTTTGATCGCAGGTTACCAGTGGATATCCAGACCGCCAACGTGATTGAAGCGCTGAGACGAGGCGCAGAGATCCTGGAACCGCACGGCCTGGTAATGGTGCTGGAACCCTTGAGTGATACCCCCGATCTGTTCCTGCGGACATCGGCTCAGACTTATATGATCTGCAAGGCCGTGAACAGTCCTTCCTGCAAGATCCTGTACGATATCTACCACATGCAGAGAAACGAGGGCAACCTGATCAAAAATATTGAACTCGCCTGGGAGGAGATCGGCTATTTCCAGCAAGGCGATAATCCCGGCCGTAAAGAACCCACTACCGGCGAGATCAATTACAAGCAAGTCTTCAAGTACATTTACGACAGGGGATTTAAAGGCATCCTGGGCATGGAGCACGGTATTTCCAAACCCGGGAAGGAAGGTGAGGACCGGCTGATACAGGCCTACCGGGAAAGCGACAGCTTCGCCTGATTAAATTTCAACGATTGGTGATATTTTATTGCCCAGGACACGCGGAATGTGTCAATGATGTTTCACGAGGATACTTGTGCATCGATCAAATCTCTTCAATCACAGGGTTGGAAGTTGGCGTTTGTTGAAAGGTTCGGCGTTGAATCGCCAAAATTAATCCCGCGCATGGATCATTTCACTTCCTGCATCAGTTTCTTGACAAGCGGAGAGATCAGGATCAGTGCCAGCCCCGCAATCACGGCGTAGATGGCCAGTTGACGGTAGCCCTCCGTATAGGCCATCAATTTCTCCACTTTACCCGCGGTCGCGTTGGTCCGGGCCATATCGGCGCCCAACAGCCCCGCCACATATTGCCCGTAAGCGCTCGCCAGAAACCACATGCCCATCATCATTCCCTGCAGCCGCGGAGGCGAAAGTTTGGTCATGATCGATAGCCCAATCGGCGACAGACAAAGCTCCCCAAACGTGATTACCAGGTAAGCCAGGGTAAACACATCCAGACTAGCCACACCAGGAATTAATTGAAAAAAACGGGTGGCAAAGAACACATAAAAAGCGAGGCCAAGGAATAGAAAACCCAACCCGAATTTTACAACAGTATTTGGCTCTAGCTTCTTTTTAGCAAGCCTTAACCACAACAAACCCACCAACGGAGCAAATATGATCACAAAAAATGCATTTGCGGCGTTATTCACGCCGTTGGGGTCGAGGGTGATAAAGCCCAGTAACTTATTATCCAGGTTGTTGGCCGCAAACAAGGCCAGCGATCCCCCGCTTTGTTCAAAAAATGCCCAGAACAAAATGGAGAACAAAATGAAAATGAGCGCGGCAAATAATTTCATGACCTCTGCACGGGTATGCCGGGTCATTTCATAAAACAGATAGATCAGCGTCAATGGTCCGATGATATACATGAACCAATCGGTGTACTGCGTCCGGGAGACCATCGTCATGATGACCGGGATCAACGCCAGCGATCCCAGATAAACCAGGTAATCATACCATCTTTTTTCCTTGCCTAGTGGTGAAAGCCCGATGGTTGCCAGCTTTTTTTTCGTATTTAGAAAAGTGAGCAGGCTGATGGTCATGACAATGGCAGCCAGACCGAAAGCGAGGTTCCAGCGCAGGTTGACCGGCACGACGGTTTGCAGGAGATACCCCTTTCCTATCGCCACACATGCATATCCGCCCAACAGCGCTCCAATATTGATACCCGAATAAAACAGCGAGAATCCGGCGTCCCGCCTTGGATCGCCACTTTTATACAGCTGCCCGACCATCGTTGAGATATTGGGCTTAAAGAAACCGGTGCCAATCACCGTAAAACTGATCCCCAGGAAAAAAAACCGGTGCGGGTCTGTGGCCAGGATCAGGCTACCCACGATCATCATGATGCCGCCCCAAAAAAGCGATTTTCTAAAACCCAGGATCTTGTCGGCAAACAAACCCCCTATAAAAGTAAAGGCGTAAACAAAGGCCTGGGTGGCGCCATATTGCAGGTTAGCCACATCCTCCTTCATAAACAACTGATCGACCATAAAAAAAGTGAGCATGCCACGCATCCCATAGAAGCTGAACCGCTCCCACATCTCACTGAAAAAAAGACTCCAGATCTGTTTTGGATATTTACCCTTGAAATTTTGTATCTGTTCGAGCGTCTGATCCATATAAGTTTTTAACGGTGAATGTACAAAAAAAAATAACCCCTTCACACCGTGGCAGAAGGGGTTTGAGGATAGGTAAATAAGGGTATAATGAAGCAGTTAATTTTGCAATGTGAAATTGCTTTGCAAAAGCTCTTTGTCCTACATTTTGGTAAACCGGCCTTTGTAAGATGTAGCCAGGAACTGAGATAATTCAAGCTTGCTGCCATTCAGCACATACGAACCTGCGTACTGCTGCCCGGACTCAATAAAAGTGATCGTGTTGCCCTCGATTTTGTAGGCGGCATTGACCGTAGTATTGTCGTAATTTGCGATTACGGTACCATCAGCCTTGAAATCGGCGATCACATCGGTGCCAACATAGGGCATCCAAATTCCGCCGGTATTGACTTGTGTGAGTTTCCATTTTCCTGCGATAGATGCGTTGACTGCAACATCAGAACTGACTTGTTTGTCACAGGCTGTTAGTGCTACAATTGCAACAAGCATAAAAGCGGTCATCATTTTTTTCATGATTAAGAATTTTAGATTAACGAAATTGGTTTAGAGGAAATCGACCGATGTGTCGCTTCCCGGTGCAAACATGCAACCGGAATGTGAAATTTAAATGAATATGGGAGTAAATGCTGAATCCCCGCCTGGCACCCCCGCAAAACAGGATATACCTCGCCTGCCAGGGAGTATAATTATCTACCCGTGCACAAACGAGCGATCAGCGATAACAAACTAAAATCCTGTCGCTAATGAGCAGAGAAGTACTGATGAAAATGCCCCGGCGTGAGAAGTTTTTGCTGAGCTGCTAAGGATTACGGCGCGGCAAAGTATTGATGGAAATAAGGAATCGTCTCGATGCCTTTGTAAAAGTTTTCGATATTATATTTTTCATTCGGGCTGTGTAATCCGTCATTGTCCAGTCCGAATCCCATAAACACGATCTTGATACCCAGTTCCTTCTCCAGTGTGTAGCAGATGGGAATACTGCCGCCCCCTCTCACGGGTATGGGTGTTTTGCCAAACGTCGTTTCCAGGGCCTTGCTCGCCGCCTGGTAGCCCTTACTGTCGATAGGCGTTACATAGGGCTCACCTCCGTGGTGCTCAAATGCATGTACGGTGACACTAGATGGAGCGGCTTTTCGGAAATAATCCAGCAACAGCGCTGTCATTTTGTGACTATCCTGCGAAGGCACCAGTCTGGCAGATATCTTAGCAGTTGCCTTGGCCGGCAATACAGTTTTTGATCCCTGCTCGGTATAACCACCCCAGATACCATTCAACTCCAGCGTTGGGCGTATGCCTGTTCTTTCGTAGGTAGAATAGCCTTTCTCTCCCACCAGCTCTAGAATGCCAATTTCTTCTTTGTATTCTTTTTCATCAAACGGCGCCTTGTTGATCAGCTCCCGCTCGGACTGGGTGGTAACATCCACATCATCATAAAAACCCGGGATGGTGATATGATGATTTTCATCATGGCAGTCGGCGATCATTTTTGACAGCACGACAATTGGGTTGGCTACCGCACCTCCGTAAGTCCCGCTGTGCAGATCCCTGGCCGCGGCCGTTACTTCCACTTCAATATAACTAAGCCCGCGTACGCCGGTATCCAGGCTTGGATTTTCCATGCTCAGCAGCGAACTGTCGCTAATCAGGATCACATCTGCTTTTAGCAGGTCTTTATGCGCAGCCACGAAGCTGCCCAGGTTGGGCGAACCTATCTCCTCTTCTCCTTCGATGATAAATTTGATATTGGTGCTCATGGTATTGGTTTTAACCATAGTCTCAAGGGCTTTGATATGCATGTAAAACTGACCTTTGTCGTCCGCGCTGCCCCGGGCAAATACTTTCCCGTCAATGATCGTTGGTTCAAATGGCGGCGTTTTCCATTCTTCCAGCGGTTCTACGGGCTGTACATCATAATGTCCGTAAACTAGCACCGTCGGGCTTGCTGGATCGACCAGTTTCTCACCATATACCACCGGGTGTCCGTCGGTTCCCATTACTTCGGCCTTGTCGCAACCCGCGGCCAACATCGCTTCCCGCACTGCTTTTGCGCAGCGCACCATATCTTCCTTATGTTCATCCCGCGCGCTGATCGATGGGATCCGGAGCAGGTCCATCATTTCCTGCAGAAAACGTTCCTGATTATCTTTCTGGTATTGCTTCCAATCCTGTGCCTGTGACATATGGTGTAATTTTTAACAGTCACGAAGTTAAGGAAATTGAATCCAGGTTCCACAGAGTTGTGGAACAAAGTAGAGGACGGAATTTGAAAAGACTGGATCAGGAATTAGTTTGTCTGCCAGAGATTTCGTTCATCAGTCCATATAAGGAAATGGCCGTTACACCTTCACCCATGGAAAAAGTATCTTTCCCCGAATACACAACATAACGCCGGTCTGCGCCAATATCTTCACTACCGATGTGGAAACCTTTTGAAAGCGATGGTGCCGAATTTCTTTTAATTTCAATAGCCCATTTATCCCGGGCTGAAAACTCCAGCACCAGGTCAATTTCTGCACCCGCTTGCGTCCGGTAAAAGTAGGGCCTGGCTGTTGACGGTGCCACTGAAAGAATATTTTCAATCACAAAACCTTCCCAGCTCCCCCCCACGACCGGATGGCCAATAAGGTCGTTATAAGCCGGAATGTTCAGTAATGCATGAGTAATCCCACTATCACGGATATATACTTTCGGCGAACGGATCAACCGTTTGCCTGCGTTTGATGTCCAGGGCTGCAAACGTCTTACCAGCAGTAGGTCGGACATCAAATCAAGATAGCGACCCACTGTTACGGCAGACACATCGAGGCTTCGTCCCAGAACAGATGCTTTCAGAACAGCCCCTTGGTTGTGCGCTAGCATGGTCCAGAATCTTTCCAAAGTGGTTGCTGGAATCCTCGGGCCCAACTGTGGGATATCCCGCTCCAGATAAGTCCGGATGAAGTCTTGTCGCCAAAGAAGGCTGTCTGTGTCTGAATCTGCCAGCAAGCTTTCAGGGAATCCCCCCCTCAGCCACTGCAGATTCATCTGATCCAGATTCTGGCCAGCATATTCAATCAAATTAACCGGATACAATTCCAGGTAGCTGATCCGACCAGCGAGCGACTCGCCGGATTGCTGAAGTAATGCCATCGATGCAGATCCGAGAAAAAGAAATAGGCCGGTTTTGTTTCCTTTCCTGCGCTCTTCATCGATAATTCCTCTAATGGACGGGAAGATTTCAGGAAGTCGCTGCACTTCGTCGAGAATGATGAGTTTATCGCTGTTTGCAGCGTGAAAATTGTCAATATCTTTGACTTTTTGCAGGTCGAGGCGACTTTCAAGATCAAGATAAACGGATGGGATTTCCGTGGCTACCTTCATGGCAAGCGTCGTCTTTCCGACTTGCCTTGGCCCCATGAGCGCAACAGATGGACTGCGCCTGAGCGCATCTTTTACTTTTTTGGTCAGAATCCGTTCAATCACCATGCAAATTTAACATTAAGTGTTAGATTTGCATGGTTTATTTTGAGTTCGCAACCTATTTATTCAAAATCCGGTCAGGAACACTGTTTCCAAAAAGAATCTGGTAAATTGGCAGAACGTAAGAAAAGTGGCAACTAGCCCATAAAAATCAGGAAATTGAGTCCCAAGGCCGGCAGGAAGCAATGCTTTGTGCTGAATTAATGTTAGCCAATCTGGCGCCGCCTTTTGAAATTATTTCTCTTCCGCCAGATCACGAAACCGGTGATACTCAGCAAACCGGGTGTCAGGCCGAGGATGCTGTAGATGATCTTGATCGGCAATCCACCATAGTTTCCAAAATGCAGCGGGGATACCATCGTCATCCATTTCTTACCAAAGGGCTGATCGCGCAGGGCCTCCATCTTTTGCGGCTTCCCGGTTTCCGCATCAAAAACAATTAAACTGTAATAGGATCCGTAGTAAAAGGGATCATCCCGGAAACGGCCGCGGATCTGCACTACCTGGCCATCCGCGGGAACGGCAATCATTCCAATAGTAAAATCGGGATGGGCAGATCGCAGGTAGGCTACCGCTTTGTCCATGGAAACCTGCCTGGTCGCAGTTTCGGGCGATCGCGTCTTTCCGTTTTCAGCTTTTGCCGAAAGAATCCTAATGGCGATAGAAGTACCTGTAGCGACAACGAGCAAGAGGAACAGCAACCCATACACCCCCGCTAGTCGGTGAAGTGAAGAATAAAAAGCGTGGCGGCTATTCCGGTTGAGCTTCACTTTAAACAACAAGACCTTCAGGATGACTTTCCGGTAGATATAAAGTCCTGTGACAATACAGATGAAAAACACGATTCCCACCAGGAGGATAATAACCTGGCCGATGGTACCGGCAAACAACGTATAATGCAGGGTTAGCAGATGATTCTGAAACTGATTTTGCGCGTTATCCATCACGTGCAGTACGTCACCTGACACAGGGTCCATGAACACCTGCTTCTTCTCCCCTTTTTTTCTGAGTTGATAGATAACGGGACTGTCCGCTTTGGGGGACGGGTAAAGGCGGATGTTCCACCCCGGATATTGATCGCGGACCTTGCCGAAAGAAGCATCGTAGGTCACCGGCGCATTGGGTGTTGTGTTCAGCGATAGATGAGGATAGTAAGCTTGTTCAATTTCATCTGAAAAAACAAGCATAGACCCACTGATGCTCATCAGCAGCAGAAAAGCCCCTGCGATCAGTCCGCACCAATGATGCCATGCAAATATGCGCTTCCCAAATTTCAATGATTCGGTATTTTGGACCACCTCATTGCCTGTGAGCCATGATCTGCGGGTAGGTTTTATCCAGACCTCTTACCCAGACAAAGAAACTCTTTGACAATGATGTTGATTTATGAGCGCGAAAGTAGATGAAGGTGCAGCGAAAGCGATGCCAGATCCCAAATTTTTCCGCATTATGTAAATTCTTTTCCCGATTTCGTAAGCTTTGACAGCATCAGGAACAGAACTTCGCCGGGTTTAAAAAAATACTATGTCAAAACTTACAGCAATTCTGATCTGCATACTATTCACAGTGAGTGTACAAGCACAAACTGCATCTATTAACGGGGCGGTGACCGATCAACACGGAGCACCGCTGCCCTCGGCGAATATTCAACTTTCAGGTACGTCTTTCAGTACAACGACCAACACACAGGGATATTTTAGCATCGACAACCTGCCAGCCGGCCATTACACGCTGATTCTTTCGGCTGTTGGTTTTCAAACACAGCAGAAAACCTTACACCTCGTTAGCGGTCAGTCCCTGACGTTGAACCTTACCGCTGTTGCAGAGGGCAGCCTGCTGGAAGAAGTGGTTGTTACCGCGGGCAGGGGCCGCGAGCTGCTGCAGGAAACACCCGCTTCAATAACGGTCGTAAATGCACAGGCGATTAAAAAATACCTGGCCCAGACTTCCAACATCACCGATGTGCTTGAAATGCAGGTACCCGGCCTGGGTTCGGGTACCGGTACATACTTCAACTGGGGACAAACCATGCGCGGAAGGGACTTCCTGGTGATGGTCAATGGCATACCTCAATCCACCCCGCTGATTCCCGGCCAGGCTGAAATAAAATCCTTTCTGCCCATGGATCTGGAACGCGTTGAAGTGATCAAAGGCGCGTCAGCAGCCTATGGCGTAGGTGGTACCGGCGGTGTTGTGAATTACATAACCAGGCAGGCGCCGGTTTCTGCCGGTCCAATCCATGGCACTACCAATATCTGGGGTACCTCTAACCTGGCAAACACTAAAAACGCATTAGGCTTTGGCCTGCATCAGTCGCTTTACGGTAACAGTAAAAAATGGAGTTATTACGCCGGAATGAGTTATGAAAAAACCGGCAACAAATACAGCCCCGATAAAAAGCCCTTGTTCCCGATCTATGGCTTGGATAACACAAAGATTCTGAGTTTGTATGGTAACCTGGGTTACGCCATTTCGGAGAAGCAGCAGCTCCGCTTTTCCGGAAACCTCTATCAATCCAAACTCGAAACACCCTTTGCACCTTTCAACAGCTCGATAGAAGTCTATAATGCTACCGGCGACTATAAGATCACTCCCGGTTATGGTGTTCCAAAGACCAGCGACTACCCGGAAAAACCAACCGGACTGAGTACGGGAAACGCTTCGCTGACTTATACCGCCAACGAGATCTTCGCGGGAACCACCGTTTTTGCGGCTGATGTTTATTATGCTAAATCCAAAAATATCTTCTATTATTCACCTAATTTTTTTGAAGGTGGGGGGCAGTCGGTTATTCATGCTGAAAAATATGGGTTCAGGCCTAATTTCAATACCCGGCTTGATCTCGGAAACCTCGACTGGACGCTCACTTACGGTCTGGATATTTTGAAAGATCAAACAAACAGGTCGCTGCTGGATGGCCGTGTCTGGATCCCGAATCTGAATTTAGTAAGCATCGCCCCTTATCTTCAGTCTGCGCTAAAGTTTTATGATAATTGGGTGCTGAAGGCGGGGTTGAGGTACGACAATATGTTGCTTCATACGGATGCTTACGCAACGCTTCCCACGGTGAGATCTGACAAGACCTATAATCCATCGAACCACATTAATGCCGGTCGTGAGGAATTCAGGAACCTGTCGTTCAATATCGGGACAAGATATGTGAAATATAAGGCCTTCAGCCCGTACCTGAATTTTTCGCAAGGATATACCTTGCCAAATGTAGGCCGGATACTTCAGGGAGCGACTAACCCGGATGTTGTGAGCACGCTCAATTTGAAAGCGCCGGTGACCAACAATTATGAATTTGGGTTCCTGTCGTATTTTGGTCCTGTCCGGTTCGAAGCAACCGGATATTACAGCACCTCCAAAACCGGTGTTGGCCTGGTTTACAACAATGTCGAAAACAGGTATGAGCCCGCGAAAACGCCGCAAAAGATTTACGGTGCGGATGTATCCGCGCAGGTTGGCATCCTGAAAGACAAGCTGGATGCGGGTGCCACTTATTCCTACGTGGAAGGTATGACGCATAAGGCTGATAATCCCTACCAGTTATATAATATCAATTCTGAGTTCATTGCTGCACCCAAGACGACGGCGTACGTAACGTTTCATCCCGTGTCAAAAGCGACGTTGTTTTTAAGCGGCGTGCATATGGGAGCGAGAAAGCGGTTTGCGCCGGTTGCTGATGGTAAAGGTGGTTGGAAATACAACTATGCAGAAGTTCCCTTGAAGCCGTATACAGTCGTTAATTTCTCTGCACAATATCAGTTCACAGAGAAGATTGGCGCGTCTTTAGCGGTAAATAATTTATTCAACACGACCTACCTTCCTGCCCGTTCACAATGGGCGGCCCCTCTCCGCGACAAAACCGTTGCGGGTGAAGGGATCAATGCCAGGGTAGGTGTTGTTTTCAGGTGGTAAGTTGGTTGAGATGTTGAGTCTGCCCCTTTGGGTTTGACTTTTCTGTACTAAATTTACACCAGTTAAATAATATTGTTATGGAAGAGCAACAGCCCGTTTGCGAACATATCAGGGAAATAAAATCACTAAAACAACCCAAAGAATTGGTTTGTGAAGAATGTATCAAAACAGATAGCGAATGGCTTCATCTGCGAACCTGCCAGACCTGCGGCGTTACATTATGTTGCGATTCTTCGCCACATAAACACATGACGAAACATCACAATCATACGCAGCATCCGGTGATAATCTCCGCCGAACCGGGCGAAAAATGGCTTTGGTGTTATGTGGACCAGGTATTTTCGGAATATGAGTAAAGAAACTTTTAATGAAAATACCGGAAGAACTTAATCAATCTTCCAGCATTTCTCTGTCCCAGTTTGCCAAATCAGCACCTGCAACATATGTGCTCTGCAAAAATTCAAGCAATTTTGTTTCAGCATCTTTTGCTTGCTGCACAGCCGAATAAGGTAACATAAACTCTCTGAAAGTAGCGTTGTAATATGCCTCCGAAGGTTGCACTTTTGCAATCCTATATCCTTCGGGTTCAGGATATAAATAAGCGTAGAACACTGCCTCTGCAAGCCCTTCGCCTCCTGTCCAAAAACCACAGCTACTTACTTCGCGGCAATAGGCTTCTTCCGCGACCCAGTCGGGCATGCCTGGAATTCCCCCGGGATGTTTTGGCGCTCTCCTTCCAGAAAAAAAAGATAACGCTAAATCAAAACCTCCCCAGAAAAAATGAATCGGGCTGCACTTTCCTTTAAATGTACTTCGAAACTTCATAAACACATCCTGTATTCTCAACAAGGCATTGTGAAAAGCAGCCACCTGCTCATTTACATAACTTTTATGAATCACATCTTTTTCAAAAGGGACCGGATCCGCTATTTCTGAAGGGATCGAATCTATTTTTACATCAATTTTTAAATCACCAAGCAATTTGAAAATCTTTTTATAAAAATCAGCAACAGAAATTCCGTGCAGGCCAAATTGACGAAGTTCGCCCTTGCTTGTTTTTATTTTTAATTGATGTTCGATAAAATTGAAATCAATTTGAAAACTCTGATCTTTGTAAGGCATGGCTTGGGTTGTCAAACCGTAAGGCACAATATGTAAAGTAACATGCCATGAATGATTGACCCATGGAAGGATTTCCAATTTTATTTTCCCCACAATCTGTGTAAACATGTGTAATGTGTCGTACGTTGCTTTGCCTTTTTGATAGGAAAGGACAGGCCATTGTTGTTGCATCTTTTTAGATTTAGATTCTTACACAATTAATTCAATTAAACAAAAGCAACATTCATTTATATCCGGAATAATAATTATCACTATTGTCCGACTAAATTATAGAAAATAGGGCAGTTTTTTAGGACTGCCCAAAATGGTCATTCCCGTGGAAGCTGCCCTTATTTCCCCCTCTCAGGCATCTATGAATAGATACAACCCGCTGAAAACAGGTTCTCAAAAGTAGTCCGAAAGTAAAATAACCGATTTTTTATTTTACTTTTAGGCACGAAAGTAAAATAACCGATTTTTTATTTTACTTTTGCTACATGATACAATTAGAGCGTTATCAATCCGGAAATAAGCGAAAGGGCATTCGTTATCAATACTTTGCCCCAACGAAAATCAATGATACCTGGCAGTGGCAAAGTGCCGAATTGAACAATTTGCTGGAAAGGGCCGCTATTAAGCTTGGCGAACTAAACTCGTTTTCGCGTTTTGTTCCCAATATTGATCTATTTATACAAGTGCATGTTACCAAAGAGGCGGTTGTTTCCAGTCGGATTGAAGGAACACAAACAAACATGAATGAAGCCCTACTGCCTGAATCAGAAATTAAACCCGAAAAAAGAAATGATTGGAGGGAAGTTAACAACTATATCCTGGCAGTGAATAATGCCATTGCAAGCCTTGAACATTTGCCGATTTCCGGGCGCCTGCTCAGGCAAACCCACAGCATCCTCATGAATAATGTACGAGGCGAGCACAAGTTGCCTGGGGAATACCGCACCAGCCAAAACTGGATCGGCGGCCTTTCACTGGCCGATGCCGCATTTATACCACCTCACCATGACCTGGTCCCGGAGTTAATGAGCGACCTGGAAAATTTCTTACATAATAACGAGATACACTTGCCCTCCCTGGTGAGAATAGCAATTGCGCATTACCAATTTGAAACTATACACCCTTTTTTAGATGGAAACGGGCGTATAGGGCGCTTGCTAATTACATTATATCTTGTAAGCCTTAAGATTATTGAGAAACCACTGCTGTACTTGTCGACTTTTTTTGAAAGAAACAAGGGTTTATATTATGATAACCTCACACGCGTTCGAACTCATCACGACATGCTAAATTGGATCAAATATTTTTTGGTTGGCGTGGAGCAAACCGCGGGCCAAGCCGTAGCCACCTTGCAGGAGGTATTACAGCTAAAGAAAGTAACCGAACAGCAGATACAATATCACTTTGGGCGCAGGGCACAAGCAGGTTTAAAGTTACTCCATACACTTTTGCAAAACCCAATGATCACCGTCGATGATGCCACAAAGGCAACAGGCCTAAGCTACAAAGCCGCTAACAATCTGATTGAGCAAATGATAGCCGCCAATATCTTAAAGGAAACCACGGGCCAAAGCCGCAATCGGATTTTTGTTTTTGAAAATTATTTAAACGCTTTCATAAGATAATCTTATGTAAGAAATCCACAGCAGCCCACATTTACCAAACACTTCAATTGTCCTCAACAAGCCGGTTTGGCAGCAGTGTTCTTTCTTGGGTAAAAATTTCATTTTTAACCCCAATATGAGCTGCCATCTTAATACAGTTATAACTTTTTTTTCAATCTACTAGTACATTTTGACCTACACTTTCATCTTTATAATGAGAGGGGTAGTCCGGAAATGTTTAGCCACTACCCGAACTAAATCAATTTATCATCGGACACTTCAAGATAAAATTAAGTCACCTGAGGTGCTACGTGTAATGTTAAACTTAGGACCATATCTAATGATTTATGGGTTCAATGCTTGTTGTTTCATCAGCTGAAAGAATTTATCGAATAATTAAACGAACATTTTCATATTTTGAAAAACTACTCTAAAAATTCGCGTCGTAATTTTCTTAAAAGGATAGCTGGCGGCACCGTTATTGCAACCGTTGCGCCCTCAGTTTTACTAGCTGATAACAAAAATGTAATCAGCAATCTTATCGAATACAAAAAAAAAATTACAGCTAATGATAATATACAAGTTGCCTTAATTGGAGGAGGCATTCAAGGAACAAATGACACGATTACGGCATTGAAAGTGCCAGGTGTGAAGCTGCTGGCCGTTTCCGATTTATATGATGGCCGTTTACTCAGAGCGAAAGAAGTTTTCGGAAAAGACATTTATACAACTCGGGATTACAGAGAAATCTTGCAAAGGTCGGATATTGATACAGTTATTTTAGCTACTCCAGATCATTTGCATTCTCAAATTGGCATAGCCGCATTAAAGGCGGGAAAGGCACTTTACTGCGAAAAGCCGGTCGTACAGAAAATCGAGCAAGGGCATGAAATGATTAAGGTGCAAGAAGAGACAAAACAGTTGGTGCAGGTAGGTAGCCAAAGAGTGAGCTCCATTATTTACGCCAAGGCCAAGGAGCTTTATAAAAGCGGTTCTATAGGTGAGTTAAATTTTGTGGAAGTTTATTATGACAGGCATTCAGCTCAAGGAGCATGGCAATACTCTATTCCTCCAGATGCTTCCTCACAAACGGTTGATTGGGACAAGTTCTTAAGTAACAAAGCCCCAAAAATACCCTTTGATCCAATACGCTTTTTTCGATGGCGCAATTATCAAGACTATGGTACAGGTGTCGCGGGGGATTTATTTGTCCATTTGTTTTCCGGACTTCATTTTATTCTTGATTCCAATGGTCCAAATAGGATAATGACAAGCGGAGGCTTGCGTTTCTGGAAAGACGGTCGCGATGTCCCCGATATTATGGTAGGAATTTACGATTACCCCAAAACTAGTACTCACCCGGCGTTCAATCTAACATTACGTGTAAATTTTGAAGATGGCTCAGGAGGGGGGCAGAGATTCAGGTTCGTTGGAAGTGAAGGGCAAATGGTTATTTCAGGGACCTCAGTGACTTTAACGAAGAAGAAAATGTCCGATGCCCCGGGTTACACAATTAACACCTTTCCCGAAGCTATACAAAAGGAATTTTTGCGGGAGTACAATGCAAAATATCCAAAAAAGTTCGAAATAATCGGACCGACTGAGGAGGAATACAAGGCACCTCCGGGATATGACGCTGATTTGGATCACTTCATTAACTTCTTTGATGCTTTCCGGAATAAGAAATCCGTAAAAGAAGACGTGCCATTTGCTTTACGAGCTGCCGCCCCTGCTTTACTTTCAAATCTAAGTTATTTTGAAAAGAGAATTATTAACTGGAATCCGGATAAGATGATTTGAATTGAGCACCAATAGAGTCGGTTTAAATAAATTGTCGCCAGCATTCATCCATCCTAAAATCAAATTTTAATAACAATGACATCAAATCCGTAACCCATATAAAATCCTTTAGTTTAAGATAACGTTTACTTTTTAATTTCCGTTACAATAAACCTTTGAAACATAAAATCCTAAAATGAACATTAGAATTAAAAGATTATTTCCTTTTCTAGTAATTTCAATACTTTTTTTGGGTTCTTTCAGTAGCAATAAAAACGACGTGTCAAATGAATTCCAAAATATAAATTCCACATCAGCCTCGCCTAATGATGGTAAGGTTCGTATAATTATGATAGGAGCACACCCTGATGATTGTGACCAGAATGGCGGGGGCACCGCAATCCTTTACGCAAAAATGGGTTATGCAGTTAAATTTTTGGCGGTTACTAACGGGGATGCCGGCCATCAAAAAGAAAGTGGGGCAGTTTTAGCCACAAGAAGGTTCGCGGAAGCACAGGAAGCTGGGAAACGGTTCGGAGTGACTTACGACGTGTTAAACAATCACGATGGGCAGCTGGAACCAACGTTAAAAGTACGGTATGAGATTATAAAGAAAATTAGAGAGTGGAACGCTGATGTTGTAATTGCGCCACGTCCAAATGATTATCATCCTGATCATCGCTATACAGGCATATTAGTTCAGGACGCAGCCTATATGGTGGGTGTTCCTCATGTGGAGCCCGAAGTACCAGCCTTGAAAAAGAACCCGGTATTTTTGTATTTTCAGGATCGTTTCCAACGACCTAATCCTTTTAGGCCAGATATTGCTATAGATATCTCCCAAGTATATGATCAGAAAATCCATGCGTTAGATGCTCATCAATCCCAGATGTATGAATGGCTGCCATGGATTGGTCACTTTTCCGACCAGGTTCCTAAAAATAATGCCGATAAGGAAAAATGGCTCTCAAAACGTCGGCTAGTAACAATAACGCCTGACGTAAGAAAATCGCTTGAAAAATGGTATGGAAAAGGGCGGGGAGATCAGGTTGTACAGGCAGAAGCATTTGAAATTTGCGAATATGGGACACAGCCCAGCGACGACGACATTAGAAGATTATTTCCGATGTTACCCACCAAATAAAAGCCAAAAAAATAAGCCCAAAGAAAATCGATTTTTAATGCTTTATAGTTTGATGTACTTCTTGTTTTTGCCATCCTCTTTTTTGAATATCCAATTCCCCGATGCAGGTCTTTCAAAAGAAAGTGAACTGACTATAATGAAGACCGCAGACTTTGAGATTACAGGAGATGGCAGCTCTAAAAACTAGGAAGTTTCCAAATGGCTGAATTTACCTCAACGGAAAGGTGAAATCATTTATCAAACCCGGGTAAAATTATTATATTCAAATGAGGGTATATATTGCCTATTTCAATGTGATGATAAGAAGATTTCCGCGACACTCAGAGGGGATTTCCTAGATCTATACAATGAGGACGTCGTGGAAGTATTTTTCTGGACGGATGAAAAAGTACCGGTATACTTTGAGTATGAGCTCTCGCCATTAAACTACGAATTGCCCATTTTAGTACTCAATAACGATGGAGCTTTTTTTGGGTGGAGACCCTGGCATTATGAAGCCACCAGGAAAACACGTCATAAAACCCATATAAACAAGGCGGCATCGTCGGAAGATAGTATTACGTCTTGGACGGCTGAATGCTTTATTCCCTTTGTATTACTTAATCCATTGTCGAATGTCCCTCCCAAAAAAGGTACAAAATGGCGCGCTAATTTTTATCGAATTGATTATGATAGCGGAGTATCGACCTGGTCATGGCAACAAACACGTAAGAACTTTCACGATTACAAGAAATTCGGTACCGTTTTGTTTAATTAAATATTTGAGCAGGCAGCATAGTGTTTCACTAACAATCCTTAAAGCACTCAAAATGGTGCTCATCAAGGAACCCACTTTTATAAAAAGGCGAAATCATTAGGAAATATTCCATTAAAATTAACCCTCCAAAATAATTTAAGTCATTATATAGTTTCAATAGTATTAACCATTTCCCAATATATTTTATGAAAACTTCACGTCGCGAGTTTATCAAAAACAGTAGTCTGGCAATTGCTGGTATTACATCTATACCGCTAATTTTCACTGAAAAAAAAACTGATATCATTCTCGGAATACAGTTATACAGTGTTAGAGATGATATGAAAAAGGATCCGGAAGGCACTCTTAGAAAGCTTTCCGAAATGGGGTATAAATATGTAGAACATGCGGGTTACGCGAATGGCAAATTTTATGGTTATTCCATTCGAGAATTTAAAAAGCTCTTAACCGATTTAGGATTACGAATGGAAAGCGGCCACAGCTCTCTTCGTTCAAAGGAATGGGATAAAGTTGCCAATGACTTTACCAATGAATGGAAGCAAACCATCAAAGATGCAGCAGACGTTGGAATGAAGTTCATGATATCGCCAGGTTTAGATACGAGCCTCTGTCAAGATATGGATGCCTTCGAACATTACATTGATATGTTTAATAAAACCGGGGATCTCTGCAAAAAGTCAGGGATTCATTTCGGTTATCATAGCGAAAACTATGAATTTAATCACCGATTAAGGGGTACCGTATTATACGATCTCCTTCTTCAATTAACTGACAAAAACCTAGTACAACAAGAAATGGATATCGGCAACATGTATGGGGCCGGAGGCAGAGCAATGGATTTTTTAAAAAAATATCCCGGCAGGTTTTTACTAATGCATATAAGGGATGAATTAAAAAGAAGTACACCACGTCCGAATGGGAGCTTTTATGAAAGTACTTTATTGACCAAAGGAGTAATACCCATAAAAGAAATTATCACCTATGCCCGTAAGACGGGTACGAAGTATTTCATTATAGAGCAATCAGAATACCAGGATAGGGCCCCACTTGAATGTGCTGCCGAGAATTTGAAAGCTATACATAGTATGGGCTTTAAATAATTATTTATTAAAGGTAAACATCATGAATCTTTTATTAAAAACGTTGTTAAGCATCGCCTTGCTTTATTGTATAGATACCCATGCTACTGATAATCTCCCGTCTTGTTTTAAATTAATACCGTCACCACAAAAAGTCGAATTAATATCTTCAAAAGAAGGAATATCGTATAACTCACTCATAGAAATATATCTTTCAGGTACAGCTACCAGACCTGTTTTATATGAACCTTTAAAATCATTACGCCTCACAAACAAATCCGGGGAGGGGATTCTCACACTAAATATTTCGAGCACCGGCGATGTGCCCATTTCCCCTGAAGGGTATGTGTTGGAAATTAAAAATAACCAAGTGATAATTAATGCCCGTGCGCAGTCGGGTTTATTCTATGGATGTCAAACACTATTACAACTATTGGAGGATGCATTTGATCAGCAAGTTAAAATTCCCGCGTGTCGAATCACAGATTATCCAAATACAGCATACCGTGCTATACATTTAGACTTAAAACATCATTTAGATGCAATAGGTTATTATTATAAAATGATAGACCAGCTCGCACGCATAAAAGTAAATGCTGTTATTGTGGAGTTTGAGGACAAACTGCGCTATCGTAAAGCACAGATAGTTGGTGCAGATGATGCAATATCTGTAGAGCAATTTGCTGCTATTAGCCGATATGCTCGCGAACGTAATATTGAGGTCAGCCCATTAGTACAAGGCCTCGGACATGCTTCTTTTATCCTTAAGCATGAACAATATAAAAGACTTCGGGAAGATCCCAGTTCAGACTGGGCATTTTCACCTCTCGATTCAGGAACCTATGATTTACAATTTTCTCTATATGAGGATGCAATTGCAGCGACTCCCGGAGGTAAATATTTACATATAGGCGGTGATGAAGTAGGTCGCCTCGGACAGTCTGATTTATCTAAACAGTCCCGAATGAAACCTTTTGAATTGCAGATGTACTGGCTCAACAAAGTTTGCGCATTTGCAAAGCAGCATAACAGAATCCCTATTTTCTGGGATGATATGGTTTTAAAACTTGCCGACCTTTATCAAACAACCTATGATCCAACCATGCCGGAAAAGGAAGTAAAAAAGATATGGCAGGAAAATAAAAATAAATTAGATGAAAACCTCCACCTGTTTCCTCAAAACTGTGTTTACATGCGCTGGAATTATGGCAACCCGGCGTTATTAGGAAACTTAAAAATTATTGACTGGTACAAATCCAATCATTTAAATCTGATGGCTGCCACCGCTGCCCAAACAAAATGGCCGATGCTTCCGCGTAGACATTCTAACTTTCAACCGATAAAAGAATTTTGCCAGATCACCGCCGATAAAAAATTAAATGGAATACTGTGTACCGCCTGGGACGACAGCTCTCCTCACTTTGAAACCTTTTGGCGGGGTCTATATTTTTTCGCCTTATTTAGCTGGAATCATAAGGATGTTGCCTTAAATGACGCTGAAGCAATGTACCGCCACCGTTTTTACGGACCGCTCTTAGGAGATTCCACTTTTGAATTTCAGGACCTATTAGAGAAGAGCCTTTATTTTTGGGAGACAGCACTGGTTGATACTGGTCATAGGAATAGCGCTCCAACAAGTATAGATCTGATAGAATTGCCGGACCTGTAAGCTCCCCCGATGTTCGGCCAAAGAAATTAGAGTTATCAATTGTATGAATTGTTAACTTTAAATTTTGAAAAT